>NZ_VWMY01000061.1:9128-70900 GCF_008905045.1 Streptomyces albicerus
CCACGAGAACCACCCCCACAAGACGCCCACAAGAAAGGGAGCGGTTCAGTCCGTGATGCGCTCCTGCAGACGTACGGTCACGGTGTCCCCGGCCTCCTTGCCGATCGCCTTGCGTACGTCGGCCTTGACGGGAAGCTTGTGGGTGCCGTCGCCGAGGGCCATGAACGAGCTCCGGAAGGGATGGCCGTCGATCGTCCCGCGGACCTTGACCAGACCCCGGGTGCCGAAGAACCCGACGGACTCGGGCCAGATGAGATATGTCCAGCCGCCCTTTTCGGGGCTCTTCTGAAGTACGGCAGTGAATTGCTGATCCAGTTCGGTGTCCGTGTTCATGATTTCCCCTGCTTTCCCGGCGGTCTCACACTGGTGCTTTCTCACATACGAGACCATCGGGCGCGGCAAAACTCATCGCGGACGCCGTGTCACGCCCCGGTGGGCACCCGGTCCAGGAATCCGTGCACGCTCCGTATCCGCCCGTCGGCGTCCAGGGAGATCACGTCGAACCCGGCGACCGGTGCCGACCCGTCCGCGGTGCTGACCAGCTCCCAGCCGAAGCGCGCGATGTCGTGGTGCCCGTCCACGGCGCCGGTCAGCCGGAAGGCGAAGCCGGGGAACTGCTCATGGGCCGCGGCGATCACGGCCGCGATGCCGTCGTGTCCGCGGACGTCGGCGAGCGGGTCGGTGTAGCTGCCGTCCACGGTCCAGGCGGCGGCCACGGCCTTCGCGAGGGCCTCGTCCTCGCCCGCGTTCCAGGCCTCGAAGTAACGGGCGACGGCACTCTCGTATCGGTCCTGACGGTCCTCGTTCGCGGACATGGGCGATCAGCCTCCATCGACGTCGTACGTGCTGGTCAGGGCCCGGATCGAACGTTCTCGGGATCCGGTACCGCAACCATGCCCGCCGCCGCCCGGCCCGTCGATTACCCCTCGGGTAATGAGCCCGTACCCCTTGGATGGAGTGCTCGTGGGACCGGGGCCCGCGCGGCCCGTGCCGTTTCGGCCAATCGACGCCGTGAATATGCCAGGAGACTGGCCGGAAAGGCATGGTGACAGTGTGTCAGGAGTGGTGATACTTGAATGCTGGGGCCATTCACCATCCGGAGCGCCGCCCGGAAAACGCCCCGAGAACCGACCAGGAAACCGACTGGGAAACCGCCAGGCGAACCATCTGTAGAACAGCGCCATCGTGCACAGCAAGCGAGCCGCAGGAAAGAGAGGCCGGACCGGCAGCAAGCGGATGCAATGGGGGAGCGATCGTGCACGACGAATTCCTTTGCCATGTCACCGCGTATGGAGTGTGCGGAGGTATGTGGGTCGGCGTACCGCTCGGTACATACCGAGCGCCCACCTTGGCGCTGGCGATGTGGTGGTTACGGGACCGGGCGTCATGGATAGCCGAGCGCCTCGATCCGAACCCCGATGCCCCGTACTTCCCGCCGAACTCGATGGCACCCGTCGCGAACACGGCCCCGGACGTTCCCGGTGTGCTGCGCGCATGGTGCGGTGACATCACTCAACAGGAGCTGGCCGCCGAGGAGTTGGCCGCCGGGCATCTCATCCGCATCGCCATGAGCGACGACACCACCGAATACGAGCTGCTCGCGGAGTCGGTCGACGCCCTGCGGATGCAGCGCACGCTTCCGTTCCTGTCCGTCCCGGCCGCCTGATCCCGGCGGAGTCCCGGCGGGGCCGCTCGGGCGCGGCTCCCGCCGACCGTGCGCAGTGGGCGCAGATCGACCGTGCGCAGTGGGCGCAGATGTGAACGAATAGCTAGAATTCAGGCATGGGAGAGCGGTCTGCGGCGCCCGAACTCGTCCTCGAAACCGAGACGGGCTCCACGGTGATGACCCCGAACCACGCCTATCACCTCGGCCGCGACCCGCTCAGCGACATCGTTCTCGACGACGCCCGGGTCTCCTGGCACCACGCGGTCCTGCGGCCCGACGCCGACCACTGGACGATCGAGGACGAGAACAGCACCAACGGCACGTACGCCGACGGCCGCCGCGTCCACGAGTGGGACGTCGGCCCTGGCAGCGTCATCCGCTTCGGCAACCCTTCCGACGGGCCGTGCGCCGTGCTCGTCGGCCGGCCACCGCCCACGCCCGAGCGTCCCTCCGCCGTCTCGATGCCCGCCGCGACCGGCACCTTCCGGCAGCCCACGACCGTCCGTCCGCTGCCCGCCCGCACCGTCCGCATCGGCCGCGGCGGCGACAACGACCTGGTCATCGACGACCTGGTCGTCTCCAGGCGGCACGCAGAGCTTCGCGCGCTTGCGGACGGGACGTACGAGATCGTCGACCTGGGCAGTCACAACGGCACATTCCTCAACGGGCAGCCCGTCACCCGCGCCGGGATCGCCGAGGGCGACATCGTCGGGATCGGCCACTCGGCGTTCTGCCTGGTCGGCGACCAGCTGCAGGAGTACGTCGACACCGGCGAGGTCTCGCTCGACGTACAGGACCTGTCGGTCGCCGTCGACCGGGGCCGCAAAACGCTCCTCGACCGGGTCTCCTTCCCCGTCGGCGAGAAGTGCCTGCTCGCCGTCGTGGGTCCCAGTGGCGCCGGAAAGTCCACGCTGCTGAACGCCCTGACCGGGCAGCGCCCCGCCGACCGTGGCACGGTCCTGTACGACGGCCGCGACCTGTACCGGGACTACGCCGAGCTCCGCCAGCGCATCGGCCTGGTACCGCAGGACGACATCCTGCACGCCCAGCTGACCGTGCGACGGGCCCTCGCCTACGCCGCCGAGCTGCGCTTCCCGCAGGACACCGCGAAGGCCGAGCGCCGGGCCAGGGTCGACGAGGTCCTGCGCGAGCTCGGCCTGGAGCAGCGCGCCGGGCAGCCCATCCACAGCCTCTCCGGCGGCCAGCGCAAGCGCGTCAGCGTGGCCCTCGAACTGCTCACCAAGCCCTCGCTGCTCTTCCTCGACGAGCCGACCTCCGGCCTCGACCCCGGCATGGACCGCTCGGTGATGCACATGCTGCGCGGGCTGGCCGACGACGGCCGTACCGTCATCGTGGTCACGCACAGTGTGCTCAGCCTCGACGTCTGCGACCGGCTGCTCGTGCTCGCACCCGGCGGCAAGGTCGCCTACTACGGGCCGCCCGACGAGACCCTCGACTTCTTCGGCTACGAGCAGTGGCCCGAGGCGTTCGAGGCCTTCGAGCGGGACCACGACCGGGACTGGGCCGGCGAGTACCGCGAGTCGCTCCAGCACCGGCAGTACATCGTCAACTCCACCGCCCAGCCGCACCTCGCTCAGGCCGTCCCGGCCCCCGGCACCGTTCCCCGGCCGCCCAAGGCCCAGAGCTGGGGCTCCCAGCTGGGCACGCTGGTGCGCCGGTACGCGGCCGCGCTCAGCGCCGACCGGACGTTCCTCGCCATCATGATCGCCCTGCCGTTCGTGATGGGAGCCATGGCCAGGGCACTGGCCGGAAGCAAGCTGACGCAGGAGACGGCGATGAACGCGCTGCTCATCCTCTGCGTCGGCGGAGTTCTGACGGGCGCGGCCAACGCCGTGCGGGAACTGGTCAAGGAACGCGTGATCTACCAGCGCGAACGGGCCGTCGGCCTGTCCAGATCGGCGTACCTGATGTCCAAGGTCGTCGTCCTCGGCGCGATCACCGTCCTCCAGGCCGTCGTCCTGACCCTGGTGGCGCTGCTCGGCGTCGACCTGAACGCGCCCGGCGGCGAGGGCGTGGTCATGGCGCCGCTCGTCGAGATCACGGTCGCCGTCGCGCTGCTCGCCTTCACCGCGATGATGCTCGGCCTCCTCGTCTCCGCGCTGGTGCGCAAGGAGGAGGTCACGATGCCGCTGCTCGTGCTCCTCGCCATCGTCCAGGTCGTGTTCTGCGGCGCGCTGCTGAAGCTCGACGGCGTCCCCGGCATCGAGCAGCTGTCGTGGCTGGTGCCGTCGCGCTGGGCGCTCGGCGCGATGGCGGGCACCATCGGGCTGGCCCGGCTCGTGCCGGGCGACCTCACCGCCGACCCGCTGTTCAAGCACTCGGTGGGCGTGTGGCTGCTCAACATGGGCATGCTCGTCGTCCTCGCGACCGTCTTCGGATACGCGGTCGCCCGGCTGCTGAGGCGGCACGAACCGGAAGTCATGCGGAAGTAGGAAACAGGAAGCAGGCGCGATGACGACAATCCCCGACTTCCGCCCCACGCACGTCGTCCCCGGGGACGGCATGCCGGCCTGGGAGGCCCCGGATCCCACCAGGCCCACCGTGCCGCTCGACGCCCTCCTGCCGGTCCGTCTCGTCGAGCGGCGCGGTGACTGGGGACACGTCGTCTGCGCCAACGGCTGGTCCGCGTGGGTCGACGGCCGCCTGCTGGTCGCCGTACCGCAGGACCCGCCGGCCGCCGGACAGCCCCTCGCCCGCACCGCGGACCCGCGCCCGCTGCTCGCCCGCGTCGAGGAGACGGTGGGCCGCTACCGGCAGACGGTCGAGGAGTTCGCGGCCGGACACCTGGACGGGGAGTCCTTCCACGGCCGTACGCAGGGGCTGCGGGTCGGGATCGTCGTCGACGGGGAGGCCGTGTGGCTGTACGAGGCCGAGCACGAGCGGTGGGTGTACTGCGACGGCACACGGCTGAGTACCTATGCGACACCGGAACCGCCCGCCGAGGCCGGTCCGGAGCGGCCCGCCGCCGGTCGTCCCGAGTCGCCTGCCTCCGGCGACCCCGAGCCGACACAGGTCGTGCGGGACATCGGGCCGGAGCCCACGCAGGTGGTGGGAAATTCGGGACCGCCCAGGAACGCGGGGGACGCGGACCACGCCCCCACCCGGCTCGTCACGGGCGACGGTGACGGCTGATGCCGCACGACACGAGCCTGTACTCGGGTCGGCCCTCCGACCTGATCGGCAAGCAGATCGCGGGCTACCGGATCGAGCGCGAGATCGGCCGGGGCGGCATGGCCGTCGTCTACCGCGCCAAGGATCTGCGGCTCGACCGCACGGTCGCCCTGAAGTTGCTCGCACCGGAACTGGCCCGCAACGACACCTTCCGCAAACGCTTCACGCACGAGTCGCGGGTGGCCGCCGCGATCGATCACCCGCACATCGTGCCGGTCTTCGAGGCGGGCGAGACCGACGGCGTCCTCTACATTGCCATGCGGTACGTCGCAGGCCGCGACCTGCGTCATCTCCTCGACCGTGAGGGGCCGTTGGCCATCGCGGTGGCCACCCGCATCGCCGGCCAGGTGGCGTCCGCGCTCGACGCCGCCCACGACCACGGCCTGGTCCACCGGGACGTCAAACCTGGCAACATCCTGGTCGCGGCAGGCACGGACAGCGACCACCCCGAGCACGTCTACCTCACCGACTTCGGTCTCACGAAGAAGTCGCTGTCCCTGACCGGGTTCACCACGGTCGGCCAGTTCGTCGGCACACTCGACTACGTGGCGCCCGAGCAGATCTCCGGGCGCCCGGTCGACGGACGCTGCGACGTGTACAGCCTCGCCTGCGTCGTCCACGAGACACTGGCCGGCCGGCCGCCGTTCCAACGGGACGACGACATGGCCCTGTTGTGGGCCCACCAGTACGACCAGCCGCCCCCGCTGACCGAGCAGCGCCCCGACCTCGCCGCCCTCGTCGACGGAGTCATGGTGAAGGCCCTCGCCAAGAGCCCCGACGACCGGTACGACTCCTGCCTCGCCTTCGTGGCCGCGTTGCGCTCCGCCGCGACCGGGGCCGCGGCGGCGGGGCACGCGCCCACTCAGGTGGATCTCCGCGTCGTGGGGGCGCCCGAGCGGGTGGGGCCGCCGCCCGAACCGCCGGGCTGGGCGCGGCCGGTGTTTCCTCGTTGATCTCGGTGAGGCTTCGCCTGGGGCCGGTGGGTAAGCGCGGGTTGTGGTGGGCTGGTCGCGTTCCCCGCGCCCCTTAGGGGCGCGGGAACTCAGACCTTCGGATTCTCCACCTCGCCGTGCCGGTGCATCCGTGAGGCGAGCAGCGCGCCCGCGAAGCCGGTGACCAGCCCCCAGAGCACGGCGAAACCGAGGGTGCCCCACAGCCGGGGGCGCAGGAAGAGGTCGCCGGACAGCCCGCTTCCGACGTCTCCGATGCCGAGCAGCGACAAGCCGTAGTGCGCGTCGATACGGCCGATGAGGCAGACCGTGAGCACGGTGAGAACGAGCGCGACCGCCATGTGCAGGGCGTGCTGCCAGGCCCGCATCCGGGCCGGGGAACGCGAGACCATCAGGAAAGCGACCCCGAGCAGCAGTACCGCGTTGACGACGACGAGCCACCACACTTTGCCGTCCTGCTCGGACAGCGTCCGCAGGTTGAGGGTCGAGATGTCCGGCGTACGCAGCACGATGTCCAGCACGTGCGGCATCGGCAGCCCGAACGGCCCCTCGACGCGGCCTTCCCAGGACCCGCCCAGACCGATCGTGAAGGCGAGCCAGACGAGGTTCGGCAGCCCGAGGAGGATCACGGCGAGCGTCTCTGCCGCATGACCGCGCGTCGCCGCCACCACCAGGGCGATGACCACACCCAGGGCGACGTACGCGAGCAGCAGCACGACCATGGCGTACGCGGCGGGCCGTACCGACTCCTGGAAACGCAGCAGCCGGGGCGGCAGCGGGGCCCTGGGCGAGACGAGCAGCGCCAGGACGAGGACGGCTGCCAGCCACAGGAGGCCGTAGGACAGCGTCACCGGCACATCGGCCTTGA
The DNA here is from genome assembly GCF_008905045.1 of Streptomyces albicerus. Classification (GTDB taxonomy): domain Bacteria; phylum Actinomycetota; class Actinomycetes; order Streptomycetales; family Streptomycetaceae; genus Streptomyces; species Streptomyces albicerus. Next base: position 15,805 of record NZ_VWMY01000061.1, read on the forward strand.
AGCCGACCCGGGGCGACGACGCGCCGAACAGCTCGCCGATGTCGGAGAGCGTGCCCTCGCCGAGCGAGATCGCGAAGGTCTGGCGGGCCGACAGCGCGACGGCGGTCAGCGCGAGGAGCCACAGGAAGGCGATCCTGGCGGCCCAGCTCGCCAGTTCGGGGGCCCCGGCGACGGCTCGGTGGCGCAGCGGCCGGAGGAAACCGGCGGCGACGACCAGGACGCCGGTCAGTGTCACCGACAGGGGGATGACCGTCAGTCCCGCCCGGGTCTCGGCGATCGCCCCGGCGTTCCCGGCGAACTCCACCGAGCCGCCGACCGCCACCACGACGGTGGCCGCCACGACACGCGGGAAGGCGCCGTCCGGCAGATCGGCGGCCCCGGCCGCCCACAGCCCGAGGGCGGCGACCACGACCATGGCGATCAGCCCGGCCAGGACCGTCGCCAGCGCCTGCACCCAGCCGTGGCGGGCCACTGTTACCTGGTCGGGGGCTGTCTGGAGGCTCACCCTGCCACGCTAAGCAGGCCTTCGGCTGCGCGCCCGCCGAGAGGGCCGACCGCGTCGGCTTGCGGCCGGTACGGGACCGGAGCACACAATGGGCTCGTTGTGGAAGAAAGTGGCACAAAGTGCGTGAAGTGCCGCGGGATCCCTACGCCGGGAAGAAGAGCTCGTGAGCGTCGAACCGCCGTCCTCCGGCCGCCCCACAGGACCGCCTTCCGGCCCCTTGTCGGGGCCGACACAGCCGGGTCCCACGCCCCCTCCGGGCGAGCGCGCTCCGTTGGGCCCGTCGGGTGGCGACTCGGGTGGCGGTCCTTCAGGTCCCCCATCCGGCGGTGGCCCGGGCGGTCCGAGTGGCCCGCTCGGTCCCGGCGAGCCAGGTGAGGGCTCCGGCAAGGGCCCCGACCGGGCCTGGTGGAAGTCGGCGCCGCGCGTCGCCGTCATCGCCGCCGCGGTCGTGGCCGCCGTGACCCTGGTTGTCGTCTTCACCCGTTCCGACGGCACGTCGGGCTCGGGTGGCGAGGTCTTCCTCCAGGCCGCGGGCAAGTCGGGTCCAGACCCGTTCACCGAGTCGACGGCCAAGGAGAGCTCCACCGCACCCGTGACACCTTCGCCGACGGACACCCCGGAATCCGCCAACGTGACGCGGGGCGTGGACGGTTCGGCACCCGGCCTCTACGGCGGTACACGCAAGGTGGCCAGCTGCGACGTGGAGAAACAGATCTCCGCGCTCCAGCAGGCTCCGGCCAAGAACCAGGCGTTCGCCTCCGTCCTGGGCCTGCAGCCCTCCGGCGTCCCCGCATACCTGCGCTCGCTCACCCCCGTACAGCTGCGGATGGACACCCGCGTCACCAACCACGGCTACCGTGACGGCAAGCCCACCAGCTACCAGGCGGTCCTCCAGTCCGGCACCGCGGTCCTCGTCGACGACCGCGGTGTGCCCCGGGTGCGCTGCGCCTGCGGCAATCCGCTGCTGCCTCCGGTCGCGCTGAAGAGCACACCGAAGAGGACCGGCGACTCCTGGCCGTCGTACCGGTCCTCGAACGTCGTGGTCGTCGCGCCCGCGCCCCAGGTCATCAACATCTTCGTGATCTACGACCCGGACAACGGCGACTGGATCAAACGCCACAAGGGCGACACGGGCGGCAAGGACCAGAAGACGGCTCCGCCGGCCAAGCAGCCCTCCCCGTCGGTGAGTTCCCTGCCGCCCTCGCCGAGTTCCCCGTCTCCGTGCGTGTCCTCACCGACGCCCGACGGCTCGGCGAGCCTCTGCCCGTCCACGCCGTCCACCCCTTCGTCACCGGCACCCCAACCGGAGTCCCCGTCCTCCGAACCCCCGACGACAGAACCCGCTCCCGAGGCCTCCTCCGAGTTGCCGCCCGCCTACACGTCGTCCGACACGACGACGAGCGCGGCCGCCAGCTACCAGTGAGCGGAAACTCGGTGGCGGATCTCCTGCACACGTCGGATGCTCACCCATATGGCGGACACCTTTGAACCGGAGCCGGCGAAGCAAGCGCAGCCCGAGCGGAGTTTCGGGTGGTGGGACATGTTCCTCGATCCCGATGAGGATCCGCGGAGCGAAGGGGGGTTCGTTGGGGAACGGGCCACGATCCTCGGGTATCTGCGGGACCAGCGGCTGACGTTCGAGATGAAGTGCGCCGGGCTCGATGCCGAGGGGATGGCGCGGCGTTCGGTCGAGCCGTCGAATCTGTCGTTGCTGGGGCTGGTGCGCCACCTCGCGGGGGTGGAGCAGGTCTGGTTCCGGCGGGTCATGGCCGGTGAGGACATCACACGCCACTACCGCACCCCGGAGGACCCGAACGGCGACTTCAACGGCGCGGTGCCCGACCCTAAGGTCGTCGCGCAGGCCTGGGACACCTGGCGTACCGAAGTCGCGTTCGCTGAACGGTTCGTGGAGCAGGCGCCCGACCTCGGCGTCACCGGCACCGACGACGGCGAGCCGATCGAGCTCCGCGAAGTGCTGGTGCACATGATCGAGGAGTACGCGCGGCACAACGGCCACGCGGACTTCCTCCGGGAGCGCATCGACGGACGGGTCGGTCAGTAGCCCTCGCCACGCCCGACCAGGATCAGCTCATGCAGGTACCGCTTCGTGATGCTGCCGCCGTGGCGGGTGTCGATCAGCTGTCGGATACCGTCCAGCAGTCCCCGGCGTGCGGGCGGTTCCAGCGCGCGGTGGTTCGAGTACGTCAGCAGCAGGTCGATGTACCCCTGGGTGGTGTAGGTGATCTCCTGTGCGAAGCGCAGTGACTCGACCCGGCCGAACTCCTCGAACTCCCTTGTGTCCGTGGCCACTTCGGACTCACTCGACTGTCGCAGCCCGGGCGGAGTGGCCGGATCCCAGCGCTCGTAGCACTCCTGGACGTCGATGAAGAAGTCGATGCTGCCGCCGGCCACGTGGTGCGTGGTGACGAGGGCGAGCGTCCCGTCCGGCCGGAGCGCGTCCGCCGCCCTGGCGAGCCGTACCGCGGGGTCGAGCCAGTGGAACGCCGTCGCCGACACCATCAGGTCGAAGGGCTCGCGGGGCAGGGGCCATTGCTCGAAGTCGGCCACCTCGACGTGCACCTGCGGGAAGGCCCGCAGATTGCGCCGGGCCACCGCGGCCATCGACGGCCCCAGCTCCACAGCGGTGATGTGACAGCCCAACCCGGCGAGGGGCACGGTCAGTTGGCCGGTCCCGGGGCCGACTTCGAGAACTCGGCTGTCCGGGCCCAGCCCTACGCGTGCGGCCAGTGCCTCGACCAGGGCGGGCGGATAGACGGGCCGCGCCCGGTCGTACAACTCGGCGTCCTCGTCGAAGATGCCACGCAGCGAAGGCGTCATGCGGCACCGCCGCTCTGGCCGCTCTGCTCCCCTTGAGATCCCCGAAGGTCCCGGAAGAACGCCCGTACATCCCCGACGAGCAGATCCGGCTCCTCCATCGCCGCGAAGTGCCCGCCCCGGTCGAACTCCGTCCAGCGCACGATGACCTCCGTACGATCCGCGACGTGCCGCAGCGGGATGAAGTTCTCCCTGGGGAAGACGGCGAGCGCGGTCGGTGCGGTCGACGGCTGCACGGGTGCGCCCCAACCGTCCGCGTGCGCCCGCTCGTAGTAGATCCGCGCGGACGAACCGGCCGTCCCGGTCAGCCAGTACAGCATCACGTTCGTGAGCAGCTGGTCCCGGCCGACGGCGTCCTCGGGGTGCTCGTCCGAGTCGGTCCACTCCTTGAACTTCTCGGCGATCCAGGCGAGTTGGCCGACGGGCGAGTCGGTGAGCCCATAGGCGAGAGTCTGCGGCCGGGTCGACTGGAGGACGCCGTAGCCCTGCCGCTCACGGGTCCACTCCTGGGTGCGTTCCCAGGAGGCGAGCGCGCGTTCACGCTCCCGCGGGCTGAGCGCGGCCAGCTCCTCGACCCCCGGTTCGGCGGTCGCTTGGGCACCCGGCAGCAGGTTCAGGTGGACGCCGATGATCCGGTCGGTGTGGGCGCGGCCCAGCTCGCGAGAGATCGCCGCGCCCCAGTCGCCGCCTTGCGCGCCGAAGCGCCCGTAGCCGAGCCGGTCCATCAGCTCGGCGAACGCTGCGGCGACCCGGCCGAGTTCCCAGCCCGTGTCCCGGGTGGGTCCGGAGAAGCCGAAGCCCGGAATGCTCGGCACCACCACATGGAACGCGTCGGCCGGATCACCGCCGTGGGCGCGCGGATCGGTCAACGGCCCCACGACATCGAGGAATTCGACGATCGAGCCCGGCCAGCCGTGCGTGATGATCAGCGGAGTCGCGTCCGGTTCCGGCGAGCGGATGTGCGCGAAGTGGACGTTCGCCCCGTCGATCGTCGTCGTGAACTGAGGCCACTCGTTGAGCCGGGCCTCCGCCGCACGCCAGTCGTACGCGTGCCGCCAGTACCGTACGAGCTCCCGCAGATAGTCGCGCGGAACTCCGTACGCCCAGCCCACACCCGGCAGTTCGTCCGGCCATCGCGTCCGGTCGAGGCGTGTGTGCAGATCGTCGAGGTCGGCCTGGGGGATGTCGATGCGGAAGGGCTGGATCGTGTCGTCGTCCGGGGAGGTCATGGCGGGCCATGCTAGTTCCGTGCGGGGACCCGGTCGCGTGAATAAAAGCCGTGGTCACCGGCGGCTCAGGCCGTCAACGGCCGGCAATGCGGTTCGTCATTGGACGCGGTTGCGGCCCACGTACACGTTCCTTGCACGGTAGTACGTGTCCCCGCCAGGGCCGGAGTTGCCCGAGGAGCCCTCCATCTGGAGGTTGACGATCAGCCAGAGCGGCTTGCCGACGAAACCGGCGCCGCGGTGGACGGCCTTCCAGGTGCCGTCGAGGTAGTAGTGGATGTCCACGTCGGTGCCGTTCACCTTGGTGATCCAGGCGCGGTACGTGTGCCAGCTGCCCGGTGACGGGACGCCGACGATGGTCGTCGACACGTCCGAGGATGTACGGAAGGTGTTGAACCAGTTGTTGGAGTTCCCCCTTGAACTCCAGGATGTCGCTCTTCGGTGGCCAGCTGTTGACACCGGTCAGCCAGAACGCGGGCCAGGTGCCGGCCGCGCTCGGCGCCTGGAACTCTCCCTTGACCTCGTACTCGGGGAACTGGCTGGTCACCACGATCTGGTTCTTCGCGTGCACCGCGCCCGAGTGGTAGCGGATCGGCAGATGCGGAGGGGAACTGCTCGTCCCCTCGTCCCAGGAGATGCGGGACGCCTTGAGGGTGAGGACGCCGGAGCCCAGATAGATGTGGTTGTGGTCGCTCGCGCTGCCGTACATCCGGGCACTGCCGTTGTGGTCCGAGCCCCACGGGTAGAGGTAGTTCCACTCGGCCTCGAAGGCGCCGTAGCTTGCGAAGGACCCGTTGATCACGTCCTCCCAGGCGGCGGCTCGCGCCACGGCCGGAGTCGCCCGTCCGGCCAGAGTCGCCGCCCCGGCCATCGCGGCTGCTCCGCCGAGGAATCTCCGCCGCCCGTACGCCCCGCCTCGTAACGGCACACCACGCATGACCGTCTCCTCAGAGTCCGAGAGAAACCAGAGACCGACGAACGTGTCTGAATCAGAGACCGACAAAAAGCGTCAGGACTCATCACGCTCCCGCTGGAACCACCAGGCGTCAACGGTCAGGACAAGCCACTTCCCTCCCGTGAGCCCCGGCCGCACCGACGCCCGCGAGCCGCGCGCGGCGTACCGGCCGGCCTGGCATCGTGGGCCGGTGACCGGGCGAGACCGGAGCAGAACGACACCACGGAGGAAGCGATGATCGCACGCGTGGCCGTGTGGGAACCGATGCCGGACGACGACCGGGACTGGGTGCTGGAAGCGGCGGCCGGCGTCCCCGGCGTCCACGCCGCCTATCACCTCGTCGACCCCGACACGGGCAATGGCCTGTCCGTCGCCTTCTTCGAGGACGAGGCCGCGGCCATGGCCGCGCGTCAGGCCATCGTCAAGCGGGCGGAGGAGATCGGGTGGCACGACACGCCCCACCCCGCGCCCGTCTCCGAGACGATCTACGAGGTCAAACGGCATACGTAGAGCTGCGGAACGAAAGGCCCGCGTTGGTGTCCGGGCCACCGATGAGTTTCCGCACGAGGATCCGTCTACACAGGCGACAACGTTCCCGCTCCAGGAGGTGCCCATGACCACCGACGGATTCACCACGTGTCTCTGGTTCGACGGCCAGGCCGAGGAGGCCGCCAACTTCTACGTCTCGGTCTTCAAGAACTCCCGCATCGGCAAGATCCTCCGCCACACCGAGGCAGGGCCCGGCGAGCCCGGTTCCGTACTGACCGTCGACTTCGAGGCCAACGGCCAGAAGTTCGTCGCCCTGAACGGCGGCCCGCAGTTCAAGTTCAACGAGGCCGTCTCCTTCGAGATCCGCTGTGAGGACCAGGCCGAGGTGGACTTCTACTGGAACACGCTCACCGAGGACGGAGGCGAGGAGGGCCCCTGCGGCTGGCTGAAGGACAAGTTCGGCCTCTCGTGGCAGGTCGTCCCGGCCAGGCTGATCGACATGATCAGCGACTCGGACCAGCAGAAGGCGGGCCGCGCGATGGAAGCGATGATGAAGATGCACAAGCTCGACATCGCCGCCTTGGAGAAGGCCTACGCCGGCGAGTGAGGTGGCCGCCACCGGCAGAGCGGCCGCCTCACCGAGTCAGGCGAGCTGGCCGCCCTGCAGTGCGGTGTACATACCGCCGCGCCGCATCAGCTCCTCGTGCGACCCGATCTCCCGTACGGCACCGTCCCCCATCACCACGATCCGGTCCGCACCCCGGATCGTGGACAGCCGGTGCGCCACCACGAAGGTGGTGCGCCCGCGCACCAGCCGGGCCAGGGCCTGCTGGACGAGCGCCTCCGACTGGGTGTCCAGCGCGGACGTCGCCTCGTCGAGGATGAGCACACGCGGATTGCGGATGAGGGCCCGCGCGATGGCCAGCCGCTGCCGCTGTCCGCCCGACAGCCGTGCCCCGTGCTCGCCCACCAGGGTGTCGAGCCCATGCGGCAGCCGGTCCACGAACTCCAGCGCGTTGGCGTCCCGCAGCGCCGCGCGCACCGTCCCCTCATCGGCGTCGGCGTCGTCCATGCCGTACGCGACGTTCTCCCGTACGGTGCCGTCGAACAGGATCGACTCCTGCGGCACCACGGACACGAAACGCCGATAGGTGCGCAGATCCAGGGTGTTCATGTCGGTCCCGTCGAGCAGCAGCCGGCCCGAGGTCGGCCGGATGAACCCGATGACGAGACTGAGTACCGTGGACTTCCCCGCGCCCGAGGCACCGACGAGCGCGATGGTCTCGCCCGGCGCGACGGAGAGGCTGAAGTCCCGTACGGCGGGCCGGCCGGCGTCCTCGTACACATAGCCGACGCCCTGGAACTCGACGGCACCGCGCAGCGAGTCGAGCGGTGCCTTGCCCTCGTTGTCCTCCAGCTCGGGCGCCTGCAGCACCTCGCCGACGGACCGCACGGACTCCAGGCCCTTGGTGATGACCGGAGCCAACCCTGCCAACGTTGTCGTGGAGTTCGTGAGCGTGGTCAGGAACGCGCTGAGCATGACGACGTCACCGGGCGAGACGCCCCAGACGCCGTAGTACGAGACCAGCGCCGCCCCGGTCAGGAAGAGCACCCCGATTGTTGATGAACAAGCGCTTTCTGCCCATGTCTCGATCACCTACACCCGAACCCCGGGCCGCCCGCGCGTCCGACTCCGCCCCGTGCCGCGCGATTTGAGCGAGGCCGCCGAGGAGGCGTCAAGGGGACTTGGTCAGCTCTTCGCCGAGGCGACCGCCTGGGTGATGGCCCGGGTGATGCGCAGGATGCCGGGGGAGCGGACCGGGCAGGGCTTCGGCGTCGAGGTGGTCGGGGCCAGACAGAAGTGCAGGTAGTCGTCGTCGCGGTGCAGGGCGGTGCGGCCGCCGGCCGGCTGGGTGCAGTACTGGGGGTGCTCGCGTTCGTACGCGGTGCACGGCAGGTGCTGCGTCCAGGTGTAGCGGGCCGACGCCGGGCTCACCGCCTTACCGGCATCCGCGAGCAGGTCCCCGGAAGCCTCCGCCTGCCGCTCGTAGACCGCGTTGACGCGCCGGACCCGGTCGGGAGTGATCGGATCCGGGCCCTGGAGCACCCACACGATCCTCGGCCGGTCCGTGCCCGCCGCACCCGCGATCTGGTCGGTCAGCGTCCGCGCGTCGGCGGTGTAGCGCGCGAAGTACTTGTCCCGCGCCTTGTCGTAGGTGATGCCGTCCATGCAGGGGGTGTAGCCCCACGCGTTGCCCCAGAACTGCAGCACCACGAAGTCCGGCCGCAGCGTACGCACCAGGGCGGCCGCCTTGTCCTTCGGCGGGACGAGCGAGTCCTCGGCCGTGCCCTCCAGGTAGTCGCAGAGGGTGGTGCCCGAGTACGGGGCGCTGGTGTAGCGCGCTTTCAGCTCGTCGCGCAGGAGCCCGCCGAGTACCTTCTGGTTCTCCATGGCGAGGGAGTCGCCGAGGTAGAGGACGGTGGGGCGCTTCCCGGGAGCCTTTGCCTCTGCCTCGGCAGCCTCGGTCCCGGCCGTGGTGTCCGGTGTGGCGGCCGGCCGTTGATGCGTGGTCGAGGACGGTGACGTACCGGCCGCCGGAGGAGTGGGCGGCGGCGCGGCCTCGGGCCCGGACGCGGGATCACCGCACGCCCCGACCAGCAGTAGGCCCACCAGCACCCCGGTGATCCACGACTTGCGCATACGGCAACTCCCGCCCCAGCCACCGAAACGGCCCCCAGACAAGCACACCGGGACGCAAGGGGGAAGAGCTGTTCGGGCCTTCGAGGTCTTCCCTGCGCCGGTCCGTTCGCGCCCCAACTCCCCGGTCAACAGCCGCCGTTGCCCGTCAGGCCACCCGCCCCAAAGAGCTCACCGCCCGCTCCACGGCACCGATCACACGGTCCGTATCGGCCTCCGACGTACGCCAGTTGCTGAACGCGGCCCGCAGCGCGTGCGTCCCCTCGTAGAAGGTCGGCGTCATGAACGCCTCGCCGGACTCGGCGATCGCCCGGCCCAGCGCGTACACCCGTTCCTGGCCGGCGTCCTCGGTGAGTGTGAAGCAGACGACGTTCAGCCGGACCGGTGCCAGCAGCCGCAGACCCGGCACGTCCTGGATCCGGTCACCGAGGTGCCGGGCGAGCCGGACATTCCGCTCGACGATCTCGCGGTGCCCCTCGCGGCCGTACGCGGCGAGCGAGAACCAGGCGGGGAGAGCCCGCAGGCGGCGCGAGTTCTCGGGGGTGAGGTGCACGAAGTCGGGTTCTCCGGTGGGCAGTCCGAGATACGGCGAGGCGTTGTGGAAGACGCGCACCTGGAGGTCGCGACGGCGGGTGAACTGCACGGCCGCGTCGTACGGGACGTTGAGCCACTTGTGCAGGTCGATGCAGACCGAGTCGGCGGCGTCGAGGCCGTCGGTCAGATGGGCGTGCTCCGGGGACAGCGCGGCGAAACCGCCGAAGGCGGCGTCCACGTGCAGCCAGAAGTCGTAGCGCTCCTTGAGCTCCGCGATCGCCCGCAGGTCGTCGAAGTCGACCGTGTTCACGGTGCCCGCGTTGGCCACGACGACGGCCGGGCGCCCGTCCAGCACTTCGAGCGCCTCGGCCAGCCGCGTCACGTCGACGGCCTCACGGCCGCCTGGCAGCACCGGGACCGTGCGCAGCCGGTCGCGGCCGATGCCGAGGACGGACAGGGCCTTGGGAATGCTGGAGTGCGGGCTGCCGGACAGGACGTCGACCGGGCCGAGCGCGGCCGCACCCGCCTCGGACACAGAGACTCCCAGCCGCTCGCCCAGCCACTCCCGTGCGAGGGCCAGCCCGACGGTGTTCGAGACGGTCGCACCCGTCACGAAAGCGCCACTGTGCGCCTCGCTCAGCCTGAACAGCTCCCGCAGCCAGCCCAGTGTCTCGTGCTCCAGACCGGTCGCCGTCGAGTCGCCCGAGCCTGTGGCGTTCTGGTCGTACGCGCTGGTCAGCCAGTCGCCGGTGAGTGCGGCCGGCGTCGCGCCGCCGGTCACGAAACCGAGGTAGCGGGGGCCGGCGGAGGCGGAGAAGCCCGGAGCCCATCGCTCCGCGAACCGTGCGAGCGCCCCTTCGGCACCGGCGCCCCCGGCCGGCAGCGGTTCGGCGACCGGAGCCTTGTCCAGGTGGGCCACGGGCCGGACGTCGAGCCCCGACACCTCCCGGGCGGCGAAGTCGCGCGCGGACTGCAGGAGTTCGGGGAGCCGGGAGAGATCGTCGGCAAGGGTGGGGTGCATGGGCGGCAGCGTAGGCGGGTGGCCGTCGGGAGTCGTGGTCCAATCGAGCGGAACTGGACTGATCCGGAGGGCTTCGCCGCCGCGCTCGGCGCCTGGCATACGAGCGAGGGGCCCCGGGACCGGTGCGCGGCCCTACGCGAGGCGGACCGGGCGAACGGCCGGTTCGGCGTCGACGACCGACTCGAGGGCGGGCGCGGCTGAGCGGGTCCGGCGAAGTCCGGTGCGGTTCGGCAGCGTCCCAAAGGGGCGCGGGGCTGCGACATTTGCGGCTCCGCCGCGGGGCGCGACCAGCCACGACGGACCCGCAGGTGACGCACTGGACTTCGAGCGGAGCTCTCAGGCGCCCGCAGCCGCGGCGGCCGTGGTCGCAAGCCGTCTCCCGGCGGGCGCGCCAGGCTCCTGTCGGAGCGGGGACTCGCCCGCACCCTCCACCTACCGCTTGTGGCGCAAACGCCGGGGCAAGCGCTCCTACTGGGCCGTAGACGAGGAGTTTGCCCTGGACGCCGCGGACCGGATCAGCAAGGACGTCGCCGAGACGGTACTGGCCCGGCTGCACCGTGCTGGACAGTCGCGGGAGTACGCTCTCGTGCCGGCGTTCTGGGCTGCCAGCGTCCGCCAGCTTCACAACCCAACCCGCGCTGGCCAGTGAAGCAAGGTTTACGCAAGGTTCCTGCCCACATTCACCCCCCATCGTGGGGCAACGGCCCCGTGGAACCGAGGGGGCACCGGCTCTCTTGACCCCGCCAAGGGCCGGGCGACGCCGTCGAGTTGCGAGCTGATGGCTTGCGCATGTCGCAGATCACCGTGTCTGCCGGCTCACCCTTCTCGGCAGCTCGGCAGCTCGGCAGCTCGGCAGCTCGGCAGGTACGCCGTTCGACGTCTGAGGCACAGCTTCAGGACCCATCACACGCAGGAGGAACCATGGCATTACGCAAGGCCATCACAGTGGCTCTCGCGTCCCTGGCACTAGCCGGCGCCGGTCTGACGACCTCGGCATCCGCCGCGCCAGCGGGAGACAACTCCCAGGGGAAAGTCACAGGCTCAGCCAAGGCCTGTTCCACTGTCGCCGCGTCGTCGAGTGCCGACTCGGGCTCGGTGTCGGGCGTCCGCACCGCGCTGGCCAAGGACGTCAGCCCGAAGGGCGACGACCCCGAGTGCCCGCCCGCCGGGCGCGGCTGGAAGTACATCGGCGAATACTTCTGGGCCAGCACGTGCATCTCGGCCGGCAACGGCGGAATCAACGCTGGTTCTTGGAAGCAGTACCAGTGCACATGCGGCGGTGCATTCAGCGACTACGAGCTCTGGGTGCGTAAGTGACGCACCGGTGAACCACCCGTGGGTGCTCCGGCGCCGTCTACCAGCGGCGGCGGAGCACCCGGCAGCGCGCCGAACGCGATGTCGTACGCGCGAACCTCAGCGCAGGCCGCGCAGCGTATGGAACCGCTCGGTGCCGACGCTGGCGCTGAGCCGATGACCAAAGGCGTGGGCGGGCGGAGTATTCACAGGTCGGTCCGCGGGCGGGGCTTGCCGCCGACGAGAGGGGTCCAAACCGTCTGGGCGGAACCGTGTTGCTCGATGTCTTTCAGTACGGGGGCTCCGAGCGGGACTTTGTGGGCGAGGGCCGCAGCAAGCGGGTGTTGAGCAACCATCCCCTGCAGATCGCTCATCCGATTGCCCAGCCTGGTTTGGGAGGCACCGGTGAGCACGAAGAGCACACGGGGAAAGATCGGATACCAGCAGCCGGGGACGATCTCCGGCGCTTCGACGGCTTCTGAGATGAGCACCTCCGCACGGATGTTGCAGCCGCCCGTGGGGTTGTTTCCGGCGTTCCAGTGCTTGAAGGAGGTGCGCTGGTAGCCCTCCCTCGATGCGGTGACCAGGGGTAGGCGGTCGACGGCGATGGCGAGCGGCACGGTCTCCGCGGCATGAGCCGGCGGGGCGGCGGCGAGCGGCAGGACGACAAGGGCGGCGGCCTCAAGGCCCCGCAGAGCAGTCTTGATCATCTGCTGTTGATAGCGGCTGCCCGGTTGTGCCATGCAGTGGCCCTGGGACCGCATCCACCCACGCCTCACCCACCGCTCTGCCTGGATCAACCACGACGGCGAATTCCCGGTCGTCGAAGGTACGTTGATCCGTCTCCAGGTCGAGCGGATGCCGGGCGGCGGTGACCCACTGCCCGTGTGGCCGTGGTCCTTCCAGGACCTGCATGACCGCCACCGACGCCGAGCGTTGGCAGGCGTTCCTGAGGCGCTTCGATCTGGAGCACACCTTCAGAATGATCAAGACGACGCTCGGTCGGACTCCCAACGACTTAACCGGAGGGGTCCATCTCACGGTCGTGTCTTTTCCTCACAAGTGCTCAGCTCACGCACTGTTCGGCCAAGTTCCAGTGCTCCACACCCGGGGTGACGTGCCTGATGGCCGAGTCGACCAGCTCGATCACCTTGACCATCGTCGTCACCCGTACGTGTAGCACTACCTGTTGTTGCCTGGTGTCACGGCGGCGTCGTAGGGCTCGCTTCCCGGTCTGCGGCGGGATCCGGCCGCGCGTCGGGCGGGAGTTCGTCCAGGCGGCGGAGTCTTTCCCGTATCTCCTCGGCGTCCGGGTGGCGGACCTTCTCGAGGATCGCCAGTGCCTGCTGCCAGCTCTTGCGGGCCGCGTCCGGCTTGCCGGCGGCCAGGTGGACGTCGCCGAGGTTGCCGAGGGTGTGGGCCTGTCCCCACTGGTTGCCGATGTCGGCTTGGGTGTCGAGCGCCTGGTGGTAGTACTCGACCGCGTCGTCGTAGCGCTGGAGCCGGTGGTGGGCGGTGCCGAGGATGTCAAGCGCGATGCCTTCAATCCAGCTGTCACCGATGGTGCGCACGACGGTCAGCGCCTCCTTCAGGCAGCCGATGGCCTCTTCGCACCGCCCGAGCTGCTCGTAGGCGTCGCCCAGATTGACCAGGATGGTTCCCTCACGCCAGGCGTAGTCGAGACCCCGGTTGACGACGAGCGCTCGGCGGCCGTACTCGACGGCCTTGTCCGGCCGGCCGATTCGACGGTAGACGTAGCCCAGGTTGGATAGGGCCTGGCACCTGCCGACTGTGTCCCCTAGTTCCCGGCAGAGGACCATCACCTGCCGGAAGTGGTCGATGGCCTCTTCGTACCGGTGCACCTGCGTCAGGGCGCAAGCCATGTCCATTAGACCCCATGCCTCGCCGACGCGGTCGTGGGCAGCGCGGGCGGCGTCGAGGCCGGTCCGGGTGGTGTCGAGCCAGTCCTGCAGATGGCTGCGGAGGTAGAAGAACCCCCACAGCGTGGCGGGCAGCTGCCACGCGATGCCCGGTCGGCCGACGGCGACGGCCTGGCGCACCGCGGCGACGAAGTTGGGGCGTTCGCTCTCGCACCACTCCAGGGCTTGGTCGTAGGCGCTGAACGCAAGAGGGTGGCAGGAGGCGGGCAACGGGTCGAGGGGAACCCGCCGGCGGTCCGGGGTGAAGAACGGATAGGCGGCGTCTGTGGTGTGCAGGTACCAGGTGAGGAGCCGCTCGACGGCGCGGCCCCGTTCTTGCGGTGTCTCCTCGGCGAGGACGCGCTCGGCGGCGTAGACACGCAGCAGGTCGTGCAGGGTGTACCGCCCGGTTAGGTGCTCGGTCAGCAAGTGGGCACCGGTGAGTTCGACCAGCAGGCCTCGGGTCTGACGGAGCGGGAGCCCAGCGAGGGCGGCTGCGGCGGGTGCGGAGATGTCGGGCCCGGCGTGGAGGCCCAGCAGGTGGAAGAGGCGCGCGGCCGGGGCGGACAGGGCGTGGCATGACCAGGAGAAGACGGCCCGTACATCGGTGGTGAGATCGCCCCCGACGAAGGCGTCGAGACTGCCGTGGCTGTCGCGTAACTCCTCGGCGACGGCTCTGAGGGGGAGGACGGGGTGGGTGGCGGCGCGGGCGGCGGTGATGGCCAGGGCCAGCGGAAGCCGGGCGCACCGGGTGATGATCTCCTGCATGGCGTCCGGTTCGGCCGCCACCCGGTGTTCGCCGAGGCGGTGGGCCAGCAGGGCGCGGGCCTCGGCCGGGGAGAGCAGGTCCAGGGCCAGGGGGTGGGCGCCCTCGGCGGCGACCAGGCCCGTCAGACGGTTGCGGCTGGTCACCACGGCCAGGCAGCCGGGAGCGCCGGGCAGCAGCGGACGAACCTGGTCGGCGTCGCGGGCATTGTCCAAAACCACCAGTAGCCGCCGCCCGGCCAGCAGGCTGCGATACAGGCCCACCCGCGCCTGAAGATCCACCGGAATGCGCGGGGCCGGTACCCCCAGCGCGTCGAGGAAGCCCCGCACTGCCTGATCGGGCGTCACCACCGCCCCGGACGGGTCGAAGCCGCGCAGGTTCACATACAGCTGGCCGTCCGGGAACCGGTCGGCCACCCGGTGCGCCCAGTGCACCGCCAGCGCCGTCTTGCCCATCCCGGCCGTGCCCGACACCGCCGAGACCATCACTGCGGCCGGCCGCTCCGCCACGGCCAGGATTCCGTCCAGCCGGGCCAGCTCCTCCTGCCGGCCGGTGAACCCCCGCGCCTCCAACGGCAACTGCGCCGGCACCGCCCGACCGGCCTCCGGCTCGGCGGACGGCTGCGGGCTGCGGGCCTCGGGCGGGGCGGGTTCGCCGCGCAGGATCGCCTGATGCACCCGCTGCGCCTCCCCGCCCGGGTCCGTGCCCAGCTCCTGGGCCAGCCGCTTCTGCAGGGCGGCGTAGCAGGCCAGGGCCTCCGGACCGCGCCCGGCCGCCTGCAGCGCACGCATCAGTGCCACGGCGAGCGGCTCGACCAGCGGATGCGCAGCCACGATGTCGGTCAGCGCACCGATCACCCCCTCGTGCTGGCCCACGCGGAACTCGGCCTCCGCCCAGGCCAGCACCGCCTCGATCCGCTGCTGCTCCCAGCTCTGCCGGGTGCGCTCCGCCCACGCACCGGCAAGGCCCGCCAGCGGCTCACCACGCCACAACCCGAGTGCCTCCCGCAGCATCCCCACCCGCTCGGCATCCGTGCCGCTCGCGGCGCGGGCCTGCTCGACCAGCCGCCGGAACCGGTGCACATCGATGTGGCCGGCCGGCACGTCCAGCAGGTAGCCGCCCGGACCGCGCCGCAGCTGCGGCCCTGCGCCGGCGCCGTCCGTACCCGCATCGAGGGGTGTGGCCACAGTTGCCAGCATCCGGCGGATCCGGGCGATGTGCGCGTAGAGCGAGGGGCGCACCTGGGCAGGCAGGTCCTGCCCCCAAACCCGGTCGATCAGCGTCTCCACCGCCACCCAGCGGCCCGCGTCCGCCAGCAACGCCGCCAACACCGTGCGCTGCTTGGCCGGCCCCGTATCCACGGCCGCGCCATCCGTGCCCCGTAACTCGACCGTGCCCAGCAGCAGAAACTCCGTCATGCCCTTCCCCCGCCGTCGCTCTGCACAATCCGCGCACAGGGCTGCCGCCCCGCGAGCTTCACGCCCCGACCCGCGCTGACCAGTCAAGCAAGGTTTACGCAAGGTTCCTGCCCACATTCACGCCACACCGTAGGGACATCGGCCCGTGACACCGAGGGGGCACCGGCCTTCTCGACCCTGCCAAGGGCCGGGCGAAGCCGATCGGTTGGGCTCTGCCGGCATTCAGATCGCGCCGGCCAGCTAAGCGCCCCGCTGGAAGCGCGGTGATGAAGCCGCGGGCCGGTGGGGGCTGGTCGCGCAGTTCCCGGCGCCCCTTACGGGGCGCGGTACCGCACCGGACGTCACCAAGGCCGCTTAGGGCGTGTCTCTTTGATGGTGTGGAACCGGATCGAGCCGCTGATGGCGGATCCGGTCCGCGGGCGGCGGTGGGCCGACCACCGGCGCACTCTTGAGGCCATCGCGTGGAAGTACCGCACCAACTCGCCCTGGCGGGACCTTCCCGACGAGTTCGGCTCGTTCCAGACCGCTCACAAGCGGCTGATCAGGTGGGCCGTCGATGGCACGTGGGAGATGCTCCTCGCTGCCGTCCTGGCGGCGGCGGACGCCGATGACGACATCGACTGGACGGTGTTGGTGGACTCCACGGTCGTCCGGGCCCACCAGCATGCTGCCGGTGCACTCAAAAGGGGGCGGTCCGCTTCCGCGAGCCCGCCGATCACGCGCTCGGACGCTCCCGCGGCGGGCGGAGCACCAAGGTTCACCTGGTCGCAGACGGCCGCGCACGGCCCCTCGCCTTCACCGTCACCGCAGGCCAAGCAGGTGATGCACCCGCCTTCGAGACGGTGATGTCCCGCATCCGCGTGCCCCGCGCTGGTCCGGGCAGGCCACGGACCCGGCCGCTCCTTGTCCTGGCCGACCGCGCGTATTCCTCCCGCGCCATCCGCAGCCATCTGCGACGTCGGGGCATCCGTGCGGTCATCCCGCAGCCCTCCGACCAAGTCGGTCACCGCCTGCGGCAAGGCCGACTCGGCGGCCGTCCGCCCGCCTTCGATGCGGAGGCCTACAAGCAGCGGAACACTGTCGAGCGGTGCATCAACCGCCTCAAACAGTGGCGTGGCCTGGCCACACGAACCGACAAGCTCGCGATCGCCTACCAGGCCGCACTCCACCTCGCGGGCATCCTCATCTGGACCCGGCGCTAACCAAAGCGACAGAACCTAGCCGTGGGCACCGTCGTCACGGCTCCGGCCCTGCTGCGGTTCGCCGGCCGGCTGCACACCCGGCAGGGCTGCGGCAGCTTCGTCCGCCTCCCCGCCCGGATCACCGGCACCACGCCATGGCCGACGGCGGCCTCACGGCCATCAGCACCGGCTTCCGGCAGGCACTCCGGCAAGAGCGCGGCGACGCTGACCTGCTCCGCAAACACACTCGTCAGGCCCCCGCCGACGCGCAGGACATCCCTCGTCAGACAGGCCTCACCGTGAACGCCGCAGCGGCCCCCGCTGCCGGGCGCCCTGGTCGGTGGGCGGGGCCAGTATCTTCTCCGCCGCGGCGATGAACTGTCTGCGTGCGTCGGCGAAGGCGCTGTCCGCCTGGGCGTTCTGCACGAGGCGGTCGTCGAGATCCAGCCGCATGCGCCAGACGTCCGCCTGCCGGGCGGCCGCCGCGTGGACGGCGTCGGCCAGTTCGCCCATCGGGGCGGGGCCGGTGATGGCGACGTTCGTCGCCGCCCTGCGCAGCGCGCCGAGCGCAGCATCGGCCGGCTGCCACAGCTGCCGATGGTCCTCCTCGCTGCGCCACTCGAAGGCCACACGGGCCTCGATGACGGCATTGATGCTCTGCCGGAACGTCTCACACTGGTCGAGCACGGTCGCGAAGGCGGCGCGCCGCTCGTCACGCAGACGGTGCCGGAACTGGAAGGCCTCGTGGTCGCGGGCCTGTCGACGTGAGGCCCTGGCCTGGAGTAGCGGTCCGGTCACCCCGGCGGCCATGGTCCCCCCGATACCCAGGGCCGTCGCCCAGATGATCGCGTCGGCTTGGTCCATGGCGCACATCATGCCGCCGCCGCACCCGTCCATGGCCGAACTTGACCGATTGGTTTGGCACTTGGACCACCGCTGCGGCGGCGACGCGCACCATGCCGCGGGAGTCGGCGAGCCGGCCGCCCCGGGAAGAACCTGGTGACCGCCCTGCGGGCCTCGGTGCCATGGAGCGCGACCACACCGGATGTGGCGCCCGACACAAGGCGGACCGGATGTGGCTCCTCGTACGAGAAGGGCAACCGAGTGTGACCGCAGGTGGCGCTGGGTGGCCGAAACTGACCGTCTCCGTATGACTCCGGAGCGTGGAATGTCACCGTTTGGTCGCAGCTCGATCGGTCCCACAACCGATGTCCCCCGGTGCGGGTCTAGCTGGCAGAGATTGACCGGATCGAAAGGGAAAGGCCTGATCATGGGGGACATACGCAGACGGGGAGCCGTCGTGCTGGGGATCACCGGACTGGTGGCACCGCTGGCCGTCGCACTGGGAGCGGCGCCCGCGCACGCCGCGAGCTGCACCACGCAGACCGGCCCGTATCAGAAGCAGGTGGAGAAGTTCCTCGGCCGGCCGGTCGACGGCAGGCAGTCCGCCGCCGACTGCACGGCGATCAAGGCCTTCCAGACCAAGCACGGCATCACCCCGAACATCGGCTACGCGGGCTCCGTCACCTGGGGCGTGATGGACCTGAAGCTCAAGCAGAAGGCCGTCGGGAACAACCCCAACAAGGACGGCAAGTGCCCGGTCAACAAGGGCCGCATCGCCTGCGTGAACCTGACGCTCCAGCTCAGCTGGATCCAGGACGGCAACAGGCTCGTCTACGGCCCGGTGCCGGTCCGCACGGGGCGCAACGGATACGAGACCCGCACGGGCCTGAAGAAGGTCTACTGGCGGAACATCGACCATGTCTCGTCGATCTACCACGTGCCGATGCCCTACAGCCAGTTCTTCGACGGCGGCCAGGCCTTCCACTCGGTCGGCGTGAGCATGTGGAACCCGCCCGGCTCGCACGGCTGCGTCAACATGACGAAGACGGACGCCAAGAAGTACTGGTCGCTCCTGAAGAAGGGCGACGACGTCTACGTGTACGGCCGCAAGCCGGGCACGTGACGGGGCCCGGCCGCCCCTGGGGGAACGGCCGGACCACGCACACGGACTACACCTCGGGCGCGTCCCCGAAGTCCGGGATCTCCAGCCTCGCCCCACCCTGCCGCGCGGACTCGTGCGCGACGATGCCCGGCAGGGTGTAGCGGGCGGCCACCCACGCGTTCACCGACGGCAGCGTGCGCGTGTTGACCGCGGTCACGAAGTCGTCGACCAGGAAGTGATGGCTGCCCTCGTGCCCGTTGTGCAGGTTGTCGAACTCCCGGGGCAGCCGCGACCGGTCGTGCACCGGCGCCGACCCGGAGGTGAAGGCGGCCCGCAGATCCGGTGCGATGTGCTGGAGTGACGGGTCGTCAGGAGCCATGGTGGGCTTGGGCTCAAGGAGTTCGCTGATGTCCTTGACCCCCTTCTTGTCCTGCCAGAAGGCCACCGTGGCCAGTTGCTCCATGCTGGCGTCCGTCCCGAAGAACCGGAAACGCGACTCCCGGATGTGCGAGGGATAGCCCACCCGCCGGAACTCGTTCGTACGGAACGACCCGCCGCCCGCGACCTCGAACAGCGCGGTGGCGTTCGAGAAGTCGTTGCCGAACTGGCTGACGTCCTGGTCGAAGACCCCGTCTCCGCGATCGTCCTTGACCCCGATCGCGGACACGCTCACCGCATGCGTCTGCCAGGCACCGAGGACCCCGCCCACCGAGTGCGTGGGGTAGAGCAGCGGCGGATAGCTGGCGGTCGCCTTCCAGTTGTCGCCGCCGCTGTACTGGTAGGCCTCGTAGAATCCGAGATCCATGTCGTGGACGTAGTCGCCCTCGGCGTAGAAGAGCCGTCCGAACGCGCCCTCGGCGATCTGGTTGCGCGCATGCACGGTCGCCGGGTTGTACTGGCTGGTCTCACCCATCATGTACGTCAGTCCGGTGGCCCGTACCGTGTCGATGATCGCCGCTATCTCCTCCCGGCTGATCGCCATCGGCACCGCCGAGTACACGTGCTTGCCGGCGTTCAGGCCCTGGATCACCAGCGGGCCGTGGGTCCAGCGCTGGGTGAAGATCGCGACGGCGTCCACCGCCTTGGACTCCAGCATCGCCTCGTACGACGGGAAGGTGCCCGACAGCCCTTCGGCGGACGCCAGTTGCTCGGCGCGCTCCGGGAGCAGATCGGTGACGTGGACATCGCCGACGCCCGGGTGGGCGAGGAACAGCTTGGCGAACTGGCCGGAGAACTGTCCGGCGCCGACGATGCCGAGGGAGAACGTCATGTGGGGGTTGCCCTTTCGTTGATCCACACGTGCGGATTCACTGGTCGAAGCGGTGTCGATTCACTGGTTGAGAATGAAGTTGATCTGGTCGTTGACCTCGTCGAGGCTGCTCACCGGCGTGCCGTTGCCGTAGATGTCCTCCATCGCGGGCTGCATGAGCGCGGTCACGTCCGCCGCGTAGTTGGTGATCGGATAGGAGAAGGTCCGGAAGTCCTTCTTGTTCTCCACGGGCTCGGTGAAGGCCGTGACGTCGATGCCCTGTTTCTTGTAGGCGGCTTCGGCGGCCTCGGTGCCCGCCGGAGTGGCGGGGAAGACGATCCCGTACTTGCCGACGACGGTCTGGCACGCGTCGGAGGCCAGATACGCCACCCACTTGCGGGCGCCCGCCTTGTTGTCGGAGCCCTTGGTGATGGAGTCGGCGAGGCCGTTCATCATGGTGGCGCGCTTGCCGGTCGGGCCGACGGGGGTGAAGGCGGCTTTCATGTCCCTGCCCTTGAAACCCTTGTACGTGGAGATCATCCACGCACCGTCGAAGGCGGCGGCGGCCTTGCCCGCGGAGACCTGCGTGTTGGCCTGGTTGGACTGGATGTTGTAGTCGGTGAAGGGGACCATGTAGCCCTTCTTCGCCAGGCCGAAGTACCACTTGACGACAGACTGGAAGGTCTCGCTGTCGTACTGGTACTTCGTGCCCCAGCGCGCCTTGTCCGTGTAGCTCCACCCGGCGGAGGCGGTGAAGGGGCTCCACTGCGTCTGGCCGTCGCCCATGCCGCCGCCGTTGCTTGCCAGCCCGTACACCTTGACGTTGTTCTTGTCGAAGCCCGGCTCGTCGCCGCGCTTGCCGTTCTTGTCGATCGTGAGGTGGGCGATGGCCTTCTCGAAGGTGCCGCCGTCCTCGGGGTTCCAGGAGAGGGCGTTCAACTGCTCGGCGGTGAGACCGGCGTCCTTGGCCATCTTCTGGTTGTAGAAGAGCGCGACGGTGTCCCAGTCCTTGGGGGCGCCGTAGCGGTGGCCGTCCTGGCCGATCCAGTTGGCGGCGAGCCCCGGCTGGTAGTCGGCCTCCTTGATGCCCAGGTCGTCGAGCGGCTCCAGCACCTTCAGATCGGCGAACTGGCCGAACTTCTGGATGTGGTCGGTGAACACGTCGGGCTGGGTGCCCGCGATGAACCCGGCGGTGAGCTTGGTCCAGTAGTCGCTCCAGCCCAACTGGGTGATCTTGACCTTCAGTCCGGGGTTCTCCTTCTCGAACCCCTTCGCGCAGGCCTGGTAGGCGGGCAGCTGGTTGGCGTCCCACAGCCAGTACGTCACCGTGTTCGAGGACGACCCGGTGGAGTCGCCGTTCGCGCAACCGGTCACCAGGGACAGCGCCAGCGCTCCGGCCAGCGCGGTCAGCGTACGAAGTCGCATCACAGTTCCCTCACTTGATCCCGGTGAAGCCGATGGAGCTGACGATGCGTCGGGCGAAGCAGGCGAAGAGCACCAGCATCGGGAGCGCGGCGATCAGCGTCGCCGCCATGAGCCCCGACCAGTCGACGCCGGTCGCCGGGGTCTGCGCCCGGAAGACCGCCAGCGCCACGGTGAGAACGCGCGAGCTGTCGCTGTACGACACCATCAGCGGCCAGAAGTAGTCGTTCCAGGAGGTGATGTACGTCAGCACGGACAGCGTGATGATCGGCGTGGACGCCATCGGCAGGATCACCCGGAAGAAGATCTTGATCTTTCCGGCGCCGTCGAGCAGCGCCGCCTCCTCGACCTCCCGGGGGATGTTCATGAAGAACTGCCGCAGGAAGAAGACCGCGAACGGAGTCATGAAGAGAGTGGGGAGCGCGATGCCGAACAGCGTGTCCACCAGGTGGAGTTGCTTGATGAGTACGAAGTTCGGCAGCAGCGTGAAGATGGTCGGCACCATCAGCCCGGCCAGGAACAGACCGAACACCTTGTCCCGGCCGCGCCAGCGCAGCCGCGCGAAGGCGTACGCGGCCATCGCGGAGAAGAAGATCTGGCAGCCGGTGATCAGCGTGGAGACGATCGTCGAGTTGAGCAGATAGCGCCAGAAGTCGAGCCCGCCGCCCGCGCCGCCCTGCGCGACCGCCTCCTCGGCCGACTGCAGGCCGAGGGCACGCTCGAAGCCGCTGGTGGTGAGGTCGACCGGCAGTGGGTTGGTGGGGTCGGCGTTGAGGCCCGCGTTGGTGGACAGCGCGGTGCGCAGGATCCAGTAGAACGGCAGCAGGGTGATGAGGACGATCAGGCCCATCACGGTCCAGGCCGCGGCCCGCCCGAAGGAGAGCCTGCGCCTGACCGGCCGTACACCGGTCGTTGGTGTCGTTGGCGTAGGCGGCGTTGTCGGCGTCGTTGTCACGGCAGCCACGGTGACTCCTTCCGTCAGCCGAGATCGGTCTGGCCGGCCCGGGTGAGCCGGTACTGGAGGACGGTGATCGCGCTCAGCACGACCAGCAGGGCGACAGACATCGCCGAGGCGTAGCCGAACTGGAAGCGGCCGAAGGCGGAGCCGTAGATGTAGAACTGCAGGACGTTGGTCGCGTTCGCCGGACCTCCCGCGGTGGTCACGGCCACGGTGTCGAAGACCTGGAACGAACCGATCACGGTCATGATCAGGACGACGGCGAGCACCGGCCGGAGCAGCGGCATGGTGATCCGCCAGAACATCCGCCACTCGCTCGCGCCGTCGACCTTGGCCGCCTCGTACATGTCGTTCGGTATCGCCTGGAGGCCGGCGAAGAGGAGCAGGGCGGTGTAGCCGACATGCCGCCAGACGTTGATCATCGCGATGGTGGGGATCGCCCAGGTCTCGTCGGCGAGGAAGGGGATGCGATCGATACCGAGGCCGCTGATGATCTCGTTGCCGATGCCGAGCTGGGTGTCGAGGACCCAGAGCCAGACGAGGCCGGCGACGACATTCGACATCAGGTACGGCGTGAGCACGACGCCGCGCAGCATGGCCGACTGGGTCAGCCGCTGGAGCAGGACCGCGATGGCGAGGGCCGCGACGGTCTGGATGCCGATGTTGATGACCACGTACTCGACGGTGACCGTGAGCGAGTCCCAGAAGATGGGGTCGTGGATCATCCGGTCGTAGTTGTCGAGGCCCACCCACTCCGCCGGTGTCAGCAGGTTGAAGCGGGTGAAGCTCAGGTAGATGCCCCGCAGCGTGGGCCAGAGCAGGAAGACCAGGAAACCCAGCATGGCCGGCGCGATGAACAGGGCCGCGAGGGCTCCGTCGCCACGGCCGCCACCGTCACGTTCTCGCTTCTTGCCGGGTTTCGGCTTCGGAGCTGTCCCCTCGACGCCGCGCAGTGGCAGACGCGACGGAGGGCTGCTGGAGGCGACGGTCATCGGGAGACTCCCTCGTCTGCGGCTCATCCTCGGGCTCCCACTTACTTTTGGGGCGAAAGAATCCAGCCGTCAAGGGGCGTGCAGACATCTTTTGCTGACGTGGTTCGACGACTACTGTGGCGTCATTACTTCTGCATCGAAAGAAATCTTGTGGGGGTCCGGTTATGACCGCACGTGCCGCCAGCTGGCTGCCACTCAGTCCCGGTGAGCGTGCCGTCGCGATCGAGGTGCTCACGCACGGCCCGCTGTCGCGCAGCGACATCGCCCGGCGGCTCGACCTCTCCGCCGGCAGCCTGACCAGGCTGACGAAGCCGCTCATCGAGTCTGGCCTGCTGGTGGAGGTCCCCGAGGGCACCGCGCTCCTGGAGGTGCGTCAGGGCCGCCCCTCCCAGCCCCTCGACATCGTCGCCGAGTCCCGCACCTTCATCGGGTTCAAGATCACCCAGGACATGGTGTACGGCGTGGTCACCACCCTCAAGAGCGACATAGTCGCCCGCCACGACCACCCGCTCACCAGCCATGATCCGCACCACGTCGTGGACGTGCTGCGGCAGGTGACGGAGGAGTTCGCACGGGACTTCCCCGGCCTGGCCGGGATCGGCATCGGCCTGGGCGGCCGCTCCTCTGACCGCTCCGTCGTCGACGAGTCGGCCTTCCTCGGCTGGCACGACGTCCCCCTGGCCCGGCTCGTCGAGGAGGCCACCGGGCTGCCGGCCGTCGTCGAGAACGACGTGGCCGCGCTCGTCGAGGCCGAGAGCTGGTTCGGCGCGGGCCGCGGCCTCGACCGGTTCGCGGTGCTCACCATCGGCGCGGGCATCGGCTACGGGCTGGTGAGCGGCGGCAAGCGGATCGCGACCGCGGAGGACGGGGTGGGCTACGGCCGCTTCTGGATCGTGAACCCCCACGGCCCGCTCACCCCCGACGGTGAGCGCGGCAGCGCCGTCTCCCTGCTGACCGTCCCCAGCATCCGCTACCAGATCCGGGCCGCGACCGGCCGTGATGTGTCGTACGACGAGATCCTCGCCCTCGCCGCCGAGGGCGAGCCCATGGCCGCCCGCGTCGTCGACGAGGCGGCCCGCGCCCTGGGCACGCTGGTGGCACAGATCGCAAACTTCGCCATGCCGCAGAAGATCCTCCTCGCCGGCGAGGGCGTGGGCCTGGTCGACGTGGCGGGCCCGGTGGTCGAGGAGGCCGTCCTCGCCAATCGACACCCGCGGGCGGAGCCGGTCAATCTGGAGACCAAGGTGTCCGACTTCCACGACTGGGCCCGGGGCGGCGCGGTGCTGGCGATCCAGGTGCTGGTTCTGGGGGCCGCCGGTGCCTGACGCCGCCGCAGGTCGACGACCAGCGGGAAGCGCTGATCGGCTACCAGTAAGTAGCTCTTCTGACAGTGACTACTCACATGGTCTTCACGCCGGAGCCCGTATGATTCACGGCATGTCCACCACTCAACGTCGTGCACCGTTCGCCACACAGCGATCGGCCGCCGAGGTCAACGAGGAGATCCGCGCCCTGTGGCTGCGGACCGGTGGGACGCTCAGCGGCGAACAGCGGCGGGAGTACCAGCGGCTCGTCCTGGAGTGGGCGGCCGCCTCACCGCGTGAGACTTCGCACACACCCACGAAGGCGGCGTGACTGATCTCTCCCGTGCGGGGCGTCAGCCCTTCATCGCCCCCTGCAGCAGTCCCGCGATGAAGCTCCGCTGGAAGATCACGAAGAGGATCAGGATCGGCAGCATCACGATGATCGTCCCCGCCGCCAGCGTGGGGATGTCCGTGCTGTTCTGACCCACGAAGAAGCCGAGACCGGCGGGCGCCGTGTGCTTGGTGGTGTCCTGGATGAGGACCAGCACCAGCAGGAACTGATTCCACGACCACATGAAGACGAGCAGCCCGAGCGTCATCAGGGACGGCCGGGCCAGCGGGAGCAGGATCCGCAGCAGAATCGTGGCCGACGAGGCGCCGTCGATCCGGGCCGCCTCCACCAGCGACGCGGGCGTGGACTGGAAGTGCGTGCGCATCCAGAACACGCTGAACGGCATGAACAGCGCGATTTCCACCAGGATCACGCCCAGGTACGAGTTGGTCAGCCCGAGGCCCCGCAGGTCGAAGTAGAGGGGAACCACGATCAGTTCGACCGGGATGGTGAGGCCGGCGATGAAGAAGGCCGCGACCGCGTTGCCGCCCGGAAGCTTCATGGTGCCGAGCGCGTACCCCGCCAGCGCGGCGAGGACCAGGGAGGCGGGGACGACACCGAGGGCGATCGTGAGGCTGTGCCGGATGAGGTCGGAGAACCCGGCCACCGACCACGCCTGCTCGTAGTTGTCCCAGCTCCACCGCTCCGGCCACGTCAGGCCCACCACCGGTGTGCCGGCCGGCTGCAGGGAGGCGAGGAAGACGCTGAGGAACGGGATCACGACGGCGATCGCCATGACGGTCAGGAGCGCGTACCCGGACCAGCGTTCCGATCGCGTGGCGGTGTTCATGACTCCGACCTCGACAGACGGTTGATGAGGTAGACGATCGCGAGGATCAGACAGCCGAGGACGACGGCCAGGGCCGCGGCGAGCCCGACCTTGCCCTCGGAGAACGCCAGCCGGTACACGAGCAGGCCGGGGACCGTCGTCTGCTCGCCCGGGCCGCCGTTCGTCGTCACATACACGATGTCGAAGCTGGCCAGCGCGGCGACCGTCGTCACGGTCATGGCGACGGCGAGTTCACCGCGCAGATGCGGCAGGGTGACGGAGACGAACTCCCGGACCGGGCCGGCACCGTCGATCCGGGCCGCCTCGTACAGGCTCGGGTCCACCTTCTGCACGCCGCTGAGGAAGAGCATCATGCACAGGCCGCTGAGCACCCAGGTGCCGACGAGGCCCACGGCGATCAGCGCGGCGCCGAAGTCGCCCAGCCATGCCCGCGTCACCCCGTCCAGGCCGACCGCGCGGAACGTCTGGTTGACCAGCCCGTCGTCCCCGTAGAGCCAGCGCCAGGTCACGCCGACCGCGACGAGCGGGATGACCTGCGGCAGCATGAACAGGAAGCGGTACGCCCCCATGCCGGGCCGCCGGTACCGGGCCAGCAGGCCGGTCATCGCAAGGCCGAGCACGATGGGCACGAAGGAGAAGAACACCACCAGCACCAGGGCGTTGAACACGGACCGGCGCAGCACGGAGTCCTGGAGGATCTCCTGGTAGTTGCCGAGGCCGACCCAGTCGCCGAGTGTGACGCCGTCCCACTCGAACAGCGAGAGATATGCCGTGTGCAGGGCGGGCAGCACCGCGAAGGCGAAGTAGACGAGGAACGCGGGCAGCACGTACACGTAGCCGCGCCACGGACTGCGCCCGCGGGTGGCCGAGGGCCGGACGGGCGCACCCGGGGGCCGGACTGGCGGCCTACTCGGCATGGTGTTCCTCCCACTCGTCCTGAAGTGAGTCGAGGTAGTCCGCGGGCTCGACGCGGTCCGCGATGAGCTTCTGGACGCCGGAGCGCAGCCGGTCGAGCATGGCGGGGGCGGCGAAGTCGGGGAACGTCGTGATCCCGTCGTCGGCGACGGCCCGCCGGTGGCCCTCCGCGATGTCGGCCAGCACGCCTTCGGGTTTTGCCACGGCCTCGGGGTTGGGCGGCAGGAAGCCGTTGTCGCTGATGATCTGGCCGGCCTCGGGCGAGGTCAGGAAGTCGAGGAACACGCCCGCCGCCTCGGGGTGTTCGGTCCGGGAGGAGACGGCGTAGGAGACGCTGAAGCCCGAGGCCACCGTGGGGTCGGTGGCGTCCTCGCCCGGCATCGGGAAGAAGCCGACGTTGTCTCCCATGGCGGTCGCCAGCTGCCCGGCGGCCCAGTTGCCGTTGATCAGGAAGACGCTGTCGCCCTTGGTGAACTGGGCGGTGGAGTCGAGTTGCCCGGTGCCGTTGGCGGACTCGTTGTAGTACCCCTTGCGACCCCACTCGACGACGAGCGCGCTGGCGGTGATCCCGGCCCGGTTCTCGATGGTGGCGCCCTTGGTGCCGTTGACCCAGTCCCAGTAGTCGTCCGTGGGCATGGTCTGGTTGAGGAGGGCGGCCCACAGGTGCAGGCCGCCGGAGTCGAGGGCGCCGACGCCGAGCGGGGTCAGGCCCGCGTCCTTCGCGGCGGCGAGCTGGTCCTCGAACTCGGCCAGCGTCTTGGGCGGTCCGTCGATCCCGGCCTTCTCGGCGAGCTCCTTGTTGTAGTAGATGCCGGTCATCGACAGGCCGGCCGGGACCCCGAACAGGGCGCGACCGCCGGTGGCCTCGCTGGTCTGCCCGGCGGTGAGCTGGTCGAGGCTGACCGGAGGTATGGCGTCGTCCCAGCCGTACGCCTCCCGGTAGGGCGCCAGGTCGAGGATGTGGCCGTCCGCCGCGAGGTCGGTCATCCCGACCGCGTACTGGGCGATGTCGGGGGCGGTGTCGGAGGTCATGGTGAGCTTGAGGTTCTGGACGTAGTCCGAGAACGTCTTGTACTGCGGCTCGACGCTGATGCCTGGATGGTCCTTCTCGAACGCGGCGATCAGCGCGTCGACCATCAGCGGGGCGTCGGCGAACTGGAGGCGCAGAGTGACGTCCCCGTCCGGCACGGCGGTCGAGGACGGCACGCTGCGTGGCCCCGACACCGCGGTGGTGCTGCCCGGAGTGAGGGCGTCGCAGGCGGTGAGCGGCAGCGCGAGGGCGACGGCGCAGGCCGCCCCGGCGATGCGACGGCGCACCCGGTGCGTGCTCTCCATCATCGGCCTCCTTGCGTGGTCTCGTCGGGCGGACCGGTGCCTCAGCCTCGCGGGCAGCGGTCCTTGACCTTCTCCAGCAGCGCGCTGTTGTGCAGCTCGGCGTCCTCGCCGGTGTTCTGACTGACGATCAACGGCGGGGCCTGGCCGTGGGTTTCGGCAAGCAGTTGGGCGGCCCGGCAGGTCACGGCGTTGACGATCGCCGCGCCCAGGACGGTCGACAGGGCGCCCACGGTGAGGTCGCCCAGGGGTACCACCGCGTCACCGGGGCGGCCGTGCGTGTCGATGACGATGTCGGCGACGTCGAGCAGTCGGTGCCCGCCCGCGTGCCGGGACTCGGCGGCCAGCGAATGGGCCCGACTGGTGACGGCGACGACGGTCGCGCCCAACTCGCGGGCGCCGAGGGCGAACTCGACCGGCACGGCGTTGATGCCGGAGTTGGAGATGACGACCACCACCTCCCCGGCCCTGATGTCCGCCGTACGGAGGATCGCCGCCGCATAACCGCTGACGCGTTCGGCCGCACCCGCGTGCCGGGGAGCGGCGGGGGAGAGCGCCGGGTCGGCGATGACGTTGACCGGTGCGAGGCCGCCCGCGCGTTGGAGGGGTTCGACGGCGACGAGCTGCGAGTGGCCGCTGCCGAAGTAGTGGACGACGCCCCCCGCGGCGATGCTGTCCGCGATGGCGCCGGCGGCGCGCTCGATGGCGGGCTGCTCGGCCGTGGCCAACGCGGTGAGGTTCTCCTGGAGGACGGCGAAGTAGGCGAGATCGGCGTTCATCGTGTCGAAGCCACCTGAGGTGTCGAGCCGGTGTGGGGGCGGAGCTCGTACGGCGGGTCGGGGTCATGAGGAGCCGCTGGCGTGGCTGTGGACCGTACCAGAGGGTCATGGAGCTGCACAGCCCTCGCGTCAACTCGCCGTCTTCCCAGTCTCTTTCATTGACTCTCTCTGTCGACGGACCTAGCCTCGGTAGCTGTGGTACGTACCACGGTCGACCACGTCAGGAGCCGGTCCGGACGATGACACCACCCGAGGAACCAAGCACGGGAAGCCCTGCCGCCCGGGAACTGCTCGGGCGGCTCCTCGGGGACCGCGCCGCGGAGTTCACCGCCGATGTGGTGCCCGGGGTCGGCGGGCCGGACTGGTTCGAGGTCGACGCCGGTTCGGGACGTGTGGCGCTGCGCGGGTCCAGCGGAGTCGCGGTCGCCTCGGCGCTGCGCTGGTATCTGCGCACCGCGTGCCGGACGCAGATCACCTGGGACGCTCCCGTGCCCCGGCTCCCGGACCGTCTGCCGCGCACCGGCACGGCCGCCCGGACGACCTCTCCCTACCTCCACCGCTACCACTTCAACGTCTGCACCTTCGGCTACACCACGGCCTTCTGGGACTGGGCGCGCTGGGAGCGCCACATCGACTGGATGGCACTGCACGGCGTGACCACGCCACTGGCGATGACCGGCATGGAGGCGGCCTGGCAACGGGCCCTCCTGCGCGCCGGCCTCGACGACGAGACCGCCCGGCGGTTCCTCGGCGGCCCGGCCCACCTCCCGTGGAACTGGCTCGCCTCGCTGGACGGCTGGGGCGGGCCGCTGCCGCAGAGCTGGATCGACGGTCACGCGGACCTGGGCCGCCGCATCCTGGACCGGGAACGTGTGCTGGGCATGCGGCCGGTCCTCCAGGGCTTCTCCGGTCATGTGCCCCGGGAGCTGATCGCGGACCGGTGCGCCCGGTCGACGACCCTGCCCTGGTGGGACTTCGAGGTCGGCGTCCTGGACCCGCGCGACCCGCTCTTCGAGGAGTTCGGCACCGCACTGCTGGCCGAGCAGACCCGGCTGTTCGGCACCGACCACCACTACGCCGCCGATCCGTTCATCGAGACGACGCCCCCGGTGACCGACCCGGCGGACATCGCTCGCGTCGCCCAGGCCGTGCACGGAGTCATGACCGCGGTGGACGACCAAGCGACCTGGGTGCTCCAGGCGTGGCCCTTCTCGTACCGCTCCGACTACTGGACGGCGGAGCGGACCCGGGCCTTCCTCGACGCGATCCCCGACGACCGGATGCTGATCCTGGACCTGTGGGCCGAGCACCGGCCGGTCTGGCGCGACACCGACGGCTACCGGGGCAAGCCGTGGGTGTGGTGCATGCTGCACAGCCTGGGCGGGCGGCCCGGCCTCTACGGGAAGCTGGACGAGGTCGCCACGGGCCCCGCGGAAGCGTGCGGCGACGCACGCGGGGGTTCGCTCTCCGGCGTCGGCGCGAGCATGGAGGCGTTCGGCGGCGACCCGGTCCTGTACGAGCTGCTGGCGGACGTCGCCTGGCAGGGCGGCGTCAAGGACGTACGAGCGTGGCTGGAGAGCTGGACGGAAGCCCGGTACGGCCGCCGGACCACCGGCCTGCTGCGTGCCTGGGAACTGCTGCACGGCACCGTCTACGCCGCGGACGGACCCGGACCGCCGGGCTCGGTCATCGTCTGCCGGCCCACGGTGGAGGGCGATCTCCGCCCGGAGCTGCCGGTGCACCTGGCGGCGCCTGCCTCGCCCACCGTTCCACCCGGCTTGGCCGAGGCGTGGACACTTCTGGTCGACGAGGCGACGCACGCGGACAGCGCGGGGCCGCTCGGCCGGGACCTGTGCGACGTCACCGCGCAGGTCCTCACCCATGTGGCGTGCGATCAGCAGCGGCGGGCGGCGGACGCGGCCCTGGCACGGGACGCCGACCGCTTCGAGGCCGCGGCCACCGAGCTGCTGGCCACCATCGAGGACCTGGATGAACTGCTGGCCACCCGGCCCGAGTACCGGCTGGACTCCTGGCTGGCCGATGCCAGAAGCTGGGCCTCCACCCTCGCCGAGGCCGAACTCTACGAGGCCAACGCGCGGCGCATCCTCACGATCTGGGGGCACGCCCGCAGTGAGCTGCACGACTACTCGGGCCGCCACTGGGCCGGCCTCGTCCGCTCGTTCTACCTCCCCCGCTGGCGACGCTGGTACGAGCACATCGTCGGGGCGCTCGCGACCGGATCCCCTTACCGGGCCGAGGAGTTCGAGGCGTCCCTGATCGACTGGGAGGAGCGGTGGACCGCCATCCGGAGCGGTACGCCGCCGCCCGGCCCGGACGCCGCCGGACCGACCCTGGACGTGGTGCGTACGCTGATGCCCCGTTACCGCGCCTCTCGGGGCTAGCGGACACGTGCGAACCGCGGAGTGAATGTGACGGTCGAGGACAGGCGCGGAGACGACGGCCCGGCGACGGAGTCCCCCAAGACGGAGTCCTATGAAAGGGACTCCTACAGGACGGATTCCTACAAGCACGAGGCGCTGCGGCGGCGGCTCCAGGCCGACATCGCCCGGATGCGGCCCGACGAGGCTCTGCCCACCGAACGGCAGCTCGCCGAGCGGTACAACGTCAGCAGAGCGACCGCCCGGCGCGCGCTCCAGGCGCTGCGCGAGGACGGCCTCATCCGCAGCGTGCGGGGCGTGGGGACGTTCGTCTCGCACCCCCAGATCACCAAGACGTCGACGCTCACCTCGTTCTCGGAGGACCTGCGCTCGCGCGGCTACCGGCCCAGCGCCGAACTCCTCGCCGCGGAGCTGGTCGAGGCCGACCTGAACCACGCCACGGCCCTGGGCGTCGACCCCGGCACCACCCTCCACCGCATCGAACGGCTGCGCCTCGGCGACGACTTCCCCATCTGCCTGGAGACGGTCTACCTCTCCGCCGAGCGTTTCCCGGACCTCGACGAGTCACTCCTCAAAGGCTCGCTGTCGGAAGCCCTGCAGAAGACCCATGGCGTCCGGGTGGTGCGGGCGACCCAGCAGATCCGGGCGGTCAACGTGACCGGCCGCCAGGCCCGGCTGCTCGGCGTCAGGGAAGGATCCGCTGCCCTGTTGGTACGGCGCACGGCCTTCGACGACACGGGGCACGTCGTGGAGTACGGCGAGTCGTTGTGCCGTGGCGATCTGTACGAGTTCTCGCTGGTGGTGACCAAGTAGCCCTCCCCGGCAGCACTTCCTGGGCCGCGTGCTCTGCCGTCGGCGAATCTGCTGCGGGCCAAGATTCCTTCCGCGCCGCCGCCGGCGGACCGAGGGTGGAGACACCGCGGCGACCCGGGCCGCGCCACCACAAGGAGGAGCGATGGCACCATTCAGCACCGGACCCGGCACGGGACTCGGGATGGGTCCCGGTACCCGAATCGACCCCGGCCGGGCCCTGGCCCTGGCACCCCGGGCCGAGGAGGGGGACACTCCTCCGTCACGGTTCGACGACCACCTGGCCGCCCAACTCCTCAACCAGCGCATCGTGTTCCTCGGCACCCAGGTCGACGAGGTCTCCGCGAACCGCGTCTGCGCCCAGCTGCTCGTGCTGTCCGCGGAGGACCCGCGCACCGACATCGGCCTCTACATCAACAGCCCGGGCGGATCCGTGACGGCGGGCCTGGCGATCTACGACACGATGCGGCTGATCCCGAACGACGTCGCGACCCTCGTCATGGGCTTCGCCGCGAGCATGGGCCAGTTCCTGCTCACCGTCGGGACGCCCGGCAAGCGCTTCGCGCTGCCGAACGCGCGGATCATGATGCACCAGCCGTCGGGCGGCATCGGCGGCAGCACCGCCGACATCGCGATCCAGGCGGAGAACCTCGAGTTCATCAAGAAGACCGTCGAGAGGATCACCGCCGAACACACCGGCCAGACCGAGGAGACGATCGCCCGCGACGGCGACCGCGACCGCTGGTTCACGGCCGACCAGGCACGGGAGTACGGCATGGTCGACCGCGTCGTCGAGGCGCTCGACGACGTCCGCCCGGCCACCTCGAAGCGACGGATGGGACTCTGACATGGGCCAGTACACGATCCCGAACGTCGTCGAGCGCACCCCGCAGGGTGAGCGCTCGTACGACATCTACAGCCGGCTGCTGTCCGAGCGGATCATCTTCCTCGGCACCGAGATCGACGACGGCGTGGCCAACGTCGTCATCGCCCAACTGCTCCACCTGGAGTCGTCCGCTCCTGAGCGGGAGATCGCGATCTACATCAACTCGCCCGGCGGCTCGTTCACTTCGCTGATGGGGATCTACGACACGATGAGCTTCGTCAGCGCGCCCATCTCGACGTTCTGTGTCGGACAGGCCGCCTCGACGGCGGCGGTACTCCTGGCCGGGGGAGACCCGGGACGGCGGTTCGTGCTGGAGCACGCCCGGGTGCTGCTCGGCCAGCCCGCGAGCGGCGGCGCGCGGGGCACGGCCGCCGACCTCAGCATCCAGGCGAAGGAGATGCTTCGCATCCGTTCCCAGGTCGAGGAGGTGCTGTCCCTGCACACCCATCACTCCGTGGAGACTCTGCGCGCCGACATGGACCGCGACAAAGTGTTCACCGCGCAGGAGGCCGTGGCGTACGGGCTCGCCGACGAGGTGCTGAGCCGACGGCTCGTGCCCGTCCCGTAGGCGCTGCCGGCCGTGTGAGGGAGGCCGCTCAGGCGACGAGGCGCAGGCGCACCTCGCCCAGATGCGACTGCGCCTGTGTGGGCCGGGGTGCCGTGCCGGCCCTGAGCGGGCGGGCCGGCTGGACGAGTCGGCTGTGGACCTGGACCAGCAGATCGGCGAGGCCGAGGCCGAGCGCGTGCGCGGCGGCCGCGAGGACCTCGGACGAGGCCTCCTTGCGGCCGCGTTCCAGCTCGGAGAGGTACGGCATCGAGATCCGGGCCGCGTCGGCGACGTCCTTGAGCGTACGTTCCTGAGCGAGCCGCTCGCGCCGCAGAACGTCACCCACGACGTTCCGCCACAGCGGCTCCTTGGGGGTCGGTTCGGCGGGCCCGGTTGGCTCGGCGGGCTTCGCCGGCACCGGTCGCAGGGGAATGACGCGGGCTTGGTTCGGCGCGTGGCTGCTCACCTCTCCACCCTATGAAGACCGGCACACTTCAGGGAGGCCATCGCGTTCTGCCCTCGGCGAATCATCGGGGCTCGCGCCTGTGCTGCTCCCTCCTCGTGGCGCCGACGGCGCCGGCCGGTCCTCCGGTCAGTGGGCGTGCGGCTCGTCGCGATGCACCGGACCGTGCGCGGCCTCGCAGTGCGAGCTGTCGTCGGCGTCGCCGGTCCGTACTTCCAGGACCTCCGCCGGGGCGTGGTCGACCTGCAGGGTGGTGTGACTGATCTCGTAGTCGCACTGCAGGATCTTCTCCAGGTCCCTGCGCACCGTATGGCAGTCCGCGACGGGCTCGACCAGGACATGTGCGGACAGCGCGGGCTGCCCCGACGTGATGGTCCACACGTGCAGGTCGTGCACCTCGGAGACCGACGTGTGCGCGACCAACCGGTCCCCGATGCCGTCCGGGTCGAGGTGCGCGGGCGCCGCCTCCAGGAAGATCCGCCCCGACTCCCGTACGAGCCCGTAACCCGCCTTGAACATGAGGACCACCACGACCAGCGTGGCGATGGCGTCGGCCCGCGCGAACCCGGTCAGCAGCACCACGA
Source organism: Streptomyces albicerus (assembly GCF_008905045.1). Classification (GTDB taxonomy): domain Bacteria; phylum Actinomycetota; class Actinomycetes; order Streptomycetales; family Streptomycetaceae; genus Streptomyces; species Streptomyces albicerus. The sequence goes on from NZ_VWMY01000061.1 coordinate 50,411, forward strand.
GACCGGCGATCGCGGTGCCGATGAACGCGAACAGGTCGTTGAGAATGTGCTGGTAGGCACCCTCGACGTTGAGCGAGGTGCGGTTGGCCTTCGAGATGCACCAGGCCGCCGCTATGTTCACCACGATCCCGGCCAGGGCCGTGCCGAACACCAGCCCGCCCTCCACGTCGGGCGGATCGACCAGCCGCCGCACCGCCTCGTACGCCAGCCAGGCGCCGAGCAGCAGCAGCGTGAGCCCGTTCGCCTGCGCGGAGAGAATCTCGGCCCGCTTCAGTCCGTAGGTGAAACCGCCGCGGGCAGGACGCTCGGCCAGCCGCATCGCGATCAGCGCCAGCACGATGGACACGGCGTCGGTGAGCATGTGCGCCGCGTCGGAGATCAGCGCGAGCGACCGGGCGAGGACACCGATGACGACCTCGGCCGCCATGAACGAGGTGATCAGTGTCAGCGCGATCGCGAGCCAGCGGCGGTCCGCGCCCGCGGCCACACCGTGCGAGTGCCCCGCGTGCCCGCCCGACCCGTGGTCATGGTCGTGGTGCGCGCTGGTCATGTGTGTCCCCCTCGGTCCGGTGTCCGACCCCCGCAGTGAAGCGCACCTCGCGGAGATCGGCAAAGGCTGCACCGGTGACCGTTGTCATCATCGTTAACAGGCCCTTGACCTGCGCCGATGGTTCAGGTCAGGCGCCGAAGAGCTGTGTCCAGTATGTGCCCGCCGCGCCGCCGCCCGCGAAGCCGACGCCTATATGGGTGAAGGCCGGTTTGAGGATGTTGGCTCGGTGGCCGGGGCTGTCCATCCAGCCGCGTACGACCTCGGCGGCGGAACGCTGGCCGCAGGCGATGTTCTCGCCGATGGTGCGGCGGGTGCTGCCCGCGGCGGCTGCCCGGTGCCAGGGCTCGCTCCCGTCGGGGGAGGTGTGGGAGTAGAACGCGCGGGCGACCATGTCCGCGCTGTGGGCCTGCGCAGCACTGGTGAGCAGTTGGTCTCCGGCCAGCGGCGGCAGACCCGCCGCAGCCCGCTCGGCGTTCGTGAGCGCGACGACCTCGGCAGCGGTCTGCGCCAGCCCCGCGGGGGTGAGCGGCCGGGCCCATACCGCTGTCCAGTAGAGAGTCCCGGAACGGCCGTCGGGCACGTACGCCACACCGGCCTCGGTGAACGCCGGGTCGTGGATCGTACGCCGGGACTGCTCGCCCGACAGGCAGTACTCCACGAACTCCGCCGCGTCGCGCGGGCCGGAGACGAGGTGCTCGCCGACCGTGAGATACGCGTATCCGCCCGCTATGACGCGCTGGTACACCGACAGGCCGTCCGTGCCCTCGGAACCCAGGCGGCCCTGCGCGGCCATGCCCGCCGCGTGCGTCCGCGCGGCGGCGGTGAGCCGGGCGTCCAGCGACACGGGCGGGGAACCGGCGGCGGCGCGGGCGGAGTTCACCAGGCCGAGGAAGCCGTCGGGGGCGTCGGCGGCGGAGGCGGTACGAGGGATTCCGGCGGATGAGATACGAGCGCTCGGTGCCGGTGCCGGTGCCGGTGCCGGCGCGGGGCGGGGGCTACCCGTCGGTGTGCGACCGGCACCGCGGAGCCGGTCGAGCCCGGCACGCGCGGCGCTCAGGGCCGTCGCGACACCGGCACCCCTGGAGCCTCCGGCCGGGGAGCCGCCCGGAACCGCGGCCCCGCCCGCCCCCGCGTCGGCGTCCTCGCTCACCTCGACGCCGAAGTCCCGCGCTATCCCCGCCAGCCCGTCCGCGTACCCCTGGCCCAGCGCGCGCAGCTTCCACGTGGTTCCACGGCGGTAGATCTCGGCGAGCAGCAGCACGGTCTCCTGCCGGGGGCGCGGCGGGGTGAACCGGGCGAGGACACGGCCGCCCGGGCCGGTCACGTGCAGGGTCGGCGCGGGCAGCCCGCCCAGCGGAGTGCCGGGCTCGGCGGGGCTGACGACGACGGTGACGCGGCTCGCCCCGGCGCGCAGCCCGAGCGGATCGACGGTGAGCGTCTCGCCGTGCAGCCGCGCACCGGGCGCGACCGGCTGGTTGTAGAACACGAAGTCGCCGTCACCGCGCACCTTGCCGCTGTCGTCGGTGATGAGCGCCGACACGTCGAACGGGCCGGGCACCTGGAGGGTCAGGGTGCCGCCGGGCAGGGGCAGATTGCCCCCGGGAACCAACTCGCTCATCGTGCCGCCTGTCGGGGTGCCGGGTCACAGTGCGCGCCCCGAGGGGCGTTGCCCGGACAACGTCCCACCGGGGCGCGCGGGTTCCTGACACTCCACGCGGTCAGCGGCGGGCGATCCCTGGAGCGATGTCCTCATGCGGTCCTCGTGCCCCCTCCGCGGGCACCGCACCGCGTGCCACCGCGCCCGTCGCCGGTGTCGGACCCCCGCGGCCGTCGCCTGAACGCACCACCACACGGGGGCGCCGTCCGCGGGAGCACAGGCCGGGTGCCAGACTGACCCCCATGGACGAGCGCGTATTCGGCAGGTCAGGACAGCAGGCATCGGTCGTGGGACTCGGCACATGGCAACTCGGTGCCGACTGGGGCGACGTGGACGACAAGGAAGCCCTGGCGGTCCTGGAGGCCGCCGCCGAGTCGGGAGTGACGTTCTTCGACACGGCCGACGTGTACGGGGACGGGCGCAGCGAGGAGACCATCGCCACGTTCCTGCGGGGACGGCCCGACCTCCATGTGCTGGTCGCGACCAAGATGGGCCGCCGCGTCGACCAGGTCCCGGAGAACTACGTACTCGACAACTTCCGTGCCTGGAACGACCGTTCGCGGCGCAACCTCGGTGTCGACCGCCTCGACCTGGCGCAGCTGCACTGCCCGCCGACCTCCGTGTACTCGTCGGACGAGGTGTTCGACGCCCTCGACACCCTGGTCGAGGAGGAGCGGATCGCCGCGTACGGCGTGAGTGTCGAGACCTGCGACGAGGCCTTGACCGCGATCGCCCGTCCGGGCGTGGCCAGTGTCCAGATCATCTTCAACCCGTTCCGCATGAAGCCCCTCCAGCGGGTCCTGCCCGCGGCGCAGGAGGCCGGTGTCGGCATCATTGCCCGCGTGCCTCTCGCGTCCGGGCTGCTTTCCGGCAAGTACACGAAGGACACGGTCTTCGCGGAGAACGACCACCGGACGTTCAACCGGCACGGCGAGGCCTTCGACCAGGGCGAGACCTTCTCCGGCGTCGACTTCGCCACCGGCGTCGAGGCGGCCGCCGAGTTCTCCGCGCTCGCCCCGGAAGGCTGCACCCCGGCCCAGTTGGCGCTGGCCTGGATCATCCAGCAGCCGGGCGTGACCTCGGTGATCCCCGGCGCCCGTTCGCCCGAGCAGGCCCGCGCGAACGCGGCCGCCGGGAAGCTGCCGCCGCTGTCCGAGGAGACCCTCACGGCGATCTCCGACCTGTACGAGCGGCGAATCAAGGAGCAGGTGGAAGGCCGCTGGTGACGGTGATCCGCGAGTAGTGCGGGCCGCCTGAGCGCCCAGTTCCCCGCACCCCTGAGGGGCACGTCCGACGGGCCCCGTAAGGGGCGCGGGGAACTGCGCGACAAGCCACGAACGGCCCGCAGCCTCCCCGCGACCTCAGCGACTACCGTTCGCCCCCGGCAGGGGCCCGGCAGGGAACCCGTGCGTGCGGGCCCCGACCACCACGACCAGCACCGGAACCAGCAGCACCAGCACACTCCACGGGAACGAGCCGGTGCCGAGGAGGCCCAGGAGGACGCCCCCGGCCACTCCGCCGCCGGCCATCGCCGCGTTCCACAAGGTGACGAGCATGGCCTGTGCGGCGTCCGCCGAGTCCCCGCCCGCGTCGGCAACGGCCGTCTGCAGCAGGGTCGGGGCACCTCCCCAGCCGAGCCCCCACAGCGCCACGGCGACGTGGACGAGCGCGGGGCTGTCGGCCAGTACGGCCAGGAGAGCGGCCGCCACGGCGACCAGGAGCGTGCTCGCGAGCGTCAGGGCACGCAGGCGGCGGTCGATGTGAGCGCCCACGAACCAGATGCTCACCAGCGACGCGGCGCCGAACACCAGCAGCACGAGATCCGTCGAGCCGCCCATGCCGAGCCGGTCCAGGAACGTGGCGATGTACGTGTAGAGGATCGTGTGGGCCAGCACGAAGACCAGGGTGACGAACAGGACCGGGGCGACGCCCGGGACCGTCAGGGCCCGCAGCATCGGCACCCGGCCCTCCCGACGCCGGCCCGGCTGGTCCGGAACGATCCAGGCGATCCAGGCGATCAGGGCGACGGCGAGCACGGTCACGAGGCTGAACGTCACCCGCCAGCCGAGCGTCTCGCCCAGAAAGGTCCCCGCGGGCACGCCAAGGGACAGCGCGACCGGAATGCCGGTCATCACGATCGCGATGGCCTTGCCCTGCAGGCGAACGGGTGCCAGGCGGCGGGCGTATCCGGCGAGCAGCGCCCAGGCCAGACCCGCGGCCACCCCGGCGACGAACCGGGCCGCCATGGTCAGGGCGTAGCTCGCGGAGACCGCGGTCACCGTGTTGGCGGCGGCGAAGCCTGCCATCGCGGTCAGCAGCAGCCGCTTGCGCCGCCATCCCGCGGTGGCCGCGGACAGGGGGATCGCGGTGAGCGCGGTCCCGACCGCGTAGATGGTCACCGACTGCCCATCGCGGACTCGCCGACCCCTAGGGTCCTTCTGACGGATCTCCGCGGCGTCGCGACGCCCAGCACGCACTCTCGCCGCACCGCGCGAAAGCCCAAGTAACACCGCTACGAGGGCTTCCGCGCGGCACGCCGAGAGCACGCACCGGACGCCGCTCCTTCTCCCACGGAGATCCGTCAGAAGGACCCTAGGCCGGCGCTCATCGCGGGCAGCACGCCGGCGGGCAGCGTCTCGGTGAGGCTGGTGATGAAGACGGCGGTGGCCAGTGCCAGGAGTGCGGCGAGAGGGAGCTCGCGGCTGTCAACTCCCGTAGGAGAATCGGGTGGTTCTGTGGTGTGGGTGCTCATGCCGCGTATGCTCGAACCCTCACATTGATGTGAAGGTCAAACGGCGAAATGCGAGGTGGGTCGCATGCGGATCGGAGAGCTGTCGGAGCGCACCGGCACACCCCCGCGACTGCTGCGCTACTACGAGGAACAGGGCCTGATCACCCCCGAGCGCTGTGCGAACGGCTACCGCTCCTACGACGAACGTCTCGTGGACCGCGTCCAGCAGATCCGAGGGCTGCTCGACGCGGGGCTGCCGACCCGGATCATCAAGCAGATCCTGCCCTGCCTCGACAAGTCCAGCACCATCCACTTCCCGGACCCGACCCCGGAGATGCTGGCCACGCTGGAGCTCGAACTCGACCGTATGACCCGGCGCATCGACTGCCTCGCCCGCAACCGTGACGCGATCGCCGCGTACCTCGACGTGGTACGCGGCGATCGTCGGCCTGCCCGGAACTGACCGGGCCCGTCGAGGAGTTGGCCAGGTCAGGCCGCGCGCTCCCGGGCCCGCTGGGCCGCCTCACGCACGGAACCGCGGTGCACGGGCCCGTGGCCGGGCAGCAGGACGTCGCCGGAGAGTGCCTCGAAGACGTCCAGCGAGGCCAGCGCGCCGCCTCGGTCGTGGTCGAACATGACGGGCAGCAGCTGCGGGCCCGTCACCCGCGAGGTGGGGTGTCCGCTGACCAGCCCGTCGCCCGAAATCACGGCGCCCACATCCGGCAGGTGGAAGGCGCAGTGCCCCGCCGTGTGGCCGGGGGTGTGTACGGGAACGGGGCGGCCGGGCAGGTCGAGAGGGCCCTCGCCGGGAAACGGCTGCGGCTTGGTGACCGGGACGTGGGCGGTGCCGCCGGACCGCAGCGTGTGCACGGCCCACGGCACCACGCCCGGCCGCCAGGCGTTCCGCAGAACCTTCCCGACGGTCACCTGGTGCAGGAAGTCCCGGCGCGCGTGCGGGACTTCGGCCTCATGGGCGAAGACCGGCGTGCCGTACGTACGGCTGAGGTACTCGGCCGAGCCGATGTGGTCGTTGTGGGCGTGCGTGATGAGCACGGCCGTGACCGCCCCGGGCGAGCTGCCCACGGCCGACAGGGAAGCGAGGACCTGCTCGCGGTCTCCGGGATAGCCGGTGTCCACGAGCGTGACGGCGTTGCCCTCGGTGAGGATCACCCAGTTGGTGTTGCTGCCGTGCACCACATGGATGCCGTCGGCGACCTGTTGGATATCTGCCTGCATGATCGTCCCGAACTGGAGGTCCCTACATTCCCTGCCTGACAGACACAGCCAAGCAGACCCGCGGCCGCCTCAGCGCAGCGGGTCGGCCGAAGCGCGCATCGACCTCAGGGCCAGCAGCAGTACGGCGATGTCGTCGAAGTAGGCCGGGTCCGGCAGCAGATCGGCCGGCAGGACGACATAGGCGACGGCTCCCCAGAACACCCAGCGCGGACCGGTGGGCAGCCCGGCCCGGCGGAGGTCGCGCCGGGTACGGACCAGTCGGACCAGGAGTACGACCGCCACCGTGAGGGCCGCTGCCAGCACGGCCGCGACGACGAGAACCAGAATCCACGCGTTGGTGTCCATGAGTCCTTCCCCGGCTCGCCCAGTGCTCCTGTTCGCATGCCCAGGTTCGCCCCGCCCTCACCGTCCGGCAGGTCCGACACGCGGCGCGGTACGCCGGAATGCCGCCCGCCGCACAGAACGCGGACCCGGTACGCGAAGGGAGGGTGACGCCTCGTCAACGGTGGGCCCGTTTGGCGAGAATGGCGCTGTTGCTCACGCGCCGGAAGATACGCGAGCGTGCTGAGTCATGGACCGTGACCGGAGCAACGCCGCCCTCTCCCTCCCTCTCTCCCGTCGTCAACTCCTCGCGGCCGCGGGCGCCGCCGGCGCCGTCACCGCCATGGGTGTCGTCCCCGCCGCCGCGCTGCCGCGCACCGGACTCTCGCTGTCCTTCACCGCGGCCACCAACGGCTCGGCGACCCTCGCTCCCGGCAGGGACCGGCTGATCGCCGAGATCCAGAGCGTGCTGTGGTCGCTCCCGCGCACCGGTGGCCAGGCCGTCCCCCTCACCCCGGCGGGCCTGGAACCGAACCGGCCCGTGTACGCCCCGGACGGCAAACTCATCGCTTTCTGCGCGTACCAGGGCGGCGGCTTCCACGTCTGGACGATGCGGCCCGACGGCTCGGACGTACGGCAGCGCACCGACGGGCCCTGGGACGACCGCGGCCCGGCCTGGTCGCCCGACGGCGGCCGTATCGCCTTCGCCTCCGAGCGCGGCGGCGATCCGGTGACCGGCAGCCCGTACCGCATCCATGTACTGGACCTGCGCACAGGCGGCCTGACCCGCGTGACGGGTCTGCCTGGCCAGGAGGGCCCGTTGCAGGACGGGGCGTGGGAGGACTTCGACCCCACCTGGTCGCCGGACGGGAAGCGGATCCTGTTCGTCCGGGCGAAGGGCGTCACCACGGCCACCGGCCCCGGCCTCGAGGCCCGGACCGTCGCCGCCGTCCCCGCCGAGGGCACGGGGCCCGTCGTCGTGGAACACACCGAGACCGCGGCCGCGCAGGTCATGACCCCCGCGCTCGCGGCGGACGGGCGACGCCTGGCGTATCTGCGGACCACCGCGGCACCCAACGGCTCCTGCACGCTCGTCGTCGACGGCGAACCCGTCGCGGTCGCCGGGGACATCGCGCCCGTGCCGCCCCGCTGGACGCCGAAGGGCGAGCTGCTGCTCACCGTGGACGGCCACTTCACCCTCGTACGACCGGAGAAACCGACCGAGGCGGACGCGATCCCCTTCGGGGGTGAGCTGCCCGTGGACCGGCCGCGCTACAAGGTCAAGGAGTACGACCTGGGGGAGGCGGGGCGGGCGCGGCCGGTGCGGGGGATTCATCTGCCCGCGCTGTCGCCCGACGGGCGGCGGATCGCCTACGCGGCGCTCAACTCGCTGTGGCTGGGGGACAGTTCGGGCGGCAGGACACCGGAGCGGCTGCGTCGGTCGGCGGCCACCGGCTATCTGCTCGGGCCTTCGTGGGCGCGCGACGGACAGTCGCTGCTTTATGCGGACGACCGTGACGGACTGCTCGGCGTGTACCGGCGAGATCTGGCCACCGGCGAGGAGACCGCGCTGGCGACCGGCGGGCGGGTACATCCGGCGCTCTCGCCCGACGGGACACGGCTCGCCTGTCTCGACATGACCGGCCGGCTCGTCGTCCGTGACCTCGCGGCCGGTACGGAACGGGTGCTCGCGAACCCGCTCGGCGCGGGCGGTCTGCCCGGCCGGCCGAGCTGGTCGCCCGACGGCCGCCACCTCGCGCTCTGCGACCGCAACCGCCTCAACCTCCGCTTCCGGGAGGGCTACAACCTCATCCGGGTCGTCGACACCACCACCGGCACGGACCGGCTGCATGCCGTCGCGCCCCATGTCTCGCTCGCCGACCGGTACGACTCGGGACCCGTCTGGTCGCCCGACGGACGCTGGATGGCGGTGATCGTCGAGTCCGCGCTCTGCCTGCTGCCCGTCGCACCCGACGGCACCCCGCGCGGCGCCCTGCGTATCCTCACCACCGAACCGGCCGACCACCCCTCCTGGTCCGGCGACTCCAAGACGCTGCTGTACCTGTCCGGCGCGCGGCTGCGCCTGATCGACGTCGACGGCGGGCCGTCCCGTACCGTCCGCGTCCCGCTCGACCAGCGCAGACCCGTACCCGCCGACACGGTGGTGCACGCCGGCCGACTCTGGGACGGCACCGGCGAGTCCGTACGGGAGGACGTCGACATCGTCGTACGCGGCGGCCGCGTCACCGCCGTCGAACCGCACCGACGGCGCGGGGCACTGCGCCGGATCGACGCCTCCGAGCGGACCGTCGTGCCCGGACTGTGGGACACGCACACCCACCCGTGGCAGGTCACCTACGGCGGCCGCCAGACCGTCGGCCAGCTCACCTACGGCATCACGACCGCCGTGTCCCTCGGCGGGTTCGCCTACGAACAGGCCCGGATCCGTGAGGCGGTGACGGCGGGTCAGCTCGCCGGGCCCAGGCTGCTGACCACCGGCGAACTGCTCGACGGCTCCCGAGTCGCGTACAGCATGGGGCGTGCCCACCGCACCAGGGACGGTCTGCGGCGCTCGCTGGAGCGGGGCGCGGCGTTGGACTGGGACTTCGTCAAGACGTATGTCCGAGCGCCGAGTTGGGTGATGGAGGAGGCGGCGCGGTTCGGTCACGAGCGGCTCGGGGTGCGCTCGGGCAGCCACCTGCTCTCGCCGGGCGTCCAACTGGGGCAGGATCTGACGACCCATCTGCAGGCCACCCAGCGCGCCGAGTTCGGGCACGCGGTGACCGCGTCGGGGCGTGCCTACGAGGATCTGCTGGAGATCTACACCGCGCGAGGCGTCAACTTCGGCCTCATCTCGACACCGTTCACCTCCGCGCCGCTCCTCGGTGCGGATCCGGGGCTCGCCGACGACCCCCGGGTCACCGCGGTGATGCCGCCCTGGGACGCCGCACTGGTCCAGCAGGGCGCGGGCGTGCCGCCGACCGAGGCCCAGCTCGCCACACTGCGCACGGAGACCGATATCTACCGGCGGATCCTGGCCGCGGGCGGCCTCGTCGCCCTCGGCACGGACCAGCCGCTCGTGCCCGTCGGCCTCTCCCTCCACCTCGGCCTGCGCGCGCTGCACCGGGGCGGTCTGTCCCCGGTGGCGGCCCTGCGCACCGTGACCGTGCTGCCCGCCCGGCTCTTCGGCGTCGACGACGACCTCGGCACCGTCGAACCGGGCAGGCTCGCCGACCTGACCGTCGTGGACGGCGACCCCTTCACGGACTTCGACACGCTCGTACGGACGGTCTCCGTGCTCCGGGGCGGGGTGCCCCACACGACGGACGACCTCGTGGCCGCGTACGAGCCCGCCTCGCGTCACACGGCGGCGGGCGCGGACGACTGGCTGGACGTGGGGCGGCTGATGCGCCGGGACGGGTGCTGCGACCCGGGCGTCTGACACGCCGCTCCCGGCGCCCTCGGACCGCGACGGGCCCCGGAACCGGAGCTCGACCGGTCAGGCCGCGTCGAAGGTGTAGTGCGGCGTGTGGTCCAGCAGATCGGCGGGCGTGGAGTCGTTCCACGGCTTCATGCTCTCGTCGCGGTCGACGACGTCCGGGGTGCCCGCCACCGGCAGATAGCCGGAGTCCGGGTGCCGGCGCTGCCACTCGGCCCACAGCTTGTCTATGAAGGCGTGGTGGAGCCAGAAGACCGGGTCGTTCGGGGAGACACCCGTGGCCATCTGACCGCCCACCCACACGTGGACACGGTTGTGGAGGTTGACGCCCCGCCATCCTTCGAGGTGGTTGCGGAAACCGTCGGCCGCGCTGTTCCAAGGCGCCATGTCGTAGGTGGACAGGGCGAGTACGGACTCGACCTCGGCGGGGGTGGGCAGCCGGCGCCCATTGCCGCCGAGCGAGCGGCGCAGGTACGGGCGCGTGTCGACGCGTACGGCCAGGGGCCAGTTACCGGTCGACGCGGCGAACGGCCCGTCCGTCACCTGCCCGTCGACGGCGCGGCCCGTGCCGCCGAGGAAGTCCGGCGCCCACAGGGCGGCGCGCGTGGTGCGGTCGACGCTCCAGTCCCAGTACGGCAGCGCGACGGAGGCGTCCACGGACTGCAGCGCCCGCTCGAACTCGAGCAGGAATCTGCGGTGCCAGGGAAGGAACGACGGCGAACGGTGGCCGACCCGTTCGCCGTTGTCGATGTCGGTGAGGATGAACGCGTTGTGGGTTGTGACGAAGGCGTCGTACCGGCCGTCGCGCTTCAGCTCGAGGAGCGTGGCGACGAACCGGCGCTTCTCGTCCGCGGTCAGGTCCGCCTGGTTCTTGCGTACGGTCATTGCGGGTGAACTCCGGGTCTGCGGGGGTCAGTTGAACGGGACGAGGGGAGCGCCTTGCAACTCCTCCACGGCGGCACGGGCCGCCGCGCGCGGGCTCGGCACCGGGTCGTAGTGGCTCACGACGCTGATCCAGGTGCCGTCGGCGTTGCGCATCACGTGCAGCTCGACGTCGTCGACGAACACCGCGTAACCGGTGCCGTGATGGTGGCCGCCGGTCGGCCGGCCCTGTATCCGGCGGCCCTTGTAGACCTCGTCGAAGGCGGCGGGTCCGTCGCTGTGGGCCGCGGCGGAGGTCGGCGAGGGGGCGACGAGAGGGAGGGTGCCGGCGGTGACGGCCAGACCGGCCGCGCCCCGCAGGGCGCGGCGGCGAGTGGGATTCGGCATACGGAGACGTCCTCATGCTCGGTCCGGCGAGCACACGTTGACGCATATGCCGCCGGAAAAGGATCAATTGACGTTTCGTATGCCTATCGGGCTCTTGGGGGAGCGGGGAAGTCGTAGCCGCCTGGTTGGCCGTCATCCGGACAATTGGTCACATGTCGTACAAGGTTGAACGAGGGTGATCTTGCTGTGCCGGGGTTCGTGGAAGCCCGCAATGCGGAACTTCGAAGCCCGGCGAGGCTCCCGGCGAGACGATCTTGCGGGTTCCTCCGCATCCCGTGGTGTCGCTCACGCCAGGAAACTGACGTGAATGCCCACCATCGGTCCGCCTACGATCCGTACCGTGACCGACCATCCGCCCCAGACCGGAAAGGTCCTCCACCTGGTGCACGAGGCGCTCGGCGCGGAAGTCGTCGGGGTGTACCTTCACGGCTCCGCCGTCCTCGGCGGCCTGCGGCCGAGCAGCGATCTCGACGTGCTCGTCGTCGCACGGCGACGCACGACGGGCCAGGAGCGACGAGCTCTGGTCCACGGGTTGCTCGGGGTTTCCGGCGACCGCGCCCGGAACGGAGGGCCGGTCCGCCCCGTCGAACTGACCGTCGTCGCCCAGGGCGACGTCCGCCCCTGGCGGTACCCGCCGCGCTGCGAGTTCCTCTACGGCGAGTGGCTGCGCGACGAGTTCGAGCGGGGAGGGACGCCTGCCCCGGCGCTCATGCCCGATCTCGCACCACTGATCACGATGGCGCTCCTCGGCAACGCCCCGCTGTACGGTCCGCCGCCCGCGGAAGTCCTCGATCCCGTGCCGCACGAGGACCTCCGGCGCGCGATCGTCGCCGGGGTCCCGGACCTGCTGGCCGACCTCGAATCGGACACCCGCAACGTCCTGCTGACCCTCGCCCGTATCTGGACGACCCTCGCGACCGGGGTCATCACCTCCAAGGACGCGGCGGCCGCCTGGGTGCTCGGCCGTCTCCCGGACCGGCACCGGTCCGTACTGGCCGAGGCGCGGTCCCTCTATCTGGGGGATGCCGCGAACCTCGCACATCCCTCGGGGCCCGGAGATCTTGGAAACGAGTCATGGGACGGCTCGATGCCGGAGGTCCGCGAACACGTCGACCATGTTGTCCGCGCGATCGATCAGCTAGCTGCCCGGGGCGGGTAGTTGGAACCGGATCGTCCAGAAAGCGCACCGGTCCGAGCACCGGCCTGCTCCGGACGATCGTGCGCCGTCGCAACTAATGTGACGAAAGAGGGCCACAGCGGCCCTACGTCGGGATACGCTGCCCGGCGCACCCCACGTTCGAGGCCGCGCACGTGGGGGCCGGTGACCCCGGTCTCATCGTGTGCGGGTTCAACGGAGCCCCAACGCGAGAGACATACCGTCCGGTCTGACGCTCCATCCCTCACCGCGACCCGGTGAGACCAGCCGATCCCGGAAGGCTCCGTGTGTCCGGGCCCCGGTCAACCTTGGCGTCCGGCACCGGTTGCGTACGCGCAGTGCGAGCCTTCCGGTACGGCGTCTCGAATCCTGTCACGGCAGCCTCGGCATCACCTCGGCGCCGATCAGTACGCACAACGGACTCCGCCCCCGGAACCGTGCGCTGCGGACGTCTCCATCACGGCCTGCCGGTCCGGCCGGGTGCGGACGACGGCCGTCGGCTGCCCGGCGCACAGGTGGCCGCCGAGTTCCACCGACTGCCTGTCACCCAGTGAGGAACGATGAGCATGCGCGCCCGCGCCACCGTAGTTGCGGCCATATCCACGGTCCTGTCCCTCTCACTCACCGCATGTGGTGAGGACTCCGACGCCGGCAGCGGCGGCGAGGCCGCGTCCGTCGGCATCGCCATGCCCACCAAGACGTCGCAGCGGTGGATCGACGACGGTCGCAACATGGTCAGCGAGCTCAAGGGGTTCGGCTACACCACCACCCTGAAGTACGCCGACAACGATCCGGATGCCCAGGTCGCGCAGGTGGAAGCCATGATCGACGACGGTGTGGACGCCCTGGTCATCGCGTCGATCGACGGGCGCGCGTTCAAGGACGTTCTGCGCAAGGCCGGGGACGCCCACATTCCCGTGATCTCGTACGACCGGCTGATCCTGGGCACCCCGGACGTCGACTACTACGCCACCTTCGACAACGTGAAGGTCGGCTCGCAGCAGGCCGACTACCTCGTGGAGGGGCTGGGGCTCGTCAACGGCAGCCGCAAGGGCCCGTTCACCGTCGAGCTCTTCGCGGGTTCCCCCGACGACAACAACACACGCTTCTTCTACGAGGCCGCCATGGAGGTCCTGGAACCGTACATCCAGAACGGCGACCTGATCGTCAGATCAGGGGAGACCGAGCTCGACGAGATCACCACCCTGCGCTGGGACGGCCCCACGGCCGAGAAGCGCATGAACAAGCTGCTCGACTCGGACTACACCGAGGAGAACATCGACGCGGTCCTCTCGCCGTACGACGGAATGTCCATCGGCATCATCAATGCGCTGAAGAAGCACGGCTACGGTACTGAGGGCAAGCCGCTGCCCATCGTCACGGGACAGGACGCCGAGGTGCCCTCGATCAAGTCGATCATCGCCGGTGAGCAGTCCCAGACCGTCTACAAGGACACCCGTGAGCTGGCGCTGGTCACCGCGTACATGGTCAACTCCGTGGTCCACGACAAGAAGCCGGTGCTCAACGACAGGGCTACGTACGACAACGGCGAGAAGGTCGTCCCCGCGTACCTCCTCGACCCGGTCAGCGTCGACAAGGGCAACTACGAGTCGGTGCTCATCGACTCGGGCTACATCAAGAAGAGTGACCTGAAGTAGGCCGTGAACGCGTGCGGGGCGGGAAGAAACCTTCCCGCCCCGCACGCGTTCGTGTGGACCGCTGTCGGCCGACGTCAGTTGACGAAGACCGCCGGGCTGCCGTCCTGGGTCGTGTCCACGACCGGGGCGTACTTGGCCGTGAAGTAGCCGTTGCTGAAGCACAGCGACGAACCGGAGAACTTCGTGAACTGCTGGTTGGTGAACGCGATGCTGTTGTCGGCGTTGTCGGCCGTGCCGGACAGACTGGGCGCCCGGTAGACACAGTTGATGCTGCCGAGGAGCGTGCGCAGTACGACGGTCGTCTGGATGGACGAGCCGTCGGCCGGGGTGATGGTGACCGTACCGTCGGAGGTCACGGCCGTGGTGTAGGGCAGGTTGTCGACGGTGATGCGGGTGACACCGAGTACGCCGACGACGTTGCTGGTGCAACTGGCGCTGTCGAAGGTGTGGTTGGTGACGGATTCGGTGGCCGTGCCGGGCGCGGCCGGGTTGTCGATGACCTCGGCGACGAAGGTCGACGACGTGCAGGAGATGCCGCTCGTTCCGGTGCTGCTGGAGTAGAGCGTGGCGCTGGTGCCGCCGGCCAGCGAGGCGCTGAGCACGTCACCGGGCGCGACGGCGGTTCCGCCGGCGCCGCCGGTGGTCAGGACCGTACCGTCGGCCGCGGAGGCCGGGCCGGCCGCAGAGAGGGCGAGAGCCGTGACGGCCGCGCCCAGGGCAAGGGAAGTCCGAGTACGCATGCGGGTGCCTCATTCCGAGAGTGGGGGTGCGAGGGGAAGGGCCGCCGCCGGCCCGTCGCGCCTTCTCCGTACGCGACGGGCCGACGGTGACTGCCGGGAGATTGGCCGGAGGCGTCGAGGGACGGCCTCCGGCACGGGACCGGCGGTAGGGCGACCGGGCGCGGCCCCGGAGGGGGAGGAAGCGACCGTGCCGGTGCCATGGAGGAGCGGATGCGGTTCGCACGTGCGGTCGGCCGGCCGGGTGACGGGTCTGACGACCACATGACCGGCCTGCCGACCGTGTGACGGGACGGAGCCCGGGAGTCGACGTGCGCCGCGGGACGGATCCGGCGCCACGGATCCGTGCGTAACCAGGGAGAGTTGTAAACCTGAGGGGTGTTCAACGTCAAGGTGTGGAAAGGAAGTTGACGTTGAATCAGGGGCCGGGGTGGACTGCCCGCGCTTCGCGCGGCCCGTGTCCCAGGCTGCGGGCAAGGGATCTCCGTCGCTGCACGGGAGGGCCCTTTACGGCCGTACGGAGTGGGCCCCCCGAAGAGCCCCTCCACGGGTCGGTCACATCTCCAACTCTCTTTTTCCACAAGGTGCTTGACCCTCGTTGTTTACCGGGGGTAACTTCCGTCGCGGCTACTGCTGCGTAACGAGAAAGCCCTTGCACTCGCCGGGAGGTGTGGGGGAGGTGTGCGCCGCATTCGCTGTCCGCGCCAGGACAACGTGCCGCTGAAGCCCTACCCGCACTGACCATGCCCCCTGGGAGCAGAAATGGCCTCGTCCTCGGACGCCACCTCGTCCGCCGGTTCCACCCCCGACCCCTCCGAGCCGTCGGAAAGCGGTTCCACGCCTGAAACCTCCGAAGTCCCCGAGAGACGTGGGCGGGTCCGTCTGCGCCGCGCCGCGGTGATGGCGGTTCCTGCCACCGCGCTCGCCGCGGGCCTCATGATCCTCACCGCCCAGGGGGCCCTGGGCGTGCAGTTCGCGATCTCCGGAATGCCGTTCACGGTCACCGCGACGGAACTCAACGGTGAGGGCTTCGCACAGTTCGGCGGCCTTGACCACATGGCCGAGGGCAGCCCCAACGAGGGTGACACCGGAGGCCAGGTCCTGGTGGTGGTCTCCGCGATCAAGAAGGCGACCCTCACCAAGCTCTGTCAGAGCGTCGACCTCGGCGGCACGAACCTGCTCATCAGGGCCGGGGAGGGGAAGGAGAAGGTGTCCGCGGTCAACCTCACCACCGACTCCACCGAGCTGTCGGGCGACGCGGCCTTCGACAACATCGAGATCGGCAACGACGCCAGCACGCTCGACAAGTCCCATGCGCAGGGCCCGAAGGGCGTCTTCAGCCAGCAGGCCGACACCGTCCACATCGCCAACCTGCGGCAGACGAACTACGCCACCACGGCGGCGGTGTTCAAGCTTCCCGGTCTGAAGCTGAGCTTCAGCGACAAGGGCTGCTGATGGTCGCCTTCCGGCGATGGCGCGCGGCGCGTCCGTTCTGGGGCGGGCTGCTGCTCGCCCTGGGCGGGGCGGAGATCCTCCTCACGGAGAAGGCGTCGCTGAAGGTCGTCATGCACATCGGTATGCAGGGCCTGGCCGGCTATCTCCTGCCGGCCGTGATGCTGATCTGCGGACTGCTGATCCTCTTCAACCCCGCCCAACGCCTCTTCTACTCGATCTGCGGCGTCCTGCTCTCCCTGGGCACCTGGCTCACCTCGAACCTGGGCGGATTCCTCGTCGGACTCCTCCTCGGCGTCGTCGGCAGCTGCCTCACCTTCGGCTGGCTGCCGGACCAGGAACCGCGGCAGAGCCGTCTGCGGTGGCGTCGCGGTCGGCAGACGTCGGCTCAGCATCCGTAGCGGGCGAGAAGCCGTGTCGGACCCGGTGATCTGTGACGTTCCGTAACGGACGGGCTTGTAGGGTGCCGGAGCTCGGAGCGTCAGGACGCGCCGACCGCCGTGGAGCGATAGACGGGAAGGGCGACGGACCGGGTCCGCCAAGTGACCACAGGCGGCGAGGGAGCCGCTGGTGACCGCCCCATCCAGGTTGCCGGCCCTCCAGACTCATGGTGGTCAGGACTCGTGACCTCCGCACAGCAATTCGCCGCGATCGCCGGCCACACCCCACCTGTGCGGCACGACCAGTAGCCCCAGGGAGTTGTTTATCGACAGCTCCCTGGGCCGGGATCAACGGCGGGACACCACCGACGCACCCCTCGACAGCGCCGCCACCCCACCCAGGGCGCGGGGCTGTATCAATGTGCGGCTCCTCCACCGCTCTCGGCTTCGCTCGAGCGGGGACCCCCATCGTGGGCGCGACCAGCCACATACAACCCGCATCCGACAATGAACCCATCATCATCGGGAGGGGTCCCCGTAGGGACGGCCTACCGTGCTCGTCGACGTCGACGTCGACGACGGAGGTGGGTGACGGTGAGCTTCTCGGAGGCGGTCAAGCGCGGCCTGACGCAGACCTGCTCCTCGGAGGGCCGGGCCTTCCGAGCCGAGTACTGGTGGTTCAGCCTCTTCAGCATCATCCGCCGGCCACGAAGGGGGATTGGTGCGAAGTGAGGGGATGGACATGCCTGCACGAGTGAAGCGCGTCGCGGCGATGGTGGTCGTGGGCGTACTGGCCGTCGGCGGTTGTTCGTCGGACAAGGACACGGACACATCCGAGGCCAAGCCGTCACCCAGCGCCTCCAAGCCCTCCAAGCCCTCCAAGCCCTCCAAGGCCTCGAAGCCCTCCAAGTCCGCTGAGCCCGGGTCCCCGAGCCCGTCCCCGAGCCGCCCGCTGCCCAAGGCCAAGGACGGCAAGGACACCGGAGCCTGCAAGGACGGGAACTGCGAAATCCTTGTCACCGAGCCGGTGGACGTCGTGATCGGCGACGGGTATCTGCACGTGAGCGTGGAGGTATCCACAGTCACCCTCATGCGCTTCGATTCCTCGGATTTCCTGGGCTTTGTGAGCTTCGGCGACGGCGGGGAAGCCACGTTCTCCACAGCGGGCGGCAAGGAGACCACCGTCGACGCCACCGCGGTCGACAAGGATGGCGCCGTACTGAAGTTCAGTACGAAGTAGCTCCGCAGGGGGGAGAAGGAGGCTGAAGTTTCCCTTGGACGGGACACCAAGAGTTTCTCGTTCACTCCCCGCGCGGACAGGGTCAGGGCCAGGGGGAACCTCACCTCAGCTCCTGCGCCATGACCGGGACGGGCGGAGGGGAACGCGGAGGTGCATCCCGATCTCCCACAGCTCCGTGTCCAGGTTCTGAGCCGATCCAGCCGACGCTGCGATCACGGCTGCGGAATGTCTTTGCATCGGAGTGACGGGCGCGGGGGACCCCTCCCGGGGACCGGTGCGTAGAAACGGTCCCATGACCACATCGGAAACATCGGCCCGCCGCCGTACGGTCAGGCTGTCTGCGGCGCGCGGTGCGGCGGGGACAGCCTGCGTCCTCCTGGCCGTCGCCGCCGCGCTGACCGGCTGCGGCTCCGACTCGGGCGACGACGCGGGGGCGCCCGCGCGAGCCACACCGTCGCGTACGGTCGAACCGTCGCCCGCCTCGCCCACGCCCACGAAGCCCTCCTCGTCGCCGTCGCCGACCGCGGTGAAGCCGATGACGCCGTCGACGCCGGCCGAGCTGCGGGCGTGTGCAGACGGAAGCTGCACGGTCGTCGTGACGAAGGGCACCGAGATCCCGCGCGCCGCGAGCCTTCGGGCGGGACCGTTCAGGGTGAGCGCCGTCGGTGTCGAGGGCGTGGACCTGAGTTCGGTCGACCCGAGCGGATTCACCTCCAACCTGCTCGGGCAGCGCCCCGACCAGGGTGGGCCCTCCACCGTCAACGAGCTGTCGATCGCCGTCGTCGCCATCGTCGGGGACACCGCGAAGCTGCGGCTCTTCCCGGCGAAATAGGGCGGGTGTCGTTTCGGCCGCCGCCGAAACGTCCTGGGCCCATGAGCGCCAATCGGCTCGCCTTGCGTGAGCCTTATCCCGGTCGCAACGGCCAGTCAGTTGGCCGGGGATGGCGGGCAGACCGGATACGACACCCGGGACTCCTCACTCCTCGCGGTCAATGCACGCCGTAGCCCCTCGCGGTCACTGCACGCCGTGCGGCCGGAACTGGATGCTGATTCGGGGGCCCGCCGCCCGCGTGCTCTTGGGGATCGCGTGCTCCCAGGTGCGCTGGCAGGAGCCGCCCATCACGATCAGGTCGCCGTGCCCGAGCGGCCGGCGCACCGAGGATCCGCCGCGCCGGGGCCGCAGGAGCAGGTCGCGCGGCGCGCCCACGGACACGATGGCGACCATCGTGTCCTCGTGCGCGCCCCGGCCGATCCGGTCCCCGTGCCAGGCCACACTGTCCCGGCCGTCCCGGTAGTAGCAGAGCCCCGCCGTGGTGAACGGTTCGCCGAGCTCGTCGGCGTAGTGGGAGGAAAGGGCGTCCCGGGCCTCGTCCAGGACGGGGTGCGGAAGGGGGTCGTCGGCGCGGTAGAACGCCAGCAGCCGTGGTACGGCCACCGTGTGCTCGTACATCTGCCGCCGCTCGGCCCGCCAGGGAACTTCGGTGGCGAGGCGCGTGAAAAGGGCATCGGCCCCGTGCAGCCACCCCGGCAGTAGATCGATCCACGCCCCGTCGCCGAGCACGGTCCGGCGCAGCCCCGTGAGCGCACCGAGGCGGACGTCGTCGCTCTGGTCGAACAGTGAACCCTGGAGGTGCGTGGACATGCTTCCAGGCTACCCGCATATTCGAATGCATGTGCTATCCAAGTGGGTGGTCAGGGCATCTCACCCCAACGTCAGCAGGACGACGGCACCGGCCGCGCTCAGCAGCCCGGCCACCTGCCGAGGACTGACCCTCTCGCCCAGCAGCGCAAGCCCCAGGACCGTCGGAATCGCCGGGTACAGCGAGGCCAGGACGACGGCGAGGGCCAGCATCTGCTGCTGGGCCGCCCAGAGATAGAGCGCGAGGCCGAGCGCCGCGCCCGCCCCGATCACGAGCGCCTGGGCCAGCGGACGCGCCGGCTGCCGGAACTGCGTGCGGTGCCGCCAGGCGCTGGGCAGGAGCAGGACGACGGCGGCCACTCGCCCCGCGGCCACGGGCCACACCCCGCTCCCGGGAGCGGCCTGCGCCAGCCCGATGTACTGCACCGCCACGCCCGAACTGGCGAGCAGACCGTCCACGGTCGCCCGCGCGGTACCCGCGCCGCGGCGAGCACCCCCGCCGGACACGCACCACAGCGCGGGCACCGTCACGCCGATGCCCAGCCAGGCCAGGGGAGTGGGCCGGTCGCCCAGAAAGCACACGCCGCACAGCACGGACAGCGCCACCCCGGTGACGGCACTCACCGGCACCACGACGCTCATGGCCCCCCGGCTCAGACCACGGTTGAGGAAGTGCATGGCCACACCGCTGCCGACCCCGGACAGCGCTCCCCACAGCACATCGGCGGACCGCACCGCCTCCGCGGGCACCAGCAGTGCCATCGCGAGCGCGAGCAGCAGCCCGCCGACCTGCCCGAGAAACGTGACCACCGCGAAGTGCATCCTGCGGGACAGCAGGCCACCGGCGAAGTCGACGACGCCGTAACAGGCCGCCGAGGCCAGCGCGAGAAGAGCACCCATCCGCGCCGGGTGCCCGGGCGGGGGTACGCCGATGCCGCGCTAGTGTCCTGCGCCAGTAGTTGATCGTTAGTAGTTGCGTGACTTCTGCTGCTGGTGCGTCAGTTCCTCGTCGGGGCCCGAAGCTT
>NZ_VWMY01000062.1 GCF_008905045.1 Streptomyces albicerus
CCCCACCGCCCCCCATACGCATCCCCCATTCGGCCCACCCCCCAAAGCCCCCCGCCCCCACCCGGGCCATGGTCGTAGGAGCAGTTCCGTACGTCATGAGGGGTGGATTCAGACGTGAGCGACACCGGAGGGACGACCGGCGAGGGGGTGGTCGTGGTGGGGCCCGGGGTCGGCGCTTCCGCGACCGGTGCCGGTGTCGCGCGGCGTAGGCGGCGGTGGCTGCGGTATACGGGTGTCGGGGTCGCCGTGGTCGTACTGGGGGCCGCGGGGACCGGCTGGGCGATGTACGAGAAGCTGAACGGCAACATCACGTCGGACGAGGACGCCGCCGCCGAGCTCGCCCGGTACGAGAAGGAGCGGCCGACCTCACTCGTACGCGACGCACAGAACATTCTGCTGATCGGGTCGGACTCGCGGTCGGGGGACGAGAACCGCAAGTACGGACGGGACCCCGGCACCGAGCGCTCGGACACCACGATCCTGCTGCACCTCGCGGCGAACCGGCGCAGCGCGACCGCGGTCTCGCTCCCCCGGGATCTGATGGTGGAGGTACCGAGCTGCCGCCGGCCCGACGGCAGCCGCACCGAGCCCATGTTCGTGATGTTCAACTACGCCTTCCAGCGCGGCGGTTCGGCCTGCACGATCCGTACGGTCGAGAAGCTGACTGACGTCCGGATCGACCACCACGTGGTCGTGGACTTCCACGGCTTCAAGGACATGGTCGACGCGGTCGACGGCGTCGAGGTGTGCCTGAAGGAACCGATGGACGACCCCGCCGCCAAACTGCGGCTGCCCGCGGGCAAGGTGAAACTCAACGGCGAACAGGCCCTCGGCTACGTACGCGCCCGCAAGAGCCTCGGCAACGGCAGCGACACCGACCGGATCGACCGCCAGCAGCGCTTCCTGGGCGCGCTCGTCAGCAAGGTGCGCAGCAATGACGTACTGCTGAATCCCGTGAAGCTCTACCCGGTGCTGGACGCGGCGACCTCGTCGCTCACCACCGACCCGGGACTGGCGAGCCTGCGGGGCCTGTACGACCTGGTGCGCGGCATGCGCAACATCCCCACCGAACGCGTGCAATTCCTTACGGTGCCGCGGGAGTCGTACATCTACAACGCCAATCGTGACCAGCTCATGGAACCCGAGGCGGAGAAGCTTTTCGAACGGCTGCGCAAGGACGCGCCGTTGGAGGTCGCGAAGGAACTTCCGGAGGATTCCGGCAAAAAGAGTGGTAATGCGGCATCGGAGGATGAGGAAACCCCGTACGAGGGCGGTGACGAAGAGGCGTACGACTCCTCGTACGACTACGAAGAGGAGTCGTACGACGACGGGAAGCCAGGCGGAAAGCGGCCCGACGGTCCCGCCGAGACTCCGGAACCGGTGCCGACTTTTCACGGGAACACGGCCGCCGAGGACACCTGCGGGTAAAGCGCTCACCAAGACGGGGAACCCCTGCTCTAACAAATGCGTCGGATTGCCCAGTTGTAGGTACGTGGAATTTGTCACTGGCGTCGCTCGACGCTGAACTGGGCGGATAGTGTGAGCGATCCGGTGTACCCGGCCCCGAGGTCTGACTTGAGGTCGCGCACTGGATGGACCGACTGACCGAGCGTCTTTTGAGGGGGAAAGACGCCGCGTGGCCCCGACGGAGGACTCAAGTAACCGTGGACGCGCAAGGCCGTGGGCGGGCGGACGATATCGACCCCGCAGACCAGTGGGTACTCAATCCGAACACCGGCGACTACGAACTGCGACTGCAGGCTTCCGCACCGCAGCCGGCGGTTCCCGGTCCCCGGAGAACCGCCACGCGCGCCGGAGGGGCAACAGCGCGCCAGACCACCGTGCCGGGCCGGGAGCGCCGGGGGACGCCCGAGGAGGCACCTGACCCGGGCATCCCGGGACCCCGCAGACGACGCACGCCGCAGGCCCCGCCGCCAGGCCGCCGCAAGGGCCGACCGCAGAAGTCGAAGGGCAAGAAGATCTTGGTCGGGACAGGCGGCACGGTGGCCTTCCTGCTGGTCGCGGCGAGCGTGGGCGGGTACCTCTACTACCAGCACCTCAACAACAACATCACGTCGGTCTCCGACGACGGCGCGGGCACCGGCGGTTTCAGCAAGGACCGCGCGATCAACATCCTGCTGGTCGGCACGGACAAGCGCACCGGTTCGGGGAACTCCGGGTACGGCGACTCCGGGAGCGCCGGTCACGCCGACACCACGGTGCTGCTGCACGTCGCCAAGGACCGTTCGAACGCCACCGCGATGAGCATCCCTCGTGACCTGATCACCGACATCCCGGACTGCCCGACGACTCAGGAGGACGGCAGCACCAAGGTCATCAAGGGCACGCCGAGCACTCGCTTCAACAACAGCCTCGGCCAGGAAGGGCGTACGCCGAGCTGCACAATGCGGACCGTCACCGCGATGACCGGCATCAAGATGGACCACTTCATGGTGGCCGACTTCAATGCGGTCAAGACGCTGACCTCGGCGGTCGAAGGTGTCGAGGTCTGCCTGGCCAAGGACATCAACGACCCGGATTCCAAGCTCAACCTGCCCAAGGGCAAGCACACCATCGAGGGCGAGGAGGCACTCTCCTTCGTCCGTACCCGCCACTCCGTGGGCTTCGGCGGCGACCTGAGCCGGATCGAGATCCAGCAGCAGTTCCTCAGCTCGCTGATGCGCAAGCTCAAGTCGAACGACACCCTCACCAGCCCGACGAAGCTCGTGAAGCTGGCCGAGGCGGGCACCAAGGCGCTGACCGTCGACTCGGAGATCGGCAGCATCACCAAGCTCCGCGATCTGGGCCTGGAACTGGGCAAGTTCGACATGAAGAACCTGTCCTTCACGACGGTGCCGGTGGTCGACAACCCGACCGAGGACATCAAGGCGACGGTCGTCCTCAAGGAGCCCGGTGCCAGGGAGCTGTTCTCCCTGGTGAAGGACGACGTGTCACTCACCGCCGTCAAGCAGCAGGAGAAGAAGGAGAAGGCCGCCGTGGCCGCCCGGCTCAAGGGCACCAAGGCCGACCCTTCGGAGGTACGCGTCAGGGTCCTCAACGGCGGCGCCCCCGCCGGGTCCGCGCAGCAAGCCCTCAACTGGCTGCAGATCGAGAAGGGCGTGACCAAGTCCGAGAACGCGGGCAACGCCGGGGTGACGCTGAAGAAGACGACTCTCGAGTACGCTCCCGACCAGGCCGATCAAGCACGTAGGCTCGCCGACCTCATGGGTCTGCCCGGGTCGGCGATGAAGCCGGGCGAGAGCGTGACCAACTCCCAGGGCCTGCCTGCGATCTCGCTGACTCTGGGAGAGGACTTCAAGGGGGCCGGGGTTTCACTGACCGCTCCGGCAGCCGGGTCGGCGGACGTCGACAAGTCCACTGCAGACAAGGTTGAGTGCGCCGAGTAACCCACCGGGTCCCTCGTGCGTCTAACTGACGTACGAGGGATTCCGTGTGTCAGGCGCAGGGTGGGGAGGCAGGGAGATGGTGCAAAGCAACGTGCGTGGGGAGGGGACCCGACCACGTGACCAGTCGGCCGCGGGGGACGGCGGCTCGCGCAGTGGTGGTGCCAAGTCGGAGGGGGGTGACGCCGGCGGTGGCCGGCACGGCAGATCACCGCGACGCCGCGGCAAACAACACGGCATACTCCGGTGGTCCGCCGCGACTCTCGCGGTGCTCATACTCGGGACGGCCGGCGCCGGTTATCTCTACTACCAGCATCTGAACAGCAACATACGCAAGGGCGAGCGCACCAGCGGAGACTCCAAGGCGGAGAAGGCTAAACCGAACGCGGCCGGCCAGACACCGCTGAACATCCTGCTGATCGGCTCCGACAGCCGTAACTCCACGGAGAACGTCAAGCTCGGCGGCAGCAGGGACCAGGTCGGCAGCAAACCGCTGGGCGACGTCCAGATGCTCATCCACCTGGCCGCGGACCGCAAGAGCGCCGCCGTCGTGAGTATTCCGCGCGACACCCGGGTCGACATCCCGAAGTGCACTGACCCCGAGACCGACGAGCCGTACCCGGCGACCAACAACATCATCAACGCGTCGCTGGGCCGCGGCGGAGCCGGCTGCACCCTTGCCACCTGGCAGAACCTCACCGGGGTCTACATCGACCACTGGATGACGATCGACTTCGCGGGTGTGGTGAAGATGGCGGACGCCATCGGCGGTGTCGAGGTCTGCGTGGAGCACAAGATGTGGGACCGCCCGCTGCCCGGCGTTTCCGGCGGCTCCGGCCTGAAGCTGGATGCCGGCAAGCAGAAGGTCAAGGGCAAGAAGGCACTGCAGTGGCTGCGCACCAGGCACGCCTTTTACAGCGATCTGGGCCGGGCCAAGGCCCAGCACATGTACATGAACTCGATGATCCGCACACTGAAGGACCAAAACGTCTTCACCGACGGCGGGCGGCTGATGAGCCTGGCCGAGGCCGCCACGAAGTCCCTGAAGGTCTCCGAGGAGCTCGGCTCGGTCAAGGAACTGTACGACCTGGGCATGCAGCTCAAGACGGTGCCGGCCGGCCGCATCACCATGACGACCATTCCGACCGTCAAGGACCCTCTGGACGCGAACCATCTGATCCCGGCGGGCGCCGACGCCGAGAAGATGTGGACGATGATCCGCGACGACATCCCGTTCGACAAGGGCGGGGACTCGAAGAAGAAGCCGGCCGCGGAGCCGGTCTCCAAGGACCCCGCGGCCGCGGACGACGAGATCGGCGTGGTGGTGCAGAACGGCACGCGGTCGGCCACGCTCGGCCCGGTCGGCGGCAGGGCGAACGCGATCACCCAGCTGCTCGCCCAGAAGGGCTTCACCAAGGCGGCGGCCGACTTGTCGGCGGTGGCCGAGGACAAGACGGTCGTCCGCTTCCCGAGCGCCGAGTTGGAGGGCGACGCCCAGCGCGTGGCCAAGTCGCTGGGGATTCCGCTGAGTTCGGTGAAGAAGTCGACCGACGTATCCGGAGTCACCCTTGTCGTGGGCGCCGACTGGCGTACCGGCACGGCCTATCCGAAGCAGTCCGCGCCCGAGGCCGGGGATCTCCCCAAGGATGCCGACGCCGTGAGCGGTTCCGACAGTGACGCGTGCATGCCGGTGTACGAGCCCTACCGCTTGTGACGGTGCGGCGGCCGGCCGTGCTGTGTCAGGGGGTCTCGTCCAGGGAGGACGAGACCCCCTGACACATCCGGCCTGACAGCCGATCTGAGGCGCGGCATCCGAGGCACTGGATCCGAGATCCGAGACACTGGATCCATGATCAGTATCTTCCGGCCAACCGCGCTGCGGATTTGAGCCAATTCATGAGCATGACATGTTCGTGTTGATCTCCGACATGCCAAGATCACCGCTCGGTACCACAACGACCGATCTTGTAACCACATAGGGGGATCAATCATGGCTATACGCAAGAGACTTGGCAGTGCCGCCGCCGCACTCGGCATCGCGGCAGCCACCCTGGTCATCAGCGCTCCCACGGCTTCGGCCGGCGGCTACGGCTGCGCGGGCAACCAGATCGCCACCTACCCCGTGAAGTACGGCTCGACCACGTACGGCACCCTCCACGTGTACTACGACTCGTCGACCGGCAAGAACTGCGCGGTCAACGTCGCCACCACCGCGGGTGGGTACGGGGTGGACAAGTACATGGAGGTGACGATCACGCGCTGTTCCGAAACGTCTCCTTCCTCCACGTGCCATGTACAGGATCAGGACTTCGAGGGTTACTACCCCTTCAAGTACTACGCCGGGCCGGTCACGGTGAGCGCGGCCAACCACTGCATCAATATCTCGGGGCGCATCAACTACAACGGCAACAAGGCGTTCGGAACCGCTTACGGGGCGAAACACTGCGGCTGACCTCAGCGTCGAGCCGACTGGCGCAAGAGCAGCGCTCCTGACGAGGACGGGCCCCTCCCCCACCGGGGAGGGGCCCGCTCCAGTTCCCGCAGGGCCTACGGGGTCAGCGTCGGCTCAGCGCCAGCGGAAGGACGCGTTGTTGTTGTAGGTGTTGGAGAGGTTGCCCTTGTCGCGCGGCGGCGCGACGTCGGAGGCGCCGGCGTAGTTCGAGTTGAAGTAGGAGACACCGGTCTTGCTGTCGTGGCTGTTCGCGTAGGACGCGGCGTTGTTCTTCACGGGCGTGCCCACGCCGTTGGTGCCCTGGCCGCCGTTCGAGAAGTTCCAGCCGGCCCAGTTCGAGCGGTTCTCGTATGTGTTGGTCCAGCCGCCCCTCTGGCCGGAGTTGTACCAGAGGCAGTAGTCGACATCGATGACACCGCCGCACAGACCGTCCGGGATGTCGTCGGCCTGGGCCGGTGCCGCGGTGGCCAGCATGCCGAGAGCGCCGGCGGCCGCCAGGGCGGCGGTGAGGGCGGAAGTACGGAAACGCATGAGATGGGTGTCCCTTCTGTCCTGCGGATGGGGGGTGGTCAGGCAGCGACGGTTCACCGGGATTCGCCCAGCTCGGCGGCAGCCCGCTTGAGCTGGTCCGTCTTGTGCCGCTTGATCCGGGCGAGTTCCTCGGCGTTCTCGTCGATCTCCGCCCGCTGCCATTCGGACTCGACGTCGAACCAGGTGCTGACGAGTCCGGTCTTCTTCTTGCATTCGACGTCCGCTCGGGCCGTCGAAATCTCGGCGGGGCTGGTCTTCTCGGCCCCGAACGCCGGGTCGTCGATGGCGTCCATGGGTGAGGCATAGCGGTACCCCTTGGCCGCCATGCACGAGGACCACGTGCGGAAGACAGTGAGGACGCGGGGGTCCTTCTGGCTGCGGACGAAGCTCTCCATGTTCAGTTCGCGGGCAGACTTGTCCGGGCCGAACTCGGCGTCCCCGCCCGCCAGTCGTCGCTTGGCCTCGCCGATGCACCCGCCGTCGGGGTCGAGCGAACCGTCCGCGAGAGGCTTGCCCGCGAGCGCGACGCGGCCGGCCTCGCCCAGCGACTTGGTGGCCGACTCACCGGCCTTCGGGGTCGGGAAGTGATAGCCGTACGCCTCTGCCGTATGCGAGTTGGCAATGCCGTAGCGGCGGTCCATGACCCCGATGTCGGGGGACTGCGTGTCGTCCGGGCGGTAGTCGAAGCCGGAGCGCTTCATACAGCGCTGGGCCAGGCTGCTCATCGCGTCGGTCATCAGGCCGAGTTCGGACTCCGAGAAGATGTAGCCCTCGATGGGCAGGGCCAGATCCGCCGTGAGGCTGGACGACTTGGGCGCGATGGAGCTGTCCGGCTGCTCCGGTACGGCCGTCTTGTCGCCGTCGCCGGAGCCGGAGCAGCCCGCGAGGAGCAGAGCTGTGGCGAGCAGGGCGGTCGCTGTCGTCTTTCGCACGTCTCTTCCTTGGGAGCCATGGGGGGCTGGGAGCTGAGCGAACGGGGAGCGGTGTGCCTCAGCGGCGCAACGCCTCCGCGGGTTGGATGCGGCTGGCGCGCCACGCCGGGTAGAGCCCCGCGAGGACCCCGGTGACCAGGCCGATCGCCGGGGCGGCGACGACGGTCGCCGGGTGGATGACCGGTGTCCAGTCACGGACCACCGCCATGACGACCACGGTCACCGTGCCGAGGCTCGTGCCGACCAGCCCGCCGAGAGCCCCCAGGGCGCCCGACTCCGTCAGGAACTGCACGGTGATGTGGCGGCCTCGGGCGCCGAGCGCTCTGCGCAGGCCGATCTCCCCGGTTCGTTCGAGGACGGCGACGAGCGTGGTGTTGGCGATACCGACCGCTCCGATCACCAGGCAGATCCCGGCCATCAGCATGAAGAGCTGGTTGAGGTCGGAGGTGACGTCGCCGCGCAGGGATCTCGGATCCGGCGGCGGGACGACCTTGAAGTGGTCGGGGTGCGCGGGGTCGAGGGCCAGGGCTGCCTCGGAGGCGATCTGCCGGGCGGCCCCCAGCTCGGTGGAGATGAGCATCTTGGCCCGCTGTCCTGCCTCCGGACCGCCCCAGATCTCCTCGGCCGTGGTCCGCGGCACCACCACCGACAGCAGCAGGTCCGCCTTGCGCTGCACGTCGTCGACAATGCCGATCACCGTGAAGGCACGGTCTTCCACGAAGATGGCCGGGGCCGTCTCCAGCGTGGTGATGCCCAGGCGGGAGGCGAGCCCGGCGCCGATCACGGCGACGTTCTCACCACGCCGGTCGTGGTACGCGTCGAAGATCCGCCCCTGCGCGAGGTGCGGGCCGGCCGCCGCGAGGACTCCGGGTGACGCGGCGACCACTTGCGTCTGCTCCCCCGTGCCCTCCGTACCGACGGGCGCGGCGCTCACCACAGTGTCGGGCCCGAGGCGCACGGGCCAGTACACACCGGCCTCGCGGACCCCGCCCAGCGCACCGATACGGCGGTCCGCGTCGGCGGGGAAGGCGTTGGGGAGGAACTCGGGCCGCTCGCCTCCGGTGTCCTCGACGGTCACCTCGGTGGCGGTCAACTCGTTGAAGCGGGAGTCGATCTGTGAGGACGTGGTCGCCGTGAGGCCGAGGACCGCGACGAACGTGCCGACGCCCAGCACGGTACCCAGCGCGGTCAGGACGGAGCGCGCCGGACGCTGGAGGATTCCGGCGACGGACTCGGACAGCAGGTCGCGCGGACTGAACCGCGACCGGTCGGCTGTCGTTTCCCGTGCCCTCCGTCGCGGCACCCACTTCATCTTGCGGCCCGGCATCAGACAGCCACCTGCTCGCTGAGCGCGCCGTCCCTGATGGCGATCGTGCGGCGACCGCGGGCGGCGACGTCCGGCGCGTGGGTGATCACCAGGAGGGTGATGCCGTCCCGGTGGAGCTCGTCGAGGAGCCCGAGGACCGACTCGGCCGTGTGCGTGTCGAGGTTGCCGGTCGGTTCGTCGCACAGCAGCAGCGACGGCCGGGCGACCAGGGCCCGGGCGATGGCGACGCGCTGGCGTTCGCCTCCGGAGAGCCGGGTGGGCAGTGCGTCGGTCCGGTGTTCGAGGCCGACTCGGTGCAGTGCCTCGCGGGCCCGCTCCCGGCGGCCGCGGCGCACCCCGCCGTTGTAGACCATCGCCAGCTCGACGTTCTCCAGCGCGGAGCGGTGCGGCAGCAGGTGGAAGCTCTGGAACACGAATCCGATGCGCCGTCCGCGCAGTCCGGTGCGGTCGGCGTCGGCCAGCGGTCCGGTGTCGATGCCGTCGAGGAGGTACTGCCCCTCGGTGGGTGCGTCCAGCAGCCCGGCGATGTTGAGGAACGTCGACTTGCCGGAGCCGGAGGGTCCGACGATCGTGACGTACTCCCCGTGCCGGATCACCAGGTCACAGGGTTTCAGGGCCGGTACGGGCGGCGGCCCGGGATACGTGAGACCCGCGCCGCGGAACTCGATGACCGGCGGCACGGCGGGTGTGGTCACTTGGCGGCCTCGTCACCCTCCGCAGGCCTGACGCCCACGACGACCTTGTCGCCCTCGGCGAGCCGGGCCCCGCCCACCGGGGTCACCTCGGTGTAGCCGTCACCGGAGGTGCCGGGGCGCACCTCGACACGGCGCCGGTCGCCGGAGCGCTCCAGCACGGTGACCCTGGTGCGCGAGTCGGCCCCGGCGGACAGCGCGGAGACCGGGACCACCAGGACCTTCCCGCCGGATGAACCCGCCTCGACGGTGAGCCGTACATCCTGACCCGCGAGGCGGCCGGGGAGTGCGCGGTCCGGTTTCACGGTGACCGCGTACCCCTGTCCGGCGGGCGCCTCCGCGGCCGCCCCCTCGCCGTCCGCCTCGGGAACCGTGGGAGTGTTCGCGACGGCGCTGACCGTGCCGGTCAGTTCGTCGCCGTACACCTCGGACAGCACCTGGACCTTCTGGCCCGGGCGGATCAGGTCCTTCTCCTGGGCGCCGAGGAAACCCGTGACGACGAGCTTCCCCGCGGAGACGGTGGCGAGTTTCTCGCCCGCGGCCGCTCCGACCTTGGCGGTCATGCTGTCGACCCGGGCGGGGAAACCGGAGAGGAACACCACCTCGGAGGCGGGCACCATCGGCCCCGACACCGCCTCGGCATCGGCCAGTTCGGACTCGGCCTCGGCCAGGTCCTCGCGTGCGTAACGGATCTCGTCGGCGTCGGCCTTGTCCCGCACGAGGCCGTCGAGCGCGCGCTGGGCACCCTTCACCTCGTCGCGTGCGCCCTCCAGGGGGTCGCCGCCGTCCTTGCCGCCGCCCGTGGTCACCGGCTCGTAGCCGATGGACGCGTACAACGCGCCGACGGCCGCCTTGGTGCCCGCGCCGAAGGTGCCCGCGGCGTCGGCGCCCGTGGCATGACCGAGGTCGCGCAGCGCCTCCTGGAGCTGGCGTACGTCATCTCCGTGGGAGCCGGGCTTGAGGTCCCGGTAGACGGGGAGCTTGCCGCGCAGCGCGAACACCGGGCGGCCCGACACCTCGACGAGGACCCGGCCGCCTCGGAACGTCTGGCCCGAGCGCACCATGACCTTGGTGACCACGGGCCTGGCGGCGTCCTCCGCGGCCGTTCCGCCCGGGGCGATGTCCACCGTCTGCGACGCCGAGACCGCACCCCGTGTGACGACCGTGTCGGCGAGCACGCGCCGTTCGACGGTTGCGGTGAGGACATCGGGGGCCGGCGGCTGCGCCTCGGCGGCGGCCTGCGCCGGCGACTTCACATAGACCGAGGTCCACAGCGCGGCGCCGACAAGCACCACGGACCCCACGGCGACGGCGGTCAGCGACCGCTTGCGCCGGGTCAGGCCGGAGCTGTCCCCCTGTTTCGACACCGCACACTCCCCCAACTGTGGACGAGGTGTGCCGGGTCAGGGCGTCACATCGTCATGGTCGCCCAAGAGATGACCATTTGACTTCGATCACTGTCAAGTCGCTTTCGTTTCACGCCCTTTACCGAACGATCACTTACGGCCACAGTGATCATTTTTCAGTCATATGGACCGCCCAAGCCACCCATCTGAACAAAAGTCATGCCAAGATCCTTCGCCGTTGAGCACATAAAGCTCACAAACAACGGGAGGACACCATGAGAGTTCGCTCTCTCTTCGCCGCGGCGGCGCTCGCGCTCGGGACCATCGCGCTGAGCACGGCGCCGGCTCAGGCCGACTACGACGACGGCAACTGCAACAGCGGTGAGCTGTGCATGTACTACCACTCGACCCAGTACGGGGCTTCGTCCTTCAGGGACTTCTACGACGAGGCCCCGAACCACCACCTCGAGGTGTTCCTCTCGAGCGGCGCGGGCAGGGGCCAGGTCGTCGGCAACAACGCGTCCTCCGCCAAGTGCGCCGGCACCCGCTACAACTACGCGATCTTCTTCAACTCGAACTTCAACGGGCAGCGGCACAACCACACCTGCGACGGTGTGCGCCGCAACACGCCTGGCTGGCTGCAGAACAACAACGCGTCCAGCTACGAGCCCTTCTAGGCAGCGGACGACCACATGTCACGCAGTACCACCGCACGACTGCTCGGGGCGGCGCTCGTCTGCGCCGCCCTCGGGCTGACCGGCTGCGCATCTGGTTCGGACAGCGACGACGAACCGGGCAGCCGCTCCAAAGAGGCGCCTCCGGTCGACTTCAAGAACCCTCCGAAGGTCACGGCCACACCGTCCATGTCCGGCGCGCGCAATCTG
Organism: Streptomyces albicerus; assembly: GCF_008905045.1. Taxonomy (GTDB): domain Bacteria; phylum Actinomycetota; class Actinomycetes; order Streptomycetales; family Streptomycetaceae; genus Streptomyces; species Streptomyces albicerus. Next base: position 11,569 of record NZ_VWMY01000062.1, read on the forward strand.
CAACTGCCGCTGGAGGCGTACGCCTGGACCGACGCCGAGGAGCGCACCAAGCGGCAGGGTGAGGATCTGCTCGCCGCCGACTGCATGCGCGACTTCGGCTTCGGCCTGGAGCCGCGACCCCTCTACCGGGGCGACAAGGCGCTGCGCGACGCCCACCGTTACGGCGTGACCGACCCGGCCACCGCCTCGCGCTACGGCTACCACCCGGACCCCACCGCGCGCGGCGCCAAACCGCCGAAGGAGAACTACTCGCCCGCCGAGTCCCTTGTGCTGTTCGGACCGCAGGACGGTCAGAAGGCGCAGCAGGAGCAGAACGGCAAGGCGATCCCGAAGGGGGGCTGCTGGGGCAAGTCCCTGCGCGACCTCGCCTCCGCGGGGCCCAAGGTCCACCCGGACAAGGAGGAGTTCGCGGACCAGCTCGCCGGCTACACCTATCAGGAGTCGCAGAAGGACTCCCGGGTGAAGAAGGTGTTCGCCGCCTGGTCGGCCTGCATGAAGGAGAGCGGCTACTCCTACGCACACCCCATGGCCGCCGTCGAGGACAAGCGGTTCGCGCAGGCGCCGAACGCCACGCCGGAGGAGATCCGGGTGGCCGAGGCCGATGTCGCGTGCAAGCGCAAGCACAACGTGATCGGCACCTGGTACGCCGTCGAAGTCGCGTACCAGAACCGGGCCGTCGAGAAGAACCAGCAGCAGCTGAACACGCTCAAGGACCGCAAGGAAGCGATCCTCAAGGCCGCCGCGGCGGCCGGCGCCCGCTGACCCACCACGCGGCACACGGCACCGGAGGCCCGGTGACACGAACACACGGGGAGATACCGATGAAGAAGATCCGTTTCATGACGGCGGCCGCGTCCGCACTGCTGACCGCGGGCGCCCTGACCGCCACGGCTCCGTCAGCCTCCGCGGCCGCCGACGCCTGCGTTCGCCCCAGCTGGTCGAACAAGTCGACCGGCGTCGGGCACGCCAAGGAGGGCTTCGCGCGGGTCCGCCTCGGCCCGAGCTCGGACTGCGCGGTGAACATCGCGGTCGGCGGCAACTACAACCTGTACTACGACTGCTGGGTGATCAACTCCGCCGGGAACCGCTGGACGCATGTCGACGTGCCCAGCTCCGCCACCGGCGGCTGGGTGTGGAACGGGAATCTGGACGACGGCGGTTCGGTGGCCGACAGCAGCAAGTGCTGAACCTCCGACGGGAGTTCGTACTCGGACCGCACGACGGCGCCCGGCGGTGTACGCCGGGCGCCGTCGTGTCGTCTCCGGACCCTGCCGCTGTCGCTGCCGCTGTCGAGATCAGGCCTCGCTCAGCACCGCTGGCCGCCGTGAAGCGATGACCTTCTTCGCCAGCGACTTCGGGCTGGTCAGAAAGCCGAAGCCCCACGACATGTGCATGGTGGCAAGGGCGACGGGAATCTGCAGCCGCGCCTTCAGTGACAGCCCCTTGCCCGCGGGGACGGACCCGAGGGCGATCGCCGCGAGGTAGCCGCCGGGGACCAGGAAGCCCCAGGGGGTCAGGGCGGCGCCGGCCACGATGCCGGCCGCGATCGCGCACACCGCGACCGGTGGGGCGAGGTAGCGCAGGTTGATCGAGCCGGAGTGGTAGCGGGCGACGACGTGGCGCCAACGGCCGTAGTCCTTGTACTGCTTGGCCAGGGCCCTCACCGAAGGGCGCGGGCGGTACGAGACGCGCAGTTCGGGCGAGAACCAGATGAGGCCGCCCGCTTCCCTGATCCGGAAGTTCAGCTCCCAGTCCTGGGCGCGGATGAACTCCTCGTTGTAGCCGCCCTGTTGCTCCAGGGCCTCGCGCCGGAAGACGCCCAGGTACACGGTCTCGGCCTTTCCGGCCTCGCCGCCCGTGTGGAAGGCCGCGTTGCCCACGCCGATCTTCGACGTCATGGCCGCGGCGACCGCGTGCTCCCAGTCGTTCTCGCCCTCGGCGTGCATGATGCCGCCGACGTTCTGCGCGCCGGTCTCCTCCAGGAGGCGGACGGCGGTCGCGATGTAGTTCGGCGAGAGAATGCCGTGCCCGTCGACGCGTACCACGATCGGGTGGCGGGACGCCTTGATCGCGGCGTTCAGCGCGGCGGGGGTGCGGCCGGTCGGGTTCGGGACCGTGTGTACACGAGAGTCCTCGCGTACGAGTTCGGCCGCGATCTCGTCCGTACGGTCCGTCGAGGGACCGATGGCGATCACGACCTCCATCTCGCCTGCGTACTCCTGGGCGAGGATCGCTTGGACGGCTCCGCGCAGATGCCGTTCCTCGTTGAGGACGGGCATGATCACGGACACGGCGGGGAGCTGCACGTCGGGCTTGGCGTTCATCGCGGATTACGTTACCGCGAATGGGGGACACGGACGCGCGCCGCCCGGTCCCTGCGCCGGGCCGCAGATCGTATGGCCCTACGGTGCTCACGGACCCCCACACCCGGCCGACGCGGAGGTGTCCGCCTTGTCCTCCCCGCCCCGCTCCCCCGCGCGCCCTCAACGGCCCCGCCCCCGGCGGACGCCCGTACGGCGCAAGCGGCCGCGCTGGGCCATGCGGGTGGCGACCTCGCTGTCGGTGGCCGTGCTCGCGGCGGCCGGCATCGGGCACGCGGTGGTCACGGGGCTCGACTCCGACATCAACCGGATCGACCCCTTCAAGGACATGAAGAACCGGCCCGCGCGGGGCGACGGCATGAACGTGCTCCTCGTCGGCACCGACGGCCGGGACCGGATCACACCGGCGGAGAAGAAGAAGTACCGGCTCGGTGGCGCCCCCTGCCGCTGCACGGACACGATCATGATCGTGCACCTCTCCGAGGACCGGCAGCGGGCCAGCATCGTGAGCCTGCCGCGCGACTCGTACGCCGAGACGCCCGCGCACACCGACAGGACCACCGGCAAACAGCACAAGGCGCACCCGCTCAAGCTCAACGCCGCGTACGCGGAAGGCGGACCCCAGCTGACCGTCCGCACCGTCGAGAACATGACCCATGTGAAGATCGACCACTATCTGGAGGTCGACTTCACCAGCTTCATGAAGACCGTGGACGTCCTCGGCGGGGTGCGGATCTGTACGGTGCGGCCGCTGAAGGACACGTACACCGGGCTCGACCTGCCGGCCGGGACGCACGATCTGAACGGCGGGCAGGCCCTGCAGTACGTGCGCGCGCGGCACACCGACGGGGCTTCGGACCTCGGCCGGATGCAGCGTCAGCAGCGGTTCCTGGCCGCGCTGATCGCCCGGGCCACCTCGTCCGGGGTGCTGCTCAACCCGATCAAGTTCCAGGACGTGACAGGGGCCGTGCTCGGCTCGGTGCGCGCGGACAAGGGCTTCGGGACGGACGAGCTGATCGACCTGGGGCGGGCGATGCGGACCTTCTCGCCGTCCTCGTCGGAGTTCACGACCGTCCCGATCGGGACGATGGGGTACGCCGTGAAGGGCATCGGCTCGACCCTGAAGTGGGACGAGAAGAAGGCGGGCCGGCTGTTCAGGACCCTGCGCGACGACAAGCCGCTCGCCCCCCACCGGGTCCGCTCGAAGGCCCTGCTCGTCGATGTCGCCCCGCAGCAGATCCGGGTCCAGGTCGAGAACGGCACCACGACCCCCGGGCTCGGCCGCCGCGTCGACAGCGCCCTGGCCGCCACCGGCTTCCGCACGACACGGGCTCCCGTGAACGCCCGCGACCGCTCGGTCCACCGCACGGTCGTCCAGTACGACCCCGGCTGGGACCGCTCCGCGAAGTCCCTCGCGACGGCCCTGCCGGGCAGCGAACTACGACCGGCAAAGGGCCTGGGCCCCTTACTGAGGGTGATCGCGGGCTCGGACTTCAAGGAGGTCCGAAAGGTACGGGCAGAGGACCCGACCCAGGGTGAGTTCGGCGCGGTGACAGGAGACCAGGTGGTATGCCCGTAGACCACCAATCCACCGAGGGCCCACCTCCGAATCCCCCAGCGAACCTTCAAATCCCGACCGACAAGGGCGCGCCCCTCAGGGGCGCGGGGAACTGCGCGACCAGCCACATCCGGCCCGCAGCTTCCACACGACCCGCGGAGCCCTAGTCATCCAGCCCCTCAGCGGAACGTTTCTCCCGCAACTCCATGATCGCCCGCCGCCGAGCAAGCCGATGGGTACGACGGATCTGCGCCTCCTGATACCGACGCCGATCCCGCTCACTCTCCGCAACCACCGGAGGTACCCGTCGGGGCTTGCCATCGGCGTCAACCGCGGCGAAAACGAGATAGGCCGAACCGACCTGCTGGGGTGGCGTCGACTCGTTCCATCGCTCGGCGAGAACGCGGACGCCGACCTCCATCGACGTACGACCCGTCCAGTTGACCTGTGCCTTCACATGGACCAGGTCGCCTACGCGCACCGGTTCCAGGAAGGCCATCTCGTCCATCGAGGCGGTGACGGCGGGCCCGCCGGAGTGCCGGCCGGCCACGGCGCCGGCCGCGTCGTCGACCAGCTTCATGATCACTCCACCGTGCACCGTTCCCAGGAGGTTGGTGTCGTTGTGGGTCATGATGTGGCTGAGGGTGGTCCGGGACGCCGAAATCGGCTTGCCCGGAATATCGGATTCCGGGGCGCGAGCCTGGTCTGTCATGGCGTCCACCTTATGCCGGGGCGTGCAAGGGCTGATTTGCATCAGCTCTGCAACAGCCGTGGTGCGATTTTCCGAAGACTCTTGTATGCAGCACAGGCGGGCACTGCACACTGGGGCGCATGAACGATTGGCCCCAGGGACGGTCCGGAAACAACGGCGGCGACCAGTACGGCCGCGGCAGCGCGAGCGCCAGGCCCGAGGGCGCCCGCGTGATGCGGCAGGTGCAGCGCGGCCCCGGGGCCGTTCCGCGCTCCTCGCCGCCTCGAGGGGTCCCGCCGCAGCCGACGTACACGGACGGCTACGGCGAGGGCGGCTACGACAGCGGGTACAACACGGGCCAGGTGTACGGCTCGCCGGGCGGCGGGGGTCCTGAGGACCCGCCGGGGCCGCACGGGCGGGGGCCGCGGCCCGCGCCGAACTGGCGCCGGCGGATCAAGTGGACCGCGATCACGCTGGTCACGCTCCTGCTCGTGGTCTCCGTCAGCACGTACTTCTGGGCCGACTCCAAGCTCAACCGGGACGTCGACCTGTCGAAGGTCATCGACCGGCCCGACGCGGGCGAGGGCACGAACTACCTGATCGTCGGCTCCGACAGCCGCGAGGGCATGTCCGCGGAGGAGAAGAAGAAGCTCCACACGGGCTCCGCCGACGGCAAGCGCACGGACTCGATGATGATCCTGCACGTCGGCGACAACGGGAACACGATGATCTCGCTGCCGCGCGACTCGAATGTGACGATCCCCACGTTCAAGGGCTCCGAGTCCGGCAAGACCTTCCCGGGCACCGGCCGTCAGGTGAAGCTGAACGCGGCGTACGCGGAGGACGGGCCCGAGCTGCTCGTGCGTACCGTCGAGGCCAACACCGGGCTGCGTATCGACCACTACGCGGAGATCGGCTTCGCCGGCTTCGCGAAGATCGTCGACTCCGTCGGCGGCGTGGAGATCGAGATCCCCAAGGGCGGCATGAAGGACGACAAGTCCGGCGCCGACTTCGAGGCGGGCAAGCAGACCCTCAACGGCGAGCAGGCGCTGGCCTTCGTGCGTACCCGGTACGCGCTGGCGGGCAGCGACCTGGACCGTACGAAGAACCAGCAGAAGTTCCTCGCGGCCCTCGCCAACCAGACGGCCACCCCGTCCACGATCCTGAACCCCTTCAAGCTCTACCCGACGATGAGCTCCAGCCTCGGCACCCTCACCGTCGACAAGGACATGTCCCTCTGGGACCTCGCCTCCATGTTCTGGGCCATGAAGGGCATCACCGGCGGCGACGGCAAGTCCATGAACATGCCCATCTCCGGCAACTCCGCCAACGGCAACCTCCAGTGGGACACCACCAAGGTCAAGCAACTGGTGGAGGAGCTGAAGAACGACGAGAAGGTAACGGTGTCGGGCAACTGACCGACCTCCGCCGTACGCGTACGCGTTCCGGGGCCCCGCCGATCCACTCGGCGGGGCCCTTGCCGTTGCACCCGCGGTTGCTTGCCGTTGCCCTTGCCGTGCGCCCGCGCGGCCCGGGAGACGGCCTCCTGAGCCCGGATGCCAGGCTGCCGCCATGACGATCTCCCACCCCACCGGAAGACCGCCCGCCGATCGACCACCGTTCGACGCGGTGCTCTGTGACATCGACAACGCCGGTTGGAGGAGGACCTGGAGGCAAATGGGTCTGACCGATCTCGCCGACCATGTCGTCAGCAGTGCGCGGGTGGGTGTCGTGAAGCCGGACCGGCGCATCTTCGAGATCGCCGTTGAACGGGCCGGCGCTCCCGCCGGGCGCTGCCTGTTCGTGGACGACACCCTGGAGAACGTGGAGGCGGCGGTCGCGCTCGGGATGCGGGGGGTCCACTATCGCGAACCGGCGGATCTCCGTGGCGCGTTGAGTGCCCTGCTGGACGGCTGAACTCCGTTTCTGCACGTCTGCAGGGCGGTCCGAGGTGCGCGAAGCGGCGGATCAGTCGCGAAGGGGGATGCGTCCACGGTGGCGGGGGCCGTCGAACTTCGAGCGGTCCACAGTGGGCTTCGGGGGCGGCTCGGCGGCGAGGAGTCTGATGGTGTCCCGGCCGGCCAGGGCCGTGCGCCACTGGCCCAGGTGCGGTCTGCTGCCGCGCGGTCCTGCGGCCTGTTCCCAGAGCGCCCTGACCGCGTTCTCCCGTCGGTCGTCGAGCACGCCGGGCAACGGTTGCAGGGGCGTGCCGGGAGCCGCGTAGGCGTCCTGGCCCAGGACGCGCCCCACGAGCAGGGCCACTTTGTAGCGGTCGCTGTCCACGGTGACGGAGCCCGGTGACGCCAGCGGGTCATGCCAGTCCGGGGTGTCCGCCTGCTCCAGGACCGGCGGCCGTCCCACGAGGCGCACCCCGTCGCAGTCGAGGAGGTACGGGGCCGGCCCCGGTCGCACGGTCCACAGCACGTTGGCCTGCGAGACGTCCCCGACGACGAGTCCCAGTGCGTGCAGCCACTGGAAGAGTTCGACGACGGCCACCACCAGGGCGTACCGCTCGGCCGGAGACGGCTGCTGAACGGCCTGCCAGGCGGCTTTGGGAGCGCGCAGCAGATACGACAGCTCGGTCAGCCGGGTGTCACCGCGCGACGTCCGCCAGGTCATGGAGTCCGGGGCGCGGTGCATGAGGAAGCCGGTCACCCGGCCGCCGTCCATGACCCGGCACAGCGGCCACGCCGTCTCCCGGTCCAGCCGGTCCCGGTCGGCGGGGGCGAGTCCCTGGCGCAGCGCCACGAGGGCCCCGAGTTCCCCGCCGTCGACCTTCCGCGGCTCGCGGTAGCTCTTGTACAGCAGTCGTCCCGGGCCGCCGTCCACGTCGTACACCTCGCCCTGGCCGCCGTCACCGACGCGGATCCCCAGGGTGAGCGCGCCGAGCGGGACATCGGCTCCGTCGGCGGGGCTCACGGCGTGCCCTCCCAGAGCACGACCGCGGTGCGGTCGTCGTCGTACGACTTCACCCGGTACTGCAGCTGCCAGAGGAAATCGGCAGGGGCGGGAACGGCCCCGGCACCCCACGCGGAACGCAGGAAGTCCCGCATCCCGTCGTCCCCCGCGAGCGGCGTGGACAGGCCGTCCGTGCACAGGACCAGTACGTCGCCGGGCAGGACCGGACCGAGGAGCTGGGCGCGGGCGCGGTGACTGTACGGCAGCGCCGCCGTGCGAGTGTCGATCATCCCGTCGCCGCCGTGCTCCGGATCCGTGAGGGACAGGTTCCACTGGGCGTCACGCAGCAGAGCGGTGCCGCCGTCGCCGACGGCCAGGAATCCGCGGGTGCGGATCTCCGGGTCCAGGGGCACGAGCAGGGCACGCAGGGTGGTGGCGTACGCGGCCGGGTCGTCGCCCCGCTCGTAGGAGTGGTGGGTCAGGAGCGTTCCCACTCGCCCCACCGCGGCGTCCACCAGCTCGGCGAACCGGCTCTGGTCACCCGCGCGCAGCGCCGCACCGAGTTCCGCGGAGACGGTGTCCAGGTGTATCGCGGCGAGCCGGCAGGCCTCCTGCGAGCCGACGTGCGAACGCGCTGCCGAACCCACGCCGTCCGCCACGGCGAGCAGCAGCAGCCCCTCGGGGCCGGGCGCACCGATGAGCGCCACGGCCAGGGAGTCCTGGCGCGGCTCGCTCTGATAGCGGTGCGAGTCGCCGCGTACGGAGGCCGCCCGCACCGTCAGCGAGCCGTAGGCGGCGCCGTCCACCACCATGTCGGGGATCAGAGCCGCAGTCGGGTCGTGCCGGACCGCCGGGACACCACGGGGTTCCGGTGGGTACATCGGGGGCTTCCGGCCGGAGTGCGGGGGGACACCCAGGACGGGGAGGACGGGGACCTGTGCCGCGGTTTCCTCGGGCGCAACGCCCTGGGGTGCGACTTCCTGGAGGGCGGCTTCCTGGGGTGCGGGTCCGGGCGCGGGCGCGGGCGCGGGCGCCGGCTCGGTGGCGTACGGCGTCACCGGCGGTGGCGGCTGGGCAGGCGGCGTCACCGGCGGTGGCTCCGGTGCCGGCTCGGGACCGACGGCGGCCGGGGCGGGCTCCGGAGGTTCGGAGAAGAACTGGTCGACGGTCCGCCACGTTTCGTCCAGCGGATCGTGCCGCTGCGGGTCGGCATGGGACGGTCCGGCGTTCATGTGCGCGGCGCTCCTGTCCTGTCCCATCGGAGTGACCTCACAGCTTGTCGAGGGAGACGGTGGAGAAGCCGGGCACGGTGTCGTCCACGGCCAGCGTGAATCCGTTGCCGCCGTCGGCCGCGATGCTCCCGGCGGACCGGACGATCGACCGCGTGAGGCTGGACGCGAACTCGCGAAGTGCCTGGGCCGGGGACACCGAGGTGTCCTTCTGGATGAACGCCCGGAAGTTGGCGACCTGCCCGATCGTGGACTCCTGCGCCTCGCCTATGCCGAAGGCGATGATCTTCGGACAGAACCGGGACTGGGTCAGTTCCTTGTACGCCTGCTCCCAGTCCGAGTCGGTGGGAATGCCGTCGGACAGGAAGAAGGCCACCGGGCGGTACACCTCGTGGCCCTCCGCCTTGAGCGCGGCCACATCGGCTTCGATGCAGCGCAGCAACGTGCGGAACGCGTCGCCGTACGAGGTGAGCCCGCCTGCGGCCAGCGCGGGCACTTCGTCGATGTCGCTGAGGTCGACGAGTGGTTGGAGCACGGTGGCGCTGTCGGAGAAGCCGATGAGGGAGAAACGGGTCTTGTCGGCGACGGTGGGGTTGGTGCTGATCTCGTGGTGCAGTTCCGGAAGTGCGCCGTTGATGGAGTCGATCGAATCGCCGGACATCGACCCGGACTCGTCACAGAGCAGGTAGAAGGGCAGGATTTGCAAGGTCTCGTGCCTCCGGATCAGTACGTGCAGAAGATCAGTACGGGTGGACGATCAGTACAGGTGGACGGTCAGTGCAGGTGGACGGTCAGTACGTGTAGAAGTAGATCTCGATGTCGGCGTGGCCCGAGGAGGCTCCGCCCTTCCAGAAGTCGCGTGTGGTGGCGCCGCGGAACATGTCCGAACGGGCCTTCTCCAGCAGTGCGTTGACCTCGTGGGCGTAGCTGCCGCCGGCCCCCGGGTCGGTGTGGCGGCCGAAGGTCAGCACGAAGGCGGCCTGCCGCCCCTCGTAGCGTGCCGTCGCCTTGCGCAGCTCGCGCACGATGGCGTCCTTGTCCCCTGCCCTCGCGTCGACACCCACCTTGACCGGCGTGCGGACCACGGCCCGGGGGCCCTTGTTCCGGGGTTTCTTGCTCTGCTCCGACGCCGAGGGGGAGGGCGAGGGGCCCGGGGTCTTCGCGGCCTGTGGGTCTCCCTGGTCTCCCATGGCCACCAGGGCGAGAACGAGCAGCATGTCCGCGAACAGCCATCCCGCCAGATGCAGTGGCTGGAACCTCCGGCCCTTCCGGCTCGCCGGCCTCCTCATCGGGCCTCGGTCAGGGACGCCGGAGGCAGCTGCGGGGTCTGGTCCGCGAGTTCCGGCTCTCCGACGTCCTGGCCGTCGGCCGGCCGCGGCGCCGGATCGGCCCGCAGTTCGTCGGCGAGCCGTGAGAACTTGTCGGCCGCCGCGCGCAGCGCTTCCGTGTGGGCGCTCAGTTCACGCACCGCGTGCTGGGACTCCTCGACGGCGCGTGCCGTGCCCTCCGTGACGTCACCGAGCCTGCCGAGCAGTTGGACGGACACGTCCGAGGCCACCTCGATACCCGTCGTGTAGGCCCGCTGGGACGCGGCCAGTACGGTGACGGACTCCTCGACACGGTCACCGGCGCCCTCCACGGCGAGCCGTACCTCACCACTGGCGTCGCGGACGTCGTCGAGCGCCTTGCGGACCTGCGTTCCCCCGTCGCTGACCGCCGCCTCGATGCGGCCGGCCGCGGCCTCCAGGGGCCGGATGGAGGTGTCCACCCCGGCCAGCCGGCGCTCGGCGGCCTCCACCGCCCCGCCCACGACGGAGGCGGCCGACGTGAGGTCCTTCTGGACCTGGACGGCCTTGCTGCCCAGCTTGTTGAGGGTCGACGCGGCTCCGGTGAGCTCGGCGGCGAAGCGCTGGGGAGAGCTGAGCCGCTGCTGGTTCAGCAGCAGTTGGGCGCGGGTCAGCGCCGGTACGAGCAGCGCCATCAGTTCCTCGGAAGCGCGGTCGGCGTCCTCCTCCCGGCGCGTGACGGCGGACCGTCGCAGGCCGTGCACGAGGACCAGGGCGAACAGCACGGCGATGGCCACGGTGGCACTCATCGCCACGTGGCCGAAGGTGAACGCTCCGGTGAGGCGCCCCTCGAAGCCGGACTGCCACAGTTGCAGGAACGGCCGGGCGGCGGCCTCCGGGTCCGCTCCGGTCAGCGCCCCGTACGCGCTCGACGCCCGGGTCAGGCCGTACCAGGTGAGCATCAACGGCACGAAGACCAGCGCGCCCAGCACCGCTTCGGCATAGGACCAGCCCTTGTGCTCGGGCTCGCGGTCGCCGGTCGCGTGGAGGCTCTCCGGCCGGGCGTACGCGGCGAGCAGGTCGAGATCCGACCAGGGATCGAGCGCGGCGGTGTCCTTGTTCCGAAGCGCGTCCGCGAGGGCGGTCAGCTCTTCCTTCCGGGTCCCGAGCGCCGGCCGTTCGGCCAGATCCTTGATGCTCTGAGCGACCACATGACGGTCCATCAGGGCGCCTTTCGGCATGCCCACCCCCACAACACGACGGACGCGGGGGTGCGTTGACGGCACGCGTGGATCCCCACCCGTATGAAGTGCCCCTGAACCCCCGCCAGTTCACACGCACCCGACGTGTGACCGAAGGCACAGAGAGTACTCCAGATCCGTGCGCCCGCGCATAAACTCCCGGCACCCGCAGTATCCCGAACGGCGTTGTGAGGGGGCGTAGTTGAGCAAGGACGATCGACCGCGCGGCACCATCCGCCTGAGGCCCACGGCCGACGGTGCGCAGGCCGCCGGCCGCGAGCCGGCCACCGGCCGGGAACAGACCGCCGCCCGCGAGCGGGCCGCCGCTCGTGACGGGCGTCCGCGGCCGTCCTCGTCGGCGGACATCGCGCTCACCAAGGCGGCGCCGCAGGCCCGCATCGCGGGGCGCGGCGTCCTCCAGGTGAACCTCAACTGGTCGGCGGCGACCGAGGCGGACCTCGACCTCGGCTGCCTGGCCGCCTTCACCGACGGCTCGGGCCTGGCGGTGCAGCCCTTGGGCAACTCCTTCGGCTCCCTGACCACGTGGCCGTACGTGGAGCTCGACCAGGACGACCGCACCGGCGCTTCGTCCGACGGGGAGACGCTCCGGATCAACCTCGACCGGCGTGAGCACTTCCGGCGGCTGCTCTTCTATGTCTACGTGTACGAGGGCGCCGTGGACTTCCGGCGCCTGGGCGCCACGGCCACGGTCACCGCCCCTTCCGGCGGCTTCCGCATCGCCCTCGACGACTCCCCCGGCGGCGTCAACGGCTGCGCGATCGCCCTGGCCGCACCTGGTCCGGACGGGCTCACGATCAGCCGCGAGGTCCGCTGGTACACCGCCACGGAGCGGGATCCGGTCCAGCAGTTGATGGACCGGACGTACGGCTTCGGCTTCCCGTGGACATGGGGGACGAAGGACTGAGACACGGGGGACGAAGGACCGAGCGACAGGCCGTCGGCCGGCCACAGGCGTTCGGAGGCACCCCTTAAGGGGTGCCTCTTCTCCGGACTTGTACCGGAAGCCGGCGCTACGGCAGGTTGCGGGCCATCACGATCCGCTGGACCTGGTTCGTGCCTTCGTATATCTGCGTGATCTTCGCGTCGCGCATCATGCGCTCGACCGGGTAGTCGCGGGTGTAGCCGTAGCCGCCGAGGAGTTGTACGGCGTCCGTGGTGACCTCCATCGCCACGTCGGAGGCGAAGCACTTGGCCGCGGCGCCCTGGAAGGTGAGGTCCGCGTCGCCGCGCTCGGACTTCGCCGCGGCCTGGTACGTCAGGGCGCGAGCCGCCTCGATCTTCATGGCCATGTCCGCGAGCATGAACTGGATGCCCTGGAAGTCTGCGATCGGCTTGCCGAACTGCTTGCGCTCCTGGACGTAGCCCTTGGCGTAGTCGAGGGCGCCCTGCGCGATACCGAGGGCCTGCGCGGCGATGGTGATGCGGGTGTGGTCCAGGGTCTTCATCGCCGTGGCGAAGCCCGTGCCCTCCTCGCCGATCATGCGGTCGGCGGGGATGCGGACGTTGTCCAGGTAGACCTCGCGCGTCGGGGAGCCCTTGATGCCGAGCTTCTTCTCCGGAGCGCCGAAGGAGACGCCCTCGTCCGACTTCTCGACCACGAAAGCGCTGATGCCCTTCGAGCGCTTCGTCGGGTCGGTGACCGCCATCACCGTGTAGTAGTCGGACACGCCCGCGTTCGTGATCCAGCGCTTCACACCGTTCAGGACGTAGAAGTCGCCGTCACGGACCGCCTTCGTCTTCATGCCCGCCGCGTCCGAGCCCGCGTCCGGCTCGGAGAGGCAGTACGAGAACATCCCGTCGCCCTTGGCCAGCGGCGTCATGTACTTCTTCTTCAGCTCCTCGGAGCCGGACAGGATCACGGGGAGGGAGCCGAGCTTGTTCACCGCGGGAATCAGGGACGAGGACGCGCAGACCCGCGCCACCTCCTCGATCACGATGACCGTCGCCAGCGCGTCCGCGCCCGCGCCGCCGAACGACTCCGGTACGTGCACAGCGTGCAGATCGGAGGCGACCAGGGCGTCCAGGGCCTCCTGGGGGAACCGGGCTTCCTCGTCCACCACGGCGGCGTACGGCGCGATCTTCGCCTCGGCCAGCGAGCGGATCGCGTCCCGGAGCATGTCGTGCTCCTCGGACGGGCGGTACAGGTCGAAATCAGCCGATCCGGCCAAGGTCTCTCACGCTCCAAAGACGCTGTGATGCTGACGCTAATTACCGTTAAGTAACCCAAATTTTAGGGGCCTGCCCACGCGAGTGATACGTGAGCTTGGCGACAGGGGGAAATGTGCCCGGTGAGGGGCTCGAACACGCCCCGACTATGCTCGGGCACCGCACCCAAGGCCGCATATCCCAGGAGTACCCATGGCCCTCAAGATCACCGTGATCGGTACCGGCTATCTCGGCGCCACCCACGCCGCGGCCATGGCCGAGCTCGGTTTCGAGGTGCTGGGGCTCGACGTCGTCCCCGAGAAGATCGAGATGCTCAAGCGGGGCGAGGTCCCGATGTACGAGCCGGGTCTCGAGGAGCTGCTGCGCAAGCATGTCGCCGGTATCGAGGGGGCCAGCGGGCGGCTGCGGTTCACCATGGACTTCGCCGAGGTCGCGGAGTTCGGAGACATCCACTTCGTCTGCGTGAACACCCCGCAGAAGCACGGTGAGTACGCGTGCGACATGTCCTACGTCGACGCCGCCTTCGCCTCGCTCGCACCCCACCTGAAGGGCCCGGCCCTCGTCGTCGGCAAGTCCACCGTGCCCGTCGGGTCGGCCGAGCGGCTGGCCCGCACACTGGTCGACCTCGCCCCCGCCGGCGAGGACGTCGAGCTGGCCTGGAACCCGGAGTTCCTGCGCGAGGGCTTCGCCGTGCAGGACACCCTGCACCCCGACCGCATCGTCGCCGGCGTCCGCAGCGAGCGCGCCGAGAAGCTGCTGCGCGAGGTGTACGCGACGCCCATGACCGAGGGCTCGCCCTTCGTGGTGACCGACTTCCCGACCGCCGAGCTGGTGAAGACCTCCGCGAACTCCTTCCTCGCCACCAAGATCTCCTTCATCAACGCGATGGCCGAGGTCTGCGAGGCCGCCGGCGGCGATGTCGTGAAGCTCGCCGAGGCGATCGGATACGACGACCGGATCGGCAAGCGATACCTGCGGGCCGGTATCGGCTTCGGCGGCGGCTGTCTACCCAAGGACATCCGTGCCTTCATGGCCCGCGCCGGTGAGCTGGGCGCCGACCAGGCGCTGACCTTCCTGCGCGAGATCGACTCCATCAATATGCGGCGCCGCGGCCAGATGGTGGAAATGACGCGCGAGGCGCTGGGCGTGGATTCCTTCCTCGGGAAGCGGGTCGCGGTACTCGGCGCCACCTTCAAGCCGGATTCCGACGACGTCCGGGATTCGCCCGCGCTGAATGTCGCGGGGCAGATTCACCTTCAGGGCGGCCAGGTCACGGTCTACGACCCCAAGGGCATGGACAACGCGCGGCGGCTCTTTCCCACCCTGGGATACGCGGACACCGCGGTCGACGCCGTGCGCGGCGCCCATGTCGTCCTGCACCTCACCGAGTGGCGCGAGTTCCGCGAGCTGGACCCGGCGGCGCTCGGCGAGACCGTGACGGACCGCGTCCTGCTGGACGGCCGCAACGCCCTCGACCCGGCCACCTGGCGCGCTGCGGGCTGGACGTACCGGGCGATGGGGCGGCCGACGGCCTGAGCCGCACCGCCACGACACCCACTCCGCTGGTCCGCAGGCGCCTCGACGGACTGCTCGTCCTGGCGGGAGTGGTGGCTACTTGGCGCGGTAGGGGCTACTCGGCGCGGTAGCCGCTACTTGGCGCGGTAGCGGCGCATCTTCGCCCGTGCGCCGCAGACCGACATCGAGCACCAGCGGCCACGCCCCGCCGGGCTGCGGTCGTAGTAGGCCCAGTGGCAGTCCGGCGCCTCGCAGGCCTTGAGACGGAGCCAGGTGCCGGCGGCGAGGGACTCGGCGACGGCCGCCGCCACGCGGGAGGTGAGAGCGGCCGGGTCGGTCGGCCGGAGGCTCGCCGAGCCGTCCGCCGCGGTGACCGCGACGACGAGCGGGGCCGTCGCGAGCAGCTCGTCCAGGGGGCGCACCTCGCGGTGAGGCGGGTGGCCCGCGTGCGCGAGGCAGACGGCACGCAGTGATTCGCGCAGCTCGCGCGCGGCCTCCACGTCCGCCTCCGCCAGGCCCAGCCCCGCGCGCCCCTCCGCCGTGTCCAGCGAGTCGGCACCCGACTCGATGTCCAGGGTGTTCACCAGGGACTCGATCAGGGCCAGTCCGCCAGGTGCGGGCGCGCGGTCGCTCATGGTTGCGACGTTACCTCCGGCGGGAGGCATGCGGTAACCGAGCACCACCGCTGCGTGTGCGCAGGCGCGTCACGTTGTCGGCACGCTGAGCCGCCATTGCCGACACCTCCCCCTCTTCCCGCCTCACCCTTGCGCCGTTACCCCCAATGGGGAAGCATGCGGTAACGGTTACTGGTTGGACAGACATAGTGGTAACGAACCGAGGAGGAAGTCATGGCTCTCGCCAAGCTGGGCGCCGTCGTCCTGGACTGTCCCGACCCGCGGGCGCTCGCCGGGTTCTACGCGGAGGTGCTGGGCGGCACCGTCGAGGGTGACGACGACTGGATCGACCTGCGGCTGCCCGACGGGCAGCCGCTGACGCTGGCGTTCCAGGCCGCCCCCGGGCACGTACCGCCGAAGTGGCCCGCGCCGGACGACTCGCAGCAGTTCCATCTGGACCTGACGGTCGAGGACATGGACGCGGCGGAGAAGGAGGTCCTGGCGCTGGGCGCGAAGGCGCTCGACACGGAGGACCGGAAGCGGAACTGGCGGGTGTACGCGGACCCGGCCGGGCACCCGTTCTGCCTCTGCGCCGACTGAGGCCGGCCGTGGGCCGACCGCCGGCTTACCCGTCGAGTTCGGCGATCCTCGCCGTGGACGGCTCGCGGCGCTGCCGGGCCGCGCGGCCCGTGAAGTCCGCGCTGCGCAGGACGCGTTGGACGTTGCCCCAGGTGAGCAGGGCCAGGTCGGACTCGGACCAGCCGCGGCGGAGGAGTTCGGCGACGAGGCGCGGGTAGCCCGAGGCGTCGGGCAGGTCCTGCGGGTGCGCGGCCCCGGAGTCGTACGTCCCCGAGAGGCCGATGCACTCCGGGCCCGCGAGCTCGCGTACGTGGTCGAGGTGGTCCGCGACGTCCCGTACCGACGGGCCCGTCTGTTCGGCGGTCAGCGGGACCAGGCACAGCCCCTTGGTGTCGCCGAGTTCGACGAGCACGTCGTCGGAGAGGTTCGCCGGGTGGGGGCGCAGGGCGCGGGCGGCGGAGCGGGTGCACACGACCGGGGCCTTGGAGATGGTGAGGGCGCGGCGGACGGTCGCGGCGGAGGCACCAGACAGGTCGACGAGTACGCCGACGCGGTTCATCTCGCGTACGACCTCCTCGCCGAACCTGGTCAGCCCGCCCTCCCCGGCCCAGGTCACGCCGGAGAGAGTGAGGACGCGCAGGCCGAGGGTGTGCAGCGCGCGCAGGATGCCCAGCGAGTCGTCCAGCGCGGCGGCGCACGCCGGGCCGAGCAGTACGGCGATCCGGCCGCAGTTCCTGGCATCCGTGACCTGCGCCGCGCTGTACGCCATCCGCAGGCTCTCCGGATGCGCCTCCACCACGGTCTTCACCAGGTCGAGCTGCTCCAGCGTGGCCCCGACCGCCCGTTCACCGGCGAGCCCCTCGGGCAGATGCAGCGACACCAGCAACGCGCCTACGTGCCCCGCGCGCAGCCTCGGCATATCCGTGCCGACCGTGCTCTCGCCGAGCTCCAGGTCGTACCAGGGGAGGCGCCGCAGCGCCCACGGCAGACCGCTGTAGCCGTCGGCGACGGGGTGTGCGGCGAGGAGGGCGTGGGCGCGGGCCAGCGGGGCACGGGCCGCGTCGCCGTCGAGGCCGGCCTCGCGCTCGTCCTCGTACGCACCCTCGGTCTCGAAGGCGTCCGGGGCTTCCAGGGCGTTCGGGTCCTCGAGGGCGTCCAGGATGTCCGGGGCTGCCGGCTCGAACGCCCTCTCACCATCCAGGTGACCCGCATCCAGGTGATCCACTTCGCCGGCCTCGGCGGTTGCGTGCAGTTCGTCCTGCAGATCTGCCATGGCGGTGCTCCGGGGTCCGGTGGTGGCGACAGGTACAGCCACCGTGACACGGGAGCGGGGCGGGGTCTTGGTGGGTGGAGCGTTCGGGGTACCGCGCCCCTTGAGGGGCGCGGGCCTGTGGCATTTGGGGCTCCGCCGCGATGGGGGTCCCCCCGCTCGAGCGAAGCCGAGAGTGGGGGAGCGACCGGCCCCCGCCGACCCGCGGATTCCGAACCGCTCCCGGCGGAGCTAACCGCACTCGACCGCCCGCGCCAGCAACAGCTCCCGCTCGCGCTCGTTGCGCGTGAGCGAGGCCGCGCGCTCGAACTCCGCCCGCGCCTCCTCCGTACGCCCGATCCGCGCCAGCAGATCGCCGCGCACGCTGGGCAGCAAGTGGTAGTCGCGCAGGGCGGGTTCGGCGGCGAGCGCGTCCACGATGACGAGCGCGGGCCCGGGTCCCTCGGCCATCGACACGGCGACCGCGCGGTTCAGCTCGACGACGGGGGACGGGGCACGGGCGGCGAGCAGCCCGTACAGCGTGGCGATCCGCGTCCAGTCCGTCTCCTCGTACGTGTAGGCGTGGGCGTGGCAGGCGGCGATGGCGGCCTGGAGGACGTACGGCCCCGGGCCACCCGTGGAGACGGACTCGGCGCGGGCGAGGGCGGCGAAACCGCGGCGGATGAGCAGGCGGTTCCAGCGGGACCGGTTCTGGTCCTTGAGCAGGACCGGCTCCCCCGACGGCCGGGTCCGTGCGGCCGATCGCGAGGCCTGGAGCTCCAACAGCGCGGCCAGCCCGTGCACTTCGGGCTCCTTGGGCATCAACTCGGCGAGTACGCGGGCGAGTCGCAGGGCGTCCTCGCACAGCGCGGGCCGCAGCCAGTCGTCGCCGGCGGTGGCCGCGTACCCCTCGTTGAAGATCAGGTAGATGACCTCGAGTACGGATCCGAGGCGGGCCTCGCGCTCGGGCCCGTACGGCACCTCGAAGGCGACGCCCTTCGCGGCGAGCGTCCGTTTGGCGCGCACGATGCGCTGGGCGACCGTCGCCTCCGGGGCGAGGTAGGCGCGGGCGATCTCGGCGGTGGCCAGCCCGCCGAGCAGTCGCAGGGTGAGGGCGATGCGGGCCTCGGCGGAGAGCACGGGGTGGCAGGCGGTGAAGACGAGCCGCAGCAGGTCGTCGTCGATGTCATCGGGATCGGACGGCTCGTCGATGTGCCCGTACGGCGCGGCCGTCTCCAGATCGCGCCCCATCTCCGCCAGCTTCCGCGCGTACCGCTCGCGCCGCCGTACGAGATCGATCGCCCGGTGCTTGGCCGTGGCCATGAGCCACGCGCCCGGGTTGTCCGGCACCCCGTCCCTGGGCCACTGCTCCAGGGCCGCGACCAGCGCGTCCTGCGCGAGCTCCTCCGCGATCCCGACGTCCCGCACGATGCGCGCGACCCCGGCGATGATGCGGGGCGACTCGATACGGAAGACGGTTTCGATGGCGTGGGCGGGCGTGTGGGCGGGGGCGGCGGCCGGGTCGGGCGGGGCCGCGGGACGGCTCGCGGTGCCCGGTGGCTCCGCATCGCGGCCCGGGGTGTCTGTCGGCTCTGGTTCTGACGACGGCGCTGACTCTGGTCTCACGCTCCACCATCAGACACCCCCGGGCGCGTACGGCCAAGGTTCAGCTCTCGACGACTTCGCGAACCTCGCAGGTCACCGTCCAGTGCGGCTCGTGGATCTGGAGGAACCGCTTGGTCCATTCGATGGCCTCGGCCTTGTCCTTGGCCTGCAGCATCGCGTACCCGCCGACGACCTCCTTCGCCTCGGTGAACGGCCCGTCGGTGACGGACAGCTCCCCGCCCTCCCACCGAACCCGCGTACCCTCCGCGGTCGGCGTCAGCCCGGAGGTGTCCAGCAGGACCCCCGCCTTCGTCATCTCCTCGATCAGCTCCCCCATCCGCTCCATGAGCTCCGGGCTGGGCCCCTCGGCGGGCGCGTTCTGCTCGTCGATACGGATCATCGACAGGTAGCGCGGCATGGTGACTCCCTGGTCCTTCTCGGTACGGAGGCGGGGCTCCTCCCCGCTTCTCCCTCTTACCCGTGCGTCGAACGGGAGGCGGCGGGATCGACAGGCTCAGCCGGATTTCTTCGAGATTTCTCCGAGAAGATCTCCGCCAGGGGCGTTTCCGCAGGTCACGAGGTCAATTCTCACTTCAGGGACTCCCACAGCTCGCCGGCTTCCGGCTCGTCCGCCACGACCCGGTTGCGGTCCGAGGGGGCGGTGACCACCGGCATGGTGACCGTCTCGGTGGTGGAGGAGGAGAGGGCCTTCAAGCTCTGGCCGAGGCCCATCAGTTCGGTCAGGGAGTTGAGGCCGGTGTCCGTGGTGAGGCTGTCGGTCAGGGCGTCGGCGACGTTGTAGAGGCGGGTGGGGCTGGTGAGGAGGCTGGTGGAGGCGACCTGGTCGAGGAGGGCCTTCACCAGTTGCTGCTGGAGGGTTATGCGGCCGAGGTCGCTGCCGTCGCCTATGCCGTGCCGGGTGCGGGCGAGGGCCAGTGCCTCGGTGCCGTCGAGGTGGTGGGTGCCCGCCTCCAGTTCGAGGTGGCTGTCCTCGTCGGAGATGTCCTCGTCCGTCGTCACCGTGACCCCGCCCAGCGCGTCCACCAGGTCCGCGAAACCCGCGAAGTCGATCTCGATGTAGTGGTCCATGCGGACGTTCGTCATGGACTCCACCGTCTTGACCGCGCACACGGGCCCGCCGACCGAGTACGCACTGTTGAACATCGCGCCGTAGGCCACCGCCGTAGAACCGCCCGAGTCCAGCGGGCAGGAGGGGCGCGTGACGAGGGTGTCGCGCGGGATGCTCACGACGGTCGCCTTCGTACGGCCCTCGTCGAGGTGGACGATCATCGCGGTGTCGGAGCGGGCTCCCCCGCTGCTGCCGCCGCCAAGTTCCTTGTTCCGCTTGCCGTTTCGCGAGTCCGAGCCGAGAACCAGGATGTTGAGCGCGCCACTGGGGAGCGGGGTGGCGGA
Source organism: Streptomyces albicerus (assembly GCF_008905045.1). Classification (GTDB taxonomy): domain Bacteria; phylum Actinomycetota; class Actinomycetes; order Streptomycetales; family Streptomycetaceae; genus Streptomyces; species Streptomyces albicerus. The sequence continues at coordinate 31,955 of NZ_VWMY01000062.1, forward strand.
GACCGAGTCCGGCCCTGTCGGGATCGGCGTCGTCATCCCCCTCGCCGGGCGGTCGTCCCCCAGCGCGCTGTCGATGTCGACGCTCTTGATGTTGTGGTTCAGATGCCAGTACGCCCACGCCGCCCCGGCCATCGAGACGACGAGGACGCAGCCGAGCGCGACTCCCGCCGCCCTGAACAGCCGTGACCGTCGCGACCGTTGACCCCCGCCGCGTATCGCGGCGCCCCCGCCCCCGTGCTCGTTTTCTCCGCTCACACAGAGGAACATAAGTCCGAATTATTACAAGGAGGAACCACTTCCCGGCTTTCCTAGGGAAACTCTCATATTTCGTTGAGTTTTCTCAGATGACATCAGGTGACACCAGAGGTCGGGCGGACGCCCACGAAATTCTTCGAAAGTTTCGACCGCATCCTCCGACCTCGGCCGACCTCTACGCCCCCGCTCCTGCTCCGTAGTACGCCGCCCGCCCCTCCCCGGCAGGCGCTGCCGTACTGCTCCGCACCACCAGGCTCGTCGCCAGCTCCACCCGTGTCGCCGTCGACGGCCGCTCCCCGCGCCCCAGGTCGAGGACGAGCCGCGCCGCGGCCTCGGCCATCTCCGTGAGGGGCTGGCGGACGGTGGTCAGCGGCGGGCCGACCCAGCGGGCGACCGGCAGATCGTCGAAGCCGACGATGCTCAGGTCCTCGGGTACGCGAAGGCCCAGCTCGCGGGCGGCCTCGTACAGCCCCAGGGCCTGGAGGTCGTTGCCCGCGAAGACGGCCGTCGGCCGGTCCGGAAGCTTCAGCAGCGCCAGCCCCTCCCGGTAGCCGCTCTCGTGGTGGAAGTCGCCGGTGCGGATCAGGGACGGATCGACCGGCAGGCCGGCCGTGTCGAGCGCGGCCCGGTAGCCGTCGAGCCTCGCCCGGCTGCACATCATCCGCGAGGGCCCGCTGATCACGCCGATGCGGCGGTGGCCGAGGTCCGCCAGATGGCGGGTCGCCGCCAGTCCGCCCTGCCAGTTGGTGGCGCCCACGGACGGCACGTCGTCGCCGGGGTCCCCCGCCGGGTCGACCACCACGAACGGGATCGAGCGGCTGGTGAGCAGCGCCCGCTGGGACTCGTCGAGCCCGTTCAGGACGAGGACCACGCCGTGCGGGCGGCGGGCGGCGACCTGGTCGGCCCAGGTGCGGCCGGGGGTCAGCCGGCCCGCGCTCTCGGAGAGGACGACGCTCAGCCCCTCGTCCCGCGCCACGTTCTCCACGCCCCGGATGACCTCCATCGCCCAGGCGCTCTCCAGCTCGTGGAAGACCAGATCGATGAGGGGCGACCGGGACGCCTCCGCCCGGCGGCGCCGATAGCCGTGATGGCGCAGCAGCTCCTCGACCCGGGTCCGGGTCGCCGGGGCCACATCAGCACGGCCGTTGAGCACCTTCGAAACAGTCGGAGCGGAGACTCCCGCCTCGCGGGCGATCTCGGCGAGTGTCGCTGACTGGGCTACAGCGGGATTCGGGCGAGTCATGGACTGGATCGTATCCCTGCGCAACCTCTTGACGAAGCCCTTCGACCGCCATACGTTCCCGGAACATTCGAAATGCCACCCGAAACATTCGCGACGCGAGCGAGCCGCAGGGGCTGCGCGAGCCAAAAAAAGAGGTGCTGTCATGGAGTCGATCAGCGGGCGGTCCAACGACGGGCGGCCCACGGGCGGAGGCCTCGGAAGCCCGGGCAGCCGGACATTCAGCAGGCGCTGGATCCTCGGCGCCGGTGCCACCACCCTGCTCACCACCGGACTCACCGCCTGCGGCTCCAGCGACGGTTCCGGCGGGGGCGGCGGCACGATCACCGCCTTCGTGTACGGGGACGACGCGGTGAAGGTGCAGGAGGCGTCGGTCAAGCGGTTCAACGCCTCGGCCGCCGCCAAGAAGGCCAAGGGCAAGGTCAAGCTGACGAAAGTGCCGGGCTCCGACTACTCCCCCAAGCTGCGTACGGCCATGGGCTCGCCCAGGCAACCGGACGTCTTCTTCAACTGGGGCGGCGGCTCGATCAAGGCCTACCAGGAGTCGAAGCAGCTCGTCGATCTGACCGACATCATCGAGGCCGACCCGGTCCTCACGAGCGGCTTCCTGCCCTCGGTGCTCGCGGCGGGCGACCTCGACGGGCGTCACTACGGCATCCCGATGCGCGGCATGCAGCCCGTGATCCTCTTCTACAACAAGTCGGTCTTCGCCGAGCACAAGCTCCAACCACCGAAGACCTGGGACCAGTTGCTGGACATCAACGCCAAGCTGAAGGCGGCGAAGATCACCCCGTTCGCGCTCGGCGGCGCCGACATGTGGCCCGAGCTGATGTGGCTGGAGTACCTGGTCGACCGCATCGGCGGCCCCGAGGTCTTCAAGCGGATCCAGAACGGCGACGCGGAGGGCTGGGGCGACCCGGCCATGCTGAAGGCCGCCGAGATGGTGAAGGAACTGGTCGACGACGGCGTCTTCGGCTCCGCCTTCAACTCCGTGTCGTACGTCAACGGCGGCGCGCCCGCGGCCTTCGCCAAGGGCAAGGCGGCCATGCACCTGATGGGCTCGTGGGAGTACTCGACGCAGCTCGGAAAGTTCCCGGACTTCGCCAAGAAGAACCTGGGCTGGGCCGCCTTCCCCACGGTCGAGGCCGGCACCGGCGACGTCCGCAACGTCGTCGGCAACCCCACCAACTACTGGTCCATCAACGCCCGCACGAAGAACCAGGACGCCGCCGTCGCCTTCCTCAAAGACGCCGCGTCGGAGGCGTACGCACAGGCCCTCGTCGCCAACGGAGACGTACCGACGACCTCCAACGCGGCGAAGCTCCTCGCCTCGGCCCCGAATCCCGAGTACGCGAAGTTCCAGTACGACATGGTCGAGCAGGCGCCCGCCTTCACGCTCTCCTGGGACCAGGCGCTCGGTGACGAGCTCGCCACGCCCATGCACACGGAGATCAGCAAGCTGTTCCTCGGCAAGTCCTCGCCGAGCCAGTTCGTGGCGGCCTGCAAGGAGTTGAAGTGAGCGCCACGAAAGTGAGCACCACGGTCCCGACGAAACACCCGCCGGCGACAGCGAAGCCCGGCAAGGCGCACGCGGGCCGTCCGCACGCCGCCTGGGCCCTTCCCGGCGTCCTGTTCTTCGCGTTCTTCGCCGTCGTCCCGATGGGCGTGGCGTTCTATCTCTCGTTCACCACCTGGGACGGCCTCGGCGACCCACAGCCCGTCGGCCTCGACAACTGGCAGAAGCTGATCAACGACGACCGGATGGTCCAGTCCCTGTGGCTGACAGTCCTGCTGACGGCCGCGAGCTGGGTCTTCCAGACGGTCGTCGCGCTGCTCCTCGGCGTCTGGGCGGCGGGCCACCAGCGCAACCGGGCGGTGCTCTCCGCGATCTTCTTCGTCCCGTTCCTGCTCTCCTCGACGGCGATCGCGCTGCTCTTCTACGCCCTGCTCGACCCGAACTTCGGCATCATCCAGAAGAACACCCTCGGCTCCTCCAGCGGCGCGTTCCTCGCGATCGTCTTCGTCGGCGGCTGGCAGTTCATCCCCTTCCACACCCTGATCTACCAGGGCGGGGCCCGCCAGATACCCGACGTCCTCTACCAGGCGGCCGCGATCGACGGCGCGGGCCGCTACCGCCAGTTCTTCTCGATCACGCTCCCGCAGCTGCGCCACACCATCACGACGTCCACCGTCCTGATGGTCGTCGGCTCGCTCACGTACTTCGAGACCGTGCTGATCCTCACCAAGGGCGGCCCGGGCACCGACACGGCGATCCTGCCGTACCTGATGTACGAGGCGGGCTTCAAGAGCTACGACTTCGGCTACGCGAGCGCCATCGCGTCCTTCCTCGTGGTGGCCGCCACGGGACTGTCCCTGATCCTCGTGCGGCTGACCGGCTTCGGCGGCATGCGCAGTACCCGCGAAGGGATGTGACGGAGTGTCACACGATACGTTGCCGCGTCAGCATCCCGTGAAGACCGAGGAGCGTCCCACCGGGCCGCCCCCGACGCGCCGCCGCCGACACTGGACGAAGCGCGCCAACCCGGTCGCGGGCCTGGGCTCGGTCCTGTGGCTCGCGGTCGTCATCGTCCCGATCTACGCGATGCTGTCGGCCTCGCTCACCAGCCAGGACAAGGCACTCACCGGCAACCCGCTGACTCCGCCCACGAGTCCGACGCTCGACAACTACAACACGGTCCTGAACAGCGGCTTCGGCCATCTGCTCAGCAACACGGCGATCGTGGCCGTCGCGGTCGTGGCCATCGTCCTCACCCTCTCCGTCCCGCTCGCGTACGTGGCCGTCCGCACCCGCAACCGCTGGTCGGGCATGGCCTTCCGGCTCTTCCTGCTCGGCGTCGCGATCCCGGCCCAGGCGGTCGTCGTCCCCCTCTACCTCCTGATCGCCAAACTCGACCTGTACGACAGCCTGCTGGCGGTCATCCTGCCGACGGCGGCCTTCGCGATGCCGGTCTCGGTACTCGTCCTCGTGGGCACCCTGCGGGACGTCTCGGAGGAGCTGTACGAGGCGATGGCCCTGGACGGCGCCTCCCCGCAGCGGATGCTGTTCCAGCTCGCCATCCCGATGGCCAAGGGCGGCATCAGCACGGTCGTCATCTACTCGGCGCTGCAGGCCTGGAACGGCTTCCTCTTCCCGCTGATCTTCACGCAGTCGGACGGCCCGCGCGTCCTGACCCTCGGACTCTTCAACTACGTCAGCCAGTTCGGCGTGAACATCCCCGCCCTGCTCGCCTCGGTCGTCCTCTCCGGCATCCCCATCTTCGCCGTCTATCTGGTGGCCCGCCGTGCTCTGGTCGGCGGCCTGATGGGCGTGGGTGGCAAGTGACACCTGACAAATATCGAAATCTGAAATCTGTCATCCGTCATCTGATATCTGTCACCCCCCATCTGTCATCCGACGTCCGGCATCTGACAGGAGTTTCATGACCACCGCCCCCTGGCGCGACCCCGCCCTGCCCGCCGAGGCCCGGGTCGACGACCTGCTCGCCCGGATGACCCTGGAGGAGAAGACCGCCCAGCTGTACGGCGTGTGGGTGGGCGCCGCCACGGACGGCGACGGAGTCGCCCCGAACCAGGCCGAGATGACCTCGGACTACGACTGGGACGAGCTGATCGCCCAGGGCCTCGGCCAGCTCACCCGCTCCTTCGGCACGGCCCCCGTGGAACCGGCCCTCGCCGCACAGGCACTGGCCCGCGCCCAGCGCCGTATCGCCGAGGCCGGCCGCTTCGGCATCCCGGCCGTCGCCCACGAGGAGTGCCTCGCCGGCTTCACGGCCTGGGGCGCCACCGCATACCCGGTACCCCTGGCCTGGGGCGCCACCTTCGATCCGGACCTGGTCGAGGAGATGGCCCGCCGCATCGGTCACGACCTCGCGTCCGTCGGCGTCCACCAGGGTCTCGCCCCCGTCCTGGACGTCGTACGGGACCCGCGCTGGGGCCGAGTCGAGGAGACCATCGGCGAGGACCCGTATCTCGTCGGCACGATCGGCGCGGCCTACGTCCGCGGTCTGGAGTCCGCCGGAATCGTCGCCACGCTCAAGCACTTCGCCGGGTACGCGTCCTCGGCGGGCGCCCGCAATCTCGCTCCCGTACGGGCGGGTGTACGGGAGTTCGCCGACATCACCCTGCCGCCGTTCGAGTTCGGGCTGCGCGAGGGCGGGGCCCGCTCGGTGATGGCCGCGTACACGGACACGGACGGTGTGCCCGCCTCCTCGGACCCGTATCTGCTGACGGAACTCCTGCGGGAGCAGTGGCAGTTCACGGGTACGGTCGTCGCCGACTACTTCGGCATCGGCTTCCTCGAGACCCTGCACCGGGTCGCGGGCACGAAGGCGGAGGCCGCGCACGCGGCACTGGCGGCCGGGATCGACGTCGAACTGCCGACGGTCCGCTGTTACGGAGTCCCGCTCGTGGAAGCGGTACGAGCGGGCGACATCCCGGAGTCCCTGGTCGACCGGGCGGCGGCCCGCGTCCTGCGCCAGAAGTGCGAACTGGGCCTGCTGGACGAGGACTGGTCCCCGGAGCCGACGGGCCCGATCGACCTGGACTCGCTCGAGAACCGCGTCCTGGCCCGTCGCCTGGCCGAGGAATCCGTCGTCCTGCTCTCCAACCCGGACGGCCTGCTCCCCCTCGCCCTCGACACCCGGATCGCCGTGGTGGGTCCGCGGGCCGCCGACGCGCTGGCCATGCTGGGCTGCTACTCGTTCCCCTCCCATGTGGGAACGCACCACCCCGACAAGCCCATGGGCATCGAGATCCCCACCTTGCTGGAGTCCCTCCGCACGGAACTCCCCGATGCCAAGATCACGTTCACCGAGGGCTGCGACACCACGGACCCGGACACCTCCGGGTTCGAGGAGGCCATCGCGCGCTCCGCCGAGGCTGACGTCTGCGTGGCCGTACTGGGCGACCGGGCCGGCCTCTTCGGCCGGGGCACATCGGGCGAGGGCTGCGATGTGGCCGATCTTCAACTGCCGGGCGTACAGGCCCAGTTGCTGGACACTCTCACCGCCACCGACACACCCGTCGTACTGGTCCTGCTCACGGGCCGCCCGTACGCGCTGGGCCGATGGCACGACCGCCTGGCCGCCTCCGTCCAGGCGTTCTTCCCGGGGGAGGAGGGCGGCCCGGCAGTGGCTGGAGTGCTGTCGGGCCGCGTAAACCCGTCGGGCAGGCTCCCCGTGAGCGTCCCGCACGCTCCCGGTGGCCAGCCGTGGACCTACCTCCAGCCCCCGCTGGGCCTGGCCGGCACGGTCAGCAACCTGGACCCGACCCCCCTGCACCCCTTCGGCCACGGCCTCGGCTACACGGCGTTCACCTGGGAGGATGTCGAGGACCGGGAGGCGGAGATCGGCACGGACGCGTCATACGACGTGTCGGTGACCGTCCGCAACACGGGCGACCGCGAAGGCGCGGAGGTCGTCCAGCTCTACCTCCACGACCCGGTGGCCCGCGTAACCCGCCCGGACGTCCGCCTCATCGGCTACCACCGCCTCACCCTGTCTCCCGGGGAGGCCCGCCGCGTCACCTTCCACTTCCACCCGGACCTGTCGGCGTTCACGGACCGCACAGGCCGCCGCATCGTGGAACCCGGCGCCCTGGAACTCCGCCTGGGCAGGTCCAGCACCGACATCCGCCACACGACACGCGTGACGCTGAAGGGCCAGGAACGATTCCTGGGCCCGAACCGCCGCCTACGCTGCGAATCCAAGGAGACAGAGGCGCCCTTTTAGGGGCGCGGGGAACTGCGCATCTTTCAGGGGCGCGGGGAACTGTGCGACCAGCCACACCCAACCCGCACCCGACGAACCACCCGCAGAAGCCCTACTCCTCCACCGTCTCAAACCGCCACCGATGAACGGCCCGCGCAACCAACTCCAACTCCCCAGCCGGCTCCGGCAATTCAGGCAGCTCGGAGTCATACGCGGCATCCCACCACGTAATGACGAGCACCCGATCCCCCGGAGCCCGCAGGACCTCCCGACGCAGGGGCCGCGCCGGGAGGTCCTGCTCCCGCACCCACGCGAGCAGTTCCTCCCCACGCCCCTCCACAGCCCGGGCTTCCCACATCAACGCAACGGTCATGAGTACAGGTTGCCCTTCGCGACCTCGTGCACATGATCATGCGAATGCGAGCGCAAGCGCCCCGGCACATGCGGATCCGTCACCGGCAACGACGAGTCCGCGGACAGATCCCAGTCCGAGGCGGCCCGCCCCCGGGCCACCATCTCCGCGCCCAGCGCGGCGACCATCGCCCCGTTGTCCGTGCACAACTTGGGCCGTGGCACCCGGAGTCGAATCCCGGCAGCCTCGCACCGCTCCTGGGCAAGCACCCGCAACCGCGAGTTCGCGGCGACGCCGCCACCGATCATGAGGTGCTCGACGCCCTCGTCACGACAGGCGCGTACGGCCTTGCGTGTCAGCACATCGACGACGGCCTCCTGGAAGGACGCGGCCACATCGCGCACCGGCACGTCCTCCCCCGCCGCCCGCTTGGCCTCGATCCAGCGCGCCACGGAGGTCTTCAGTCCGGAGAAGGAGAAGTCGTACGCGGCGTCGCGCGGCCCGGTGAGCCCACGCGGAAAGGCGATGGACCGCGGGTCGCCCTCCTTCGCGTACCGGTCGATGACCGGACCGCCGGGAAACCCTAGGTTCAGCACGCGGGCGATCTTGTCGAAGGCCTCGCCTGCCGCGTCGTCGATGGTCGCGCCCATGGGCCGCACGTCACTCGTGATGTCCGAGGACAGGAGCAGCGAGGAGTGCCCGCCGGACACGAGCAGCGCCATGGTCGGCTCGGGCAGGGCCCCGTGCTCGAGCTGGTCCACGCAGATATGGGATGCCAGATGATTGACGCCGTACAGCGGCTTCCCCAGCGCGTACGCGTACGCCTTCGCGGCAGACACCCCGACGAGCAGCGCACCCGCGAGCCCCGGACCGGCGGTGACCGCGATCCCGTCCAGGTCCCTCGCCGAGACGCCCGCTTCCTTCAGCGCCCGGTCGATGGTCGGCACCATCGCCTCCAGGTGCGCGCGGGACGCGACCTCCGGCACCACACCCCCGAAGCGGGCGTGCTCGTCGACGCTCGACGCGATCGCGTCGGCGAGGAGCGTGGTGCCGCGGACGATGCCGACTCCGGTCTCGTCGCAGGAGGTCTCGATGCCGAGGACGAGAGGTTCGTCAGTCATTGATATCTGTTCCCTGTACGGAAGTTGAGCTTGCGGCGAGGCCGCTGTCGGATGCTGTGTCCAGTCGCATGACGAGCGCGTCCACGTTCCCCGGCTGGTAGTAGCCGCGCCGGAAACCGATCGGCTCGAAGCCGAAGCGCTCGTACAGCTTCTGGGCGCGGACGTTGTCGACGCGGCACTCGAGCAGCACCTCGACGCACTCGAACGCGGTCGCGGCCCGCAGCAGTTCGGTCAGGATCAGCGCGCCGAGGCCGGTGCCCCACTGGTCGCGGGCGACGGCGATGGTCTGTACGTCGGCGACGTCCCCGGCGGCGGCGAGGCCGCCGTACCCGACGATCCGCCCGCCGTCCTCTGTCTCGGCCACGACGTACCGCCGTGTCGCCTCCGGCCCGCGCGCGTGGGCCAGGTCGGACCAGAACATGCCTCGCGACCAGGCGTCCTCGGGAAAGAGGTCCTTCTCGAGCGCCAGTACGGGCTCGATGTCCCACCAGCGCATCTCACGCAGCACCGCGGTCGTCACTTGGGGGTGACCACCTTGTAGTTCTTGGGCACCTGGGCGTCGGGGCGGCGCAGATACAGGGGCCGCGGGGCCTCCAGTTCCTCGCCCGCCGCCAGCCGCTCGGCCGCCAGGGCCGCGAGGGCGGCCGCCGAGACGTGCTCGGGGCCGCGGGCGTCCGGGAAGGTGTCAGGGTAGAGCAGCGCGCCCGCGCCCACGGCGGGCAGACCGCCGATGTCCAGGTCCCCCGGCCGGTCGACGGCGGGTTCGGTGACCCGCGTTCGGGAGTCGGCGTACTGCGCCCAGTAGACCTCCTTGCGTCGGGCGTCGGTCGCCACGACGAAAGGTCCGTCGGCAATGGAGCCGTCGGCCGCGTACGCGAGGCCGTCGAGTGTGCACAGTCCGTGCACGGGCACGCCCAGCGCGAGCCCGAAGGTGTCGGCGGTCATCAGGCCGACGCGCAGCCCGGTGTACGGGCCGGGGCCCACGCCGGCCACGATGCCGGTGACGGCGTCGAGGCGCAGCCCGGCCTCGGCGAGCACCCGGTCGACGGCGGGCAGGAGCAACTCCCCGTGCCGACGCGCGTCCACCTGACTGGAGGCGGCGAGGACGGACGTCCCGTCGTGCAGGGCGACGGTGACGGCGGGGGTGGCGGTATCCAGAGCGAGCAAGAGCACGCGAACAGCCTACGGCGCCCGCGCTCGGAGCACGGCCGCCTCAATCCGGTACATACCTGCTGCTACCGTCACGGCAAGGACATAAGCCGTACGAGAGGTGGGCATCCAAGGTGGTCAGGAGCAGCTCGGGAATCGTGGCCGGGCTCACCGCGACGGCGCTCGCCGCGATCGGATTCCTCGCCTATCAGGCGTCGGCGAACGCGCCGACCAGTCTGAGCTCACCGCAGCCCGCCGAGTCCACCGCGGCCACGGTCTCCAAGGCCCCGCGGGACAAGGAGCACCCGACGGCGCTGCCCTCCGGGTCGGGCACGGGTCCGCGGGTCGTGTACTCGGTGGACGACGACCGGGTGTGGCTGGTCGGCCGGGATGACCGGGTCAAGCGGACGTTCAGGGTGACCCCCGGGACGGTGGATCCGGCGCCCGACGCGTACGTCGTCACCTCGCGCTCGGGCAGGATCACCGGCTCCGACGGTGTGGCCGTCGAGCACGTCGTCCGCTTCGCGAACGTGGAGGGCGTCGCGGTCGGTTTCAGCGCGGCCGTCGACGGCTCGATCTCCGCCCCCGACCCCAGAAAGAGACTCGGCGGCATCCGCGAGTCCCGCAAGAACGGCAACGCGATGTGGGACTTCGCAACAATCGGCACGAGGGTCGTCGTGATCAAGTAGCGCACCCCGAGCGGCGCGGCGAACGGCACCCCGTAAGCGGCGCGGCGAACGGCGCCCCGTAGGGGCGCGGGGAACTGCGCGATCAGCCACAACGAACCCGCAGAATCCGAACGGCGCTCCCCGCGAAGCGCTACGCGGCCCGGCGCCGCCCCTGGCGCCCAGGCGCAGCCGAGGCCTGGGCCGGCTCCGGCGGCCGCGGCGGCGTGGAAACGGCCCGAGCAAGCACACCGGCCGCAAGCAACTCCCGCATCGACACCCCGCCAGGCTCCGCAGGAACCTCCGCAGGAACCCGCGGACGCGTCACGTCACGTTCCGACGTCGGCATGGCGGCCTCCTGAGGCTCCGGGAGCAGACGTGGTTAGGTAGACCTAACTAACTCCTCCGTCCATGTGAACACGCCGAAGCCACCGGACGCAACATCTTCCCGACGTCTTGTCGGAATGTTGGGGTGAACGTACGAGGCGGGGGTGTGCCGAAGCTGTGACTGGCCCTGATCAGGCGGACAGCACGCCCAGATCCACCGTCGCCCACCGCTCCCCGACCCCGGTCAGCGTGACGTGCCGTACCTCGTCCGTCGTGTCGCCGACGGCCCGGTGGATGAGGACGTGCAGCCGGTCGTCGGTCAGCTCCTCGACCTTGCCCTCGCCCCACTCCACGACGATCAGCGAGTCGGACAGCGAGACGTCGAGATCGAGGTCCTCCATCTCGTCGAGCCCGCCGCCGAGGCGGTACGCGTCCACGTGGACCAGTGGCGGACCGTCACCGAGGGACGGGTGCACGCGTGCGATCACGAAGGTCGGGGAGGTGACCGCGCCCCGTACGCCGAGCCCCTCACCGAGTCCGCGGGTCAGTGTCGTCTTGCCCGCGCCGAGTTCGCCGGTGAGCATCACGAGGTCGCCGGCGCGCAGCAGCTTGGCCAGGCGGCGGCCCAACTCCTGCATCTGTTCGGGTGAGTTGACGATGATCTCGGTGCTGACGCCGGCCACGGAAGGCTCCGAGGGTCCCGAGGGCTCAGCCGGGTTGCGCGGTGCTGCTGGTGCTTCCATAACCACCCACGGTAGCCCCCGCGGGGACGGCGCCCGCGCGGGTGAGGAGGTCGGCGAGACGGTCTATGACGACCTCCGGGTGCTCCAGCATCACCAGGTGCCCGGCGTCCGGCACGAGCACCAGCTCGGCGTCCGGCAGCAGGTCCGCTATGGCCTCGCTGTGCTCGCTCGGCGTGACGAGGTCCTTGACGCCGGCCAGCACCAGCACGGGCAGTTCGGCGAAGTGCTCGAGCGCCTCCGTCTTGTCGTGGTCGGTGAAGGCCGGGTAGAACTCGGCGACGACGTCGATCGGCGTGCCCTCGATCAGCCGCTCCGCGAACCGCGCGACCGCCGGGTCGACGTCCCTGGACGCGAACGAGTACCGCTTGATGATCCCCGCGAACAGGTCGGCCGTGGCCCGCCGCCCGCGCTCCACCAGCTCGGCCCGCTGGCCGAGCGCCTTCAGCACACCGGGGAGCACCCGCCGCACCGCGTTGACGCCCGCGACGGGCAGCCCGAAGTTGACCTCGCCGAGCTTCCCCGACGACGTACCGACGAGGGCGACGCCGACGACGCGCTCGCGGATCAGGTCGGGGTACTGGTCGGCCAGGGCCATCACCGTCATGCCGCCCATCGAGTGGCCGACGAGCACGAGCGGGCCGTCGGGCGCCGCCGCGTCGATGACGGCCTTCAGGTCGCGGCCGAGCTGGTCTATGGTGACCGGCTCGTCGCCCTGGACCTGGGCCACGCCCCGCCCGGAGCGGCCGTGGCTGCGCTGGTCCCAGTGAACGGTCCGTACGACTCCGCGCAGCGCGGCCCGCTGGAAGTGCCAGGAGTCCTGGCTGAGGCAGTAGCCGTGGCTGAAGACGACGGTGACGGGGGCGGGGGCCTTGCGGCCGAAGAGCCGGCGGCGGCGCGGGGCCAGGGTGGCGTCGGGCTCCACGTCGTCGACCTCGTAGTACAGCTCGGTGCCGTCGTCCGCGACGGCCTTGCCGGGCATGCCGCGCAGTGCCCCGTACGGACCGGCCGAGTCGAGGGCGAGGCGGGCCTTCCTGCGCATGCCGCGGCCGACCGTGAGCCGCTCGATCGCGACTCCGGCGGCGGCGCCCGCGGCGACCACGCCTATGGCGGCGCCCGCGATTCCGGCCCTGCGCCAGTTCGCCGCCGCCCCCGCCGCGGAGACGGCCGAGGCTGCGGCCGTGGCCGCTTCCACGGCGGCCTCCGCACTGCTCTCGCTCACGTACCGCTCCTCTTCGCCGGGATGATCCCTAGGTCTGCTGTTGCTTCTGGTGCTGCTATTGCTTCTGGTGCTTCAGTTGCTGTCGGTGCTGCTGGTTCCCGCTGTCCCGGATCGGACACATATGCCGTTACCCGTCTTGTTGCTTATTCACGTAGACGCGGGGCACGCGGGTTCCGATCCGGGTGACGATTTCGTACGCGATCGTGCCCGCGGCCTGGGCCCAGTCCTCGGCGGTCGGTTCGCCGTGGTCGCCGGGGCCGAAGAGGATCACTCTCTCGCCGACCGGCGGCTCGTCCCCGCCGAGGTCGACGGCGAACTGGTCCATCGCGACCCGTCCCGCGACCGTCCGCCACTTGCCGCCGACCAGGACGGGGCCGGTGCCTGAGGCGTGCCTCGGGATGCCGTCCGCGTACCCGACGGGCACGAGGCCGAGGGTCGTGACGCCGGGCGTGACGTAGTGATGCCCGTAACTGACGCCGTGGCCCGCCGGCACGTGCTTCACCAGCGCGAGCGACGCCGAGAGCGTCATCACCGGGCGCAGTCCGAGGTCGGCGGCGGTGCCCAGCTCGGGGCTGGGCGAGATGCCGTACGTCGCGATCCCGGTCCGCACGAGATCGAAGTGGGTCTCGGGGAGCGTGAGCGTGGCGGGCGAGTTGGCGATGTGCCGCACCTCGGGGCGTACGCCCTGCCCCTCGGCGTATGCCAGCATCTCGCGGAACCGGGTGAGCTGGGCGTCGATGGAGGGGTGGCCCGGTTCGTCGGCGCAGGCGAAGTGGGACCAGAGCCCGGTGATGTCCACCAGGCCCTCGGCCTCGGCGCGCAGGGCCTCCGCGACCAGCTCGGGCCAGTCGGCTGGCTGGCAGCCGTTGCGCCCGAGTCCGGTGTCGGCCTTGAGCTGGACGCGGGCGGTGAGTCCGGCGGCGCGCGCGGCCTCGGAGGCCTCCCGCAGGGCCCACATCCCGCTGATCCCCAGATCCAGACCGGCCTCGACAGCCGCCCGCCAGGGCCCGCCCGGAGCCCACAGCCAGCACATGATCCGGCCCGACAGACCGGCCGCGCGCAGGGCCAGGGCCTCCTCAGGCGTGGCCGTGCCGAGCCAGGTCGCGCCCGCGTCCAGGGCCGCGCGGGCGCACGGGAGGGCCCCGTGTCCGTACGCGTCGGACTTGACCACCGCCATGAGGGCGGCGGCCGGTGCCTGGGCACGCAGGGTCCGCACATTGGCCCTCAGGGCGGCCAGGTCGATCTCGGCGCGGGCGCGCGCGGGTGCTGTTCCAGTCATCGCGCCCAGTGTCTCAGAGGGGTCCGACACGGCCCTCAGGTGCCGGACTTCCGGCCCCACACGTACACGCGGTCACCCTTGTGCAGCACACCCCACAGGGTGCGGGCGTCGGCGACCCGCAGGTTCACACAGCCCATCGAGCCGGGCGGGCTGTAGACGTTCCCGTAGATACCGTGGAAGGCCTGGCCCTTGCTGAAGAACTGGCTGTACGGCATGCGGGTGTTGTAGAGCGTCGACCAGTGGTTCTTGTGCTTCCAGTAGACGCGGTGCAGGCCGGTCCTGGTCCGGTAGCCGGCCTTTCCACTCCGCACGGGTACGGGCCCGAACAGCACCTTCGTCCCCTTCTGCACCCAGGTCAGCTGCCGGGTGAGGTCGACACAGGCGACCCGGTACCGGCGGACGGGGCATTTCCCGGCCGCGTTCGGGTTCTTCGCCGCCGACAGGAGCCGCATCCGGGCCCAGGTCACGGGCCCGGCGAAGCCGCTGGTGGGCCGAATCCCGTGCTTGACCTGAAACACCCGGATGGCCTTGCAGTCCCTGGCCGACTGCCTCCCGTCCACTCTGAGCCGCAGCCACCGCTCGACCTGCCGCTGGTACGGTCCCGTCCGCTTGCTGCACGCCACCACTCCCGCGTGCCGCGCCACGGCGTCGCTCAGCGGTACGTACTCGATCAGCGCGTCACTCTCCGCGGCCGCGTCCCACGGCTCGACGGAGTCCTCCTCGGCGCTCGGCGTGTACACCTTCGGGGCCAGCGCCTGGTCGGGTGTGTCCAACTGCCATGGCTGGTACGGGCCCGGCGGCACCCCGGGCACCAGCTCACTCAGCGCGACGGGCGCGCCGGGGGCGGGCGGCGGCGCGGCGACGGCCCCCGGCACGGACAGCACGGCGACGACGGCGACCAGCAGCGCGACGGTTCTCTGACGGACCATGCGCCCAGCGAAACCCCGGAGCGGGCCGCGCCAGGGTCAGCCGCGCGGCAGGGTCCCCCGTTGTGCGCACGCGGACGGCGGCACGCGTCACCCGCTCACGAGCCCACCAGTGACCCGTCCACTCACCAGCCCACCTGTCACCACCCCACCCGCTCAGCCGTCCATGACATCCCGCCAGGCCGCACGCACCGCGTCGGCCACGTCCTGCGCCCCCGCGGGCGCCCCGTCCGCCGCGAAGCGCCCGGCCAGCCCATGGAGGTACGCCCCCACACTCCCGGCGTCCAACGCCCCGAGCCCGGCGGCGAGCAGCGACCCGGTGAGCCCCGACAGCACGTCCCCGCTCCCCGCGGTGGCCAGCCAGGACGTCCCGGTCGAATTCACCCGCACGGCCCCGCCTTCCGGGGAGGCCACGAGGGTGGTCGACCCCTTGAGCAGCACGGTCGCCCCGTACCGGCCGGCGAGTTCCCGTACGGACGCCAGCCGCGCTCCCTCGACCTCGTCCCGCGAGACACCGAGCAGCGCGGCGGCCTCACCGGCGTGCGGCGTGAGGAGCGTGGGCGCCGTCCGCTCCCGTACGACGTCCCGGTCCGCGAGCCGCAGCCCGTCCGCGTCCACGAGCACGGGAACGTCGGCCTTCAGCACACCCGCCACGGCATCGGCGTCCTCCCCGACGCCGGGCCCCACGACCCACGCCTGCACCCGTCCGGCCCGCTCGGGCGGACCGGACGACACCAACGTCTCCGGGAACCTCGCGATCACGGCGTCCCCGGCGGGCCCGACGTACCGTACGGCCCCAGCACCGCCCCGCAGGGCCCCGGCGACGGCCAGCACGGCCGCCCCCGGATACCGGGCGGACCCGGCGACGATCCCGACCACCCCCCGCCGGTACTTGTCACTCTCGGCCCCCGGCACCGGCAGCAGCGCCGCCACGTCGGCGTGCTGCAAGGCCTCCAACTCGGCCTCACCGGGCAGCGACAGCCCGATATCGACGAGCCGCACCGATCCGGCGTACTCCCGCGCGGGATCAACGAGCAGCCCGGGCTTGTGCGTCCCGAAGGTCACGGTGAGGTCGGCCCGTACGGCCGCGCCCCGTACCTCCCCGGTGTCGGCCTCGATGCCACTGGGCAGATCGACTGCGACAACGGCTGCCCGGGATTCACCAACCGCCTCCGCCAGCGGTGCGGCGTCCGGCCGCAGCCCGCCCTTGCCGCCGATCCCGACGATGCCGTCCACGACGAGGTCGGCCCGGCGGACCGACTCCCCGGCGGCGTCCTCCTCCGCCCGCACCACCGTGCCGCCTGCCCGGCGCAGCGCGGCGAGCCCGCCGGAGTGGGTCCGCTCGGGCGCGAGCAACACAGCTACGACGCCGGCGCCGCGGCGGGCCAGCCGGGCTCCCGCGTACAACGCGTCGCCCCCGTTGTCACCACTCCCCACCAGCAGCACGACCCGACTGCCGTACACCCGCCCCAGCAACTCGGCACAGGCCGCGGCCAGTCCGGCCGCCGCCCGCTGCATCAACGCCCCGTCCGGCAGCCGCGCCATCAGCTCCCGCTCGGCCACCCTCACCGTCTCCACGCTGTACGCAGTACGCATGGAGTCGAGTTTCCCTCGAAACCGTCACTTCCGCTGGAACAGCCGGCCTCCGATGCCGTTGGTACGCGCGCGGCGCAGGGAACAGCCCGGCCCCGGGTCCGCACACGCGCCTGGCGAGGCCGGGCTGTCGTCAACGACGCGTCAGCATTCCATCGGCTCTCCGTCCAGCGAGGACTCGACGCTCGTCAGGTAGGTCCGCGTCGTGTCGACGTGCAGCCGCAGGAGAGCCGGTGCACCCGCCAGATCCTTGCCGAAGCAGACATCGGCGGGTGCCCCCGAGGCACTCGCATCCGCGGGTTCCGAACTGCTCGGAGTCCACCCGCTCTTCTCCGCCGCCTGCCGGTAATGGGTGATCACGGCCTCCTGGTCACCGTCGAACCGGTAGTAGCGATCGACAGCGAGCCACGCCTGGCCACTGTCATCCATGCACTCGCTGCCGGCATCCTCATGTCCCCCGAGAAGGGTGGCACCAACGGGCGGCAGCGGGACGACGGACGCCGAGGAGACCTGCGCCATGCGCTTGCCGCTCTCCTCGCAGTCGGCTCCCGTGCCGTCCAGGACCAGGCCGCCACCGAGGAAGTAGGCAGCGCCGAGTTCCGCGGCGCACAGAACCGCCACGACGGACACCGTGAGGGACACGAAGGGAACCCAGGGTTTCGTGGGCACCCGTCCGCTTCTCGACACGTCTTCGACCTCACTTGTCGTCACTTGAGGTACCCCTCCGGTAGAGCCAGTCGCCGATGACGTGGAGGTAGCCGAGGAGTTGGCCCCTTCTGTGGAAGCAGTTCGCCCGTGGCGGTGTCCTCGATGATCCAGCGGGGACTGTCGCTGTCGTCACCGTAGTGGTTGAGCTTGGACGCGGTCTTCGTCCAGGTGGTGCCGCAAAAGCTGCCGACTCCACGGAATTCCTGTGCGCAAGGCTTTTTGCTGTGCGCTCGGGAAACGGCCACCGGCAGCCGCCCGCCGACCGAAACGACTCTCCGGGCGAGTAGGACCAGGCCGCGCGAGAACCGTCACCCCTCCGCGATCACCACCGCCGAGGCCACCCCCGCGTCATGGCTCAGCGACACGTGCCAGGACCGCACGCCCAGCTCGGCCGCCCGTGCCGCCACTGTGCCCTTGACCCGCAGTCGCGGCTGCCCGCTGTCCTCGACGACGACCTCGGCGTCCGTCCAGTGCAGACCGGACGGCGCACCGAGCGCCTTGGCCAGCGCCTCCTTGGCGGCGAAGCGGGCGGCGAGAGAGGCGACGCCCCGGCGTTCCCCGCTGGGCAGCAGCAACTCGCTTTCCAGAAACAGCCGTTCCGCCATCCCGGGCGTCCGCTTCAGCGACGCCTCGAACCGGTCGATCTCGGCTACGTCGATTCCGACGCCGATGATGCTCATCCGGGCACTCTACGATCCGTCCGACGGCCGCGCGCTCGGCTCCCCGGTGACGGCGGAAGTCGTCCTACTCGGGCGAAGGCGACGGGAACGCCTGCGTATTGATAGCCAACTCCCCCACTCAAGTCGCCGTACGCGACACGAAAGCCCCGGCCAGGGCCGCCCTCACCTTCCCGACCGGAGCCTTCACCCCATTCATCGAAGCCCTAAAGACGACTCACTCCACGGTCACCGACTTCGCCAGGTTCCGCGGCTGATCCACCTCGTTGCCCCGGGCGGTAGCCAACTCGCAGGCGAACACCTGCAGCGGGACAGTAGCCACGAGCGGCTGCAACAACGTCGGCGTAGCCGGAATCCGAATCAAGTGATCCGCGTACGGGACGACCGCCTCGTCCCCCTCCTCCGCGATCACGATCGTCCGAGCCCCCCGCGCCCTGATCTCCTGGATGTTCGACACGATCTTGTCGTGCAGGACGGACCGCCCCCGGGGCGACGGCACGACCACCACCACCGGCAGATCCTCCTCGATCAGAGCGATCGGGCCATGCTTCAACTCCCCCGCCGCAAAGCCCTCCGCGTGCATGTACGCGAGTTCCTTCAGCTTCAACGCACCTTCGAGCGCGACGGGATAACCGACGTGCCGCCCCAGGAACAGCACGGTGTTCTTGCCGGCCAGCGACCGGGCCAACTCCCGTACCGGCTCCATGGTCTCCAGCACCCGCTCGACCTCGCAGGAGATCCGGGACAGATCGCGAACAACAGCCCCGATCTCGTCCCCCCACTTGGTCCCTCTCACCTGGCCCAGATACAGCGCCACGAGATAACAGGCCACGAGCTGCGTCAGAAACGCCTTCGTCGAGGCGACCGCCACCTCCGGCCCCGCGTGCGTGTACAGCACGGCGTCCGACTCCCGGGGAATCGTCGACCCGTTCGTGTTGCAGACGGCCAGCACCCTGGCCCCCTGCTCCCGCGCGTGCCGCAACGCCATGAGCGTGTCCATGGTCTCCCCGGACTGCGAGATGGCGATGACGAGCGTCCGCGCGTCCAGGATCGGATCCCGGTACCGGAACTCACTCGCGAGCTCCACCTCACACGGAATCCGAGTCCAGTGCTCAATGGCGTACTTGGCGATCAACCCGGCGTGAAAGGCGGTCCCGCACGCCACCACGACGACCTTGTCGACCTTCCGCAACTCCCCCGGGGAGATGCGTACTTCATCGAGGGTCAGCGACCCACCCGCGTCGATCCGCCCGAGCAAGGTGTCCGCGACAGCTTTCGGCTGCTCGGCGATCTCCTTGAGCATGAAGTAGTCGTAGCCGCCCTTTTCGGCGGCGGACGCGTCCCAGTCGACGTGGTACGACCGCACGTCGGCGGGCTGCCCGTCGAACCCGGTGACGGTCACCCCGTCCCGCCGCAGCTCGACCACCTGGTCCTGTCCCAGCTCGATGGCCGACCGCGTGTGCGCGATGAACGCCGCGACATCGGAGGCGAGGAAGGCCTCGCCATCCCCGACCCCCACCACGAGCGGCGAGTTGCGCCGCGCCCCCACCACGACATCCGGATCATCGGCGTGGACGGCGACCAGCGTGAAGGCACCCTCGAGCCGCCGGCACACCAGCCGCATGGCCTCTGCCAGATCGGCGCACGCGGAGAACTCCTCGGCCAGCAGATGCGCGACGACCTCGGTGTCGGTCTCGGAGGCCAGCTCGTGCCCCCGGTCCGCCAACTCGGCCCGCAGGGCGGCGAAGTTCTCGATGATGCCGTTGTGGACGACGGCGACCCGTCCCGCGTTGTCGAGATGCGGATGCGCGTTCGCGTCGGTCGGCCCTCCATGGGTGGCCCACCGCGTGTGGCCAATGCCCGTGGACCCGGTCGACAACGGCCGCTCAACCAGCTCCTTCTCCAGGTTGGCGAGCTTCCCGGCCTTCTTGGCCGCCGCCATCCCGCCGTCCGCGAGCACCGCGACACCCGCCGAGTCGTAACCCCGGTACTCCAGCCGCTTCAGCCCGGCCACCACCACATCAAGCGCCGACTGCGGCCCCACGTATCCCACGATTCCGCACATGGCGGCAGCCTAAGCGCTCCGCTGGGAACAGGTGATGAAGCCGCGGGCCGGTGGGGGCTGGTCGCGCCCGCGCGGCGGAGCCGCATATGTCACGGCCCCGCGCCCCTTACGGGGCGCGATACCGCACCGGCCGATCCCCTGGCCCCCTAGTCCCCCCGCTCGACCCTGTCAATCGCCTCCTGCACCAGCCCCAGGTACTCGACCTCCTCGCAGCGCGGCTTGCTGCCCATCTCGTACAGGTCGATGCAGTCGTAGAGGTACTCCCCCAGATCCTCGTCCGGCAGATCGACGGACAGCTCGCTGCAGACCCGGCCCTCCAGCTCCGCCGACGGCACCCTCGCCACGGACCCGGGTCTGCGTCTGACGAAGCCACGCACACGGAAACGTACGGCCATGACGACCACCCAACCCCCCAGAACCCCGGAAGGCGGCTCGCTCCCGGATGGCGGGACGCTATCCCCGTACGCCCCTGCGGTCCATACCTGTGGACGCGTGTAGAGCCCACCGACGTGACGGACTCCACCCGCCGGTCCGTACGAACTCCCGTAACAATGGACTGTGATCTCACCGGTCTCCTCGTTGCCGCGGAGCGCCAACCGGCCCAGGCCGGAGGCGACTCCCTACGTCGACCTCACCCGCTCGGAGTGGAGTGCGCTGCGTGAGAAGACGCCGCTCCCGCTGACCGCCGAGGAGGTGGAGAAGCTACGCGGCCTGGGCGATGTCATCGACCTCGACGAGGTACGGGACATCTATCTGCCGCTGTCCCGGCTCCTCAATCTCTACATCGGCGCGACCGACGGACTCAGAGGGGCGCTGAACACCTTCCTCGGCGAGAAGGGCTCCCAGTCCGGTACGCCGTTCGTGATAGGCGTCGCCGGCTCGGTCGCCGTCGGCAAGTCCACCGTCGCGCGCCTCCTGCAGGCCCTGCTGTCCCGCTGGCCCGAGCATCCGCGGGTGGAGCTGGTCACCACGGACGGCTTCCTGCTGCCGACCAAGGAGCTCCAGGCGCGCGGCCTGATGTCCCGCAAGGGCTTCCCGGAGTCGTACGACCGCCGCGCGCTGACCCGTTTCGTCGCGGACATCAAGGCGGGCAAGGACGAGGTGACGGCCCCCGTCTACTCGCACCTCATCTACGACATCGTCCCCGGCAAGCGCCTCACCGTCCGCCGCCCGGACATCCTGATCGTCGAGGGCCTGAACGTCCTGCAGCCCGCCCTCCCCGGCAAGGACGGCCGCACCCGGGTCGGTCTGGCTGACTACTTCGACTTCAGCGTGTACGTGGACGCCCGGCCCGAGGACATCGAGCGCTGGTACCTGAACCGTTTCCGCAGGCTGCGCGAGACGGCGTTCCAGAACCCGTCCTCGTACTTCCGCAAGTACACCCAGGTCTCCGAGGAGGAGGCGCTCGACTACGCCCGTACGACGTGGCGGACCATCAACAAGGTCAACCTCCTGGAGAACGTGGCCCCGACCCGCGGCCGCGCCACCCTCGTCGTCCGCAAGGGCCCGGACCACAAGGTGCAGCGGCTGAGCCTGCGCAAGCTGTGATCC
Organism: Streptomyces albicerus; assembly: GCF_008905045.1. Classification (GTDB taxonomy): domain Bacteria; phylum Actinomycetota; class Actinomycetes; order Streptomycetales; family Streptomycetaceae; genus Streptomyces; species Streptomyces albicerus. Next base: position 53,554 of record NZ_VWMY01000062.1, read on the forward strand.
ACCAGCCGTAATCGGGCACGGTTACTCTGCCCGCATGCTGCACCTCCGCCTGATCACCCCGGCCGACAAGACCGACGACGTGGTGCGCCTGATCGAGAAGACGGTCGGCGCCACCCACCTCGTCGTCATTGCGGGAGCCGCCCGCAATCCTGTCGGAGACATCGTGACGTGCGACGTCGCACGCGAGGCGGGCGACGAACTGATCAGCGGGCTGGTCGCGTTGGACATCGAAAAGTGCGGCTCGATCGCCGTCGACGACATCCACCTGTCGCTGTCGAAGCGCGCCGAGAAGGCGGAGAAGGACGCGCCGGGCGAGGGCGCGGACGCGGTCCTCTGGGAGCAGCTGGCGGAGGCCACGCACGAGGAGTCGACGCTCTCGATCACGTACGTCGCCTTCATCACCCTCGCCACGATGATCGCGGCCTGCGGTGTGGTCCTCGACAACGCGATCCTGATCGTGGGCGCGATGGCGGTGGGCCCGGAGTTCGGACCGCTCGCGGGGTTCAGCACGGCGGTCGTGCAGCGTCGTCCACGGCTGGCGGCACGTTCGCTGATCGCGCTCCTGGTGGGCTTCGCCGTGGCGATGGCCGTGACCGTGGGCTTCAGCTTCTTCATGGACGGCGTCGGCCTGTTCACCGAGGGGAAGTTGGAGGGCGAACGGCCCAACACCGCCTTCGTCTACGCGCCCGACGCGTTCTCCTTCGTCGTGGCCGTCCTCGCGGGCGCCGCAGGCACGCTCTCGCTGACCTCCGCCAAGTCGGGCGCCCTGGTCGGCGTCGCCATCTCCGTGACGACCGTCCCTGCGGCCGCCAACGCGGCGGTGGCCCTGAGCTACGGGGACATGAGCCAGACCTGGGGCTCGACGGGGCAACTCCTGCTCAACCTGCTGGGCATCATCCTCGCCGGCACGCTCACCCTGCTCGCCCAGAAGTGGCTGTGGTCAAGGCAGGGAGGCCGCCGCTACGCCCCGTGAGGGGTACGCGGCCCGTGAGGGGCGCGCCCCTTAGGGGCGCGGGGCTCTGACATTATGCGGCTCCGCCGCGTGGGCGCGACAAGCCACAACGAACCCGCAGCCCGCAACGCACAGAACCCCCACCCCCTACCCGGAACGGCACCTACCCCAGCGCGGACTTCACCGCATCGGCAAGCCGCCCAGCCACAGACCGAGCCTGATCGATATCCGCGGCCTCAACCATCACGCGAACCAACGGCTCGGTCCCCGACGGCCGCAACAACACCCGCCCGGTGGCCCCGAGTTCACGCTCGGCCTCGACAACCGCGGCGGCCAGCTCGGCAGAGCTCCCCACCCGCGCCCGATCAACATCCGGCACGTTGATGAGAACCTGCGGCAACCGCTCCATCACGGCCGCCAACTCCCGCAACGTACGCCCGGTCTCAGCGACCCGGGCGGCGAGCAGCAGCCCGGTCAGCGTGCCGTCACCCGTCGTGGCGTGATCCAGGATGATCACGTGCCCCGACTGCTCACCGCCCAGCGCGTAGTCGTGCTCCTTCATCTCCTCCAGCACGTAACGGTCGCCGACCGCGGTCTGGACGAGCGACAGCCCCTCCCGCTCCATGGCCAGCTTGAAGCCCAGGTTGGACATGACCGTCGCGACAACGGTGTCGGAGCGCAGTGCGGAACGCTCCCGCATCGCAAGCGCGAGTACGGCCAGAATCTGGTCGCCGTCGACCTCGGCGCCGGTGTGGTCCACGGCGAGGCAGCGGTCGGCGTCCCCGTCGTGCGCGATGCCGAGATCGGCCCCGTGCTCGACGACGGCGGCCTTCAGCAGGTCGAGATGGGTGGAACCGCAGCCGTCATTGATGTTCAACCCGTCCGGCTCGGCCCCGATCGTGACGATCTCGGCGCCCGCGCGCGTGAAGACCTCGGGCGAGACCCGGGCGGCCGCGCCGTGCGCCTCGTCGAGGACGACCTTCATACCGTCCAGACGGTTCGGAACCGCCGTGAGGAGATGGGCGACGTACTGGTCGAAGCCCTCCTCGTACGAGCGGACCCGACCGACGCCTGAGCCGGTCGGCCGGTCCCAGGGAGCGCCGGTGCGGTGCTCCTCGTAGACGGCCTCGATCCGGTCCTCCAGCTCGTCGGCGAGCTTGTGCCCGCCGCGGGCGAAGAACTTCACGCCGTTGTCCGGCATGGCGTTGTGGCTGGCGGACAGCATCACGCCGAGGTCGGCGCCGAGCGCGCCGGTGAGATGCGCCACCGCGGGAGTCGGCAGTACGCCGACGCGCAGCACGTCCACGCCGGCGCTGGCGAGTCCGGCGACCACGGCGGCCTCCAGGAACTCCCCGGACGCGCGCGGGTCCCGCCCGACCACCGCCGTCGGCCGGTGGCCCTCGAAGGTGCCCGCCTCGGCCAGTACGTGCGCCGCCGCGACGGACAGTCCGAGCGCGAGCTCGGCCGTCAGATCCGCGTTGGCAACACCGCGTACTCCGTCCGTGCCGAAGAGTCGTCCCACTGGTGTCCTCCGAACTTGCTCAGAAATTGCGGCTCATGCCGAGTGTCCAGGTTGGCTTCGGTCAGGTATATCCCCCGGGCCTGTCCTCAAAGGTCCGTACCGTGACCTAAGGCCGGGATAAGTGCTTCCCCGCCGTAAACGAACGCCCCGGCGGCACAAGTAGTGCCGCCGGGGCGATGCGTTGCCGAAGTCCGGTTGTTCCCCGCGCCCGTGAGGGCCGCGGGGCCGGGCCCCGTAAGGGGTGCGGGGAACTGCGCGACCAGCCAAAACGGACCCGCAGCCAAATAACCGGCCTCCAAGCGGAGCGTTACCGCTTGCTGTACTGCGGGGCCTTGCGGGCCTTCTTCAGACCGGCCTTCTTGCGCTCGACCGCACGGTCGTCGCGCTTGAGGAAGCCGGCCTTCTTCAGAGCGCCGCGGTTGTTGTCCACGTCCGCCTCGTTCAGCGCGCGGGCCACGCCGAGGCGCAGGGCGCCGGCCTGGCCGGAGACGCCGCCACCCGAGATGCGGGCGATGACGTCGTAGCGGTCGTCGAGCTCGAGCACCTTGAAGGGCTCGTTGACTTCCTGCTGGTGCACCTTGTTGGGGAAGTAGTCCTCAAGGGTGCGACCGTTGATCTTCCACTTGCCGGAGCCCGGGACGATCCGGACGCGGGCGATGGCGTTCTTGCGACGGCCCAGGCCGGCGGCCGGCTGCGGGTCGCCGAAGCGGCCGGCGAGGGACTCCGAGGTGTACTCGCCCTCGACGGGAACCTCGGACTCGGTGGTGTAGCTCTCGATGTCGACAACCTCGGTCTCTTCGACCGGCTGCTCAACGGTGGTCTCGGCCACGATTCTCCTCAGATTTCTGTTCGTCTTAGGGGGTGGCCGGAACTACTGCGCGACCTGGGTGATCTCGAACGGGACCGGCTGCTGGGCAGCGTGCGGGTGGTTCTCGCCCGCGTAGACCTTCAGCTTCGAGAGCATCTGACGGCCGAGGGTGTTCTTCGGGAGCATGCCCTTGACGGCCTTCTCGATGGCCTTCTCGGGGTTCTTGGTCAGCAGCTCTTCGTAGCTGACGGAGCGGAGACCGCCCGGGTAGCCGGAGTGGCGGTAGGCCATCTTCTGCGCCCGCTTGTTGCCGGACAGGTGAACCTTGTCCGCGTTGATGATGATGACGAAGTCACCAGCGTCGACGTGCGGCGCGTAGATCGGCTTGTGCTTGCCCCGGAGGAGGGTCGCGGCGGTGGTCGCCAGACGACCCAGGACGACGTCCTGAGCGTCGATGACGTGCCACTGGCGAGTGATGTCGCCGGGCTTGGGGCTGTACGTACGCACGGTTCGTAGCCTTCGCTTCTTCAGTGGTTGGGTCCTGACAAGGCCACCACGGACGATCACGACAGCCCTGACCGCACATCGGTGACGCAAACCGTGTGGGTCGCTGGTCATCGGCCCCGGTGGACCGGTGTAAGGGCCCCCCACGTGAGAATGGGCAAGCCAATACACATAACGAACCGCAAGAATACCTTTGCTGGCCCGTACGGGTCAAAACGCGCGGTCACCCGCAGGCGCCCGCGTGGTTTCAGGGTAGCTCCGCACGGGCACACGTGGCCCGGCCGCCCGCCACGCGATCACGGCGGCGGGCCCATGCGTGCCAGGACGCCGTCTGTACCAACCACCCGGAGATGCCCCCTTTGACCGGCGGGGGTCTGGGGGTATACGCCCCGAGAACACCGCACGCTTGTCACGCCAGGGGCTCGAGTGCTTGGTGATGCGGACCAGCACACCCCTTGTCCCGTCTAAGATGCGGCCCATGAGCTTTGGGCAGGGGGGACCCCAGTGGGGTCCCGGGGGATCGGGTTCTCAGCCGCCGCAGTGGAGCAATCAGACTCCGGACTGGGCGGCGCTGGCCGAGGCGTCCGAATCGCGCAACCGGCGCCGCAGATGGCTGCTGGTCGGCGGCGGCGCGCTCGCCACGATCGGGGTGGGCGCGGCCGTCGCCATGGCCGTCGTCTCGGCGGACGGCAATGAACAGGCCTCGAACAGACCTGCCTCCCAGCTGCCCGCCACCACGGACATCCCACCGGACACCACCGGTCCCGGCCCGACGTTCGAGGAGACCTCGGCGCCGCCGCCGCTGGACCCGAAGGACTTCATAGGCAACGTGAAGAAGGACACCGCGCCGCTCGGCCCGGACACCCTCTTCCCGGGCACGCAGCTGACGATGGGTGAGACCGTCTACAAGAAGGGCGCGCTGGCGTCCACGAAGACCTGCGCGTCGGCCGCCCAGGGCACGCTCGGCGCGGTCCTCACCAAGAACGACTGCACCCGGCTGATGCGCGTCACGTACGAGAAGGACGGGGTCGCGGTGACGGTGGGCGTGGCCGTCTTCGACACCGAGGGCAAGGCCCTCCAGGCGAAGAACGACGCCGACAGCAAGAGCGTCGTGCAGTCCCTCTCCGGCGAGGGCGTCCCCACCTTCTGTCGCTCCGCGATCTGCCGCTCGACCACCAACTCGTACGGCCGCTATACGTACTTCACGGTCGCCGGCTTCACCAACGGCAAGGACGTGACCCAGAAGGACTCCAAGGTCTTCACCACCGGCGACGACCTGGCCGAGTTCACCTTCCGGCAGATCCACCGCCGCGGCGAGGCCCAGGCCTCGGCTGCGGCCAACCAGTAGCCGGCGTTCGACCGGCGGAACGGCCGCCGACAAGCAGAACGGCGGCCCGCCCACAGGCAGGCCGCCGCCCCGGCCGTTCGCTGCTTACTGCTTGTGCTTGAGCCGCAGCTTCACCGGCACCACGGCCGACTCCAGCTGCGTGCGCAGGGTCATCTTCGAGACGCCCTCGGTCCGCTCCTCGAAGCGGATCGGGATCTCGACCGCGGAGTGACCGGCACGTACGGCCTTGAACTTGAGTTCGACCTGGAAGCTGTAGCCCGCGCTGTCCAGGGAGTGCAGGTCGACGTCGCGGAGGGTCTGGGCCGACCACAGGTTGAAGCCCGCCGTGATGTCACGGATCTTCGTGCCGAGCACCGTGCGCGCGTACCGGTTGGCGAAGCGGGACAGCAGCACACGGTGCGCGCCCCAGTCGTCGTCGAGCTGGCCGCCCTCGACGTACCGGCTGCCGATGACCAGGCCGACACCCGAGGCCACGGCGGTGCCGAGCATGCGTGGGACCGCTTCCACGGGGTGGCTGCCATCGGCGTCCATCTGCACGACGTACTGCGCGCCCTCGTCGACCGCGGCGCTCATGCCCGCGACGTACGCGCGCCCGAGGCCGTCCTTCTCGGTCCGGTGCAGCACGCTCATCCGGCGCACCCCGTCCCAGTTGTACTTCTCCGCCAGCTCCTCGGCGATCCGTCCTGTACCATCCGGACTGGAGTCGTCCACTATCTTCAAGTGGAGTCCTCTGAGCGGCAGTTGAAGCACCGCCTCGGCCATTCTCGGCAGGTTGGCGGCTTCGTTGTACGTAGGCATCACCACGGTGACAGCCACGTCCGCCCCCACGTCGTACGTCATCTTCTTTCCCCTCCCCATTCGATTGCCCCCCACCGGACGCGGGACTTCCCCGCGTCCGGAAACCCAGCTCAGGTATGAACCTTGCGCTTGGCCGCGTCGTCCTTTTCGTCGGACGAGTCATCGACCTTCGCGTCGCGCTTCTTCTCGAGGAGCACAAGCTGGAGAGACTCCAGCTTCCGCGTCTTCACGACACGGAAGTTCTTCTGGATCACGGTCGCCGTCTCGTCCGGCATGCCACTGAACGGATTTCCGTCGAGCGTCGTCGACACGATCCAGAGCCGGCCGGCCTTCGCAAGACACTTCGCGGGCTTCGGGCATTCGACCGCACCGAACGACCCTATTTCCTGCGGAGTGCGGTACATCAGCCAGTCGCGCGGACGGTTCTTGTCGTGCCGCATCTCGTAGTCCATGGCCCGGCGTTCGGACATCACACCGCTGAAGGCGATGCCGTCGCCCTTGCGCTGCTGGTCCTCGATGATCCGCGCGGCACCGCGGAAGTCGGGCTCCCCCAGCGCGTTCTGCCGGGTCTCACGGATGCCCGGCAGCGACTGGTAGGCGATCCCGGCGACCGTGGCCGCCACGAGGACCCAGCCGAAGCCGCGCCGTACCGCCGCGCCCGAACCGGCCTTCGCCCCGGCCACCGGTCCGGCGATCCTGCACACGGCCACGGCAGCGAGCAGCACCCACGCGGGAGCCGTGAACAGCAGATAGCGCGGCAGGAAGAGGTGCAGCTGCGCGGCGGTGACGTACGTCGCCACGGGTGGCAGCACGATCCAGACGGCCAGCGGCAGAGCCTTCCGGCCCGCGAAGAACAGTCCGATCGCGCCGAGCGCCATGACCGGCACGGCCACCGCCCAGGCTCCGAAGAGGTTCTTGGGGAACTCCACGAGGTCCTTGAAGACCGGGTTGTTCCAAGCGATCTGTCCGCTCTGTCCCGAACCCGACACGGCCATGGGGATGACGAAACACATGCCCAGGGTGCAGGCCGCGGCATAGGCCCAGCCCACGATCTTGTCGCCCGATCGCCGCGCGATCAGGATCATCACCAGATGCGCGCCGAGTACCGCGAGCGAGGCCAGATGGCTCCAGCCGATCAGCGGCACGGACAGCGTGTAGGCGACCCACACCTTGAACGACGGCTTGTCCAGCGCCCGCGCGAGCAGCAGCGTCGACAGCAGCACCGCGGCCACCGCGAAGGCGTACGGCCGGATCTCCTGCCCGTATCGCGTCATGACCGGCACGACGGCGAAGGCCAGTCCCGCGAGCAGTCCCACCTGGGTGGTGAACAGCCGCCGTCCGAGCAGGGCGAGCAGTCCCGCCGAGGCCGCCATGGCCACCGCGCCGGGGATGCGCATCGCGGTCGGGGAGTCCCCGGCGACGGAGATCCAGAGGTGCATGAACACGTAGTACGGCGTGAACACCACGTCGATGGAGCGGATCAGCACGCTCAGGTCGTGGAACGACAGCTGGGCCGCCCACCAGGTGGCGTGCTCGTCCCGCCACAGCTGCCGGTCGCCGATTCCGCGCAGGATCAGGGCGAAGGCGAGTGCGGTGGGCAGCAGGAAGGTCACGGCGGCAGCGAGCCGCCCGCCCTCCGGACCCTCGGGCTCCTCTTCCCCCGGCTCGTCCGCGGGCTGCTGCGGGGCGACCGGCTCCGGCGCGACGGGCTCGGCGACCTGGGCCTGCTGCTGCCCGGGAGCGGTGTACGCGCCCGGATCGGCGTACTGCCCCGGCTCGGCGTACTGCCCGGGGCCGGTGTACTGCCCGGGCCCCGCGTACGCGCCCTGCGCCGGGTCGGCATAGGTGCCCTGGTGGCCCAGGTCGGCGTATCCGCCCTGACCACCGGCGTATGTGCCCTGCCCGCCGTAGGCACCCTGACCCGCGTACGGATCCTGGCCGCCCTGGGCGTCGGGGTACCCGCCACCGTACGGAGCGGAGGCATCGAGACTCATCGCTTCACCCAAATCCGGTAGGCGTTCTCTCCGCTGCTCGTGGTGTAGGGGAACACGGCCGCCAGCCGGTAGTGGGAGTTGTTCTTCAACCCCTCCTTGACCGCCTTGTACGTTTCCGGGCTGACCGAGCCGTGCATCACGATCGCGTCGAACTTTCCGTCACGGACGGCCTGCCGGAAGGCGTCGGGGCCGGTGTACTGCTTGCCGTCCTTGCCGCGGTAGTCCATGAAGTAGGAGTTCTGCCACTGGGTCCAGTCGGTCTTGTCCCGCAGGTAGTAGGCGGGGACCTCCTGTTCCTCGGCGAGGTAGGTGCCCTTCTTGTCGACGACCGTGCGCAGGTACGTGGTCATCTGCGTGGAGTCCGGGAAGCTGTACGCGCGTTGGGCCTGCACCATGCCGAACACCAGCGTCAGGACGTACAGGAGGATCCCGAGCTGCGGATGCCGGAAGTGCGGGCCGACCAGGCGGGCCATGCCGAGGCCGGCCAGCGGCGCGGCGAAGAACAGTCCGAAGCCGACGTGCTTGTAGAGCGAGATCTCGGTCTGGAGATGGATCTGGTAGGCCGGGGCGAGCAGCGCGGTACCCGTCAGCACCAGGCCGAGCGTGGCGCGCCGCCAGCGCCCCGAGGTCTCGCCGCCGATCCACGGCATCTCGCCCATCCGCGCGCGCACCGTGTACGCGATCGTGCCGCCCAGCGCGGCCAGGAAGACGAGGCCGCCCCACTCCGCGCTGTGCTGGAGCATCGTCGCCGCCGTGTCCGTGCCCTTCGCACGGTCGGTGGTGGTGGAGCTGATGCCGCCCAGCGGCCCGGAGAAGTAGTAGCCGATCCCGAGCAGCGCCACGATGCCCGCGCCCAGCACCACACCACGGCCCAGCGAACGGATGCCGCGGTGCCGGTGCGCGGTGATCACCGCGAGGACCACCAGGGTCGGGATGTACAGACCCGACGCGTACTTCACTCCGAACGCGAGTGCGGCCGGCGGCGCCGCGAGCAGTACGGCCGCGGCTCCCATCCGGTCGGTGCGCACCACCGCCCAGGCGGACAGCGCGAGCAGGAAGACGGCGGCGGCGTCGTACGTGGCGAAGTTGCCGAGCACCATCGTCGACTGGAGCACCGAGAACAGCGCGGCGGCGCCGAGCGCGGCACGCAGATTGAACAGCCGCCGGGTGAGCGAGTAGAGCAGCCCGGTGGCACCCAGCATGAAGAACAGGCTGACCAGCCGTACGCCGGCCAGGCCGAACTGGCTGTCCACGGCGCCCGCGAGCACCGGGTACAGCTTGGGGTGTCCGGAGAAGTAGGCCGCGAAGTCCACCGGCAGCTTGGTGCCGTGCAGCAGGTTGGCCAGCTCGTAGTGGCCCGACGCGACATAGAGCGCCTCGTCCTGGAAGGCCGTCCCGCTCAGCCGCAGGGACAGCCCCGCCTGTACGAGCAGGATGCACAGCAGCACGCCGCGCCCGAGCAGCTTGCTGCGCCGTGTGTCCACCGCCCACGCCGACTCCTGCACGGGCGGCAGCGTGTAGCCGGGCTTCTGCGGCTCGGGCGCGACAGGCGCGGGAGCCGGCTCGGGCTCGACCGCGGTGTACGAGGCGTACGGGTCGTATGGCGCGTACGTGTCGTAGGTCTGCTGGTCCGGGTACGAGGTCGTCCGGCCGTGGACGTCGAAACGCCAGCTGCCGGTCTCCGTGAAATAGCCGGCCTGGTAGGCGCCGGCCTGCTGCTGCGGCGGGTAGGTCGTCTGCGCCCGGGGCCGGGTCTGGGCCTGCTGCGCGTACTGCCGCAGGCTCTCCTGCTGCGCGTACCGCTGCTGCTCCTCGTCGACGGGGGCGTACTGCTGCTGATTGCCCTGCGCATACTGCTGCTGACTGCCCTGGCCGTACTGCTGATGCTGCTGGTTCTGCTGCGGGTATCCGTTGTTGCCGTTGCCGTACTGCTGATGGCTCTGCTGTTGCCCGTACGCGTACTCGTCGTACAACTCGGAGTCGTCCGCCCATGTGGGCGTGCGTCGGTCGCTCATGGCTTCGTCACATCGAATCCGAAGCTCGAGTTCTTGGCCTGCTCCCGGAAGGTCTTCTCGGACAACGGACCGCTGTTGATGCGCCAGTCCGTCTCCTTGTCGAAGTTGAACCAGACGAACCCGATGACGTCGTCACGCTTGGCGGTCCCCTGGAAGAGGCTCTTGATGTCGGCGGGCTTGCGCTCGCCGGCCTGCGCGGCCGTCTCCGCGATGATGAACGGTTTGTTCGTGAAGACCCGGATCTGGGTCATCGTCGGCCCGTACAGCGTCTCGTACGTGTTGGGGCCGGTGGCCGCGTAGTAACCGATGACGCCGACCCAGTCGACGTAGTCGTCGCCCGGCCAGTACGGCTTGAGCTTCACCTTCGGCATCGGGTGGGTGACGTTCGGGCTCCACACCCAGATGACCTGGGTGGCGCCCTCGTCGTCGAAGATGTCGTGGATGTGCTTGTACGCGGCGGTGAAGTCCGCCGCGCTCGTCTTCTTGGTGCCCCACGGGTACCAGAAGCCGTTCATCTCGTGCGCGAAGCTGAGCGCGACGGGCAGGTTCAGCTCCTTGACGGACTTCGCGTACTCGCGGATGTACGCGTCCTCCTTGCCGGAGGCGATGTCCTTCATGCTCGTCTCGAAGGGCTCCCAGGCGATGAACGACACGGAACCGTAGTCCCAGGAGTTCTGCACGAGCTCCTGCTCGTACTGGTCGCCCCAGGCGGAGTAGAACTCGATCAGGTTCGGCTTCTTGCCCGCCCGCTTCGCGAAGTCCTCGACGGCCTTCATCTTGGCGGGGGCACCGTCCGCGGCCACGCCCAGGTAGTCCTTCGCCGGCTGCAGCAGCGGCCGCACGTCGTACGGCGGCTCCGGCTTCGCGGACTCGGTGGCCTCATCGGTGCCCTCGGCACCCGGCTTCTCCCCCTGGCCGCGCTCGTACTGGTCTCGGCCCTCCTCGGAGAACGTGCTGCACCCGGCCAGCAGCGCTCCGGCGAGGAGCGTGGCGGCGAGCGCCCGCACGGGACGTGATGCCCGCACTCGGCGTACGGAAAAACTCATGCGGTCGCTTCCTGCACTTCCTGGGCACGCGGCTGTACGAGGACACGGCCGACGACCATCGCGTAGAAGAGGCCGGCGGACAGCATCAGCGCGAAGTCCGGCGGATAAAGGGTGAGCATGCGCCAGGCCGCGACGACCACCCAGACCACGGCGGTGCCGCCGGTCCAGAAGATCATGCAGTTCCAGTAGCGGCGCATGCCGTTCTTCTTGGCGCCCGCCGAGCCCGTGGGCTTCCAGCCCATCGGGCGGCCCCGCAGCACGTCCCAGACGGCGAAGACGTGCGACCAGCCGTACATGATCCGGACGGCCCAGGCCTCGAGCCGGTACGGCGCCCGGTGCCACAGCGGCAGCACCAGCGTGACGTACGCGACGCTCGGCAGTACCCAGAGCGCGGCCTCGGCGCGCAGCAGGTCGGGCCGCAGGATCATCAGGGCGAGCGGGATGACCGGCGCGATGAACGTGGCGAGCGCGGTCTGAAGGTAGTAGAGGAAGCCCGACACATAGCAGAGCCGGGTCTTGAACTTGAGGTCCATCTCCCAGAACCGTCTGCTGGTGAGCAGCTCGAGCGAGCCCATGCACCAGCGGTACTGCTGGTTGTGGAAAGCGCCGGCCGTGTCCGGGCACACACCGGCGGACAGCGCGACGGGCACGTAGCGCAGCTTCCAGCCGAGGGCCCTGAGGTCGAAGCCGGTGTACATGTCCTCGGAGTGCTCGATCAGCGTGATGCCGTTGGTCTGCTCCAGGGCCTTGCGCCGGTAGACGGCGCACGAGCCGACACAGATGGAGCCGTCCTTGTCCTCACGGGACGTCTGTACGGACCGGTAGAACTGCTCCTGCACGGCTCCGGCGCCGCGCTCGATCCAGTTCTGCCGGTCGACGATGCGGAAGAACTGCGGCGACTGCACGATGGCGACCTTCTCGTCGTCGTCCATGTGCGGCAGCAGCTCGTCGAGCAGGTCGGCGCGCGGCGCGAAGTCGGCGTCCAGGATGAGGATGTGATCGCCGTCGGTCTTCTCGAAGGCGTGGTTGAGGTTGCCGGCCTTCTTGAACCAGCCGCGGTTGGGCCGCACCACGTAGTGGAACCCGAAGTCGGCGGCCATCGCCCCGACCTCTTCCTCGGCGGCGTCGTCCAGGACGTACGTCTTCACGACGCCCTGGTAGCTGCCGGCGAGCCGGTTCACATGGACCCAGGTGTTGTGGAGCACCTCCAGCGGCTCACCGCACACCGGCAGGAAGATGTCGACGCTCGGGTACACGGCCGGACGCCACTGGCGTACGAGGCGCTTGTGGCCCTTGATGTCGAAGTCCTTGCTGAGCCCGTCGAGGTACAACGAGATCAGGTAGTCCGCGATGATGAACGCCAGCAACGGCAGCGTCAGCCAGAACCACGGACTGGACGCCGTGAACAGAAACTGGCTCATCGCCAGACACGCGAAGCTGATCAGCGAACCGACCGTCAGCACCCACAGGTACCGACGCGAGTACGAGTACTTCTCGACGTCGTCCGGCGGCGTCGGCAGGAGCCCGTGACTTTGCGGCGTCCTTTTGCGCTTCCTGTTCTGCGGAACACGAGCAGTCCCCACTGCACTCATGCACAACCCCCGGGGCCATTCCGGCCCGTTACCCCCACCCAAACCCGGCTGATCCCTAATCGAACCTTCAGCCGAGCAGCGGAATCATAACCGAGTTTCAGAGGTTACGTCCGAACGTACGTGTTACGCAGGGGTTTCATCACACGGCACAGTGGGCATACGTGTCCACTTGTCCCCCATCGCGGGAGCTCAGCAGCACCCGGCCGCGGGCAATGACCGCCGGTTCCGCGCCTCCTTGTTGCGCGCGGCGAGCAGCTCGTCGGCCGGATACCCGACCTCTTCGAGCGTCAGCCCGTGCGGCCGCACCACATGCACGGCGGAGTCCCGCACCCCGGCGGCAAGCACCTTCCCGGGCCAGTCGGCGCCGCGATGCCCGTCCCCCACGAACAGCAACGCTCCGATCAGCGACCGCACCATATTGTGGCAAAAGGCATCAGCCCGCACGGTGGCGGTGATAATCCCGTCACTCCCCCGCTCCAGACTCAGCTCCTGCAGCGTGCGAATGGTGGTGGCGCCTTCCCGCTTCTTGCAGTAGGCGGCGAAGTCATGCTCCCCGAGAAGCCCCCGCGCGGCCTCGTTCATGGCCTCGACATCGAGCGGCCAGTCGTGCCAGAGGACGTGATTGCGCAGGAGCGGATCGACTCCACCGGGGTTGTCGGTGACGCGGTAGGCGTACCGCCGCCAGACGGCCGAGAACCGCGCGTTGAAGCCGCTGGGCGCCTCCCTGAGCGCCCACACCCGCACATCCTTCGGCAACCGCCCGGCAAGCCGCTTCAGCAGCTTCCCCCGCTGCTCGCCCCAGACCCCCTCGGGCAGATCGACATGCGCCACCTGCCCCCGGGCATGCACCCCGGCATCGGTCCGCCCGGCCACGGTCAGCTCGTACGTGGTCCCGCGCGACCGCGTAACCGTACGCAGCGCGTCCTCGATCTCCCCCTGCACGGTCCGCCGCCCCTCGGCCTGCTTGGCCCACCCGGAGAACTCGCTCCCGTCGTACGAAAGATCCATCCGCACCCGCACGAACCCGGGCTCTACCTCGTCACTCACACACAGATCCTCTCAGGGCCACATCGTCTCCGGAAACGCGAAAGCGGGCCCGCCCCGGGAAGGGGCGGACCCGCTCAAGACCGCGAGACGAAGCCTCAGGCGTCCTTGGACTCCTCAGCGGCGTCCTCGGCCGGCTTGGCGTCCTCGACAACCTCTTCGGCAGCCTCGGCCTCAACCGGAGCGTCCTTCGTGAGGGCGTCCTTCTTGAAGGTGTCTTCCTTGACGGCACGCTTGGTCGCCGCCTCGGCCTCACCGGTGGCCTCCTGGGCCACGGTCAGGGCCTCCACCAGCTCGATGACAGCCATGGGCGCGTTGTCGCCACGGCGGTTACCGATCTTGGTGATACGGGTGTAGCCACCCGGACGGTTCTCGTAGCGCGGGCCGATCTCGGTGAAGAGCGTGTGCACGACGCTCTTGTCCGTGATGACCGAGAGCACCTGACGGCGGTTGTGAAGGTCGCCCTTCTTCGCCTTGGTGACCAGACGCTCGGCGTACGGCCGCAGCCGACGGGCCTTCGCCTCGGTCGTGGTGATGCGGCCGTGCTCGAAGAGCGCCTTCGCAAGGTTCGCGAGGAGCAGCTTCTCGTGCGCGGCACTGCCGCCCAGACGGGCACCCTTGGTGGGCTTCGGCATTTCTTTCTCCTTGGCATCTGCCCCGGCCGTATGAGGTACCGGGGTCAGGACCCGGCGAGCGGACGCTCACCGGCAACAACCAGCCCCTCCCGCGAGAGAGGGGCGGGACCCGCGCCCCCGTAAGGGGCGCGGGGAACTGCGCGACCAGCCAGAGCGGGCCCGCAGCCGAAATTCGGCCTCCTCGCGGAGCGCCTAGTACTGCTCGGTCTCCACAAAGCCCGCGTCCGCATCGTCGTCGGCACCAAAGGCGTCGGCGGCGGCGGTCGGGTCGAATCCGGGCGGGCTGTCCTTCAGGGCCAGGCCCATCCCGGCCAGCTTCGCCTTGACCTCGTCAATGGACTTCGCACCGAAGTTACGGATGTCCAGGAGGTCGGCCTCGCTGCGCGCAACCAGCTCACCCACGGAGTGGATGCCCTCACGCTTGAGGCAGTTGTACGACCGAACGGTGAGCTCCAGCTCCTCGATCGGCAGGGCCAGATCGGCGGCGAGGGCGGCATCCGTCGGGGACGGACCCATGTCGATGCCTTCGGCGTCGATGTTGAGCTCACGGGCCAGCCCGAA
>NZ_VWMY01000063.1 GCF_008905045.1 Streptomyces albicerus
GGCGCACCCCCGTGCGGGGGTGCGCCGAAGGGCCCCTTCCACCAGAGGCGCCTCGCGCGGCGAAGGGCCGCACTATCAACAGGTGGCGTCCAACCGTTCCTGAAGACTGAGCGAGAACGAGTCCCGATCAGCCGCACGCCCCGAACGGTCTTGGGCGCACTGGTCACCGGCGTACTCAGCCCTGGGGCGGCGACACACATCCTGTGCGTGGTCCGATCCCAAGAGGCCAGCTCCCTGCGCGACCCGGTCATGTGGATACGGCCAGAGGCGACGGGGAGGCCCTGAACCATCACTCCGGTGGAACAGGGGCCCCGCACGCCAGCGCCGCACTCAAATCCCGAGTCGCACAGCGACGCTAACCCGATCGGCCCAGGGCATCGCAAGCCTGCGAGCCGACCATCACACGATCGAGCTAAACCGCTCAGACGGCGATGGCGACCTCGGCCAGGCCGCCGGTCTGGGCGACGACCGTGCGGTCGGCGGTGCCGCCGGGGACGAGGGCGCGGACGGTCCAGGTGCCCTCGGCCGCGTAGAAGCGGAACTGTCCGGTCGCCGAGGTCGGGACCTCCGCGGTGAACTCGCCGGTCGAGTCCAGGAGGCGCACGTAGCCCACCACGGGCTCGCCGTCCTTGGTCACCTGACCCTGGATGGTGGTCTCACCGGGCTTGATCGTCGAGGCGTCGGGGCCGCCGGCCTTCGCTCCACACATATTTCGATTCCGTCCTTCAGTCCTTCTGGCCTTGGGTTACTTGTTGGCGCCGAGCTCGATCGGCACGCCGACGAGGGAGCCGTACTCGGTCCACGAGCCGTCGTAGTTCTTGACGTTCTCGACGCCGAGCAGCTCGTGCAGCACGAACCAGGTCAGCGCGGAACGCTCACCGATACGGCAGTACGCGATGGTGTCCTTGGCGAGGTCGACCTGCTCCTCGGCGTAGAGCTCCTTGAGCTCGTCGTCCGACTTGAAGGTGCCGTCGTCGTTGGCGTTCTTCGACCACGGGATGTTGCGGGCGGACGGGACGTGGCCCGGACGCTGCGACTGCTCCTGCGGCAGGTGGGCCGGGGCGAGCAGCTTGCCGCTGAACTCGTCGGGCGAGCGCACGTCGACCAGGTTCTGCGAACCGATCGCGGCGACCACGTCGTCACGGAAGGCACGGATCGAGGTGTCCTGCGGCTTGGCCTTGTACTCGGTCTTGGCACGCTCGGGCAGCTGCGAGCCGTCGACCAGGTCGCGGGAGTCGAGCTCCCACTTCTTGCGGCCGCCGTCGAGAAGCTTCACGTTCTCGTGGCCGTACAGCTTGAAGTACCAGTAGGCGTAGGACGCGAACCAGTTGTTGTTGCCGCCGTAGAGGACGACCAGGGTGTCGTTCGCGATGCCCTTCTCCGACAGGAGCGTCTCGAAGCCGGCCTGGTCGATGAAGTCACGGCGGACCGGGTCCTGGAGGTCCTTGGTCCAGTCGATCCGAATGGCGTTCTTGATGTGGTTCTTCTCGTACGCGGACGTGTCCTCGTCGACCTCGACGACGGCCACGTTCGGGTCGTCCAGGTGCTCCTGGACCCAGTCGGCGTCTACCAGGACGTCGCTGCGGCTCATGCTCGTTCTCCTCCGGGGCAGTTGCGGCGGGGCGGTGCGTCAGAAAGGGGTGCGGGTACGCGCTCGGATCAGGGCTGCGATGGCGTACGCGGCGCAGGGATGGCCCCGACAAGAGAGGTCGTAGGGCCCGGCTCGCGGAAGTACGGACGCTTCCGCTCAGAAAGTGCGACAGAGCATGGCGGCGACGCGGCACAGGTCTACTGCCCGCCGCTTCGTGAAGTCCGCCTGTTGCGTCATGGTCTCGATCGTAGGGACGGACAGGCGGGCATGTCACCGGCGTGTCGCATGCTGAGACGCGATCGTCCGCAATGTGGGATGGATAGGCTGCCGCTGCTGCTTCCGCCCGGCCCCGGGGCGGCCGTCGCCCTCATCACATCACTCGCACATCTGCTCTACGGACGGGCTCGTCTCACTTCTCGGACGGTCACTCGATCGCGTACCACTCCGCGAAGCTGCCCGCAGACCTGTCCCCGGGCGGTTCCCCGTCCCGTCCGCCGGGCGCCCTGAACCCCTACCCGACGAGGTTGACGTCCGAACCCTTCACCCCGATGTCGACGCCGTTCTCGGCCGCCTCGACCTTGTCGAGCTTGATGCCGCCCGGCAGGCCGTCGATCTTCTGCTGGAAGTCGGTGATCAGCCGGACCCTGTCCTCGGCGAGCTGGACGCCCAGGTTGGGGAGGGAGTCGGCCTGCACCTCGACGGTGTCGCCCTTGACGCTGACCGAGCTGAGCACGGAGACCGGGCGGGGCAGCTTCGTGCCGAGCACGGTGGCCTCCACCTCGACCTTGATCTTGCCGTTGCCGCCGTCGGAGAGGCCGACGACCTGGGCGGTGACTCCGCTCGCGACGTCCACCGGCTCGGCCTTGGCCGCCTTGAGGAGTTCGGTGTACGAGATCGTGGCCGTGCCTGTGGCGGAGGCGGCCTTCGCGGAGCTGTAGTCGCCGGAGAACGCGACGCCTCGCATCTGGGCGGTGAGGTTGTCGATACGGATCTTGTCCGGGGCGGTGCCGGTGCTTGCACCGCCCGTGCCGCTCGTGTCGGCCTCGTAGTTCTTGATGCCGACCTCCACCTCGTCCAGTTCACCGCCGACCACCTGCGTGAGGAACGGGAAGCCCTTGATCGACACGTCCGGGGTGCTGGCCAGGCCCTCGTTGGCCTTCAGCCTGTCCGCAGCCTCGTCCTCCGCAAAGCCCACGGCCACGCGGTCGGCGATGACGAAGAGTCCGCCGAGGATGACGGTCACGATCAGAAGTATTCGTAGTGCTCGCATGTGTTCGGTGTTCCCCCACCTTGGCGGTCGTCTGAGCGCGAGGGTAACCCTGCGGGGGCCTCCGGCCGGGGGAACGGGGGAGGTTGTGGATCAGCTGTAACAGGGGGTGGGGCTGGGGCCGGGAGGGATTTCGCCCCCGCCGCCCCTACCCGTTCCCGTCCCCTGGGGGCTGCGCCCCCAGACCCCGCTATCGGCCTGAACGGCCTCGTCCTCAAACGCCGGACGGGCTGAGTACGTCAGGTCAGCGCCCGGCCGAGCAAGTAGATCGCCGGCGCCGCTGCCGCCAAAGGCAGGGCCACTCCTGCCGTGAAGTGGACGAAGCGGGACGGGTAGTCGTAGCTGGCGACCCGGTGGCCGATGAGGGCGCAGACGGCGGCCCCGGCGCCGAGGAGGGCCCCGGAGGCGCCGAGATCGGTCAGCGCGCCCATCATGACGCCCGCTCCCGCCGCCGCCAGCAGGGCCACGACCACCGAGGCCGGGGTGGGGAGAGGGAGCGCACGGGCCAGCATCGCCACCGCGACCGCCACCCCGCCCACCGTCACCGCATCCGGCTCCGCCCCCAGGTGCCCCGCCGCGACGATCGCCAGCGCCGCCGAGGCGACCGTGGCCATCAGCCCGTACATCCGCTCGTCGGGATCCGCGTGGCTGCGAAGCTGGAGGACCAAGGTCAGCAGGACCCAGACACCCAGCGTGCCGAGGATCGCGGCGGGCGCGTTCTCCCGCCCGGCCACGAGCAGTACGACATCTGCGGTCAGGGCACCCGCGAAGGCGAGCGCGATGCCCTGACGCGCGGGCCACATCCCGTTCAGCCGGAACCAGCCCGCCGCGGTCACGGCCTGCAGGATCACGAGCGGCACGACCAGCGCGTACTCCCCGGCGGCCGCCCCCACGGCGAGCAGCAGCCCGAGTACCGCCGTCAGCGCGGCCGGCTGCCCGCCGGGCTCGATGATCGGCGAACGCCCCTCGGCACGGGCCCGCTGGGCGTCGGTGACACGGGAGTTGCCGGTGATGGTGGGCGGACCGTAGCCGGGAGCGGGGTCGGCTTCGCCTGAGGCGGGTGCGGACGCCGGTGCCGATGCGGGCGTGGGCGCGGGCGTAGGCGCGGGCGTAGGCGCGGGGGTGGGAGCGACGGTTCCGTAGCCCTGACCCTGATGACCGCCCTGGCCCGGGTAGCCCTGTGCCTGGGCCTGCGCCTGATGACCACCCTGGCTCTGGTAGCCCTGAGCCTGCGCCTGATGACTGCCCTGGTCCCAACCCGTCCCCGCCGGCATCGGCTGCCCCACAACGCCGTACGGGGCCCCGTACTGGGCCGACGAGTACTGCGACTGCGTCCCCGCCCCGTACTGAGCGCCGTACGCCGCCTCTCCCGGACCCTGCGGCGTCTGTGGAGCTTGCGGCGCCTGCGAGGGCAGATACGCCGTGTCCGTCGCGGGCGCGACCGGTGGCTGGACCTGGGTCTCCCAGGTCTGGCCCTCCCACTGCTGGGTGTACTGCTGCTGGTCGGCGGGGTCGTCGTACGGCTGCTGCTGTCCGGGCCACCCGGACTGCTGCTGCTGTTGATACGGGTCGTACCCCTGGTGCGACCCGTTCCCCTCGTAGGGCTGGTTGCTCATGTGCCCGTCACCCTCCTGCGAACGGCGGGAGCACCTCGACCGTGCCGCCCTCGGCCAGCCGTACCGTCTCATGTCCGCGGGTGCCCACGGGGTCACCGTCGATGAGGAACGAGCATCGCCGCAGGACACGGACGAGTTCGCCGGGGTGTCGCTCGCGTGCCGCGTCGAGCGCCTCCGCGAGGGTCTCCGCCTCGTACGGCTCCTCGGCGACGCCGGCGGCGGCCTTGGCGGCGGCCCAGTAACGCACCGTGCCCTTTGCCATCTGGTTCCTCGATCAATGGTCGATCAGAAAATGGATCATCAAACACATCAAGAAATGGGGGTCGAACACCGCCCAGGCTAGCCCGCGTGCGCCACGGCCCAGTCCCCGATACGGGCCAGCAGCTCGTCGTCCGTCGCGTTCTCCGCGTGGCCCATCCCCGCCTCCAGCCACAGCTCCGCGTGCCCGTCGGACGCTTCGGCCAGCATCCGCGGGTGGTCCACGGGGAAGTAACCGTCCAGCTCACCGTGGACGATCAGCAGCGGAGTGGGCGCGATCAAGGGGACCGACTCCACCGGGGAGGAGGGGACCGGGTCCCACTCGCGGTGGTGGATGCGGGTGCGCAGGCCGTAGCGGCCGACGGCACGGCCGACCGGGCGGGTTACCAGCCAGTGCAGGCGCCGCATAGGGGCCGTACCCCGGTAGTACCAGCGAGCGGGTGCGCTCACCGAAACCACCGCGTCCGTATGCGCTCCCGTGCGCCCCTCGTGCTCCTCACCACCGGCCGAGTTGATGGCCGCGTGCCGGAGCACCACGGAGCCGCCCATCGAGAACCCGACGGTCGCCACCCGGGTGTGACCGAGCTCTCGCGCCCACTCGACGGCCGCCGCCAGATCGAGCACCTCGCGGTCGCCGACCGTGGAGCTCCCGCCGGAGGCCCCGTGTCCCCGGAAGGAGAACGTCACGACCGCCCCGTACTGCGTGAAGGCGGTCGCCGCCCGCCGTACGTGAGGCCGCTCCAGGTCGCCCGTGAAGCCGTGCGCGACGACAATGGCGAGGTCGCCCGAGATGTCACCGGACGGGTTTCCGGACGTGTCGGACGTGGCCCTTCCGGGGTCGTACGCAGCGTCGATCGTGACCCCGTCGACCGTGCGCAGAGATCTCCGCAGAGGTGGCCGCAGGGTTGTCTCAAGGCGTGGACGAATCAAAGATCGGGTCACATGACCTGCCGGACCAAGGTTCATGTGGGCTATTCTGCTGGGCAGAGGACTCGGGCAGCGTAGCCCCCGGGTCCTTTTGCGCTTTCTGGAGCGCTGTATACGAACGCTGTATACGACGCTCCGACGTGAAAGTTACGAGGTGAGCGCAGCTGCGGCGCCCAGGGGCGCGGGGGCCGCAACAGAACAAGCAGTGCCGCAAACGTCCTCGCAGGGACCGAGGAGGAACCAGACGTTATGGGCGAGCGAACCGTGCACAACCGTAGGACGACCCAGGCAGGTGGGGCGCGATGAGTTCTCTGCTGCTCCTGACCAATGCCCTTCAGCCGTCGACGGAGGTGCTTCCCGCCCTCGGCCTGCTGCTGCACAACGTGCGCGTGGCTCCGGCGGAGGGCCCCGCTCTCGTCGACACCCCTGGTGCCGACGTCATCCTGATCGACGGGCGGCGTGACCTGCCTCAGGTCCGCAGCCTGTGCCAGCTGCTGCGGTCCACCGGGCCCGGCTGTCCCCTCATCCTCGTCGTCACGGAGGGCGGTCTCGCGGCCGTCACCGCCGACTGGGGCATCGACGACGTCCTGCTCGACACCGCCGGTCCCGCGGAGGTCGAGGCCCGTCTCCGGCTCGCCATGGGCCGGCAGCAGATCGTCAACGACGACTCCCCCATGGAGATCCGCAACGGCGATCTCTCGGTGGACGAGGCGACCTACAGCGCCAAGCTCAAGGGCCGGGTCCTGGACCTGACCTTCAAGGAGTTCGAGCTCCTGAAGTATCTGGCGCAGCACCCCGGTCGCGTCTTCACCCGCGCCCAGCTCCTCCAGGAGGTCTGGGGTTACGACTACTTCGGTGGCACGCGGACCGTCGACGTGCACGTACGACGGCTGCGGGCGAAGCTCGGACCCGAGCACGAGTCGCTGATCGGGACCGTCCGGAACGTCGGGTACCGATTCGTCACGCCGGAGAAGGTGGACCGCGTCGCGGACGAGGCGAAGGCCAAGGCGGCCCAGCCGAAGCCGGACGATGCGGACGAGTCGGCACACCTGGACGCCACCGACACCGGCGAGGTCACGGTGGAGGCACAGGAACCCGTACGACCTGCACAGAGGTAGGTCCATCCGCGTAGACTCCGCGCGTGGCCAAGGTGACTCGGGATGACGTGGCGCGACTGGCGGGTACTTCCACCGCCGTCGTCAGCTATGTCATCAACAACGGACCCCGGCCGGTCGCCCCGGCCACGCGCGAGCGTGTCCTCGCCGCGATCAAGGAGCTGGGGTACCGGCCGGACCGGGTCGCCCAGGCCATGGCGTCGCGGCGTACGGACCTCATAGGCCTGATCGTGCCGGACGCGCGCCAGGCCTTCTTCGGGGAGATGGCGCACGCGGTCGAACAGGCCGCGTCCGAGCGCGGAAAAATGGTGCTCGTCGGCAACTCCGACTACATCGGCGAGCGCGAGGTCCACTATCTGCGGGCCTTCCTCGGTATGCGGGTCTCGGGGCTCATCCTCGTCAGCAATGCGCTCAACGACAACGCGGCCGCCGAGATCGAGGCGTGGGACGCCCGGGTGGTGCTGATGCACGCGCGGCCCGAGGCCATCGACGACGTCGCGGTCGTCACGGACGACATAGGCGGCGCGCAGCTCGCCACCCGTCATCTTCTGGAGCACGGTTACGAGTACGTCGCCTGTCTGGGCGGCGTCGCGGAGACCCCCACCGTCGGTGACCCCGTCTCCGACCACATCGAGGGGTGGCGGCGTGCGATGCGGGAGGCCGGGCGGTCGACCGAGGGGCGCGTCTTCGAGGCGCCCTACAACCGGTACGACGCGTACAAGGTCGGTCTTGAGCTGTTGTCGGGGCCCGATCGGCCGCCGGCGATCTTCTGTTCCACGGATGACCAGGCGGTCGGGCTGTTGCGGGCCGCGCGCGAGCTTCGCATTGATGTGCCGGGGGAGCTGGCTGTTGCCGGATTCGACGACATCAAGGAAGCGGCGTTGACTGATCCGCCGCTCACCACGATCGCGAGCGATCGGTCTGCGATGGCTCGGGCGGCGGTTGATCTTGTGCTGGATGACGGGGTGCGGGTCGCTGGCGCTCGGCGGGAGCGGTTGAAGTTGTTTCCGTCGCGATTGGTTGTGCGTAGGTCCTGCGGCTGTTAGTTCGTTGGCAGGTGCGGGTGCGTTGTGGCTGGTCGCGCAGTTCCCCGCGCCCCTAAGGCAGTTGTGGTCGGTCGCGCACGCGCGGCGGAGCCGCATATCGATACAGCCCCGCGCCCCTAAGGCAGTTGTGGCTGGTCGCGCCCACGCGGCGGAGCCGCAAATGTCACGGCCCCGCGCCCCTGAGGGGCACGCCGGCCCCCGCGCAGTTGCAGAGGCCGGCGCATGCTCTGGGACTTCTAGAACAGCAAGTTGTACTGGTTGAAGCCCGTGCCCAAGCTGGTTCGTGAGGCGAACAAGTCCGTTGAGGCCTTGCCTGTGCCCCGGTAGAGCCAGAGGGTGCCGGCCGAGTCGCGGGCCATGATGTCGGCTGTGCCGTCACCCGTTACGTCGCCGTTCGCCACGTACGACGTGAAGTTCCAACCCGTACGGGCCTTGATGCGGGTGAACCAGGGGGTCGTCTGCTTGCCCGTGCCGCGGTAGAGCCACAGGGTGCCGTCCGTGGAGCGGACCAGGAGGTCGGGCTTGCCGTCGCCGGAGAGGTCGCCGTGGCCGAAGATCCTGACGCCCTTCCAGGCGCCGTTGACGACCTTGACCTTGCCGTGGAACTGGCCGTTGCCGCGGCCCGGGTAGAGGTAGACCGAGCCGTCGGCGTCCACCGCGAGGAGGTCCGGGCGGGCGTCGCCGGTCATGTCGCCGGGGATGGCGTACGACTTGTAGCCGCCCCAGACCGTACTGATCTGCATCCAGGCCCAGTCGCCGGCGGCGTGATCCAGGTAGCTGCGGTACAGCTTGCCGTCGGTCTTGTCGCGGATGATCAGGTCCTGGTAGTAGTCCCGGTCCAGGTCCGCCTGCATGGCCCAGGTGGCGGTCTGCCAGCCGTTGCCCTGGTAGGCGCGCTGCGCGAGCGAGGTGCCCCTGCTGTCCTGCTGGAAGAGGCCGCCCGAGGGCGTGCGGGCCAGCAGGTCGGCGCGGCCGTCGTAGGACAGGTCGGCGTCGTCGATGCGCGGCTGGGCCGCCCAGGTGTACGAGCTGACCTTGGTGAAGACCGGGTACGCGCCCTTGCCCGTGCAGCCCGCGACGCCCCAGGAGACGATGCCGACGATCTTGTTGCCGACGACCAGCGGGCCGCCGGAGTCGCCGTTGCAGGGGCTGTTGGTGCCCTCGTCGGCGCCGGTGGCGGGGGTGCCCGCGCAGGTCATCGAGCCGGCGATGAAGTAGTCCTGGCCGACGACCGACCGCATCGCGCTGTCGCAGGTCGAGTCGGCGACCAGCGGCAGGCTCGCCTTCTTCAGCTTCGCCGAGAGGGTGGCGCCCTCGGCGCCGGAGGTCAGGCCCCAGCCGTAGACGGTGCCGGTGGTGCCGGGCGTGTAGAGCGCGCTGTCGTCGGACGCGGCCAGGCGCAGCCACTGCTGGTTCAGCAGCGGGCGGTCGAGGGTGAGGACCGCAATGTCGTTCTGCGCGGTGTCGTCGTTGTAGCGGGGGTGCGTCCACTGGCGCAGCACGCCCGCGGCGGTGCCGGTGGCGTAGTCGTCGAGGTCGGTGGTGCCGGCCAGGACCGCGCCGTTGCCCACCCAGTCCAGGCCCGCGACGCAGTGGGCGGCGGTGAGGACCTTGTTCGGGGCGACCAGGGTGCCGCCGCAGAAGTAGCCGTTGCCGCCGGCCGGGTCGGAGTAGCCGAGCTGGACCATCCACGGGGCAGTGGCGATGGTGGTCTCACCGCCGCCGATGATGAACGGGGACTTGCTGGGCGAGGCCTCGTCCGGGGTCTCGCCCGTCGCCTTCGCGGCGTCGACGATCCGGTCGCGCAGCTCCTTGGCGGAGGCGGCCGGCTTCACGGGCTGCGAGAGGTTCGCGTCGGGCAGACCGCCGGTGGGGTCCTCCGCCGCGGTCGCGGGCTGGGCCGCGAGAACGCCGGCGCAACTCAGCGCCAGCGCGAGAGCGGCCGCGGGGAACGCCGTGACGGGACGTCTCCATCGGCCGCGCAGGGCACGTATCACTCAGGGCTCCTGAGGTGGTGATGTTGGTGGTGTGTCGTGAACCCACCAAGGTTGCGCCCCTCAAACCTCGTTGCACACTGCCTTCACAGGGGTCAGACAAGTGTTCGCCCACCGCTTCCGTCACAACACCGTGCGGCAACCCCGTGTTTCACCGAACTCAGCGGGCCTCGGCCGCAATATTCAGCGGGCTCCGGCCACGATATTCAGCGGGCCCCGGCGGCTTTATATCGGGCATACGCGGTTCTGTCGGGCTTCTCAGGGAGCACTCAGGGAGCTCTCATGGACGGGCGACAAGCTCTGAGTCATGACCGAGAGCTTCCGCCGCAGCGGCGAGTACCCCCAGGGCGATCAGCAGCAGAACGCGTCTGCGCAGGGCGATGCGCAGCAGCAGTCCCAGTCCGCGTACTCGGACTCCCCCGCCGTCTCCCCCTCGACCTCCTCCGTGAACCCGGAGTGGCCGCCCCCGCCGGCGTACGAACCGGCGCAGCAGGGCGCCGCTCCCACGGCCGCCACGGCTCTCCTCACCGAGCCCGTCTCCTCCGCTCCCGCCGCCGCTCCTCGCAGGCGCGCCAAGGGTCCGCTGGCGCTGCTGGCCGCCGTCGCGATTGCCGCCGCAGCTGTGGGCGGCGGTACCGCGTACGCCTTCCAGGAGCTGACCGGCAACGACACCGTGGCGAGCAGCAGCACCAGCACGAGTGTCGTACCCACCAGCCAGAAGGGCACCGTCGCCGGGGTCGCGCAGGCGGTCAGCCCGAGCATCGTCGAGATCAGCGCCACCTCGAACGCCGGTCGGTCCACCGGTTCCGGCGTGATCATCACGACCGGCGGCGAGATCATCACCAACAACCACGTGATCTCCGGCGCCTCCGAGATCAAGGTGCAGCTGAGCAACGGCAAGTCGTACACCGCGACGGTCGTCGGCACCGACAGCAAGAAGGATCTCGCGCTGATCAAACTGGAGGACGCGCCGTCCGGTCTGAAGGCCGCGACGCTCGGTGACTCCGACGGCGTGAAGGTCGGCGACGAGGTCGTGGCGATCGGCTCCCCCGAGGGCCTGACCGGCACCGTCACCAGCGGTATCGTCTCCGCGCTCGACCGGGACGTCACCGTCTCCACGGACGAGAGCCAGGGTCAGGGCCAGGGTGGCCAGGGCCAGTGGCCGTTCGAGTTCGGCGGACAGGAGTTCAACGGCGACACGGGTTCGTCCACGACGACGTACAAGGCGCTCCAGACCGACGCCTCCCTCAACCCGGGCAACTCCGGCGGTGCGCTGATCGACATGAACGGCAACATCATCGGCATCAACTCCGCGATGTACTCGGCCGCGGACGCCACGTCGTCGACCGCCGGCAGCGTCGGACTCGGCTTCTCCATCCCGATCAACACCGTGAAGTCCGACCTGGCCTCCCTGCGGGCCGGCGGTTCCGACAGCTGACCCTGAGCCGGACCTTGACCGGACCCTGAACCCGCCCCGAGCTGACCTGCACCTGACCTGAGCTGACCCCTGGAGTCGACATGATGATCAAGAACGTCTCCCACACCGTCGCGGGCGCCGACCCGGCCGGGTTCGCCCTGGCCGTCGAGGTGGCGTACGCACTCCACGCGCCGGCGCCGCGCGCGCCCGAGGTGGCCGCCGCCGCGGCCCCGCGCAGCGCCCGACGGGGTGCCGCCCGCTCCCGTCGTACCGTACGAGGCTGATCCCGGCCTCAGCGGCTTTACGAGCCCATCAGGCTTTACGAGACAGTCCTGAAACGTGCGAGGCTGAAAGCGCCCCGACCACGTCCCACCGCACCCCGAGGAACCGACCGCGATGAGCTCCGCCGAAGGCGACCGTGAACCCCAGCGCATCCTGATCGTCGACGACGAGCCGGCCGTGCGCGAAGCACTCCAGCGCAGCCTCGCCTTCGAGGGTTACGACACCGAGGTGGCCGTCGACGGCGCGGACGCCCTGGAGAAGGCCACCGCGTACCGGCCCGACCTCGTCGTCCTCGACATCCAGATGCCGCGGATGGACGGCCTGACCGCCGCGCGCCGCTTGCGCGGCGCGGGCACGACGACGCCGATTCTCATGCTGACGGCTCGCGACACGGTCGGCGACCGTGTCACCGGCCTCGACGCCGGCGCCGACGACTACCTGGTCAAGCCCTTCGAGCTCGACGAGCTGTTCGCCCGCGTACGGGCCCTGCTGCGGCGCAGCTCGTACGCCGCCGCGTCGGTCGGGGTCCCGGCGGACGACGCGCTCACCTTCGGCGACCTGCGCATGGATCTCGCGACGCGCGAGGTGACGCGGGGCGGTCGCTCCGTCGAGCTGACCCGCACCGAGTTCACCCTGCTGGAGATGTTCCTCGCCCATCCCCGCCAGGTCCTCACCAGGGAGCAGATCCTGAAGGCGGTGTGGGGTTTCGACTTCGAGCCGTCCTCCAACTCCCTTGATGTGTATGTGATGTACCTGCGCCGGAAGACCGAGGCAGGCGGCGAGCCGCGCCTCGTCCACACGGTGCGGGGTGTGGGGTATGTGCTGCGGTCGGGTGGGGCGGAGTGAGGAAGGTAGTACGCCGGTTCCGGGCATTGCCGATTCGCTCGCGCTTGGCGTTGCTGGTTGCGGCGGCGGTGGCGTTCGGGGTGGCAGCGGTTTCGGTCACCTGTTGGTTCATCGTGCAGGGGAAGCTGTACGAGCAGGTGGACACACAGCTCGGCTCCGCCAGCTTCAGGCTGAAGGAAGAAGACATCACGGCACTGCTGGCCGCCTGTCCGAAGGCTGTGCCCGAGTCGCCCGACGGCTTGCAGCCCAGGAACTACTACCTGCAGGTGGTGCAGTCGGATGGCACCGCGTGTGTCTCCGCCAATTCCGCGGGGGTCATGAAGACCACGGCCGAGGACAAGCAAGTGGCAACGGACCCCGCCCTGGACGACCCCACCTTCCACAACACCACCGACACGGACGGCAACAACGTACGGGTGCGGACCCTCCCCCTCATGGTGGGCTTCGGCCCCGCAGTTCAGCCCTACCCCGACGTCGCGCTGATGGTCGGCGTCTCGCTCAAGGACACCGAGAAGACCCTCAACGACCTCGCCCTGATCCTGCTCCTCGTCTCCGGGATCGGAGTCCTGGGCGCCGGAGCCGCAGGCCTCGCCGTGGCCCGCGCCGGACTCCGGCCCGTCGACAAGCTCACCGCCGCCGTAGAACACGTAGCCCGAACCGAAGACCTCACCATCCGCATCCCCGTCGAGGAAGACAGTGAGGACGAGGTCGCCCGGCTCTCCCGTTCCTTCAACTCGATGACCGCCTCGCTGGCGAACTCCCGGGAGCTGCAGCAGCAGCTCATCGCCGACGCCGGTCACGAACTTCGCACGCCACTCACCTCCCTCCGTACGAACATCGAGCTCCTCACCCGCAGTGAGGAGACGGGCCGGCCCATCCCGGAGGCGGACCGCAAGGCGCTGCTCGCCTCCGTCAAGGCGCAGATGACCGAACTGGCCGCGCTGATCGGTGACTTGCAGACTCTGTCGCGTTCGGACGCGGGGACGCCGGCGGACCGCGTGCAGGTGGTCGCGCTGCAGGACACCGTGGAGGCGGCCCTGCGAAGGGCACGCCTGCGCGGCCCGGAGCTGACGATCACGGCGAACGTGGACCCCTGGTTCGTCCGGGCGGAGCCCACCGCCCTGGAGCGGGCCATCGTGAACATCCTCGACAACGCGGTGAAGTTCAGCCCCGAGGGCGGCACGATCGACGTCGCCCTCAAGGACGGCGAACTGACCGTACGGGACCACGGCCCCGGCATCCCCGCCGACGAACTCCCCCACGTCTTCGACCGCTTCTGGCGCTCACCGAACGCCCGGGCGCTCCCGGGCTCGGGCCTCGGCCTGTCCATCGTGGCGCGCACCGTCCAACAGGCGGGCGGCGACGTGGCGTTGAGCCCGGCCGAGGGCGGCGGCACGGTCGCGACGATCCGGTTGCCCGGCGCTCCCACACCACCGCCCGCGCTGGACATGGTGGACGCTACGGGCTAACGGCCCTGCGGCGTCTGCTTGATGCCGTCGACGATGGCCCGGTCCATGACGGCGCTGGTGAAGGCCACGGTGCCGGGCTTCATGAGGGCCTCGACGCCGGTGTTCTTCTTCACCTGAACGACGCGCTCGCCCAGGAAGACATGGGTCTTCTTGTCGAAGATCCACTCCTCGCGCTGGCCGCTGGTCTCGTCGAGGCGGGCGACGGCGACCCCGTGCCGGCCCGCCGCGTCCACGGCGTCGTTCACGACCACGACGCCCGGGATCTTCGCGGCGGTCTTGAACAGGGCCGAGTACAGCTCCGCCGGCGGGTAGCTCTCACCGAGCAGGTCGCCGATGGTGGTGAACGCCTGCTGGTCGGGGGAGTTGCCCTGGCCCTTGGTCTCCTTGTAGATCCTGGCCAGGAGCTTGTCGGGGTCGGTGGTCAGCTTGGCCAGGTAATCGTACGAGGGGGCCAGGCCGGCCTCGATGGGGTTGCCCTGCTCGTCGGGGAGGCTGAGGGTCTCGCCCTCCGGGCCGTCGTTGACCGCGGGATCGATGAGCCAGCCCTTGGTGCCGTCCGGGGACTCCCAGATCTGACGGCGGTGCAGCTCGTGGCTGGCCAGGGTGGTCTTGTCGTCGACGGTCTTCAGGAAGGTGTCAGCGACCATGGACTCGATGTAAATGTACTGGCCGGGCTTGACGGTCGGGTGGTCGCCTTCGGCCGCCGCCAGTGAGATCTGGTCGAGCAGCTGGGGCACGCCCTTGGTGGTCGCGGCACCGATGTCCGTGGTCAGCGCCGGTCCGGTGGCGACTCCGCCGCCGTCCCGGACGCCTCCGCCGTCGTTCATCACAACGCCGCCGACGACGGCCGCGGTGAGGGCGACGGCCATCGCGGGCAGGGCGATGGCGGGGCGCGGCAGCAGCCGCGAGCGGCGTACCTTCGCCGGGGCCGAAGTGGGCTCTGCCTGCTGAAGCTGCTGGATCTGGGCCATCATGCGCTCCTTGTGGAACTGGTGACGGCCCGACGGCAGGTCACGCGCCGTCTGGGAAAGGAGCTGTGCGTCCTGCTCCCACTCGGCAGGGTTCTGCCGGGACGTGTTCGCGTTCATCGGTTTCCTTCCTGTGCGGGCCGG
Source organism: Streptomyces albicerus (assembly GCF_008905045.1). GTDB lineage: Bacteria > Actinomycetota > Actinomycetes > Streptomycetales > Streptomycetaceae > Streptomyces > Streptomyces albicerus. The sequence goes on from NZ_VWMY01000063.1 coordinate 14,941, forward strand.
ATCGCGTTTGCGTGATCGCCTCTTATCTGTCGAGCGGGGTGGGGGCCTTCCCGTTTTCGACGGCTTTCTTTGAGGGCCGCACGGACATCGACCGACTCGGCTGCGGGGCGGGCGAGTTGGGTTTCCGCTGCCTCGGCGAGCGCGCGCAGCTTCTTACGGGCCCGGGAGAGCCGGGAGGCAACCGTGCCGACGGGAATCCCGAGCGCCTCCGCCGCGGCCTCGTAGTCCAGGCCCTCCCCCAGGCAGAGCGCGATGACCTCGCGCTCGGGTCTGCGCAGGGCCGCGAGCGCGGTGAGGGCGGTGGCGAGGCGCCGCCGGTCGTCGACGCGGTCGGCGACCTCCTCCGCGTGGTCGGGCACGGAGATCTCGGCCGCGGCGGCGGCGCTCGCGGCCCGGCGGTAGCGGCGGTTGCTGCGGAACTGGTTGCGCGCGGTGTTGGTGGCGATGCCCAGCAGCCAGGGCCGCAGGGAGCCGCCCTCCGGGTCGACCTTGTCCCGCAGCCGCCACGCCTCCATGAAGGTCGCGGCCATCACGTCCTCGGCCGTCGACCAGTCCGCGGTCAGCCGGAACGCATGGTTGTAGACCGCGCGGGCGTAACTGTCGAAGAGCTCGGCGAACGCGCTCGAATCCCCGGCCCGCACCCGGGTTCGCATATGAGTGGTCACCTCTATGAGCTGTACGGCACCGGGGGCCGCCTTCCCGTGAGGTGCGTCACATGTCTTCGCCCTCCTCCTCGCTACCCGCGCGGTCGCGGCCACGCTCGCGCCGAAGACGCCCGCCGCGAAGGCCGGAGGAGTCCGGAGGAGTAACGACACCACAGGCACCCAGGAAGCCCACAGCTTTCCTCTGGATGCCCCACAGAAAGTGCGCCTACTCTCACTTTCAATCAACGGGCGACACAGACACAGACAGGGCACAGGCGAGCAGCCATGAGCGAAGAACTGCACGACCACGACAAGGGTCTCTCCTTCGACCTGCCCACCCTTCACCGCCGCAAGATGATCCGGCTGCTGGCCGGTGCGAGCCTGGTGCCGCTGGTGGGATGCAGCAGTGACGACTCGGGCGGCGCGGCCTCCTCGGCCTCTTCCTCGTCCGGTTCCGCCTCCTCGTCCTCCGCCGCATCCTCGGGGACCTCCGGCGCCGACTGCGAGACGATTCCCGGCGAGACGGCAGGCCCGTTCCCCGGCGACGGCTCGAACGGGGTGAACGTCCTCAAGGAGAGCGGTGTCGTCCGCAAGGACATAACCTCCAGCTTCGGCTCCGCGAGCGGCAAGGCGGAAGGCATCCCGCTGACCGTCACCCTCACCGTCGTGGACGCCGCCTCGGGCTGCGATACGCCCAAGGAGGGCGCGGCGGTCTACGTCTGGCACTGCGACCGGGACGGCAACTACTCGCTCTACTCCGAGGGCGTCACCGAGGAGAACTACCTGCGGGGCGTCCAGGAGACCGACGCCAAGGGCCAGGTCACGTTCACGAGCATCTTCCCTGCCTGCTACACGGGCCGCTGGCCGCACATCCACTTCGAGGTCTACGGCAGCCTGGAGGACGCCACCAACGCCACGTCCATCACGGCCACTTCGCAGCTCGCCCTCCCGAAGGACGTCTGCGACACCGTGTACGCGACGGACGGCTACGAGGGCAGCATCCAGACCATGAGCCAGCTCTCCCTGGAGACCGACGGCATCTTCAGCGACGGTTACGACCAGCAGCTGGCGACGATGGAAGGCAGCGTCGAGAAGGGGTACACGGCCACCCTCACGGTGCCGGTGTAGGTGTCCCGTACGTACAACGAGCCGCCCACGGCGGGTAATCGGCCGAACAGCCAGGCCTCAAGGGCTGCCCGGTCGGCCCGGTCGGCCGAAAGACCGAGGTGGGGTGCCGTGCGCGGCTGTCAGGATCCCTGCGGGCAGGGAGATCCCGTGGATTTTCTGAGACGTCTCTGATCGAACCGTGATGCCTCTGTGACGTCCGCCGGGTTCGCTGCTTGTTCAGCCACCGGCGGCCGCGCGCATCTCGTGCATCTCGCGTGTCTCTGCGCCGCCGGGTTCCGTCCCCCTCCGGAAGAGAGCTCATCGTGCGACCCCTGCTCAAGTCGGCCTTCAAGAAGGGCGCCCTGGTCACCGCGTCCACCGCCCTCGCCGTGACCGGTCTGATCGCCGGCGCCGGCACCTCCCACGCGGCGGGCGGCGGTCCGGCCGGCGCGACCAACATCCGGGGCACGGACCCCGGCAACACCGATCTGATGATCGAGCGGCTCTGCAACCAGGAGACGAGCCTGACGGGGGTCTACGGCGCCCTCAACGTCCGGACCGGCGAGTTCAAGACCAAGGACGAGTACCACCGGGACGTGTTCGGGCTGTGGAAGCCCGCCGGAGACTGGGAGCTCTTCCGCGGCTGGTGCGGCAACGCGCAGGCCTCGACCTGGTCGACCAAGGGCGAGACGGTCCGCACCTCGCCGTGGATCGGCAACCGGGGTTCGAAGGACGACAAGGAGACCTTCGTCAGCAGCTACAGCACGAAGACGTTCGCCAAGAAGAGCGTCGGTGCCTCGATCAGCCTCTCCGCCGCCAAGAGCATCTTCTCGGGCACTGCGGGCGGCAGCTTCACCTACGAGTGGGGCTGGGAGAAGGAGTCCAAGTTCGAGCGCCGCAGCGAGAAGACCATTCCGCCGTGCACCCAGGTCGCCGTGACGTGGACGCCGTACCAGCGTGTGGTGCGCGTGAACCCGATCTTCTACGTCGAGGACTACCAGTGGAACAAGGGTGACGGCGACGTGACCGTGCACAGCTGGCGCGACCGGGGCTACCAGACGATCTACTCGTACGGGTACTACATCGACGGCACCTCCGACAAGCTCCTCCCCAACGGCCAGCCGGACGGCCGTGAGGACAAGATCGAGGAAAAGCTGGATCCCAAGACCTGCGCCTGACCGACCACTTGGCTCCGGCCACCGGGCACCCACGCCCTCTCTCTCCCCCCAGCACGCGCCTCCGTCCCCTCCCCCCTCCCGGGACGGAGGCGCGTCCATGTCCCGGCAGCCCTCCGCGGCGGCCCACTCCCCACGAAAGGTCCGGCAACCTTTTCCCCCCGGGCGGCGACAGGCAGGTGACTTGACTCCCGAATCAAGTGACCTGACCCTCCACAGACTTGAACGGAAGCCCCCCGTGAGTGAGAACCGCAGCAAGGCCCGCCACCGCAGACGCAGGACCGCCGTGGTCGTCGGCGTGCCGCTGGCCCTGGGCGCCGCCGGTGCCATGGCCTACGGCGGCGCCTTCGGTGTCTTCGGCGAGGACGCCGAGCCGAAGGCCTCCGCGGCGGCCTCGGCGACCGCCGCCCCGGCCTGGGCCGCCGACGTCGCCGACGGCTTCGCCTCGGTCGACGCGAAGGGCCAGAAGGGCACGTACGGCGGCCGGGACGGCAAGACCGTCACCGTGAAGACGCTCGCCGACCTGGAGAAGTACGCGACCGCCGCGGAGCCGTACGTCATCGTCGTGGCCGGGACGATCAACATGAACCCGGTCGGCAAGGAGATCAAGGTCGCCTCCGACAAGACGATCGTGGGCTCGGGGACCTCCGGGCAGATCGTCGGCGGCGGCTTCTTCCTCGGCACCGGCGTGCACAACGTCATCATCCGGAACCTGACGATCCGCGACTCCTACCAGGGCGTCTGGAACGACAAGGACCACGACTTCGACGCGGTCCAGATGGACGGCGCCCACCACGTGTGGATCGACCACAACGATCTGCGGCACATGGCCGACGGGCTCATCGACGTCCGCAAGGACAGCACCAATGTGACGGTGTCCTGGAACAAGCTGAGCGACAACAACAAGACCTTCGGCATCGGCTGGACCGAGAACGTCGTCACCGACATCACGATCCACCACAACTGGTTCCGCGAGACCGAGCAGCGCAACCCGTCCACGGACAACGCGGCCCACGCGCACCTCTACAACAACTACCTGCAGGACGACCCGGGTACGACCATCAAGTCGTCCTACGGCAACTACTCCCGCGGCAGGACGAAGATGGTCCTGGAGAACAGCTACTTCCAGGGCATGAACAACCCCGTCACCAAGGACTCCACCGCCGCCCTCGTCCAGCGCGGCAACACCTTCTCCGGTACCAGCGGCCGCAATGAGAGCGGCGGCACGGCCTTCGATCCGAAGACGTACTACGGCTACACGCTCGACAAGACGGCCGACGTGCCCGCGCTGCTCAAGGCAGGTACGGGACCGCGCGCCGCGATCGGTACGGCGAGCACGGCGGGTGCGGTGAGCACCAAGGCCACGACCCTCACGGTCGCCAAGGACGGCTCCGGCACGTACAGGACCGTCCAGGCGGCCGTCGACGCCGTGCCCGCGAACAACCCCTCGCGCGTCGTGATCGCGGTCAAGCCCGGCACATACCGCGAGACGGTCAAGGTCCCGTCGAACAAGCCGCACGTGACCATCCAGGGCACGGGCGCCAGCCGCAAGGACACGGTCATCGTCTTCAACAACGCGGCCGGTACGCCGAAGCCCGGCGGCGGCACGTACGGCACCAGCGGCAGCGCCACCGTCGCCGTCGAGGCCGACGACTTCCAGGCCCGCAACCTGACCGTCTCCAACGACTTCGACGAGGCCGGGAACCAGAGCCTGAACGGTCACCAGGCCGTCGCCCTGCGGACCGCCGCCGACAAGGTCCTCCTCGACAGCCTCATCGTCGACGGCGACCAGGACACCCTGCTGCTGGACACCGCCGCCAAGGACAAACTCGGCCGGGTCTACGTCACCAACTCCTACGTCAGCGGCAACGTCGACTTCATCTTCGGCCGCGCCACCGCGGTGATCGACCAGTCCGTCATCACCCTGAAGAAGCGCTGGAACGGCACCTCGGCGGGGTACATCACCGCCCCCAGCACCGCGGCCGACCGCAAGGGCATCCTCATCAACCGCTCCGTAGTGAACGGTGACGTGTCCGCCGGGAGCTTCTTCCTCGGCCGCAACTGGCACGCGGGCGGCGACGCGGCCCTCGACCCGCAGGCCACCGTCCGCAACTCCACGCTGAGCAGCGCGATCAAGTCGACCCCGTGGTCGGACATGGGCGGCTTCTCCTGGAAGGACGACCGCTTCGCCGAGTACAAGAACACCGGCCCCGGCGCGGGCGCCGCGAGCAGCAACCGCCCGCAGCTGACCGACGCCCAGGCCACCGGCCAGGAGGTCGCGGACTGGCTGGGCAACTGGACCCCGGCCGCCTGACGCCACACCGGCCGACACTCGTCCGGCTGGGGAGCGCGAGCCGACGGCCGCTCCCCAGCCGGGCCACTCATGGGCTCGGCCGTGCGTAACGCGGCCGAGAGGGCTCCTTACTTGCCGATGGCCATGTCCCGGCCCGTCACCCGCACCCTGATCCCGTCCTTCTCCACCCGAACGTCCCGCAGTCGCAGTTCGCCCTTCGGAGGCTTCGGGAGGCGGAAGCCGATGGAGAGGCGGTCGACGAGGGCGGGGCGGGTGAGGCGGGAGAGGCCGTCGAGGAGGGCCAGGTCGAAACCGAGGCGCTTGAGGATCTCGGGGTTCTGCACGGCGAGGTCGATGAGGTTGACCTTCATCAGCTGACCGGTGAAGCGCGGCGAGCCGGTGAACTCCTCGAACTTGGTGTCGTCGCTCAGCGCCTCCCGGACCGCTGAGTCCGGCACGCCGAGCCGCTTCGCGATCGACGGCACGTTCAGCAGCTCCTTGGCCTTCCGCTGCTCCTTCGCGAGGCGCGCCGCGGACTTGCGGGTCAGGTGCAGGCCTTCGGACTCACGGGTGCCGGGACGGAAGGTGGCCAGGTCGCCGAGGTCCAGGCGCATGCCGCCGACCTCCGTCGAGATGCCGCGGTCGCCGTCCCGCCGGATCCGCGCGTCGGCCCGCACCCGCAGATCGTGCCCGGCGACGGGCAGCGTGCCGCGCGCCCGCACCTCGTCGCCGCCGTGACCGCTGAACGTGACCTGGGACGCGCCGAGTTCACGGTTCAGGTCCTCGAAGGAGAGCAGCACCTCGCCGTTCAGCTCCGGAATCCGGGCGCCGCGTATGGAGGTCGGGCCGCCGTCGACCCGTATGCCGGTGGCCGTGGCCGAGACCTTCGCCAGGGAGACGCGGTCCGCCGCCACGTCCGGGACGGTGACCGACACGGAGTCGATCCGGTTGTCGAGGACCTGCGTGACGAAGGGGAAGCCGCTGATCTCGACCTCGGGCGCCGCGCTCAGGTTGAGCTGGTCCTTGACCTTGTCGGCCGCCGTGCGCTCGGCGTACAGGAGCGCCCAGCGGTCGCCGAGACCGAGGAAGGCGGCGAGGACGAGGATGCCGATGACCGCCTTCACGGCAAGGGGCAGTCCGGCGAGGGGACTTCGGCGGCGACGGGTTCGGCGGCCGCTACGGGCTCCGGAGTCCCGGCGGCCGCGGGAGCGGCGGTGGTTGGGCGGAGCCCACTCCGTCTCCTCTTCGGCCCTCTCGACCACGTCGGGCCCTTCGTGGAGGAAGTCCTCCAGAGGTCCGTCGTCGAGGGCGGCCAGATCGTCGTAGGGATTCGGTGGGGAATGCGTGGCGGTCGGGTGGGGGGTACGCATCGTTTGATTCGACCATGCGTACCAACCCCACCCGCAACTCAGATCCCCTGTTTGCGATCTACCTCACGGACAGCTTGCCGTTACCGTGTGGCTACTTCACGACGGTGATGCGGTTCGCCGCCGGCGGTGCGATCGGGTTCGCGGCCGACGAATTGGCCAACAGGTACTTCTCCAGGGCCGCCAGGTCGTCGCCGCCCACCAGGTCGTTCGTGCCCTGGCCGAGGGTGGTGAAGCCGTCGCCGCCGCCCGCGAGGAAGCTGTTCGTCGCGACGCGGTAGGTGGCGGCCGGGTCGATGGCGGCACCGTTCAGCTTGATCGAGTCGGTGACGACGCGGTCGGCGCCGGCCTTCGTCAGATCGAGCGTGTAGGTCAGCCCGGCGGAGATCTGCAGCACCTTCGGTGAGGCCGCGTTCGTGCCGCTGACCTGCTCCTTCAGCACCTGGACGAGCTGGGCGCCGGTGAAGTCCTGCAGGTTCACCGTGTTGGCGAACGGCTGGACCGCGAAGCCCTCGGCGTAGGTCACCACGCCGTCGCCCTCGGTGCCCTTGGCCGCGTAGGTGAGGGGCACGCGGATACCGCCCGGGTTCATCAGCGCGAGATCGGTCTCCGGGTCCAGCTCCTTGCCGTACGCGAGCTGCGCGTCGGCGATCAGGTCGCCGATCGGGGACTCGGTGCCGACATTCGAGATATCACCCGATATGTACCCGATGGGCTTGTTGCCGATCGGCGCGGCGAGGGTGTTCCACTTGGCGATCAGCTCGGTCATGTCCGGAGCCTTGGGCACGTCCCGCGTCACCACGTGGTTCGCGGAGGCGACGGCCGTCCGGGAGATGTCGCCGGTCCAGCGGTCGTACGTCAGCGTCGTGTCGGTGTAGAGCCGCCCGAAGGCCGCGGCCGAGGTGACCGTACGGGGCTTGCCCGACGGGTCGTTGATCGTGCACGCGTACGCGGCGTGGGTGTGGCCGGTGACCAGCGCGTCGACCTTCGGCGTGATGTTCTTGGCGATGTCCACGATGGGGCCGGATATGCCGTCGCCGCCACTGGGAGAGTCGCAGTCGTAGTTGTACGCCGCCGAGGCCGGGAGCCCGCCCTCGTGGATCAGCGCGACGACCGACTTGACGCCCTGCCTCTCCAGCACCTTGGCGTACTTGTTGATCGTCTCGACCTCGTCCTTGAACTTGAGGCCCTTCACACCCTCGGCGGAGACGACGCCCGGGGTGTCCTCGAGCGTCACGCCGATGAAGCCGACCTTGACGCCGTTCTTCTTCCACACCCAGTAGGGCTTGAGGATCGGCTTGCCGGTCTTCTCGTTCAGGACGTTCGCCGCGAGGAACGGGAAGTTCGCGCCCTCGAAGGTCTCGCCGTCCACGTAACAGCCGGCGACCGGGTGGCAGCCGCCCTTCTGCAGGCGGGCCAGCTCCTTGGCGCCCTCGTCGAACTCGTGGTTGCCGACGCTCGTCACGTCGAGGTCCAGCTTGTTCAGCGCCTCGATGGTGGGCTCGTCGTGGAAGAGCCCGGAGATCAGCGGGGACGCGCCGACCATGTCGCCGCCGGCCGCGGTGATCGAGTACTTGTTGCCGTCGCGGGCCTGGCGCAAATGCGTCGCCAGGTACTCGACACCGCCCGCGTCGATCGTCTTGGTGGTGCCGTCCTCATGGAGCTCGGTGACCCGGCCGGAGGAGCCGGTCGGCGGCTCCAGGTTGCCGTGCAGGTCGTTGAAGGACAGCAGCTGAACGTCCTGGTAGCGGCCGGGCCACTGATGGCCGGGCTTCTTCGCCGTCTCGCCCGCGGACGCCGGCAGCGCGGCGATCAGGGCGCCGACGGTGGCGACACCCGCGGCGGCCGCGAGGAGGCGAGTGGTGCGACGTCTGCGGCGGTACGGATGAGGTTTGGCTGGCATGTGCCCCCCTGTGGGTCTGCTGAGATCTGGGCCTCGTCCCGGCGCAGCCTAGAGTCAACGCGCGTAGCGCGACAGGGGGTTCAGGGTTACGGACTGGTTGCCGCCCAGGGCACTTCACCGCGAACCGGACAGGCCGCACACTGGCCGCGCACTCACCCGCCGGGCCACTTCGCCATGAACCGGACACGCCGTACTCTCGTACTCATGACCAGCGACGACACCGCACCGGCTGTCCCGGCCCGCTCCATCGACATCCTCGCCGCGTTGAACCCCGAGCAGACCGAGGCCGTGCTCGCGCTTCTCGCGGAGGCCGCCCGGGCCGACGGACAGCAGGCGGTGTCCGAACAGGGCCGGCTGCAGCTGCGCGGCGGCCCGCGGGTGGGCGTCCGGCATCTGCTCCTGACCGTCCAGGACCGGCTCGTCGGGTACGCCCAGCTGGAGGACACCGACCCCGTCGAGGCACCCGCCGCCGAACTGGTCGTCCACCCGGGCCACCGCGGCCACGGACACGGGCGGGCCCTCGGCAACGCCCTGCTGGCCGAGTCCGGCAAGCGTCTGCGCGTCTGGGCCCACGGCGGCCACTCGGCGGCCCGCCATCTCGCCCAGGTACTCGGCCTCACGCTCTTCCGCGAACTGCGTCAGATGCGCCGCCCGTTGACCGACCTCGACCTGCCCGAGCCGAAGCTTCCCGACGGCGTGTCCGTCCGCACCTTCCGCCCCGGCCAGGACGACGAGGCCTGGCTCGCCGTGAACGCCGAGGCCTTCGCCCACCACCCCGAGCAGGGCTCCCTCACCCAGCGTGACCTCGACGACCGCAAGGCCGAGCCGTGGTTCGACCCCGCCGGCTTCTTCCTCGCCTTCCGCGGCGGCGAACTGATCGGCTTCCACTGGACGAAGATCCACGCGACGGAGGGCCTCGGCGAGGTGTACGTCCTCGGCGTACGCCCCGGCGCCCAGGGCGGCGGCCTCGGCAGGGCCCTCACCACGATCGGCCTTCGGCATCTGGCGGCCCAGGGTGCCCCGACGGCGATGCTGTACGTCGACGCCGACAACAAGGCGGCGGTGACCGTCTATGAACGGCTGGGATTCGTGACGCACGAGACGGACCTGATGTACCGGACGGAGTCGTAACGGAGTCGTAGGCGGGCGCTTGGCCGCGGGTCGTGGGCCGGGGGCCGTGGGAGTGACCGCAGGGGTGTCGTGGGGGTGGCTTGGCCTGAGGGTCCGACTCGGACGTCCTGCCCGAGAGGTTCTCAGGAGCGGGGCGTCGAGATCGCGAGGCGGCGTCGGCGTAGTGGTTCCGGGAGGCACATCGCCCACACGAGCAGCGCGCCGGTCAGGAGCCAGGCCCACGTCTGGTGGGCCTCGTCCCAGCGGTCGGCGTTCAGCTGGACGAAGAGGGTCCAGCCATCCGGCAGCAGAGGCGCGACCAGGCCCGTGACCAGGAGCGCGGCCGCCGTGGACCGCCCGGGCTCGGGCTCGTCCCGGAACCGCACGGCGGCGGCACCCCCGGCGAGCGCGAGCGCTGTGATGGCCGCGGCCTCCAGGGTCATGTCCCCCAGCGGTGGCCGTACCCCTTCGGGTATGAGGAGCAGGGCGGCCGTCCACCAGACGACGGCGACCGGTGCGACCAGCGCCACCCGCAGCCCCGCCCGCACCGCGCGCCGGACCGGCACCGCCGCGGTGGTGTGCCGCGCCGGGTCGTCCATCAGGAACGCCAGCCCGAGCCCGAAGACCAGCGCGGCCACCCGCAGGAGCAGCAGCGCGAGCCACCCGTCGGGTTCCCCCGACGACATACGGGGCACGGCGGCGAGCAGAAGCCCCGCGACACCGCCGACGGCGAGCGGCAGCCAGGGCAGGGCGCGGGCCACGGGCGGGACCAGTGCCCGGATCGTGCGGGCCGTGGAGGAAACCCGCCGCCCGCCAGAGTCCCCCGTCACCTCCGTCACCTCCGTCACCTTCATCGCCTTCGTCGCTCTCGTCACACCCCGCACTCGTCCTCCCCCTTCTCCCCCTCCGGCAGCGGCACGTCCAGCAGCTTCGCGGCCCGGGCCGTGGACGTCTTCGGTGACGTCAGCTCCGTCCAGTTGGCCTTCACCTTCGGGATGACGCTGTAGCGGGGCCGCTGGAGCAACTCCCTCACGACAGTGGTCTGTTGGGCGGTCATGGCGAGCGGGTCCGTCGGCGAGCGGACGATCGCGGATCCCGAGACGCTGTCGTCGAGGCGGAGTTCGCTGAGCGAGCCCATCGGGTCGGGGTCGTTGCCCAGGGCCAGCCACATCACCATGACCGTCCGGGCGTCGCACATCTCTCCGGCCGTCCGTTCGTCACCCGCGACCAGCACGGAGGCGACACCGACGGCGAACTCCGAAACCCTGTTGCCGCCCCAGCGCGTATCGACGGTGACCTCCCCAGGCGTGCGGGAGGGATCGATGGCCGCGTCCGTGCCGAGGCCGTAGCGGGCCTCGACGCGCTGGCGGACCGTGAGCCGCGCACCCCCGGCGGCGCCGCCCGCGAGAGACTGCGCACGCCGGACGGTCTCGGCCCAGTCCGCCGTGCGCCCGGCCCACTCGGGGAACGCGCAGTACGTCGAGCGCCCGTGCCGTACGCACGTCTGGTCCTTCTCGGGTGTAGCCGAAGCCCGGACCCGGGCCGCGACCAGCGCGGACGAGTCGCCCGCGGACTGGGCCACCGCACCCGTCAGGGTCAGCGCCGCCGCCCCGAAGGCCACCGCCTTGACCAGGAGTGCGCGGCCCCCGCTGACAAGCACCGCGAGGCAGAGAACCAACGTGACCAGCCCCGCCAGATACAGCGCGTGCCAGGCGGCCGGCCGGCCCAGCAGGTCGGAGGGGAGCGGAACGGACCCGTTCTCGGAGACGACCGGCCACAACCAGCGCATCCAGCGCGGGTCACCCGCGCTCGACTCGGCGACCGTGAGGAGCACGTATCCGCCGGCGACGGCCAGCCCGGCCAGGGGCACGGACGGTATCAGCCGGGCTATCAGCACCCCCGCGACGCCGGCCAGGAGCACCGTCAGCGGGCCCACGGCCAGTTCGGCCACCGATCCGTGGCCGACCGCGTCCTGACCGAGCGCCGCCCAGCCGAACCTGAGGGCGACGACCAGCGCGGTGAACATCGCGAAGGGCACGACGGACAGCGCGTGCGCGAGCGTGCGCCGCCACGGCTCCATGGGGAGCACGTCCAGCTGCCCGTCGGTGTGATACCTGCGGGAGCGCAGCACGGCGAGGTTGACGCAGATGAGGACGGCGACGGCCGGGAGCATCGGCAGGGTCTGCGTGGCGCGGTCGACGTCCTGGAGGACCGGGTAGTCGTCCATGCCCTCCCGGCCGGAGAACAACTGCCAGCCCGAATAACCGACATAGAAGAGGCACATCGCGAACACCGGGATCTGCAGCAGCAGTTCGCGCGCCTCGAAACGGGCGAGGGCGATCACGGCCGTCCAGCGGCGAGGGTCGGCCTCGGCCACGACAGGCATGGGCCGGGCTTCGGTCAGCGTGCTCACGAGGTCACCCCCGAGGCGGCGGCCGAGGTGGCGTCGAGGGTGAGCAAGTAGCCGTCCTCCAAGGTCGGTTCGACGAGCGTCGCGCCCTCCGGGGGGTCCCCGACGTTACGGAAGGCCCCCGTGCCCGTACGCCATCCGGCCCTCGCGCCCGGGTCCCGTTCCGTACTGCTCCACACACGGCCCTCCGCCCGGGCGGTCAGCTCCGCCGGCGTCCCCTCGAAGCGGACGCGTCCCGCGGCCATGACGATCACGCGGTGGCAGAGCATGGCCACGTCCTCGGTCTGGTGCGTGGAGAGCAGGACCGTACGACCCTCGCCGGCCGTCGCGATCAACTCCCGGAAACGCATGCGCTGTTCGGGATCCAGCCCGACCGTCGGCTCGTCCAGTACGAGGAAGCCGGGGTCTCCGACGAGCGCCGCCGCCAGTGCGACCCGCTGCCGCATTCCGCCGGACAGCCTGCGGATGCGCTTTCCGCGTACGTCGCCGAGATCGACCGCGTCCAGCACGCGCCGCACCTCACGGTGCCGGGCCGCGCGGTCGGTCATCTCCTTCAGGATCGCCACGTAGTCGACGAACGCGAAGGCCGTGAAGTCCGGGTGGAAGCCGGGTGTCTGCGGGAGGTAGCCCAGCGCGCGCCGCACGTTCTGCCGCCCTGCCGTCGTGCTCGGGTCGTGGCCGAGCACCGTGAAGGCGCCCCGGTCCGCGGGCACGGCGGTGGCCATCACCCGCAGCAAGGTGGTCTTGCCCGCTCCATTGGGCCCGAGGAGCCCGGTGACGCCCGCGCCGAGCCGCAGCGACACGTCGTCGAGGGCGGCCGTGCTGCCGTAGTGGAGGGTCAGCCCGGCGGCGGACACCGTGGGCGGCGTGGGCAGGTCGGTCATGCGTGGACTCCTGTGGAAGAGAGCGGAAGCGTGGGGACGGCGGCGGCCGGCACGCGGCGCCGCAGAGCGGCAGCGGCGGCCCTCATCCGTCGCCCCCGCTGTCGGAGGAGGACGAGGAGGATCCCTGGCGGCGGGATGTCTGCGAGAGAACGACGGCGATGACGTACAGCAGTCGGAGGACGCCCGAGCCGACCATCAGCGCGGCGGCCTTGAGCAGCTTGAGCCTCCTGCGGGTGGCGTTGGACATCACGCCGCACCTCCATCCTGAAAGCCCGCGAACGGTGTGTGCGCGGACGTCGAGTCGAAACGGTCGCGGCCGAGGTAGAGGAGCCCGATGGCGAACGCGGCGACCACGGCCGCCACCCCCTGCCCGGCCACCGTGTACGGCGCGAGGGTCCCCTCGGTCCTCGCCTCCGCGATCACCAGCACCGCGACCCACACCCCGGCGACCAGCCCAGGAGCGAGGACCGGCCCCAGCCGGGGGGTCAGAGCGAGCCCGGTCGCGGTGAGGGCGAGCGCGGGCAGTAGCCAGGCCAGGGCCCGCAGTCCGTACGAGGGGAGCGCGAGCGTCGCAACGCCGTTGAGACCCAGTCCTATGGCCAGCACGGCAACAGTGCGGATCAGCAGCAGCCGGAACCCGTGCAGCGGCGCGACCACGGCCATCTCGTACGTCGGGTCGAGCGCGGGCCCGTACGACAGGGCGACCCCGGCGAGGGGCAGCAGTGGTGCGAGGGCGAGGAACAGTGAGGGCGAGGACATGGTCGGGACCGTGTGGGCCGCCGCCACTGTCATCACCAGCACGGCGACGACCGCGCCCAGCCAGGACAGCCGCAGCACGGGCGTCGCGGCGAGCAGCCGCGCCGTGTGGTCGGCCACCCCGCACCGGACGAGCAGCGACTCCAGGAACCCCGCTCGCGGCGCGTCCAGTTCCGCATCGAGCCGTTCCCATCCCTCGTCCAGGGACACCGGGTCGCTCACCTCGGCGAGCACCGCCCGGCACCGCTCGCAGGAGACGAGGTGCGTGTCCGCCGACCACAGCATCGGTGGCGCCAACTCGCCCCGGACATACGCCCGGAGGTCGTCCTCCGCCACATGCCAGGTCAGGCCGCTCGGGCCGATCGTGTCGCTCATGCCAACGCCTCCCGCAGCTGCTTGCGGGCCCGCAGGGCCCGTGTCTTGACCGTCCCCGGCGGAATGCCGAGCAGGACCGCCGCCTCCCGGGTGCTCAGGCCGTCGATGACCGTGGCCTGGAGGACCGCCCGCAGCTCCGGCGACAGCCGGACGAGGGCGCCCGCGAGGTCCCCGTGCTCCACCCCCGCGAGCACGCGCTCCTCCGCGGACGCCTCGTCCCGGTGCCGCAGCCGCGCGAGCGCCTGCCGCAGCCGGCCCCGCGCCCCGTCGCCCCGCAGCGCGTCGACCAGCCGCCGCGAGCCGATCCGCCACAGCCAGCCGGCGGCATCTCCGGCGGCCCCTTCCTCGCGGTACCGGGCACTGCCCCGCCACACCGCGAGAAACGTCTCCTGCACGACGTCGTCGACTATCCCGGCGTCGGCACACCGCCCCCGCAGTCGCGCTCTCAGCCAGGGCGCATACCGCCGGTACAGCTCTTCGAAGGCGCGCCGGTCCCCGTCCGCCGCGATGGCCCGCAGCAGCTCCCCGTCGCTTCTCGTTTCCCTCACACCCCCTCATCGGACGAGCCCCGCCGATCGGTTCACGGCATCGGGGAGAACTTTCCGGTTCCCCGGAGAACCTTGGCACCCGCACCTCTCCGAACTGCTTGACAGCCCCCGCCCCTTGCACCACCCTTTCACTACTCAATTAGTGAAAGGGTGGTTGTCGAGTGGTCGAGTACCGCATCGACCGGCGCAGCGGTGTCGCCACATACGTCCAGATCGTCCATCAGACGAAGCAGGCCCTGCGCCTGGGCGTCCTCGAACCGGGCGACAAGCTCCCCACGGCCCGTGAGGTCGTGGAGGCCACCGCGATCAACCCGAACACCGTCCTGAAGGCCTACCGCGAGCTGGAGCGCGAGGGCCTGGTCGAGGCCAGACGCGGTCTCGGCACCTTCGTACGGCGCTCCCTGGGCGCCGCACCCGCCGACCACACCGCCCTGCGCTCGAAGCTGACCGCCTGGCTGGACGAGGCGCGCGGTGAAGGCCTGGAGCGCGAGGACATCACCGCGCTCTTCAACTCCGTACTGGACGAGAAGTGCCCTGCCGAAAAGGGCCACGAGGGGGAGCGATGAGCAGGGACGAAGAAGGGATCGCACTGGCAGCGGTCGGGCTCGGCAAGCGGTACCGGCGCCGGCGCGGCCCCGTACTGCGGAACTGCTCCTTCCGTCTGCCCGCCGGACGGATCTGCGCCCTGGTCGGGCCGAACGGCGCGGGCAAGTCGACCCTGCTGTCGCTGGCCGCCGGCCTGATCCGCCCCACCGAGGGCACCCTGACCGTCCTGGGCACCACCCCCGCCGAGGCCCGTACGCGCTTCGCGTACGTCGCGCAGAGCAAGCCGCTGCCGCCCCAGCTCACCGTCGCCGCCACCCTCCGTCTCGGCGCCGAACTGAACCGCGCCCGCTGGGACCGGGCGGCCGCGGAACGGATCGCGTACGGACCTCTCGCACCGGGGGGTGACCGGGACGGCGCCCTGGACCCCACTTCCAAGATCCGCTCTCTCTCCGGCGGCCAGCGCACTCGTGTCGCCCTCGCCCTGGCCTTCGGCAAGCGGCCCGAGCTGATGCTGCTGGACGAGCCGATGGCCGACCTCGACCCGCTGGCCCGGCGCGAACTCCTCGGGGCGCTGCTCGGCGAGGCCGCCGAGCACGGCACGACGATCGTGATCTCCTCGCACGTCATCGCCGAACTGGAGGGCGCCTGCGACCACCTGCTCCTCATGGGCGGCGGCCGGATCAGACTCGGCGGCGACCCGGAACAGCTGCTCGCCGCGCACACCCTGCTCACCGGCCCGGCGCGCGACCTCACGGGCCACACGGTCGTCGAGTCGCGTGACGCCGGCCGCCAGCTCACCGCGCTGATCCGCCCGGGCGGCCCGCTGCCCGACGACTGGCAGACCGCCGCGCCCTCCCTGGAGGAGCTGCTCCTGGCCCACCTGCGCAACCCCGACGCACCCGACCTGTTCACCGAGGAGACCGTGGAGACCGACGAGAACGAGGAGAACGCGCGCGCATGACGACTCTCCCCACCTCGCCCCTCACGTCCCCACGCGAAGACCACTCCCTGTCCCTGCGCGGAAGCCGCGGCCTCGTCTGGTCCGTGCTGCGCCTGCACCGGGCGGCCCTGTGGATCTGGCTGCTGCTGCTCGCGGCCGTCTCGGCGACCATGCTGTGGGCGTACGGTCCTGGCTTCGACGCCGCTGCCGCGGATCTCCGGCAGCAGTGCCGTGACAGCGTCGTGGCCTGCCACTTCCCCAGCGGCCCCTGGTACGGCAAGTACGACACGGCCGTGGCGCTCAGCACCCTCGTCGTCGCCTATCTCCCCTTCCTCGTCGCCGTCTGGGCCGGTGCGGCCCTCATCGGCCGCGAGCTGGAGACCGGCACCGCGCACCTCGCCTGGACCCAGTCCGTCTCCCCGGCCCGCTGGCTCGCCGCGAAGCTCGCCGTTCCGGCGCTGCTCATCACGGCCGGAACCGCCGTACTGATCCCGCTGCACCGCCTGATGTGGAACGGCGGTGAGGAGCTGCTCTGGGCGGACTGGTACGACCAGGACGCCTTCCACGCCAATGGCACCGTCGCCCTCGCCTACGCGCTGTGCGGCCTGGCCGTCGGCGCCCTCGCGGGCCTGCTCCTCGGCCGCGCGCTGCCCGCCCTGGGCGTCGCCTTCGCCGCCATGCTCGCCATCACCTACCTGGGCAACGATTACCGCCCGAGCATGTGGCGCACGGTCACGGTCACCGGCGCCAAGGCACTGAACCTGCCGGACGACTCCCTCCGACTCGACCAGGGCGTGATCACCACCGAGGGCACCCGCATCGGCAACAACCTGGCCTGCACCGACGCCCTCGACGGCGCGGCCGACCTCAGGCGCTGCATGGCCCGCGGCGGTCTCAGCGACATCTGGGCCACCTACCACCCGCGGTCCCACTTCTGGCCCCTCCAGCTCGCGGAGACCGGGATCGTCCTCGCCGTCGCCGCTCTCGCGGTCATCGCCGCGTTCGTCCTGCTCAACCGCCGTGTCGCGACCGCGTCCGCCGCCGCCTCCGTCCCGCCCGACCGTCGTACCGCCGCAGTGGGAGCCGCCGTATGAGTGCCTTCGCCGTCAAAGGAACAGCCGAGGAGGCCAGGGCCTTGCCCCGTGGGCCGGTCCGGGGGCTGCCGTGGACCGTGCTGCGCCTGCACCGCGCGGCGCTGGTCGTGTGGGTCACCTTCCTCCTGGCCGCCGTCGGCACGCTGGTCTGGGAGGTCGAGGTCATCGCGGACTCCGTACGGGAACGGATCGCATCCTGCGGTGAGAACGGCGGTCTGTGCCGGCTCACGACCCTGGTCGACTACAGCGGGACCATCAGCTGGGCCTCCACCCTCGTCTACTACAGCTTCTTCGCCGTGGCCGCGTTCGCCGGCGGCGCGCTGATCGGCCGTGAGCTGGAGAACGGCACCGCGCAGCTCGCCTGGACGCAGTCCGTCTCGCCGACGCGTTGGCTGGCCGCGAAGCTCGCGGTGCCCGCGGTGCTGCTCGTGCTCGGCGGCACCGTGTTCGTCCTCGTGTTCCGGTGGGCCTGGGCGGCCAACCGGGACCTGATGGGCGACGACTGGACCTTCAACGACGTGTTCGCCGCGCGGGGGCCCGCCCTGGTGGCGTACGGCCTGTGCGGGCTGGCCGTCGGGGCGCTGGCGGGGGTGGTGCTGCGACGTTCGCTGCCCGCGCTCGGGATCTCTTGCGTCGTGATGTACCTGCTCAACCACAATCTGGAGAAGCACCGAGTGGACCTCTGGCCGACGGTTGCCTCCGGCGGTTCAACGGTCGGCGGGCTGCCCGATGATGTGTGGCAGGTGGGCGACGGGAGTTTCCACACCCAGTCCCATTACTGGCCGATGCACCTGGTGGAGACTGGGATCGTGCTGGGTGTCGCTGGTCTTGCCACTGCGGCGGCCTTTGGACTGCTGCGGCGCCGTACGGCCTGAGCGCTTCGTTTTGAGTGCGGGCCGTCCGTGGCTGGTCGCGCAGTTCCCCGCGCCCCCTTCGGGGGCGCGGCAGTCCCTCGGAACGTACCCGCCAGCCATGTAGACGCCTGGGAGCCGTCCCCCGCTATCCCGCACGTCATGTCGCCGTAACCGTTGATTCAGACGGGCTTGCGACGCTCAGCGAATGAACCCCGCCGTGCCCGAGCCTTCGCCTCCGCCGGAGCCCGAGCCCTCGCCCGTGAGGGAGAACGGAAGCCTGCACGTCCCCGTAGCGCTCCCGCCCGCTCTGTCCGACGCGCCCGTTTCCGTCCCGGCGCGGAAGAATGGGTTCATGAGCCAGCCCAATGCCCAGACGCAGGTACAGCACGCGCAGCCGTCCGTCGGTTCCATAGCCGCGCACCGCCCCCACACGGTGGCGGCGAACGTCTCCGACCTGGAGCCCGACCTCGACGCCGATCTCGACGCGTACGAGGACTCGGTACAGGACGGTGTCCAGCTCCCGCAGGGCCGTTTCCTGGACCGGGAGCGCAGCTGGCTCGCGTTCAACGAGCGGGTGCTCGAACTCGCCGAGGACCCGAACACGCCCCTTCTCGAACGGGCGAACTTCCTGGCGATCTTCGCCAGCAACCTGGACGAGTTCTTCATGGTCCGCGTGGCCGGCCTGAAGCGCCGCATCGCGACCGGCGTCGCCACCCGGTCCGCCTCCGGGCTCCAGCCCCGTGAGGTGCTGGAGATGATCTGGGCCCGCTCCCGCGAGCTCATGGCCCGGCACGCCGCCTGCTACCAGGAGGACGTGGCCCCCCAGCTCGCGGAGGAGGGCATCCACCTCGTCCGCTGGAGCGAGCTGTCCGAGAAGGAGCAGGCCCGCCTCTTCACGCTCTTCCGCCACCAGATCTTCCCGGTCCTGACCCCGCTGGCGGTCGACCCCGCGCACCCCTTCCCGTACATCTCGGGCCTGTCCCTGAACCTGGCCGTGGTCGTACGGAACCCGGTCTCCGGTCACCGCCACTTCGCGCGCGTGAAGGTCCCGCCGCTGCTCTCCCGCTTCCTGGAGGCCTCCCCGAACCGCTACGTCCCCATCGAGGACGTCATCGCGGCCCACCTGGAGGAGCTCTTCCCGGGCATGGAGGTCCTGGAGCACCACACGTTCCGCCTCACCCGGAACGAGGACCTGGAGGTCGAGGAGGACGACGCCGAGAACCTGCTCCAGGCCCTGGAGAAGGAGCTCATGCGGCGCCGCTTCGGCCCGCCGGTGCGCCTGGAGGTCGAGGAGTCCATCGACCGGTACGTACTCGACCTGCTGGTACGGGAGTTGAAGATCGGCGAGGCCGAGGTGTACCCGCTGCCGGGCCCCCTGGACCTCACCGGCCTGTTCGGCATCGGCAAGCTCGACCGGCCCGAGCTGAAGTACCCGAAGTTCATCGCGGGCACCCACCGGGACCTCGCGGAGGTCGAGTCGGCGTCGGCGCCCGACATCTTCGCCGCCCTGCGCGAGCGCGATGTCCTCCTGCACCACCCGTACGACTCCTTCTCCACCTCCGTCCAGGCGTTCCTGGAGCAGGCGGCGATGGACCCCGACGTCCTGGCCATCAAGCAGACCCTGTACCGGACCTCGGGCGACTCGCCCATAGTCGACGCCCTCATCGACGCCGCCGAGTCCGGCAAGCAGGTCCTCGTCCTCGTCGAGATCAAGGCACGTTTCGACGAGCAGGCCAACATCAAGTGGGCCCGCAAGCTGGAGGAGGCGGGCTGCCATGTGGTCTACGGCCTCGTCGGCCTGAAGACCCACTGCAAGCTGTCGCTCGTGGTGCGCCAGGAGGGCGAGACCCTCCGCCGCTACTGCCACGTCGGCACGGGCAACTACCACCCCAAGACGGCCCGGTTGTACGAGGACCTGGGGCTCCTGACCGCCGACCCGCAGGTCGGCGCGGACCTCTCCGACCTCTTCAACCGGCTCTCCGGCTACTCCCGCCGCGAGACGTACCGCCGTCTCCTCGTCGCCCCCAAGTCCCTGCGCGACGGCCTGATCGCCCGGATCAACAAGGAGGCCCAGCACCACCGTGCCGGACGTCCCGCGTTCGTGCGCATCAAGGTCAACTCGATGGTGGACGAGGCGATCATCGATGCCCTGTACCGCGCGTCCCAGACGGGCGTGCCGGTGGAGATCTGGGTGCGCGGAATCTGCGCCGTACGGCCCGGAGTCCCCGGCCTGTCCGAGAACATACGCGTACGGTCCGTCCTCGGCCGCTTCCTGGAACACTCCCGTGTCTTCGCCTTCGGCAACGGCGGCGAGTCCGAGATCTGGATCGGCAGCGCCGACATGATGCACCGCAATCTCGACCGCCGTATCGAAGCCCTGGTCCGGGTCACCGACCCGGCCCACCGGGCGGCCCTCAACCGGCTCCTCGAGACCGGCATGTCCGACACCACTTCCTCCTGGCACCTCGGTCCCGACGGCGAATGGACCCGGCACGCGAACGACGCCGACGGCCAGCCGCATCGCAACATCCAGGAGATGCTCATAGACGCCCGGAGGCGCCGGCGTGGCACAGCAACACCTTGACCCCACGGCCGGACCCGTGGCCGGGGACACCCTGGCGGCCTATCTCCAGGGCCAGGCCACGGAGTTCCTGCGCGCGCTGCGCCAGCACCGCGAGACCGGCGGCGCGACGGGCGGGAACGCGAACGGCTCGGAGGAGACCGTGGACGCGGCGCGCGCGCTGCGCCGCTCGGCCCGCCGCATCAGCGGCACGCTGCACACCTTCCGGCCCCTGCTCGACGAGGGCTGGTCGGAGGGCATGCGACCCGAACTGGCCTGGCTTTCGGGGACGTTGGCACGGGAGCACGCCTACGGGGCCCGTCTGGAGCGGCTGTTGGCGGCACTGCACCGCTTGTCGGGCTCGTCGGCGTTCCCGTCCCAGGCCACCTCCGAAGAGCGGCCGGACAAGGGCAACTTGACGGTCGGCGCGGCCAAGGCGGGTGCCCTCCTGGAGCGCCAGCTGACCCTCGCCCGGACGCGCGCCCACTCCGCCGCGCTCCAGGCCCTGGGCTCGAGCCGCTTCCACGCCGTCGCCGACAACGTGGCCGTGCTCGCCAGCGAGGTCCCGCTGACCGCGTCCGCGACCACGGCAGGGCTCAAGCCCCTGGCCGCCGCCGCGGAGGAGCGCCTCTGCGATGCCGTCGCCGGGCTGCCCCTGATCACCGCGGGCCACCCGTACAACGCGGAGGCCCTCGTCCACGGCCTCTCCGCGGACACGGCTCCGCAGCCCCAGGACGCCCCCTGGCACCAGGTCCGCCTCCTGCTGCGCCTGCACCGCTACGCCCGGGAGGTCCTGTTCGGCGACGAAACCCCCGTGGACGTACGCCTGTTGAACGCGGGCCAGGCCCTGGACCGGCACCGGGACGCGGCGGAGGCGGCCGCGGCGGCGGCCTCCGCGGCCCGCACCCCGCGGATCGCCCCGGCGACGGCGTACGCGCTCGGGGTACTCCACGCGGATCAGCGACACGAGGTGGAAGCGGCCCGATTCGCCTTCCAGCGGGTCTGGCTGAGGGAGACGGTCGGTACTCCGTAACCGACGGAGGCCCCGTACACGCGAGGGGAGGCCCTGTGCACGCGATGAACGGCGATCCCGTACTGGCGGCGGGCTGTGTCCTGTGGCGGCACTCGCCGGTCGACGGCGAGCTGGAGATCTGCCTGGTCCACAGGCCGAAGTACGACGACTGGTCGCATCCGAAGGGCAAGTTGAAGCGCGGCGAGGCTCCGCTGGACTGCGCGGTCCGCGAGGTCGAGGAGGAGACCGGCCACCGCTGCGTCCCGGGCCCACAACTGGCCACGCTCCACTACATGGCGAACGGCCGCCCCAAGCGGGTGAGTTACTGGGCGGCCCAGGCGACCGAGGGCCACTTCACGCCCAACCGCGAGGTCGACCGCGTCCGTTGGCTCCCCCCGGCGGCGGCCCGCGAACGCGTCACCCAGATGCGCGACCAGGGGCTGGTCGACGAGCTGCTGGCGGTCCTGCGGCACGCGTGAGATCCGACCTCGGACACGGTCCGTCGAACACAAGTGACGGAACGGTTAACACCGCCGGAACGATCTTTCCGCGCCGTTCTCTGTGACTCCTGTGAATGTTGAGATGTGAGTGCACCACCTGGCACGAGCACCCCAACTCGCCTTACTCACTGAGGAGTTGCCAGCACGATGCACATCAAGAGAAGCGCCGCCCTTGTCGTGGCCGCCGCGGCGATCGCGACCGGCGTGAGCATGGCCCCGGCCGCCGCCGCCCAGAACAACGGCGTATGCACCACCAGCGTGAGCTCCAACCTCTTCGGCGAGCTCTGTCTGTACTACAACTCCGGCCTGAGCGGCTCCCACGCCGACTTCAACGTGCCCACCAGGGACCACGCCGGCTACGTCTTCAGCTCCAGCGGCGCGGGCCAGGGCCAGCAGGTGAAGAACAACGCCGCGGGGGCCACGAACCTCGACACCGAGTGCACGGCGAGCGTCTACTTCAACAGCGGATGGAGCGGGGTCGCCGACTACATCCCGGCGAGGTCGTCCGTGGAGCGCTTCGTCCGCGTCTACAACGAGAACGCCTCCAACCACTGGGAGTGCCCGTGACCCAGCGGCCGCGGGGGCGAGCGATCGCCCCCGCGGCCGCGGCCGTCGGCGCCCTGCTGCTGACGTCCTGCGGCGGCGGCTCCGGCTCGCCGGAGAACACCACCCCGAAGCCCGGCCCCTCGGTAGAGGTGAAGCTGCGGGCACCGCTCCTCCAACGCCCCGTCGACCAGGCCCGGTTGCTCCCCTCCGAGCTGGCCGCCGTCGGCCGCGCCGAGCTGATCACCCGGGCCGCCTGCATGCGCCGCTACGGATTCGACTACCGCGTCGACTTCACCAAGAGCCTGCACGCCACGCTCCCCGACCGCTCGTACGGCGTGATGTCCGAGGAGCAGGCGAGCCGGTACGGCTACCACATGGCCCCGGACGTCGACCCGCGCGTACCGGCGAACCAGGAGAAGCAGACCGACCTGGTCAGCGCCGAGAAGGCCCGCACCGCCGAGGACCGCAGAGTCGAGCACCTCCTCCTCTACGGCAGCGAGTCCGACCGGATCACCGACGCCGACATCCAGCGCGGCGAGAGCGCGCGGCCGCGGGCCGAGGCGAAGGTCATCGGCGAGTACAAGGGCAAGCCCGTACGCGAGGGCGGCTGCTACGAGGAGGCGCGCACCGCGATCGTCGGCGACGGCGGCTCCGAGCGCAATCCGGTCGCCATGGGCATCTACCTCAGGTCCTTCGACGAGGCCAGGAAGGACCCCGAGGTCCGCAAGGTCGTCAAGGCCTGGTCGTCGTGCATGGCGCGCAGGGGATACGAGTACGACACCCCTCTCGACGCCGGAAACGACCTGCCCACGGCCAGGAAACCGGCCCCCGACGCCCACGAGAAGAAGGTCGCCCTCGCGGACATCGCCTGCAAGAACGACACCTCGCTGATCCGCGTCTGGTCGACGGTCGAGGCCCGCTACGAGCAGCGCGCGATGGCGAAGGAGAAGAAGGCGATCGCCGCGGAGACCGAGCGGAAGCGGGGCATGGTCCGCCGTGCGCTCGCCGTGCTGGGGTCGACCGAGGGCGCCGCGGACTAGCCGCGGATTCAGACGCGGATTTCAGCCGCGGCTAGAGGTCACGCGTCAGGGCGGAGCCGTTAAGTGCCCCTCCGCGTCGGAGCGGGCGAGGCTGCGGGCGCGGCGGGCCGGGCCTCTCCAGCCACAGGAACAGCGTGCCAGGCAGAAACGGCCCTGTTCGACCGTCGTCGTGCGGTGTCTCGGTAGATCGGTGTGCTCGTACTGCGCCACGCCAACCACGGTACCGACCCTTGCCGCTGTGACATAAGCAGCCGCACCGCGGGCTTCCCCGGGCAGTGCCCCGGCGTGACAACACCCCCCACCCGTCGTTAAGCGGAACGACAGGAGGCCCGCGTAAGGAGACGGCCCGGCTGGGGGTAGGCAGGCGATGGTGGAGCGGCAGCAAAGGCGCAGGGGCGGTGCGGTCGCCCTGGCCGCCGCGGCGGCGGGGGTGATGGTCTGCACTGCCGGATGCTCGGGAAGCGGGGCCGCCGCCGAGGACGCGCGAGCCGCCCGGGACCCGGTCGAGACGCTCCGCCAGGCCGCCGGGAACCTGGTGGGCGCGGGCAGTTCCAAGGCCCGTACGTCGATGGAGATGGCCATCGGCGGCACCCGCGTGACCATCCGCGGCGAGGGTGTCTACGACTACGGGGACCAGATGGGCCGCCTGAAGGTGCTCCTCCCCCAGGACCCGGCCGGCACCGACCAGCACCGCCCGATCACCGAACTCCTCGCGCCGGGCGCCCTCTACATGAAGAACCGCGGCGCCGGCGTCCCGGCGGACAAGTGGGTACGCGTCGACACGGCCACGCTCTCCGACGGGAACCTGGTCACGGGCGGTGCGACCGACCCGTTCGCCGCCGCCGAGCTGCTCCGGGGCACGCGAAAGGCGACGTACGTGGGGAAGACGTCCGTCGCGGGCACTCCCGTGCGGCACTACCGCGGGACCGCCGACCTCGGCGCGGCCGCACGCGGCGCCTCGGCCGGCAACCGGGCGTCCCTGCAGGCGGCGGCGAAGGGCTTCGCCACGACGGCGGTCCCCTTCGACGCCTACCTCGACGACCAGGGACGTCTGCGCAAGGTCCGCCACCGGTTCAGCTTCGTGAACGGGCAGCAGAAGGGCACGGTCGCGGTCTCCTCCACGACCTTGCTGTACGACTTCGGGGCCCCCGTCGACGTACGGCTGCCGGACGCGAAGGACATCTTCGCCGGGCGGATCGCCGAGTAGCGGAACGACGGAGAACGGCAGAGGGACCGGACGGCGGGAGGCCGGAATGTGCGGGGCCGGAAATGGTCCGTTGGTGCCATGCGCTGTCCGTAGGCCGCTCCCTACTCTAGGAAGTCGGTGACGGCAGGAAGAGGTGATGCACGTGGCTCCGGCGCGCGGTACGGCAGTTCAGGACCACGTGGCCCTCGCCGAGATCGAGCTGTGCGGCGACCTGATCATCGCTGCCTCGACCGCCCGCGAGGACCGGCTCAGCCCGGACCGTATCGACGAGGTGCTGAAGTTGGCAGAAGAACGCTTCCTAGAGGAACACGGAGCGGACGCCGACGAGTGACACCGGTCGCGGGCAGGCGCCCCTTCAGGGGCGCGAGGAACTGCGCGACCAGCCGACGACAACCCGCAGACAACGCACAAGCCTTACCGGTTCCACCCCCGGAGGGTCACGTACGCAGGAGCCGTCCGATCGCCTTCGTGGCCTCCTCCACCTTGGCGTCGACCTCCGCGCCGCCCTTGACGGCCGCGTCCGCGACGCAGTGACGCAGGTGCTCCTCGAGGAGCTGGAGGGCGAAGGACTGGAGGGCCTTCGTGGAGGCGGAGACCTGGGTGAGTATGTCGATGCAGTAGACGTCCTCGTCGACCATGCGCTGCAGGCCACGGATCTGGCCCTCGATCCGGCGCAGCCGCTTGAGGTGCTCGTCCTTCTGCTTGTGGTAGCCGTGGATCCCGCGGTCGTGATCGGTCACGATCTCCTGGGCTCCGGCCTCCTGGACCTCTCCGGAGGGCGCCGTCGCGCCGGCCTCGGTGGTCGTCATCGCGTCCTCCTGCTGACTGATACCCCTACTGGGTATATGGTAACGAACTTTGCTGGGTATAGGGCCCTTGGGCAACGTCCTCGAAGGACCCCGTGCTGATCACTTTGCCCGATGGGCGACACTGGTGGGCGGCCGGTTAGCCGTGGCCGGATGATGCACCTAGCATCAGCCTGACTGAAACCGAAGCAATCCGAGGACCCCACGTGCGATTTCGTCTGACCCCCAGGGAGACGAGCTTCTACGACATGTTCGCCGCATCCGCGGACAACATCGTCACGGGCTCGAAACTCCTGATGGAACTGCTCGGGGCGGACTCGTCCGGCCGGGCCGAGATCGCAGAGCGTATGCGGGCCGCTGAACACGCCGGTGACGATGCCACTCACGCGATCTTCCACCAGCTGAACTCCTCGTTCATCACGCCGTTCGACCGTGAGGACATCTACAACCTCGCCTCGTCCCTCGACGACATCATGGACTTCATGGAGGAGGCCGTCGACCTGGTTGTCCTCTATAACGTCGAGGACCTGCCGAAGGGCGTCGAGCAGCAGATCGAGGTACTGGCGCGGGCGGCCGAGCTGACCGCGGAGGCCATGCCGAACCTTCGCACCATGGACAACCTCACCGAGTACTGGATCGAGGTCAACCGCCTCGAGAACCAGGCCGACCAGATCCACCGCAAGCTGCTGGCCATGCTCTTCAACGGCAAGTACGAAGCCATCGAGGTACTGAAGCTCAAGCAGATCGTCGACGTCCTGGAAGAGGCCGCCGACGCCTTCGAGCACGTGGCCAACACGGTGGAGACCATCGCGGTCAAGGAGTCCTGACCCCTTCATGGACACCTTCGCCTTGATCGTGACCATCGGCGTCGCGCTCGGATTCACCTACACCAACGGCTTCCACGATTCGGCCAACGCCATCGCCACGTCCGTGTCCACGCGCGCGCTGACGCCGCGTGCGGCGCTCGCGATGGCCGCGGTGATGAACCTCGCCGGCGCGTTCCTCGGCAGCGGGGTCGCCAAGACCGTCAGTGAGGGCCTGATCGAGACACCGCACGGCAACAGGGGCATGTGGATCCTGTTCGCCGCCCTGGTGGGCGCGATCGTGTGGAACCTGATCACCTGGTACTTCGGCCTGCCCTCGTCCTCCTCGCACGCGCTGTTCGGCGGCATGGTGGGCGCGGCGCTCGCGGGCGGCATCGGTGTGATCTGGTCCGGCGTCCTGGAGAAGGTCGTCATCCCGATGTTCGTCTCCCCGGTCGTCGGCATGCTCGCCGGATACCTGGTGATGTGCGCGATCATGTGGATCTTCCGCCGCTCCAACCCCCACAAGGCGAAGCGCGGTTTCCGTATCGCGCAGACCGTGTCGGCGGCCGGTATGGCCCTCGGTCACGGCCTCCAGGACGCCCAGAAGACGATGGGCATCGTGGTGATGGCGCTGGTCATCGCGGATGTGGAGGACGCGGGTGATCCGATCCCGGTGTGGGTCAAGATCGCGTGTGCGGTGATGCTGTCCCTGGGCACGTATGCGGGTGGCTGGCGGATCATGCGTACGCTGGGTCGCAAGATCATTGAGCTCGACCCCCCGCAGGGTTTCGCGGCCGAGACCACGGGTGCGTCCATCATGTTCACGACGGCGTTTCTCTTCCACGCGCCCATCTCCACGACCCACGTCATCACCTCCGCCATCATGGGCGTCGGTGCCACGAAGCGTGTGAACGCGGTCCGCTGGGGTGTCGCCAAGAACATCGTCCTCGGCTGGTTCATCACCATGCCGGCGGCGGCGCTCGTCGCGGCGACGAGCTTCTGGATCGTGAACCTGGCGTTCCTGTAGGGGCCGGGCCTGTTCTCGCCCCCGCCGCCCCTACCCGTCCCATCCCTGGGGGCTGCGCCCCCAGACCCCCGCTGTCGGCCTAGCGGCCTCGTCCTCAAACGCCGGACGGGCTGAAAATCAGCCCCTCCGGCGTTTGAGGTGCGGGGGTTCGGGGCGGGAGAAAGCCAACGGGCCCACCCCCCGGGAGCCGGGAGGCGGGCCCTATTGGGCCCCGCGGTGGCACCGCCATGCAGCACCGCGAGGGGTCTTGGAGGACCGGAGAAACGGCGGGATCAGCCGAAGCGGCCGGAGATGTAGTCCTCGGTCGCCTGGACGGACGGGTTGGAGAAGATCCGCTCCGTGTCGTCGATCTCGATCAGCCGACCGGGCTGCCCGACAGCGGAGAGGTTGAAGAACGCCGTACGGTCCGACACACGGGCCGCCTGCTGCATGTTGTGCGTCACGATGACGATCGTGAAGCGCTCCTTCAGCTCACCGATCAGGTCCTCGATCGCGAGGGTCGAGATCGGGTCGAGGGCCGAGCAGGGCTCGTCCATCAGCAGAACCTGCGGCTCGACGGCGATCGCACGGGCGATGCACAGACGCTGCTGCTGACCACCGGACAGCCCGGAGCCCGGCTTGTTCAGACGGTCCTTGACCTCGTTCCAGAGGTTGGCGCCCTTGAGCGACTTCTCGACGACATTGTTCAGCTCGGACTTCTTGTACTGACCGTTGAGCTTCAGCCCCGCCGCCACATTGTCGAAGATCGACATGGTCGGGAAGGGGTTCGGCCGCTGGAAGACCATGCCGATGGTGCGCCGCACGTTGACGGGGTCGACACCGTTCGCGTACAGGTCCTCGTCGTCGAGGAGCACCTTGCCCTCGACCCGCCCCCCGGGCGTGACCTCGTGCATGCGGTTGAGCGTGCGGAGGAACGTGGACTTGCCGCAGCCGGACGGGCCGATGAAGGCCGTCACCGAACGCGGCTCGACCGTCATCGAGATGTCTTCGATTGCCTTGTGGGCGCTGTAGTAAGCGGTCAGTCCGCTTACGTCGATTCGCTTGGCCATGGGATCACTGCTTCTTTCGCGGGGTAAGTCTGGTCGCTGTATGGCCGCGTCAGCGACCGGTCTTCGGGGCCTTCCAGCGGGCGATGCCGCGGGCCGCGAGATTGAGGATCATGACGATGATGATCAGGGTGAGCGCCGCGGCCCAGGCACGGTCGTAGGCCGCCGCGTTGCCCGCGCTGTTCGCGTACTGCTGGTAGATGTAGAGCGGCAGCGAGGCCTGAGCGCCTTCGAACGGGTTGTTGTTGATGAAGGCGCTGCCCCACACCAGCAGCAGGACCGGCGCGGTCTCACCGGCGATGCGCGCGACCGCGAGCATCACTCCGGTGGTGATACCACCGAGAGAGGTCGGCAGAACCACCTTGATGATGGTGCGCCACTTCGGGACACCCAGCGCGAGCGAGGCTTCGCGCAGCTCGTTCGGAATGAGCTTGAGCATCTCCTCCGTGGACCGGACCACGACCGGCATCATCAGGATCGCCAGGGCGAGCGAACCGGCGAACCCGAAGGGCTGCAGCTCCAGCTGGAGCATGATGGCCAGGATGAACAGACCCGCGACGATCGACGGGATGCCCGTCATGACGTCGACGAAGAAGGTGACCGACTTGGCGAGCCTGCCCCGCCCGTACTCGACGAGGTAGATCGCGGTGAGCACACCGACCGGCACGGCCATCACCGTGGCGAGGCCGACCTGCTCCAGGGTGCCGATGATGGCGTGGTTGATGCCGCCGCCCGGCTCGGTGTCGGCGACCACGCCCATCGAGTGGCTCAGGAAGTAGCCGTCGAGCACCTTCACACCGCGGCTGATCGTCTCCCAAATGAGGGAGGCCAGCGGGATGACGGCGAGCAGGAAGGCGACCCAGACGAGGCTGGTCGCGACCCGGTCCTTGGCCTGCCGACTGCCCTCGACCTTGACGCCGAGCGCGTAGTTGACCAGCACGAAGAGCAGTGCGGCGATCAGGGCCCACTGGATCTTGCTGTCCAGGCCCGCGGCGGCGCTGATGCCGAGGCCCGCGCCCACGGAACCCAGGGCGACCGCCCACGGGGTCCAGCGGGGCAGCCTCGCGCCCTGCAGGGTGCTGGGGCGCTTGTCCATGACGACGTTGCTCATGCGTTGGCCCCCGAGTACTCCTTGCGGCGGGCGATGATCATGCGTGCCGCGCCGTTGACCAGCAGGGTGATGACGAACAGGACCAGACCGGAGGCGATCAGAGCGTCCCGGCCCGTCTCGGTGGCCTCACCGAACTTGCTGGCGATGTTCTGGGCGAAGGTGCCGCCGCCCCCGTCGAGCAGGCTGGCCTCGATCAGGAAGTTCGGCGAGAGCACCGTGGCGACGGCCATCGTCTCGCCGAGCGCGCGGCCGAGGCCCAGCATCGAGGCGGAGATCACGCCGGAGCGGCCGAAGGGCAGCACTGACATGCGGATGACCTCCCAGCGCGTGGCGCCGAGGGCGAGCGCGGCTTCCTGGTGCATCTGCGGCGCCTGGCGGAAGACCTCGCGGCTCACGTTCGTCACGATCGGCAGGATCATGATCGCGAGCAGGATGCCGACGGCGAACAGGGAGCGCGGCTCGAGGCCCTGCCAACTGAAGATGCCGGTCCAGCCGAGGTACGCGTCGAGCCAGCCGTACAGGCCCTTCAGGTTCGGTACGAGAACGAGGGCGCCCCAGAGGCCGTACACGATGGACGGGACGGCGGCCAGCAGGTCGATCACGTAGCTGATGAGGCCGCCGAGCCTGCGCGGGGCGTAGTGCGTGATGAACAGCGCGATGCCCACGGAGATCGGGACCGCGATCACCATGGCGATGATCGAGGAGACGATCGTGCCGTAGGCGAGGACCGCGATGCCGAACCTCGGCGGGGTGGAGTTGGCCTCCCACTCGAAGGCGGTGAAGAAGTTGGCCTCGTCCGCGGAGATGGCGTCGATCGCACGGTAGGTGAGGAAGGCCGCGATCGCGGCCATGATCACCAGGAGGAGGATGCCCGAGCCGCGGGAGAGACCGAGGAAGATCCGGTCTCCGGGGCGGGTGGCGCCTCGTGCGGCGCGCTTCTGCTCGGCGGTCGGCGTGGTGGTGGGGGGCGGTACTGGTGCGTCTTGAGTAGATATGTCCATGGAGTTCTCCGGTCTGCGGAGCCCCTTGGGGTGGAGGGCTCCAGGCGGCGGTGCACCGGACGGTGCGGCCCGCTTCCGGTTTCACCGGGGGCGGGCCGCACACTCAGGTCAGCTCAGGCCGGCGACGGTCGTGCGGACCTTGGTGATGATCTCTTCGGGCATGGGGGCGTAGCTGGCGTCCTTCAGGATCGCCTGGCCCTCCTCGCTCGTGACGTAGTTGAGGAAGGACTTGGTGGCGGCGAGGGTCTCCGCCTTGTTGCCCTTCTCGCACACGATCTCGTACGTGACGAGGGTGATCGGGTAGGCCCCGTCCGTCTTCGGCTCGTAGTTCAGCTCGAGGGCGAGGTCGTTGCCCTCGCCGACGACCTTGGCCTCGCCGATCGCCTTGGTGGCGTTGTCGACGGTGGCCTCGGCCGGCTCGGCGGCCGCGGTCTTGATCTTGACCGTCTGGGCGTCCTTGGCGTACGAGAGCTCCATGTAGGAGATCGCGCCGGCGGTCTGGCTCACCTGCTGGGCGAGACCGGAGGAGCCGTTGGCGGACTGGCCGCCCTTGGCCTCCCACGCCTTGCCGCCCTCGTACTTCCAGTTCTCGGGGGCCGCGGCCTTCAGGTACTTGGTGAAGTTGTCCGTGGTGCCGGAGTCGTCCGAGCGGTGGAACGTCTGGATCTTGGTGCTGGGAAGCTTCGCCTCCGGGTTCAGCTTCGCGATCGCCTCGTCGTTCCAGGTCTTGATCTCGTCGTTGAAGATCATGGCCAGGGTCTTGGCGTCCAGCACCAGGCCGTCCACACCCGGCAGGTTGTAGGAGACCGCGATCGGGCCGCCGACCGCGGGCAGGTCGATCGCCTGGCTGTCCTTGCAGACTTCCTTGGACTTGGCGATCTCCTCGGCGTCCAGCGGGGAGTCGGAGCCGGCGAACGCGGTCTGGCCCTGGAGGAAGTTGGTGATGCCGGCGCCGGAGCCGTTCGGGTTGTAGTTGATCCGAACGTCCTTGCAGGAGGCCGTGTACGCCTTCACCCAGGCGTCCACCGCGTTCTTCTGCGCGGAGGAGCCGGCGGCCAGCAGTTCGCCCTTGGCGTCGTCACACTTGATGGCGCTGTTGGCGGCAGTGCTCTCGCCGTTGCCGGTGTCGCCGGTGTCGTCGGAGCCGCACGCCGTCAGCGCCAGGGCGCCGGTGACGGCGACAGCACCGAGCGAAAGGGCGCGAAGCCGGTTCTTGCGCTGAAGCTTCACTTTCGGGAGTTCCTTCCAGGAGCCGCCGTCTGCTGGCGGCGTGCGAGGTCGTGGTGCAGCCTCTCGTCCGCACGAGACTGCCGTCGTACTGTCTTCATCGAGTGGCACGTGGGCGCGCTTCCGCTCGCACCACGCACCGGGTAAGGCCGAAATTAGGCAGATCAGGTGAAGCGGCCAATGGCCGTGAGTGAACGGAAGGTGAACCCCTGCCGTCAGTGCGGTGAGGTCACGGAATGCTCACGGGGAGAACACGCGAGGGTCCCGAAGAGCGGAAGCGCGTCCTTCGAATCCTCCACCCACCTTTCCCCACCTTTCGCCGATTCCGCTTCCGACCTACTCGCCCCGGCTCGGGCCGACCCACCCTTGGCCGAAATCCGACGGTAGCCCAGGCGCCCCATAGGGGCGCGGGGAACTGCGCGACCAGCCCCGACGAACCCGCACCCACCCGACAACGGCCGGAACTCCTGCCTTAAACAGAGCCCGCACTGGAACCCGCCGGAACCGAAGCCCGTCTCGTTCCCTGGAACAAGGGGAGGCGCACATGCAACGGCGTACGTTCATAGGCGGCGCCGCCGCACTGGCGGCGACGACGGCGACGGCCGCGTGCACGGGCGGCTCCGGCCCGGGATCCGGCGGCGGCGGGCCCCGTACGTCCGGTACGCCGCTCAAGCCGACCGGCGCCTCCGCCGCGGCGGACTGGAAGGCCCTGGCCAAGGACCTCGACGGCCCTCTGAGCCGCCCGGGCGACGCGAGCTGGGCGGCGGCCCGCCAGCTCTACAACACCCGCTTCGACGCACTCAGGCCGACGGCAGTCGCGTATGTCTCCCACGCCGACGACATCCGTACGGCACTCTCGTACGCCCGCTCCCACGACATCCGCGTAGCGATCCGCAACGGCGGCCACTCGTACGCCGGCTGGTCCTCGGGCAACGGCCGCCTGATCGTCGACGTGTCGAAGCTCTCCAAGGTCCGGGCGTCCGGCAACGAGGCCGTGGTCGGCGCGGGCGCGAAGCTGATCGACGTCTACCGTGCGCTCGCCGCGAAGGGCGTCACGATTCCGGCGGGCTCCTGCCCGACGGTGGGCGTCTCGGGCCTGACGCTGGGCGGCGGCCACGGCGTGGTGTCCCGTGCCTACGGCCTGACCTGCGACAGCCTCACGCAGGCGACGCTGATCACGGCCGACGGCAAGCAGCTCACCGCGAGCCCGACCGAGAACAAGGACCTGTTCTGGGCCCTGCGCGGCGCGGGCAACGGCAACTTCGGCGTCGTCACCGAACTCCGCTTCAAGACGCATCCCGCGCCGCAGGGCGTCTCGGCGTTCATGTCCTGGCCGTGGTCCAGGGCCGCCGCCGTCATCAGCGCCTGGCAGGAGTGGGGCCCCGACCAGCCCGACGAGATCTGGTCCTCCTGCCATTTCGCGAACGCGGCCGGCGGCACGCCCACCATCTCCGTCTCCGCGTTCTCCCTCGGCACGTACGGCGAACTCCAGAACGCCGTCGACCGCCTCGCCACCCGCATCGGCGCCTCCGCCCGCAGCGTCTCCCTCAAGCGCCGCTCCTACGAGGAGTCGATGGAGGTGTACGCGGGCTGCTCGACCTTCCCGACCGACGCCCAGTGCCACCTCCCCGGCCCGACACCGGGCCGCTCCCCCGAGGGCGCACTCGGCCGCGAGACATACGCGGCCCGCTCGGACTTCTTCGACCGCTCGATCGGGGCGGCGGGCATCCAGACCCTGCTGTCCCAGATCACCGCGGTCCGTGGCGGCACAGGCAGCATCGCCCTGACAGCCCTCGGCGGCGCGATCAACCGAGTCGACCCCACGGCAACGGCCTTCGTCCACCGCCGGTCCCGCATGCTGGCCCAGTACATCGCGGCCTGGCGCCCGGGCACCTCGGGCGCGACGTCCGAGTCCTGGCTGACGCAGACCCACACAGCGATGAGGCCGCACGCCTCGGGCGCGGCCTACCAGAACTACACAGACCCCACTCTCACAAACTGGCGAGAGGCCTACTACGGCTCAGCGGCACCCCGCCTGAAGACCCTGAAGACGAAGTACGACCCGAGCGGCTTCTTCAAGTTCCCACAGGCGCTCTAGCCACGACTCCGCATGACACCTTCGGGCTCAGCGGCCTGGGGAGCCCCTTTAGGGGCGCGGGGAACTGCGCGATCAGCCCCCACCAACCCGCACCCGGCAACGAACGCCAGAAGCCCCTTGCCTACGCCGCCAGGTCCCGCTCCTCCACCTCGGCCTCACTCAG
Source organism: Streptomyces albicerus (assembly GCF_008905045.1). Classification (GTDB taxonomy): domain Bacteria; phylum Actinomycetota; class Actinomycetes; order Streptomycetales; family Streptomycetaceae; genus Streptomyces; species Streptomyces albicerus. Next base: position 49,097 of record NZ_VWMY01000063.1, read on the forward strand.
GGCCCCGGGAATCACTTTTCCCTGCTCCCCGGCGGAGCCTCCCGCCCGGATCAACCACCCAACCCGAGGCGACCTCTCCACCGCCGCCACAACAGGCGTCAGCAAAGCCGTGGCAAGCGGCGAAAGCAGCAGCACAACCGCGGTCCCCAGGGCAAACCCACCGATCACGTCGGTCGGATAGTGCACGCCCATATAAACCCGGCAGAACCCTTCAAGCAGCCCGATCCCTATCCCCACAAGCCCGAACTTCCGATGCGCGACAAAAAGCCCGACCCCCATGGCCATGGTGAGAGTCGCGTGATCGCTGACAAACGAGTAATCGGTCTTGCCGCCGACAAGAACATCGAGCCCGTCATGGTCGACAAAAGGCCGAGGCCGCTCCACAAAGCCCCGTATCGGCACATTCACGAGTACGGCGATCCCGGCGGCAAGCGGCGCCCACACCAACGCGGCCACGGAGGAGGCGGCACTCTCCCCGCCCTTCCGCCGCACAGCGAGCCAGCACCAGAGCACTAGCAGCACCATGGCGAGCAGGAGCCCCCACTCACCCACGAACTCCATGACGCGGTCGAACCAGCGCGGCGCGTCTTTGGCGAGACCATTGATGTCGTACAGCAGGTCGACGTCAGGGTTCGATCCGGATTCGGCGAGACCAGCCATGGTGCCTTCGGCCCCTTCGTCGTCATCTTCCCGGCGCACCTCCGGTGCGCCGCGCCATCAACCCCCGTCGTCGGCTACGTCATCAGGAACGCACACTCCCCTTCAGTACGTTCCACCCTCCACCGAATGATCACTCAGACGTTATCGAAGAGAGATACATCGCCGCAGCTCAGGGGAGGGTTTCACACAGAGGTAGGCAATGCTTTCGCGCCATCTTCGGTGACCCGGGTCGCCCCGAAGTAGTCGGGTGTGTCGATCGGGTCGAACCGGATCACGGCCCCCGGCCGAGGCGCGTCGATCATGTACCCGCCGCCCACGTAGATGCCCACGTGCCGGATGGCCCGGGAGTTGGTGAGGTCGTCCGAGAAGAACACCAGATCCCCCGGCAGCAGCTCGTCGCGCTTGGGGTGCGGCCCGGCGTTGTACTGGTCGTTGGCCACGCGCGGCAGCTTGATCCCGACGCTCTCGTACGCGGCCTTGGTCAGCCCCGAGCAGTCGAAGCGTCCTCCCTGGTCAGCGGTACCGTTCCCGCCCCAGAGATAGAGCGTCCCGAGCTTCTTCTGCGCGTAGTAGATCGCGCCGGCGGCCTGCTGCGAGGGCTGCACACGACCGACCGGAGCGGCGAAGCTGTCCTCCAGCGTCGTGATCGTCTTCACGTAGTTCTGGGTTTCCTTGTACGGCGGCACGCCCCCGTATTTGATGACGGCGTACGCCCCCGCGTTGTACGCGGCGAGCATGTTCTTCGTCGGGTCTCCGGGCGCGTCCTTCACGTACTTCGCGAGCGTGCAGTCGTACTTCGCGGCCGATGGAATCGCGTCATTCGGGTCCCATACGTCGCGGTCGCCGTCCCCGTCGCCGTCGATTCCGTGCGTGGCCCACGTTCCCGGGATGAATTGCGCTATCCCCTGCGCGGCGGCCGGACTCTTGGCGTTGGGATTGAACCCGCTCTCCTGATACAGCTGCGCGGCGAGAAGTGCCGGATTAATGGCGCTGCACAGATTGCCCCACTTCTGCACGAGCGGCTGATACGCCGCGGGTACGGCCCCTTTGGCCAGGCCACGGGCCCCCTGCCCCACGCCGTTGGCGAGGTTCCCGGCGGTCATGTAGACCCCGACGACCAGCAGCATGACGAAGCTGAGCCCCGCCCCCACCGCGACGGTCGCCACGATCCACGCCTTACGCACCGTCAACCGCCCCTCGCCGCACGGTAGTCCGCCGAGCGTCAGTGTAGAGGCGCCCGCCCCGCCACGGAATGATCATCCACCGGCCGTCCGGTACAGCTCGGCGGCCTCGTCCCCCAGGACCACGCTGTACGACACGTCATCCGTGTCCCCGCCTTCAAGATGCCCGCCCAGCACCCCGACGACGTGCCCGCGACCGTCCAGCCAAGGGCTGCCGCTGGTCCCGCCGCTGAACCCCGGACAGGCGACGCGCTGCTGGCTGTCTCCGTACGCCGCGGTCAGGTTCGTACAACTGACGGGCGTCTCACGGGATTTGGGATACCCGACGAGGGTGACAGCCCGACCGGTCCCTCGATGACCCCTGCCGAGGGTGTTCGCCCCCACGACATCCTCGATCTCCTTGTCCTCCTTGTCGCTCCGGGGAGCGACACGAGCGAACGCGACATCGCTGTCCTCGTCCTTCCGCCCCTCCCACCCCGCGGAGACGTACGTCCGCGTCACGGCCCACTCCCCGTACGGCGCCCGCCCGTCCCGATACCCGGGCGCGAAGACGAGGTCCCCGCCACCGCCCAGACAGTGAGCGGCCGTGACGATGAGATCCCGCCGCTCGCTGCGCACCACGGAGGCGGTGCAGAAATGCACCCCGTCCCTGCTGAGCACTCCGACCCGGTCATTACGGGGGGTCGCGGGAGCCGTCTCGGTGACGCCGAGCGGTACGGGGGTGTGCGCGGCCGCCGCGGGGATCGAGCCGGCGGCCAGCAGGACGACGACGGCGAGGAGGAGGTGCCGTCGGACACCGGGGAGACGGGTGGGGCGTTTCATCGGGAAAAGCCTTGCCACACGAGGTGAGAGGAATTCCTGAGCGCGGCTGAGAATCCCGTGTGAACCCGTCAGGGGCCGGTCAGCGGACGATCACAGACGATCAGTAATCGAGGGTGTGGAGGGCATGGAGAACGGCACACCCTAGGCCGGCGTCACGACTCGCCCTCACCGGTGTCGGTGTACGCGGCGGTCGTGCGGTCGGCCCGAGCCCGCGCCACGCCTTCGTCCTCGCCGTCGGCGACACTCGCGGCGTACCACCCCTCACTGCTCAGGGTCACGAACCGGCGCCCTTCCTCGCTCCCGAACCAGGCCATGGCCTCCTGCGGATCCACGGGCGCGCCGGAGGACAGGTGCAGGGTGAGACCGATGAGGGCCATGTCCCATCCGATCCCGACGGCACCGGGCCCGAACTGCGCCCACTTCTCGTCGTCGTCGGGGGCGATGTGATCCAGCTCGAAGCGCGTACCGCCCTCTGCCGCGGGGGTCAGCCGGAGCTCGATCCAGCTGACGTTCCCGTCGAACTCCCAGGTGGCGGTGAAGCCCTTCGGCGGGTCACAGCGCTCGACGGTGCCGCCGGCGTTGCCCTCCAGCTGGTACTTGCCGCCGAGGCGGAGGTCTCCGGAGACGGGCAGAAACCAGCGCGGGATGCGCTCGGGGTTGGTGCAGGCGTCCCACACGTCCTCGACCGTCGAGTCGTACGTCTGGCTCAGGCTCACCACGTGTGCCTCGCCCGCCTTGAAGACGCGGCTGCCGACGTGGCGCCGCACGGCGTTGATCTGATGGGTGACGTCGATCATGGGGTGTTCCTCCGCTGTGAGGGGTCGTCGCTGCCGTCGCCGGACTCACGGAGCCGGCGCTCGCGTTTGCCACGGGCCAGTTCGGTGGCCAGGGCGTCGAGGTGGGGGGTCCAGAAGCGCCGGAAGCGGTCCAGCCACGCGTCGATGTCGCGCAGCGGGTCGGAGTTCACCGCGTAGAGCCGCCTGGTCCCTTCCGGCCGGACCGTGGCGAAACCGTTCTCCCGCAGCACCTTCAGATGCTGCGAGACGCCCGGCTGCGATATCCCGAACTCTTCCCGGATGACCTCGCACACGGCCCCGGAGCTCATCTCACCGTCGGCGAGCAACTCCAGGATCCGACGGCGCACGGGGTCACCTAGTACATCGAATGCGTGCACAGAGGCAATGTATCACCACCCACTTATATAAGCACAAGCAAATAAAGCCATGACTGACTTCCACGCCCGTCGCCATGCCCGCCCGGACGGCGGCCGGTCCGGGCAGACCCGCCAACCCGCCGACCCGCCAACCCGCCAACCCGCCAAACCCGTCACATCACGGCCACGCGATCCGTCACAGGAGAGAGGAGAAACGGGATCCGTCACGACGGCAGCGGACCGACAACAGACCGACACCCGTCACGGCACCCCGACAACACACACAAACCGACCCACCCGACCCGACCGACCCGACAACGGAGAGAGGGCGAACCATGTCACCCCTCATATCCACCATCGAGATCACCCGCCCACCGGGTGAGGTCTTCTCCTACATCACCGATCCCACCCGGTTCACCGAGTGGCAGGGCGACGTCGTGCGCGTACGTACGGAGAAGGACGGCCCGCACGACGTGGGCGCCAGGTTCACGACGACCCGCCGAATCGGCCGCACCGAGCGGACGATGACGCAGGAGGTCACGGAGTTCGACTCACCGGCCCACTGGGCCGTCCGCGGCCTCGACGGCCCTCTCCGCCCGGCCATGGACATCACCGTCGAACCGCTCGCCGAGGGCACCCGCTCCCGCGTCACCTTCGCCCTCGACTTCGCGCCCCAGGGAATCGGCGTACCCCTCCTCCCGCTCGTCCGCCGCCGGGCGCGGAAGGGCGCGCCCATCAGCTATCGGAAGCTGAAGAAGCGGCTTGAGGGCTCGAGCGTGGGGTAGTCGGAGCCGATGACCCCCTCGCCCTTGTACGTCGGAGTGACCGCAGCCGGCGGCCAGACCGGGCGTTACGTCGTCCGCGAACTGGCCCGGCGCGGCCTCCGGACCCGAGGTCTCGTGCACAGCGCCGGTTCGGACGAGGCGGCGCTGAAGGCGGGCGCGAGCGATACGGCACGGATCGACCTCGACGACCCGGCGTCCTTGACTCCGGCGCTCCGAGACCTGACGACGCTCATGTTCATCGCGCCGCCCTTCGACGCGTCCGAGGAGTCCCACGCGGCCCACGCCCTGAAGGCGGCGTCAGCGCAGCACATCAGCCACTTCGTCTACTACTCGGTCCTCCACGCCCACCTCCCCGGCGTACCGCACCACCTGCGCAAACGGAACGTCGAGGCACAGGTGCGCGAGGCCCCGCTGAGCTGGACCACGATCCAGCCGACGATGTACCAGCAGACCCTGCTCGCCCTGGTCGATTCCGCCTCGGACGGCGTCGTCGGCATCCCCTGGAACCCCGCCGCCCACTTCAACCTGGTCGACCTCGCGGACGTGGCGGAGGCAGTGGGCCGGGTGATCACCGCCCCCGCCCTGCACGCCTACGCCTCCTACGAACTGGGCGGCCCCGAGCGCCTGACCACCGAGGAGATGCTGAACCGAATCGCCGAGGCGACGGCCCGCGAGCTGCGACTCGAAGAACTCCCTTCGAGCCGGCCCCCGCTCCCCCCGTCCGTCTCCCGGAGAACAGCGGCGGAGATGGTGGCCATGTTCGCCAAGTACGACGCCGGCTACCCGGCAAACCCGAACGTGCTCCGCTACCTCCTCGACCGGGAGCCCACCTCCCTGGCGTCAACGGCACGCCGGGAACTCGGCACCGAGCCGTCCACCGGTCGGCCGAAGAGCATCTGACACCCCGCCACATCCCCCCGCCCCCACCCGAGATAGCCTTCCCCGAGGGCAAAACGGGCGGTGTCTACTCACCAGGAGACGTACGACCCGGAGAACATCGGCACGACGGACCGGCGCACATGGGACGGTGTCGGGCTCGATGGGTGGGCGGAGTCGGTGGCCGCCCGCGGAAGTCGCGTAACAGGGGTTAACGACGGAACCACAAGCCAGGTTCCGGTTCGACTCCGGTTCTACTTCATTGCCCGGCGTGACCTGCCGTGATACACAGAGTGACCATACGCCTCCTTGTATACCGTCCCCCGCCCCCGAAAGGGCCCCGCGAGGGCCGGTGACAAGGGATCCGACCGAAACCCGCCAATCAATGACGCCAAGTCGACATACGACAGCGTCATTGTCAGCGAGAATGACCCTGACCTCTGCGCAGAGTGGCAGGGGGTGCAGAACAACCCACTAGGGGCGGTGACTTACATGCTTTTCGCAGCCGAAAAGGGCGACATCAACACGATCATCGGCGGAATCGCCCCGGACTGGGGCCCCTTCGGCAGCCTGGGCAACGAGGCGCGGGTGATGATCGAGGTCGTGATGGCGGTCGCCATCCTCCTCTGCCTCGGCATCGCGATCTGGGGCGCGGCGAAGCAACGTATCGGCGCGACAGCCCTCCGCGACACCTTCAGTGCCGAACAAGGCAAGGGTCTCATCATCGCGGGCCTCACCGGAGTCTTCATCATCGGCTCACTCGGCACGCTCTTCACCATCGTGTACGGCATGGCCGTCTAGGCGGCGGCCGCCGGCTCGGCGCCCTCAGACCCGGCCGGGCACGCCCGGTCCCCCTCCAACCCACCCGTCCGTCGTGCCCACCGGCTGAGGTTGCGTTTCCCTGATGTCGAGTCACCACACCGCGCCCGCGCGGGAACCAGCGCGGCTACCGTCGTACTACGCGGTTCAGCACGAGGTTGAGGGGGCGTACGCGGCATGAGTCTCGGCGACGAGCACGGAGCACGCGGCGACGACGGCGGCTACGGAGGTACCGGCCAGACCCGCACGCGGCTCCCGGACGGTGCCAGTGACGTCTACGGCGGCGCACGACGCAGCGGCCGCTCGTCGTCCCGCAGCCTCGTCACAGTGGTGGGTGTGGTAGTGCTCCTGATTGCGGCCATCGCCTTTGCGAACCGTGGTGGCGATGATTCCGGGTCGGGCGACGGGAGCGGGGACAAGGCGGAGACCGCGCCTACGGCTGCGTCGGGGCAGCGGCCGGTGGAGGCGAAGGCGGGCGGGATCCCGTCGGGGTTCGCGCATGACCAGCAGGGCGTGGAGTCGGCCGCCGCGAACTACTCGGTGGTGCTGGTCTCGGCCGACATCCTCAAGCCCGCCCGGCGGAGCGAGATCGTCCAGCAGGTGTTCGTCGCCGACAAGGTGGCCGCACTGGAGGACAAGCTGGACAAGGCGTACTCCAAGGAGTTCCTGAGCAACGTCGGCCTGGACGAGAACGGCAACGCGGCCGCGGGACAGACCTACGTCTCACGCACCATGCCGGTCGGCACCAAGGTCACCGACTACTCGGAGAGCACGGCGACCGTCGAGGTCTGGTGCACGGGTGTGTTCGGCACGGCGGGGGACGACTCGAAGAACCCGGTCAGCAACGACTGGTTCACCATGACGCTTCAGCTGCGGTGGGCCGACGGCGACTGGAAGGTCGACAGCTTCTCCCAGAAGGAAGGCCCGGCGCCGGTGAACGGCGACAACACGGTCTCGCCGTCCGACGAGATCTCGAAGGCCGTCGAAGAGTACGGAGGCTTCACGTATGCCCGGTAGCCCGCGCCGCGTACTGAAGGTCACCGCCGCCGTCGCAGCCGTACAGACCACGCTCGTCCTGCTCGCCACGCGCGCGGCCGCAGCGCCGACGCCGACCCCTTCGCCGTCCGACGACAACTGCGATCTGATCGTCGGCCCCGCCAAGGACTACTGCGAACGCGGCAACGGCGACAAAGGCGACACCAGCCCCGCCCCCGGCGTAACCGACACCCTCGACCCCTTGGCCTCCCTCGCAAAAGGCTGTGCCAACGCCGCCTCCTGGACCATCGACAAGCTCAGTGAAGCGGTCAAGAACACGGCGACCGTCGACTTCACGAACCCCACGTTCCTCCAGCAGTACGCGGTCGTCTTCGCCGCGTCGACGATCCTCACCCTCCTCCTGTGGCTGCTCGCGGTGGCCAAGCGAGCCGTACGAGGTGTCCCCCTCAGCACGGCCATCGGGGAGGCGATCGGCTTCCTCTGGCTGACGGTGTTGGCGTCGGCCTTCACGCCACTCATCCTCTACACCGTCGTATCGGCGACGGACGGCGTCGCGGAGGTCCTCGCCAAGACGACCGGCAACCAGACGGACACGTTCTTCGGCAACTTCTCCGGCGCCCTGAGCAAGGGCACGGACATCGGCGGCGGCCCGATCATGCTGATCGTGGTGTCGCTCGTGTCGATCCTGGCCGCGGGCGTCCTGTGGCTGGAGCTCGTGATCCGCGCCGCGCTGCTCTACGTGGGCGCGCTGCTCGGCACGGTCGTGTATGCCGGGCTCGTCGACAAGAACCTCTGGGGCCACGTCCGCCGCTGGGCGGGCATCATGATCGCCGTGATCCTCGTGAAGCCGGTGATCGTGATCGTGCTCGGCCTGGCGGGAGCCCTGTCCGCCGAGGACGGCCCTGACGCCTTCTCCGCCGTCGTCTCCGGCCTCGCCATCATCCTGCTCGCCATCTTCGCGAGCGCGATGATCTACCGCTTCGTACCGGGCTTCGGCGACGAGATCGCCAACTCCCGCAACAACCGCATCATGCAGGGCGCCGAAGGCAAGGCCGCGGCCGTCATCAGTTCCCCCGCCACCCTCGTCGCCCAGGGCATCAAGACCCACAGCACCCGGGCCGACAACAACGGCGGCGGCGGAGGCGGCGGCAACAACAGCGGCTCCCGCCCGGCGAACCCCGCGTCCGGCGGTGTCGCCGCGCACAGCTCGCGCGGATCCTCGGGCGGCGGCGGATCGGTCCCGACCGCCGCACCCCCGCCACGCAGCAGCCCGGTGAACACCCCCCACGCCGGCAACACACGCAACAGCAGCAACAACCGCACGGGAGGTGAAGGGCGTTGACGACCGAGTCCCATGTGTCCCATCCGGTCACGCCCCGCCGTACATATCTGATCGGCCGCGCCCGGCCGAACGCGGTCGTCGGCCGGAACCGCGAGTCCGGCGAGATCGCGCTGATCATCGCGGGCGCGTTCCTCGGTATGATGTGCGGCCTGCTCGTCCCCGTGCTCTCCCTGCGCATCGTCCTGCTCATGGGCTTCCCGATGCTCGCACTGGCCGCGGTGTACGTGCCGTACAAGCGGCGGACCTTCTACAAGTGGTTCGAGATCAACCGCAGTTACAAGCGCGGCCTCCGCCAGGGCACCGCCTACCGCAGCAACGCCATGGAGGCCGGCACCCATATCGACGGCCGCGAGATCGAGGTCGGCCCGCCCCCGGGCATCGGACGCATCACCTGGCTCGCGGCGCCCTTCGGCCCGGACGAGATCGCCGTCCTCCTGCACGCCGACCGGAAAACCGTCACTGCGGCGATCGAGATCGAGGGCCCGGGCGTCGGCCTGCGCGACAGCGAGGACCAGGAAGCCCTCGTCGACCGCTTCGGCACGCTGCTCAAGCACGTCGCGAACGGCGACGGCTTCGTCACCCGCCTCCAGATGCTCGCCCGTACGCTCCCCGCCGACCCGGACGCCCACGCCAAGGACGTCGTCGTACGCGGCGACGAGCGGGCCCCCGGCTGGCTGCAGCAGTCGTACGACCAGCTCCAGTCCATGGTGTCGACGAGCAGCGAGCAGCACCGCGCCTACCTCGTCGCCTGTATGCACTACTCCCGCGAACTCGCCGCCGAGGCCCAGGCGATGGCCCGCGCCGCGCGCCCGAAGGGCGGCAAGAAGCTCGACAAGGACTCCGGACTGGCCGTCGTCATGGCCCGCGAGCTGACCGACATCTGCTCGCGCCTCCAGGAGGCCGACATCCGGGTGCGCCAGCCGCTCGGACAGGGGCGGCTCGCCTCCCTCGTGCACTCGATGTACGACCCGGACCACCCCATCGACCACATCCAGGCGATGACGAAGCGGAACGCCTGGCCGGCCGAGCTGGACGCCATGGAGCCGACGTACCTCCAGGCGAAGACCCGCGAGTCCTCCACCCGCGCCCCCTGGTGTCACGCCACGGCCTGGGTGAAGGAGTGGCCGATGACCCCGGTGGGTGTCAACTTCCTCGCCCCGCTGCTCGTCCACACCCCGGACGTCATCCGGACGGTCGCCGTCACCATGGACCTCGAACCCACCGAGGTCGCCATCGAGCGCATGCTGACCGAGAAGACGAACGACGAGGCGGAGGCCAGCCGCCAGGCGAAGATGAACCGGACCGTCGACCCGCGCGACGTCGCCTCGCACAACCGCGTCGACCAGCGCGGCCAGGACCTCGCGAGCGGCGCCGCCGGCGTCAACCTCGTCGGCTACATCACCGTCTCGTCCCGCAACCCCGAGGCCCTCGCCCGCGACAAGCGGACCATCCGCGCCTCGGCCGGCAAGTCGTACCTGAAGCTCGAGTGGTGCGACCGCGAGCACCATCGTGCCTTCGTCAACACGCTCCCGTTCGCGACCGGTATCCGGAGGTAGGACTCTATGCGGGATCCGCTGTCCGTCCTCACGGAAGCCTTCACGTCCTTCCTCTTCGGCAAGGTCGAGACGACCCGACCGCCGGTGCGCACGTCCACCGGCCAGGCCCAGGCCGTCTACCTGCCGACCGCCGCGCCCGGCCTCGGCGACTCCGGCGTCATCATCGGCCGCGAGGTGTACTCCGGGAAGGGGTACATCTACGACCCCTTCCAGCTGTACGGACAGCAGCTCCCGGCGCCGCACTGGCTGGTCCTCGGAGAGTCCGGCAACGGCAAGTCGGCGCTCGAGAAGACGTACGTGATGCGGCAGTTGAGGTTCAAGGACCGGCAGGTCGTCGTCCTCGACGCACAGGGTGAGGACGGGGTCGGTGAGTGGAACCTCATCGCCCAGGAGCTGGGCATAACTCCCATCCGGCTCGACCCGACAGCGGCCCTGGACATGGGCATCCGGCTCAACCCGCTCGACCCGGCGATCACGACGACCGGACAGCTCGCGCTGCTCCGGACGATCATCGAGGTCGCGATGGGCCACGGCCTGGACGAGCGCTCCGGCTTCGCCCTGAAGGTCGCGCACGCCTACGTCAACGAGACCATCCTCGACCGCCAGCCCGTCCTGACGGACATCGTCGAGCAACTGCGCCACCCCGAACCGGAGTCGGCGGAGGCGATGAACGTCGCCATAGACGACGTACGGGCGTGGGGCCTGGACGTCGCCCTGGTCCTGGACCGCCTGGTCGACGGCGACCTGCGGGGCATGTTCGACGGCCCCACGACGGTCGGCATCGACCTGGACGCCCCGCTCATCGTCTTCGACCTGTCCCACATCGACCGGAACTCCATCGCCATGCCGATCCTCATGGCGATCGTCGGCGTGTGGCTCGAGCACACCTGGATCCGCCCCGACCGGAAGAAGCGGATCTTCCTGGTCGAGGAGGCCTGGCACATCATCAACAGCCCCTTCGTGGCCCAGCTCTTCCAGCGCCTGCTGAAGTTCGGACGGCGACTGGGTCTGTCGTTCGTGGCGGTGGTCCACCACCTGTCCGACGTCGTCGACGGGGCGGCCGCGAAGGAGGCCGCGGCGATCCTCAAGATGGCCTCGACCAGAACGATCTACGCCCAGAAGGCCGACGAGGCACGATCGACCGGACGGGTGCTCGGCCTGCCCAGATGGGCGGTCGAGATCATCCCCAGCCTCACCCCGGGCATCGCGGTGTGGGACGTCAACGGCAACGTCCAGGTGGTCAAACACCTGATCACCGAGACCGAGCGGCCGCTCGTCTTCACGGACCGCGCCATGACCGAGTCGTCCGCCGACCACCTCACGGACGACGCCCTGCGCGCGGCCGAACTGGAGGCGGAGGAACGGGCAGCCGCCTTCATGGAGCAACACCTGAGCGATCTCGACGACTCGTCCGAGTCCACGGTGGCGTAAGGGAGCGGCCCGAGATGAGACCGGACGATCGCGATCGCCACCGTGAGGGCGCAGGGGGCATCCCCGACGGGCTGTTGGTCGGGGTCCTCGCCTTCGTCCTGGGCATGACCGTGATGGTGTGGACGGCCACAGGCCTGGCCGGCCTCTTCGCCCACGGCTCCTGGCCCGCCAACGTCACCTTCCGCCGTACGCCCCTGGCCATGCGCCAACTGATCGCGACCCCGCACGACATCGCGGCCGCCTGGCCGGACACACCGGAGACCCAGCTCTCGGGGTACGGGCTCTTCTGGGGCCTGTTCATCGGCCAGCTGATGGTGCTCCTGGTCCTGACGGTGTTCGTACTGGGGACGGTGGCGAGGTGGCGGGCGGGGAGGGCACGGCGCAGGACGCTCGCCGCGGCGGAGTCGGATATCTCGCGGGGGCCCGACCCTCGCGAGGCCGCTCCGGGCCGGACGACGGAGGGTCATGAGGCGGGTCGCCCGGCGGGGAAACATCCGGCAGGAGCGCACCCGGCAGAAGGATGGCCGACGGCGGAAACCCCCGCGGCAGCGCACCCGTCAGCCAGCCGGCCCGGGGAGTCCCACCCACCGGCGGCGCACTCCACAACATCCTCCGTCCCGGCGCGGTCGGCGGAGCCGCCGCCGGAATCGGTTCCTGTGGCAACTGACAGCAAACGGGCAGGCGGGTGGGAAAGCTCCGTTCCAGCCCCGCGGGGCCCCGTCATCCTCGGCTCACCCGAAACCCGCCACCCGCTCGCGGTCCAAGCCATCCGCGACGCGGACGGCCCGGTCCTGGTCATCACGTCCAACCCGACCCTCTGGTCGGACACCAAGGACGCCCGGGCGAAACTGGGCCCGGTCCTCCTCTACGACCCCGCCCACCTCTGCGACACCCCGGCCCGCCTCCACTGGTCCCCTTCAGCCGGCTGCGAGGACAAGGACACCGCGAAGGCCCGCGCGGCAGCGCTCCTCGCCCCGGTCCGCCCCACCGCGAAGATCGACCAGACAGTCGCCGACACAGCGGAAACGCTCCTGCGCTGCTACCTGCACGCCGCCGCCGTGGACGGCCGCACCATCCGCCACGTCCACCGCTGGGCCCAGGGCACCCAGGTCCAGGACGCCGTACGCGCCCTCCGTACGAATCCCAAGGCCGCGTCCGGCTCCGCGGGCGAACTCGAAGCCGCGCTCACCTCTCATCCCGAACGCCGGGACATCGCCCAGGAGTTGACAGCCCGGGCCCTTTCGTCGCTTTTCACGGTCAACATCCGCGAAGCCTGTACCCCCAACCGAACCGACACGCTCACCTTGGATTCCTTCGTCAACGAAGGGGGCACGCTTTATGTGGTCGGTGAACCCATCGAGGACCCCAGGGCGAATCCCGGCGCGATGCCCCTGCTGACGGCCCTCGCCTCAAGCGTGGTCGAGCGCGGCCGGCGCATGGCCGAACGGTCATCCTCCGGTCGCCTCGACCCACCACTCACGCTCGTCCTGGACGATGTGGCCGCGGTCGCCCCGCTCCCCCAACTCCCGGACCTGCTCGCATCGAGCGCGCCGGGCACGGGCGCGGGCACCGGCCCGGACCAAGGCCTCCCCACCCTCGCCCTCCTCCGCTCCCGCGAACAGGCCCGCTCCCGCTGGCCCCACCACGAACTCCCGGTCTGACGGTCGAACTCCCCGCCCCCTAGGGCCGCTTGAGCACGAACTCCAGCTCCCGAGCCGTGGGATCCCCCTCCACCGGCAGCGTCTCCCCCGTGGGCACGAACCCCATCTTCCGGTAGAAGCCCTCGGCCCGAGCGTTCCGCGAGTGCACGAACAGCCGCACCCGCTCGACCCCGGCCACCTCCCACGCCCAGTCCAGGGCATACGCGAAGAGCCACTCGGTGAGCCCCTGCCCGCGCGCCTCGGGACGTACGTAGACCGCCACGAGATGCGCCTGACGCTCCTCGTTCACGCCGCCGAGGGCGCCTTTCTCCCCGGCCTCCTCCACGAGCACGACCACGGACCCGACCCACCGCCCGTCGGGAGCCTCGACCACGATCTGCTGCCGCTCGAGCACGCCTTCCGCGGCCCCCGCAGCCCGCTCCTGCCAGAAGCTGTCGGGCCGGCCCACGGCATCCTCGTACGTCTCCAGGAAGGCAAGATGCGCCACCGGATCCCGCAGCGCGGCCAGCCGGAGCTCCTTCACCGCAGGCCACTCATCAGGACGTATCGAACGGATCACGTGCTTCATGAGGGTCACCGTAATACCCGGGTACTACACCCTTCACCTCATATCCCGCCGCCGTCCGACGCCCCGGCCCCCCGGCCCGGCCGAGCATCGAAGACATGATTACGGCCTCCGAACTGACCAAACGCTACGGCGACAAGACAGTCGTGTCCGACCTCACCTTCACCGTCCGCCCGGGCACGGTCACCGGCTTCCTCGGCCCCAACGGCGCCGGCAAGTCCACCACCATGCGCATGATCCTCGGCCTGGACGCACCGACCCACGGCAGCGCCACCGTCGGCGACCGCGCGTACGCCGACCACTCCGCACCCCTCCACGAGGTCGGCGCGCTCCTGGAGGCCCGCTCGGTCCACCCGGGCCGCACGGCCTACCACCACCTTGTCGCGCTCGCCCTCACCCACGGCATCCCCAGAAGCCGCGTCGCACACGTCCTGGACCTCACCGGCCTGACCGACGTGGCCGGACAGCGGGTCAAGGGCTTCTCCCTCGGCATGGGCCAACGCCTCGGCATCGCGGCCGCGCTGCTCGGCGACCCGGCCACGGTCATCCTCGACGAACCGGTCAACGGCCTCGACCCCGAGGGCGTCCTGTGGATCCGCACGCTCCTCAAGTCCCTTGCCGCGGAAGGCCGTACGGTCTTCGTCTCCTCCCACCTGATGAGCGAGATGGCCCTGACCGCCGAGCACCTGATCATCATCGGCAGGGGCCGGCTACTGGCCGACACGACCGTCGACAGGTTCGTACGCGAATCGGGCGCGGGCACCGTCAAGGTCGTCACCCCCGAAGCCGGCCTGCTCACCGAGCTGCTCGCGGCACCCGAGGTCGACGTGACCAGCTCCGCCCCCGGCGCCCTCGAAGTCCGCGGCACAGATGCCGAACACATCGGCCGCACCGCCGCCGCGCACGGCATCCCGCTCTTCGAACTCACCCCGCACGCCGCCTCGTTGGAGGAGGCCTTCATGGACCTGACCCGCGACTCCCTCGAGTTCGCCGCACACCTGGAGCCGGCATGACCACCATCGCCCTCACCCCGGCCCGCGTCCTGCGCTCCGAATGGCACAAGCTGTGGACGGTCCGCTCCACCTGGATCATGCTCGCCGCGGCGACGGCCCTGACCGTCGGCGTCGGCATCGCGATCGCCGCGTCGTACGACCAGGACGGCGGCGAGGCAGCCCGCTTCGACCCGGTCCAGTTCCTCCTCTTCGGCACCCAGTTCTCGCAGATCATCCTGGCCGTCGTCGCCGTCCTTTTCATCTCGGGCGAGTACGGCACGGGGATGGTCCGCTCCACGATGGTGGCCGTACCGCGCCGCATCCCGGTCCTGTGGTCCAAGGCCGGCGTCGTCACCGCGGTCACCTTCACGGCCACACTCGCCACGCTCCTCGTCACCTTCGTATCGGGACAGCTCTTCCTCGACGGCACCGACAAGGAACTGTCCCTCACCGACCCCGGCGTGTTCGGCACCCTGCTCGCCGGCACGGCGGGCCTGACCGCCCTGGCTCTCATCGGCCTCGGCCTCGGCGCCCTGCTCCGCTCGGTCCCCGGCGGCATCACCGCCTTCATCGGAGGCGTCACCGTCCTCCCGGAGGTTCTCAGGATGTTCCCGTACGACGTGATGGACAGCGTCGCCAAGTACTTCCCCGGCCGGGCCGCCGAGGGCCTGATGACCCTGCGCGACACCTCCGACTACGCGACCACGGGCCCCGCCCTCCTCGCCCTCACCCTGTGGACGGCGGCGATCCTGGCCGCGGCGGCGCTGCTCCTCAAGCGACGGGACGTATGACCGCCTCCCCTACGCCCAACTCCCGTACGCGCGGCTCCCGTACGAGGATGGGACGGTGACCGAGAAACGGGACTGGCACCGGAACTGGCTGCGCAGGGCCCGCGACCAGAGCCGCCGGGACCTCGTCCGCCGGGACCAGGCCTGGCGCGACCAGTCCTGGCGGGGCTGGTCACCGGACGGGGCACGACAGCAGCCGGTCACCCGCCAGATCCACCGCCTCACCCAGCGGGCACGCGCGTTCGACCGGAACCATCCACTGGTGTGGGACGTCCTGGTCACGGGCTTCTTCCTGACCGCCGCCGGCATCGACATCCTGGGCGGCGGCTGGCGCAACATCACCGAGAACCCGGACGCGCCGACCTGGCTGCTCACCATCCTGACCCTGGGCTTCACCCTCCCGCTCCTCTGGCGCCGCACCCGTCCCTTCGCGGTCCTCCTGTCGATGCTTCCGCTCGCCGCCGCCAACGCCTGGACAGGAGCCGGTCTCCAGGCAAGCCTGACCCTGCTCGTCGTCACGTTCAACGTCGCTCTGCACACCCGTCTGCGCACCCTGCTCTGGTCGTACGCCCTCACCCTGGGACCGATCACCGTGGACGCCTTCCGCTACCCCGATGAACAGGGCGCCGACCAGACCTTCTTCCCGCAGGCGACCCGCCTCGCCATGGTGGCGATCGTCGGCATCTCCTACCGCACCCGTCAGGAGTACCTCGCCTCCCTCGTCGAACGCGCCCGCCAACTGGAGGTGGAACGCGACCAGCAGGCCCAACTCGCCACCGCCGCCGAACGCACCCGCATCGCCCGCGAGATGCACGACATCATCGGCCACAACCTCTCGGTCATCACCAGCCTCGCGGACGGCGGTTCCTACGCCGCCGCCAAGAACCCGGAACGCGCCGCACAGGCCCTGACCGCCATCGGCACCACCAGCCGCCAGGCCCTGGGCGAACTCCGCCGCCTCCTCGACGTACTGCGCACCGACCCCCGGGGAGTCGAGCCCTCAGCGGCCGAATCCCCGGAACTCGAGATGGCCCCCCAGCCCTCCCTCACCGACCTCGACCAACTCATCGACGGCGTACGCTCCGCCGGCCTCCCCGTCCGCACCACCATCCACGGCTACGCCACCACCCTCCCTCCGGGCCGCCAGCTCACCGTCTACCGAGTCATCCAGGAAGCCCTCACGAACACCCTCAAACACGGCGGCCCCGCCGCGACATCGACCGTCTCCGTCTCGTACGAGAACGGGGGCGCGGTGACGGTGACAGTGACCGACACGGGCCGCGGGGGCGGCCCCCATCCGAACGGCACCCCGGGCCGCGGCCTCACCGGAATGCGCGAGCGAACCGCCTTGTACGGCGGCACACTTGAGTCCGGCCCGCTCCCGGAACACGGCTGGCGCGTCCACCTTCACCTACCGGAGGAAACCCCGCAGTGACCACCGTGCTCATCGCCGACGACCAGCCACTGCAGCGCTTCGGCTTCCGCATGCTCCTGGAGAGCCAGGACGACATGACGGTCCTGGGCGAGGCGGGCAACGGCAGCGAGGCCGTCCGCATGACCGCCGAACTCCACCCCGACGTGGTCCTGATGGACATCCGCATGCCCGGCCTCGACGGCATCGAGGCCACCCGCCGCATCGTCTCCTCGGGCGACCGCACCCGCGTCCTCATCCTCACCACCTTCGACCTGGACGAGTACGCGTACGCCGGCCTGCGAGCGGGCGCCTCCGGCTTCCTCATCAAAGACGCACAGCCCGAGGAACTCCTCTCCGGCATCCGCTCGGTGGCCACCGGCGACGCGGTCGTAGCCCCGAGCCTGACCCGCCGCCTGCTCGACGCATACGCCCAGCACCTCCCCACGGCGAACTCGGACTCACCTCCCGGCCTGGACCCACGCCTCGCCCCCCTCACAGACCGCGAACGCGAAATCCTGACGGTCATCGGAAAGGGCTGGACGAACCTGGAGATCTCCGCACGCCTCCACCTGGCCGAATCGACAGTGAAGACCCACGTAAGCCGAATCCTCGCGAAGACGGGCTCCCGGGACCGCATTCAGGCGGTGATTCTGGCGTACGACACAAGGTTGGTACAGCCGTCCTGAAATGCACCCGGAACACAAAAAAGCCCCCGCACCGAAGTGCGGGGGCTTTTCTTTAAAATTTGTTCGGCGGTGTCCTACTCTCCCACAGGGTCCCCCCTG
>NZ_VWMY01000064.1:0-27570 GCF_008905045.1 Streptomyces albicerus
CCGCCGGTGCAGCGCGGCGCGCCGGTCGCGCCGGCTCGCCCGGACCCCGCGGCCGCCGCGGCGCCGGGTCCGGCCCGCGCCGCCCTCGGGGTCGTCGTCCTCCGCCGACGCGTCGTCGCGTTCGTCGACGTCCTCGCGATCTTCCAGGGAGGCCGCGTACTCCCGGCACGCTTCGGCCGATGTACCGCACCCCGGACAAGCGAGGGCGCCATTGAGGTGCCGTTGGCACGGGTGGCAGTAGTCCATGACGCGGGAAGACTAAATTCCGCACAGGTCACGTTCCTAGTCACGGCTGTGAAAGTTGTGTGGTGAACTGCCCGTTCCGGTGTGGCGACTTGAGGACAGGACGGACCATTCGCCGCCTTCCCGTGCCATCGCGTCGAAACCGTTATGCGTTCGACCCATTGACACTGCCGCCGCCCCGTCCTTACTGTCTGCCCAGCATTTCGAACGTGTGACGAAATTTCGAACAGAGCCGAAGAGCAACAAGGGGCAATTTCCGTGCGCATCACCGGAATCAGCACACACGTGGTCGGGACCCCGTGGCGCAACCTGACCTACGTGCAGGTGCACACCGACGAGGGCATCACCGGCGTTGGCGAGACCCGCATGCTGGGTCATACCGACGCGCTGATCGGCTATCTGCGGGAGGCGGAGGCCAACCATATTCTCGGCTCCGACCCCTTCGCTGTCGAGGACCTCGTGCGCCGTATGAAGTACGGCGACTACGGACGGGCCGGCGAGATCGTCATGTCCGGTATCGCCGTGATCGAGATGGCGTGCTGGGACATCAAGGGCAAGGCCCTGGGCGTGCCGGTGTGGCAGCTGCTGGGCGGCAAGGTCACCGACAAGGTGAAGGCGTACGCGAACGGCTGGTACACCACGGAGCGCACCCCGGAGGCGTACCACAAGGCCGCCCAGGCAGTGGTCGCGCGCGGGTACAAGGCGCTGAAGATCGACCCCTTCGGGACGGGGCACTTCGAGCTCGACCACGAGCAGTCGCTGTACGCGGTCTCGCTGATCGAGGCCGTCCGGGACGCGATCGGCCCCGAGGCCGAGCTGATGCTGGAGATGCACGGCCGTTTCTCGCCGGCCACGGCGATTCGCCTCGCGCGCGAGCTCGCGCCCTTCAAGCCCGCGTGGCTGGAGGAGCCGGTCCCGCCGGAGAACCTGAAGGCGCTGGAGAAGGTGGCGGCCAAGGTCGACATCCCGGTCGCGACCGGTGAGCGCATCCACGACCGCATCGAGTTCCGCGAGCTCTTCGAGAGCCAGGCCGTCGACATCATCCAGCCCGACGTCGGCCACATCGGCGGCATCTGGGAGACCCGGAAGCTGGCGGCCACGGCCGAGGCCCACTACATGCTCGTGGCGCCCCACAACGTGGGCGGCCCGGTCCTCACCGCCGCGAGCCTCCAGGTCGGCTTCACCTCCCCGAACTTCAAGATCCTGGAGCACTTCAACGACTTCGCGGACGCGGAGATCAAGAAGGTCGTGAAGGGCGCCCCGCAGGTCGTCGACGGCTACTTCGAGCTGTCGCACGAGCCCGGTCTCGGCGTCGAGCTGGACACGGACGCGGCGGCCGAGTTCCCGCAGCAGCAGGCCCGCTTCGACCTGTGGGCGGACGGCTGGGAGCAGCGCAAGCCGAAGGGGTCCGAGTGAGCACCGCGGTCGTCATCGAGGGTCCCGGCGAGTACCGGCTGGCCCCCCACGAGCCCGCGCCGCCCGGCGCGGGCGAGGCCCTCGTACGGGTCCACGCGAGCGGTATCTGCGGCAGCGACCGCGAGGTGTACCAGGGCAACCGGCCCGAGGGGTACGTCCGCTATCCGCTGACGCCGGGCCACGAGTGGTCCGGCACGGTCGAGGCGGTCGGCGCCGACGTCCCGGAGAGCCTCGTGGGCCGCAAGGTGGTCGGTGAGGGCTTCCGCAACTGCCAGGTCTGCGACCGCTGCCACGAGGGCGAGACAACGTTGTGCACGGCCGGCTACGAGGAGACGGGCTTCACCCAGCCCGGCGCCATGGCCGGCACGCTCACGCTGCCCGCCCGGCTGCTGCACGTCCTGTCGGACGACGCCGATCTGACGGCGGCGGCGCTCCTGGAGCCCGCGGCCTGCATCGCGGCGGCGGCGCTCAAGGCGAACGCGCGGCCCGGCGAGCGGGTGGCCGTCGTCGGCACCGGAACGCTCGGCATGTTCGCCGTTCAGTTCCTGAAGGCGGGCTCCCCCTCGGAGCTGCTCGTGGTCGGCACCCGCCCGGACCGCGCGGAGCTGTCGAAGACCTTCGGCGCCACCGACTTCCGTACGAGGGACCAGGAACTGCCCGACGACTTCGACGTGGTGATCGAGACCGCCGGGTCGGCGTCCGCCGCGACCACCGCTGCCTCCCTGCTCCGGCGCGGCGGACGTCTCGTCCTCACCGGTATCCCGGCTCCGGGTGCCGTGGGACTCGACCCCACCGATCTCGTCGTACGGCAGCTGGAGGTGCACACCGTGTTCGGGGCGCCGCCGGCGGCCTGGGCGCACACGGTGCGGGTCTTCGGTGCCGGTCTGCTCGATCCGCTTCCGCTGGTCACGCACGAGCTGCCGTTGGACGAGTTCGCTCACGCCATCGAGCTGGTGGGGTCCGGCGATCCGAAGGTCGGCAAGGTGCTGCTGCGGCCTTAGGGCCCGCGGTGCCCGCCGCCCCCCGATCCGTACGCCGGTACGGAGACCTGACGCTCCGTACCGGCGTACTTCCACCCCCACGAACTATGTCCGACATATCGAACGCGAACCTCGCCAAAGCTTAAGGACACCTTGTGACCGACGCTTCTCCCAAGGCGGCCCGTCGACCCGGTGAGCAGGCGCTCGCCGCGCTCGGCCTGGGCGCGCCCGCCCTCTCCCCCGCCGACGCCTCACCGCACGCCTTCCCGGAGGGCGGCAGCTGGCGCACCGAGGTCCCCTCGTGCGAGGGGCCGGAGGCGCTGGCCGTGGTCCTCAAGGAGGCCTCGCGGCTCGATGTGCCGATCCACCGGATCAGCCAGGGCAGCGGTGTCTGGATGCTGACCGACGCCGAGATCACCGAGATGGTCGAGGCCACCGGCGAGCGCGACATCGAGCTCTGCCTCTTCACGGGCCCGCGCGGCACGTGGGACATCGGCGGCTCGACCCGTACGGACTCGCGCGGCGGCGGGCTGCGCGCCCGCGGCCACGACGCGGTGGCCGGCTGTGTCGAAGACGCCGTCCGCGCAACGGAGTTGGGCGTAAAGTGCCTCCTCGTGGCTGACGAGGGCGTGCTGTGGACCCTGCACCGGGCCCGGGTCGCCGGGATCATCCCGGCGGACACGACGCTGAAGGTCTCGGCGCTGGTCGGCCCGGTCAACCCGGCCGCGTACGCGGTGTACGAGCAGCTCGGCGGCGACTCCATCAACGTGCCCAGCGATCTCACGCTTGACCACCTGACCGAGATCCGTAGGGTCAGCGCAGCGCCCATGGACATGTACATCGAGGCCCCCGACGATCTCGGTGGCTACGTGCGCATGTACGAGGTCGCCGAGCTGATCCGCCGCGGCGCCCCGCTGTACCTGAAGTTCGGCCTCTCCAAGGCTCCGGGGATCTACCCGTACGGTCACCACATGCGGGACGTGACCCTGTCCACCGCCAAGGAGAGGGTGCGGCGCGGCCGGCTCGCCCTGGACCTGCTCGCGCGGCACGGAGCGGACGGCGACATGGCTCCGCTCGGCTCCCGGCTGCCCGGAAAGCTCAAGCGGTTCGACATTCCCTCATAACGTTCCGAACACACCCCCTTCACAAAAGACGACTCAGCCGAACACAATCCCACACACCTCTACTCGGTCTTTTCCTCGCACTATCTCGGACTCGCCGGACCGAGCCCCCACCCGAACATCAAGGAAGATGATCATGCGCAATCGCAAAGCAGCGCTCTCCGCCATAGCCGCGGCCGCCTCCCTGGCTCTCACCCTCTCCGCCTGTGGTCAGGACAGCGAGGGCGGCAGCGAGGGCGACAAGGGAGACGCGAAGGGCTCCACCGTCGGTATCGCCATGCCCACCAAGTCCTCCGAGCGGTGGATCGCCGACGGCGCCAACGTGGAGAAGAACCTGAAGGCGGCCGGCTACAAGACCAAGCTGGCCTTCGGCGAGGACGACCCCGACACCCAGGTCTCGCAGATCGAGAACATGATCACGCAGGGCGTCTCCGCGCTGATCATCGCGGCGATCGACAACAAGTCGCTCGACAACGTTCTTCAGCAGGCCAAGGACGCCGACATCCCGGTGATCTCCTACGACCGCCTGATCCTCAACTCGCCGAACGTCGACTACTACGCGTCGTTCGACAACGAGAAGGTCGGCGAGCTGCAGGGCACCCAGATCGTCGAGAAGCTCGGTCTGGCGGACGGCTCCAAGAAGGGCCCGTTCAACGTCGAGCTCTTCGCGGGCTCGAACGACGACAACAACACCCGGTACTTCTTCAACGGCGCGATGAAGGTCCTCCAGCCCTACATCGACAAGAAGCAGCTCGTGGTCAAGTCGGGCGAGACGAAGCTGAACCAGGTCACCACGCTGCGCTGGGACGGCGGCGTCGCGCAGAAGCGCATGGACGACGTGCTGACCTCGACGTACCGGAGCGGCCGGGTCGACGCGGTGCTCTCGCCCTACGACGGCATCTCCATCGGCATCCTGTCGGCGCTGAAGTCGGACGACTACGGCTCCAAGAACAAGCCGCTGCCGGTCGTCACCGGACAGGACGCCGAGGTCGCCTCGCTGAAGTCGATCAAGGCGGGCGAGCAGGCGGCAACCGTCTTCAAGGACACCCGCGAGCTCGCGAAGGTCGCCGCGAACATGGTCGACTCGGTGCTCAACGACAAGAAGCCCGAGGTCAACGACAGCAAGTCGTACGACAACGGCGCGAAGGTCGTGCCCGCGTTCCTGCTGACCCCGGTGAGCGTCGACAAGACCAACTACCAGAAGGTCGTCATCGACTCCGGCTACGTCAAGGCCGACGCAGTCAACTAACCGCCACCCCCTAGGGATTGGAAGGCACGACCATGGCGGGACCCGTCCTGGAAATGCGCTCGATCGTCAAGACCTTTCCCGGCGTCAAGGCGCTGTCGGACGTCTCTCTGAGCGTCCGGCCGGGCGAGGTCCACGCCATCTGCGGGGAGAACGGCGCCGGAAAGTCGACCTTGATGAAGGTCCTCTCCGGCGTCCATCCGCACGGAACCTACGAGGGCGACATCCTCTTCGAGGGTGAGTCCTGCGAGTTCAAGGACATCCGGGCGAGCGAGCAGCACGGCATTGTGATCATCCACCAGGAGCTTGCCCTGGTGCCGTATCTCTCCATCGCGGAGAACATCTTCCTCGGCAACGAGCACGCCACGCGCGGGTTCATCAGCTGGAGCGAGACGCTGAAGCACGCGACCGAACTGCTGCGGCGGGTCGGACTCAACGAGCACCCTGACACCCGTGTCGCCGACATCGGTGTGGGCAAGCAGCAGCTCGTCGAGATCGCGAAGGCGCTGTCGAAGAAGGTGAAGCTGCTGATCCTCGACGAGCCGACGGCGGCTCTGAACGACGAGGACTCCGGCAAGCTCCTCCAGCTCATCCTGGGGCTGAAGGAGCAGGGCATCACCTCGATCATCATTTCGCACAAGCTCAACGAGATCGAGAGCGTCGCGGACTCGGTGACGATCCTGCGCGACGGGCGGTCCATCGAGACGCTCGACGTGAAAGCGCCGGAGACCACCGAGGACCGGATCATCAGCGGCATGGTCGGGCGCGACCTCGACCACCGCTTCCCGGAGCGCACCCCGCACGAGCCGGAGGTGGGCGCGGCTCCGGCCCTGGAGATCCGCAACTGGACCGTCCACCACCCGATCGACCAGCAGCGCAAGGTGGTCGACGACGTGTCGATCGAGGTGCGCCGCGGGGAGATCGTGGGCATCGCGGGGCTCATGGGCGCCGGGCGCACCGAACTCGCGATGAGCGTCTTCGGCCGGACCTACGGCCGGTACGCGGGCGGCTCGGTCTTCAAGGACGGCAAGGAGATCCGTACGAAGACCGTGCCCGAGGCGGTCAAGCACGGGATCGCGTACGTCACCGAGGACCGCAAGCACTACGGCCTCAACCTCATCGACACCATCAACCGGAACATCTCGCTCAGCGCCCTCGGCAAGGTCGCCAGGCGTGGTGTGGTCGACGAGCACGACGAGCGGCAGGTCGCCGAGGGCTTCCGCAAGTCGATGAACATCAAGGCGCCGACCGTCTTCGAGCCGGTGGGCAAGCTGTCCGGCGGAAACCAGCAGAAGGTCGTCCTCAGCAAGTGGATCTTCGCCGGTCCGGACGTGCTGATTCTGGACGAGCCGACCCGCGGCATCGACGTGGGCGCCAAGTTCGAGATCTACACGGTCATCGACAAACTGGCCGCCGAGGGCAAGGCGGTCGTCTTCATCTCCTCCGAGCTGCCGGAACTGCTCGGAATGTGCGACCGCATCTACACGATGGCCGCTGGACGGCTGACCGGTGAGGTCCAGCGGGCCGAGGCCACGCAGGAAGTGCTGATGCGCCAGATGACGAAGGACAAGAGGGACGAGCGATGAGCACGAATGTGACCGAAAAGACCCCGACCCCGGCGCCCGCCGGCAAGGGCGGGTCGACCGGGGGCGACGGCCTGCTGCAGCTGATGATGGACGGCATGCGCCGCAACATGCGGCAGTACGGCATGCTGATCGCGCTCGGCCTGATCGTGGTGCTGTTCGCGGTGTGGACGGACGGCGACCTGCTGCTGCCGCGCAACGTCTCCAACCTGGTGCTGCAGAACAGCTACATCCTGATCCTCGCGATCGGCATGATGCTCGTCATCATCGCGGGCCACATCGACCTGTCGGTCGGCTCACTCACCGCCTTCGTGGGCGCGGTCGGTGCCGTACTGATGGTCAATCACGACGTGGCCTGGCCGCTGGCCGTGGTGCTGTGCCTGCTCCTGGGCGCCGCCGCCGGTGCCCTGCAAGGGTTCTTCATCGCCTATCTCGGCATACCATCCTTCATCGTCACCCTCGCCGGAATGCTGCTCTTCCGCGGTCTGACGGAGATCTTCCTCGAGGGCCAGACGATCGGCCCGTTCCCCAAGGGTCTGCAGGACGTCTCCAACGGCTTCCTTCCCGAGGTCGGTCCGGACACCAACTACCACAACCTCACCCTGCTCCTCGGCTTCGCGGTGATCGCGTTCGTGGTGCTGCAGGAGGTCCGTGACCGCAGGCGGCAGCAGGAGTTCGCGCTCGAGGTGCCGCCCACCAAGCTCTTCCTGCTGAAGATCGTGGCGCTGGTCGCCGCCGTCCTCACGGTGACGATGATGCTCGCCAGCTACAAGGGCGCCCCGGTGGTGCTGATCATCCTCGGCGTCCTCGTCGTCGGCTTCGGTTACGTCATGCGCAACGCCGTCATCGGCCGCCACGTGTACGCGATCGGCGGCAACCTGCCCGCGGCGAAGCTGTCCGGTGTGCGGGACAAGAAGGTCACCTTCCTGGTCTTCCTCAACATGGGCATGCTCGCGGCGCTGGCCGGTCTGGTCTTCGCGGCCCGCTTCAACGCGGCCTCGCCCAAGGCCGGTGTGAACTTCGAGCTCGAGGCGATCGCCGCGTCCTTCATCGGCGGCGCGTCGATGAGCGGCGGCGTCGGCACGGTCCTCGGCGCGATCATCGGTGGTCTCGTCCTCGGCGTGCTGAACAACGGCATGAACCTCGTCGGTGTCGGCAGCGACTGGCAGCAGGTCATCAAGGGCCTGGTGCTGCTCGCGGCGGTCGGCTTCGACGTGTGGAACAAGCGCAAGGTCGGTTCGTAACAACTCGGTGGGGCCCCGCGGACGTACGGTCCGCGGGGCCCCATTTCGTTGTGCACCGCAGGAACGGCCCACCCTCCGGGCGGCCAGGATCGGGAAGACAGGAACCGTGAAAGAACTCTTCGGCCAGCTCGCCGACGGAACGAAGGTCCACCGCTGGTCGCTGGAGAACGGCGGCACCCGGCTGAAGGTCCTGTCGTACGGCGGCATCGTCCAGTCCCTGGAACTCCCGGACCGGAGCGGCCAGTACGCCAATGTGTCGCTCGGCTTCGACACCGTCGAGGAGTACGAGGCATCCAGCCCGTACTTCGGCGCCCTCGTCGGCCGATACGGAAACCGGATCGCCCAGGGCAGGTTCACGCTCGACGGCGAGGACTACCGGCTCTCCGTCAACGACGGCGACAACAGCCTGCACGGCGGTACCGAGGGCTTCGACAAACGCGTCTGGGACGTGGAGGAGGTCACCTCAGGACCGGATGTCGGCCTCGTCCTGCGCCGCACCAGCGCCGACGGCGAGATGGGCTTCCCCGGCACACTCACAACGAAGGTCACGTACACGCTCACCGAGCGCGGCGACTGGCGCATCGACTACGAGGCGACCACCGACCGGGCCACGATCGTCAACCTCACCAACCACGTGTACTGGAACCTGGCGGGCGAGGGCGCCGGCTCGGTCCACGACCACGAGCTGACGATCGCCGCGTCCCGCTACACACCGGTCGACGCGGGCCTGATCCCCACCGGCGAGCTGGCCGAGGTCGCGGACACCCCCTTCGACTTCCGCGAGCCGAAGACGGTCGGCGAGGGCCTCCGGCGGGCGGACCCGCAACTCCTGCACGCCAAGGGCATCGACCACAACCTGGTGCTCGACAAGGGACTCACAGAGCGGCCCGAGCACATCGCGACCCTCCGGGACCCGTCCTCCGGCCGCACCCTGAAGCTCGCGACGACCGAGCCGGGCGTGCAGTTCTACTCCGGCAACTTCCTGGACGGCACCCTCGTCGGCCCCGGCGGGCGCGCCTACCGGCAGGGCGACGCGCTGTGCCTGGAGACCCAGCACTTCCCGGACTCGCCGAACCGGCCGGAGTTCCCGTCGACCGTGCTCAGGCCCGGTGGGACGTACCGGTCGACGACGGTCCACTCGTTCGGGATCTGAGGCCGGACACCGGGCTGGGAGCCTGAAACGCGCCTCAAACGCTCCGGCGTACGCCAATCTCCCCAGCTTTCCCATCAGTTGAACACAGCCCCATCTCCGTCCGTACTAAGGATCGGCCCGCGTATCCCCGCTCGGGCCGCCCCTCAAGGACGGAGGGTCCATGGCCGACAATGTCACCTCGCTGTTCCGCACCGGCGCGCACAGCCCGTCGATGGCCGCGCTGGCGCGTGAGAGCGGGGAGGCGGGTCCGCTGGACTTCTGCATCCCGTGCAATCCGTACTTCCCGACGCCCGCGATGTTCGACGAGCTGACGCACCGGCTGCGCGACATCATCACGTACTACCCGAGCAGCGCGGACACCATCACCAGTGAGCTGTGCAACCTGCTCCAGCTTCCCCCGCAGTGCGTGGCGATGGGCAACGGATCGACGGAACTGATCACCTGGATCGACCACTTGCTGGTCCGGGAGTCGCTTGCCATCCCCGTCCCCACCTTCGGCCGCTGGACGGACCAGCCGCTGGAGACCGGCAAGCGCGTCGACATGTTCCCGCTCCAGGAGAGCAACGGATTCGCCCTCGACCCGGCCCAGTACATCCAGTTCATCCGCTCCCGGGGTACCCGGGCCGCCGTCATCTGCAACCCGAACAACCCCGACGGCGGCTTCCTGCCCCGTCAGACGATCCTGGCCTTCTGCGACGCGCTCGCCGATCTGGACCTGATCGTCATCGACGAGTCGTTCCTGGAGTTCGCCGACGCGGAGTCCGAACCGAGCGTCGTCGAGGACGCCGTGATGCGCCCCAACGTCATCGTGCTGCGCAGCCTCGGCAAGAACTTCGGCCTGCACGGCGTGCGGTTCGGCTACATGGTGGCCAACCCGGGCCTGGCGGGCAAGATCCGCTCGATGCTGCCGAAGTGGAACCTCAACGCCTTCGCGGAGACCGTGGTGTTCATGCTCAGGGACCACGGTCCCGAGTACATGGAGAGCCTGCACATGGTGCGCCGCGACCGGCTCGACATGGCGCGCCAGCTCTCCGCGCTGCCCGGTCTGACGGTCTACCCGTCGCAGGGCAACTTCCTCTTCGTGCGCCTCCCCGTGGGCGCCGAAGGCACCGTGGTCCGGGACCGGCTGCTCACCGAGCACCGGATCCTGGTCCGCGAGTGCGGAAACAAGATCGGCTCGTCCAGTCGCTTCCTGCGGCTCGTGGTGCGCCCCCAGGTTGACGTGCGTCGCCTGGTGTCCGGCCTGGAATCGGTGCTCTACGGGACCAGGAGGGGAGCCGCCGTGCCCGAGCTGGGCACCGGGACCAGCTACAGCTCGGGTACGGCGGCGGTGGACCGGCTCGTCAGCTCGACCAACGGGGCCGGATATCCGGGGCTCGCCGCCGCGGCGAACGGGACGGCCGGACAGCCACAACCGCAGCTGCAACCGCAACCTCAACCGCTCACCGCCGCCGCGTCGGCCGGCATGGGCGGGCGGGGGCAGGGGCAGAGACTGACGGCCGCCCAGGTGCGCGGCACGACGGGCATGCCGGGACTGACCGCCGTGTCCCCCCAGGGCCAGCCGCAGCCTCAGGCCCAGCCGCAGGCGTTCCCGCAGCAGCCCGAGGCCTTCCCACAGCAGCCGCAGGCGTTCCCGCAGCAACCGCAGGCGTTCCCGCAACCCCAGGCCGTGCCGCAACCGCAGCCCGTGCCGGAGCCCGTCCCCCAGCAGCAGCCCACCGGCTGGCCGAACACACCACCGAACGGCGCCGGATGGCCGGCCGCCGCAGTCGACCGGGTCGGCTGACCACCGGACCGGTTGCCCGGGCGGCCTCGTCAACCTCCCGCGACGAGGCCCCCGCCGGCCGGGAGGTCCAGGACCCTCCCGGCCTCGGCACCCAGGGGGAAACGCGCGGGCCCGCGCTCGGAGGGGAGACGCGGGCCCGCGCGGCGCCCCTTCAGGGGCGCGGGGAACTGCGCGACCAGCCCCCACGCACCCGCACAAAACGAACCGCCCTCCCCGCGGAGCGCTACGCCGGGTTGAACCTCCACTGCTGGCAGTTGTTGTTCAACCAAGTCCACTGCCGCACATCCGCCCCATCAGCCGTGGAGCAGTCAGCGACATCCGCAACCTTGCCGGTGGCCTGGTTCACGATCCGCACGTATCCCCCACTCGTGGCAAGGAACCGGAACCGCTGACAGGTGTTGTCGAGCCAGGCCCACTGGCGCAGATCGGCCCCGTCGGCGCTGGAACAGCTCGCCGTGTCCAGCACCTTGCCGGACGCCACGTTCACCAGCCGACTCGTATCGTCGCCCCGATCCTCCACACGCCACTTCTGGTTGTTGCCCCCGTTACAGGCGTACTGCTGGACATTGGCCCCGTCCGCACTCGAACTCCCCGCCACCTCAAGGCACTTACCGCTGTTGCGATTGGTGAGCGTGTACGTGGTCGACGTGGACGAGGGCTCCCCGGACGGCCCGGCCATACTCGCCCCGAGCCTGGCCGGCGTACCGAAGTTCGGCGAACCGTCCGAGTTCCAGGTGAACTTCTGCGCCCGGGTGGTCCGCCCGTTGTCGCAGCCTTCGCTCGCGCTGTCGTTGGCGTGGTAGACGATCCAACTCTCGGTGCCGTCAGGCGAGTTGAAGAACCCGTTGTGCCCGGGACCGTACACACCCGCCGAGTCGTTGCGCTGGAAGACCGGCGTGGACTTCTTGGTCCAGGAGGAGGCCGAGAGCGGGTTCGAGCCGGTGAGGGTCAGCTGCCCGAGCTTGTAGTCGGGGGTCCAGCAGCCGCTCGCCGAGTAGATGATCCGCGTCACGCCATTGCGTTGAAGGACCTCGGGCCCCTCGTTCACCGTCCCGCCCGACTTCTCCCAGTCGTACGTCGGCGTGGAGATCGTCGAGAAGGAACCGCTGAGCGTGTACGGATTGGACATCGGCGCGATGACGAGGTTCTGCGTCCCACCGCTCGCGCTGCCCAGCAGATACAGCTGCCCGTTCACGTTCATGACGCTCGGGTCCAGCATCCAGGCGCTGTTGAGCTGGTTCTTGTACGTGTACGGACCCATCGGGTCGGAGCCCGCGCTCTCCAGGACGTGGGTGCGCTGGGTCTGGTTGTAGTCGGAGACGTTCTGTCCGGCCACGAAGTACAGGTACCACTTGCCGCCGGAGTAGAAGAGCTCGGGTGCCCAGATGTTGCAGCAGCGCGAGGCCGCGTCGCCCTTCCACACCTGCACGCTGGGCGCGGTCGAGAGCCCGGCCAGCGTCGGCGACTTGCGCATGGTGATGACGTCGGTCCAACTCGTCGTCACCAGGTAGTAGTTGCCGTCGTGGTACGAGATCCAGGGGTCGGCGCCCTTGACCGACTTGATCGGGTTGGTGAAGGAGGCCGCGCTCGCCGACGACTGCCCCACCGACAGGGCGAGTAGCAGTGCGGCCAGCAGGGTCAGTAGGCGACGGGCCATCCGCTGCTCCAGTTCAGTAGGTTGATGCCGAGCTTGGGAGTGCCGTTGTCCTGGCCGTCGTAGTAGTGGTAGACGATCAGGTCACCGTCCGAGTCCGCCATGATCGACTGGCCGCCGGGGCCGATGTACCGGCCGTGCGACTCCAGCACGGGCGTCCCGCCGTTGTTCATCATGGAGACGCCGTTCTTGTCGTGGTACGGCCCGGTGACGCTGGTGGCCCGGCCGACCTTGACCTTGTACGTGGAGCCGGTACCGGCGCAGCAGGTGTCGTACGACGCGAACAGGTAGTAGTAGCCGCCCCGCTTGACGATCGACGGGGCCTCGACGGCTTTCGTGCCGGTCGGCCGGGAGGCGATCGAGTAGCGGGTGGTGTTGCTCGACAGCTGCTTGCCGGTCGACGGGTTGATCTGGATCATCTTGAGCCCGGTCCACCAACTGCCGAAGGACAGCCACCACTTGCCGTCGTCGTTCACGAAGAGGTTCGGGTCGATGGCGTTGTAGTCGCTGGAGGCGGTGGACGTGTAGACGGTCCCCTGGTCGGTCCAGGAGCCCGGCAGCCCGGTCGACGAAGTGGCGAGCCCGATGGCCGACTTGTTGGAGCCGAAGGTCGAAACGGCGTAGTACATCAGGTACTTGCCGCCGTGGTACGAGATGTCGGGCGCCCACGCCTCGGTCGCGTACTGCGACCACCAAGAGGGCTTGGTGCGGAAGGCGTCGGCGCCCGCGCTGAAGGCGATCCGGTTGCTCGACGTCTTGTTCGCGAGGCCGCCGCCGGTTGCGTACAGCAGGTACTGGCCCGACGAGGTGCGGATCATCGTCGGGTCGTGGACGACGGTCGAGCCGGTGACGGTGCCGGGGTTCGGGTACGCGGACGCGGTGCTCGGAACGAGGGCGAGCAGGATCGCCGCGGGGACGGCGAGAAGCACGGTTGTGCGGGAGGTGCGGCTCACGCGGATCCTCCTACAAGTGGGGGGAGTTCGAGGCTGCGTTCGAAATACCGGACGATGGTCATTACTTCGAACGGGAACGTAGAATCGAACCCCTTGCGCGTCAACGGTTTGCGCAGCCTCTTGCGTCACGTGAGGGGTCGAAAAAGTTTCGATGCGGCTGCGGGTTGGTGGGGGCTGGTCGCGCAGTTCCCCGCGCCCCTAAAGGGGCGCTGTTGTGGGCCGGTGCTAGGAAGGCGTCGGCAATACCTCGCGCAGGCACTCGGCCAGGCGCGCCGCGATGGTCCCGTCTGGGTCCAGGCGCGGGTTGAAGATCGTGACGTCGAAGCCCACCGCCCTGTCGTCACCGAGGGCCGTGCGCAGGATCGTCTCCAGTTCCTGCCAGGTCAGGCCGTCGGGCTGGCGGTAGTCGACGGCCGGCATCAGGTCGTCGTCCAGGACGTCCACGTCCAGGTGGACCCAGTAACCGGCGGTCCCGCCGGAGGTGAGTCGATCCACCGCCTGGCGCGCGGCCTCCGCAACGCCGAGGACCCGTACCGCTTCCAGGTCGACCGCGTGAACCGCCGGAGGCAACGGTTGCATGCCCGCCTCCCTCGACTCCTCGCTGTCCCGGAAGCCGAGGGCGACGACGTCCTCGTCGCGGACCAGGGGGCCGCGGCCTTCCAGGTCGGCGAGCAGTGCGGGGCCGCGGCCCGTGGCGAGGGCGAGTTCCATGGAGGCGACCTCGCCGGTGGGCTCGGCCGACGGCTGGTAGAAGTCGGTGTGGCCGTCGAGGAAGAGCAGACCGTGCCGGCCCCGGCGGCGCAGGGCGAGGAGGTTGCCGAGGAGGATGCTGCAGTCGCCGCCGAGGACGAGGGGGAAGCCGCCGCGTGCGAGGACCTCGCCGACCGCGTCGGCCAGTCCGGCCGAGTAGTCGGCGATGCCGGACGGATTGAGGACCCCGGTGGCCTCGTCCTGGCGAGGGTCGTACGCCGTCGGCTCGATCCTTCCCGCCCGCACCGCCCCGAGGCCGTCCAGCAGGCCGGCGGCGAGCAGTGCCTCCGGCAGTTCCTGGACGCCGGACGGCCGCAGGCCCAGTACGGACGGTGCCTCGATGACCTCCATCGCGCTCATGTGACCCATACTGCCCCGGAACGGACATCGGCGGCCCCCTGCTCGGCGGGGCGGCTGCGCGAGACGACGCGCATGCCGCAGGCGTCCACGACGCGCATCTGGAGCGAGCCGCATCCGCAGCGGGTCCACACGGTGTGGCCGCCCGCGGTGTTGTGCCGGGACACCACCTGGAAGGGTTCGGCGCGGTCCGGCCATCCGCAGTGCGGGCACGCGTCGCCGTCGGGCCTGCCGTGGGCTGTGCTGATCATCTGCAAACTCCTTGTGCAGGGTGGTCGGTCGGTCGGTCCGTCGCGCGACACTGCCAGGGTGTAACGGAACCTTCGTGTACGTCCAGGTTGACTTTCTGGACCTCACCTTGAAGCGTGGACTTCATGATTGACCTACGGCGACTTCACGTACTGCGGGCCGTCGAGCACTACGGCACGGTGACCGCCGCCGCCCGCGCCCTGCACCTCACGACGTCCGCCGCCTCGCAGCAGGTCCGCCAGCTCGCCCGTGAGCTGGACGTCGATCTGCTGGAGCCGCAGGGCCGCGGCGTACGGCTCACTCCGGCGGCCCGGAGTCTGCTCATGCACGCCGACGCGATCCAGGCCCGCTGGGAGCTGGCCGAGCTCGACCTGCGGGCCGACCACAGCGACCCGGCCGGGCTGCTGCGGGTGAGCGGCTTCCCGATGGCGATCTCGGTGCTGCTCGCTCCGATGGCGGCCCATCTGCGCGAGCGCCATCCGCGGCTGGCGGTCAGGATCCGGGAGGCGGGGGTCCCGGAGAGTTTCGACCTGCTCTTCGAGGGCGAGATCGATCTGGCGATCGTCGAGGCGACCCCGCACAACCCGCCGCTCAGCGACGCTCGTTTCGACCAACAGCCGCTCCTGGACGACCCGTTCGACCTGGTCGTGCCCGACACGCACCGACTGGCGGGGCTCGGCAAGGTCGACCTCGCGGAGGCCGCGCGCGAAGACTGGATCGCGCCGGTCCGGGACAGCCCCTGCCGCCCGCACGTCCTCTCGGCGTGCGGCGCCGCCGGCTTCACCCCCGACGTCGTCCACCAGGCGATGGACTGGAACGTGATGGCCCACCTCGTCGCCCAGGGTCTCGGCGTCGCGCTCGTCCCCCGGCTCGCCCATCTCACCCCGCACCTGCCGATCACCCGCGTACGGTGCACCGGCGACCCGCACCGCAAACTCCTCACCTGCACCCGCGCCGGCGGCCACGAACGCCCGGCCGTCGCGGCGGCGTTGGGCGAACTGCGGGAAGTGGCCCCGACGGCGGTGGCCTGAGCGTGACGGGAACAGCATCGTGGGCGTGACAGGAGCAGCATTTAGGGTTCCGTTTTGGGACGATCGTCGCGTTGGCGCGGGAAGGTGAGTACGGCTGTGGAGGTGAGTGCGGCTGTGGAGGTGAGGGGACTCGGCGAAGATCTCGATGAACTGCTGCGCATGGTGCGACGGCAGGGGACCCCGGCGGAGGTGCTGGGGTGGCTCGGCCGGCGGATCGGAGCCGACGCCGCGTGGATCGGGCGCACGGGCGCGGTCGAGGCGGCGACGGCGGGCTTCCCCCGGAAGCTCGCGGGCGCGCTGAGGGATCAGGTGGAGCGTCTGGCCGGTGGCCGGCTGGCCGCGGCCACGACCCAGGTCGGCGAGCTGGAGGTACATCTCGAGGCCTTCGGCGCGCGCGAGCCGCGCCCGGTGCTCGTGACCGCCGGCGCGTCGGCGCTGTCACGGGAGGCGACGGCGCTGGCGTCCCAGGCCGGCGGTCTCCTCGACCTGCTGGGCCGGGCGTCGGAGGCCGACCACAGCGCACGCGGGTACGACAAGAAGGCACGGCAGCTGAGGTTCGCGGTCCTGACCGCGTTGCTGGCCGGCGACGTCACGATGGCCCGGCGGATGACCACCGGAGGTGTCCCGCCGCTGCTGAACGCGGAGCGCGTACGGGTCTACGTGCTGCACTGCCCGCCCGCCGACCGTGATGTGCTGACCAGGACCTACCTGGACGCCTCGGGCTATCACGGGGCGGGCCTCATGGTGCACTGCCCCGCGTTCAAGGAGCACCTGATCTGCCCTGTCGCCGAGGACGCGGAACTCGGCGGCCGTTTCCACGGCGAGGTGCTGCGCCGGCTGGTCCGGGAGAACCCCGCGTACGCGCTCGGCGTCAGCGGGCCGCATCCGCTCGCCGCCACGGGTGAGGCCTACGGCGAGGCCGTGCACGCCCTGGCCGTCGCCCGCAACTCCCCGGAGCGGCTGGCCGCCTACCGGGGCAGGCCCTCTCTGGTGCACCTGCTGCCCCGCCGGCCGGCCCTCGCCTGGGCGCGTGCCTTCCTGGCGCCCCTGCACACCGTCCCCAAGCCGACGGTGGACATCACGCGCCTGGCCGTGACGTTCCCCCGGTCCGCCGTGGCTCGTCTGCTGCACATCAGCCGTACGACCGTCGTGGCCCACTGCCGCCGTGCGGAGGAGGCGCTGGGCGTCGACCTCGGGGAGGTCCGCACCCGCGCCACGCTCGACCTGGCCCTGTCCCTCACGGCCCTCCCGTCCGACCTCGCCGAAACCGGCTGGCCCGTCGCGCCGCCCCTGGGCGAACTCCTTCGCATCGCCCCCGCCACCACATGGGCCGAGACCTTCCTCCGCCCTCTCCGCGATACGCGCCACCCCAGCCTGCACCTCACCGTCGAGGCGTGGATCGACGCCAACACCGACGCCCAGCGGGCGGCCGCCCACCTGGGCCTGAGCCGGAACACCGTACGCGCCCACCTGCGCGCCGCCGAACGCCTCCTCAACCGCGACCTTCTGTCGACCGGCTCGGGCGTCCACGACCTCGTCCACGCCCTGCTCGTGACGGCTGCACACCGTGCACACCCGGCGGCCGAATCTGAACACCGTGCACGGTGGTCCCCGGCGGACGTCGCCTCTTAACGTGCTCCTGGACGGGCTGGGGGGCCCGACCAGTCGGTGCCGCGGCGAATGGTCAACGGGGGAGGCCATTCGCCGCGCCCCGCACAGAGCGCGGAGCTGTGGTCGATGCGGCTCCGCCGCACGGACACGACCGGCCGGGGCCGGCATGCAGCCGCCCTCTCAACCGCCCCCTCAGCCTCCCGCCAGCCCCGTATGGGCCACCCCTCGCACGATCTGCCGCTGGAACAGCACGAACACGACCAGCAGCGGAAGCCCGGCGATGACCACCGACGCCATCATCTGCTCGTACCGGAGCCCGTAGGACGTCTGGACGTTGACCAGGCCGACCGGCAGCGTCATACCGTTCGGGTCGGTCGTCACCAGGAACGGCCAGAGGAAGTTGTTCCAGGTCGAGATGAAGGTGAAGATGCCCACCGCCGCCAGGACCGGGCGGGACAGCGGCATCACGATCGTCCAGAAGACGCGCCAGCGGCCGGCTCCGTCGACGAAGGCCGCCTCCTCCAGTTCGCGGGGGACGCCGTCGAAGAACTTGACCAGGATGAACACCATGGCGGGGACGGCCACTTGGGGAAGGATCACACCCCAGTACGTGTCGACGAGGCCGAGTTGGACCATCTCCGCGAACAGCGGCGCCATCAGGACCTGCGGCGGGACCATGATTCCGCCGAGGACCACTGCGTACAGCACCTTGCGGCCGCGGAACTCGGTGCGCGAGAAGCCGTACGCGGCCATGGCGCAGAGGAGGACCGTCAGGATCGTCGTCATGACGGAGATGTACGCCGTGTTGAACATCCAACGGCCGATGTCCCCCGCTTCCCACACCTTCCGGTACGCGTCGAAAGTGAACTGCGAGCCCAGCCAGTGCAGCGGGGTCTTCGTCGCCTCGCCCTCCGGCTTGAAGGAGGTCGCCAGCGCCCAGGCGAGCGGGAGCACCCAGACGACGGCCAGCAGCAAGGCCGCGGCCAGTACCACGAAGCGGCCCGGCGTCCAGCGCGCCTTGCGGCCCTCGTCGGTCAGAGCGCTGCTCATACGGACTCTCCTGTCAGTCATCGCGCTCATGCCGACTCCCCCTTCCGCTGCGACAGCCTCAGCTGCACCAGCGACACGATCACGATCAGTGCGAAGAAGAGGTACGAGACCGCCGACGCGTAGCCGATGCGGTAACCCGTGAACCCGGACTGGTAGACGTACTGGAGGATCGGGCGGGTCGAGTCGTCGGGGCCGCCGCCGGTCATGATGTACACCTGGTCGAAGATCTTCAGGGAGGCCAGGATCTGGAGGACCAGGACGACTCCGGTCGTGCGGCGGAGCATGGGGATCGTGATGTGGCGCAGGCGGTGCCAGGCGCCCGCCCCGTCCAACTCCGCGGCCTCGTAGAGGTGTTGGGGGATGGACTGCAACGCCGCGAGGTAGAGGAGGAAGTTGAAGCCGACCGTCCACCACACTGTGGCGAGGACGATCGAGAGCATCGCGTACCGCTCGTCCGTCAGCCAGCCGATGCCCGGGTGCAGGCCGAACCAGGCGAGCAGCTGGTCCGCGAAGCCGAAGTCGGACGGGTAGATCACCCAGAGGAAGAGCAGCCCGATCACGCCGGACGGCAGCAGGAACGGCGCGAACCACGAGAGCCGCCACAGCCATTGGACGAAGCGGAGGTGGTGCGAGAGCAGGGCCATGACCAGGCCGGTCAGCACCAGCGGCACCGTGGACAGGATCGTGAACCAGATGGTGTTCCAGAGAGACGACCAGACATTCGGATCCTGGAGAGCCTCGGCGTAGTTGTCGAAGCCGACGAACTCCCCTCCCTCGCCGGTGATGTTGTCGCTGCGCAGGCTCATGCCGATGCCGGAGACCAGCGGCCAGAGGAGGAAGAGCGCGTACGTCAGGAAGAAGGGGGCGATGAACACCAGGCCGTGCTCGGTCCACTTGCGGCGGACGGTGACAGGCCTCGCCGCCGGTTGCTTCGCCGGGACCGGGGCCGGGACGGTGGACGTGGGCGTCGTGGTCACGCGGCACCACCTCCTGCGCTGCCCAGGGGGTCGGGGGTGTCGAGCAGCTTCCGCAGCCGTTTCTTGGCCTCGCGCAGGGCGTTGGACGGCGTACGCGATCCGGTGAGCACGCCCGAGAAGACCGCCCCGAGCTGGATCCACATCTGCGAGGCGGAGCCCGCGAACCAGGCGGGCTGGTCGAGCGCCACGTCGTCGATGACGGACCGGTACTCGGACTGCGGCTCGAGCTCCAGATAGGCCGGGTCCTCGAGGGTCGGCAGATACGCGGGTACGTGGCCGCCCTTGGCCCAGTCCACGGAGTGCTGGAGCATCCAGGCGACGAAGGCGTGGGCCGCCTCGGTCGCCGCCTCCGAGCGGCCCTCCTGGTGCGGGAGCACGAAGGAGTGGCAGTCGGCCTGGGCGGTGGGGCGCCCGAAGAGCGCGGGCACGCGGGTCATGGAGAAGGGCAGCTTCGCGGCGGTGAAGGTGGAGACCTCCCACTCGCCGTTGAGGTGGAAGGCGGTCTTGCCGGCGTTGAACACACCGATGGAACCGGGGTAGTCGACGCGCCGCACCATCAGTCCGTCCGTCGTGAGCCCGGCCATGAAGTCGAGCACCTCCATGGCCTTCGCGTCGTCGAGCGTGAGGCGCCTGCCGTCCGCCGACAGGACCGTGCCGCCCATCTGGGAGTAGAAGGTGGCGAACAGCCGCCAGGGCGTGATGCAGTCCGGTCCGGTCGTCTCGGCGGTCACCGCGGGCACGCCCGTGACCTTCTTCGCGGCACGCAGGGCGTCCGTGAACTCCCGTGCGCTGGAGATTGGTTGGAGCTTCCCGCCGTCGCCGAGCAGCCCGGCCTTCTCGCAGACGTCGGTGTTGTAGTAGAGCACCATGGGGTGGGTGTCGAGCGGGATCGCGTACTGCTTCCCGTCCACCGCGCCGCGCTTGAAGATCTCCTCGGGGAACTGGTCGGCCCCGACGCCCAGTTCGCTCAGCCGGTCCAGGTCGAAGGGGTCAAGCAGCCGGCCGGGACCGAAGCCCGCGAGCCTGGCCAGGTGGAGCACCGCGACCTCGGGCGCCCGCCCGCCGGCCCCCGCCATGCCGAGCTTCGTGTAGTACGGGGTGCCCCACTGGAGCTGGGTCGCCTCTAACTCGATCCCGGTGTGCTCCTTGGCGAACGCGTCGACCAGCGCGGTCATGTTGGCGCCGTCGCCGCCGCCGAAGAGGTGCCAGTACCGCAGTCGGGTCCTGCCCTCGGCCCCGAAGGAGGGTGCGGCGCATCCTGCGGCTCCCAGGGCCACGGCGCTCGCGGCGGCCCCGGTGGCGGCGATCAACTTCCTTCTGGTCAGGCGTGGTTCATATCGTTCATCGTTCACGGCCCATCCCTCAATTGTCCGAAATCCCGAACCTTGCCCGCAACTTCGGACGGACCGTAGATTCGAAGCGCTTGCGCGTCAACGGTTCGCGCAAGCTTTCCCTGCGGGTCGGGTCGAGATCAGCCGAGCCGGATCATGTTCCAGGACAGCGGCTCCAGCGTGGCGCCGAGCGTGCCGTCCTGGAGGGTCGTGCCCGTGACCTCGTGCGGTACGACGCGCTCGGGATCGTCGAGCGTGTTACGGGCCTCGGGGTCCGCGTCGGCGACGGCGCTGTGCTCGACGACCGTCGTCAGGCCGAGCGAGCCGAGGGCCACCTCCAGCGGCAGCGCCTCCGTCCGGCTGCGGTTGACCGCGAAGACGGTGACCGAGCCGTCCTCGCCGCGCACGGCCGTGGCGTGCAGCAGGTCCGTCTCGCCGTACTTCTTCGTCTCGTACGTCGGCGAGTCCACCCGTACGTCGAGGACCTGGCCGCGCCCGTACCGCGAGGCCTGTGCGAACGGGAAGAACGTCGTCTGCCGCCAGGCCGGGCCGCCCGGCTCGGTCATGATCGGCGCGATGACGTTGACGAGCTGAGCGAGGCAGGCGACGGTGACACGGTCCGCGTGCCGCAGCAGGGCGATGAGGAGCGAGCCGAAGACGACCGCGTCCATCACGCTGTAGTTGTCCTCGAGCAGTCGCGGGGCCTCCGGCCAGTCCAGCGGGTCGGACTTGGCGGACTCCTCCCACTCGTTCAGGTACCAGACGTTCCACTCGTCGAAGGAGAGGTTGATCTTCTTCTTGGACTTGAGCTTCGCGCCCACGTGGTCGCAGGTCGCGACGACGTTCTCGATGAAGGACTCCATGTCGACGGCGGAGGCGAGGAAGGAGTCGAGGTCGCCGTCGGTCGGCCAGTAGTAGGCGTGCAGCGAGACGTAGTCGACGAGGTCGTACGTCTCCGCCAGGACCGTCGCCTCCCACTCGGCGAACGTCGGCATGCCCTGGCTGGAGGAGCCGCAGGCGACCAGCTCGACGGAGGGGTCGATCTGGCGCATGGCGCGCGCGGTCTCGGCGGCGATGCGGCCGTACTCCTCGGCGGTCTTGTGGCCGGTCTGCCAGGGCCCGTCCATCTCGTTCCCGAGGCACCACAGTTTGATGCCGAACGGATCCTTGTCGCCGTGTGCGGCCCGCTGGTCCGAAAGGGCCGTGCCGGAGGGGTGGTTGGCGTACTCCTGGAGTTCCAGGGCCTCCGCCACTCCCCTGGTCCCGAGGTTGACCGCCATCATCGGCTCGGCCTGCGGGCCGATCTTCTTCAGGAAGGCGATGTACTCGGAGAGGCCGAAGCGGTTGGTCTCCGTCGACCGCCAGGCGAGGTCGAGCCGGCGGGGCCGCTCCTCGGCGGGTCCGACCGAGTCCTCCCACTTGTAGCCGGAGACGAAGTTGCCGCCGGGGTAGCGGACGGCGGTGACGCCGAGTTCGCGGACGAGTTCCAGGACGTCCGTGCGCAGGCCCGCTTCGTCGGCGGCGGGGTGGCCGGGCTCGAAGATGCCGGTGTAGACGCAGCGGCCGAGGTGTTCGACGAAGGATCCGAAGAGTCGGGGATTGACCTTGCCGATGGTGAAGGCGGGGTCGAGGGTGAAGCGGGCGGTGTGCATGGGCGCCTTTCGGGGAGGGTGGTTCTGATTCATTGGCTACTGCGGGTCGCCTTGGGCCGGTCGAGCCCACGCGGCGAAGCCGCATGTCCCAGCGCCGCGAACCCGAAGCTCCCCGCGACGGTCAACCCGCCCACTCCGGTGAGCAGTTGCCTGCGATTCAGGACAGGTCGTCCCATATACCCGCCTACCGTTCGACATAACGGATCATGCTCGTAACTTCGAACGGACCGTAAAATCGGAGCGCTTCCGCGTCAATGGGCAACGCAAGATTCGAGAGTTTCGAAAGCAGGGCGAGAGGCCCGAGGGCATGACCACGGGGTCAGGGCAGGAGTGTGGGGTCGAGGGCATGAATACGGGGTCGACGCGGCGTCGGGCACGCCGCGTCGAACCCGTCACCTCACTGGGCTGTCAGCCCGCGAACGCCGGCTGCGCGAGTCCCTTCCCCGCGCCCGGAATCACCAGTACCGAGCCCGAGAGCGGGTGCGGGGCGTCCAGGCCCGTGCGGGCCGTGGTGATGTAGAGGTCGGTCAGGTCCGGGCCGCCGAAGGCGCAGGCCGTGGGACGGATGGTGGGGAGCTCCACAACCCGGTCCAGCTCGCCGGACGGCGTGTAGCGGCGGACCGCGCCGCCGTCCCAGAGCGCGACCCAGACGCAGCCCTCGGCGTCGACGGTGAGGCCGTCGGGGAAACCCGCGTCCTCCCCGATGATCGCCAACTGCCGCCGGTTGGTGACCTGCCGGCCGTCGAAGTCGAAGACGTCGACACGGCGCGTCGGTGAGTCGATGTAGTACATCAGGCGGCCGTCGGGGCTCCAGCCCGTGCCGTTGCTCACCGCCACGTCGTCGAGGACCGTCTCGACCGTGCCGTCGGGCGCGATACGGGAGAGGGTGCCGCCGCCCGGCGCCTCGTCGTAGCGCATGGTGCCCGCCCAGAGGGAGCCGTCGGGCGCGACCGCCGCGTCGTTGGCGCGGCGGCCGGGGACGACCTCCCGGTGCAGCCACCGAAAGCTTTCGAAGCCGCCTTCGGAGCCCGGACCGTCCGGACCGTAGAGCCCCACGCCGTCACGGAGGTTGACGACCAGGCCCCCGCCCACGCGCGGCTTCGCGGCGCCCACGTGCTGCTCGGTGGCCATGACCGTGCGGCGGCCGGAGACCGGGTCGTACGTGTGGACCCTGGACCCGAGGATGTCGATCCAGATCAGCCGCTGGGCCTCGGCGTCCCATGTGGGGCCTTCGCCCAGGGCCGCCGCCGCGCGGACGGCCACCTCGTACGTGTACGTCATCCCACGCTCCGGTGGCCGAGCCGCTCCGACAGCTCGGCGGCGCCCTTCGCGGCGAGCTGCTCCAGCTCGGTGCGGCGCTCGTCGCTCCAGCGGATCATCGGCACGGAGATGGAGAGCGCGGCCACGACCTGGCCCGTGCGGTCGCGCACCGGCGCGGCGACACAGCTGACGTCGGGGTTCGACTCCCGGCTCTCCACCGCGACGCCGCGGGCGCGGATCTCGGTGAGGGCCTCGCGCAGGGCGGCCGGGTCGGTGATGCTGTTCGGCGTCATCCTGACCAGGTCGGCGTCGTCGGGGATCCGCGCGGTCAGCTCGGGGTCGGGGAGCGAGGCGAGCAGCATCTTGCCCACGGAGGTGCAGTGGGCGGGCAGCCGGCGGCCCGCGGCGGACACCATGCGCACCGCGTGCGTGGAGTCGACCTTGGCGATGTAGATGACGTCCGTGCCCTCCAGGATCGCCACGTGCACGGTCTCATCGCAGGTCTCCGCGACGGACCGGGCGACCTGCTGGCCCTCGGCCGCGAGGTCCAGCTGCTCGGAGTATCGGCTCCCGAGCTGGTACGGGCGCACGCCGAGCCGGTAACGTCCCGGCTGACCCGGTACGGGCGTGATGTACGAACGGGCGGCAAGTGTCGTCACCAGTTCATGCACGGTGGTGCGCGGCAGCTGGAGCTTGCGCACGATGTCGGGGGCGGAGAGCGTGCCGTCCCCGTCGAGGAAGAGCTCGAGTATGTCGAGAGCCCTGGTTACGGCAGGTACTAGGCGTCCCACAACTGGCCCCCTCCCTTGTGTTCGAAATTTCAACAGACGATCGGCATAGCGAACACAGGCTACTCATAGTGGTTACGGGCGGGCAATGGCCTTGCGACAACGGCCGTAACCGGCGAGTGAACGGCCGTCGCGGGTGGGCGGGCGGCCGTCACGGGTGGGTGGGCGCGAAAAAGACCGTCAGCGCCGGGCGCGAGGGTCTCCCAGCTCCCCCCGAAGCCGCTGAGCCCGCAGCACCAGCTCCAGCTCGAAGCGGCGGTCCGGATCATCGATCTCGTCGCCCCAGAGCTCGCGGATCTGCCGAAGGCGATATCGCACGGTCTGCGGGTGGACCCCGAGCCGGGCGGCCACCTCGGGCGCCCCGCCCCGCGTCTCCAGCCAGGCCAGCAGTGTCTCCGCGAGCCGGCGCCCGTGCGTGGGACCGCAGTGGGCGAGCGGTTCCAGGCATCGCAGCGCCAGGTCGTCGATCAGTTCCTCGGGCTGCAGCAGGACCAGGGCCTCCGTGTGCTCGGTGCAGTACAGCACCTCACCCGGCGGCAGCAGCCCCCGCTCCATGAGGCGTACCGCCGCCTCGGCCCAGCGCAGCGACTTCGCCGCGTCGTTCAGCGGCACGGGCGGGCCGATCGCGCCCGCCCAGCCCGTGAGCGCCCGGTGCAGCAGTTCCGGGCGCCCGGCGGCGTCCGGCTCGGGCACGACCATCCGGGGCTGCTCGCACTCCATGTCCAGCAGTACGCCCTGTCCCACGGCGGGAGCGACGGCCTCCCGGGCTGGCCGCAGCAGCACGCCCACCGCGACCTTGCCGGGCAGCGGCCAGCCGATCCGGGCGGCCCGCTCGGAGAGCGCCTCGGCCGGGTCGCCCCGGTGGTGCTCGGCGAGCAGCAGCTCCATCAGCCGGCGTTGCAGGCGCAGGCGCTCCCCGGCCTGCCGGGCGGCGGCCTCGGCGTAACCGCGTACGGACTGGTCGACGAGGCCGTCCAGGTACTCGTATCCGGCGTCGACCAGCTCGTACATCGCGGGCGGCGGGATGTCCACGCGCTGCCCGATCTCGGCGAAGCGGCGCCAGGCGAGCCGTACGCCGAGCCGGTAGATCGCCTGGAGCGAGTCGAGGCTGCGGCCGTGCAGGCCCTCGCCGCGGCCGAACTCCTGGAACACCTCGGGGTGGACGCGCGGGCGGCCCTCGGCGGTCTCCAGGTGCTGGACGAACACCTCGATGGCCCGGCGGATCCCGATCAGCGCCATCGGCTCGCCGGAGTCGTCGAGCACAACGGGCAGGTGGGGGTATTCGCGACGTATCTCCTGAAGGATCTCCTCGGCGAGCACGGGTGCCTCGGCCATGGCGAGCGCCGCGAACTGCCGCACCTGGAGGCGCGGCACGTCGTGCCAGGCCGA
The DNA here is from genome assembly GCF_008905045.1 of Streptomyces albicerus. Classification (GTDB taxonomy): domain Bacteria; phylum Actinomycetota; class Actinomycetes; order Streptomycetales; family Streptomycetaceae; genus Streptomyces; species Streptomyces albicerus. The sequence continues at coordinate 25,825 of NZ_VWMY01000064.1, forward strand.
GCGCACGGTGACGGGTCCCTGGCGAAGGGCCATGGTCAGCGCTCCTGGCCGGCCGTCTCATAGGTGACGAGCGGCGTGTTCGGCTGGTCGGGCGTCGCGTTGAGCAACGCGACGATACCGAGGGCGGCGCCCACGGCGAGCACGGCGGCGGCCGCGACGGTCAGCAGGGCGGCGAGCAGTCTGGGCATCGTGGGTCAGCCTCTCTGTCGGAGGTCGTCCCCACCCCGGTGCACCCACGCTTACGGCTCGCGGGTCCCAGCCCTGTTCACCGGCCCCGTCCGGCGAGCCCCAGTCTCGACAACGCATTGACACTTCGTCAAGGGTGCGCCTACGGTTCCCGGCCCATACCGCACGTGCACCCTCCCCCACCGTGCCGGCACACCCCCGTGCCGTGTCACCACGAGCCCCTGGAGTGCCCGGATGCGCCGGACAGCCTCACCTCTCTCACTGATCCTGCTGGGCCTCGGCATCTTTCTCCTCGTACTGGCTCCGATGCTGGCGTGGTACGTGCAGCCGCGGGCCGCCGTGAACCCCATCGACATCGACACGACCGCGATCTACAAGGGCGCGGGCAGCGTCTTCGACGTCGACAAAGTCGAGACCGTGCCCGACACGCCGATCACCATCACCCAGCGGGTGCGCGGCGACGTCTCCGACAGCGAGCGCAGCGGGAGGGCGGTCTGGGACGTGACGACCACGGTCGACACGAACAAGACGCTGCCCGCGGCCGACCCGCACGACGCACTGGACTTCACACCGCACCGGTATGTCACCGACCGTAGGACCAACCAGCCGGTGCACTGCTGCGAGGAGAAGCCCTACATCGAGGGCGAGGCCTACCTCAAGTTCCCCTTCGACGTGCAGAAACGCTCGTACCGCTGGTGGGACAACACCCTCGGGAACACGGTCACTCTGCGTTACCGCGGTGTCAAGAAGATCCACGGGTACGAGGGTTACCGCTTCACCGGAACCGTCCCCGCCGCCAAGACCGGGACCCGGCTGGTGCCGGGCGCGATCATCGGTGAGCCCGAGCGCGGCGACGTGCTCGCCGAGGAGTGGTACGCCAACCACGGCGTCGAGCTGGTCGTCGACCAGAGCACCGGCCGGGTGCTCTACGCGCAGACCGGCCCGCGCCGGACGCTGCGCGCTCCCGGCGGCGAGAAGGACGCCGCGGTGCTCCTGGACGCCGAGAAGGTGGCTTTCACCACGGCCACGCAGAAAGCCGCCGTGGACCAGGCCAAGACCGACAGCGGTCAGCTGCGCATGGTGGGGAAGACGTTGCCGGTCGGGGCTGGTGTGGCGGGCTTCGTCCTCGCACTTGTGGGGGTCGTTTTGGTCGTACGCGGGCGTCCGCATCCCGATACGTCCGAGAGCTCCCAGCAGCCGCTCACAATGTGATGAGACGTCAGCTCGATAAAGCCCCGAAATTGTCACTTCGGTGAGTAGCAGCATCGAACCAGCGGGCGAAAACTATCCACCCCACCCGAACACAGCCCGACCACATCCCCATCACAGCCGGCCCTCATCACCCCCACAGATCCGCAGATCCACAGATCCATACGGATTCGCTGCGCGGGAACCTCAGGACTCCCGCACCGCGAGTCCCCTCCGGATCGATACGTATTCGCTCCGCGGGGACACGGAACACGCAGGGCACCCCGCCCCGCACCGCGACAACTGACATGTCCACACCTCGACCTCGACCGATCCGCACCGGGAGACCCTCGAAAGCAACCCGCACCGAGC
>NZ_VWMY01000064.1:27657-65137 GCF_008905045.1 Streptomyces albicerus
CCCCACCCCCCACCCCCACGCTGGTTCCGCACCCCGAGACGAGTTGGAGCACCCATGCCCCAGCACGTGCCTTCGTCGTTGCGCGCCGCCTTCCCCCGCTCCGCGCAGCGACACCCGGCGCTCCCCCCACAGCCGCGCCGAATCGTTTTCCTCGCCCGTCGTGACTTCGGCAACGAGGCCGCGGGCGGATCGGAACTCCTTGTCGACAGACTCGCCGAGGGCCTGACCCACCTCGGCCACCAGGTCACCCTGCTCTGCGGCGGCCCGGCCGCCTACCGCGACTACCGTGTCGTGTCGGCGGGTGGCGATCTCGGCCACTATCTGCGCGCCCGCTCGGCGTTCCAGCGCCAGGTCGGCGACTGCGATCTGCTCGTCGAGGTCTGCAACGGCATGCCCTACCTGGCGCCGCTGTGGCACCACGGGCCGACCCTCTGCCTGGTCAACCATGTGCACACCGACCTGTGGCGGATGCGGTTCGGCGGCCCGCTGGCGCCCGCCGCCCGGCTCGGCCGAAGACTCGAACACTGGGCGCTCGCGGGCGCGCAGCGCCATGGTCTGCTGGTCGCCGTCTCCCCCTCGACGGCACACGCGCTGCGCGCGATCGGGGTCGAGCGCGAGCGCATCCGGGTCGTCCACAACGGCGTCGAGGAGCCGGGCCCGCCGGCCGAACGCTCGCCGGAACCGCTGTTCCTGGCGATGGGACGGCTCGTCGAGTACAAGCGGATCGATCTGCTGCTGCGGCTGTGGGAGCGGGTCCGCCCGGTCACCGGCGGCCGTCTGGTGATCGTCGGCGACGGACCCGAGCGGGAGCGCCTCGAACAACTCGCGGGTCCGGGCGTCGAGTTCAAAGGTCATGTCTCCGAGGCGGAGAAGCACCGCCTGCTCTGCGCCGCCTGGCTGCTGCTGCACCCCTCGGCGGTCGAGGGCTGGGGCCTGGTGGTCACCGAGGCGGCGGCCCGCGAGACCCCGGCCATCGCCTTCGACGTACCCGGCCTGCGCGACTCGATCGTGGACGGCGAGACGGGTCTGCTGGCCCGCGGCGAGTCCTCGTTCGCGGCGGCCTGGTGCACGCTCGCCCTGTCCACCCACCGCCGCACCCTCATGGGCAAGGCGGCCGGTGACCGCGCCGCCCAGTACCGCTGGCACCGCACGGTCCGCCAGTTCAGAGCGGTGGCGGCGGAGGCGGTGAGGAGCTGGACGCCATGACGACCGCTCGGGGGAAGAAGACGGGTCCGGGTGCGGGTACGGGTCTCAAGGACCCCTCGATACGCCGCTCCCTGGCCCTCTTCCGTGCCTTCCGCCATGAACAGGACGACCCGGAGGCCTGCTACTCGCTGCTCGCCCGGGACGCCGCCGACCAGGTGGAGGCGTACGACGGTCCGGTGAAGGGCCGGACCGTCGTGGACGTCGGCGGCGGGGGCGGCTACTTCACCGAGGAGTTCCGCCGGCGCGGCGCGCAGGGCTATCTCTTCGAGCCGGACATGCGGGAACTGGGACCGAAGCCGCCGGAAGGGTCGGTCGTCGCCGACGGGTATCTGCTGCCGCTCGCGGACGGAGTCGCCGACGTCTGCTTCTCCTCCAACGTCCTCGAGCACGTGGACGATCCGCAGACCTTCCTCAGCGAGATGGTGCGGGTGACCCGGCCCGGCGGTCTGATCTACGTGTCGTTCACCAACTGGCTGTCCCCGTGGGGCGGTCACGAGTGGGCGCCCTGGCACTACCTGGGCGCCGAGCGGGCCCGCGCCCGCTACCAGCGTCGTACGGGCAAGCCCGCCAAGCACACCCTCGGCGAGAACCTCTTCGCCGTACACATCGGAACCACCCTGCGGCAGGTGCGCGCCCGGGACGACGTCACGGTCGTCTCGGCGCGCTCCCGCTACTGGCCGTTCCTCGCCGAGACCGTCGCGAAGGCGCCGGGACTGCGCGAGTTCGCCACCTGGAACCTCCTCCTCATCCTCCGGCGGTGTCCATGACCAGCACGGTCCAGGCCCCTCCCCCGGCGCCCACCCGGCCCCTGCCCGCCACACCCGGCCCTCCGGAGGGGCCGCGGTCGCGGCGGTGGCTGCTGGGGTTCTGGGCCGTGGTGTTCGTGCTGTTCCTGGCCGTCGACCCCGGTCGGCAGACCTTCGAGACGAAGCTCGGCGTCGCGCTGGACCCGTGGCAGTTCCTGTCCGATCTCGGGCAGTTGTGGCACGACCGGGGCGGCTTCGGCGGTATCGCGGACCAGTACGTCGGCTATGCCTTCCCGATGCTGCCGTACTACGGCCTGTGCGAGCTGATCAACATCCCGGTGTGGCTGGCCGAGCGGCTGTGGCTGTCACTTGTTGTGGCCACCGCCTTCTGGGGCGCACTGCGGCTCGCCGAGCGGCTGGACATCGGCAGCGGCGCGTCCCGGCTGCTCGGCGCGGTGGCGTACGCGCTGTGGCCGGTGTTCACGATCGTCGTCGGCTCGACCTCGGCGGCCGCGCTCCCCGGCGCCGTACTGCCCTGGGTGCTGCTGCCCCTGACGAACGACCGCTACAGCGCCCGGGTCGCCGCCCTGCGCTCGGCGCTGATCATCCCCTTCATGGGCGGCGTCAACGCGGCGGCAACGCTGGCCTCCCTACTGCCGGTTGGGCTGTATCTGCTGTCCCGTCCGCGCGGCCCCCGGCAGCGCAAGCTGATCGCCTGGTGGATCCCGGGTGTGATCCTGGCGACCGCCTGGTGGGTGGTCCCGCTGCTGATGCTGGGCATCTACGGCGAGAACTTCCTTCCGTACGTGGAGAGTTCACAGACCACGACGGACACCATGTCGGCGACGGAGACCCTGCGCGGCGGCGGGAACTGGGTCGCGTATCTGCACTTCGGCGAGGCCTGGCTGCCCGCCGGCTGGACCGTGGCGACCTCGGTGATCGTCATCGTCTCCTCGACGCTCGCGGCGGGGCTCGGTCTCGCCGGGCTGGCCCGCCGCGACATGCCCGAGCGGCGCTGGCTCGTGCTGACCGTACTGTCGGTCGCGCTCATCACCCTTGCCGGGTACGGCGGTTCGTTCGGCGCACCCTTCCACGGGGTCGTCCAGGACTGGCTGGACGGCGGGCTCGTGCCCTTCCGCAACATCTACAAGTTCCAGACGGGCCTTGCCCTCGCGCTGGTCTTCGGGCTGATGCACCTGGTCGGGGTCGCCTCCCAGGCGCGCGGCGCCCGTCCGGTACGCGGCCGCAGGTACGTCGCCCTGATCGCGGCGATCCTCGTACTCCCCGGACTTGCCTGGCCCTATCTCAACGGGTCGATCCTGCAACCGGGTTCGTTCCAGCAGCTCCCCAAGTACTGGGAGTCCACGGCGAACTGGCTGGAGCGGTACTCGCCCGACTCCCGCGCCCTCGTCGTGCCGGCCACCGCGCACGGCATCTACACCTGGGGCTCCCCCATCGACCAGCCCCTCGACGTGCTCGCCGACTCCCGCTGGGCCCAGCGGGACTACGTGCCGTTCGGCACCGCCGGCAACCGGCGCGCGATGGACGCGGTCGAGCAGTCCCTGCTGACGGGCGGCGAAGTCCCGGGCCTGGCCGACTACTTGAGCCGGGCCGGCCTCCACTACGTCGTCGTACGCAACGACCTCGACCCCGACCAGCTCGGCTACGTACCGACCGCGACCGTGAAGCGCACCCTGGAGGAGTCGGGCTACCGGCGCGTGACCGGCTTCGGCCCAGTGACGACGGGCGGGCGCATCGCGGAGGACACCCCCCTACAGATCGAGGGGCTGTATCCGCGGCAGCGGGCCGTCGAGATCTACGAGCCGGCGAGCCCGGACGTGCCCCGGCCCGGGCAGGCCGGGCTGAAGGCGGTCGCCGACACGGCCGTCGTGTCCGGCGGCCCCGAGGCGCTGCTGCCGATGTCCGCCGACCCGACGATGCGGGACCGGGCCGCCGTACTGACCGGCGACAACCATCCCGGCCTCGGCGCCCCCGAACTCCAGGTGGTGGGCGACGGGCTGCGACGCGCCGACACAAGATTCGGCCTGGTCAACGCCAACACCTCGTACACGTACACCCGTGACGAACGCAATCACTCCGACAGCTTCCAGGACGCCGGGGAGAAGCCGCACCAGATCCTGCCGACAGAGGGGATCCAGCACCAGACGGTCGCCGAGCTGCGCGGCGCGCGCTCGGTGACCGCGTCGTCGAGCGGCAACTGGCTGTTCCATCTGCCGCAGTACGACCCGGTGAACGCCTTCGACGGCAATCCGAACACCGCGTGGGCCGAGGGCGCGGGAGACTCGGCGGACGGGCAGTGGCTGCGGATCGGCTTCACGGAGAAGACGGACATCCCGTCGTCGATCCGGGTCACGCCGCTGCCGCAGGACAGTGTGCGGGCGGCGCCGACGCGGGTGCGGGTGGAGACGGAGCGCGGCTCGGCGACGAGTTACCTCCGGGCCGACGGCTCCCGGCAGCGCATCAAGGCCCCTGCCGGGGAGACGAGTTGGCTGCGGATCACCATCGTCGACTCGGCGGCCCGGCACTCCGGGCTGTCCGGCGCGGGCTTCTCCGAGATCAGCATTCCCGACGTCCAGGTGACCCGCCTGCTGCGGCTCCCGACCGACGCCGAGCGCACCGACGCGGCCGCCGAGGTCGTCTCGCTGCACCGCCCCGCCGACCCGGGTGGCTTCTCCCCGACGGGCACGGAGGCCGGACTGCACCGCCGCTGGACCTCGGAGTCTGCGGGCACGTACGAGGTGAAGGCGAGCGCGGTCCCGATCCCGGGCGACGCGCTCGACCAACTGCTCTACGAGGTCGCGCCCGACCAGCGGAACCGGATCACCGCGACCGCCGACTCGACGGCCCTCCTCGGCACCGGACTCTCGCCGCGCAACCTCACCGACGGCAACCTGACCACCGCCTGGATCGCCGGGGACAACCCGACCATTCATCTGCGCTGGCCCGGCAAACAGCCCGTCGGCGAAATCGTCCTGGCCCCGGCCGGCGGGCTCTCCGCCCGGCCCACCGAGGTCCACATCAGCTCGCCGGACGGCGCGGCGATCGCCGGCGTCGACGAGACCGGAGCCGTCCGCTTCGACCCGATCACCACGGACCGGCTCGACATCACCATCACCGACACGGCCCCCATGACCGTCCACAACCCGCTCGCCGACGAGGACCTGCAACTGCCGGTCGGCCTGACCGAGGCGTACGTCCCCGCCCTCGACGAGTACCGCACCCCGCAGCCCCGGGCCTCCCGCACCTTCGACGTCCCGTGCGGGCAGGGTCCGACGCTCGCCGTCGACGACGAGCTGTACGAGACGAGCGCGAAGGGGACCGTACGGGATCTCGTGGAGCGGCGGCCGATCGAGCTGACGCTCTGCCAGGAAGGGCGCGCGAACCCGGAGTTGTCCCTCGACTCGGGCGCGCACCGGGTCGAGGCGGGTGACGCGGGACCCCTCGCCGTCACCGACGTGACCCTCACGCGCGGCACGCTCACGACGCCCACCGCGCTCGACCGTGAACTGGGCATACGGGACTGGCTCGGCGACCGCCGCGAGGTGACCGTCGGCTCGGGCGCGGCCTCGTACCTGACGACGTACGAGAACTTCAACGACGGCTGGAAGGCCACGCTGAACGGCCGCGAGCTCAACCCCGTACGGCTCGACGGCTGGCAGCAGGGCTGGCGGATCCCGGCGGGCGCGGGCGGCACGGTGAAGCTCTCGTACGAGCCGTCCGGGCTGTATGAGGCCGGGCTGATCGGCGGTGGTGTCGCGGTCCTCGCGCTCGCGGGACTCGTGCTGTTCCGGCGGCGCTCGCCCAACGTCGACGAGCCCTCGCCGGTGCCGCCTCCGCCCGGCCTGATCCTGGGCACGGTGGCCCTCACGCTGGTCGGGATCGTGATCGCCGGGTTCTTCGCGCTGCTGGTACCGGTGCTGGCGCTGCTCGCCTGGCGGCGGCACGCCCTGCTGGTACCCATCGCCTTCCTCGCGCTCGCGGGGGCCGGGATCGCTGCCGCGACGGGGGCCGGGGAGCCGGCTCCCGAGGGCGCGGGGTCCTTCGGTCAGGCGGCCCAACTGCTGGCGCTGATCGGCCTGTTCGCCGGGTTGGTGTCGGTGGGGGAAGCGTCGTACGGAGCTCGGGGTAACGGGGGCCGGGGTAACGGGGGTCCGGGAACGGGGGCGCCGCCGCCTCCCGGGCCAGGGATTCTGCCGCCCCCGGGACCAGGGGCACACCCTTCTTCGGCTCCCGGAGTACTGCCACCCCCGGCGCCCGGGTCCGAGGCGCCGACCGAGCCGTTGCCCCAGCGGCGGCGGGGAGAGAACGCGGGGCCGGGGGCGCCCGGCTCGCCTCGGCAGCCTGAGGCAGCACACGGGATGTCCGGACTGGCCGGGTCGCCGCAGGCACATGGGATGCCTGAGGCGCCGCCCCCACCCTTTGGGTCGTCGCTCCCGCCCGGCGCACCGCCGCCCGCACCCGGAGGGTCAATTCCGCCGGGCGTACCCGGCGCACCGCCGCAACCAGGGCCGTCGCCGGAGCCCGCTGCGGCGCCGGGGAAGTCCGGTGCCGCACCGGAGCAGGGCCTCGGGCCCAGGTCCGAGGAGACCGAGGCGCCGCCCGCTCCGAAGGTGGAGTCCGGCCCGACCGTCTCCGCCCGCGGGCCGGGATCCGCGCAGCGCGAGCCCGATCCGCCCACGGTCCGGATCCCGTTCCGGAAGCCGAAGTTCAAGGCGACACAGCCCGAGGAGCCGAGGGCGACACAGCCCGAGGCGGCAGGGGCGGCACGGCCCGAAGACCCCAAGGCGGCTCGACCCGGGGAAGCCGGGGAGCCCATGCCCGAAGATGCCGGGGCGGCCGGGCCCGAGGACACGCGGCCGGCGCCGCCCGAGGACAAGCGGCCGGCCCGCTCCGAAGAGACGGGGGAAGGCGAACCCACATGACCACGCTGGACCACCCGGCACGCAACGGCACGGACGGCCCCGCACCACCGCCCGGCCGGATCCCGTTCCCCGTCGTGGACGAGGTCGCCCGCCACTGCCTCCAGGAGGAGGAACCGGAGACCGTCCACATCGAGGTGCATCTGCCGGGCCGCCTCGACCCGGACCGGCTGAGGACGGCGTTCACCGGGGCCCTGCGCCGCCATCCCCGGATCCTGATGCGGGAGGCGGCGCGCCCCTGGTACGGGCGGCGGTACGAGTGGGAGCTGACCCCGGACCCGGACGTGGAGGTCGTGCTCTTCCCGCCGCCGGACCGGGAGGCGCTGAAGCACGCCCGCGACCGGGCGCTGCGCGACGCCCCGCCGCTGTCCGCCTCGCCGCCGATCCGCCTCGAGGTCGTCCTCGATCCGGAGGCCGACGACACGGTCCTCTTCCTCACCATCAACCACACCGCCCTCGACGGCCCGGCCTGTCTACGGGTCCTCGCGACCGCCGCCGAGCTGTACGGCGGCCGGGACAACTCCCCCGCGGCACCGCCGACGCGTACGACGCCCGAGGTCCCGGATGCCGTCGATATGCCCTCCACCTGGGCGCCGCCCGCCCGAGTGGCCCACGGCGCCCCCGAGCCCTCCCCGGGCAACGGCATGCTCGTCGCCGAGTTCGCCGTCCCGCGCCGCCCCAAGGGTTCCCCGTACACCGTGAACGACCAGCTCATGGCGGCCACCGCGCTGATGATCGCCCACTGGAACCGGGAGCACGGCGCCCACCCGCGCCCGCTGCGCATCACCATGCCGGTGGACGACCGCCCGCGCGGCACGGACATGCCCATCGGCAACGGAACGCGTCTCGTCGAAGTCCCCTTCGCTCCCGAGGAGTTGGACGCCTCGGACATGACGGCCCTGCTGCGCCGCACAGCGGAACGCACCCGTGCGCTCAAGGCGCAGACCAGGCCCCAACTCGGCCACGGCGCAGCCCTGTTGACGGCTCCTGTCGTCCCGGTGGCCTGGCGGGCCGCGTTCACCAGGGGGCTGCGCAAGGCCGCCGGGCCCTGGACGTCGACCACGCTGCTGAGCAACATCGGCCGCATCCCGTACGCCCTCGACTTCGGCGAGGGGGCGGGACGCGCGCACGCGGTGTGGTTCTCGGCGCCGGCCCGTATGCCGCGCGGGCTGACCGTCACGACGGCGTCCACGGCGGGCCGCCTGCACGTGGCGTTCCGCTGGTCGCGCACCCTCCTCAGCCACGGGGACGGCTGCCACCTCCGCGACCTCTTCGAGCACTACCTGCACGCGACGGAACACGCCACGGAGAGTGCCCCATGACCACGGCTCCGCCCCGCCGACCCCCGCACGGGCTACGGGACTTCTACGAGGACCCGGCCGTCCCGGTGGCCTCCGGCGCGTCCCGCAGCCTCCGCCAGGCCCGGATGCTCGCCGCCGCCCTGGGCCCCGCCTCGGCCGGTCCGCGTACGGTCATCGACATCGGCTGCGGCGACGGCACCGCGGCCGCCACGGCGGCACCGCTCCTCGCCGGTCACCGCATCATCGGCGTCGACTGGTCCCAGGACGCGCTCAGACGCGCCCACGCCCGTCTCCCGTACGCGGTGCGCGGCGAACTCACCGACGGCGGGCTGCCGTTCAGGTCCGCCTCCGCCGACGCCGTCCTGTTCAGCGAGGTCGTCGAGCATCTCGTCGACCCGGACGCGGCGCTCGACGAGATCCACCGGATCCTCCGCCCCGGAGGTCATCTCATGCTCTCCACACCGAACCTGGCCGCCTGGTACAACCGCGCCCTGCTCCTCGCCGGCGTCCAGCCCGTCTTCTCCGAGGTGAGCCTGCGCGCCATCCACGGCCGCCCCGGCACGGAGGTGGTGGGCCATCTGCGGCTCTACACGGCCCGCGCGCTGAGGGAGTTCGTGACCGCGTCGGGCTTCGAGGTCGTACGGCTGAGGGGCGCGCCCTTCCACGGCGTACCGCGGCCGCTGCGCCCGCTGGACCGGCTGGCATGCGCCGTGCCGTCGATGTCCTCGATCCTGCTCCTGCACGCACGAAGGACGTAGACCATGTGGTGGGGAGTGGCCGCGGCCCTGCTGGCGAACGTGCTCTACAGCACCGGATTCGTGCTGGAGAAACGGGCTTTGGCGGCGATGCCCGTGGTGACCGTCCGGCAGCCCGCCCGGCTTCTGCGGCTGGTCCTCGGCAGTCCGCTGTGGATCGGCGGCTCCCTCGCCCTGGCGTCCGGCTTCGGCGCGCAGCTCGTCGTCTACCGCACCCTGCCGATCGCCGCAGCTCAGGGCATCTTCGTCTCCGGCCTGGTACTCCTCGTGCTGCTCTCCTCGGTCCTCCTCGGCGAGGAGACCTCGGGCCGCGAACGGTACGCACTCGGCGCGATAATCGCCGCCCTGCTCATGGTGGTCCTCTCCCTCAAGGAGGGCTCCGACACGGTCAGCCGCAGCGCCCCCGCCCCGCTGATCCTCCTCGTCTGCGTCCCGTCACTCGCGCTGGGCGTCTGGCTGTACGGATCCGCCGAGCGCCGCGCCCGCCACCGGCACCGCATGCCGACCGCGGGCGTCGAATACGGCGTGGCCGTGGGCCTGTTGTACGGAGTCAGCTCGCTGGCCATCAAGGGCGTGTCGAGCTACCTGACGACAAGTGGCCTGGGCGCGGCGGTACTTGACCTGCTGCGCTCTCCGTACCCCTATCTCCTGCTCTTCACCGGCGCGTTCGGCCTCATCATGTCGCAGGCGGCCCTGCAGCGCTGCCGGGCCTCGCTGATCGTGCCGGTCTGCACGACGGTGACCTGCCTGTTCACGGCGGTGCTCGGCACGCTCGCGTTCGGCGAGGCGCTGCCCGAGGACCCACTGCGGCTCGCGCTGCGCATCGGCGGTACGGCGCTGGCGGTCTCCGTACTCCTCGCAATGCCGAAGCACGACCCACCGCCGAAGCCCCAACCCCCAGCCCCCACAAGGGAGTTGACCAGCCATGAACCCTGACGACCCGCTGCTGAAGATACTGGCGTGCCCGCTGGACAAGGGCCCGCTGCACCTCCTCGCGCCCGAAGTGGCCGAGGACCAGGCCCTCTACAACCCGCGCCTGCACCGCCGCTATCCGATCGTCGACGGCATCCCGCAGCTCCTCCCGTCCTCGGGCGAGCAGGTGACCGAGGACGAACACGACGAGCTCCTGCTCCGTATTACTGGGGGCAGTGACATCAGCGGCTCCCGCCGCGGGCCCCAGACCCCCGGGATGTCCCCATGACCCTGGCAGCCCGTCTGGCACCCTTCGTCCCCGTCCGGCTGGTCGCCGCGGCCGCCCGGTTCGTCTACCCGCGCTTCGAACCCGAACTGGCCCGGCTCGGCGACCTCTGCCCGCCCGGCTGCGGCACGGCGGTGGACGTCGGCGGCTGGTACGGCCCCTGGACACGCCGCCTGTCGGACCGGGCGCGCCGCGTGGTGACGGTCGAGCCGGTCCCGCACCTGGCCCGGCTGCTGACCGCGGCGACGCCCGGGAACGTCCGGGTGGTGCAGGCCGCCGCGAGCGACCACCGGGGCACGGCCCGCCTCTGGCTGCCGCCCGGCGACCAGGGCGACCGGGGCGTCTCGTCGCTGGTCCGCCGGGACATCCACGCCCGCGCCCTGGACGTCCCCTGCCTCACCCTCGACAGCCTCGACCTCCACGACGTCGGCTTCGTCAAGATCGACGTGGACGGCAGCGAGCTGGCGGTCCTGCGCGGCGCGACCACCCTCCTCACCCGCGACCGCCCCGCCCTGTTCATCGAGCTGGAGGCCCGTATCCAGCCGATCGAACCGGTCGTCTCCTTCCTCGCCGAGCGGGGTTACGAGGGCTGGGTCCTGCCGGGCGACACCTGGCTCCCCCTGTCCTCCTTCGACCTGGAGGCCCACCAGGAGAGCGCCTCGCACGTGGTCTCCCAGGGCCTGCTGCGCCGGGTGCTGCCGTTCCGCGGCCAGGGCTACGTCCGGTACGTGAACTCCGTACTCTTCCTCCCGGACGGCCGCCGCCCGGGCGACGCACGCCACGCGGCACACGTACGCCACGATGGGACACATGCCTCCCGCCAAGCGACCCGCTAGCCCCTTCACCCCGCTCGACTTCCAGCTCGTCCTGCTGCGCCGCATGGCCGACCACAACCCCGACCTCGTCGAGGACGCCCGCCACACGCTGGGCGCCTCGATCGCCGACATGCGCGAGGCCAACCGCCGTTGGCAGGCGATGCGGCACGCGCCGCGGGGCCGGGCAGCGCTCTCCCGCTACCGGTCGATCCTGGGCGAACCGGAATCGGTCACTCCGCGCCAGATCGGCGACCTGTCCTGCGAGGCGCTCCTGTGGGCGGTCCCCCTCTGGCCGGACCTCCGCTTCGAAGTGCTCGTGGCCCCGAACGGCGTGGTCTGGAACGAGTGGCTGGTCCGCGCGCCGGGCGCCCCGTCCCCCGAACTGCGCACCCTGGACGACCTGACGCCCTGGTCCTGCACGGTCGACGAGGCGGCCCGCGCCTTCGCGCCCGCCCGGCCGCTGGAGGGGACGGCGCCGACGCGATGGGGGCTGAAGTTCGCGGCGGTCGACGGGGCGGGCGTACGGCGGGAGTGCGTGGCGGAGTTCACGTGGGGACTGCTGCAGCGCGTGGCCGTCAGCGGTCAGCAGCCTTGACGACGGCCTCCGCGACGACGGGCACCGAGGCCGGGTGCAGGAAGAGGAAGAAGTTCGGCTCGACGAGTTCCAGCTCCATGACGCGCGGTGCCCCGTCGTCGCCGTCCACCAGGTCCACGCGGGCGTAGAGGAGGTCCGGTTCGCCCGGTACGGCGGCCAACGCCCGTTCGGCGACGGCGAGTTCGACCGGAGTCGGCTCCCAGGGCCGGAGGTTCGGGTGCGGGACCTTGTCCTCGTCGTACGCCGTGCCGGGTTCGAGGACGGCACCCTTGCGGATGGCGTGGAGGAAACGCCCGCCGAAGAACTGGAGGGCCCGTTCGCCCGCCGTGTCGATGCTCCGTACGTACGGCTGCACCATCGCGGTCAGCCCTTCGGTGTGCATCCGCTCCAGGTGCCGTACGGCGGCCTCGTGCTCCTCGGGCGTGTAGCGGGCGGCGTACCGGGCCCCCGCCCCCGAGGCCGGCTTGACGACGTACTCACGGTCGGCGGGCAGGTCGGCGGGGTCGCCCGGAGCGAGGTAGCGGGTGTCGACGACGGGCACACCGGCGGCCGCCAGGTCACCCAGGTAGCGCTTGTCGGTATTCCACCGCACGACGTCCGCAGGGTTCGCGAGCGCCGTCCTGGCCCCGCACCGCTCGGCCCACGCCACGAACTCGGCGGCCCGCCAGCTGTAGTCCCAGGTGGAGCGGATGACGGCGAGGTCGAAGCCGTCCCAGTCGACGGCGGGGTCGTCCCAGCACACGACAGCGACGTCCGCCCCGGCCTGCTCGACCGCCGCCGCGAGAACGGGCAGGTCGCGGTCGTAACCGCTGTCCCGCACCTCCCGGCAGGTGACGAGTGCGATACGGGCGGCGGCGGTGCGTGCCACGGCGGGCTCCTCTGCGTGTACATCGTCGTCAACATCGTGATTCCGTCCGTCAGCCAACAACAGGCCGGGGAACCGGATCAAGGCGTTTGACCTTCACCTTCGGTGAAGCCACAGCATGGACGGCAAGACGAGGAACGACCGACTGGCCGCTCGACCGCTCACGGGGGTGCGCGCATGGAGATGCTGACGATCGGGGCCTTCGCGAAGGCATGCCGGCTGTCGCCGAAGGCGCTTCGGCTGTACGACGAGCTGGAGTTGCTGCGCCCCGCGCGGGTGGACCCGGAGACGGGTTATCGCTACTACGCACCCGAGCAGCTGGAGCAGGCCCGCCTGGTGGCGTGGCTGCGGCGGCTCGGGATGCCCTTGGCCCGGATCCGGCAGGTCGTCGCCCTCGAGCCGGCGGCCGCCGCGCGGGAGATCCGCGCGTTCTGGGCACGGGTCGAGGCGGAGACCGCGACCCGTCGTGAGCTGGCGGCGTTCCTCGTCGACCACCTGTCGAGACCCATCCCGAGTGAGGACACCACCATGCTGGAACTCCGCTACTCCGCCCTCTCCGACACCGGCCTCGTCCGCCCGTCCAACCAGGACACGGCGTATGCGGGCACCCGCGTCCTGGCCGTGGCCGACGGCTTCGGCTCCGGGGGTGCGCCCGCCAGTACGGCCGCCGTCGAGGCCCTGAAGTTCCTCGACCGCGAGCCGCTCCCCGCCGGAAGCGTCCTCAACCTTCTGGAGGACGCGGTCCAGGGCGCCACACAGGCCGTCCGGGACGTCGCCGGCCCGACGGACGAGATCGGCACCACCCTCACCGCGATGGTGTGGACCGGCTCCCGACTCGCCCTGGTCCACATCGGCGACAGCCGCGCGTATCTTCTGCGCGACGGCGCCCTCTTCCAGATCACCCACGACCACACGGTGGTCCAGTCGATGATCGACGAGGGCCGGCTGACGCCGGAGGAGGCCACGGCCCACCCTCAGCGCGCACTGCTCCTGAAGGCTTTGACGGGCGGCGGGTCGGCCCCCGCGCCCACCCCCGACCTGCGCCTGCACGACGCCCTCGCCGGTGACCGCTATCTGCTGTGCTCGGACGGGCTGTACGGCGTCGTCTCCGAGGAGACCCTCCGGGAGATCCTCACCGCGAACCCCACTCCGAACGAGGCGGCAGCCGCCCTGGTCGCGGCAGCGAACGACTCCGGGGGCCCGGACAACGTGAGTTGTGTGGTGGCGGATGTGGTGGGGGTCCAGAGCCGGATGCTCAACAGCTGAGGGCAGCCCGGGCTGCCTTGATGGCAACGAGAGCTTCCCGTTCTACTTCGCGGCGAGCTGCCGAGTGCGGATACTCCGCTTGGCGGCCTGGATCCGATGCCGATCGGTGTCAACGGTCAGGAGATTCTCCAGCCCGGTGAGATTGCCTGACTGCGCCGCGGCGACGAACGCTTCCAAGAATCGCTGGTGCTCCACCGTGCTCACTGCCTTACGTCGTTCGGTGAAAAGGCGCTTGCGGGCCCGGCTGACGATCTGGCGGGTGTTGACCTGACTGAGCTGGAGATTGTCGGCGATCTGGCTGTAGGAGTAGTCAAAAGCCACGCGGAGAACGTAGGCGGCCCGCTCCGTGGGGTCCAGCCTCTCGAGGAGGAGGCGTAGGGCCAGTTCCAGTGCTTCCCCCTGCTCGGCCCTGGTGACCGGGTCCGTGCTGGTGTCGATCGGTTCGCCGAGCCGGGGGTGGGCGGTCTCATGACGTGAACGGGCGGACTGGGCAACGTTGAGGGCCAGGCAGCTTGTGGTCCGGATCAGATAGGCCGGAGGATTCAGCACCTGGGCACGGTCGGTGTTCTGCCAGCGCAGCCATGCGTCCTGAACGACGTCCTCGGCCTCGGCCGTGCTCCCCAGTATGCGGCGCGCGATATAGAACAGCCGTGGGCGCAGGGCGATGAAGACGGACACCGCATCCTCCAGCGCTCTGGTGGAACTCATTTTCGCGGGAGCCATATTTTCTCCTTTGTCCCCGGCTTGCTTGTGGTTCTCGTCCGGAGGCCAGACCGTGCGCCACCTCCCGATATGCCTGAACGGATGCGGGACCAGCCTCTGCTCGCAACCCGAGCCCGAACATCGGTCATCCGACTGCGCATCGTGCATGAGGGCATGGCCAGGGGCGGGAGGAGGCCGCGAGCGTGCTCTTCGCAGCGCCTCCCGGACGGGACCGCGCGCGGCACGGGATCGGGCGCGGTCCACGGAAAGGCCTTTCCACCCACAGTCACTTGACTGATGCCTCAGGTCTCAACCGGTCCCAGACTCGTAGTGGCCCGGTCTACCGGCGCAGGTGAGGAATGAACTGATGAGCAAGAAGGCCTTCGACACCGACGACGAGCGCGGGTGTGCACACAGAGATCGCAGACACCCACAGGATGTCCACGCACGACAGGTGGACGTCCGACCGGAGCCGGTGACGTTCCGGACGCTCGTCCGTCTTGCCGAAGACGAGGCGTATCTGTCGGTCGTAACAGACCTCCGGTACGACAGCGCCGAGCCGTACTCAGTATTCATGGTGTTCAATGCGGACACCGATATGACCATTGAGTGGACATTCGGACGCGAGCTCCTGCTATCCGGCCGACAGCAACTCAGCGGTGTCGGCGACATCCAAATCTGGCCTTCTGAAATTCTCGGTTCCGACGTGGTGTTCATTTCGTTTCGCTCGGGCGAAGACATGTTTGTCGTCGCCGCGTCGGCGGTGGTAATCGGTGCGTTCCTCGAAGATACCCTGGAGGTCGTATCTCTGGGGGAAGAGAAGCGTTACCTGGGTATCGAAAGCGCCGTCAGTCAGCTGCTGGGTGAGACATGACGAGCCGCATCCTCAAGTAACCGGCCACGTTTTTCCTTGGCCGGCTCCAGGGCTGCGGACCACCGTCCGCGATCGTCGTCATGCCAGGCGAGGCCGACGACGCCACGACGTTCGGTGGCGTGCTGGGCGCGGTGTGAGTCCCCCCACCGCCCACGGGCCGGCCTCGCCGTAGGTCCGAGACCGTCATCGACGACAGGACCCGCCCTTCACGCGCGATCCATGCCGGATTGCACCGTCCGGGCATCCGAACGGGCGTCCCGAACGGATCGACCAGAACGACCAGATCGCCAACCGGCAACGGGTCCTGAAGGGCCAAGGCCAGGGCCAGGGCCACGCCCGCCTTGGCATGCCCCCAGCCCATCTTGATCCCTGGGAACCGATCGCGTCGGCGGGGCGCTTCGACCGCAATGCGAGTCACTCACCGCAATGCGAGTCACCCGGCGAACGGGCCGTCCGCTTCCGCCGGACCGGTCAGCACCCGCACCGTGGCGTTGACGAGCGACCACCGAAGTCGCCGTCGCTCTCGGACGTCGCACGTCATCCGCCCCCTTCGGGGCTTCTTCCTCCCGCCCGGGATCACACTCGGGCGGAGCCGCGGGTCCGCCCGGAATCGGCAGAGACTCGCCATTCTCCGAGTCGTCCGAGAGTCATTACAGAGTCATCCGAGAGTCATTCGACTGATGGTTGAGGCACATCCGCTGTGTGGGAGATCGCAGCCGACGGGTAGCATTCGGCACGTAGTGACCGTTACCGGAGGAAGCTCCACATGCCGATACCTGCTGTGCCGTCGACCGAACGTCCGGCCATGCCTGAGCGTTCTGTCACCACGCAGGTAAACCGTGGCAAGGGCAGCGTCGGCAGGCCGCACGTGCCGGAAATCCCGCAGAGACCGGCACCGGCACACGCGCGATGATCGGCCGGGACGAGGAACTGCGCACCCTGCGCGGGCTGCTGACGGACGCGACGGCCGGGCACGGCAGCGCGATGCTCGTCCAGGGCACCGCCGGCGTCGGCAAGTCAGCTCTGCTGCGCGAAGTCGGCTCCGAGGCTGCCCGGAACGGTTTCACTGTGCTGCACACATCCGGGGTGGAGACCGAGCAGTGGCTGCCGTTCGCCGCACTGCAACTGCTGCTCCAACCGGCCGCCCGCGGGATCACGAACCTGCCGACCCCACACCAGCTGGCGCTCAACGGCGCGTTCGGCACCACGGAGACCGAGCCGTCCATATTCCAGGTCGGGCTGGCCGTACTCGAACTACTCGCCGACGCAGCCGACCGGCAGCCGCTCCTGCTGCTCGTCGACGACCTGCAGTGGATCGATTCGTCCAGCCGGGACGTGCTCAGGTTCGTCGCCCGGCGCACCCGCGACCACGCCATCCTGGTCATCGGCGCCTCCCGGATCCAGTCCCTCGACTCCTACAGCCGGAGCCAACCGAACCTCCATCTGGAACCGCTGGACCGGACGGCCGCCGCCGAGCTACTCGATGCCGGCTCGCCCGATCTGCCGGCGCCGGTACGGGCGCTCATCCTGGAGCGTGCCGCGGGTAATCCACTGGCCCTGGTCGAGCTGCCCAAGGCGGTGCGGGGCATGCCCGCGCAGCCGGATGATCTGCCGCTGACCCAGCGGCTGGAGGCCGCGTTCGCCGAACGTACCGACTCAGCAAGCCAGGAGTGCCGCACGTTCCTCCTGGCCCTGGCAGCCGAGCCGACCGCACCGGTGAGCCGGCTGCTGGAAGTGTCGAGTCGCCTCACCGGCTCGGCTGTTTCCCTGAACGCACTGCAGGAGGCGATCGACGCGGGCCTGGTCGCCCTGGTCGGCCGTACCCCCGAGTTCCGGCACCCGCTGATGCGCTCGGCGATCTACACCCGCGCCGCGGTCGCCGACCGGCTGGCCACCCACCGCGCCCTCGCGGTGGTCATGGACGACACTCCCGATCGCCAACTGGCCCACCAGGCCGCGGCCACGATCGGTCCGGACGAGGAACTGGCTGCCCGACTCGAGCGCTTCGCCGACGGGTCGCAGGCCAGGGGGAAGGTGGCGGCGGCCGTCCCGGCCCTGCGCCAGGCGGCCGAACTCGTCCACGACGCACGCCGCCGAACCGGCATCCTGGTCCGGGCAGCCGAGCTCTCCAGCGAGATCAACGACCGCATCAACACCCAGGTGCTGCTGGACCGCACCGACTTGAGCGCACTCGGCCCGGTGGAACGAGCCCGTCTCCTGGCCGTGTCCGACAAGTTCGCGTTCGAACCGGACGAGCCGCATCGGCGGATCCAGGACATGGTCATCGCGGCGGCCGAAGCGTTCGACGCAGGAGCCGGTGACGTCGCCGAGAACCTGCTGTGGCGTGCCGCCGCACGATGCTTCTTCCAGGACGGCGATGCACACGTGCGTGCTGAGGCCGCGGCCGAACTGGATCGTTGGAGTCCCGATCCGGACGCCCCCCACGTACTGATGGTACGGGCGCACACCGAACCGTACCGGCACGGCGTCGACCTGATCGCGCGGCTCCACGGCCTCGAGCCGGACCGCGAGGACGGCTGGATCCTGCATTTCCTCGGCAGCGGCACGATGGGCATCGGCGACCTCAGCAGCTCCGCCCGGTACAACGCGCTGGCGTCCGCGGCATGGCGGTCCCAGGGCAGGCTCGGGCTGCTCGCCCGCTCGCTGGCCGCCGGCGGGTCGCGGGTGTACCTCGGTCAGCTCGACCGGGCTCGCGAAGAGTGCGCCGAGGGGCTCGTCCTGGCCGAGGAGACCGGGGAGTGGATCGTCTGGCTGGGCCTGAAGGCGATGGCCGGCCTGGCGGCCACGCTGCGTGGTGAGACCGAGGCCGCGGCGCGGACGGTCCGCGAACTGCGCGCCCACAGCCTGTTCGCCGGTATGCCGTTCGCCGCCTCGCCGGCGCAGCAGATCGACGGCCTCCTCGCTCTTTTCGACGGCCGCGCAACGGAGGCGTACGACATTCTCGCGCGTGCGTTCGATCCGGCCGATCAGCACTACCACTCGGTGCGCCGCTGGCTGCTCGCACCGGACCTGGCGGACGCCGCGGTCGCCGCCGGCGTCGTTGAGCAGGCCCGGGAACTACTGGCCGAACTTCCAGAGCTGGCCGACCAGCTGCCCTCGGAAATGATGGTGGTCGCACACGCCTACACCGACGCAGTGCTGGCTCCGGACGACACGGCCGAGGAGCGCTACACCGCGGCCCTCGCCGCGCTGCCGGCCGGCTGGCCGCTGTCGCATGCCCGGCTGCACCTGCACCACGGCCGCTGGCTGCGCCGGCAACGCCGCAACGTGGACGCCCGGAACCCGCTGCGCGCCGCCCGCGACGAGTTCGACCGGGTCGGCGCGCAGCCCTGGGCCGAGATGGCCCGCGAGCAGCTGCGTGCGGCCGGCGAATCGGGCGGTCGGCGGCACGCGAACACCGACGAGCAGCTGTCGGCCCAGGAAAAGCAGATAGCCGAGCTGGCGTCACAGGGGCTGAGCAACCGGGAGATCGGCCAGCGCCTGTTCATCTCGCACCGCACCGTCGGAGCCCACCTGTACCGGATCTATCCGCGCCTGGGCATCTCCAGCCGGGGCAAGCTCGCCGCCGCGCTCGCGGCCCTCCACGAAGCACGGCCCGCAGCCGACTTGTCCGGCGGCCCGGAATGAACTGCCGACGTCCGGCATCAGCACGCATGTTGGGACCTGTCCCCGGTGGCGGCCACCGCTGAGCCCGGCCCCGGCGGGCGCCGGGAGGAGAGATCTCTTCTGACGACGAAGACCGGGATGACGGTCTTCTCGCCCGAGTTCAAGGCGCGGCACTAGGGTCCCGTCTCATGCGACTGACGGTTCTCGGTGGCTGTGGCGCATGGCCCACCGCAGCCCAGGCATGCAGCGGCTACCTCGTGGAGTACGCCGGGTTCCGACTGCTCGTCGACCCCGGCTATGCCACGCTGCCGCGCCTGCTCCAGCTCGGCACCGTCGACGCGGTCGACGCCGTGCTGGTCAGCCACGGGCATCCCGACCACTGCGCCGACCTCAACCCGCTGCTACGCGCCCGAGGCCTGAGCGACGACCCGCCGCCACCCCTGCCCGTCCACGCCCCGCACGGAGCGGTCGACGCCGTTCTCGCCCTCGACAGACCGAGCATGTACGCCGGGGCGTACCACCTCCACGAGTTCAGCCCCGGCGACCGGTTCGAGATCGGGCCCTTCACCGCCGACACCTGGCTCCTGCCGCACTTCGTGCCCGATGCGGGCATTCGGCTCACCACACCGGAGGCCGTGCTCGCCTACACCGGCGACACCGGTCCCAGCCAGGACATCCCGCGCCTCGCGGCAGGCGCCGACCTGTTCCTGTCGGAGGCCACGTACGTCCACCGGGTACCGACCGCCGACGCACCGTATCTGCTGACAGCACGACTGGCCGGCCAGTACGCCCACCAAGCGGGCGCTGCCCGACTGATGCTCACCCACCTTTGGCCGGGGACGGATCCGGCGACCGCGCGAGAAGCGGCCGCGACAGCCTTCGCGTACCCCATCGGCGTCGCGGCCCCGGGCCTCGTCGTCAACCTCGGAGGGTGAACAGAGAGGATGACGTAACAGTCACTTTGCGATCGGACGACGTCAGGTGATCGTCGGCAGGTGGCGCGGCTCGACGCGTTCCTCGACGGCCGTGTCGCCGTCGCGCCTCACGATGTACGCGCCCTTGCCCGGCAACTCCGAGACGGCTTCGGTCAGTTCGGTGCCGCGGTAGACCAGGCCCACCCCGTCGTCGGTGCAGTGGGTGGTGGGGAGGGTGCCCTCCGCGACGAGGCGGTGGACGAGAGGGCGGCGGCCGGTGTCGGTGTCGTAGTGGACGCCGTTGCCGTACGGCAGGAAGCCCAACGCGTCGGTGAGCGGGCGGAGTTCGGGGCCGAAGGAGTCCGTGGTGCCGCCCTGGAACCAGCAGATCGAACCCGCGCTGACGCCGCTGAGGACGACACCCGACGCCCAGGCCCGGCGGAGGATGTCGTCGAGGCCGTGCACCCGCCACACCGCGAGGAGGTTCGCCACCGAGCCGCCCATGACCCAGATGACGTCCTGTTCGAGGACCGTGCCCTCGACGTCGTCGTGGTTGGGCATCGGGAAGAGCTGGAGTGGAGTGAGGTCGAAGCCCGCCACGCGCGCGGCCTCGGCCATGCGTGCCGTGAAGTGTTCGGCGTCGCCGATGGCCGTGCCTATGTACATGACGCGCGGGCGGCGGCCGTGGGCGCCCGACAGTTCGACCGCGTGGTGCACCAGGGCGTCGAACATCACCATGGTCCGGCCGCCGCCGGCACGGTGGCCGCCGGAGGTGGCGAGGATGGTGGGCTCCCGTCCGTTCGCGGAAGGCGGAGTTGGGGTGGTGGCGGCGGGCGTCGTGGCGGACGCCGAGTCCGGCGTCGTGGACGGCGCTGGGTCGGGCGTCGTGGAGGGCGCGGTCATGGCACCGGATCCTAGCGACGCCCGTCAGAGCCGCTGTGCGTCGTTCTCCTCCGGGTCCCAGTCCAGCAGCCGCACCTTCGCCACCGTCTGTACGTGCCGGCGCATCGCGGCGGCCGCCCGGCCGGGCTGCTGGGCGACGATCGCGTCGAAGATCGCCCGGTGCTGGGTGAAGGAGCGGGTGGGACGGCTCGGCTGACGCAGCGACTCGTGGCGGCTCTCGGTGATCTGGTCGGCGATGGCGTGCATGAACTCGGCGAGGATGCCGCTGTGGGCCGCCGCCGTGACCGCCGCGTGGAAGAGCCGGTCGCCCTCGACGCCGTGTTCACCCGCCCTGATCTCGTCCTGCATATGGGCGAGGGCGGCGTCCATGGCGGCGATGTCCTCGTCGGTGCGGCGCTCGGCGGCCAGTTCGGCGAGCTTGGTCTCCAACGCCTCGCGGGCGTCGAGTACGTCGGGGAGCCGGCGGCGGCGTTCGACGAGTTGCTCCACCGGTTCGACGTCGAGGGTGTCGCGGACCAGGTAGGTGCCGCCGCCGTGGCGGGCCTCCACGAGTCCCTGGACCTCCAGGACGACGATGGCCTGCTTCACGGAGGCGCGGCTGACGCCGAGGCGGGCCGCCAGGTCGCGCTCGGGCGGGAGGCGGTCGCCGGCGCCCAGGCCGCCCTCGGTGACGTAACTGCGCAGGCGGTCGAGGACCTGCTCGTACAGGCGCGGCTTGGACCCCATCGGCCGCAGTGCGTCGGTCATGTCCGGCCTTCCCCCTTTGGCTGAGTGGCTGAACCAATTTACGTCACTTCCCTTGACGCTCTCCATGGTCGCGGTCGAATGTGGTTCAGCCACTTGGCCACTGAACCACTCAGCCACTCGTCCATTCAGCCATTCAGCCATTCAGCCACTCGACAAGGGACCCAAAGACGGGAGCCCGTATGTCCGCCGAACTGATATCGATCCTCGTGCTCGTCGTGGTGTTCGTGATCGCCACCACTCGCTCCATCAACATGGGCGCCCTCGCCTTCGCCGCCGCCTTCGGGGTCGGCGAACTCGTCGCGGAACTCGACGCCGACAAGATCTTCGCCGGCTTCCCCGGCGACCTCTTCGTCGTGCTCGTCGGCGTGACGTACCTGTTCGCGATCGCCCGGGCCAACGGCACCACCGACTGGCTGGTGCACGCCTCGATCCAGCTCGTACGCGGACGGGTCGTGCTCATCCCGTGGGTGATGTTCGTGCTGACGGGGGCGCTCACCGCGATCGGCGCGGTCAGTCCGGCCGCCGTCGCCATCGTGGCGCCGATCGCGCTGAGCTTCGCCGCGCGGTACCACATCAGCCCGCTGCTGATGGGCGCGATGGTGGTGCACGGCGCGCAGGGCGGCGGCTTCTCCCCGATCAGCATCTACGGGACGATCGTCAACGGCATCGTCGAGCGCGAGGACCTCCCCGGCAACGAGGTCGCTCTCTTCCTCGCCTCACTCGTCGTCAACCTCGTGATCGCGGGGGTGATGTTCGTCCTGTTCGGCGGGCTGAAGCTGGGGCGCGACGAGGTCGTCGCGGAGGCCTCGTCGCCCAAGGGGGGCACAGGCGTCGGCGCCTCGACGTCCGGGACCACGGGCACTGGACCTTCGCCGTCCTCGTCCCCGTCCACCGGCGCGGGCACGAGCACCAGCGACAACACCGGTACCAGCACAAACACCAGCACCAGCACCAGCACCGACGGGAAGGGCGCGCCCACGAAGCTCGCAGAGCGCGAGAGGCCCGAAGACGAGACCATCCGCCTCAACCCCGCCCGTATCGCCACTCTCGCCGCCCTCGTCGCCCTGGTCGTCGCCGTGCTCGCCTTCGACCTGGACGCCGGGCTCACGTCCATCACCCTCGCCGTCCTGCTCGCCGCCTGCTGGCCGGAGGACAGCCGCAACGCCGTCTCCCAGATCGCCTGGTCGACGGTCCTGCTGATCTGCGGTGTGCTGACGTACGTCGGCGTCCTGGACGAGATGGGCACGATCGACTGGGCCGGCGAGGGCGTCAGCGACATCGGCATCCCGCTGCTGTCCGCCGTACTGCTCTGCTACATCGGCGCCCTGGTCTCCGCGTTCGCCTCCTCCGTCGGCATCATGGGGGCGCTGATCCCGCTGGCGGTGCCGTTCCTGGCGCAGGGCGAGATCGGGGCGGTCGGCATGGTGGCGGCGCTCGCGGTGTCGGCGACGGTGGTGGACGTGAGCCCCTTCTCGACCAACGGTGCGCTGGTGCTCGCGGCGGCACCCGGCGTCGACCGGGAGCGTTTCTTCCGGCAGTTGATGGTGTACGGAGGGATCGTGGTGGCCGTGGTCCCCGCCGTGGTGTGGCTCGCGCTGGTGGTACCCGACTGGGGATGACCCCGGCGGCGCTCGCAATGACAGACGACTAAGGAGTACGACGCGTGTCTCCTCTCTTCCCGGCCCTGACCGAGGCCCTGGCGGACCCGGACGGCGCCGGCGCGCACCGGCCCGCGCTGCGCTTCGGCGACCGCTCCCTGACCTACGGCGAACTCGCGGCCACCGCCGCCCCACTGGCCGACCGCGTCGGTGGGGCGGGCCGGATCGCCGTCTGGGGCACCCCCACCCTGGAGACCGCCGTCGCCGTGGTCGCCGCGCTGCTGGCGGGCGTCCCCGCCGTACCGCTCAACCCGAAGTCGGGCGAGAGCGAGCTGGGGCACATCGTGTCGGACAGCGCGCCGACGTGCGTGCTCGCGGCGCCGGACGCCCAACTCCCGCCCGCACTAGGAAAGTTGGAGCGTGTCGACATCGACGTACACGCCACGGGGGCGACAGCACTGCCCACGGCCGGCGCCCCCGACCCCTCCCCCGAATCCCCCGCCCTCGTCGTCTACACCTCCGGCACCACCGGCCCCCCGAAGGGCGCCGTCATCCCCCGCCGGGCCATCGCCACCACCCTGGACGCCCTCGCCGACGCCTGGCAGTGGACCGGCGACGACGTTCTCGTGCACGGCCTCCCCCTCTTCCATGTGCACGGCCTGATCCTGGGCATCCTCGGTCCGTTGCGCCGCGGCGGATCCGTACGGCATCTCGGTCGCTTCGAAACGGCGGGCGTGGCACGGGAGTTGACCGAAGGGGCCACGATGCTGTTCGGGGTGCCGACGATGTACCACCGGATCGCGGAGGCCCTGCCCGGCGACCCCGCGCTGGCGAAGGCCCTCGCGAGGGCGCGGCTGCTCGTGTCGGGGTCGGCGGCCCTGCCCGTGCACGACCACGAGCGGATCGCGGAGGCGACGGGTCGGCGGGTCATCGAGCGGTACGGGATGACGGAGACCCTGATGAACACGAGTGTCCGCGCGGACGGGGAGCCGCGCGCGGGCACGGTCGGGGTTCCGCTGCCGGGCGTCGAGGTGCGGCTGACGGAGGAGGACGGGACGACGGCCGTCGAGGCGTACGACGGGGAGACCGTGGGTGAGATCCAGGTCCGCGGGCCGAACCTCTTCACCGAGTATCTGAACCGTCCCGACGCGACCGCGGCGGCCTTCACCGAGGACGGCTGGTTCCGCACCGGCGACATGGCGGTGCGCGACCCCGACGGATACGTACGCATCGTCGGCAGGAAGGCCACCGACCTCATCAAGAGCGGCGGCTACAAGATCGGGGCGGGTGAGATCGAGAACGCGCTCCTGGAGCACCCGGGGGTACGGGAGGCCGCGGTCACCGGTGAGCCGGACGCCGACCTCGGCGAGCGGATCGTGGCGTGGATCGTGCCCGCCGATCCCCAAACACGGCCGCCCGCCGAAGAGTTGGCAGACCACGTGGCCCGCCGCCTTGCGCCCCACAAGCGGCCTCGCGTCGTCCACTACCTCGACGCCCTGCCCCGCAACGACATGGGCAAGATCATGAAGCGCGCACTGGCCCATGACTGAGGGCGCCCAGAGGTTCACGGCCCGCGAGGCCATCGGTCTCGTCACCGACGAGCTCCCCGACGACTCCACCAGCGACTTCCCCGACGACTCCCTCGACTCCACCGGCGGCATCACCAGCCGCTTCACCGAACTGCCCGCCCCAGCGGGCGAGTACGGGCCGGACGCACCCCTCTCCTGGCAGGGGTACGACGCCTCCCGCGCCCGCGCGGCGGCCCGCACCGGCGAGGAGGAGTCGGTGGTCTGCGGTACGGCGACCGTCGGCGGGACCCGCGCCGTGCTGATCTCCTTCGAGTTCGGCTTCCTCGGCGGATCGCTGGGCGAGCGCACGGGTGACCGACTGGAGGCGGCGTACGCGTATGCGCGCGAGCACCGTCTCCCGGTCGTCTCCCTCGTCGCGACGGGCGGCAGCCGGATGCAGGAGGGCATGCGCGCGCTGGTCCAACTCCAGCGTGTGGCACGGCAGTCGGCGCTCACCCGCGAGGCCGGGCTGCCGCAGATCGCGGTCCTGCGCGACCCGACGACGGGCGGCGGCTGGGCCACCCTGGGCGCCGGCGCCGACGTCATCCTCGCCCTCCCGGGCGCCCAGGTGGGCTTCGCGGGCTCGCGCGTACGCCCGCCCGCCGCGGACCCGGCGGCCTACACGGCGGAGGCGCAGCTGGCGGCGGGAGCGATCGACGCGGTGGTCCCCCCGGAGGAGCTGCCGGGGGCACTGGGGCTCTGGCTGCGCCTGCTGACCACGACATCGGCCGAGCCCGCCCCGCCTCCCCCCGCCCTGGCCGACACCGACCTCCCGGCCACCGGCTGGGACGCCGTACGCAACGCCCGCTCCCCCCAACGCCCCCACGCCACCGCCTACTTGGACGCCTGCTTCACCAGCCGGGCGGCTATCAGCGGCGACCGCTGCGGCGGCACCGACGACGGCATGCTCTGCGGTTTCGGCACACGGGCGGACGACGGCCGTACGGTCGCCTACGCCGCCCAGACCGGTACCGCCACCCGTCCCGCCGGGTACCGCACGGCCGCCCGGCTGATCCGGCTCGCCGACCGACTCCGCATCCCCGTACTGACGTTGGTGGACACCCCGGGTGCCGCCAACGACGCGGAGGCCGAGCGGCAGGGTGCGGGCGCGGCGATCGCGGAGCTGTTCGGAGCCGTGGCCGCCGCCCGAACGCCCGTCACCACACTGCTGATCGGCGAGGGCGGCTCGGGCGGCGCCCTGGCCCTCGCCGCTCCCGACAACACCTGGGCCACGCCGGACAGTTACTTCTCCGTCATCGCCCCCGAACTCGCCGCCGCCATCCTCAAACGGCCGCCGGACGAGGTGCGCACCACGGCTGATCAGCTCCGCATCCGTCCCCAGGACTTGGTGGACCTCGGCGTCGTACGCGGCATCGTCGATCCGTTGAAGTCCCCTTCGTAGACGCCGGGTCGGCCCGATCGCGAAGGCGCCGCCTCCCGGCCCCAGGGGGAGGCGGCGCCGTCTGCTCTCGTGCGGTCGGCGCGGCCCTACTTCACGCCCACCGCACGGATGATCTCCTGCGTCACCGAGCCGCCCCGGTCATCACTCGCCGAGGCCCGCAGCGACACGTACTCCGCGTCGCGCGGCACGGTCACCGTGCCCTTCCAGGCGGCCTCACCGACGTCGGAAACCCCGTCGGAGCCCCCTTCGGAGAGCTCGTCGGAGAGCCGCACCGTCCGCCACGACTTGCCGTCGTCGTACGAGACTTCGAGCTTTCCGCCACCGATGGCGCCGGTGGCTCCGGTGTCCGCCGCGCCCGCCACGTACGAGGAGTGGATGCCGAGCGGCAGCCTGCTCCCGCCCCGGACGTTCCCCGCGAGGTCGGTGTCGACGTCGAAGCCGAGGTTGAGCAGTGGCAGGACGGTCCAGCGGTCCTCGGGGGTGGCCGCCGACCTGAAGGTCCACTCGGAGTGGCCCTTTGTGGCGAGCTTCCAGCGGTCCGCGTCGAGCGTCGTGTCCGTGACGACCTTGTACGTGCGCTCGTCGGCGGGCGCGTCCCAGACGTACGCGCCGGAACTCATCCGACGGTCGACCAGCTCCCCGTCGAGGTAGACCTCGGTGAACTGGGTCATGCCGGTGTCCTCGCTCCACACGTTGCCGAAGCCGGTGTGATCGGGTCCGGAATCGCCCCAGCCCGGAGTGTTGAACTGCAGCTGGCCGCCCGCCCGTTGCTGCCCCCAGCCGAGTCCGGTGCCGAGCCACGGGTGCCAGACCGGCCTGAACCAGTCGAGGTCCGGGCGCGTGCCCCCGCGATAGCGGACAAGACCGCCGCGCTCCTCCAGATCCCCGGCGCCGACGTTGACGGACTCGTGCCACAACTGCCCGGGACCCGTGGACACGTACTCGGTCCGCTCGGCCGGGAAGTCGATCCGCTCCTGGAAGCCGATACCGATGGGGAAGGAGTCGTCGGTGAGCGAGTACCGGAACTCACTCCCGGAAACAGGCTTCACCGCGTGGAACTTCGTGTCCAGGACGGCGAGTTGACCACGCGAGGGCTCGTACGTCAGGTCCCGTGCCGGAATGCTCCCCCGGTGTCCCTCCGAAAGGTCGTACGTGTAGGGCGTGTTGGGCGTCCCGTTCGTCTCGGCCTTTCCGGCCGCTCGCAGGCGCGCCGCGTCCGCCGCGTTCACCGTGGCGATCTGCAGCGGCCGGTCCGCGTTGTCGTCGGTGCCGAACCAGGCGTTGAGCCGCCCGGGCACGTCGTCCGTCACGAACAGCGCCTCGGCTCCCGCGTCCTGCGCGGCCTGAGCGACCTCGGCCGGAACCGCCCCGTCCCGCATGCGTACGAGAACGGCCTTGCCGCGCACGTCCTTGCCGCCGTAGTCCCCGGTGCCGACATCGACGAGCGGCAGTTTGCGGCGCCCTTCGATGAGCGTGCCGCCGGGCTGGGCGACCGCCTCACCGACCCCCTTGACCTCCAGCGTCGGCTTCCCTAGCCGCCACACCGTCCGGTACTCGAAGCTGCCCTTCGTCACCTTCGCCGTGGGTGCCGCGAAGACGCTGTCGTACTTGACGGGCACCTGGACGGCCCCGAACAGGTCCGCGCCGCTCGCCGCGCGGTCGTACTCCATGAGCTGCTGACGGGTCTCGGTACGCCGGTCGACGCGCGCCGAGATCTCCCTCAACTTCCGGCCGTCCAGGGTGATTTCACGGTCCTGGTCGAGGTCGATCTCGGGTGCCGCGAGGAAGCCGAACCCGAGTGAGTCGGCGCCGCGGCTGCCGCGTACGTCGAGGAAGGTGTCGACGCTGTACGTGCCGGGCTTCAGCCTCAGCTCCACCGTGCCCGAGTCCCCGACGTGGGCCGGGAACGGGTCCACGTCCCGGGCGAGGTGCTGCACCACCAGATCCGCGGCGGTCGCGTCGCCGTCACGGTCCTTGACATGGACGGTGAGCGTGTACCGCTCCTCCTCCTTGACCAGGCCGAAGGCGGTGTGCGCGACGGGTGTGCCGTCCGCCGCCGAGGCGACGATCTGCCCGCTGGTGTTGCCCACCGGCGCCTTGGCCCCGTCCCCTTTCACGGTCGTGGACGCGGTCCCGTGTGCGGGCACGGTCAGGGTGGAGTCGGCGAGTGTCGCGACGCCCTCGGGTGCTCCCCGCACGGTGAGGTTCAAGTCGACTGCCGCATCGGAGGAGTTCGTGTAGGTGACGGTCTTCGTGACCGGCTCGTTCGCCTCGTACGGCCAGCTGTAGAAGCCGAGGTCGGCGCTTCCCGTGGCGGTGACCCGGGCCTTCACGGCCTCCGGCACGCTCACTCGTCCGGCGCCCAGCACATAGGCGGACGCGTCGAGTTGCCTGGACGTGGACACCAGTGCGTCCTTGAGCTGCGCGCCGGTCCAGTCGGGGTGCTGCTCGGCGAGAAGCGCGGCCACGCCCGCGACATGGGGCGTCGCCATCGACGTACCGCTCATGGAGGTGTAGTCGCCGCTGCCGCCCGCGAGGCGGGAGCGCGCGGCGAGGATCTCGACGCCCGGCGCGGAGAGGTCGGGCTTCAGTGCGTGGTCGCCGTGGCGCGGGCCGGCGCTCGTGAAGTAGGCGGCCTGGTCGGCGGAGTCGACCGCGCCGACGGTCAGTGCGGA
The DNA here is from genome assembly GCF_008905045.1 of Streptomyces albicerus. Classification (GTDB taxonomy): domain Bacteria; phylum Actinomycetota; class Actinomycetes; order Streptomycetales; family Streptomycetaceae; genus Streptomyces; species Streptomyces albicerus. The sequence goes on from NZ_VWMY01000064.1 coordinate 56,355, forward strand.
GTCGGCGGCGCCGGGCGAGCCGATGGAGGAGGGGGCGCCGGTGTTGCCCGCGGCGACGACGAACAGCGTGCCGGTCTCCTTGGAGAGGGTCTCGACGGCCTGGGCCATGGGGTCGGTGCCGTCGCTGGCCTCGGTCGACCCGAGGCTCATCGAGACGACCTCGGCCCCGACGTCCCGTGCGGCCCACTCCATCCCGGCGATGATCTGCGACTCGCTGCCCGAGCCCTGGTCGCTGAGCACCTTTCCGACGGCCAGCGCGGCGCCCGGCGCGACGCCCTTCTCCTTGCCGTCGGACGCGGCACCGCTGCCGCCCACGGTCGAAGTGACGTGCGTGCCATGGCCGTTGCGGTCGGCGACCTCTTCGCCCTCGATGAAACTCCTGGTCGCCAAGACCCGCCCGGCGAGATCGGGATGGCCGGCATCCACCCCCGTGTCAAGGACCGCGACCGTGACACCCTTCCCGGTCAGCCCCGCCTCCCAGGCCTCTGGCGTACCGATCTGGGCGTTGCTTTCGGCCATGTCCGCGCGGACCCGCCCGTCGAGCCAGACCTTGTCGATTCCGTCCTGACGCGTCAGGGCCCGCCAGAACGTCCGCCCTTTGCCGGCGCCGACGGCCGCCCCACGGATGCTCGGCAGTCCGCGCGTCCTCTCGGTCCCGCGCGGGGTCGCCACGCGCGCGCCCTTCTCGTACGTCACGATCAGCGGCAGCTCGTCCGTCTTCTGATCGGTGAGCCCCTGACGTATCAGCTCGCTCACGTCGAACAGCCGCCGGTCGAGGGTGCCGGCCCGCAGATACGGCAGCGCCTCGTCCGGTACGACGGTGACGGCGCCGTTCGCCGTCTGCGTACGGACCGCCCCGGTGGCCCCCTTCGGCCGTTCGACGGTCACCGTCTCCTTGCCGCCGCCGAGTTCGGTGACGGTGACCTTGTCACCGGTGACGAGGGTGACGGTGCGGGCGGCGGACGCGACGGCCTTCGTAACGGCCGGGCTGCCGGCGTCCTGCGCGTCGGCCCCGCCCATGGGGAGCAGGGCGAGCACGAGCCCGGCCGACGCGAGCGCCGCCCCGCGTCTCGCGGATCCTCTGATCATCCGTACCTCTCTTCTCGGATCTTCTCGGACCGGGGATGGGGTCCGGGTGCTGCGAAGAGTGTCGAGGGGCCGGTGTTGCGGTGGTGCCGACGGGAGATGGCGGAAAGCTGCCCTGGCGGCTTTCCGCCAGGGAGACGGACGTCCGAAGCGCCCGGACGCCCAAGACCACCCGTCCAGCGGCACCCCGCCCGGCCCACCCCGAAAGGCGACACCCCGTCAGCTCCCCCACGATGCGAGAGAGGACCGCCGCCCGGCGGAGCCCCACGGTCTGCGCTCTCGGGAGGACCCGCCATGACCGCCAGCCTGGAGCAGTTGCGCCGCTGCCATTTCGCCGTCGACCTGGGAGCGGCGAGGACCCGTGTCTTCGTGAAGGGGGCCGGGCTGATCGTGGACCAGCCGAGCGTCGCCGCCGTGAACACGAGGACCGGCGCCCTGATCGCGGTCGGCGAGTTCGCCGAGAAGATGACGGGCCGTACGCCCCACTACATCCGTGTCGTGCGGCCCGTCTCCGGCGGCACGGTCGTCGACATCGAGATGGCCCAGCGGATGCTGCGCCAGCTGCTCGGCGACAAGGTCCGCCGCACCCTGCGCCGCAAGCCCCGGTTGCGGGCCGCCGCCTGCACCCCGCATGATGCCGACCCGCTCGCCCAGCGCGCCGCGGTCGAGACGCTCGTCGGGCTCGGTGCGCGGCGCGTCGAGCTCGTCGACACGCTCATCGCCGCCGGCGTCGGCTGCGGGCTGCCCGTGGAGCAGCCCGAGGCCACCATGATCATGGTGTGCGGGGCAGCCGCCACCCAGGTCGCCGTGCTGTCCCTCGGCTCGATCGTCACCGCCGAACGCATCCCCGTCGGCGGCGACGCCATCGACCACGCGATCGTCCAACACCTGCGCCACCAGCACGAGTTGATGCTTCCGTCGCAGAGCGTACGGCCGCTGCAGCTGGCCCTCTCCGGCAACGGGCTCACCGCGCACGGCCCCGCCTCCACCGAGATCCACGGCCGGGACGTGGCCACCGGCCTCGCCCGTTCCGTGCAGGTCGACACGGCCGCCGTGCGCGACGCGATCCAGACCCCGCTCACCGCCGTGCTCGACGGCATCGGCAAGGTGCTGCGCGTCTGCCCGCCGGACCTGGTGGCCGACCTCGCCGACCGCGGGATCATGATGGTCGGCGGCAGCGCCCTGCTGCCGGGCCTCGACCAGATGCTGCGGCACGCGACGGGCATGCCGGTGCACATCGCCGAACGGCCCGAGGTGTGCGCGGTCCTCGGCCTGGGCGCGATGCTGGAGGGCAAGGTCGAGCCGCTGGTCCTCGACCCGCTGGCCACCTGAGCGGCCCCCACCCAGTCCGTACGCACCTCGACCGTACGCACTCGTCCGTACGCACCTCGTACGCCGTGAGCCGGACCCTCCGCCGCCCCGCATGACCGAACCCACCGAACCCACCGAACCCGCCGAACCCACCGAGCCCTCCGCTCCCCCTGGCCCGCTCCCCCGCCTCCTCGAAGCCGTCCTCGGCGTCGTCGGCGACCTGGAGCTGCGCCCCACGCTCCAGCACATCGTGGACAGCGCGGCCGAGCTGACCGACGCCCGGTACGCGGCGCTGGATGTACCCGACCCCGGCCACGGCGACCGCACGGAGTTCCGCACGGCCGGCCCGCCGGAGGACGAGCGGGCGACGCACAGCTCCCTACGCGTGCCGGTGCGCGTGCGGGACGAGGCGTTCGGCACCCTCCGCCTCACCGGGAAGCGCGACAGCGGCCCCTTCACGTACGAGGACGAACAGCTCGTACGCGTACTGGCCACGCAGGCGGGCATCGCGATCGGCAACGCCCGCCTGTACGAAACGGCCCGTCAGCGGGAGCGCTGGATCGAGGGCGCGGCGGCCGTGACCACGGCCCTGCTCACCGGCGAGGCGGCGGCCGACGCGCTGATGACGGTCGCCGAACGGGCCCGCGTCCTCGCCGACGCCTCGGCCGGGGTGATCCTCCAGCCCACGGACGAGGGCGGCATGGAGATCGTCACGGCGTCGACGCTCGACGACCCGGGCGACCTCGTCGGCACGACCATCGAGCCCGGCAGCGCGGTTCTGGACCAACTCCTGGGCGGCGAACCGGTGTTCATCGAGGACTCCGCGACCGATCCACGGATGACGACCCGCGTACGGCACCGGTTCGGGCCGAGCATGCTGCTGCCGCTCCAGGCCGACGGCCGGCTCATCGGCACCCTCGCCCTCCCGCGCCGGCGCGGCGACCCCCCGTACACCTCCGTCGAGCGGCTGCTGGCCACACAGTTCGCCTCGCAGGCCGCCCTCGCGTTCGTCCTCGCGGACGCCCAGCAGCGCCGGGAGCGGCTCGCGGTCTTCGAGGACCGCGACCGGATCGCCCGTGACCTGCACGATCTGGTCGTCCAGCGGCTCTTCGCGACGGGCATGATGCTGGAGTCCACTCAGCGACGCAGCGCCGCCGGCAAGGAGCCGGACCCCGGGGTCCACGCGATGCTCGGCCGGGCGGTCGACGAACTCCGGTCGACCGTCCAGGAGGTCCGCACGACGATCTTCGCGCTCCAACAGCCGCCCGCCGACGCCCCAACCACCCTCCGCGGCAAGGTACTTCGCGAGACGGCGGGCGCCGCGGCGGTACTCGGCGTCCAGCCCTCCGTGCAGTTCACGGGCCCCGTCGACACCCGCATCCCGGACCCGGTCGCCGCCCGCCTCCTCACCGCCCTCCGCGACGCCCTGGCCACCGCGTCCCGCCGCCCCGGCACCACCCGCATCACCGTCACGATCGACGCGACGGTGCGGCTCCCGGACAGCCGGCCCGCGGTACGACTGACCGTGTCCGACGACGGGAGGACGGAGGGGGAGGGAGAAGGGGAGGGAGATGGGGAGAGGGAGGCGGCGAGGAAGACGGAGAGGGAGCCGGACAGCGACGACCGGGGAACGGGCACGACGGTGACGTGGCAGTCACCTCTGTGAACCCACCGGATTACCTCAACTGCCCGATGTCCGAGACAAGTTGAGGCGCCAACCGCTCGACCTCCGCCGTGTCCCCGCGGTCCGCCGCCGCCCGGGCCGCCTTCAGATCCGTACCGAAGCCGGCCGCCGCCTCCTTCGGCGCATCGTCGCGCAGCCGCTCCCAGACGAGCTCCAGGCTGGTCACGTCGCCGGCCACGGCTCCGTCGTCACGGGCCGTCGCGTCTATACGCAGTTGCCGGGCCCAGAGTTCGAGCCGGTCGAGGTCCACGGTCCGCAGGGGCTCGTACCGCAGCCGCAGGTCCGAGGTGTTCTGCGCGCACCGCAGCGCGGCACCGCGCGCATCCTCCGCGTCCTTCGCGGCGACGGCCTTCGCGAGTGTGTCGAGGTCGCGTGTCATCTGCCGCCGCAGCAGGTCGGGTACGCGGTCGGAGGCACGGTACGCGTCCCAGGCGCCGCGAAGTTCACGGACCGCCGACGTGTCCGACTCACCGCCGTCCACGACGGCTCGGGCGGCCCGGTCGAGGGCGGTCAGCCGCTCCGGGACCGGCGCGCGCACCGCGTCCGTCGGCACCGCGAGCGAAGCCGCCTCCAGTTCGCCGCTCTTGGTGCCGGTGGAGAACTCCCCGTACCCGGGGGCGAAGACCTTGTCCTCGTACGTCCCGTCCATGTGCAGCTCGCGGACCGTGATCGCGCCCTCCACCGGCCCGTACGGCCCGGGCACGGTCTGGTCGACGGCCTTGACCTCGACCTCCTCGAAGACGACGCCCGGGAGGTTCTCCGGTCGGTACACATCACCCTTCTCCGGCCTCGCGGGCATGATCATGGCCGCCGGTGCCTTTCCCTCGCCCGCCTGCCAGGTGCCCTCGGTGTCGGCGACGACGCCGTCCTCGTAGTTGAAGACGTCCTCGCCGAGGTACCAGACCGAGCCGTCGTCGGCCTGCGCGTACCAGTCGAGGGCGACCTCCTGGATCCGGCCGTCGGAGAAGGCGACGTACTGCACCTCGACCGCGGGGATCGTACGGCCGTCCCAGGTGATCTTCTTGGTGTCGGGCAGCCGGCTGACCTCGGTGCGGAAGGGCTTGTCGTCCACCTGTCCGCCGTAGATGTTCTGGGCGACCTTGCTGGTGGGGTGGAGTGGGTTGGTGATCTTGGTCGGGTGCGTGAAGTCCGGCTTCGCGAGGTCGACGCGGTCCTTCTCGGGGGCGGTCGGCAGACACTCGGAGCCCGTCCTGCCGGTCTCCTCGTCGAAGACCCGGACGCAGTCGCCGTTCCCGCCGCCGGTGTTCTCCGCCCCGCTGCTCCCGGAGCAGGCCCCCGCGAGCAGCGCGGCCGCGGTCACGGCGACTCCGGGCCACAGAACCTTGCGCCTGGTGGTGTTCATGGCAGCCTCCTCGGCCTGTGCACCGAGACTCCCGCGCCACAGCTGAACAGACGCTGAACAAAGCTGAGCGGCCTGTCAGGTCCAGGTGCGGTCCCAGTGCTCCGTAGGGGCGCGGGGAACTGCGCGACCAGCCACAGACGACCCGCAGCCGGCTCACCGCACTTCCAGCGAAGCGCTAACGCTCAGGTCTCCGCCGACGGCAGCGTCACCGCGAACCGCGCCCCGCCCAGCCCCGGCACCTCCCCCACCGTCACGCTCCCGCCGTGCGCCGCGGCCACCTCCTCCACGATGGCCAGCCCAAGCCCGGTCCCGCCCTCCCCGCGCGACCGCGCCTCGTCCAGCCGTACGAACCGGTCGAAGACGTGGGCGCGTTCGGCTTCCGGGACGCCGGGCCCGTCGTCGTCCACGAGCAGCCGTACGCGCCCGTCGCCGCCGTCGGCGAGGGTGAAGGCGACGCGCGTACGGGCGTACCGGGCGGCGTTCTCGCCGAGGTTGCGGACGAGGCGGCGCAGGGCGGCCTCGTCGCCGGCGACCCGCGCGGCCGACACCGCGCCACTGTCGATCCGCAGGTCCTCCACGGAGGAACGCAGCCGGCGCGCCTCCTCGAAGACCAGGTCGTCCAGGTCGACGGGGAGCCGCCGGGGTCCCGTCGCGCGCTCGTCGGCGCGGGCGAGCAGCAGCAGGTCGTCTACGAGGCGCTGCATGCGTACGGCCTCGTCGAGGACCGTCGTGGCGAGAGTCCCGGCCTCGGCCCGTTCGGGGTGGGCGAGGGCGACCTCGGCGTGCTGGCGGACGGTGGCGACGGGCGAGCGCAGTTCGTGCGAGGCGTCGGAGACGAAGCGGCGTTGCGCGGCCTCGGCGCGTGCGACGCGTCGCAGGGCCCGCCCGACGGCGGCCCACGTCGCGGCCGCCGCGAGCACGAGCAGCACCGGGACGCCGAAGAGGAGCAGCCGGGTGACGGTCGTGGTGGCCTCGGCCACCCCGGCGGGCGTCCGTCCGTCGAGGACGAGCAGCCGCCGGTCCCCGTCCCGCGCCCCGACCGCCACCACCAGGAACGGGTCCTCGTCGAGAGCCGTGTCGACCTCGGTGCTCTGCCCGGCCCGCAGCGAGGCCAGCGCGCCCTGTCCCTCGACGTTGGCGCTGGCCGCCACCACGCTCCCGTCGGCGGGGTCGACGACCTGCAGAAACTCCTCGTCCGGGTCGGCCACGGTGACGGCGGGCACGCCCCGCCCGGCCTCGATCACGGCCGCGACCTCCCGGGCCCGCTCCCGCGCGGCGTCCCGTACGTCGTTGCTGAGCTCGACCCGCACCCCGATCACGAGCGCGACGCCCCCGGCGACCAGCGCGAGCCCCACGGCCAGTACGGCGATGACGGTGGCCCGCACCCGCACGGCCCGCAGCCGGGCCCCGGCCCGGGCCTCACCCACGCCACCCGCTCCACCGGACCCACCCACCTTGCCGGCCTCATACGGCCCGTCCGCCTTATCCGTCATCGGGCACCAACCGGTAGCCGTGCCCCCGTACCGTCCGCAGCGAGTCGCGCCCGAAGGGCCGGTCGAGCTTGTTGCGCAGGCGCCGCACGTACACCTCGACGATGTTCGGATCGCCTTCGAAGTCGTCGCCCCAGACGTGGTCGAGGATGGTCCGCTTGGTCACCGCCTCGCCGACCCGCCGCAGCAGGAACTCCAGCAGGGCCGACTCCCGTGCCGTCAGCGCGACTTCGCGCCCGCCCCGGGTCACGACCCGGGTCGCCGGATCGAACCGCAGGTCACCGGCGGCGAGCACGGCGGGCCGTGCGCGCGCCCCGCGTCTCAGCAGCGCCCGCAGCCGGGCGAGGAGCACGGCGTACGAGACGGGCTTGGTGAGGTAGTCGTCGGCGCCGGTGTCGAGGCCCTCGATCTCGTCCCACTCGCCCTCCTTGGCGGTGAGCATGAGGATCGGCGTCCAGTTCCGGTCGTGGCGCAGCTCCCGGCAGACGCAGTAGCCGTTGAGCCCCGGCAGCATGATGTCGAGCACGATCGCGTCGTACGGGTTCTCGCGGGCCATCCACAGCCCGTCCACCCCGTCGGGGGCGATGTCGACGGCGAAACCCTCGGCCTCCAGCCCGTCCTTGAGCCCGGCCGCGAACCGCTCCTCGTCCTCGACGACCAGCACCCGCATGCCCTCAAGCTAAGGGAGCACCGCGCGAACTGCCCCCGCACCGCCCGGACCCCGCTCGGGCTCCGCCCAACCCTGGCCTCGGGGGCGGGACGAGGTCGCGCGCGAGGGGGCGTTTCCCGGCCGCCGACAACACCGCGCAGCCACCGCACAGCCACCCAAAAGAGGAAGGTCATCACGGCTCCCGTGATGACCTTCGGATAGGCGTTCGCACAGGTCGGATCGATTCTGCACGCGTAGCGCCCGGTGGGGCGGGTGGGACTCGAACCCACGGCCGACGGATTATGAGTCCGCTGCTCTAACCGGCTGAGCTACCGCCCCATTACGGCGCGTCGCGCACATTTGTGCGCGCCGTCTGCCGCAGCATAGCCGCTCATACGATCTCCTGCTTCGGATGGTCGACTTCGCCTGCCCTGGAGGACCCCACCTGGGGCGCGGCGGTTCCCGCGGACATGAAAAAGGACCCCAACGGGGTCCTCGTTCAAGGTGCTCTCCCGACTGGACTCGAACCAGTAACCTGCCGGTTAACAGCCGGCTGCTCTGCCAATTGAGCTACGGAAGATCGAAGCTCCCCCGACTGGACTCGAACCAGTAACCTGCCGGTTAACAGCCGGCTGCTCTGCCAATTGAGCTACGGAGGATCGCCTCGCTGCATCGAACGTACCTCCCTGGGTATTCGCCAGAGGGCGCGCGCTCGCTGCGACACATACATTAGCGCAAGTAGGGGGGTGCTCCGCCAATCAGTACCCCGCCTGCGACCGACGCCGCCGCAAGGGACCGACTCAAGAGAGAAGGGTGGCCGCCATGCGTTACCGGCTCACGTTCGTCGCCGGACTGGCCCTGGGTTACGTGCTCGGCACGCGTGCCGGGCGCGAGCGCTACGAGCAGCTGAGGAAGACCGCCCAGCAGGTCGCTCAGAACCCGGCGGTGCGCAACACCGCCGAGTCCGCGGCCCAGCAGGGCCGGGAGTTCGCCGGCAAGGCGTACCACGTGGTGAGCGAGAAGGTCGGCGACCGGGTCCCGGACTCGGTGACCGAGCGCGTCCGCCACCTCCGCGAGCGCAACACAAACGGCACACGCACCGAAGACGACTGGGGCACAAGCAACACATAAGCGGCACGCGACCGGCGCTGAAGGGGTGGCGGCACGCGTGCCGCCACCCCTTCAGCGCCGGGAACAGCG
>NZ_VWMY01000065.1 GCF_008905045.1 Streptomyces albicerus
CAAGCTTCGGGCCCCGACGAGGAACTGACGCACCAGCAGCAGAAGTCACGCAACTACTAACGATCAACTACTGGCGCAGGACACTAGTAGGTCGTCACCAGGGGCTTCGTCTCGTCGACCACGTATGTGGAGAGCATCATCGTGGTCACCGTGCCGACGTTGCGGGCGTTGTGGATGACACCGTTCGGGATGAAGAACGGGTCACCCGTGCACAGCCGGAGAGGCGGCCTGTCGTCGAACTCCATCAGGACGTCGCCGCGGATGATGTATCCGACCTCGACACCGGGATGGCTGTGCCGGCCCGACTCCTTGTGCCGGGGAATCTCCACGAGCGTCTGCACGGCCTCCCATCCCTTGGCGGGCGAAGGGTGCTCCTGGAGCAGGGTGCGTGTGACGCCTGCGGTCGGATCGGAGTCGGGAGTCGCGGCCGCGGCGGTCGACGACAGAGCGGCTGCGCCGAGCGCGCCGGCCGCCGCGGCACCGCTGGTACGAAGAAGGGAGCGGCGATCGATCATCACATGTCCTTTCGGTCGGTAGGCATCAAAGCCGACCAGACAGGCAGAAGGTTCTTCCAACGCAAAGCAATCACATGTCTCAGTAGACACACAAGAGTGTAAGTCGGCCAACGTTCACACGTGTGCACACATGCGTGCGGGGGGAGGCAGGCGAGTGACGGCATCACGCACACAGACCTCCCGGCCGTATAGGGCATGTCTGCAGGTCGTATATCCGCGCCTCCTAGGCTGAGTCGACACGTGGGCATCACACCTTCTTCGATCCGGTCCCGCGTCCTTGCCACACACCCTTGCAACAGAGGAAAGTACGTGAAGCACAGAAGTCGACGGACGTTTCTAGGCATGGCAGGCGCTGCGACGGCGGGTGCCGCGCTCTACGCGACAACGAACCTGCTCAGCGAAGAAGAGGCGAAAGCCGCGTCCGGCCCCCTGGACGGGGTGTCACGGCCGTCCACGACGAAGCTGACTCCCTTCAAGGACGCGTTGCGCATCCCGCCCACGCTGCGGCCCAAGAAGGACGGCACCACGGAGATCCCGCTGGTGGAGGCACAGCTCCGGCTGCACTCCCAGATGCCTCCCACGCCACTGTGGACCTACGACGGCCACTACCCCGGCCCCACCATCGAGGTCGAGCGGGGCCGGCGCACCCGCATCGCCTGGGCCAACCGACTGCGCGGCACGCACCCGGTCAAGGCGGTCTGGGCCCTGCCGGCAGGTGCCGCGCCAGGGCTGGAGCCGTTCAACAGCCCGGGTTCCCAGGGGGCGATCGGCAGGCCCGAGGTCGACGACCTCGTCGCCTACACCTCCGTACACCTGCATGGCGGGCACCAGCATGCGACCAGTGACGGCGCTCCGGACTCGGGTGTCACCTACGGCGGCTCGCAGCTGTCGGAATACCCGAACGACCTGGCCGCGGCGCACCTCTTCTACCACGACCACGCCATGCCGGTCACCGCGCTGAACGTGATGTCAGGGCTGATGGGGCACTACATCGTCCGGGACGAGGCCGAGGAGCGGCTGGACCTTCCGCGCGGCGCCTACGAGGTCCCGCTGGCCCTGGCCGACGTCAACTTCGACACGGACTCCGCGGGGCGGCTCGACGGACGCATCCTCGCCAAGCGAGTCTCGCTGGGGAAGCCGGTGCCGGGCGAACTGCCCACCGCCGTCGGCTTCTTCGGCCCGTACACCATGGTCAACGGCGTGGTGTGGCCGTATCTGTCGGTTCAGGCGCGCGCCTACCGCTTCCGCATCGTCAACTCCGCGCTGAGCAGGGCCTACCGGTTGGTCGTGATCGACGAGGAGACCGGCAAGGCGGTGCCGAAAGCCATGAAGCTGATCGGCACCGACCTGGGCCTTCTCGGCAAGCCCCAGGTGATCGAGGAGGCGCTGACCCTCAATCCCGGCGAGCGCGCGGACGTCGTCGTCGACTTCGCCGCCTTCGCCGGCAAACGGCTGAAACTGGTCAACACGGTGCCGGGCGCGCCCGTCGGAGTGCCGGTGCCGCCGGCGAACATACCGTTCCCCGACGTCATGCAGTTCCGCGTGGCACGGCACGCCAAGTCGCCGTACAAGGCGCCCGCCACGCTGTCGCGTGACTTCAAGCGGCTGACGACCGCGGACGCCCCCAAGGGGGCCGTGGAGCGCTTCGTGGTGGTCGCGTTCGACAAGACCCGGACCATGCCGCAGATGTGGGAGATGCAAGAGGCCGACGGCTCCACGAAGCAGGGGGACGGCGTCGTCCGGGTCAAGCTCGCCGGCGGCACGAAGACCCTGCGCCGCGTGGGAACGGTCTTCGAGGACACCACCACCTTCTTCGGCTCCTCCGGCGCCTGGGAGAAGTGGACGTTCCTCAGCCTCGCGCCGGCCGGCGGCCCGCCGATCGTCCACCCCATGCACATCCACCTGATGAACTTCCAGGTCGTGGACCGGCGTTCGGTCGACGCCGCCGGCATGGACTTCGCCCTGGGCGGCACCACCAAGCCGGTCGAACTGGGCGCCGCGCTGCCCGTCGCGCCGGAGGAGAGCGGCTGGAAGGACACCTTCGCCCTCGCCACGAACACGGCCGTCACGGTGCTGGGGCGGTACGGCGCGCTCAGCGGCCGGTTCATGTACCACTGCCACATCCTCGACCATGAGGACGAGGGCATGATGCGGCCTCTGGTGATCATGCCGCCGTCCGTGCTCACCATCCACCACATGATGCAGTCCATGAACATGGGCGGAATGGACATGAGCGCCACGCAAACACGTCACGCTGCGCACACACATCACTGAGCCCGGTGTGAACGCTTCTGTTCTGCCTCTCGTTTGAACCTATGCCGACGGCCGCAGTGGACCGTCGGCAGCGGTGACGAGGGGAACACTCGATGGAAGACGACGGCCTGAGGTTCTTCGTGCTGGGGCGTGTGAGCGCCCGGCGCGACGGCGTGGAGGTGGACCTCGGGTCGCCTCAGCAGCGTGCCACCCTCGCCGCGCTGCTCCTCGGCGACGGCAGACGGGCCTCGATGGACAGCCTGGTCGACGCGCTGTGGGGTCCGGTCGCACCGCCCACGGCACCGGCCGTGATCCGCACCTACGTGTCGCGGCTGCGCGCCGTCCTGGGCGCGTCCGGCCCCTCGGTCATCGAGACCACCGGCCGCGGTTACGCCCTGTCGGCCGTCCGTCTCGACCTGGACGAGTTCCGCGCCGGTGTGTCCCGCGCCAGGAACCTGGCGGCACAGGGAGATCTGGCACGGGCGGTGGCGGTGCTGCGTCAGGGGCTCGCGCTGTGGTCCGGCGAGCCCCTGGAGGGTGTCGACGCTCCGTTCGCCGGCCGACACCGGGCCATGCTGGAGGAACTGCGGCTGGCGGCCCTGGAGGAGTGCCTGGCGCTGGAGGTGTCCTCCGGCGCGCACCGTGAGGCCGCGGTGGAGTTGTCCGTCCTGATGGACCGCAATCCGCTGCGGGAGCGGCTGCGCGAGCTGTTCATGCTGGCGCTGTACCGGTCCGGGCGGCGGACCGAGGCGCTGGAGGCGTACGACGCCGGGCGGCGGCTGCTCGCCGACGAACTGGGCATCGACCCCGGGCCCGGTCTGCGCGAGGTACACCAGCGCGTTCTGGAGGACGATCGCAGGCTGCTGCCGACGCCGGGTTCCGGCACCGGCGGGCGGCCCGGACAGGTGGCGGGCTCCTGGACGAGTCCCTCCCAACTTCCGCCCATGCTCCCGGTCTTCGCCGGGCGCGCGGAGGAACTGGCGCGGCTGGACGCCCTGTTGGAGGACAGCGCGGCGGAGCCGCACGCCACGGCCCTCGTCGCGATCGACGGTATGTCCGGGGTGGGCAAGACGACGCTGGCCGTGCGGTGGGCGCACCGCGTGGCGGGCCGCTTCCCCGACGGGCGGCTCCATCTGGACCTGCGGGGCTTCGGGGGCGGCGGGCCCGCGATGAGCCCCACCGAGGCCCTGCACGCGCTGCTGGTCGCCCTGGGCGTGCCCGGGGGTGATGTACCGGAAGGACTCGCCGCGCGGACGGGCCTGTACCGCAGTCTGCTGACCGGCAGACGGGTCCTCGTGGTGCTGGACAACGTGCCCGCCGCCCAGGACGTCGGCCCCCTCCTTCCCGGCGACGGGGGCAGCTGCGTGGTCGTCACCAGCAGGACCTGTCTCGCCGGACTCGTCGCAAGCCACGGCGCCCGTCTGCTGTCGCTGGGGCTGCCGAGCCGGGCCGACGCCCGCGCGCTCTTCATCGGCCGGGTCGGGGCGGAGCGCGCCGGACGGGAGCCGGAGGCCGTCGACGCCATCGTGGCGGGATGCGGACGACTGCCCCAGGCACTGGCGGCCGTCGCGGCGCACACGGTGTCCCGCGGTTCCTTCCCGCTGGCGCGGATGGCCGCCGAACTGCCCACCGGACCGAGCGGGGTGAGCGAGCTGGGCCACCGGTACGACGGGGCGCTGCGGGACGCGTTCTCGTGGTCCTTCGACCGGCTGAGTACACCGACACGGCACCTGCTCGGACTGCTCGCCCGCCGCGGGGACGCGGAGTTCTCCCGGTCCGCCGCGGCGGCCCTGAGCGGTGAGCCGGAGGAGACGGTACGGCTGCTGCTCGCCGAACTGGCGGACGCGCAGCTGCTGACGGAGTATCTGCCCGGGCACCACCGGCTGCACGCCCTGGTCCGGGTGTACGCCGTCGAGCACGGCCGCGGCCCGGGACGTCCGGTGCCCGACCGGTCGGCTCCGTCCCCCCGGGCCGTCGGTGTCGTCGGGTCCGTCGGGTCCGTCGCGTCGCGCTGACCGGACCGGTCAGGCGGTGGGCACCGTCAGCACGACGTCGTGGACGGCCGGCTCCTCCTCCACCACGATCGGGGACGTCTGCGCCTGGTAGCCGGCGGCGGAGGTGATCAGGACGTACGGTCCGGTGGCCGGGGCGTCCAGCGTGTAGGAGCCGTCGGGCCGGACGGCCGACCGGCTCAGCACGCGGCCCTCCACGGAGGTCAGCGTGACCGCGCCCCGCGGGACGGGCGCGCTCTCGACGCCGCGGACGCGGCCGCGGACCGGGATGCCGCTGGGCGCCCCGGCGACGGCCTCGGCGTCGGCGTCCTGCACTGTCCGGGCTGCCTGGGCCGCCTGGACCAGGCCGCTGGAGGCGCGCAGCGGGACCTCCTTGATGAACAGCGTCACCAGGAAGGCGATCAGGGCGACCGGGGCGACGTACAGGAAGATGTCGCCGATGCCGTGGCCGTAGGCACTCTCCAGCCAGGTGCGTACCGGGGCGGGCAGCAGGGCGAGGTCGGGCAGTTCGCCGCCGCCGGAGGCCTTGGCGGCCGTCGCCCGGTCCTGCGGGCCGAGCTGGGTGATGGTGTCGCGGGCGTAGTGGCCGATCCGGGTGGTGAGGACCGAGCCGAGCACCGAGACGCCCACCGCGCCGCCGAGGGACCGGAAGAAGGTCACCGTGGACGACGCGGCGCCCAGGTCGCCCGGGGACACCTGGTTCTGCGTGGCCAGCACGAGGTTCTGCAGCGTCATGCCGACGCCGAGGCCCATCAGCACCATGCAGAGCGCGATGAACAGGTACGGGGTGTCGTGGCGGAGCATGCCCAGCAGGGCCAGGCCCGCCGTCAGCAGGACACCGCCCGCCAGCAGCCAGCCCTTCCACCTCCCGGTGCGGGTGATGATCCGGCCGGAGACCGTGGAGGAGACGAACAGGCCCGCGATGAACGGGATCGTCATGACGCCCGACATGGTCGGGGAGTCGCCGCGTGCCAGTTGGAAGTACTGGCTGAAGAAGACGGTGCCCGCGAACAGCGCGATACCGGAGAACAGGGAGGCGAGGGAGGCCAGGGTGATGGTGCGGTTGCGGAACAGCCGCAGCGGGATGATCGGTTCGCTCGCCTTCGTCTCGACGAACAGGAAGATGCCCGTCAGCACGATCGACGCGCCGACCAGCGTGTACGTCTGCCAGGACAGCCAGTCGTACTTGTTGTCGGCGAAGGTGACCCAGATCAGCAGGGCGCAGACGGCCGCGGTGACGAAGAAGGCGCCGGCCCAGTCGACCTTGACCCGGCGCTTGAGCACCGGCAGGTTCAGCGTCCGCTGGAGCACGACCAGCGCGACGAGCGCGAACGGGATGCCGACGAACAGACACCAGCGCCAGCCGAGCCAGCTGGTGTCGGTGATGACACCGCCGAGCAGCGGGCCGCCGACGGTGGCGACGGCGAAGGTGGCGCCCAGGTAGCCGGAGTAGCGCCCGCGCTCGCGCGGGGAGATCATCGCGGCCAGCACGACCTGCGCCAGCGCGGACAGGCCGCCACCGCCCAGACCCTGGATGACACGGGCGCTGATCAGCGTCGTGGGGTTCTGCGCCAGACCGGCCACCAGGGAACCGACGGCGTAGATGATCAAGGCCGACTGGACCAGGATCTTCTTGCTGAACTGGTCCGCGAGCCTGCCCCACAGGGGTGTGGAGGCGGTGACCGCCAGCAGCGACGCGGTGACGACCCAGGTATAGGCGCTCTGACCGCCGCCGAGGTCGCCGATGATCTTCGGCAGCGCGTTGGTGACGACGGTCGAGGACAGGATGGCGGCGAAGAGGCCGAGCAGCAGTCCGGACAGGGCGCGCATGATCTGCGCGTGTGTCATCGGAGCGTGCGCGGCTTCTCCTCCGTGGTGGGCAGGTGCCCGCACACCTGCTCTTGGGGTGGTTGTCATGAGGCTTCTTTCCTTGCGTGGTGACAGCGGGTGTAGGACACGAGTGGTCGTCCTCGGGCGGCTCGGCGTACGAGTCCTGTGCGGTCCACAGGTCGTCGAAGCTCGCCCGGAGCCGGGACAGGAGCCACGTCAGCCGGCGGACGTCCTCGTCGCTCCAGTCGCTCAGCCGCCGGGCGAGCAACCGGGCGGTGCGTTCGGACAGTTCGGCGAGCCGGGTCCGGCCCTCGGGGGTAAGGCGCAGGATGCGCGAGCGCCGGTCGCCGGGATCGGGGCTGCGGTCGATCCAGCCCTGCGCGGCCAGGTGCGCGACGTGGCGGCTGGTGACCGACATGTCGACGGCGAGCAGCTCCGCGAGCCTGCCGGTGCGCATGTCGCCGTCGCGGGCGAGCAGCGCAAGCACCATGGCGGATCCGCTGGAGGAGCCGTTCGGCAGGGCCCGGTCCAGCTGCCGTCGCACGGAGCCGACGGCGCTCAGCTGGCGCATCAGCTCCTCGTACTGAGCGTTCTCGGACACATGTGCCTCCAATGTCATTGCCCAGGGCAACCATGAGGTTGCTCGGTTGCCCTGGGCAAGTGTTTCAGGTGTGCGTCACATACGCTCGCTGAGATATGTGTTACGGCCTCGGTCGGTCAGTGCAGGATCCGGCGGGCGACATTGGTGGTTACCAGGTCGAGCAGTTCCTCGCCCCGGCCGGACAGGATGGTGCGGATCGCGTAGAGGGCAAAGCCCTTGGCCTGCTCCCCGGTGACCGCGGGAGGCACAGAGAGCTCCTGACGTGCCGTCATGACCTCGACCAGCGCCGGGCCCTCGTGGGCGAAGGCATCCTTCAGCGCGTCCTCCAGGTCACCGGGCCGTTCGACCCGACGCGTCCACAGCCCGATCGCGGCGGCGACCTCGGCGAGCTGCGGATTGTCCAGCTCGGTCGCGTAGTTGACGATGCCGGCCGCCTTCATCTCCAGCTCGACGAAGTTCAGCGAGCCGTTGTTGAAGACGACGATCTTGGCGGGCAGGCGGTTCTGCCGGAGGGTGAACAGCTCGCCGAGGAGCATGGTGAGCCCGCCGTCGCCCGACAGCGAGACCACCTGACGGCCCGGGTACGCCGCCTGCGCGCCCACGGCGTGCGGCAGCGCGCAGGCCATGCTGCCGTGGTTGAACGAGCCGAGCAGCCGCCGCTGCCCGTTGAAGGTCAGATAGCGGGCCGCCCACACCACCGGAGAGCCCACGTCGACGGTGAAGACCGCGTCCTGGTCCGCGAGCCGGTCGATGGTGCGCGCCACGAACTGCGGGTGGATCGGGGTGCGTTCGCGGTCGTTGACGGCGAGCGCGTCCAGCGACTTTCGGGTGCGGGCATAGTGGGCAAGGGCCTCATCGAGGTGCTTGCGCTCCCTCTTGACGGTCAGCAGCGGCAGCAGCGCGGGCAGGGTGTCCCGCACACTGCCGACCAGGGGCAGGTCGACATGGGTGCGCCGGCCGATCTGCTCGCCGCGGATGTCGAGCTGGATGACCTTCGCCCCGCGCGGATAGAACTGCCGGTAGGGGAAGTCGGTGCCCAGCATGAGCAGGGTGTCGGCCTCCTCGATCGCCTTGTAGCCGGAGGCGAAGCCGAGCAGTCCGGTGAGCCCGACGTCGTACGGGTTGTCGTACTCCACATGCTCCTTGCCACGCAGAGCGTGCACGATCGGGGCCTTGACGGTCTCGGCGAGCCGGACCAGGTCGTCGTGGGCTCCGGCCGCGCCGACGCCCGCCAGGATCGTCACCCGCTGCCCGTCGTTCAGCAGCGCGGCGGCCTCGTTCAGGGCGTCGTCGTCCGGGCGGACGACGGTCCGGGCCGGGCGTACGACCGTGGGAGCCAGGTCCCGGCCGGTCTTGGCGAGGAAGATCTCGCCGGGCACGACCACGACCGCCACTCCCCTGCGCTCGACGGCCGCCCGCATCGCCATCTCCAGGATGCGCGGCCCGGACTCCGGGCTGGTGACCACCTCCGCGTAGACGCTGCACTCGGCGAACAGCTCCTGCGGGCGGGTCTCCTGGAAGTAGCCGGAGCCGATCTCGCTACCGGGGATCTGGGCGGCGATGGCGAGGACCGGCACGCGGCTGCGCTGGGCGTCGAAGAGCCCGTTGATCAGGTGCAGGTTGCCCGGACCGCAGCTGCCGACACAGACGTTGAGCTCTCCGGTCAGCCCGGCCTCGGCCGCCGCCGCGAAGGCGGCGCTCTCCTCGTGCCGCACATGCACCCAGTCGACGCCGTCGTCCCGGCGTATGGCGTCCGTCAGCCCGTTGAGCGAGTCACCGGGCAGGCCGTACAGACGGCGCACACCGGATGCCTTGAGCGAAGCGATGACGTGGTCGGCGAAGGTGGGCATGCGGGTTGCCTTTCGTCGGTCGTGAGCGTGTCCGTTCAGCCTCCGGGACCGACATTGCGCACACATCCGTCGAATGACTGTGTAACCGACGCTCGGGCACCCTCGGCTTCTCGGTCGGACGACTGCCGGGCTCCGGCCGAGCGGAGGCGTACGGCCAGTCCGGCGAGCCCGTCACTCTGGCGTGTCGGACGTCAGCGCCTCGCCCACGCGGATCTGCTGCCCTCGCCCGGGCTGGACGGAGGGACGGGGAGCGCGCTCGATGCGGACTTCAGGCGGCAGTCGGCAGTCGGCAGAGGGCACGCGGCAGGCCGCGCGGGGCCCGTTCGGCGCGGGCAAGACGTACCCGCACTGCCCGGAGCACCAAGTGGCGAACTTCGCCATGAGCCGCACCGGGTGGGGGGACATCCTGCGGGGCGCCATGGTCAACGGCCCCAACAGGGCGGACCTGTTGGGCGACCTGGCGAGGTTCGACAGCGCGTCCGTGCTCCGCCGAGCCGTCCGGACACCGGTGGTCCGACTTCGACGGGCACGGTGTCGGCTACCTCGACGACGTGGCCGCCTGGCAGACGGTCGCCCCGGCGGACGACTTCACGGCGACCGCCCTGCTCGCCCTCTCCCTCACCGCGGACACGGCGGTCACAGAACGGCGCTGAGGAAGGTGATGGCCGCCAGTTGGCGTGTCTTCCGGGTGTACTCCTCCACCTGGCGGTCCGGCTCCCGCCGGTCGTTGTGGTTGACCCGGCGGAGCAGCTCATCGAGGGCCTCCTGCTCCTTGCCCAGACGGCCCGGGAAGAGGGGGTATTCGTAGGTGTTCATGACCTGCCCTGTCGACGGTGGGTGCTCAGCGATGGATGCGGTACGGACCTGCGCCTGAGTGCTACAGCCCCAGATCGAGGGCCAGACACGAGGAGGTGCGCCACGCGGCCGTGTCCTCGGACGAGGTGTTCGCTCCGCCGTTCGGCCCGGACTCCGCCAATTCGGTCATGTCCTCGTACCGGATGCGCTCGGGCAGCTTGCCGAAGCGCGCACGCCGTGCCGCCGCGGCGGTGTCCATCATGACTTCCTGGTTCATGACCAGCCTCCACTTCGTGGATCGTGCACGGTCCTGTCGGTCGACGGGACTGCCTTCATCTTGCATCCGAATCCGTCACCAGTCAAGGCGGTGACGAATTGATATGTGTGAGCTTCATGGCTGGCTAACACGCCCGCCCAGTCAAGGGGTCCGGTCATCCCGGCGCTGCAACCCGGTGCCGCGCTTGTGCCCGGGATGCCTCCAGCCTCCAGCATCTCCGCGGCCTGCTGCGGTTCCTTGAGCAGTGCCGGATGGGCCAGTGCCAGGCCAGGACACCTGCGCGAGTCAATACACACATGTCTGATGCTCGGTGACCGCTGAGACCGTCCCCAACGCCACACATGACGGTGGTAGTGTGCGCGCCGATCTTCTTCTCACACGTATCTGTACTCGGACCTTGGGATTCCATGAGTAACTCGGCAGAGGAAACACAGCAGACGAGCGCCTACACACCGGGCGGCCGACGTCGGCATCGCAGGACGAGACAGGGCGGTTCGGGGGTCCGGCGTGCCGTCGTGCTCGCGATCGCGGTGCCCATGGCCTCGGCCGCGCTGGCAGGGCCCTCGGCCTTCGCCGCCTCCGGCAACGGCGCGACGGGCACGGCGGCCGGCGCGACCGCCGCGACGATCCGTATCGACCCGGCGCCCGCGCCGGCCCCTTGAGAGGCCGGGCGCGCCCCGGGGTTCCCGGCGGCGCGATGCGGTCGTCCCCAGCCGGAGGTCAGACGCTGCTGGTGTCACCGGAGGTGCCGAGCACCGGTTCGTCGTCGTACACCTTGGTCACCTCGACGTTCAGCACGGTGGCGATCCGTCCGAACGACCAGTAATAGCCGGCCACTTGCAGTACCTCGACCAGTTCGCGGTCGCTGAGGAAGCGGCGGGCCTCGGCGAAGACCTCGTCGGAGACGCGTGGGTGCCGCACCACCTCGGCGGTGAACCGGATGAGGGCGTGGTCGGCCTCGGACAGCTCCGGGCTGTCGATCTGCCGCTCGCGGACGAGCTGACGGGTCCGCTCGTCGACGCCGGCCGAACGTGCCATGGGGTCGTGCTGGGCCGCGACGAAGGTGCCGTCGGTATGGGCGGCGACGGTGAGGATCACCAGTTCGCGCGCGCGGGCAGGCAGTTCGAGCGCGGTGAACAGCGTCCTGGCGAACTCGACGAACGGCTTCACGGTGCCCGCCGAGTGGGACATCATCTTGACCATCGGGTCGGGCGGCAGCTTGCCGAGGAACGTGGCGACCTCGTCCGGGAACGAGGCGGGGTCCGGGTCGGTGAGACGGGGCATGATGGTCCTCCGATCGTGGGTGGCTCAGACGGTCCGGGCGGGCTCGACGTCGAAACCCGTCTCGCTCAGGTGCCGGAAGCGGCCGTCCTCGGCGAGGGTGCCGAAGATCGCGATCTCCCGGGTCTGGGTGGTGCCGTTCCTCAGGGTGATGCGGAAGACGTGCCGTTCGGCGTAGGTGTGGCCATCGGTCAGTTCGTCGAGCACAGTGACCGTGCCTCCGGTGACCTGGCCGCGGATGCCCGCGACCATCTGCGTGAACTCGTCGCGGTTCATCGTCTTTCCGTCGCTGCGGTGCGTGTAGTCCGGGGCGTAGTAGCGGTCGAGGACCTGGTGCAGCTCCAGCGCGGGGTCGGGCTCGAAGACCAGGGCGCGGAGCGCTTCGGAGATACGTACGTGACTCATCGTGGGTGTGTCCTTCGGTTGTGGAGGGATGCCATAAGCGGACCAGCGGGTCCGGTAATCATCATACCGGACCCACGAGTCCGCTTATGGCGAGCGCGACGTACAGCTCGACGGCGACCAGGTCCGAGTGGGTGTCCGCCGTGCAGCCGTGCACAGCGCGAGCCGGGCACCCTGCAGTGCCTCACCCCGGCAGCAGGCGGGGTTTCGCGTTTTCGAGAAACGTGTTTCCGCCCGTCGGCTTTCGACTTCCGCAGCCAATTGACTTACGTCACCTCCCACGCGGCCCGTTCGACGACTTCAGGAGCCACTCCTTGGCCGCCGGTGTTCTTCCACGCCCCTCACCAGCGATGCCCTTTGACCGTCAAGTGACCGATGTGCGCGTTCTGTTCCCGGTGAAGAGTTGTAGGCGCAGACTTCGTTCGACGGAGGGGAACTCCTGTCATGCACCGCGATCAGTCACCCCTGCAGGCGCGTACGGCGCCCGAGCTCGCGCCTTCGCTGTTCCTGGACCTCGACCAGATGCTCGACGAGTTCACCCCGCTGCCGATACGTGCGGAGTTCCGTTTCGACCCGGACATGCCCGCGGTGATCACGGTCGAGTTCTTGTCGGAGCGAGGACCGAGCCTCATCTGGCGCATCGGCCGTGAGCTCCTGCACCACGGCCTGACATCGATGAGCGGCTGCGGCGACGTACGGATGTGGCCGGCGCTGCCCAGGGAGCGGCCCTCGTCCTGGCTGCTCCTCGAATCGCAGGAGGTGGAGGCCCTGTTCGAGGTGCCCGCTGCGCCGCTGACGGAGTGGCTGGAGGCGACCTACCGGATCACCTCGGCCGCGGCGGAGATGGACAGCCTGAACTGGGACGGCTTCCTCATGGATCTGCTCGACGGCCCGGCGGCACCGCCCGAATGACCGCCACCGGGCGCGCGCACGGATGACTTGCTTCGCATTGCGTCACCTGTCAAAGTGGTGACGCACAGGGTTGCTGTCGTCGGCCCGGTGCGTGGCCAGCGGCACACGTATGCCGCCCCGGGCACCCGATGACAACGCTTGCCGCAGGCCGCGAGTGTGCGGCGGACAAGGAGGAATGACGTGAGGACCAGCAACCCGATCTTTTCCCGCTGGGGTGCCGCCCGTGGCGCCGGCCCGGCAGACGCCCACACGCGCCGACCGGTGGGCACCACGGTCGGAAGCCGGCCGACGGACGACTACGCGACCAACCCCTACGCCCCCGGTGCCGACACGTCACCGCGGACCGACGGGACCGCGGTGACGATCGACGACGTCATCGTCCGCACCGCGACGACGCTCGGCACCGTGGCCCTTACGGCGGTGCTGTCCTGGCTCTTGCTGCCCGTCGACGAGGCGAACCTAGGCCGGTCCTACGGGATCGCCCTGGGCGCGGCTCTCGTCGCCTTCGTCCTGTCGATGGTCCAGGCCTTCAGGCGGACGCCGTCCCCGGGACTGATCCTTGGGTACGCCGCGTTCGAGGGTGTCTTCCTCGGCGTGCTCTCCAGCACGATCTCGACCTACGTCGCGCCGGGTGTGGTCGTACAGGCGGTGCTCGGCACCTTCGCGGTGTCCGCGGGTGTGCTCGTCGCGTACCGGATGCGCTGGATCCGCGTGACCCAGAGGTTCACCGGGTTCGTCGCCGCCGCCGCGACCGGCTTCCTCCTGCTGCTCGTCGCCGACCTCCTCTTCTCCGCCTTCGGCGCGGGCAACGGCCTCGGCTTTCACAGCGGCGGCCTCGGCATCCTCTTCGGCGTCATCGGCATCCTGCTCGGCGCGGCCTTCCTCGCCATGGACTTCAAGCAGGTCGAGGACGCCGTCGCCTACGGTGCCCCGCGCGAGGAGGCTTGGCTGGCCGCTTTCGGTCTCACCTTGACGCTGGTGTGGATCTACCTGGAGGTGCTGCGCGTGCTGACCATCTTCAACAGTGACAACTGAGTTCTCCGGCGTCTGAGGGGCATGCGCACCGCGCATGCCCCTCAGACGTGTCCGGCTGCGCGCCCGCCGCCGAGGCCCTCGCAGCCGCCGGCTACCTCCTGAACAAACCCTCGGTCGGGCTCGACGCACAGATGATGGAGGCCGACCCGCCCTGGCACACCCCGTCTGCACCGACTGGCCTCGGCCGCCCTCACCCCACGCCGTACGACCTCGTCGAAGCGTTCTACGCCCCGCTGCCGGCCGCGGTCATCGCCGAGCTCCCTGGCATCCCCGAGGAGCACCACGTAGGCTTCCGCCGCTGGTCGGCCCATCCGCTCCGGATCGCCTCGCCCGAGCACCGCCCGGCGCTGGCCGGTCTGCACGGGTTGCCGGCCGACCGAGGAGGAACTCGTGGGCACGGCCCTGATGCTGGTCGTCGCCGGTAACGAAAACACCGTGACCCAGCCGGCCCCCCGCCATCTGGCCTTCGGACACGGCATCCACTACTGCCTGGGCGCCCCGCTCGCCCGCCGAGAGACGACCAACGCCCTGCGCACCCTGCTCGCCCGCGTCGGCTGACGACATGAGAAACGTCCCGGCCCGCGTCGTAAAGACGCGGGCCGGGACGGAACAGAAGGGGTACGGCGGTCAGACGGTCCGGGTGCGCAGCTGGCGGGCCTTCCAGCCCAGCAGGCCCGCCTGGACGATGAAGAACACCCCGCCACCCGTGGCGTAGACGGACAGTACGTCGAGCGAGGGATCGCTGCCCGCGGCCTGGATGTTGTAGAAGATGCCGACGACGAAGGACAGTCCGCCCGCGATCAGCATCGGCCACTGCTTGCCCAGCTCGGGGCCGCGCCGCTTGAGCCCGACGGCCACCTGGGCGGCACCGGATATGACGGCCCAGGCACCGAACACATGGAGCACCGGCGCCACGCCACCGGCCCCGGCGATGCCGACCGCGATGGCGGCGAGCGTGCTCAGCACCCCGTTGAACGCCGTGACCCGGCGCTCCGATCCGTCGGGGAGTGCCCGGTAGTCGATCAGCGAGGACGCCGCGTCGATCAGCGGGTAGACGACCAGCAGCGTGATCGCCACGGCATCGACGTCCTTGTGGGCTCCGGCGAACGCCAAGGCCCACGCCACGGCCAGGACGCCGCGGCCCAGGTACAGCCTCAGCAGGGAGAAGCGTTCGTCCGTGGTGGCCGCCGGATCCGCCGGCGTCGATGTCTGCGTGCTCATGTGGGTTCGGCCTTTCTCAGGTCAGGGGTGGTCGCCGACCCGGTCAGTACCGGGAGGGGGAGACGCACGTGAAGCTGGAGGCAACGGCCGGGTCGCCGTGGCCGTTGTAGCGGGACACCTGCGGGTAGCTGCACAGGTCGCGGGTGACGCTCTGCTGGGAGTCGTTGATCAGGGTGGCGGGCAGGGTCCTGGGCGCCTTGCCGTGCTCGACCCAGGCGGTCAGCGCGGCGAGGCCGTCGGCCGAGCCGTCAAAGCCGTTGAGGCCGCAGTGGTTGGTCCCCGGGGCGAGGAAGAGGCGGTAGAAGTCGTCGACCCGCTTGGTTCCGCCCATCTCCCGCTCGACCTGCTCGCGGTACTTCACGGTGCCCTGGGTGGGGATGTACTGGTCGGCCTGGCCATGCCAGGTCAGCAGCTTGCCCCCGGACTTGCGGAAGCCGGACAGGTCCGGGTCGTCCGTGCCGATGACCTTGTCGAACTCGGCCTGGGACTGCTTGAACAACTGCGTGAACCGGCTGTAGGTGATCTTCGAGATGTCGAGGGAGGCATCCTTCGCCACCCAGAGCTTGACCCAGTCGGCGGGCACCTTGAACGGCGCGCCCGCGACGTTGCCATCGGCCCCGGTGACGCCGGCCAGAGCCGAGATGTCGGCGCCGACCGGGACGCCGGGCCACAGCTTCTTGCCGGAGGTGGTGCGCGGGCCGTCCCAGATCTTGCGCACGACGGTCGCGTCGGCCGCCGTGACGGTCAGCTCCTTGCCCTCGCACACGACCTTGGTGCCGATCAGCCGGCGCGGGTCGAAGTCGCAGCGGGACGGGTCGTTGACCAGGCCGTCCTTGACGCCGTCGAGGGAGTCGCAGGCCTTGACGGCGGCGTTGGTGAAGGCGTCGAACTCACACTTGGACGGGTAGGTCTTCTCGTTGTTCATGACCACCTGCGGCCACAGGGTGGCGACCTCGAACTCGTCCCAGTTGACGGCGGGAGCGTCGGCGAGGATGCCGTCGTAGTCGTCGGGGTAGCGCTGGGCCTCCATGTAGCCCTGGCGTCCTCCAGTGGAGCAGCCGGTGAAGTAGGAGTAGGCGGGACCCTTGCCGTAGATCCCGGCGACGACAGCCTTGCCGACGACCGCCGCCTCGTGCTGGGAGCGGGAGGCGAAGTTCTTCAGCAGCGCGGTGTTGACCTGGCCCTCGCTGTTCAGCGCCCAGCTGGTGTCCAGGGCGTCGCCGACACCGGCGTCGGTGGAGACGGCGGCGTAGCCGTTCTTGACCGCGGTGCCCAGGCCGACGCCGTTGTCGCCGGCCAGGTAGGCGGCGCCGCCGATCCCCTGGAATCGGCCGTTCCAGCCGCTGACGGGCAGCCAGGTCCGCACCTTGGCGTGGTCGCCGTCGCCCGGGTGGGTGAGGGTGACCGTCACCTCGCAGTAGGCCGGGACGCCGGAGACCGAACCGCCCAGGACGCCGGTACCGGTGATGGTGCCGCCCGCCTGGCTGACCGCGGTCACGGACTCCACCCTGGTCCCGGTCGGGGCCTTCACGGACGGCGCCGAGCAGGCGAACGGCACGGAGGCGGAATCGTCCTGGGGCTCCGCCGAGGCGGTCGGCAGGTACACCACTGCAGCCAGCGGCACACCGGCCGCGAGGACCGTCAGAAGTCGTCTCATTGTTTTCCCATCCAAGAAGTTGGTGTGCGCCCGGCCATGGCGACACATGTGCACGTCACCTGAGGCGGACAGTGAGCGGCGCGAAGGGTTCACCGCTCCGGACCCACTCTGGCCGCACACCACACGTCCCCACCACAGTCAGTTGACGGTCCATACCCGGGAGCACCGGCCGAGATCTGTGACGGACGTGTTAGGTCATTCGACGGTCCGCCGTTCGGACACGTCAGCCACCTGCTCCTCCCGCAGCCACCGCGAGTGATGTCGCTGTGCCCACGACCGGCTGACGTATCCGGTGCGCATCCCCAGCCGTGCCTCGGGGTCCTCGAACGCCTTGCGCATGTGCCCGAGCACGACAAGCGTGATCGCCCAGGCCACGATGTCGTGGACGAAGATCGCACTGGTGCGGGAGATGAAGGGCAGCAGCCCCATGAACCACATCAGCAGGCCGGTGAACATCATCACCAGCACGGCGCCGGCGATCCAGCCCGCGTAGAGCTTCTGGCCCGCGTTGAACTTGCCCGCCGGGCGGGCCTCGGGCGAGGTACGGCGCCTGCGGACGGCGCGCAGCCACTGCCGGTCGTACACCGCGAAGCGGTTCAGCCTGCGCAGGTCCGCACGGAAGGCGGGAGACAAGAGCCCCAGCAGGAAGGGCAGGGGCAGCGAGATGCCGGACCACTCGTGGACGGTGGCCACCAGGTGCCGCCGTCCGACGAGTTGGGCCAGCGGCCCGAGGTAGAGACAGGCGGCGGAGACCAGGCACAGCAGCATCAGGTAGCCCGTGGCCCGGTGGACCATGCGTTCGGCGGTGCTGAACCGGCGGACCCTGCCGTCGTGTTCAGGCCGCGTCGCTGTGCCGGTCGGCGTCGTCGAGCCAGCCGTCGACCGCATATCCGCGCTCCTCCCAGTAGCCGGGAACGACCTTGTCGGTGACCGAGATTCCGGACAGCCACTTGGCCGACTTGTAGAAGTACATGGGGGCCACGTAGAGGCGGACCGGTCCGCCGTGCTCGTGGGTGATGGGCTTGTCCTGCATGTTCAGCGCCACCAGGACGTCCGAGCGGCGCGCCTGTTCCAGCGTGAGGCTCTCGCTGTAGGCGCCGTCGAAGCAGGTGAACCGGATCGCCGCGCCCGGAGAACGCACCCCGGCGTCGTCGAGGACGTCCGCCAGCTTCACACCCTCGAAAGGCGTCTTCTCCACGCGCCAGCCGTCGGTGCACACGACATCGTGGACGACCCGGGTCTGCGGCATCGCGCGCAAGGCGTCGAGCGTGTAGGTCTTCGGCTTCTCCACCAGTCCGCCGACCGTGAGTTCGTAGTTCGTCTCGTCCCTGTGCGGCACCGAGCCGACCACGCTGTAGTACCGGAAGCCGCCCGGATTGGGCAGCAGACCGGTCAGCCCCGTGGCGTCGACCTGAGAGGCGGCGCCGAGGAACCCTTCCCAGCCACGCTGGAGATAGGGCGCGGCGGCGAGCCCCGCCGCGCCCGCCCCGAGCATGCCCAGCATCGCCCGCCGCCCCACCGGTGCGCCTCCGGTCCTCGGCTGCGGTTTCGGCTTTTCTGCCATGGTGTGCACTCCTTCCGACACGTGTGAACTTTGCCGAGACCTGCACAGCATCGTCACCGGTTTAACTGGTGACGATGCTGTCATGGGGTCTCGGAGCTGTCAACACGAAGCCGTTGATGCACACGTATGAGCCCAGCCACCCCACATCACCGAACCGAGCAGGGCGACGGGTGTTAGGCTGTACGCGACGTTGACCGTGTATCGAGGAGTCACAGACGTGGTGGGTGAAGACGACATCTCCGGGTGAGATCCGGACCTGACGGCCACCGGCCGGCGCTCAGGAGCGCTGCCGACGTGGTCCGTTTCGTCGTACCCCCTTTTCCACGTCTGCCCAGGGCAGAGGTCTGTTCTCTGCCCTCAAGCCGCTTGAGGTCACCTCCATGTCCGACGCGTCCGTCGTCTGCTCGAACCTCTCCTTCACCTGGCCCGACGAGACCCCGGTCTTCCACGACCTGTCCTTCACCGTGACCACAGGCCGCACCGGCCTGGTCGCCCCCAACGGCTCCGGCAAGAGCACCCTGCTCAAGCTGATCGCCGGCGAACTGAAGCCCGCCACCGGCTCGGTGTCCGCCGGCGGCACACTCGGCTACCTCCCGCAGAGCCTCCCCCTGACGGGCAACCTCACGGTCGCCGAGGTGCTCGGAGTCGCCGCGGTGATCCGCGCCCTGGACGCCGTGGAGTCCGGGGACGTCAGCGAGGAGCACTTCACCACCATCGGCGACGACTGGGACATCGAGGAACGCACCCGCGCCCAGCTCGACCGCCTGGGCCTCGCCGACCTCACCCTGGACCGCAGCCTGAGCACACTCAGCGGCGGCCAGGTCGTCTCGCTCGGCCTCGCCGCCCAGCTGCTCAGGCGCCCCGACGTACTGCTGCTCGACGAGCCCACCAACAACCTCGACCTGGAGGCCCGGCACAAGCTCTACGACGTGCTCACGGACTTCAGCGGCTGCCTGCTGCTGGTCAGCCACGACCGCGCACTGCTCGACCGCATGGAACGCATCGCCGAGCTCAGCAGCGACGAACTGCGCTTCTACGGCGGCAACTTCACCGAGTACGAGGAGGCCGTGCGCGCCGAGCAGGAGGTCGCCGAGAAGAACGTCCGCAACGCCGAACAGGAGCTGAAGCGCGAGAAGCGGGAGTTGCAGCAGGCCCGCGAACGCGCCGAACGGCGCGCCGGCAACGCCTCCCGCAACCTCAAGAACGCCGGCCTGCCCAAGATCTTCGCCGGCAACATGAAGCGGGGCGCGCAGGAGTCCGCGGGCCGGGCCGGCCAGATGCACGCCTCCCGGGTCACCGAGGCCAAGGCCCGCCTCGACGAGGCCGGGCGGGCACTGCGCAACGAGCAGCGCCTCGCCCTGGAACTGCCCGACACCCAGGTGCCCGCCGGGCGCAACCTCTTCCTCGGCGAGGGGATGCAGGTCCGCCTCGGGGACAAGGCCGTGTTCGCCGCGGGCGGTGTCGATCTGACCGTCCGGGGCCCTGAGCGCATCGCGCTGACAGGTCCCAACGGCGCGGGAAAGACCACCCTGATGCGGCTGATCACCGGCGAACTCGCCCCGGACGGTGGGGAGATCAAGCGCAACGACGGCCGGATCGCCTACCTCTCGCAGCGCCTGGACCTGCTGGACCTGGACCGCACCGTGGCCGAGAACTTCGCCGCGTTCGCCCCGGAGCGGCCCGAGTCGGAGCGGCTGAACCTGCTCGCCCGCTTCCTCTTCCGAGGCGCGCGGGCGCACCTGCCCGTCCGGGTGCTCTCCGGCGGCGAACGACTGCGCGCCACCCTGGCCTGCGTGCTGTGCGCCGAACCCGCCCCCCATCTGCTGCTGCTCGACGAGCCGACCAACAACCTCGACCTGATCAGCACGGGACAGCTGGAGAGCGCGCTGAACTCCTACCAGGGCGCCTTCATGGTGGTCAGCCACGACGAGCGGTTCCTCGCCGAGATCGGCGTGAACCGCTGGCTGCGGCTGGCCGAAGGGACGCTCAAGGAGACGGGAGCCCCCGCGGTGTGAGCCACCGGTGTGTGCAGTGGCCCGTGTCCGAGGCAGTACGCCCCACGGGCCGAACGCCGATCACGTCGGACGGATCCCCATGCCCCAGCCCGCTCTGCTCGCCCACGACCTCGTCCGTAACCTGGACGGCCGTCGCGTCCTCGACGGCATCTCTCTCACCGCCTCGCCCGGCCACCGCATCGGCCTGATCGGGGAGAACGGCGTCGGCAAGTCCACCCTGCTGCGGGTGCTCGCAGGCGTGGACGAACCCGACGCGGGAAGCGTCACCCGCCCGGGCGACCTCGGCTTCCTCCACCAGGAGATGCCGTACGACGCCGACTCGACGCTCGCCCACGTGCTGGACGAGGCGCTGCGCGAGCCTCGCGAGGACCTCGCCGAGCTGGACCGGCTCGGCGAGGAACTCGCCCGCGTCCCGGAGCACGACCCCGGCCATCAAGAGCTCCTCGACGCCTACGGAAGGCGCCTTGAGCAGGCCCAGGACCGGGAGTCCTGGGACGCCGACCGTCGTGCGGCCCTGGTCCTTGACGGCCTGGGCCTCGGCACGTTCGGGCACGACCGCACGCTCGGTTCACTCTCCGGCGGGCAGCGCGGCCGGCTGGCCCTGGCCGCACTGCTCGTCCGGCGGCCGTCGGCGTTGTTGCTGGACGAGCCGACCAACCATCTCGACGACGGCGCCGCCGCCTTCTTGGAGGAGCAGATCCGCGGCCTCCCCGGGACCGTGGTCGTCGCCGGCCACGACCGGGCGTTCCTCGACGCCGTCTGCACCGACCTGATCGACCTCGACCCGGCGGCGGACGGCCCGGTCCGCTACGGCGGCAACTACAGCGCCTATCTGTCGGAGAAGCGCGCCGAGCGCGAACGCTGGGAGCGGCGGCACGCCGAGGAACAGGAGGAACTGACGGAGCTGCGGCACGCGGCGGGGGTGACCGCGCACCGGGTCGCGCCGGACCGGGGCCGCACCGACAACGAGAAGATGGGCTACGGCCACCGGGCCGGCCGGGTACAGAACCAGATCTCCCGCCGGGTCCGCAACGCCACCCGGCGGCTGGAGGAACTGGAGCGCTCCCAGGTCGCCGAGCCGCCGCGTCCGCTGCGGTTCTCGGCCGGGGACCTGGCCGCACGTGCCGAGGAGAGCCCGCGGCCCCTGGTGTCCCTGCACGACGTGCGGGTGCCCGGCCGACTCGCACTGGACGGCCTGGAGGTGTCGGCGACGGACCGGCTGCTCATCACGGGCGGCAACGGTGCGGGCAAGTCGACGCTGCTCGCCGTGCTCGCCGGACGTCTCCCGGCAGAGGGCGAGGTGTACCGGCGGCGCAGGCTGACGGTCGGGCTGCTCACCCAGGACACCGTGTTCGAACGGCCCGATCGCACGGTCCGGGACACCTACGAACTGTCGCTGGGCCCGCAGCGGGCCGAGAAGGTGCCGCTGGGCTCGCTCGGGCTGATGCACGAGGCGGACCTGGGCAAACCGGTCGGACAGCTGTCCGTGGGTCAGCGCCGCCGTCTGGCGCTGGCCCTCCTGGTGGCCCGCCCGCCCCAGCTGCTGCTGCTCGACGAGCCCACCAACCACCTCTCCCCTGCCCTGTGCGATGAGCTGGAGGCGGCACTGGGTCCTGGCCCCGGCGCAATCGTCGTGGCGAGCCACGACCGCTGGCTGCGCCGACGGTGGCAGGGCCGCGAACTCCTCCTGGAACCGGGGCACGGTCGACGGGAGGAGGAGCCGTACGATCTCGAGCACGCTGTCACCAGCGAAAACCGTCTGGAGCGGTGACGCTCCTTGCGCTCGACATGAGTCACCTGTCAAGATGGTGATGTGAATCTTGACCATGTATTCGTATGCGGGCACCCGGCCCTCGACTTCGCGGCCACCCTCCGAGCCCGGCGCTCGACCCGGTTCGAGATGTTCGTGACACCGGAGCGGCTGAATGCCTGGTACCTGGAGTCCGGGCTGGTGGACACGATCACTCCCGGCGAGGAGGACGACGTCCGGGAGGCGACGAGCGTGCGCGAGGCCATCTACCGGCTCGTCACGGACCGCCGTCTCGACGAGGAGTTTGACCGCGAAGCCCTCGCCGTGGTCAACGCCGCCGCGCGCAAGCCCCCCGTGACGCCGCAGCTCACCGTGGCCGGACGGCACACCGACGCGACGCCCGAGCAGGCACTGGCGACCGTCGCCCGGCAGGCCGTGGAAGTGCTCAGCGGCCCGGACGTCCCCTTGATGAAGGAATGCGGCAACCCCGAGTGCACCCGGGTCTACATCGACCGCTCCCGGGGCATGCGGCGCCAGTGGTGCGGCATGGAGTCCTGCGGCAACAAGATCAAGGCCGCCGCATACCGGGCCCGCAAGAAGACCGCGCCCGCCGCGACCGCACACTGACCCCCTCACCTGGGCGGGGCGGACTCCCTCACCTGGGCGGCGCGCGGTCCGGGCACACGCGGGGCTCAGTCGGCGGCCAGGTCCTTGAGGAGCTTGCGGCATGGATTTCACGGTACGGCCCGCCCCGCCACCGGAACGCGGGAGCGGGCCATACCGGCTCAGTCCCTTGGTATGAGGCCTGAACCCGCGGCTGTCTTGGAGGATCCGTCTCCAAGAGCCGCTCACCATAGGAACGGACGGGCCGGGGCCAATGGTTCACGGCATGTACGCGCTGGAGGCCCGAGGGGGACTCGGCCGCTCGCGCGGCGACTGAACGGACCACGAGAGCGACGCATCCGGCCGTCACCTTCGAGGTGTCTCAGAGATACATGGCTCGATGACTGCGGTAGGCGAACGTGTCGCCCGAGCTGAGGATGGTCACGATCTCCTCGCAGAAGCGCCGGTACTCCGTCTCCTGCTCGGCCGGCAGGGTAACGGAGACGACGGATCCCTGGGGCACGACGGGCGGCAGGGAGCCCAGAAGGCCTTGCGGGGGCGGCAGCAGCAGCACCTCCATGACGCGTCGGAAGACATCGGTGAGGCTCTCCGCCCGATCCGGCGGTTCGGCACACGCCTGCTCCGGTATCGGACGCCAGAGCTTGTCGGCCTCGACGAACAGGTCGAGGCAGGCCGCCAGATGTCCGAGATCGACCGCGGTCAGCTCGATCGGGTACAGACTCGTCAGCTGGTCGCCGCGCACGCTGTGCAGGGTGTACTGCTCGGCCGGAGCGGGGTCGGCGGACGCTTCTTCGGTGTGCCACCGGGACCACAGCGGCAGCTTCAGCAGCACCTGCACCCAGCTGTCGTAGGCATCCGAGACGACCCGCTCGTCGTCGGACTCCAGGCCCGCGCTGTGCAGTCGGTAGAGGTGGCGGAGAAGCGGTTCTTCCAGGCTCTGGAACTTCGCGAAGAACACGGGATCGTCAGGGACCAGGGCGTACAAGGGCTCCTCCTCCCACCGACATGACCGCTCGAACCCGAGCGCGGTACGGCCGTAGCACGAGACACGTGTGCCACCACCTGGCGTCACCGCTCGGACCGGTCCGTCGGTGAGCAGGCTCCCACAGCAATCGCCCAGCCGACAGCAGCCTGTCATGAAAACGAACGGAACAGGCCACCGCGGGGTTCACCGGGGCGCGCTCTGCCTCACCACCTCAAGAGTAACCATCTTGACAGGTGACGCAAGCCCATGAAAAAGTCGTCACCTGTCAAGGCGGTTACTTCTCTTCTCTCGGAGGCGCACATGTCGGTCATGCGAGCACGGTGCGGCACTCGACACCCTGGGGAGTCGTCCCGCCCGCGACCGCTCAGGAGAGACGGTTCCACCCGGACACCACCGCCGCGATGACACACCTCAAGCCCTCCTTCGCTGCGCACACGTGTCATGAATCGTGGCTACACTTCGCGGTCTTGGCCGCAAGCCCCTCGGGCGGAGACGGCTTGGGTCCCCCGGCGGCGCGGTGACGACAGGCGACCAACAGCACCTCATGAGAAATGGCGAGGCCGGCCGCGAGATGGACGCGACAGTGCGCTACTCAATCCTCGGTACCGTGCGGGCGATGCGCGGGGAGACCGAGATCGACCTGGGCCCCCCGAAGCGACTGGCCCTGCTCGCCCTGCTGCTGCTCCGCGCCCCCGGCCCGCTCACCCTGAGCGAGGCGGTCGACATCCTGTGGGACGAGGAACCGCCGACCAGCGCCGTCAACGTGGTGCACCGGCACATCGGTGCGCTGCGCAGGACGCTCGAACCCGAGCTACGCAGCCGGACCGACGCGGAACACCTCGTCCGCGCCGCCGACGGCTACCGCCTGCTGGCCGACACCTCGACCTCGGATCTGCTGCGCTTCCGCGACCTGCGCGCCGAGGCACAGCTCGCGGTCAGGGGCGGCGCTCCCGCACAGGCCGCGGCGGACTTCGTCGAAGCGCTCCGGCTGTGGCGCGGTCCCGTCGTCGCCGCCGGTTCATCGGTGGCCCGGCATCCGGCGTTCACCTCGGTCGGCCACGAGTTCGTCGCGACGGTGAAGGAAGCCGCCGACGCCGTCCTGACCGCGGCGCCCGCGCTGACGGAGGAGGTGCTGACGATGCTGCGGCGCGCCGTGGAGAGCCACCCTTTCGACGAGGCACTCCACTCCCGGGTGATCGCCGCCCTGGCCGCCACCGGCCGACAGGCCGAGGCCCTGCAGCAGTTCGAGACCATCCGCGGCGCGCTGGCCGAGGAACTGGGCGTCGAGCCCGGCCCCGAACTGCGAGCCGCCCAGCAGCACCTGCTCCATCGCAGGGTCTCCCGGGCCCCGGACACTCCCCCACCCCGTCCCACGGAAGCCGGCAGGCCGGCCCAACTGCCCGCGGACTGCGCCTCCTTCGCCGGCCGTCGGCAGACACTGAGCCAGTGCCTGGAGCTGCTGCCGCTCAAGGGCGAGAGCCGGCCTCCGATGACGACCGCGGCCATCTGCGGCATGGCGGGCGTCGGCAAGACGACGCTGGCCGTGCACTGGGGCCACATGGTCGCCGACCACTTCCCCGACGGGCAGATCTACGTCGACCTCCAGGGCCACCACGCCTCCCAGCCCCCGCTCGACCCGGCCGAGGCCATCGCCGAGGTGCTCGGCGCGCTGGGCGTGGAGCACGACCGTTCGCACTCGAGCGCCGCCGCACTCGCCGCCGCCTACCGCAGTGCCCTGGACGGACGTCGGCTGCTCCTCGTCCTGGACGACGCCGAGGACAGCGAGCAGGTACGTCCCCTGCTCCCCGCCACGCCGGGCTGCCTCGCGATCGTCACGAGCCGACGGCGGCTGGAGGGCCTGGCCGTCACGGACAACGCCCGGATCATCACGCTGGATCCGATGACCCACGAAGAGGGCCTCGAACTGCTCGACCGGCGCCTGGGCACCGCCCGGACCAGAGCCGAGCACGCCGCCGCGGAGGAGATCGTGGAGCTGTGCGGCGGGCTGCCGCTGGCGCTGGCCGTCGCCGGCACCCGGGCACTGGTGCAGCCGCGGTTCCCGCTGGCCTCGCTCGCGGCCAGGCTCCAGGATGCCGACGACTGCCTCGACGTTCTGTCCGGCCGCGATGCCCGCACCGACATCCGCAGTTCGTTCCACCGCTCCTACGAAGCGCTGAGCAGCAGCGCCGCGCGGCTGTTCCGGCTGCTGGGCCTGCATCCCACGCGTGACATCACCCTGCCGGCCGCCGCCAGCCTGGCCGGCACCGACCCGCGCGGCACCCGGCAGGACGTGGCCGAGCTGATGGACCACCACCTGCTCGTCGAACTGGCCGCCGGCCGGTACACCTGTCACGAACTGCTGCGCACCTACGCGAGGGAGCTCAGCTCGCTCCTGGATTCCCCGACCGTGCGGTCCGAGGCGCTGGCCAGGATGTTCGAGCACTATCTGCACAGCGCCAACGCCGCCACGGCCTTGCTCGCACCGCACGGCAGCAGCGTGATCCTGCCGCCGCCGAGACCAGGAGTCCGGCCCCAGGAGTTCGGCGAACGCGCGGACGCCGCCGAATGGATCGTCTCCGAGCAGTACCTGCTGCCGGAGCTCGTCCGCGCCATCGGCCACGACCCCCGCGGCGAGACATTCCGACGACAACTGATCTCGACGCTGGAGATGTGTCTGCACTCAACCGGCTTCTGAGCAGCCCCGTAAGGGGCGCGGGGAACGGCGCGACCAGCCCCCACCGACCCGCAGGTTCATCACCGTGCCGCCAGCGGAGCGCTTACGCGGCCTCCGGTCGCACGACGCTCCGCAGCTTGCGCAGGGCGTTGTGGTGACGGCTCTTGACGGTGCCGGCCGGGATGCCGAGGATGCCGGCGGTTTCCTGAATGCTGCGGTCGCACAGGTATATGTGGACCAGCACGGCACGGTGATCGGGAGACAGCCGGCGCAGTAAGGGCCTGGCCACCAGGGCGTCGTGCACCGCCTCGGTGCTGTCGGTACGCGACACGGGGTCGCTGTAGGTGACTCCGACAACCTCCTTTCGGGCGTGGGGTTTGCGCACCCAGTCGATGACCAGGTGCCGGGTCACGGTGAACAGCCAGCCGCGGACCGACCCCTCCATCCCCAGCAGTCTGTCGATGTTCCGCCAGGCCCGGATGGTGGTCTCCTGGACGATGTCCTCAGCGAGTCCGTGGTCACCCAGCATCTTCTCGGCGTACGAGACAAGACCGTCCCGGTGTTCCCTCATGATGGTGCCGAGCAGATCGGACCGGGACATAGCCGTGAGGGGCGTAGCCATAGTGTTCTGAACCATCCTGGTTCTCTGTCGTACGGCGACCGGGGGCCGGATGTAACCCCCGCGTGCGCACTTTAGGCAGCGGCAAGTGCCAGAAACATGCCGCATCTGTGCCGCCGTAGTGCCGCGGCCCTCGACAGGCGAACACATATGCTCACGAGGTGTCCTTCGGCGCCGAAGAATGCCTTCCCACCAGGGAGTTTCCCACTCCGGACACCGATTCCCCGTCTTGACGTACTCCAAACAGCTGCAAGACGTGAGTTGCATGTCACATGTGTCGAGTCGCTTTCACCCGCCTGGGGCCGACTCCTCATGGAAATACATGTGACAGTCGTGAGGCAACTGCGTGGAAGGTGTGCGGGCCCGACGGCCCGAACCAGGTATGTGACACTGTCTGCTCGGCACGCACCGCGCAGTGCGGCCCCCGTGCCACTGTCGCCGACTGCGCCCTTTGTGAGCGCGTGTTCCCGCGAGCCAGTGCACCGACCGTTCCGGGTACGCCACGGCCGGGATCGGCGTGCTGGAGAGTCACCTGAAAGTCACCTGAAAGGTATGAGCACATTGCGTAAGAACCTGCTGCGGCTGGGAGTGACCACGGTTGCCGCCATCGGTCTGTCCCTCGGCGCAGGCACCGCGTTCGCCACCCCGGGCGGTCCGGGCGTGACGGGCAAGATCATCTCCCAGACCACGTTCGACGGGAAGGACTACATCCTCCGCCAGGTCACCGTTCCCCCAGGCCAGAGCACGGGCTGGCACTACCACGACGGAACGCTCTACGGCTTCGTCCAGCAGGGCACGCTCAGCCACTTCGACTCGGACTGCGAGTCCGACGGCGTCTACAAGGCCGGCAACGGCCTCACCGAGCCTTCCGGCGCGGACCACGTGCACATCGGCCGCAACCTCGGCACGACCGATGTCGTCCTCGACGTCCTGTACGTCCTGCCGCACGGCGCCCCGCTGTCGGAGGACGCCCCCAACCCGGGCTGCGACTTCCAGTAGACCCCAGCCCTTGCGCATCACATGACGAGCCCGCCACGGCCGACACACCGTGGCGGGCTCGTCGCACCGCAGAGCCTCGAGGTTCCTTCACATGTCCACGGTCGACCAGGAGCGGAACACCGCGGCCTGGCCGTGGATCCGCCCGTGGGTGTCCATCAGGTCCCACATGGTCACGTCCTCGATCCAGAAGGCCTGGCCGCTCTTGCCGACGCGTATTCCCCGGTAGCCGGTGGCGTAGTGGTGGACTGTCACGGCGCGCACGAAGGCCTCCCGGTCCTCCTGGCCGTCCGGGCGCGCCGAGAGCCGGGACGGCAGGCCGACGAACTCGTCCCAGGAGTAGCCGAAACAGTCCTGCGCCGTCCTGTTGGCGTAGACGAAGCGCGGGTCGGCGGACGTGTCGTGCGCCAGCAGCCCGAACGAGGCCTGCTCGTACAGCCACCGCGCGGCATCCCGCCCGGTCTCCCACACCGCCGGACACAGCGGCTCGCCCACCAGCCGCAGATGGCTGGAGAGCAGCAGCTCCGCGAAGGCGGGGTCGGTGGGCAGCACAGACAGGGTCATCGGCGTGGCGCCGTCGTCAAAGGGTGTCATCACCGTTCACATGTTTCTTCGTCCGGCACGGCTGGAGGTTTCGTCATCGGCACGGGCCTTGACAGGGAAGTGTCCGCCGCAACAGCCTATGGCAACGTTGTCAGGGCGCTAGAGGCACCCCGTTACTGGCGACACCTGCCACGCCCCACCCCCTGTGATTGGACCACTACACATGGCTGATCAGTCCCTGCGGTCCCTGGCCGTCATCGACAGCGCCGAGCCGGGCACCGATCTCGCGCTGCGCCAACAGGCGACCGCCTCCAGCACGTTCGAGGCCTGGAACGCCGACCTGTGGGACAACGCCAGCGGGTTGATGCTGTGGATGTCCCACCCGGCCTGGCACAGCACCGTCTGGCAGACCTACGACTACGACTTCGACGTCAACGGCGCCTACTTCGGCTGCCGGAACGCCTGCGAACCCCTGCACGTCCAGGCCGACCCGGTGAAGTGGCAGGTCATCGCGGTCAACCACACCCGGCAGGCACTCAAGCGCGCGACAGTCACGGCGGATACGTACGACCTGTCCGGCCGCCGGATCGCGAACACCCGGCAAGCGCGCGTGGACGTGGATCCCGCGGCCTCGGCGGCGGCGTTCACCGCGGCCCCCGCGGACGACCTGCCGGACCTGCACCTGCTGCGGCTGACCCTCGCGGACGACAGGGGCCAGGTCCTGTCACGCAACACCTACTGGCGCTGCCGCACCCCCGAGGCGCTGCGTGCCCTCAACCAGGTCCAGCAGGCCAGGCTGTCGGCCTCCCTCACACAGGTGTCGCGCGACGGGGACCGGCGTACGGCGACCGCCACGGTCCGCAACAGGGGGTCCATGGTCGCCGCGATGGTCCGGCTCTCCCTGCTGGGCGAGGACGGCGCCCGCGTCCTGCCGACCCTCTACGACGACAACTACCTGTGGCTGCTGCCCGGTGAGACACGCACGGTCACCCTGTCGTGGCCCGCGTCCGCCCTGCCCTCGGGCCGGCCGAAGCTGCGGATCGAGGGGTACAACACTCCCCCGGTCACGGTGCGCGGCTGAGCCGTGCCGGGAGAGGCCGGGGGCCGGTGCTGCCGTGTCGGCGGCACCGGCCCCCGTGCGTGTGTCACACGCTGCGCTCGTAACTGGCCCACGCGATGTGCGACTCGTGCAGCGTCACGACGACCTCGCGGATCCCCCGGGCGCCCTCCCCCAGCGTGCCCGCGTGGATCACCTCGACCAGGCGGTCGGCGATCACCTTGGCCAGGTACTCCGTCGAGGTGTTGATCTGGTGGAACCGCTCCTCGTCGTCGAGGTTGCGGTAGTTGAACTCGCCGATCACCTTGCCGAGTTCCGCGGTTGCCAGACCGATGTCGACGACGATGTTGTCGTCGTCGAGCTCCGGGCGCCGGAACGTCGCGTCCACGAGGAACGTCGCCCCGTGCAGCCGCTGGGCCGGGCCGAAGACCTCGCCGCGGAAGCTGTGGGCGACCATCATGTGGTCACGTACGGTGATGCTGAACAAGAGTCCTCCAAGTGGGGTGTGCGTTCGGCACGGAGCATAACCGGCGCACATGTGAACCAATTGCGCGGTCCTCTCGTGTCCTTCATGTGTCGGAAAGCCCAGGCCGGGTGACCTCTGACACACCCGTCCTCTTCCCCTTTCGGAGACATGCGGCGAGGATGTGCGTGCCGCCTGCGGGTGGCTTCACCGGCAGAGGAGGACGATGGAGACGTCACCGGGAAGCCGTCTGGAGAAGGTCCTCGCCGAGTTCGCCGAGCGGTACGGAACTCTGTCCAGGGCCCGGGAACAGCTGAGGGCGCTGTCGGTGACGGCGCGTTCCAGGGACGGCGTCGTGGAGGTCACCGTGGGTGCCGACGGCCACGCGTCGTGGATCCGCTTCGTCGACGATCGGTTCCGCGAGATGGCCGCCCAACAGCTGGGCGACAGTGTCCTGGAGGCTCTGACGACGGCCCGGGCCGAGGTCGCGGCCAGGGCGGCCGCCGTGATGACGGCCGCGAACCTCCTGCCGGCGTTGCCCGCGCAACCCGTGCCCGGAGGCGAGCCGACGAGGTCACGGCCGCAGGGGCCGCTGTGGGGCCGTGGGCCCTCGCTGCCCACTCCCCTGCCGCCGGAGCTGCGCGAGGCCGTCATGGCGCTGAGAGACTCCGTGTGCGATGCCATGAGCGACTCCTGCCGGCCCTCGATGTGCGGGTGCGCGGGGGTGCCGGAACAGCCAGGGAGAGGTGCGGGCATGGCCGCCGGGTCCGCCTGACGGCATTCCGTCCGGACCATCGGATGCGTTCAGGACCGAGGGCGGACACACAGGTTTGACCTCTCACACGTTACTCTGTTGCTGGAGAAACCCCGCCGAGAAATGTTCCGGTCTCCGCCGGGTGTTCTCCGGTGCGTCCCACTTTTGTGTTCGTTGATCCTTTGTCACCTCCGAGCAGGAGTCACACGTATGACCGACTTCCCCTCTCCGCCGCCGGTTCCCCAGGACCGTCAGTTCGTTCTCGGCCAGCATCTGCGCCTGTCGGTCCTCGCCTCCGGGGAGGAGACCGAGGGCCGGCACGACGTCTCCGATGTCATCCTGCCCCCGGGCGCCGGGACGCCGCTGCATCTGCACACCGGCTACGAGGAGCGCATCTGGGTCGTCTCCGGTTCGCTGACGGTCTGGGCGGGCTCGGACGCCTTCACCCTGCGGTCCGGGGACTTCTACGCCATCAAGATGAACACGCCCCACACCATCAAGGCGGGGGACGACGGTACGCGCACCCTCGCCATCACCTCTCCCGCCAGGTTCGCGGAGCTCATCAGCCGCACCGGTACGCCCGCCCACCTGGCCACTACCGAGACCGAGTGGGACATGGGGCTGTTCCAGGCCGTCACCGAGGAGTTCGGCGACGTCATCCTCGGCCCGCCCGGAGCGACTCCGGCCGACCTCCAGCGCGACGCCGACTAACACGAGTCGCCAACCAACACGACCGGGGCCCTGCCGCTCACCCAGCGGCCGGGCCCCCTCCGGGATCCGGCAGCACCGAGAGGATCAGAGCGACCATGCCGAAGCTTCTGCGTGAGGACGACATCGTCCGCGTCGAGAGCAACGTCTATTCGGTGTCAGGCAGCAACACCAACTGGGTCATCGTCAAGGACGGCGACAGCTGCACCCTCGTCGACACCGGCTACCCGGGCGACCGCGACGCCGTGCTCGCCTCACTGCAGGCGGTCGGGCTGAACGCCCGCTCCGTGGCCGCCGTCCTGGTCACACACGCGCACAACGACCACATCGGCGCGGCCGAGCACCTGCGCGCCACGTACGACGTGCCGGTTCTCATGCACCAGGAGGAGGTACCGCACGCCCGCCGCGACTTCCTCGACCAGGTGTCCGTCGGCCAGGTGCTCGCGCAGGCATGGCGGCCCGGTGTGCTCCCGTGGGCCGTACACGCCCTCCGAGCCGGCGGAACCACGCATGTTCCGGTCAGCGAGCCGCAGGGGTTCCCCGCGCCGGGGGCACTGGACCTGCCCGGTGCGCCGGTGCCCGTGCACACACCGGGGCACACCAAGGGCCACTGCGCCTACCACCTGCCCGGCAGCGGCGTCCTGATCACCGGCGACGCTTTGGTGACCGCACACCCCACGTCGCGGATCAGTGGACCGCAGTTGTTGCCCGACATGTTCCACACCGACCGTGCCCGGGCTCTCGACTCCCTGACCGTGCTCGAGAGCCTGGACGCGGACCTCGTCCTGCCTGGTCACGGACCCGTGCACCATGGGTCGGCCAAGGAGGCCGCTGTGACGGCCCACGAGCAGGCCGTCAGGTGACAGGCCCGGATCCGAAGGGCGGGCCGACACCCGCGCCCGTCCCCCAGGCCAGACTCGGTAAGGGCCCACACATACACCGGCGGCGCACCCTGGGTCGTCAGTGCAGCGGTTCTACGACACACTTACCGGGCAGTATGTCCGGAAGGGAGCCGCGCGAGAGTGATGTCGTAGATCCTTCAGGAGGTCAAAAGGGTCCACACTTCCGACATGCGCAGGCACATCAGCGCCTATCGTGAACAGTGGGCATGCCAGACGAACCATCTGGTGCTGACACCTATCCGCACGGGACCCCCGGCGTGGGTACCATGCGCAGCGTCATCCATATCGAGGGAGTGAACGGTGTGACCAGCCAATCAGCCGCCACGCTCCGATCGCGGTACGTAGCACAAGCCGCGTCGGACCTGGAGGAGAACCGTCGGCGACAGCAGGAGCTGGCGGAGAAGATCACGATGTTGAAGCAGGAGGAGGCCCTCCTGGCAGACATCATCAAACTCGCCGAGCAGTACGAGGGTTTCGCGGACGCGTCCCGTCTGCCCGAGCAGTTGCAGGAAGAGCCCGTCGTCGAAAAGGCGAAGAAGGCCCCTGCCGGAACCGCTGCACGACGCTCCACGTCGGCCAGGACCACTCCGGCCGCCAAGACCGCGCAGGCCGGTGCGAAGGGGAAGTCGCACCAGCCGCTGCTCGGTGACCTGCTGGCGGACCTGCTCGGCCAGTACGAGGAGCCACGTCTGGCGAAGGAGCTGCGGGACGAACTCCTCGAGAAGCACCCGGACCGCAACCCCACACCGCAGGTAGTGCGGAACACCCTCGAATCCCTGGTCGCCAAGGGACGTATCCGGCGCCACAAGCAGCAGCGTGCCGTCATGTACACCCTGGTGAAGCAGGGAGAGGCGGACAGTTCCTACTGACACCTCCGCTCGTCCCGCTGGCGCGGTGATCCCCAGGAGGCCGCCGCTGTACACCTCGCGCGACAGAGCCCGCCACGCGGGACGGGTGAGGCATCACAGGGTGTTCCTTCTCCTCACGACGGGACCGACGGGCGGAAAGTCCCGCGAGGACTTCCTCTGTTCCCCCTACTTCCACGGATGTCCCAGGGAGAAAGGTTCACACGAGTTGTCACCCGCGTCTGGCGGAGCCGGCGGCGCTGATGCGAGCTACCCCCGCCACATGTTGTCGAACGCGGCGTTCTCGACGTCCCGTCGCAGTCGTAGGGCCTCCAGCTGTGTCACCGCGTCGCCGACGGCGGCCAGCACCGTCGTGACCGCGTCTCCGGTGAGGCTCTCGCGGGCCTCGGCCGGGTCCTCCCCGATCCCTGCGGCCGCCAGCAGAGCGGCGAGGACGGGCTCGCCGGACGCCCTGCGTTCCTCCGCACTGCGGCGGGCCTGCGAGTCGGCCAGGACGGTCCGCGCGGACCGCAGCCGGAAGTGGCCTCGTGGGTGGGTGACGAGCCCTGCCCGCTCCAGGTCTTCGACATAAGCCGCGGCGAGCTCGCCACCGCTGCGCCACAGCCACTCGTCGACCGTCTCGTACGGTTCCCGCCGGGTGAGCGAGGCGTGCGCCTGGTCCAGCAGACGGTCACCCGTCGCCGCCCGAGGGCCGGGCACCATGCGGTCGCCGTCCAGGCTCAGCGCTCCGCTCTCCAGGAGATCGATCGCCTCGGCCCCCGCGAGCGCAAGGGACAGGTCTCCCTGTGCCACGGGCCGATCGGACGGCATACCCAGGGCGACGAGCGCGAGGTCGCGTGCGGTGGTCATGAGTCCCTCCTCGTCTCCAGCAGGCGCAGCCACACCTCGCTGATGGTGGGGAACGCGGGTACGGCGTGCCACAGACGCTCGACCGGCACCTCCCCGGTGATGGCGACGGTGGCCGAGTACAGCAACTCGGCGACGCCCGGTCCTACGAAGGTGGCGCCGACGACGACCTGACGGTCCCGGTCGATGAGGATCCGCGCCCTGCCCCGGTAGTCGGGGCGGTACTGGACGGCACCCGCGAGGTGACCGATCTCGTAGTCGACGACTTCGACGGCCCGGCCGGTGCGCTCGGCCTCGCGGACGGTCAGGCCCACGGAAGCCACCTCGGGGTCGGTGAAGACGACGCCGGGGACGGCCTCGATGTCGGCCGTACTGCTGTGCGGGGCCCAACGGCCGGTGTCCAGTCGCTCCCCGCGGGCGCGGGCGGCGATCACGGACCCGGCGACGCGGGCCTGGTACTTGCCCTGATGGGTGAACAGAGCCCGGCGATTGACGTCGCCGACGGCGTACAACCAGTCCCCGGGTACAGCGGTCACGGTCAGGCTGTCGTCGGTGGCGAGCCAGTCACCCGGCTTCA
The DNA here is from genome assembly GCF_008905045.1 of Streptomyces albicerus. GTDB lineage: Bacteria > Actinomycetota > Actinomycetes > Streptomycetales > Streptomycetaceae > Streptomyces > Streptomyces albicerus. The sequence goes on from NZ_VWMY01000065.1 coordinate 34,585, forward strand.
GGCCGACGGCGCCGAGGCCGATGTCCTGCGACCGCGGGGCGCGACCGGTGGCGAAGAGGATCTCGTCGGCGGTGATCTCACCGCCGTCCGACAGGGCGACACGGACCTCATCCTCGCCGTCGCCCATCCGCTCCGCGCCGACGACGGAGACGTTGAAGCGTACGTCCGCACCGGCCTCCCGCAACCGCTCGGTGACCAGTTCACCCGCGAAGGGCTCCATCCGCGGCAGCAGTCCGTCCTCCCGGGCGAGCAGCGTCACCCGGCTGCCCAGGGCCTGCCAGGCGGCGGCCATCTCGACGCCCACCACACCGGCGCCGACGATCACGAGGCGCTTCGGCGGCTGCTGGGCACTGGTCGCCTCCCTGCTGGTCCAGGGCCGCAGGCTCTCGATCCCGGGCAGCGCGGGCAGGGCCGCGTGGCTGCCGGTGCAGACGGCGACGGCGTGCCGGGCCCGCAGGCGGACGGTGTCGCCCTCGGGAGTCTCCACGGACACCTCCCGCTCCCCAGCCAGCCGTCCGTGACCGCGCAGCAGGTCGATGCCGGCCGACTTGATCCACTCGACCTGGCCGTCGTCCTTCCAGTCGGCCGACATGCGGTTGCGGTGCGCCAGAACGGCATCGACGTCCAGCGGGCCCTTGACGGCGGGGTCGAGACCCGGAACATGCACGGCGTCGGCGCGGAGCAGGACGGGGCGCAGCAGGGCCTTGCTGGGTTCGCAGGCCCAGTACGAGCACTCGCCGCCGGCCAGTTCGCTCTCCACGATGACGGAGCTCAGGCCCGCGGCGGCGGTCCGGTCCGCGACGTTCTCGCCGACCGGACCTGCGCCGATCACTATGACGTCGTACGTGCGGATGTTCTCGGTCGGCATGTGTCCTCCGGTGACGGAGCCGGTCGGATGGGTCTCGGTCGGACGGGTGTCGGTCGGACGGGTGTCGTGGTCGTGGCGGGGTGGCGGTCTCAGCGGCCCGGGGCGCGCTCGGTGACCTCCTGGAGGAACCACTCGTTGCCGTCGAGGTCCTTGAAGGCGGCGAAGGTGCCGTAGCTGGCCCGCTCGGGGTGCAGGCCGGGCACCCGGTGGGAGCCACCGGCGTGGTGGAAGGCGCCGGTCTCGTCGCGGAACGGGCCGGAGACCTCCACACCGCGGGAGGTCAGCTCCTCCTGGGCCTTGACGATGTCGGTGACGGTCAGCTGGAGACCGTGGAGCGTGCCCGCCTCCTGCTGGGTGAGGCCCTGGCCGAAGATGATCGAGCATTCGGAGCCGGGCGGGGTCACCTGCACGATCCGGTAGCCGTCGTTGATCGGGAAGTCGGCGTCGAGGCGCCAGCCGAGCTGCTCCACGTAGAAGCCCTTGGCCCGGTCCACGTCGGAGACGGGCAGGATGACGACTTCGAGCTTCATGTCCATGGCTGTGATCTCACTTTCGATGGTTCGGCATACGTCGGCCGGCACTGCACTCTCAGTGTCGGCCGCGGTCGACATGTGTCGCCTCAGTCACCTGACTCAATTCGTTACCGGAGCCACGCGCCTGACGGCTTTGGGATACGTGTGAATCTTGGCGCTCCGCCTTCGGACGCGAACGCGCGCCGGGGAGGAGGCACTCGACCGATGGGAGCTCAACGCGACGCTGGCTCGCCGGGTCCGGCACGGTCCGGTGCCGGAGCGGTCCTTCCGCCGGTCAGAGGAAGCTGGAGGCCGACGGGCCGTAGCCCAACAGCGCCGCACTCTCCGCCCAGTTCCACACCTGCGTGTCCGTCGGCAAGTCACGGTCCTCGGAGCTTGCCGCGTCTCGGGACGGCCGCTCGCCGGGGAGGCAGTCGCGATCCGAACGAGGCTGCGGGGCGATCCGTACGTATGTGTGCGTCATGGAAGCCATGTCCTGCCCTAACTCTTCGGTCGGCGGTGTGGGTACGGCTGAGGGGGTGGCGGGTCCCGTGCAGGGGGAACACGGGACCCGCGGTCCAGGGGGAGGGGTCAGGCGGCGACGCCGGCGTTGATGGTGACCGGGATGTTGTCGCGCGTGGCCTTGGAGTACGGGCAGATCTGGTGGGCGGCCTGCGCGAGCTCCTCGGCGGTGGCCTGGTCCACACCGCCGAGCACCGGGTTCAGGACCGCGGAGAGGGAGAACTCGCCGTCGTCGCCGTGCGTGAGGGTTATTTCGGCGGTGATGGTGGTGCTGGTGAGCCGGATCTTGCGGAGGGTGGCGGCGCGGCGCAGGGCGCCGAGGAAGCAGGCGGCCCAGCCTGCGGCCAGGAGCTGCTCGGGGTTGGTCGCGGTGCCGGCGCCGCCGAGCTCCTTGGGGAGGGCGAGGCCGGTCTCCAGCAGACCGTCGGAGGAGCGGACGTGACCGCCGTTCCGGCCTTCTCCGTCGACGTCGACAACGGCGGTGTAGCTGACTGCCATGACTGGTGCTCCCCATCTGGGTCGAAAGGACTTCGGGCGCCTGCCGACCAGGACACTTTTGCGTCACCGGTTGAGGCGGTGACGCAATCATGGCAGCCGCTACCGTCACCCGTCAAGCCGGTGATTAATGACTTCGCGGGTTGCACATGTCCCTTGTCGCGGCCTTGTGACATGTCCCAGCTGTGCCAGTCGTATCGAGTGACACCTGCCTCACCAACCGACTCCCGCGGCCGGCCGGGGCCGCAGTCTGCTGTCCCTGCCGGCCGCGGGAGTCGCCGACAAGTCCGCACGCAGCGCGCCTGGTAGGCCGCCCGCCGCGGCCGGCTCCGAGAGGGCGGACCCCGCCCGGTTTACCCCCTCTGCCCCAGAAGTCCGTTACGGCAGCGGGAAGCCGAGCTGCCTGGCGGCGTCCGCCAGGCCGTTGGCACCCCACCGCACCACTGCCTGCTCCGTCGTGGACAGGGACCGCAGCTCGGCGCGGTCAAGGTAGAGCGTCCCGTCGAGGTGGTCGGTCTCATGCTGGATGATCCGCGCCCCGAGCCCGGCATGCTCTTCCACATGGCGCTGCCCCGTCTCGTCATCGCGGGTCAGCCTGATCCGGTCGGGACGAGTCACCACGGCCTGCCAGCCGTCCACGCTCAGGCACCCTTCGAAGCTCGCCCTCCGCGGTCGTCCGACAGCCTTGTACGAGGGATTGACCAGCACGGTGAACGGCACGGGCTGTTGCCCGCGCTCGATCAACCGGGCGGAGAACTCTGCGGGTGTCGACAGCACCGCGAGCCGCAGCGGCAGCCCGACCTGCGGCGCGGCCAGTCCGACAGCTCCGTGGAGCTGCTCCATCGTCTCGCGCATCCTGGCGATCAGCTGCCGCAGCATGTCGTCGTCGAGCTGCCCGTCGTAGGAAGCGGTCTTCTTCCGGAGCACCGGATCGCCGGCCTGGACGATGCTCAACGGCCCTGGCTTCTCGATGAGTCGAGCCACCCTGTCGGTGAGTTCATTGCTTCCCATGCCTGACAACCGGAGCCGGGCCGGTGCGGGGTTCACACAACCGCTCAGGGAGTGAGGAAGGACACATGCTCGATGTCGCTGGGCAGATATGTGCCGCAAGACCGGCATCCATCCAGTCCCAGGTACTCACACACGGCTGCAAGCTCACAGGCCTCCACGCCCGGTCTCAGCCCCGCAATGACCTGAAGGCCGTGCGCAGCTCCTGGGACAGCAGTTGCGGCTGCTCCCAGGCGGCGAAGTGGCCTCCCCTGTCGACCTCGTTCCAGTGGATGAGGTTGCCGTAGGCCCGCTCGCCCCAGCTCCGCGGCGCGGGGTAGATCTCGGCCGGGAACACCGTGACCGCCACCGGGACATCGGGGATGTCGCGCGCGTTGAACGGGCCGCCGCCGGCCTGGGTGCCTTCCCAGTACAGCCGGGAGGACGACGCCCCGGTGTTGGTCAGCCAGTACAGCGAGATGGCGTCGAGCATCTCGTCGTAGGTGAGGACCTTCTCGGGCTCGCCGCCGGAGTCGGTCCACTCCGCGATCTTGTCGTAGTAGTACGCCGCCATCGCGAGGGGCGAGTCGGCGAGGGCGTAACCGATGGTCTGCGGGCTCTCGTTCATCATCGCCGCATAGCCGAAACCGTCGCGGTAGAAGTGCAGCAGCCGGTCATAGGCGACCTTCTCGCGAGCGGACAGCTTCGAGGGCGCGGCATCGAAGTTGCGCAGGTGGCGCAGGACGTCCGGCGGCACGGTGCCCGGCATGTTGATGTGGATGCCGAGCAGACCCTTCAGCCGCTGTGTGGCCTGGATCTGAGCGATGATCGAGCCGTGGTCGCCGCCCTGGGAGACGTACTGCTGATACCCGAGCCGGAGCATGAGCTGGTGGAGCGCGGTCGCCATGCGGGCCGGGTTCCACCCGGTCGACGTCGGCTTGCCGGAGAAACCGTGGCCGGGCAGCGTCGGCAGGACGAGGTGGAAGGCGTCCTCGGCGCGCCCGCCGTGGGCTGTCGGGTTGGTGAGCGGGTCGATGACCTTCAGGAGCTCGATGATCGAACCCGGCCAGCCGTGCGTCATGAGCATCGGCAGAGCGTCGGGGTGCGGCGAGCGGATGTGGGCGAACTGGATGTCCACCCCGTCGATCTCGGTGATGAACTGCGGCAACGCGTTGAGCCTCGCCTCGACCTTGCGCCAGTCGTACCCGGTCCCCCAGTACTCGACCAGCGGGCGGACCTTCGCCAGCTGGGCGCCCTGGGATCGGTCGCCGACGGTCTCGCGCTCCGGCCAGCGTATGGCCCGCAGCCGCCGCCGAAGGTCACTGATCTCCCGCTGCGGAACCCTGATGCGGTAGGGACGGACTCCGGGGATCGGCTGGGCTGAGCCGGAGGAGGCGCCTGTCACCGACGTGGGACCCGCCGATGCCGCCCCGCCTGTCGCCGCCTGCGCCTGGCCTGGCATACCGAGTTGAGTGGCGGCGACCGCACCCGCGGCGAGACCCAGGAACCGGCGACGGCCTGTGGTGGTGGGGTTGGTATCTCCGGTCGGATTCATGTGTGGAACTCCTTGTCTCGGTGGTGAAGAGTTGGCAACTGACGGCCGGGGGAGAACGGGGAGCAGAGACACCTTGGCTGAAACATCTGGCGCACCGACACCCGCTAAGCTGGTGATCTGGTCACACATATCGATCATTACGCACCTTCGGTCACCCGTCAAGCCGGTGACGAACATGTGGGGGCGCGAAGTGAGCGGGCGTTCCGCCGACACCCCCAAGTGCGGGAGAGAGGTGTCTCGGTACAGCGACGGGATACATACACGTATCCCCGCTACGAACGTGTTCTGTGTCCGGCCGTTGCGGAGGTGAGCGAGGGCGCGCAGGGCCTGTCGGCCCGCGCTCAGGCGCCGCCCTTCGGTGCCGAGGGCGCGTCGGCGTTCCCTCAAGCGGGCGGCGGGGAAGCGGAGGGCAGCGGGCAGAGCTGGACACGTCGACGCCGGACGGTAGACAGGCGTGACAGGCGTGCAAAGCCTCTGGTGCCGACGGTTCTCTTGGTCGAGAACCCGTCTACCAGGGGCTTCATCCGCCTGTCAGGCCAACTGCCCAGCCGACGCAGTGAGATGATCGGAAGGGGTCATTGCCCCGTCGCCGCCAGGGACTCGGTCGGGCCGGTCATGGCCGACCGCTCCGGTGCCGCCGTGGCCGCGGCGGGTGACGTTTCATCCAGCCTGTTCAAAGCGTGGCGGAGTGCGGTCCGCGTCGTGACGCCCAGTCTGGGGAAGAGACGGTACAGGTGGGTGCTCACGGTGCGCGGAGACAGGTGCGTCTGCTCGCCGATCTCCTTGTTCGTCAGGCCGTCGGCGGCCAGTTCGGCGATGCGGCGCTCCTGCCACGTCAACGAGACCGGGGTGTGCGCCGAGGTTCGGGACGAGAGCCCGGTGGCCCTCAACTCGGCCCGGGCCCGCTCGGCCCACGGGGTTGCGCCCAGCCGATCGAACGAGTCGGCGGCCAGGGTCAGTGGCCGCCGGGCCGCCGCGTCGCCCTGGGCGTGGCGCAAGCGGATCCCTTGCGCCAGCCGGATGCGTGCCAGCTCGAACGGGAAGAACACGGCGGCCGGGTGGGATTCGGCGCGCGCGTACATGTCGGCGGCTTCCTTCTCGTCTTCGGCCGTGATCGCCAAGGCCCCGTATGTGATCACGGCCAGGCGCGGTGAGATGCCGGGAAGACCGGCGTCCCGCGCGGCCAGCGCATGCTCGCGGGCCTGCTTCGTACGCCCGGTGTGCTGGGCTGCCTCGACGAGGTCGAGCAGGGTACGCGAAGCCTGATGTGTGTAGTGCTGGAACGTTCCCGGGGCCGTGATGCCGGTGGCGTGGAAGTACGCGGTTTCGTAGTCGCCGTCGCTCAGCGCGGCCGTCGCCCCTGCGGCGCCGGCGATCTGGGTCAGGAATCCGACCCCGCGCGGGCGGGCCCAGGAATCGACCACCGCCCGAAGCTCGCGCGCCTTGTCCACCTGGCCGCGCATCGCCGCCAACTGGGCCAGATATCCCCGGGTCTGGTGCGCGAACAGGTCGTGACCATGCTCGGCTTCCAGGGCCAACGCGCGCTCTCCTGTGCGCTCAGCCGCGGCCCACTCCCCGACGGCCATCTGGTCGAGCATGATCAGCTGCAACATGACCATGCCGCTGGACATGGCACCGGTCTCCAACTCCCGGTCCACGACGCGCTGGAGATGGGGGCGCACCTGGCTCAGGATGTCGAGGTGGTACGCCGACACGGCCAGCCGTGTGACGTCCCATGGTTCCTGGCCGTGCAGGCTCGCCGCGGCCCGTTCCACCGGGCCGGACCAGCCGGCTCCGTGACGGATGACGTCGCTCCAGGTGCCGCTGTACATCCTCGACCGCTCGGTGACGAGGTCCTCCAGGGACGCGAGCAGCTCATGTGTGCGTTCCCACAGTGTGCGGTCCGCGGCGTACTGGCTGACGGCGAGCAGGAGGGCCACCAGCCGACCGAGCACTTCGTCCTGCCGGTCCGGCCCGCCGTCGCGGAGCCTCTCGATCGCAGCTGTGATCCGGCGGTGCGTGGAGCGCACTTCGCCTTCCTGATACAGCGCCAGGTATCCGGAGGTCAGGACCGCGGCCGGGGACTGGCGGGCCCCGGGTGCGAGGCCGGCCTGCACGAGCCTGCGCGCCTGGCCGAGGCGGGCCGCATGCCCTGCGATGAACGCCGCGTCGTCCAGTCGTCTGGACCGGTCTGCGTGGTTGTCGCTGAGCTCGGCGGCACGGGTCAGCCAGGTCACAGCCGTGAGCGCACCACCGCGCCGGGTCGCCGACTCGGCCGCCGCCTCCAGGATTCCGGCCACCTCCTCGTCGGGGTCGACCGTGGCCGCCGACAAGTGCGCGGCGCGCCGGTCGAGGTCTTCCTGGTGTGTCCGTGCCAGCGCATGATGGGCGGCGCGGCGCTGGTTGGGTGTGGCCGACCGCACGACGCTCGTGCGTACGAGGGGATGCCGGAAGGCGAGTTCGCCGACGCCGGGTTCGTCCACGAGCAGGCCGCATGCCACCGCCTCCTCGACGTCGCGCATGCGATATCGCGCGGACGGGGCCGCGCCGTAGCCCGGCCCGGCCCCCGCTCCGTCGAGAGCGCCTTTCAGCAGCTCCGCGCGGACGGTGTCGTTCAAGCCCGCGATGCGGGCGCCGTAGATGTGTTGCAGTCGCCCGGCGAGCGGCATGCCGGGCCGGCCGAGCAGATCCTCCGGCAGTCGGTCACCGGCGCGGTCGGCGATGTGGGGAGGCAGTTCCAGTAGCGCGAGCGGGTTGCCCTGGGCCTGGTTCAGCACGAGTCGGCGGACCTGCTTGCTCAACGCCGGCCGGTATCGGTCCAGCAGGAGCGCGGCATCGTTGTCGGCGAGTGCGGTGACTGGTGCCTGTGTCACCTCGACGGCGTGGAAGCGCGAAGCGATGTCGCTACGTACGGCCACGAGCAGCTTCACCGGGCTGTCGGCCAGCCGACGGCCTACGTATCCGCATACCGCGGCACTGGCGTCGTCCAGCCAGTGACCGTCGTCGAGGACCAGCAGCAGGGGCCGTTCCGAGGCGACCGACGACAGCAGACGGAGCACCGCCAAACCAAGGGTCATGACTGACGGAGGCGGGCCCATCATCCGGCCGAAGACCGCGTCGAACGCCGCGCCGGTGCCGGTGTCCAGTTGCGAGGCGTCGGAGATCAACGGGTGGAGGAGCTGGCGCAGCCCGGCGTAGGGCAGCTCGGACTCCGTCTCCACTCCTGTGGACCGGATCACGAGGTGGCCATCCCGGGCCGCCATTCCTGCCGCGTAGTTCAGCAGAGTGGTCTTGCCGACCCCCGACTCGCCTCCGAGGACGAGGCACTGTCCCTCGCCGGCTCGTACGAACGCGGACAGCTGCGCCTGCTCACCGTCCCGGCCGACCATCGTCATGACTGATTCCACGTTCCCGCTCCCTCACCACGGGCCCCCGTGCCGATGAATGCTGCGGCCCTTGTCGCGGTGGGCAGTACTCGGGGTTCTGCCGCGGGCCATAGTCAACTACCCGGTTAGTTGATTAGACGACGCTGTGTCGGGGCTGTCAAGTAAACGGTTAGTTAGGAGCTGCGCTACGCTCACCGCATGCAGCGCGACGCCGAAGCCACCAAGCAACGACTCATCGCGGCCGGTCGGGCCGAGTTTGCCGCGTACGGGCTGCACGGCGCCCGCGTCGACCGCATCGCGGACGCCGCACAGTGCAACAAGGCGCAGATCTACCACTACTTCAAGAACAAGGCCGGACTGTTCGAAGCGGTCTGGAACAGTCTGGTCGAGCACATCGTCACGAACCTGCCCCGCGATGCGGAGGACCTCCCCGAGGTCGCGGCGCACCTGAGTGACATCTACGCCACGTATCCGGAGTTTCCCCGGCTGATCACCTGGCAGCGCATGGAACGGGACGAGACGATCAACGAGCAGGGGGTGGAAGACGTCCGCAGCAGGAGCGCCGCCATCGCCGCGGCACAGGCCAAGGGCGTGGTCTCCACCCGGTTCGAGGCCCGGGTACTGCTGGCCCTGGTGATCCACATCGCGATGCTGTGGGAGGCGGCCAATCCCGAGGTACTGGCGGTGGTGGACATCGACGACCGTGAGCAGCGCCGCGAGACCGTCCGGCGTGTGATCGCTGCGCTGGTGAACTGAACCGGCCGACGACCTCGGGGTAGCGCAGCTGTGCCGGCGGCCGCCGGCGCCAGAGCCACGACGCATCGCGCATTCGGTTCGTCCCGGCCGGCGGGATGTCACCTGCCGTTGGGGGATCGTCGTGCCGTCGTGCGAGGTTGTCCGGTGTGCCTGTGGCCGGCTCAGAGGCTGGGGTCGAGCAGGAGCTTGCCGGAGGTGCGCCGCGATTCGATGTCGGCGTGTGCCTGCTCGGCGGCGCCCAGCGCGTAGCGCTCGGTGATGTCGATCCGCAGCTTGCCCTCGCGGATCTTGTCGAACAGGTCTCCGGCGTGCTTGAGCAGCAGCTCCCGGTTGTGGATGTGGTCCGCGTACACCGCGTAGGTAACCCTGATGCTCTTGGGCAGGTCGAGCAGCCGCACCGTGGGGATGTCGCCGATCAGCGGGCCGTAGTAGACCAGCGTCCCGACCCGTCGCAGGGACTCGATCGAGGGCCAGAACGTGGTGGCACCGCCGCCGTCGAAGACCGCGTGCACACCCTCGCCGTCGGTCAGGTCCTTGACCCGGTCCACGAAGTCACCGCCCGAGGAGACGAGGATCTCGTCCGCACCCGCCGCCTTCGCGGCCTGGACCTTCTCCTCGCGGGAGACCAGGCCGATCACATGCGCGCCACGCAGCTTGAGCAGTTGGGTGACGATGCGCCCCACACCACCGGCGGCGGAGTGTACGAGCGCGGTCTCGCCCTCGGCCAGGGGTGCGGACTCCGTGACGAAGTGGTGCGCGGTGAGTCCCTGCATCATCGTCGCGGCGGCGATGTCGCTGGGAATGTCGTCCGGGACGGGGACGACCTGGGCGGCGGGGACCGCGATTCTCTCCGCGTAGCTGCCGTAGACGGAGACCCAGGCCACCCGGTCGCCGATCGCGAAGCCGCTGACGCCCTCACCGATGGCGGTGACCCTGCCGGCCCCCTCGACCCCGGGGACGAAGGGCGGGTTGCCGGGCACTGCGAATCCAGCACGGGTGCCGGTGTCCATGAAGTTGATACCGGAGAAGTCGACGTCCACCACCAGTTCGCCCGGCCCGGCCTCGGGGTCGGGCCATTCCTTCAGCTGGAGTACTTCAGGTCCGCCCAGCTCTTCCACTACTACAGCGCGCATGGCGCACACCTCTTTCTGTCGGTACGACCGCCGAATGACCGGCGAATGCATCGGAGAGACCTTGTTGTCCCGGGTTGCTCGCGAAGGCGGCGGCCTCGCGCAGCGTCTTCGGCGGAGCGGTGCGCTCAGGCCTGCAGCAGGGTGGACGCGTAGGCGGGGTTGGTGTAGTCGCGCCAGGCCGCGATCCTGCCCTCGCGGAGTTCGTAGACCGCCATGTTCATCACCGGGGCGAGCTTGCCGCCGGGCAGGGCTAGCCCGTGGATCTGCTCGGCGATGACGACGTCACCGTTCACCGCCTGGTGCACGGTCTCGAACTTGATCTGCGCGAAGTTCGCGAAGACGCCCTTCCACAGGGCGATCACCGCGTCGCGCCCCTTGACCGGTGAGTCGCCGTAGGCGTTGAAGACGACGTCGTCGGCCAGGAACGGGGCGAGGGCGTCGGCGTCCTGTGTGTTGAAGGTGTTCACGAAGTCGCGGACGAACGTGTCGTTGCCGGTGGCATCCATATCAAGGCCTCCAGGATCGTTGTATGCGTGTGTTCGGATGTCGGCGAGCGTAGGACGGAACTTTTGGACCGGCAAGTCCAGAAAATTGCACCCCCTCGGCCGCTTCAAAACGGGGCCCATCGTCGAAACCGTACACACTTCACATGTTTCTCGCGCGCTACACTCACACGTATGACCGAAGAAGACGTGGTTTCCCAGGCCGCCGAGGCCTTTCAGGCGGCGGTGGAGGCACTTGCCGAGGTTGTTCCGAACGGCTTTCGTGAGCATGGTCCCGGTGGTGCTCTGCTGGCGATCACCGGCTCGCAGATCCCCGCGCTGAACGGGATCACTGGCGTGGCTCCCACACCGGACAAGGCGGAGATCGGCCTGCTCTGCGAGAAGGCCGAGGCGCGCGTCCAGGGACTTCCCTGGAGCATCCGGTTGCGGGGCGAGCCGGAAGCGGAGATCGTCGGCCTCGCCGCCGCCCACGGGCTCACCACGCTCACCTCGCAGCCCTTCATGCTGCTCCGGTTGGAAAGCGAGCCGGTCGGGGCGGAGTCCGACCGGGCCACCGCGTCCGTACGGCCGCTGCGGGAGGACGAGTACGAGACCTTCGCCGCGGTCCTCGGCGCCGCGGTCCTCGGCGCCGCGTTCGGGGCCCCGCCCGCGGTCATCACCAGCCTCTACACCCCCTCTCGTCCTCGGACAGTCCTTCGTCCGCGCGTACATCGCCGAAGTGGACGGCGAGCCTGCGGCGGCGGGGCTGGCGATCCTCACCGAGCGGCATGTCGGGCTTGCCAACATCGGCACTCTGCCCGAGAACCGGCGACGCGGGCTCGGCCGGGCGATCACCGAGGCGATCCTGCGGGACGCGCGGACTGCCGGGGCGCGCACGGCGTATCTCCACTCCAGCGACGAAGCGGTGCCGCTCTTCGAGCAAGTCGGTTTCCGCACCGAGGAGTTCTGGGCCTCCTTCACGGCCTGACGGACGATATCGGGGCGGGGCTGCGAAGGCCGACGCGAGCAGCTCGAACTGTCCGCCCGCGTCCAGTGGAGCGGGTGTGAACGCGGGGCGGGGTCAGGTGTGGGCCTGGTGGTCCTCGATGGCCCGGGCGAGGGCGGGCAGGGCGATGCGTACCGCCCGCCGCTCGGGCTAGGACAACTCCTTGATGAGCAAGTGCAGCGCGTGTGCCCGCTCCGCGTCCATAACCCGCTTATGCACCAGCCTACTTTTGCACATACATGTAGCATGAATCAAACACCTGTCATCGCCTCAGGCGACAGCCCACAGGTTCTGTCGACATCGACACGTATGTGAGACATGGAGAGACCCATGACGTCTGCAGAGAGCCGTGCCCGCCAGTCAGTGGCCGTGATCGGCGCGGGAGCGGTCGGAGGTGTGTTTGCGTGGGCCATGCACAAGGCCGGACACGACGTCTCGCTATGTGTGAGGACCCCGTTCGACGAACTGGTGATACAGACGGCCGGCGGCGAGGAGCGTGTGCCCGTACGCGTGGTCACCGATCTCCACGATGTGAAGCCGGTGAACTGGGTACTGCTGGCGGTGAAGTCCTTCGACACCGTCGGCACCGCACGCTGGCTGGCCGCGCTGTGCGACCAGGACACCACCGTCGTCGTGCTGCAGAACGGCGTCGACCAGGCCGACGGCGTACACGGCCTGGCTCCCGGAGCGACCGTCCTGCCGTCACTGGTGTACATCCAGGCCGAGCGTCAGGCACCGGGGCGGGTCCGTCTCGGCTACGGAAACAGCATCGACGTCCCGGCCGGGCCCGAGGCCGAACGACTGGTGCGGCTGTTCCGCGGCAGCGGGATGAAGGTACGTCAGCAGACGGATCTGACCACGGCCGCCTGGCGCAAACTCATGCTCAACGCCGCGGTGAACCCTCTGACGGCTCTCACCCTGCGCCGTATGGAAGTGATGCAGGACTCCATGATTCTCGAGCTCGCCGCGGGCCTCATGCACGAGACGCTCGCGGTGGCCGTCGCGGTCGGGGCCGAACTCACCGAGGCCGACGTGGAGCAGACGCTGGCCTTCATGGGCGAGTTCAGCGAGGGAAACGGTACGTCGATGCTGTACGACCGGCTCGCGGGCAACGCGCTGGAATGGGAAGCGCTCAACGGGGCCGTGGTCAGGCACGCCGAGGCCCACGGGATCGACGTCCCCCTGAACCGTGCCATGACGGCCTTGCTCCACGCCCTGAGCCCCCGGAGCACGACCGCCGACGGTGGTACGCAGGTACGCTCCGCCGCGTGAGGGCCCGTTCGCCGGCGCCGCCAAGGGTGCTTGTACCCAAGGCGGCGCCGAGCCGGCCGCAGTTGGCGTCGCTTCTCACGCCGTCCGAGACCCGTTGGCGCCTTCTCCGCTACGGACGGTCGGCGTGCCGGCCGCTGATGAGCGCGGTGAGCCCTGCGAAGCAGTCGGCCACGACCCCGGGGACGACCTTGCAGTCGAGGAGCAGGACGCCTTCGGCTCCCTGGGCCTGCCAGTCGCGGACCACGGCGAGGTCGTCCACGGAGCGCACGGTGGCGCTCCGGGCGCCGAGCGCACGGGCCGTTGCGGCGAAGTCGGTGTCGCCGAACAGCATGGAGCCGGGGTCGGCACCGCGGTCGCCGAACAGGACGACCTCCATGCCGTAGCCGCCGTCGTCGTAGATCACCACGAGCACCGAGCGTCCGGTGCGCACCAGGGTCTCCAGTTCGGGCAGGCCCATGAGCGCTCCGCCGTCGCCCAGGGCGACCACGGTCGTCCGGTCCGGTCGGCCCACGGCCGCGCCGACCGCGCCCGCGAAGCCGAGGCCGATGCTCTGGAAGGCGGCCCCGGTGAAGACGTAGCCGGCCGGATCGGGCACCGACCAGTACATGGCCGGCCAGCCCACGAAGTGGCCGCCGTCGGTGACGAGTGTGCGTGCTTCGGGCAGGAGCCCGGCCAGGCCGAGGGTCAGCGTGCGCGGATCGATCCGGCCGTCCGTACGCGCCTCCTCGAAGGGCTCCTGGTCCCAGCCCAGGTTCGTGAACTGGTCGGTGACTTCGTCGCGCCAGGTGGACCGGGAAAGGCCGCGCTCCTGGACGCCGTCGAGCAGGGCCGCGGCCACGTCGGTGGCGTCGCCGGTGACGAGGAGGTCGACGCGGTCGGTGGTCGGGGCGGGCGCGGTGTCCACCTGCACGAGCATCGCCTCGGGGGCGAGCAGCCCGCCATCGGCCAGCGTCCACTGGTCGAGGCTCGCCCCGAAGGCGAGCACCACGTCGGCCTGGCCGATCAGCTCTGCGGCGCGCGGCGAGGCGAATCCGCCGCACACACCCAGCGACCAGGTGTTTCCGGCGAAGAGGCCGCCGGCCATGGCGCTGGTCGCGTAGAGCGCGCCGAGCCGGTCTCCCAGTTCGGTGACGACCTTGGCGGCTCCCGAACGCCAGGCGCCCAGCCCGCCCAGGACGAGGGGCCGTTCCGCGGCGGCCAGTGCTTCCAGCGCCGCGGCCGTCCCGGTGGCGTCCGCCGCCTTCCGGCGGGGTCGCTCCGGCAGCCGCTCGGCCGGCACTTCCTCGGTGACCTGGGCCGTGATCAGGTCGTGCGGCAGGCACAGCGCCACCGGCCGCTGCTCCCCGCGCGCCCGCCGCAGTGCCCGCAGGGTGTCGGTGCGCGCCGTGGCGAGGTCGGTCAGCCGCATCACGGGTACGCCGAGGGAGTCCAGGAAGGCGTTCTGGTCGATGTCGATCCTGCGCGGCCCCGTCGAGGGCACATCGCCGCACAACAGCAGCACACCACTGCGGTGTTTGACCGCGTCGGCCAGGCCCGTGGCGGTGTTGGTGAGTCCAGGACCGCTGCCCGTGGTGCACACGGCGACCTCACCGGTGGTCCGGTAGTAGGCGTCCGCCATGGTGGCCGCTCCGCCTTCGTGACGTGCGGACAGGTACCGCACGCCGTGGCGGGTGAGACCGGCGACGGCAAGGACGTTGCCGTTGGCCACGACGCCGAAGGCGTGCCGGACGCCGTCCTCGGCGAGTGTCTGTCCGATCGCCTCGGCCAGGGTCGTCATCCCTCGGCCCCCGTCCTGTCTGCTCGCCCGCCGCACACACATCGCCTTCCGTCGTGCCGGACGTTCGCGATCGCGGGGGCTGCGGTGTCGTGAGGTGGCATTCCGGGGCCGCCGGTTGCCATGTCCTTGGAGGAACGCTGCATTGCCACCTTCCCGTTCACATGAGCTGTTCACACCGAACACGTGTCGAGCGCCGGAGGAAGTTCACGTTTGCTATGGGAAGGCGCGGTCGAGGTGTGCACGGTGGAATCCCAGTGGGAAGCACACCTTGCGCGGCGGGCCTGGACTGTTCCGCGCTGGACACCAGGATGGACCGCAAGGTCCAAAGAAGTGGGATGATGGTGGGATGAACAAGGGAATGACCGCCAAGGGCAGAGCCACCCGACAGCGCATCATCGTCGCCGCCGCGATGCTGACCAGGGACAAGGGAGCTGCGGAGACGACGCTCGACGACGTGCGGGCAGCCACGGCCACCAGCAAGAGCCAGCTGTTCCACTACTTTCCCGAGGGCAGGTCCGACATCCTTGCGGCCGTGGCCGAGTACGAGGCAGGGCAGGTCCTCGAGGCGCAGCAGCCGCATCTCGGCGATCTCTCCACGTGGGAGTCCTGGCAGGGGTGGCGGCAGGCAGTGCTCGACCACTACACGGAGCTGGGACAGAAGTGCCCCCTCGGCAGCCTCACCACCGAACTGGGCAAGTCCTCGCCCCAGGCCCGCTCGATCGCCACCTCCCTCTACGACGAATGGGAGGCGGCTCTCGTGCGCGGCGTGGAGGCAGTCACCTCTGACGGGGAGGAAGCCGTGCGGCGCCGGGCGCGGAGCATCCTGGCGGCCGTACAGGGGGGTGTGGTGATGCTCCAGGGGACGGGGCGCACGGACTATCTCGACGCGGCCCTGACCGCTGCGATCAGTCCGCTGCGGCCTGTGACCGTGAGCGCCGAGTAGGCGCGAACGCGCGATTGGACTTGACGGTCCATTTTTAGCGAGCCAAGATTGGACCATGCCATCCAATCCTGCTTTGGAGCGCTCCCCCGACCCCACACCCCGGACGCGCCCCTTCCGCGCGAAAGGGGCGCAGGCCTCGCTGGTGCTTCTGTCGGTCGCCTCGGTCTCGTACGCCCTGGTCCAGTCCGTGGTGAACCCCGGTCTGGAGGCGCTGCGCGATCACGTCCACACGAGCCAGCTGGGAGTGGGATGGGTACTCACCGGCTTCCTGTTCTCGAGCGCCGTCCTGACACCCGTCCTGGGACGAGTCGGTGACCAGGTCGGCAAGCGCCGCGTACTCGTCTCGGTCCTCGCGCTGCTCGCTCTCGGCAGCGTGATCGGCGCCCTCGCCACCAGCCTCCCCGTGCTCGTCCTCGCCCGCGTCCTCCAGGGCGCCGGCGGTGCCACACTGCCTCTGGCCTTCGGCCTGGTACGCGACCTGGTGCCGCGACGTCAGGTCGGCACCGCGGTGGGCACGATCGCCGCCGTCAGTTCCGTCGGCGGGGCACTCGGGGTACTGGTGGCCGGCCCCATCGTCTCCTCGCTGGGTGTCGCCTGGCTGTTCTGGCTTCCCGCCATCGCCAATGGGCTCGTGGCAATCACCGTGTTCTTCTTCCTGCCGCGGTCCAGCGGCGCCACAGCCGCCGGCCGGCTGAACGTGGGTGCCACCGTGACGCTGGCCGGCACTCTGGTCCTCCTGCTGCTGCCTCTGAGTCTCGGCCAGGACTGGGGATGGCTGTCCGGGCGGACGCTCGGCCTGCTCGCCGGGGCACTTGTGGTCGGGACGCTGTGGGTCTGGTGGGAGAACCGGTCCCGCCACCCCCTGATCGACATGCGCGTCTTCCGGATGCGCCCTGTGTGGACGGCGAACCTGGCTTCGTTCCTCTTCGGTTTCACCCTCTACTCGGTCTTCGGCTTCGTCCCGTCCTTCCTCCAGGTGCCCACGACCACCGGGTACGGGCTCGGCGAGTCGATCACCGTGTCCGGCCTGCTGTTCCTGCCGGTGACGCTGACTCAGTTCGCGAGCGGGGTCGTGACCGGTCCGCTCGCCACCCGGATGCCGGCCAAGGCGCTGCTCATCCTCGGCTCCGTACCCGTCGTGGTCAGCCTCCTGCTGCTGGCCGCCTTCCACGGAGAACCGTGGCAGATCGCTCTCGCCATGGCGATGGGCGGCATCGGATTCGGCATCGGCCTCTCCGCACTGTCGGCGCTCGTCGTGCACGCGGTGCCCGCCGAACACACAGGTGCCGCGAGCGGAATGAACGCCAACATCCGCACCATCGGCGGTGCGGTCGGCGCGGCCGTCGTCACCACGATTCTCGCCTCCACCGCGCGGGCGGGTGGATACCCGAGCGAAGGCGGCTGGGTCGCCGTGTTCCTGGTACTGGCCGTCGCCGCGGTCGCCGGACTCGCCTCGTGTCTCCTGATACCCACCGGCGACCAGGAGAAGGAGTCGCAGGACATGCACATCGGCGCGGACCAGACCGCGGAAAGCGCCGCCCCGGTACCCCGTTCCTGAGAAGGCGGGCGAAGCTCAGCCCACCCCCACATGTGTCACCGGCAGTCAGATGACTGATACGTGCGCAAGACACATCTGTTAGGCAATAGATACATCTCGGCGAAGGAGGGCGGATACATGACCGCCACGACACATACCGACCTCGACCTGATCCGCGAACTGAGGGCCCGCTACGTCCGGTACGCCGACACCAGGCAGTGGGAGAAGATGGCGGGGGTCTTCACCGACGACGCCGTCATGCGATTCCGCAACGTCGACGGCACGCTTGCCAACGAAGTCACCGCCGCCGAATTCGCGAAGACCATCGGCGGCCGTGTCGGGGCAGGCCGGCCCATCCACCACCTGTTCACGCACGAGGTCACGTTCACCTCGGACACAACTGCTCAGGGTGTGTGGGCCATGGAGGACCGGATCTACCACGACCGCGAGGCCCATCCGGAGTCTCCTTACTCCTTCCTGCACGGCTTCGGCCACTACCACGACACGTATCGCAAGGTCGACGGCGAGTGGCGCATCTCCGACTGCGAGCTCACCCGGCTGCGGCTCAAGATCGTTCCCTGACCCGGCGCTGTCCCGGCGACGCCTCATCACCCAAGAGAGATTCCCCCATGTCCAGCAAGCCCTTCCCGCTGACCCCCACCACCATCCACGTCCCCGACGAGGTGCTCGTCGACCTCAAGGAGCGTCTGCAGCGCACCCGTTACGCCGTGGACGCCGGCAATCGCGACTGGTACTACGGCGTGGACGGCCAGTACCTGAAAGAACTGATCGACTACTGGATCGACGGCTACGACTGGCGCAAGGCAGAAGCCGGGCTCAACCAGTACGAGCAGTATCAGGTCGAAGTCGACGGCGTGCCCATCCACTTCATGCGCAGGGCCGGTGTCGGGCCCAATCCCAAGCCGATGCTGCTCCTTCATGGCTGGCCCTGGACCGTCGCGATGTCCACCAAGGTCATCGACAAACTCGCCGATCCGGGTGCCCACGGCGCGGACCCGGCCGAGGCGTTCGACGTCATCGTCCCCTCGACGCCCGGCTTCGGCTGGTCCACGCCCCTGCCCGACAACCCGGACATGAACTTCTGGAAGGCCGCCGACCTGTTCCACAAGCTGATGACGGAAGTCCTCGGCTATGAGAAGTACGCGGCCACCGGCTCCGACCTCGGTTCCATGGTGACCGCTCAACTCGGCCACAAGTACTACGAGTCCCTGTACGCCATTCATGTCGGCTCACCGATCCCGCTGAACATGTTCAACGGCGACCGGGCCTGGGACCTCACCGGCGGCAAGACGATCCCCGAGGGCACGCCCGAGGACATCCGCGCCGGGATCCTCTCCGTCCACAAGCGCTTCGTCGCCCACGTCGCCGTGCATGTCCTCGACTCCAGCACCCTCGGCCACGCGCTGAGCGACTCCCCGGCCGGCATGCTGGCCTGGATCCTCGAACGGTGGACGAACTGGAGCGACAACGACGGCAACGTCGAGAAGGTCTTCAGCAAGGACGACATCCTCACCAACGCGACGATCTACTGGGCCACCAACTCGATCAGTACGTCCATGCGGATGTACGCCAACGCCAACCGCTACCCGTGGACCCCGTCCCACGACCTCGCCCCGCCCGTTCAGGCGCCCACCGGCATCACCCTGGTCGGCTACGAGAACCCGCCCGGCGTGACCACCGAGAACCGGGTCCAGGACTTCCTGGACAGCCCCCGGGCGCCCTGGTTCAACCACGTCAACGTCACCGCACACCCGGGCGGAGGCCACTTCGTGTTCTGGGAAGTACCCGACGCCTGGGTCGACGACGTGCGCCGTACCTTCCGCGGGCGCACCGACTGACGGTCGCGCCGGCCTCCAACATGGTGAGATCGCCCGTGCCATCGATCACCGCGGCAGCGGCAACTCCCGGCTCGGATCCGGCAGATCGGCCACGCGTCAGGCGAACAATGCCACGAGGCGCTCGCCGAGGGGCAGGACGGCCGGGACCGCCGTCGCCGCCGTGTGCTGTTCGCGCCCCAGCGCGGCGGGCGGTTCCACCGGCACGAGCGGGGTGCCGTGCGTCGAGAAGGGCGCTCTTGCTCCTGCCGGCCTCGTCGGTCAGCAGGAGAGCCCCGCCGTGGATCGCGGAGCCGCTGAAGTGGGACCGTATGACGTCGAAGTTGTCCCGCCCGACCAGCCGTGCCGGGGCAGGGCGGGCCGGGCGGTCCAAGTCGTTCGTCGGGCCGCTGTCTCCAAGGGCTGCGGTGACGTGGGCAAACGTCCCGGTTGTTGCCTTGGACGACTATCAGCATGCCTCCGCTTGCGTCACCCGTCAAGGCGGTGACGAATGTCGGGCGCAGGCCTGTCAGCCCATGGCGTCGACTTCGAGGATCGCGGCGGTGAAGGCGTCGGGCCGCTCCTGGGGGAGGTTGTGGCCGGCTGCCGGGACGACGTGGTGCTTCCAGGGGCCCGAGAAGTGGGCGGCGTAACCGCTCCCGTCGGTCGGCGGGATGACGCCGTCGGCCTGTCCGTCCAGGGTGACGGCAGGAACGGTGATCTTCGGCTGCGCGAGCAACCGCTTCTCCAGGTCCGCGTAACGGGGATCGCCGGGGGCCGCGGCGAGGCGGTGCCGGTAGCTGTGGATCACGACGTCGACGTAGTCCGGGTTGGTCCACAGTTCCGCCGCCTGCGCGAACTCGGCCTCGGTGAACTGCCATTCGGGCGAGTTGCGGTGCCAGACGACCCGCGCCAGGTCCTCCCGGTTGCGCTGGAGTCCCTTCCGCCCGCGCTCGGTGAGGAAGTAGAAGAAGTACCAGGTGCCCTCCTCGATCGCGGGTGGCAGCGGCTCCTGGGCGACGGCGAGGTTCTGGATGAGGTAGCCGTTCACGGAGACCACGCCGGTGCAGCGCTGCGGCCACAATGCCGCGGCGACGTCACCGGCCCGCCCGCCCCAGTCGTATCCGGCGAACAGGGCCCGGGGAAGACGCACGGCGTCCATGAAGGCGATCAGGTCCGCGCCGAGCGCCGCCTGCTCGCCGGACCGGAGGGTGTCCTCACGGAGAAACCGGGTCTCTCCGTGGCCGCGCAGGTAGGGGATGTAGCAGCGGTAGCCGCGCCGGGCGAGCACGGGTGCCACCTCGGCGTAGGAGCCGACAGGACTGAAGGGCCAGCCGTGGAGGAGGATCACCGGGGTGCCGTGGGCCGGTCCGACGTCGTGGTAAGCGATGTCCAGGACGTCGGTGCGGGTGTGGCGGACCGGTCCCAGACCACGTGCGTTCCGGCCCGTCGGCGCCGTGTCCGTCAGTGCCGACGCCTGACCCGATCCGGTGAGACCGGCGGCTCCGGTCGCCGCTGCTGCCGTCATGGCCTGGGTCAGCCTCCGTCTGCTGATCATTTCGTTTCCTCACATTCGATTCGGAGCGCGTGAGACACATGTGCACACACTTACCGCACTCCACCGCTCTATCGGGTTACGAGGGTCCTCGGGCAGCACCCGCTGAAGCGGCGCCACGACGACGGGCCTCCTGTTCCGGGATCGGAACCGGAGGCCCGTCGCTTGCAGGGTCAGCCGCCGATCCTGCGG
Organism: Streptomyces albicerus; assembly: GCF_008905045.1. Lineage (GTDB taxonomy): Bacteria > Actinomycetota > Actinomycetes > Streptomycetales > Streptomycetaceae > Streptomyces > Streptomyces albicerus. The sequence goes on from NZ_VWMY01000065.1 coordinate 55,398, forward strand.
AAGGTCTCAACGAGGTCGGACGCGAACGCCTCGGGGTTCTCGTAGTGGACGAAGTGGCCGCCCTTCATGTGGGCGTTGGCGTTGACCACGTTGAAGGAGCCGCGCGTAGGCCCGTTCTCGAAGAGGGCGATGCGCTCTTCGACGGTGTTGATGGCGGGCGGATAGGCGTCACCGAGCAGGAAGGTGAAGCCGGCCGGCGGCTCGACGACGGGCCGGCGGTTGTGGGAGGGCACCCACGGGTGGCGCACCGCGTTGCGGTACATGCGGATCGAGGTGCCGATGGACTCCGTCACCCAGAAGATGGTGGCCTGGGTGAGGATGAAGTCGCGGGGGAAAGCCTCTTCGAAGTCGCCCCGCTTGTCGCTCCACTTCTTCCACCGCCGCAGCAGCCAGGCGAGCATCCCGATGGGGGAGTCGTTCAGACCGTGGGTGAGGGTCGAGCCGTCCAGCATGTGAACAGCGACATGGGAGGCATACGTGTTGACGAAGTTCTCCAGGCCCTCCCGCAGTTCCGGCGAGGCGTCCTCGGGGATCTTGTTGCCGTCGGTCAGGTCCCAGAACCGCTCGTTGGCGAACTGGCCCGGAGGCATGTCGTGGCCGTAGTGCAGGCCGATGATGCTGTCGGCGTACTTATGGCCGAGCGCACTCGTCACCAGAGCGCCGTAGTCGGAACCCGCCACCCCGTACCTCTCGTAGCCCAGCACCTCGGTCATGAGCTTGTGCAGGATGTCGGCGATCTTCCAGTAGTTCAGATCGCCCCTGCTGACGGGGGTGGACCAGGCGAAGCCGGGCAGGTCCGGGATGATGACGTCGAACGAGATGGACGGGTCACCGCCATGGGCGGCGGGGTCCGTCAGCGGGCCGATGAGCGCGTAGCTGAACTCGCCGGGCCACGGCCACCCGGGGCTGATGACGAGCGGGATCGGGTTCGGACCCTTGCCGCGCTCGTACACGAAGTGCACGGGTGCGCCGTCGATCTCCACCTTGTGCTGGTTGTAGGAGTTCAGCCGCTTCTCCTGCGCACGCCAGTCGAAGCCGTCCGCCCAGTACTCCACGAGCGGCTTCAGGTAGGCGGTGCTGATGCCGTAGTACTCCTCCTCGTTGTCCAGGTCGTCGAAGAAGCGAGTCTTCTTCAGCCGGTCCTTGAGGTCGTCGAGGACGTCCTGGGAGACGTCGATGGTGTACGGCTCCAGCGCGACGGGCTTGTTGCTGTTGCTCATGGCAAGGCTGCTTTCGCGGGGAAGGAAAGTGAGGTTGTTGCCCGGCAGGCAGGTGAAGTGGGCCGCGGGAGCGGTCAGTTGGTGAAGTCCAGGCGGATCCGGGTCTGCTTGAGCTCGGCGATCCGCCAGGAACCATCGCCATCGGCCTTGACGAAACGTGCGTGGTAGTGGCCGAAGCCGTGCATGCCCCTGAAGGGGATGGTTTCGGAGACCCTCGCGTCCTCGGGCCGGGTGACGATGTCCTCCATCGCGAACACGCCGTGGGCGGTGGTCTCCGAGTCGACGTCGATCTCGTCGGAGAACAGGTGGTGGATCAGGGTGACACCGGGGCCGCCACTGGAGCCGACCGTCGCGGCGATCTCGTCCCGGCCGTTCATGCGCAGCCACACCGTTCCGTCCGGCTTGTGCGGGGTGAACGTGCCGTCAGGAGTGAACAGGTTCGCCAGGTCGTCCCAGCGCTGGTGATCCGCGTAACGGACGTAGCGGGCCATCAGACGGCGGAGTTCCTCGGTGATGCTGAGGCGTTCAATCGCTTCCATGATCGATCGGTCTTCCTTCTTCCAGTGATGTGCGGATCTCCACAGCGCCGGTCCGTCCGTCTCCGACGTCATGCGCGTCCGTCGAGGCCCGCGACCAACCTGCCGGGCACCGGGGGCATCTCGACTTCTTGTGGACTGCCTGGTCCACTCATCATGCGTCACCAGGACTGGACCAGCAAGTCCAGGACGGAGAGATGCCGGTCATAGCGCGGACCGGCTGGTCCATGGCCCTCTGCTCAGCGGACGGTGGCGCGGGCGGCCCGCTCGATCACGTCGGCCACCAGGTGGGGGTGGGAAACGGCGACCGAGTGGGAGGCGGCGACCTCGGTGGTGTGCGCGTGGGCACGCTTGGCCATGAAGCGCTGGACGGCCGCGGGGATGTTGAGGTCGCGGGTGGTGACGATGTCCCAGCTGGGCTTGGTCTTCCAGGCCGCGGTGGTGGCCTTCTCCTCCAGGGCGGCCTGGGCGACGGGACGCTGCGCGGCGGCCATCAGCGCGGCCTGCCGGGCGGGCACGTCGGCGGCGAACTGGTGACGGAACTTGTCCTGCTGGATGTACAGGTCGGTGGCGGTGGAGCCGTCGGCCTGCTTGTAGGTGACCGGGTCGAGTGCGTCGGGGAGCGTGGAGCCCGGGTACTTGTTGGTGAGCTCCAGGGCACTCTCGCCGGGGGCGGGCAGGAAGGCGGCGACGTAGACCAGGGCCTTGACCTCGGGGTCATTGGTGGCCGCCTGGCTGATGACGTTGCCGCCGTAGGAGTGGCCGACGAGGATCTTCGGACCCTTGACGTGGTCGAGGACCGTGCGCAGGGCGGCGGCGTCGGAGGCCGGGCCGCGCAGCGGGTTGGCGGCGGCGATGACCGGATAGCCGTCGGCGCGCAGGTCCGCGATGACACCGTTCCAGCTGGAGCCGTCGGCGAAGGCGCCGTGCTCCAGGACGATGGTCGGCTTGGTGTGTCGTCCGGCGCCGGCGGCCTCGGCGACCTCGCTCGCGCCGTTGGCGGTGCCGCTGAGGGCGAACGCGCCGAACGCGAGCCCCGCCGTGACCGTCGAGACCACACCCGTCGCCAGCTGCTTGCGTCCACCCTTGATGCTCACCACGACTGACCCCTCTCAGGAATGTTTCTCGGTACATGGGGCGGGCCGGCCCTGCCGGCTTTCGTCACCGCCCTGACTGGTGATGAATTTGTCATGCGCTCCGTCACCTGTCAAGGTGGTGACGAAGAGGTTTCCGGGTCGGCGTGCGAGCCTGGAGCCTGCGCGGACGGACACGGACAGAAAGGCGGATTGCCATGAGTGACGCCGAGGAGAAGGCGCTACTGGCGGGTGGCTGCTTCTGGGGCATGCAGGAGCTGATCCGGGCGCTGCCCGGTGTGGTGGGCACCCGGGTGGGCTACAGCGGTGACGACGACAAGCCCAATGCCACCTATCGCGACCACGGAAAACACGCGGAGTCGATCGAGATCACCTTCGATCCCTCGGTCACCGACTACCGCACGATCCTGGAGTACTTCTTCCAGATCCACGACCCGAGCACGAGGAACCGGCAGGGCAACGACATCGGCCTCAGCTACCGCTCCGCCATCTTCTATCTCGACGAGGAGCAGCGCCGCATCGCGCAGGACACCATCGCCGATGTCGACGCGTCCGGGCTGTGGCCGGGACCGGTGGTGACCGAGGTGGTGCCGGCCGGCCCGTTCTGGGAGGCCGAGCCGGAGCACCAGGACTACCTCCAGCGCTACCCGGACGGCTACACCTGCCACTTCCCGCGGCCGAACTGGCGCCTGCCCAGGCGCGAAGCGTCCTGAACACCGGCGCGCGGCCGGGACGGACGACGCCCTTCCCGGCCGCGCGCCGGAGGCCACAGCGGCGCTGAGCGTTGGCCTACTTCGCCCACGGGTCGCGCAGGATGATGTCTGCCAGCGCGGCCGCACAGCCGGCGAGCATCCGCTCGCCCTTCTCGGGGCTCGCGACCCGGGCGTCGCCCGCTACCCCGGACTCGGTGATCCGGTCGAAGGGCACGGCCATGTACACCGGCTCGGTGGACTCCGCGGGCAGCGTGATCCGCGGCCCGTGCGCCTCGGCCAGCTGCTCGGCACGGATCAGTTCGGGGAAGGCGGCCATCATCATGGACGTCTCCCCCTCACACGCGTGCATGAGGCCGTCCTGGGTCTCCAGGGTGTCCCGCACCACTTCCCGTCCGATGCCGAAGTAGCTGGCGAACGCGATCGGCGTCGACAACTCCGCGGTCAGTTCGGTCGTGAGGGCATTGAGCGCGGTCATGTTCCCGCCGTGCCCGTTGACGATCAGGATGCGTGAGAAACCCGCTCGGATCACGGAGCGGCAGATGTCACGCAGCAGTGCGTGCAACGTGGGCAGGCTGAGTGTGAGGGTGCCGCCGAAGGCCATGTGGTGCTCCGACAGTCCCGTCGGCACGGAAGGCGTCACCACCACGCCGGTGTGCTCGGCGGCCAGCACCGCCGCCCGGCGGCACACCTCCGCGGCCAGGAAGTCGTCGACGCCGGTGGGCAGATGAGGGCCGTGCTGCTCGGTGGCCCCGATGGGCAGCAGTACCACCGCGTCCCGCGCCGCGAGGGCACGCAGCTCGGCGGCGGTCAGCCGGTTCCACTGGACTTCGCTCATCAGGAACTCCTCCTGGGCGTGACCGACGCGGTGTGCGGGGCGCCGGGGCGGTGGCGGGTGCGGATCTTAGAGATGGTCGGCGTCGACCACGGCCTGGGCGAAGACGGTGGGCGCCTCCTGCGGCAGGTTGTGACCGATGTTCTCGATCGTGCGGTGCAGATAGGGGCCGGTGAAGAAGCGGCGGTAGGTGGACCCGTCGCCCGGCGCGGTGAAGGGGTCGAGCGCGGGGTCGAGCGTGACGGTGGGGACGCCGATGTGGGGCTGGGCGGCCAGCTTCTTCTCATAGCGGTCGTAGCGTCGGTCGCCCTCGATCAGGCCGATGCGCCAGCGGTAGTTGTAGAGGACGATGGCGGCGTAGTCGGGGTTCTTGAAGGCCTCGGCGGTGCGCGCGAAGGTGGCGTCGTCGAAGTTCCAGTTGGGGGAGACGATGGTCCACACATAGCGGCACAGCGCGATGCGGTCCTCCTCGTTCTCCATGGCCTTCTTGCCGCGGTCGCTGGCGAAGTACCACTGGTACCACCAGTTGCGCTCGACGGCCGGAGCGGCGGGCTCCAGCTGCGCCTTGCGGTTGGTGATGACGTAGCCGCTGGTGGACAGGAGGGCCTTGACGCGCTCGGGCCACAGGGCGGCGATGATGTCGGCGGTCCGCGAGCCCCAGTCGAAGCCGGCGAGGACGGCCTTCTCGATCTTCAGGGCGTCCATGAACGCGATGATGTCCAGGGCGATGGCGGACTGCTCGGCGTTGCGCGGGGTGTGGCGGGACAGGAAGCGGGTGCTCCCGTGGCCGCGCAGGTAGGGAACGAGGACGCGGTAGCCGAGGTCGGCGAGAAGCGGGGCGACGTCGACGTAGCTGTGGATGTCGTAGGGCCAGCCGTGCAGGAGAACGACGACCGGGCCGCGGGCCGGGCCGGCCTCGGCGTAACCGATGTCCAGGACACCCGCCTTGACGTGCTTGAGCGTGCCGAACTCGGTGTGGGTGCCGGGGGCGATGGTGGGCACCGTGGGAGCGGAAGCGCCGCCCGACGTGTGCGAGGCGGTCGCGGCGGATGCGCTGGTCTGCAGGCCGGACAGTGAGACCGCGGCCGCGCCGGTGCCCAGGCCGACGGCCTTGCTGAAGGTACGCCTGTTGATCATGTGAAGTCCTCCGTCGTGCGTTTACGGTGACCGGCCCGAGCCCGGGAAACCCCTGCTCACATCGGCGGTACGAGATCACCTCGGCTCTTGACGCAACGACCCTCGCACACCATTCGTCACCTGTCAAAGGGGTGACGAATGGTGGTTTCGACGAGGCCGAGCGGCAGCTCCGAGGCCGTCCTGTCCCACGAGCGGGACCCGGCGGCACATACTCTCGTCCGCAACGAAACGGGATACATCAGTCATCTGACGGTCAGACACGCAGTCATGCGACTGAGCTCCTCGACGTCCCGCACTCAGATGCCGTGTTCGCCCTCCAGCCTTTCCAGTGCGTCGCGGAGGGCGGCGCGGGAGGTGATGCCGAGTTTGGGGAAGACGCGGTAGAGGTGTGAGCTGACGGTGCGGGGGGAGAGGTGCATGCGTTCGCCGATTTCTTTGTTGGTGAGGCCGCGGGCGGCGAGGTCGGCGATCCGGCGTTCCTGCCAGGTCAGTTCGGCGAGGTGTGTGGATGTGGTGCGGG
>NZ_VWMY01000066.1:0-48974 GCF_008905045.1 Streptomyces albicerus
TGGGCCGCGCATCACCGCATGCGCCGCGCATCACCGCATGCGCCGCGTATCACCGCATATCACTGCTTGCGCCGCGTATCACCACAGGCATCGCCCCACTCTGCGTATCGCCACGCGAATTCATCACACTCCTCACCACTGTTCCACGCCAGGTGGCGCGAGGTGGCGACAAGTGGCGTGTACGCACGGCATATCCGCTGTTTTCCAGCGGTAGTAAGCACCTTGGTGGCAATCTGCTCAACAGCAGATACGCAAAGTACAGACAGCACGCAGCCGGAGGTGCACGTCCCGTGGCGTCCAATGTCAATCCCACCGTCAGGCGACGCCGGTTGGGCCAGGAGCTGCGCCGGCTCCGGGAGCTCAAGGGCATGACCGCCGAAGAGGTGGCCGAGCGGCTGCTCGTCTCGCAGTCGAAGATCAGCCGTCTGGAGAACGGGCGGCGCAGCATCAGCCAGCGCGACGTCCGCGATCTGTGCGGGGTCTACGAGGTCGAGGACCACCGCATCGTCGACTCGCTGATGCAGATGGCCAAGGACTCGCGCCAGCAGGGCTGGTGGCACTCCTTCGGCGACATCCCGTACAGCGTCTACATCGGTCTGGAGACGGACGCGGCGAGCCTGCGCGTGTACGACCCGCTGGTCGTCCCGGGCCTGCTGCAGACCCGTCCGTACGCCGAGTCGCTGATCCAGGGCGCGCTCCCGGAGGCGGCCGCCGGCGACATCGACAAGCGCGTGCAGGTACGGCTGCGCCGACAGGAACGTATCTCCGACCAGGAGAACCCGCTGCGGCTGTGGGCCGTGCTCGACGAGGCCGCGCTGCGCAGGACCGTCGGCAACAAGCAGGTGATGATCGAGCAGTTGGAGCATCTCGTCGAGATGTCCCACGTGCCGCATGTGACGGTGCAGGTGATCCCGTTCACCATGGGCGCGCATCCCGGGGTGAGCGGGCAGTACGCGATCCTGGAGTTCCCGGACGCCGCCGACTCGAGCGTGGTCTACATCGAGGGCGTCACCAGCGACCTGTACCTGGAGAAGGCGAACGACGTCCAGAAGTACAGCGTCATGTACGAGCACCTGCGGGCGCAGGCGCTGAACGCGGACCAGTCCCGGGAGTTCATCGCGGACGTCGCGAAGGACTACGCAACCGAGGCGATGTCCTGAGGCGATTTGGGGCTGATTTTTGCCGCCCCGGCGAGAAGGTGCCGGACAATACACCCTCGCCGTATCCCGACGGAAGACTCTGCTGGTATATGCCATCCGGTCGAGTGAATAGTCGCTTCGTACGCCGATGTTGGCGAGTAGCGTCGATCACGCCAAGGAGCAAGAACCTTTGGCGCAAACCGAACCGTGGGTTCCGCAGCGATCCCGCAGCGCGGTGACAGCAACTCAGCATCTGGCTACCGGAGCGAACATGGCAATCAAGCAAGGCGCCACGGATACGTGGACGAAGTCTTCGTATTCCCAAGGAAACGGCGCATGCGTCGAGGTCAAGTCCCCCGTCCTGACGGCGCTCGCCGTCCGCGACTCCAAGGTCCCCGAGGGCCCCACGCTCGCCTTCCCGGCCGAGTCGTGGAACGCCTTCGTGTCAGAGGTGAGCCGGGGCACCGTCTGACCTCAACGGATGCCTCACGCAGGACGAGCACCAAGAGCATCGACAACTGCGTCAACAACTACATCAACAACTGCACAAGCCCCACGCAAGAGCCCTCTCGACTGGCCCGCCGTCCCGGCCGAGGGGGCTCGGTCTTTTCCGGATTTGGCGCCCTTCAAGACCTCCCAATGTGATCAGTTGCCCCACTGTTCGCATACCGTTCCGACCTTCTACCGACCGTTCCCGTTCGATTACAGTGCTGGACTGTCGGCCGTACCGACGGAATCGGCGCGGGATCGGATCGGGATCTGTAGGAGGCCTCGGTGGGTGCGACAGCCGGTGCCGTCTGGGGGCGTGCCGAACAGCAGGATTTCCGCAGCCGGGTGCGTGGCACGCTGCTCGGCGCGGCCGTCGGGGACGCCCTGGGGTCGCCCGTCGGAGGCCTCACGATGGACGAGATCCGTGAGGAGCACGGCGCCGAGGGGCTCACCGATCTGGCCTCCGGGTACGGCAGACGCGGGGCCGTCTCCCACCTCACCCAGCTGACCCTGTTCTCGATGGACGGGCTGATACGGGCCCAGGTGCGCCGGGACACGGGTGCCTGGCATCCGCCGACGGATCTGCACCGGGCGTATCTGCGGTGGGCCTCCACACAGCGCGACTGGGGTCCTGACGAGCGGCGCAAGGAGGACGGGTGGCTGGCGCGCGAGGAGTGGCTGTACGCGCGCCGTGACCCCGCGCGCGCCTGTCTGATCGGCCTCGGCGACGAGACGATGGGCACGCTGGACATGCCCAAGAACCCCGAGGAGCGGGGCGTCGAGGCCGCGGTCCGTTCCGCGCCCTTCGGGCTGCTCGTCGGCTGGGAGCCGCAGCTGGTGATGCAGCTCGCGGTGGAGTGCGCGGCGCAGACGCACGGACACCCCTCGGCCTACCTGTCGGCGGGGGCGTACGCCGTCATCGTGCACGGTCTCGCACGCGGCGAGACCCTCGACACCGCCGTCCAGCGGGCGCTGCAGTTGCTCGCCGCGCGCCCTGGGCACCAACCGGTCGCGGACGCGCTGCAGCAGGCGCTGGGGGCCGTACGGCAGGGCATGCCGACGCCGGCCCGCATCGAGGACCTGGCCGGGGACGGCACGGCGGAAGGGCTGCTCTCAGTGGCCGTCTACTGCGCGCTGGTCGGTGAGGACACCCGCCACGGCCTGTGCCTCTCGGTGAACCACCGCGGCGCGTCGGCCGCCGCCGGCGCACTCACGGGCGCCCTGCTCGGCGCCCTGCACGGCGAGACGGCCCTTCCGCCGGCCTGGCTCGCCGAGCTGGAGGGCCGTCCCACGATGCTCGTCCTCGCGGACGACTTCGCGATGGAGATGACCCAGGGCCCAGCCCTGCACGGCCCGGCGGGCTCGTCCCCGGGCTGGCTGGCCCGCTATCCGCGGGCGTACGCGGCGCTGCCGGGCGCCACACCGGTCCCGGCGGGCTGACCACCGCCCCTGACAGTCATGTGACCGACGCCACAGGGACGCGGGTCGCCGAGCGGACAGGGCCGGTTGTGGAACTTTCCCTACGCGCCCGGATACGGGCCGGTGACCCGGAGGCGTTCGCCGAGCTGTTCACCGCGCACGCGCGGGCCGTCTACCGCCACGTCGCCCGCCTGACCGGAGACCGCAGCGCCGCGGAGGACGTGGTCTCCCTGACCTTCCTGGAGGCATGGCGCCTGCGGGAGAGGCTGAGACCCGACGCCGGAGCCCCCGAAAAGGGCGCCCCGGCCGACCCCGAACCGTCCGAGGGCGACGGCCTGCGGCCCTGGCTCTACGGCATCGCCACCAACGTGCTGCGGAACACGCGGCGCGCCGCACGGCGGCACAGTGCCGCGCTCGGCCGCCTCCACGACAGCACGGCGGACCACGACACCGTGCCGGACTTCGCGGACGAGCTCGTCGGACGCCTGGAGGACTCCGAGCGGGTCGCCGCGGCCCGCGCCGCGCTGAAACGGCTGCGCAGACCCGAGCGCGAGGTGTTCGCGCTGTGCGTCTGGTCGGAGCTGAGTTACGCGGCCGCCGGCGAGGCCCTCGGAGTGCCGGCCAGCACCGTACGGTCCCGGCTCTCCCGTGCCCGGCAGCGGCTGCGGCGCCTGGCGGAGGCGGAGTTGGCCCGAGGCGGGCCGAGCCCGGAGCAGCCCGCTCCCGACGAAGGACGGGAAGGAAAACCGAGACCCCTCCCCCGTACCGGACAGGTCCCCAGCAGCCGCCCCGAAGCGGCCCGGTCGACACAGGAGAAGAAGTACCGATGAAGCCCGAAGAGCGTGAGGAACTGGCCAGGCTGCTGCCGAGCCCGGGTGACCCGGTCCTGCCGAGCGACCGCCATGACCTGCTGAAGGACCACATGATGCAAGAGCTCACCGTGGACGTCACGGGGCCCGCCGCGGCACAGAAGCCGGCCTTCCGCCGCCGGTTCGCCATGATCGCCCTGCCCCTCGCCGCCGCGACCGCCGTCACCGCGGTCGTCATCGGCACCGCGGGATCCGACACCCCCACCACCGACCAGGAGGCCGTCGACCTCCTGAACCGCATCGCCACGATCGCCGCCGCGAAGAAGTCCGTGCCTGTCCGCGACGACCAGTACGTCTACATCCGCACCCAGGGCTCCATGGAAATGGAGGACAGAGGCACCCAGATCTTCCGCCGCTCGAACTGGACCGCCGTCGACGGCAAGCGCGCAGGACTGGCCCGGATCACGGTGCTGTCGGGCCCGACCCTCCCGGGCCACCGGACCCCCAAGGGCGTCCCGGAGGACATGACGCTGTCACCCGACCCGAACGTCACCACGTACCGCGAGCTGGAGGCACTGCCCACCGACCCCGACCGGCTGCTCGAGAAGATCTACGCGGACACCGAGGGCCAGGGGCCGACCCGGGAAGGTGCTGCGCTGGAGACGATCGGCGACATGCTCGACGACGCCACGCTCCTGCCCGAGCTGGACGCGGCCCTCTACCGCGCCGCCGCGAAGATCCCGGGCGTCAGGGTGGTCGAGAACGCCGAGGACTTCGCCGGCCGCCCGGGCATCGGCCTGAGTTTCAAGGAACGCGACGACACCGATGTGTGGGTCTTCGACAAGAAGTCCCTCAACTACCTGGGCTCCGACGAGGAGGCGCTCCTGGCAGTCGGAGTCGTCGACAAGATCGGTGACACACCGAAGAGTTGACGCTCCATCAGCACGAGGCACGAGGGCGACCGCTCCCACCAGAACGGTCGCCCTCACCACGTGCGCCCGGCTGCCGGGCGGAACTCACTCCATGCTCACTCCACACTCACTCCATGCCCGACGCCGCCGCGGGAGCCGGGACCGCCGCGGCCGTCGAGCCGGGGTCATCGTTGTTGATCTTCTCGATGAGCGCGTCCCGTTCCGGCGAGTCCTCCGGCTTCACATATCCGATGAGGATGTACAGGACGAGCGACACCGCGAGCGGGATCGACACCTGGTACTGGAGCGGGACGCCACCGTCGACGTTCCAGTGGATCGGGTAGTTGACCAGCCAGAAGGTGACGAGGCCGACGCCCCAGCTGATCAGCGCGGCCGTCGGACCGCTCTTGCGGAACCAGGGCAGCAGGCCCAGCATCAGCGGGATCGCGATCGGACCCATCAGACCGGCGACCCACTTGATGACGACGGTGATGATGTCGCCGAAGAAGTCGGAGTTGACCTGCGTCGCGATGGCCATCGACAGACCGAGGAAGAGCAGCGTGGCCCAGCGCGCGGCCAGCAGCCCCATCCGGGTGTCCCACTCGCGCACCTTGCGGGAGACGGCGGGCATGATGTCGCGGGTGACGACGGCGGCGATCGCGTTGGCGTCGGAGGAGCACATCGCCATCGTGTGGGAGAAGAACCCGACGATGACCAGGCCCAACAGCCCGTGCGGCAGCAGCTTCTCGGCCATCAGCGCGTACGAGTCCGCCGGCACGTCCGTCTTGATGATCAGCGGCGCGACCCACATGGGGAAGAAGAGCACGAGCGGCCAGATCAGCCAGAGCGCGGCGGACAGGGCGCCCGAGCGCGTGGCGGACTTCGCGGAGTCCGTGGCCATGTAGCGCTGGGCCTGGTTCCACATGCCGCCGTTGTACTCGAAGGTCTTGATGAAGAGGTACGCGATCAGGAAGACCATCATGTACGGGCCGGCCAGCGGTTTGGTGTGGCCGTCGAGCGCGGGCTCGTCCCAGACGCTCCACAGCGTGCCGAAGCCGTTCAGTTCGACCATGACGGCGATCAGCATCGCGATGCCGGCGATGAACTGGATGATGAACTGGCCGAGTTCGGTGAGCGCGTCGGCCCACAGCCCGCCGACCGTGCAGTAGACGGCCGTCACCGCGCCGGTGATGAGGATGCCCATGTTGAGCGAGACACCGGTGAAGACGGACAGCAGGGTCGCGATGGCGGCCCATTTGGCACCCACGTCCACGATCTTCAGCAGCACGCCCGACCATGCCAACGCCTGTTGGGTGGGCAGGTTGTAACGGTTCTTCAGGTACTCGAGCGGAGAGGACACGTGCAGCCGTGACCGCACCCGGTTGAGGCGGGGCGCGAACAGCTTCGCGCCGATCGCGATGCCGATGGCGATGGGGAAGGACCAGGTGACATAGGAAGTGACGCCGTACGTATAGGCGATGGCGGCGTAGCCCGTGAACATCACGGCGCTGTAGCCGGACATGTGGTGGGAGATGCCGGACAGCCACCACGGCATCTTGCCGCCGGCCGTGAAGAAGTCGCTGACGTTGTCGACCCGTTTGTGGGACCAGACACCGATCGCCACCATCACACCGAAGTAGCCGATGAGCACGGCCCAGTCGAGACCGTTCATGTGCCCCCTCCCAGGGTCGTGAAGCGCCCGCTCATCGTCAGTTCGCTGACATGGCGGCGACAACGGCCCGTACAGTCAAGAGGGAGTAAAATAGTTCGGCTTACTGACCTCGGTTCATGTTTCTGAACATGAACCGGATACGGCCAGAAATGGTCTAGCGCATCAACTCCCCCGCGTTGACCAGCAAGGACTGCCCGGTGATCGACCGCGCCCGGTCCGACGCCAGGAATACCGCGGCGTCGGCCACGTCTCCGTCCGTGGCCAGCTCGGGCAGCGCCATACGGGAGCTCAGCCGCTCCAGTACCTCGACCTCCGGCACCCCCTCGGTGTACGCGGTGAACTGCACGTACGCCTCCACGGGCGGCCCCCACATCCAGCCCGGCAGCACGGTGTTCACCCGGATCCGGTGCGGCCCGAGCTCCCGCGCCAGCGAGTACATCGCGCTCGTCAGCGCCCCCTTCGAAGCCGCGTACGCCGCCTGCCGCACCTGGGACGGGGCGGCGACGGACGACTGCGTCCCGATGAAGACCACGGACCCGCCGCGCTCCTTCAGAGCGGGCAGACAGGCGCGGGTCATCCGCAGGGTGCCGAGCAGGTTCACGTCGATCACGCCCTGCCAGGTCTCGAAGTCGGCGTCCTCGATACCACCGAAGTAGCTGTCCCAGGCGGCCACTTGGACCACGGCGTCGATCCGCCCGAACCGCTCGCGCGCCAGCGCGGCGAGCGCCTCGCACTGGCTCTCGTCGGTGATGTCGGTCGCCCGGTACGCCGTGTGCGCGCCGTCCGGGTCGAGTTCGGCGGCGGCCTTGGCGAGATTCGCCTCCGTGCGCGCCCCGAGCACGGCGTTCCCCCCGTCGCGTACGACGGCCGCGGCGACCTGGTGACCGAGCCCGGCGCCGACCCCCGACACGATGACGGTCTTGCCCTGGAGCAGTGACATCTGGGGGCCTCCCAGCTCTGGCGGTTGATCTGACGGTCCGTCAGAGTAGGTCCGTCCGGAGGAGGAAGGAAGAGGGAGGAAGGGGAACGCCATGCCCGATGCCACACCGGTCGACACCCGCAGCGAGGTGTACGCGGAACTGGCCGCCGTCGGCCCGTACGGCGTCCGTCCCGGTCATGCCCTGATCACCATGGTCGAGCCGCATCCGGGCCACGAGTACGCGTACAACCGCTGGTACGAGGACGACCACTACTACGCGGGCGCGATGGCGATGCCGTGGATGTACGCGGGCCGCCGCTGGGTCGCGACCAGGGATCTCCAACTCCTGCGCTATCCCGAGAAGTCGGCGGTCGCCCAGCCGGTCACCGCCGGCTGCTACATCACGACGTACTGGGTCACGGACGGCCGCTACGACGACCACATGAAGTGGACGGTCGGCATCAACAAGCGGCTGAACAGGGACGGCCGGGTCTACCAGGACCGTACGCACGTCTTCACGGCGTTCCAGGACCACGAGGCGACGGTGTACCGGGACGGGGCAGCCGGGCCGCGCGACTTCCACGCGCTCGACCACCCGTACGCGGGCCTGGTGGTGGAGGTCATCGACGCCGAATCGCCGGAGCAGCGGGCCGAGTTGCTGGAGTGGCTGCGCTCCCGCCACCTCCCCAAGCGCCTCGCCGGCTCCCCCGCCGCCATGGTCACGGTCTTCCGCCCGACCCCGCTCCCCGGCGACCGCATGTCGTACGTGAAGCAGGTCGAGGGGGTCGATACGCGGCTGACGCTGTTGTGGTTCTTGGAGGCGAACCCGCGGGAGTGCTGGGAGCAGTACTTCACCGGGCTGGACACTCCGGTGGCCGAAACGGGCCTGGGGCGGGTCGAGTTGGTGGCGCCGTTCATTCCCACGGTGCCGGGGACGGACAAGTATGTGGACCGCCTTCGGTGAGGGGTGGACCGCCTTGGGTGAGAGGTGGACCGCCTTCGGTGAGAGTCGGCGAAGTTGAGGGCCGACGAAGTTGAGGGCCGGGCAGCGGCATACACCCACGCCCCCTCGTGGTTGAGCAACAGACATATGCGAGAGGGGACTTGAGGATGGCCGCAGCACGCGCGCTTCCGATCACCGCGACCCTGCTCACCGGCACGGTCGCGCTCTACATCACGCTCGTCGCGTTCGGGAACATCACCGACTTCGGTACCAACCAGCAGTTCGTCCAGCACGTCCTGGCCATGGACACCACCTTCAAGGACGACGACCTGATGTGGCGGGCCATCGAGTCCGAGGGACTCCAGGACGCCGCGTACATCGCGATCATCGCGTGGGAGACGATCGCCGCGCTCGTCCTGATCCTGGGCACGTACCAGTGGCTGCGCCACGACCACCTCCGTGCCCGGCGGACCTCCACCATCGGGCTGCTGATGCTGATGCTGCTCTTCGGCGCCGGTTTCCTCGCCATCGGCGGCGAGTGGTTCGCCATGTGGCAGTCGGAGGACTGGAACGGCCTCGACGCGGCGATGCGGGTCTTCTTGCTGAGCGCGGCCGTGCTCCTGGTCATCCACCTTCCGATGGAGCGGGCGGGGGCCGCCGCAAGCAACGGTGGGAGGCCGTGAGCAATGCCGGAGAGGAAGTACGAGAGGCCTTCGTACCTGAAGCTGAAGACGATCCACCTGCCCGGGCCGACGACGAGCGACACGGAACAAGCCTGCGAGGAATTCGTCCGCCACATTCGGGACGGTCTGGCGGAGCACCGCTACGTCCGCGGCGACATATTGCCGACGGTTTCCGAGGTACGGGACCTTTACGGAGTACCGGAGGACGACATTCACAGCGCGATCCGGGAGCTTCGCAGGGCTGAGCTTCTGCAACTGCACGATGAATACCGGGACACGTACTTCCTCGATCCCGGCGACGACCGGACGGCAGGCGAACAGGAACAGCAAGAGGACCTCGCCAACCGTGTGAGAAGGCTGGAAGCCCTGTACAGCGACCTGGTGGCACGCGTCGAGGCGATGGAACCGCCGCCGTCACACCAAGGCTGACGAACCACGGCTCCGGAACAGCTGGGCGCCCCGGTGACAGACCGGGGCGCCCAGCTATGTCGTTTATGTCGTTCCGCTGTGTCGCCAACTTGGTGTGAACACACAATCTCGCCGGCTGAGGGATAGCTGCGGGTGGCTCATCGCGTCGTGATGGTTGCCAAGAAGGGGAGGGTCGATGGAGGCCTCGAGTCACGACGAGTTCCGGGAGTTCGTAGCGATGCGGTCCACCGCACTGCTGCAGCTCGCGGTGCTGCTCACCGGCGGGGACCGGCATGCCGCGGAGGATCTGCTGCAGATTGCGCTGATGAAGGTCTACGGACGCTGGGCGCACATCGAGCAGCCCGAGGCGTATGTCCGCCAGGTCATCTACCGCCAGCAGGTCAGCCGCTGGCGGCTGCGCAGGCACCGCGCCGAGACGACGGTGCCCGTACTGCCCGAGTCCGGCAGCAACGCCGACGCCGGGTCGGACTCCGAACTGCGGATCGCGCTGTGGGCGGCGCTCGGCCGGCTGACGAAGCGGCAGCGGGCCGTGGTCGTGCTGCGCTACTTCGAGGACCTGCCGGAGGCCGAGGTGGCGGCGCTGCTCCGGTGCCCGGTCGGCACGGTGCGCAGTACGGCGTACCGATCGCTCGCCAAGCTCCGGGTGCTCGTGCCGGAGCTCGGGCCTGAAGGGCCCGCGGAACCAGCGGAACCTGCGGGACCCGCAGAACCCGCGGAACAGGTGCAGCCGCTCAGCTATACGCCGAAGGGGGTCCGGGGATGACGACGGAGCAGGTGGAGGAGAAGGTCCGGGAGACGCTGCACGCGGTCGCCCTGGATGGGGTGCGGGCGCCCGGGGACCTGGCCGAGAAGGTGGTGCGGCGGCGCAGCCGGCGCCGTTTCTCGCAGGCCGCGGGTGCGGCGGTGGCCGTCGCCGCGATCAGCGTGGGGGCGGTGTTCGGCTTCGGGGGCGGCGGTGCGGCCGAGCCGGACCGGCCGTCGCGGCCGGCGGCGTCGCCGGAGGGCTGGAAGCCGTGGCAGAGCGGCGCCTCGGGCGTCAGCGAGCGGGGCTGCCTGGTGGACGGTTCCGCGCTGTACTGCAGCGGGTCCAAGTACGACGTCGCGAAGCTCGACGCCAACACCGGCGAGCGGCTGTGGACCGTCAAGGTCAACCGCGAAGGCGACGGGATCGACCACCCGTTCGCCGTGCGCGACGGCGTGGTCTATGCCTACCGCAATCACACCGCGGAGAAGGAGCCGGACGGGGACTACGCGGGCGGTACCGATCTGATGGCGGTGAACGCCGACACCGGCAAGGTGCTGTGGACGGTCGAGATGCCGCAGGACGACCGCACCGACCAGGCCGCCATGCTCATCGACGGCGCGGTGCTGGCGAACACCCCGTCGCTTCGCACGATGTCGGCCCTCGATCCGCTGACCGGCAAGGAGAAGTGGCGCTACACCTGGGGCAAGGGCATCGTGTGTGAACGGGTGGTGCTGAGTGGTGTGCCCCATCTCCTGTGCACGCGGGACGTCGAGGAGCCGGGCGACACCGACGTCTTCCGTCTCGATCCCGCCACCGGAAGTGCCCAGAAGATCACCACTGTCCCTGGCGGGCAGCGGTTCGTCGGGACCTCGGGGGACGGGATGATCCTGATCGGAGCGAAGGCCGCGCCCGGCAAGGACCTGCGGCTGACTACCATCACCAGCACCGGGGGGCAGTCCTCGCACTCCTATCAGGTCCCGGGAGAGCTGGCGGCCGGCTCGGCTGTCATCGGTGATCGTTTGATCACCGTGTCCTGGAAGGGCGAGGCCTCGGTCTACTCGCTGACCACGGGAAAGACCCTGTGGACCGGCCCGGTGGGCGTCAAGATGCCCGACAAGGACAAGCTGACGGGCCTCGCGTCGCCCGTGGTGTCGGAGAGGCAGGGGGTCGTGTACTTCCTCAGCCCGACCGGCGATCTGTCCGGCCTCGACCTGCGCACGGGTGAGCAGGTCTGGCGCGGTCATGTCGGCACCAGCAGGCCGGAGCCGGGGCCCAACTTCTGGGACACGCCCCAACTCCTGCTCTACGAGGACGTGCTGGTCGCCGGGAACGGCAGCAAGCTCGTCTCCCTTCTGCCGCGGATCGGCGACTGATACGAAGTGCCCGACTGACACGAAGGGCCCCAGGCCGGGGCGGCACCCCCGCTCCGGCCGATGGCTGCCTCGGCCGCCGCCCGGATTCTGTGGATCTCGGCGATGGCTTCGGCCGGCTCCTCCTCGCCCGCGTCCACGATCCGCTCCAGTTCGCGGAGACGGGCGGCCCGCTGCGGGTGCCGTTCGATCGCGACGAACACGGCCCACGAGTGCACGAAGGCCCGCAACGGCGCGAGGCTCTGGGTCTGCTGCGCGTTCGTCGTGGCTTCGAAGAGGTGCTGGGTGAGCGCCGGAATCCGACTGGGCGCGAGACGGGCGACTGCCGTCCGCAGCGCGTCAGGGGTGAGCTCAGGCATGGGGATCAGCGGCCCGTACGGGCCGTCGCCGGTCGCGTGACCCGCCTCCGGCGTCTCCGGCATCTCCTACGCCGCCGCTCGGGTCGAACGGGCCGAGCGGGCCGGGCGGCAGTCCCGGCAGCGGCCTGGCACCGGGGCCCGGAACGCCCGGTCGCAGCCGTCGCAGTTCTGGAGGGGGTCGGGGCGGGCCGGCTCCGGCAGGGTGGCGGGCAACGGTGGAGGCAGAAGGGCGGTGAGGCGGTGGGCCAGGAAGCCCGCCGGGCGGCGTACTCCCTCCCGTGGCAGGCCTGCCGAGAGGGTTCGCCGTACGTCGTCGGGAGCGACGCCTCGCTCCAGCCAGGCGGCCACGGCCGGGGCGAGACGGCGTACGTCGTGCTCGCTGAGGTGGAGCCGGGGGTCGTGGGTGCGGAGGCCTGCGAGGACGTCGCGGGCGGTGCGGTGGGTGGGGAGATCGTGGGTCTGCGGCGCGGTAGTCGCGGGTGCGGCGGAGCGGGCAGGCGGGGGCGGTTCGCGGTGGGGCCTCGGCGGTGGAAGGGTTGCCGTACACCTACGGGGCTTGTTGTACGAGATCGTGCGCGTCACGATTCGCCCCGATGGAAGACGCTCCTTGGTGCGGGCCAGGTAGCCGTGCGTCTCCAACTCCCGCAGGGCGGAGGCGATCCGGGTCTCCCCCTCGGGGAACTTCGCCGCCAGGGCCTTGATTCCGACGAGCGTGCCGCTGCGCAGCGACTGGATGTGGACCGCCAGACCGATGGCCGTCAAGGACAGCTCGGAATGCTGGGCGAGGTGATTTCCGACCACGGTGAACTGCTCGTCGTGGCGTTCGTCGACGTGGCCCACTCCTTCGTGGGAACGGCCGGTCCGGGTGCGCGCCTGCGCGCTAAAGTGCTGCTCAGTCATCGGGAAGGTTCAGCTTCCTAGGTGGTGAGGCCCTCGTTCGGGATTGCCGTCCCGGCGGGGGCCGTTTCACGTGTGCGGTTGTCTGTCGGGGCTGACGCTGCCTCACCAATTCGCCGATGCGCCAGCTGAATTGGATCTGATCACCCGACCGAGTGACCAGGGGTGCGGTGGATGACGGGCTGGGTTGGGTGGGTTTGGTTCTTTCCCCGGTTCCTTCTCTTTGGCGTCGGGCCCGGCCGGGTCACTGCTCCACGCGACCCGGCGCTAGTTCGGCCCAGACCGCCTTGCAGCGTGCCGGTGCCTCGTCGACACCCCAGCGGTCCGCGTACGCCGCCACGAGCCGAAGTCCTCGACCCGATTCCGCGTATTCCGGACCCGGGTCGGGGATACATGGGACCCGGTCGCCCCGGGCGTCGGTCACCTCGATACATCCTGCTCCGCTTCACCGGATCTCGTGGACCATGCAGTTGTAGAGGGGGGCGTCCTCCCACGGGTGGGAGACACCGATTTTGCGGTAGCCCCACGCCGCGTAGGCGGCTTGTGCCGGGGCGGCTTCGAGCTCGGGTCGCATCGTGAGGGTGACCCGCTCGACGTCCAGGCCCTCAAGAAGCCGTGCGTGCAGGGCGGCGGCGATGCCCCGGCGGCGCCACGGCTTGCGTACGGCGAGTTCGATGATGACGAACGTCCGCTCGCCGGTCTCGCAAGTGAAGTCGTCCGGGAGCTTGACGTCCTGAAGGTTCTTCCACCAGCGGGTGTCCGGCGCGAGGTAGTAGCCGAAGGCGAATCCGATGACTTCGCCGCCGTCACGGGCGAGTACGAGGCGGAAGCCGGGCCGCTGGGTCTGGGCCTGGTAGTGGTCGATGAAGTCGGCGACGTCTCGGGGGCCTTCGCAGTACGGCGGCTCGATGTAGACCTCTTCGTACGCCGGGAGGAAGGCGTCGAGTTGCCCGGCCGCTTCCGGCCCGTCGTGCCGCTCGTACGTCACCTCGGCCATCAGGCGGTTCCCTTCTGCTGGGTGTACTCGGTCAGTTGCTCGGCGGCGTCACGGGCGCTGGTCGCGTCGACGGTGCACAGCAGGTCGCGTACCTCGGTGACGCGGCGGGTCACACGGCTCGACTCGACACCCGTGCCTCGTGAGCCCCGTTCGTCGCGTTCGCCGGTCATTCCGCGTAACGCGCCCGGATGGTGTCCCGGGCCGCCGTGACCTCCGCCAGGTAGGGCGCGACGCGGGCCCGGTCGGTGCCCGGGCTGTCCAGTACGTCGGTGAGGATCGCGGTCAGGTTCGCCAGGTCCTCCCAGTCGGGGGTCAGGGCCAGGACCTCGGTCAGGCCCGCGTCGGCTTCGGCCCAGTCGGACAGGGCGCAGCCGATGAAGCAGCGGCTCTGCGCATGCTCCAACGCGCTCAGCTCCGCGCCCGGTTCGCCGTCCTCGTGGACCAGCCGGGCCAGCTCGCGCCAGAGAGGTTCCGCGGCGCGCAGCCCCTCGGATCTGCTGACGGTCACCGCCAGTTGGAAGGCGCCGACGAGCGGCTCCGTCTCGCGTACCCGCTCGGCGAGCCGTCGGGCCTCCGCCCACCGACCGGCATGCCGATGCATCTCGACGCGCAGGTCGTCCAGGTCGTCGTCAGGGGCCGCCGCGCGGTCCGCGTCGGCCAGACGCGCGGACGCCTCATCCCAGCGGTCGCAGTTCATCAGCAGCCCGATGGCCGTGCGGCGCGCCCAGTGCGCGTCCAACTCCAGGGCGACGCACCGGTCCAGGTCGGCCAGAGCCTGCTCGATCCGAACCGTCGCCAGACCGACCCGCGCGCGTTCCTTGTATGCCCAGGCGTGGTCCGGGCTCACCTCCAGGGCGCGATCCAGATATCGGAGGGCCTCCTTGTAGTCCTTCAGGGAGCGGTAGGTCCCGCCGAGACTGGCCAGCACGTGGTGGTCGTCCGGGCTCCGTTCCAGTACACGGCGGAAGACGGCGATCGCCTCCTCGTACCGGCCCACTTTCCGGTACGCGATGCCCAGTTCGTGACTGATCCAGTCGACGTCCGGCTGCGCCGCCACGGATCGCCGCAGATCCTCCACCATGCCCGCCCGGTCACCCAGGTCGTCCTTCACCCCGGCCCGCATCACCAACGCCCAGGTGTAGTCGGTCTTCAGCTCGATGGCCCGGTCGAGGTCGGCCAGCGCCTCCTCGTTCCGGCCCAGTCCGTGGAGGGACGCTCCACGGCTCGCCAGGGCCGAGGCGTAGTCGGGATCGAGGGTGACGGCCCGGCCCAGCTCGGCGACGGCCTCCTCGAACCGCTCGGTGACCCGATAGGCGTCACCCCGTTCCGACGCGACCCAGGCCTGGTCGGGACCGAGCTCGACCGCCCGGTCGAAATCGGCGAACGCCTCGTCCAACTCCCCCCTGGTGCGGCGCAGTCGAGCCCGGCGCACCAGCGTCCACAGGTTGTCCTCGTCGATGCTCAGCGACCGGTTGAAGTCGGCGAGGGCCGCGTCGTACTGCCCGAGGCTGTGCCGGCACACGGCTCGCCCGGTCAGAGCCGTGGCATAGGTCGGGTCGAGCGCGACGGCCCGGCTGAAATCGGTGACGGCCTCCTCGAAACGGCCCGCCAGCCGATAGGTCTCCGCGCGCTCGGCGATGATCCAGTCGGTGTCCGGGGCCAGTTCGTCCGCCCGGTCGAGCGCCGCAAGCGCCGCCGGGAAGTCGTCCATCAGCTGGCAGGTGAGACCACGGCCGTAGTGCGCCCATGCCAGCTCCGGATCGAGTTCGATCGCCCGGTCGAACTCTTCCAGGGCCCGCCCGTACTCCCCGCCGTTGCGCAGTTCCCGGCCCCGCAGCGCGTGCGCCCCCGCCCGCCCGGCCGGGTCGAGGCCGGGACGGGCCAGGAGCAGGTCCATCGCCCTGACCGTCCCGGACTCGTCGTCCGCGAGCGCCTCGCCCAGCTCCCGGCCCCACTCCCCGAGGGCCGGGTTGCCCGTCGCGTCGCCCGCGTCCTGAAGCATCCGCGCCCAGCGGCGGCCGACGACCCCGTCCTCACGGCATGCCTCGACCAGGGACCCCAGCGCCTCGGCGAGCGCCGCGGGCGGCCGGGCGCAGAGCCGGTGGTACGTCTCCTCCAGGAGCAGCCCGCGCCACTCCTCGTCCTCCCACAGCTCCTCGGTCTCCCGGCCGGCCCCGACCTCGGCGCGCCATTCGGCGAACGCCTCGGCCAGCCGCCGGTGCCGCGCGGCCCACTCGCGCGGGGACCTGCGGCGCTCCAGCCGCAGCATCGGCGCCCGTACGACGTCGTGGTACCGCACCCGCTCCCCGCGCTCACCGACGAACGGAAGCCCCGTCAACCACTCGTAGAGCGCGTCCAGTTCGTCGTCCGGGCGGTCGATGACCAGCAC
Organism: Streptomyces albicerus; assembly: GCF_008905045.1. Lineage (GTDB taxonomy): Bacteria > Actinomycetota > Actinomycetes > Streptomycetales > Streptomycetaceae > Streptomyces > Streptomyces albicerus. The sequence goes on from NZ_VWMY01000066.1 coordinate 16,171, forward strand.
CCGGAACACGTCCGCGTCCAGCCACCGGGGCAGCGAGCAGATCCCGGCGACCTTGCGACGGACGGCCGGTTCCGACTTCAGGAACCGTTCCACGGCGGTGGCGCTCGGGTCGCCCACGGCGCCCGGGTCGCCGGGGCGTTCCTTCGCGAGTGTCGACACGAGGACGGGCAGGCCGCCCGTGAGGCGCAGCACCTCCTCGACGACCGGCTCGGCCACGACTCCCTTCGCGGCGAGCAGCCGGCGCGCCTCGGCCTCGGTGAACGGCGCGAGCGGCACGTCCGTCACGGAGTCCAGGCCGCTCCAGCGGGCGGGGTCCAGGGGCCGCTGCCCGGCGGTGACCACGACGACGGTGGCGGGCAGTCCGCTCTCCGCCGTGCCGCGCGTGACCATCTCGTGCAGCCACGGGTCGAGATACGCCCCGGTCCGCTCGTACGTGTCGAAGAACAGGACGATCCACTCGGCGGCGGAGGCGGCCGCGCGCAGTTCGCGGAGCAGGACCGGGGTGAGCACCTTCTCCGGTGACGTCACCAGCTCGATGTCGTCGGCGTTGCGGAAGCGGGCGCTGAGGCCGGCCCGCAGCCGGTCCGCGCCCTGAGCGAGCTGGTCCGCGGGCAGGGCCCTGCCGATGAGGCCGCCGCCCGGCACCGTGGCCTCCGCCACGGCGATGCCCAGCTCCACCGCGGCCCTGCTGCCGGCCGACGGAGCCGGCGGCGCCCCCGGCTCCGGTGCGAGCGCGGCGAGCGCGGCCGCCTCCGCCTCGTGCCGCCGGTCCCGGTACGCGGCCAGCCGCCGCTCCAGGTCCTTCAACCGCCGCCCCTGGTCCGCGAACTGACCGCATATCTCCGCCAGCGCCTCGGGCACGCTTCCGGCGCCCTCGTCGACGTACGCCGTCAGCGCCCCGCGTTCGCGCGCGAGTTGCCGCAACTCCTGTACCAGGAAGGTCTTCCCGACGCCCGCGGTGCCGTGCACATGGAAGCGGAAGCGCTGTCGGGGGTCCCCGACCGGGATGTCGAAGTTCTGGAGGAACGCGGCCCGTTCGGTGTCCCGGCCCACGAATCCGGCGCGGTTGCCCTGCTGGATCAGCTCCTGCCGCGACGGCACTGCCTGCGCCACCCGCCCGCCTCCCTGCCGCTTCCCGACACTCCCGGTCGAACCCGGCTCCCAGTGTCGCTCAACTCGTGGTCCTTTTGATCGTCCGTCTTCCGATGGACGGGGCCGCGGCAGCCTCCGGCACGAGGACTACGCGGCCGGCGGCGGCCAGTACGCGCGATGGACCTTTCCCCCGGAACTCAACTCTCCGCCTGGCCCCTCACGTCCCAGAAGTGGCACCAACTTCCGTCCCCGCGACCCGAGTTCGCCGGGAACTGTCATCTCCAGGGGGAGACGTGAACAGACAAGTGAAGAGGGCATACGTCACCACGGTCGCCGTCGCGGCCGCGGTGGCGCTGACGGCGGGCATGACCGGCCCGGCGTCGGCGGGGACCACCACTGAGCAGGACAAGGGCACGGGCACGGGCGCGGGCGTTGGTCCCTCTCAGGCGCAGAGCGCGCAGCGCGTCACGCTCATCACCGGCGACCGCGTCGCCGTCGACACGAAGGGCCGGGTCACCGGCGTCGAGCGCGCCGAAGGCCGCGAGCACATCGCGATCCGCACGATCCGGGAGGACGGCCACACCCTGGTCGTCCCCGCCGACGCGCAGCGCCTGATCGCCACCGGAACGCTGGACCGGCGGCTCTTCGACATCACCGAACTGAGCAGGAAGGCGGTCCGCGCCTCCCACAAGCAGGGCATGAAGGTGATCGTCGGCTACCAGGGCGCGGCCAGGGCCGCGAAGGCGGACGTGCGCGACGCGCGCGACACCGAGGTCCGCCGCACGCTGGAGTCCCTGAACGCCGAGGCAGTCGCCACTCAGGACCCCGCCGGCCTGTGGGCCGCGGTCACCGACACACCCGGCGGCACCGCGCGGACCGCCTCCGGCATCGCCCACATCTGGCTGGACGGTGTCCGAAAGGCCGCCCTCGACAAGTCCGTCCCCCAGATCGGCACGGACAAGGCGTGGGCATCCGGTTACGACGGCAAGGGCGTCAGGATCGCCGTCCTCGACACGGGCGTCGACGCGACCCACCCGGACCTCAAGGACCAGGTGGTCGCCGCCAAGAACTTCACCCCCTCCCCCGACGCGACCGACCGCTTCGGCCACGGCACGCACGTCGCGTCCATCGCCGCCGGTACGGGCGCTGCGTCTCCCGCGGGGTCCGCCGGCGCCTACAAGGGAGTCGCGCCCGGCGCCGCGCTCCTCAACGGCAAGGTGCTCGACGACGAGGGTTCCGGCGACGACTCGGGCATCCTCGCGGGCATCGAGTGGGCCGCCGAGCAGGACGCCGACGTGGTGAACCTCAGCCTGGGCGGCCCCGACACCCCCGGAATCGACCCCCTGGAAGCAGCGATCGACAAGCTCTCCGCCGAGAAGGGCATCCTCTTCGCCGTGTCGGCGGGCAACGAAGGCGAGTCCGGCGAGGAGACCATCGGCTCCCCCGGCAGCGCGGACGCCGCGCTCACCGTGGGCGCCGTGGACGACGACGACCGGCTCGCCGACCTCTCCAGCCGGGGCCCGCGCCTCGGCGACGGCGGCATCAAGCCGGACGTCACCGCACCCGGCGTCGACATCACGGCCGCCGCGGTGCCCGGCAGCGTCATCGAGCAGGAGGTCGGCCAGAATCCGGATGGCTATCTGACGATCTCCGGTACGTCGATGGCGGCCCCGCACGCGGCGGGCGCTGCAGCGATCCTGAAGCAGCGGCACCCGGAGTGGACGTACGCCGAGCTCAAGGGCGCGCTGACCGCCTCGACGATCGGCGGCGACTACACGCCGTACCAGCAGGGTTCGGGCCGCATCGCCGTGGACAAGGCCGTGGAACAGACCGTGATCGCCGACCCGGTGTCCGTGAACCTCGGCGTCCAGCAGTGGCCGCACACCGACGACACTCCGATCGCCGAGGAGGTCACGTACCGGAATCTCGGTACGACCGACGTCACGCTCGACCTCGCCGTGACGGCCGCCGGCCCGGAGGGCGAGCCCGCCCCCGAGGGCTTCTTCACGCTCGGGGCGAGGAAGCTGACCGTCCCGGCGGGCGGGAAGGCGTCGGTGGACCTGACCGCGAACACGAAGCTGGGCGGGACGCTGGACGGCTCGTACTCCGCGTACGTGACCGCGACCGGCGGCGGTCAGAGCGTGCGCACGGCGGCGGTGGTGCAGCGGGAGGCCGAGGCGTACGACGTGACGTTCGAGTTCGTCGGCCGGGACGGGCGACCCACGCCGGACTACTCGTCCTTCCTGCAGTCCATCGCGGTCCCCGGCGAGGCCCGCTACCACGAGCCGTACGACGTCTCGGGCACCGTCGAGCTCCGTCTGCCCAAGGGGACCTATCTCTTCGACACCACCATCTCCGAGGACCCAGAGGACTCCCGCGCGGGCACGGACTGGCTGGTCCAGCCGAAGCTGGAGGTCGCCGGCGACATGACGGTGACGGCCGACGCGCGCACGGCGAAGCCGGTCGACATCACGGTGCCGGACAGCGCGGCCGAGCCGTTGTTCGTGGCGCCGAGGTACTGGTATGCGGGTGAGGGTTACAACATCGAGACGGGCGTGCACGTCGACTCGTTCGACGGTCTGCGCACGGCGCACCTCGGTCCGGAGGTCACCACCGGTGCGCTGAACCAGCAGTGGATCGGCGTCTGGAGCAAGGGCGCGGACACCGAGTACGACGTGATGCTCGGCGGCAACACACGAAAGCTCGCGACCGGTTACCGCAGGCACCTCGGCCCCGCCGACCTCGCCACGGTGAAGGCCGGCATGGGCACGTCGGCGGCGGACAAGCAGGGCGGCCTGAACGCGGCCGGCTACTTCCCGGAACTCGGCGGCATCTCCCCGATCACCGACCCGCAGAAGCTCCCGCGCACCCGCACGCTCCACCTCTCCGCGCTCGACAACGCCAAGTGGGACCTCTACTTCCAGCAGTACGGCACCCCGGACGAGGACGGCTCCGCGCCCACCGAGTCGTACCACGCCCTCGACGAGCCACGCGCCTTCAAGGGCGGCGTCACATACGAGACGCGGTTCAACACGGGCGTACTCGGCCCGCGCATCGCCCTGACGGAGGGCGTCTTCCGCGACGGCGACACGATCTCCGGCGACCTGCCCCTGCACGCGGACGGCGACAACCACACAGGCTGGACCAGGTACGAGTCCGTCCGCACGACCCTGTACCGCGACGGCACCAAGCTCACGGAGAACTCCGACGACCTCGGTGGCAACGGCGACGGCTTCACGGTCCCGTCCGACGCCGCCGACTACCGCCTGACGACCTCCGTCCGCCGGGGCCCCGCTCTCGGCGCCGCCTCCAGCCGCATCGACGCGAGCTGGACGTTCCGCTCCGGGAAGACCACGGACCGAACCCGGCTCCCCGTCTCCACCGCCCGCTTCGACGCGAAGACCGACCTGACGAGCCACGCCCCCGCCGGCAGGAAGACGTCCGTCCCGGTGACCGTCCAGGGCGCGGCGGCGGACGGCAACCTCAAGTCGCTGGCCGTGTACGTCTCGTACGACCGGGGCGCCACCTGGCAGCAGGCCCCCGTCAGGAACGGCCGCATCACGGTCAAGAACCCGGCCGTGGACAAGTCCGTCTCGTTCCGCGCCAACCTCACCGACAAGCAGGGCAACAAGTCGTCGGTGTCGGTGTACGACGCGTACTTCGGCAAGTAGGACGCACCACTCCTTCGACCGAGGAGACTCATCATGACGTACGGGTACAGGACATATGCGTACAGGACGTACGGGAACGAGACGGAAGAAGGAGGCGGTCCGGCATGCGGATCGCGGTAGCGGGCGGAACCGGGCTGGTCGGACGGTTCGTGGTCGAGGAACTGGCGGCGGCCGGGCATGAGCCGGTGGTGCTGGCCAGGTCGCGGGGTGTGGATCTCGTGTCGGGCGCGGGACTCGACGCCGCCATGGCGGGCGTGGAGGCGGTCGTCGACGTGAGCAACCTGCAGACCACCAGCGCCAAGAAGTCGATCTCGTTCTTCGAGAGCAGCGCCCACAACCTGCTGGGCGCCGGCGCCCGGGTCGGCGTACGGCACCACGTGGTGTTGTCGATCGTCGGCATCGAGCGGGTCGGCTTCGGCTACTACCAGGGGAAGCTGCGCCAGGAGGAGGTGGTGAAGGCCGGACCGGTGCCGTGGACGGTGCTGCGGGCCACGCAGTTCCACGAGTTCGCGCAGCAGGTCCTCGGCCAGGTGCCCGGGCCGCTCGCGGTGGTGCCCCGGATGCGGATCCAGCCGGTCGCGGCCCGCGAGGTCGCCCAGCATCTCGTGGCGCTCGTCCTCGCGCCGCCGCAGGGCATGGCACCGGAGCTCGCCGGACCGCGCGTCGAGGAGCTCGTCGACATGGCGCGCCGGCTGCTGCGGGCCCAGGGCCGGCGGCGGCTGCTGGTGCCGGTGAGGTTCCCCGGCGCCACGGGCAGGGCCATGGCCGGTGGCGGCCAGCTGCCGACCGGACCGGGAGCCCGGGGCACCCAGACCTTCGACGAGTGGCTCGCCCAGAACGCCCTACAGGGAGGATGAGCGGCCCCGGCCCACCCCGCCGCCCGGTAGCCCGTCAGTCCACGACGGCGACCGTCGTCCCCGCCGTTCCGAACTCCCAGACCGCGTCCCCGTCGGCCATGCGCATGCGGATCCCGCCCGTCTGCACGCCCGACGCGGGCGGCGGTGGGGAGGAGCCGTCCACGGCGTTGGAGAAGGCGATGTTGACGCCGGACTCGACGGTGAAGTAGACGATGTGCTCGATCTCCACTCCGTCCGTGCCCGTGGCGGCCTCGCGCCGGGTCCCGACCGTGTACGTGCCCGGCGACGGGCTCACCGTCCCCGGCCACACCGTGAAGCTGCGCCGGGACGCGTCGCTCGCGTCGACCAGCCACACCCGGCGCTGGTCGAGGGAGTAGACGATGCGCCGTCCCGTGCCGGAGCCGTCCGGTACCGCGGCCGGCTTGGACTCCTCGGGCGAGGCGGAGGGCTTGGCGCTGGCCGACGCGGAGGGCTCCGGGCGGGCCGAGGCCGTCGGCTGCGGCCCCCGTTCGGCCCTTACGGCCAGTACGGCCACCATCACCAGAGCCGCCGCGGTCAGACCGGTGACCCAGGCCCACGAGGGAAGCCGTCGGGCAGGCACGGGCACGCATCTCCTCAGCTCTGATTCACCCCGTCGGAGGGTCGGATCATCTTACTCCGACGGGTTCCTCGGCGATTCCCGTGACCCCGGTACCGACGTCACTCCACGCGTCACTCCCTGCGTCACTCCATGCGTCATTCCAGGACCGGCAGCAATTCCGGCAGATGCCCGTCCGACACCGCCGCTGCCCGCTGCCGCTCCTCCGGCACCTCCCCGTACAGCGTCGTACGGGGCCGGGACGGCCGCCCCGCCGCCTCCGCCACCGCGATCAGGTCCTTGACGGACTTGTACGAGCCGTACGACGAGCCCGCCATGCGGGAGATGGTCTCCTCCATCAGCGTGCCACCGAGGTCGTTGGCACCGGACCGGAGCATCTCGGCCGCACCCTCCGTCCCCAACTTCACCCAACTCGTCTGGATGTTGGGGATGTGGGGGTGGAGGAGCAGCCTCGCCATCGCCACCACCGCGCGGTTGTCCCGCGTCGTCGGGCCCGGGCGGGCGATCCCCGCCAGATACACCGGCGCGTTCGTGTGGATGAACGGCAGCGTCACGAACTCCGTGAAACCGCCGGTCTGTTGCTGGATCCGGGACAGGGTGCGGAAGTGGCCGAGCCAGTGCCTGGGCTGGTCGACGTGCCCGTACATCATCGTCGAGGACGAGCGGATGCCCAGCTCGTGCGCGGTCGTCACGACCTCGATCCAGGTCGCCGTCGGCAGCTTGCCCTTGGTGAGGACCCAGCGGACCTCGTCGTCCAGGATCTCCGCCGCTGTGCCGGGGATGGAGCCGAGGCCCGCCTCCTTCGCGGCCGTCAGCCACTCGCGGATGGACATGCCCGTACGGGTCGCGCCGTTCACGACCTCCATCGGCGAGAAGGCGTGGACGTGCATCCCGGGCACCCGCTCCTTCACCGCCTTCGCGATGTCGAAGTAGGCGGTGCCCGGGAGGTCGGGATGGATTCCGCCCTGCATGCAGACCTCGACCGCCCCCACGTCCCAGGCCTGTTGGGCGCGGTCGGCGACCTGGTCCAGGGAGAGCGTGTACGCGTCGGCGTCCGTCCGGCGCTGTGCGAAGGCGCAGAAACGGCAGCCGGTGTAGCAGACGTTGGTGAAGTTGATGTTGCGCGTGACGATGTACGTGACCTCGTCGCCGACCACCGACTTGCGGACGTCGTCCGCGATGCGGCAGAGCGCGTCCAGCGCGGCACCGTCCGCGTGCAGCAGCGCCAGCGCCTCGTCGTCGGTCAGGCGGGTCGGGTCGTCGGCGGCCGTCGCCAGCGCGGCCCGTACGTCCGTGTCGATCCGCGACGGCACCATGCCGGGCGCCGCCGCCTCCCTCAGGGCGTCCCAGTCGCCGTAGACGTGGTCGTAGTCCTCGCGCCGGTCGCCGGTGCGTCCCTCGGTGTCGATCGACGCGTGCAGATCCGTACGCCCGGACGCCGTGAAGGCCTCCTCGGGCTCCTGCCACGGATGGCCCTCCACGACCGCGTCCGGCACGGCGAGCCCCGACGACGGGTCGGCGAGCGCCCGTACGTGCGGGAGCAGCCGCGGGTCCAGCCACGGCTCGCCGCGCTGCACGAACTCCGGGTACACGCACAGCCGTTCACGCAGTTCGAAGCCCGCCTCGGCCGACTGCTCGCGCAGGAGGTCGATCTGCGGCCAGGGGCGCTCGGGGTTGACGTGGTCGATGGTCAGCGGCGACACCCCGCCCCAGTCGTCGATGCCGGCGCCGATCAGCCGCCCGTACTCGGAGTCGACCAGATTGGGCGGCGCCTGGAGGCAGGCCGAGGGGCCCATGATGTGCCGGGCCACGGCGACCGTGGCGACCAGTTCGTCCAGCTCGGCGTCCGGCATCCCGCGCATCGCCGTGTCCGGCTTGGCGCGGAAGTTCTGGATGATCAGCTCCTGGATGCCGTGGTAGGCCCGCGACACGCGGCGCAGCGCGAAGAGCGAGTCCGCGCGCTCCTCGTACGTCTCCCCGATGCCGATGAGGATCCCGCTGGTGAAGGGCACGGAGGAGCGCCCGGCGTCCTCGAGCACGCGCAGCCGCACCGCCGGCTCCTTGTCCGGGGAGCCGTAGTGCGGACCGCCCGGCTCGGACCAGAGCCGTTCGGCGGTCGTCTCCAGCATCATGCCCATGCTCGGCGCGACGGGCTTGAGCCGCTGGAAGTCGGTCCAGGACATCACCCCGGGATTGAGGTGGGGCAGCAGGCCCGTCTCCTCCAGGATGCGGATCGAGATGGCCCGTACGTACGCGATCGTGTCGTCGTAACCGTGCGCGTCCAGCCATTCCCGCGCCTCCGGCCAGCGGTCCTCGGGCTTGTCGCCGAGGGTGATCAGGGCTTCCTTGCAGCCCAGTTCGGCGCCCTTGCGGGCGATGTCGAGGACCTCGTCCGGGGACATGAACATCCCGTGGCCGGCCCGGCGCAGCTTGCCCGGGACCGTGACGAAGGTGCAGTAGTGGCACTTGTCCCGGCACAGCCGGGTGAGCGGGATGAAGACGCTCTTCGAGTACGTGATGACGCCGGGGCGACCCGCCGTCTCCAGGCCCGCGTCGCGCACCCGGGCGGCGGAAGCGGCCAGGTCGTCCAGGTCGGCGCCGCGTGCCTGGAGCAGGACTGCGGCCTCGGTGACATCGAGGGCGACGCCGTCGCGGGCGCGTTTGAGGGCGCGGCGCATCGCGTTGGCGGTGGGTGCCTCGGGGCGTGCGTTCTCGGCGCTGCTCGTCATTCCTCCGAGCTTACGTACGGGGCGACGGACCTCGCCGGTGAGTGTGGCGGGGGCCACAGTTCCGCTTTGCCGGGCGCCCGGCCCCCGCACTTGCTTGCATACACCATGCGATAGGGAGCAACCGGGGGAAAACGTCGGGTCGCCGCTCCGCCGACCGGGCGAAAGACGCCGATTCCCTTCCCTTGCACCGCAGTTCACGGCTGAATACCAGGGTTGTTCGTGCCACCCCTGAACCACTCCTGCATCACCCCTGCACCGCCCATGCCACTCACGAGACCCGGGAGCAGCAGACATGTGCGAGGACGACCACGGCATCGGCAGACGCGCCCTGTTCGTGACGGGAGCCGCCGCCGCGCTTACCTTGGGAAGCGTGACCTTCACCAGCGGCGCCGACACGGCCGACGCGGCCGACGGTGACAACTCCGAGACCCGGACCGTACGCGGCACCCTGCCCACCGGTTCGCCGGACTTCGTGTACCTGCCCGTCGAAGTCCCCTCCGGCGTGCGGGAGATCAAGGTCGCGTACACCTACGAGAAGCCCTCCGTACCGGCGGGCACCGCGGGCAACGCGCTCGACATCGGCATCTTCGACCAGCGCGGCACGGAGCTGGGCGGCAAGGGCTTCCGGGGCTGGTCGGGCGGGGCGCGCACGGAGTTCTTCATCCGCGCGGACGACGCGACACCGGGTTACATCCCGGGCCCGGTCCGCGAGGGCACCTGGTACATCGCGCTCGGCCCCTACACGGTGGCCCCGCAGGGACTCCCGTACGAGATCACCATCACGCTGACGTACGGCGAGCCGGGTGCCGTCGTGGAGCCGGTCTACCCGCCCTCGCGCGCGAAGGGCCGCGGCCGGGCCTGGTACCGGGGCGACTGCCACCTGCACTCCTGGTACTCGGACGGCCGCCGCACACCGGCGGAGATCGCGGCGCTGGCCCGCGCCGCCGGGCTGGACTTCATCAACACGTCCGAGCACAACACGCATGCGGCGCACCCGCACTGGGCCTCGGAGGCCGGCGACGACCTGCTGATCATGCTGGGCGAGGAGGTCACGACGCGCAACGGTCACGTGGTGGCCCTCGGCACGGACCCCGGCACGTTCGTGGACTGGCGCTACCGGGCGCGCGAGAACCGTTTCGGCAAGTACGCGAGGGAGATCCGCCGCTCCGGCGGCCTGGTCGTCCCCGCCCACCCGCACGCCACCTGCATCGGCTGCAACTGGAAGTTCGGCTTCGGCGAGGCGGACGCGGTCGAGGTGTGGAACGGCCCGTTCGGGCCCGACGACGAGATGTCGCTGGCCGACTGGGACAGCATGCTCGTCGCTTCTGTCCGGGAGGGACGGAACGGCGGGGAGGGCGGCGACGGCAGGGGCCGGGACTGGATCCCGGCGATGGGCAACAGCGACGCCCACCGCCACCCCGACCCCGTCGGCACCCCGCAGACCGTCGTCCTCGCCGACGACCTGACCCGCGAGGCGATCCAGGAGGGCATCCGCGCGGGCCGGTCCTACGTGGCGGAGTCGAAGACGGTGTCGCTGTCATTCTCGGCCACCGGCCCGAAGGGCGAACACGCGGGTATCGGCGGCCGGTTGAGGGTGGACCGCGACGCCCCGGTCACGGTCCGCCTCGAGACCACGGGCACGCCCCGCTGCACGGTCCGCTTCGTCACGGACCAGGGCGTGCTGCACACGAGCTCGGTGATCCCGGTGTCGGGCTCCGGGACGGTGGAGTGGCGTACGACGGCGCAGTACGCGGCATACGTACGGGCGGAAGTACGGCACGAGGCGGCGGCCGGTCCGTTGCCGGGGGCACTGGCCGCGTTCACCAACCCGATCTTCCTGGGGCGGTAGCGCTCCGCTGGAGGCACGGTGATCGACCCGCGGGCCGGTGGGGGTTGGTAGCGCCCACGTGGCGGAGCCGCATATCGATACAGGCCCGCGCCCCTTACGGGGCGCAGGAGGAGGGAGGCCGAAGGTGGCGAGAGCGCGGTCCTGGTCCCGGCCCTGCTCCCGGCGGGAGGTGCTGGCCCTCGGGGCCGCCGGGGCCGCCGCCACGGCGCTCGCCGCGTGCGACGGCGGTTCGAAGGACGAGCCACGGCCGTCGGGCGGGTCCGCCACCACCGCCTCGCCGCCCCGCCCCGTACGGCTGCCGCTCGTCCTGGCCGTCCACCCGACGCGGGCCGCGGGCCTGTCCGCCGACCGGCGGCTCGTGGGGGACGTACGGACCGGTCGGCGACTGACCTGGGAGCAGTTGGGTGGCAGGGGCGGCGCCGCGCGGGTCGTACGAGGACCGCACGCGGAGGGTCCTGCCGCCGATGCCAACGCGGACGCGGACGCGGTCCTGGCGGTGCGGCGCGACCCGGACACGGTGGCCGTGGTGCGGGCGGACGCGCTCGGCCCGGGAGTGTCGGCGCTGCCCGTGGACGGCCACGACCCGGTTTCGGACCCGCGCGGCTACCCGGTGACGGTCCCCGCCGACACGGACCCCGGCCCGGTCGCCACGACCCTCTGGACCGGCGACATCATGCTGGGCAGGCGGGTGGGCGCGGAGATCGCCAGGTCCGACGACCCGTCGCTCCCCTTCACCAGCACCGCGCGCCGCCTCGTGACCGCCGACCTGACCGTCGGGAACCTGGAGTGCACCCTGTCCCGGGCCGGCCCGCCCACCCAGGGCGGCGACTCCTTCGCCGCCGATCCCACGTCGCTCGCGGGCCTGCGCCAGGCGGGGTTCGACGTCCTTCTCCTGGCCAACAACCACCTCGGCGACTTCGGCCCCGAGGCCCTGCGGCGCACCGTACGCAGCGCGCGAGCCGCGGGTTTCGCCACGACCGGAGCGGGCGACGACCTGGCCGCCGCCCGCGAACCGGCGATCGTCCGCGTGGGAGCCCTGCGCTTCGGCATCCTCTCCTTCAACGCGATCGGCGAGACCCCGCCCGCCGGACCCGCCACCCCGGGCGCGGTCCGCCTGCGAATGCCGCCCCGCACCGGCCCGCTCAACACGTCCGACCTGGCCGCGCTGGAAGCCTCGGTCCGCGCCCTGCACACCCGCGCCGACGTGGTGGTCGTCTGCCCGCACTGGGGCCGGCAGTACACGCACCGCCCGGTCCCGGCCCAGCACACGGTGGCCCACCGCCTCATCGACGCGGGCGCCGACGCGGTGATCGCCTCACACCCACACTGGGTCCAGAACCTGGAGCTGTACAAGGGCCGACCGGTGGCCCACTCCCTCGGCAACTTCGTCTTCGACATGGACTTCTCCCCCGAGGTACGCCAGGGCGTGGTGCTGGAGCTGGTCTTCTGGGGAGCGAGCCCGATGGCGGCACGGCCGCTGCCGATCCAGATCGGGGACCGGTACGTGCCGCATTTCTTGGGTGCGGGCAGCAGGGAGTCACGCGAGATCCTCGCCGACGTCTGGCCCCGCTAGGGGCGCGGGGAACTGCGCGACCAGCCCCAACGCACCCGCAGTTCACGATCGACCGGAAGTCCCCTACGTATCGCGGTCAAAAGCAATATGCAGATGATCCCGATGAACCCGATCCGAGAAAAACGATCCCCCACTGAGCAACCGAGGCCCACCCACGTTGTACGCCCCCGCCAGAACTGCAGCCCGCATAAACCCATCAACCAGCGAATCAGGCGTAGCAGGATCAATCACCGCACGCCCATCAACGGCCCACACATCAAACGCCCGCATCCGAGTGTGATCACTGAGCCGCCCGGTACCGAAGACGTTCCGCGGATGCCCCGTATGGACAACGCTCACATCAACCTCGTACGACTCCGCCAGCGTGAGCAACCCCCGCAACGGCCGGGGCCGCAGCCGGCCCGCAAGGACGTCGGCCTCACCCGCAGGCGGCAGCCGAATCCGCTCGTGCCCCACAACCCGCTCGATCAGCGCACCGGGCCGATCGAGGGGCGGCGCGGTGCGGGACGGATACAGGGCGCCGACCTGCCACCCGGACCCGCCCCGCGTGAGCCGTACGTCGACGGTCGCCCCGCCGTCCGCCACGGTCCCGTCCGCCGCCCGCCCCCACTGGCGGAGGGCGACCAGGACACTGGCGCGGGCGTCCAGCAGGCCTCCGTACTGCGCGGCGATGACCCGGACCGTGGCCTCGGCCCCGGCGTCGAGCAGGGGCCGGGCCTGGCCGACCAGCCGCTCGGCGGACGCGTCGGGCACGCCCGCCGCCTCGGCCCGTTCCACCGCGGGACCGGCCCCGTCCTGCCCGCGCGTCCACGTGCCGAGGGCTTCCAGCAGCCGTACGGCCGCCTCTTTCGCGCGGGGCTCGACCTCGGTGCGGAGGAGGGGCCACGGGGACGCGGACGGAAGGGGATCGGGATCCGGTGAGGGTGAGGTCACTCGGGGCGAGCGCGGGCTCTGAGCACTCTCGGTCGACGTCGACCTGGGGGTGGGCGTGGACTCCTCGTCCCCGCCCGTACAACCGACCAGCCCGAGCCCGCCCGCAGCCGCGGCCCCGGCCGCGCCCACCAGCAACACCCGCCTGCCGGGCCCCGATTCGGTCACCCCACCAGCATCACTCCGTACGCGGACACACTGTCAAGCTGCTAGGCGCAGTACGTGTCCCGGGCGGGCCGTTCCCCCGTGGCCAGATAGCGGGAGACGGCTCGGTCTCCGCAGGCGTTGCCGTTGCCGAGGTAGGCGTCGTGCCCGGTGGAGTTGACGGTCACCATGACGGCGCGCTTGCCGAGGGCGGCGCGGAGTTTGCGGGCGCCGCCGAGCGGGGCGGCCGGGTCGCGCTCGTTCTGGACGAGCAGGACCGTGGACGGACCGTGATCGGTGATCCGTACGGGATTCTCCTTCAGCGGATACGGCCAGGCGGCGCAGCCCGTCGCGTTCCTCGGCATCCCTGCGGTCAGCGGGTACTTGGTCCGGCTCTCGTCAACGTCCTTCTGGTACACGGCGGTTTCCCTGGGCCATGCGCCGTCGTTGCAGAAGGTGGCGAGGGCGACGGAGAGGCCGTTCTGCAGGAGCGGCTCGGGGGGCGTCTCGGGAGCGGGCGGGACGGTGCCCTTCTGCGCGGCCAGGATCAACTGGGCCAGCCCCGGGAAGCCGTCGGGATCGTAGAAGGCGTCCACCATGGCCTGGCGCAGCACATTGCCGCTCAGCTCCGCCGGGTTGGCGCCGGGCCAGGGGATCGGCTCACGGTCGAGCCGGGCGGCGAGCCGCAGGACCAGCGGCCGCACCTCGTCGGCCGTGTCGGCCAGCCGGTCCGGATTCCCGGGCGCCGAAGCCCACTTGGCGAACTCGGGAAAGACGTCTTCGACGCCGGCCTCGAACCCCGCCCACAAGGCACGGGTACCCCCGCCCTGGTAGGCGTCGCCATTGACGTCCAGGTTGCTGTCCAGCACGAAGCGGTCGGTGCGGTGCGGGAACAACTGGCTGTAGACCGCGCCGAGATACGCGCCGTACGAGAGACCCCACGCGGACAGCTTCCGCTCGCCCAGCGCTGCCCGGATCCGGTCGATGTCACGGGCGTTGTCGCGACTGTTGATGTGACGCACCAACTCACCGCCGTTGCGCTCGCAGGCGTCGGCCATCCGTCGCGCGGCAGCCATGTTTCCGGTGACCGACCCGTCCGGGGCGGGCCAGGGAAAGAACTTGGACCTGGCCAGGTGTTCCGTCTCGAGACCGCAGCTGACCGGGGCGGACCTGCCGACGCCCCGGGGGTCGAACCCGATCAGGTCGTACGCGTTCCGCACCTCCTGCGGCAGCTTCTGCCCCTTCCCGGAGATTTCGTCGAGGCTGCCGCCGCCGGGCCCGCCTGCGATCAGCAGTAAGGCGCCGCGGCGGTCGGCCGGCTTCTCGCTGGGGATACGGGAGATGGCGATGCCGATCTTCTTCCCGCCGGGGTCGGAGTAGTCCATCGGCACCTCGACGGTCGCGCACTCCTGCCGGGGGTCGAGCCCGCTCCCTTCGCACTTCGCCCACTCAAGGGGCTTGGAAGAGGCGGCGGTTGAGGCCTCCGCCGTGAGTGGTCCGGTAACACCGAGAACCACGACGGAGGCAGCTATCAGGGAGACTTTCCGCTTGGTCTTCATCACATGAATCGGCTTCATGTGAATGAGCTTCGCGGACCCGCCCCGGCCGCCCCATCCGGCCAGCAGGCCTGTCCGCACGGCGGTTAACCGAACATGGCGTCGGCACCGGTGAGCAGGCTCGACATCGTGGAGGCCATACTCTCGACCACCCCCGCCGCCTTCGGCACCCTCCTCCAAGCCCTCAAGAGGAACGATGACTGAGATGTCGCGCTACCACGAGTTCAAGTTCCGCGCCGTCACGACCTTCCAGAAGCGGGTCGGCAACCCCGTCACGAAGCTGCTGCCGTTCCAGACGCTCCTGGAGACCACCGGGCGGAAGTCCGGGCTGCCGCGCCGGACCCCGGTCGGCGGTCGCCGTATCGGACAGGAGTTCTGGATCGTCTCCGAGTACGGCGAGAAGTCGCAGTACGTGCGGAACATCCAGGCGGACCCGAGCGTCCGGGTCCGCGTCAAGGGCCGTTGGCACCACGGCACGGCCCACCTGCTGCACGAGGACGACGCCCGCGCCCGGCTCAAGTCCCTGCCCCGGATGAACAGCGCCGCGGTGCGAGCGGTCGGAACGAATCTGCTGACGGTACGGGTCGACCTGACCGACTGAGCGCGGTCGGGTCCGGCCCCGACGAAACTGTCTAGGCCGCCCGCCAGACCGTCATGTCCGCGGTCACAAAGCCGATCTCCGGCAGCGCGGTCGACTTCACCTGGATCACGAGCAGCGCGATGTCTCCTGAGGGGTGCTTGACGCAGATCTCGCTGCCGGCCGCCGCCGCGGCCAGCGGGAGGCTGTGGCTGTCGGCGCCGGTGAGGAGCAGGCGGCACGAATCGAGGGAGGCACCCGGCTCACCGAACACCATGGTGATCAGGCTGGTGTCGCTCTCCAGCGCACAGTCTTCGTCATCGCAGACGAAGCGGATGTCCCCCTTGCGGTCCTTCTGGTCCTTCCGCTCCTTGCGGTCGGGCTCCTCGATATCCAGTGGGTTCACCGTGATATCCAGTGGGCTGTCCGCGTCCAGCCACACTGGGGGGTACGCGACGGCTTTCGGCGGCCCCGGCGCGGTCGAGGAGGGGCGCGACGCATCTGGTGTCCGGTCATCGGTCCCCGACCCTGACCCTGCCCCCGAGCCCGGCGCGGATGCCGATGAGGACGCCGACGACCGTGCGGACGCCTCAGGACCGGACGCCGACGACGCGGCCGCCTCCCGGTCGCGAAGCCGGTCCGACACCTCCATGACCGTCCACGCCAAGCCCGCCAACAGCACCGCAGCCGCCGTCACGACGGCCGTGATCAGCCTGGTACGTCTTCGGCGGGACCGCGGCTCGTCCCGCCACGTCGGCTGCAGCTGCGGCTGTGCGAGCAACGGCCGCGTGTGCACCGAGGTGGGAAGAAGCGTGTGCACCGGGGTGGGAGCGGCGACCGGGGACGGAACCGTCACCTCCGGCCCCGTGATCTCCCGCCAGACGGCCGGCCCCGCGCCCGCGTCGGCGTCCCGGCCCAGCTGCTGTCGGCACCACTCGACGATCTCCGCGGGGGTGGCCCGTTCCTCCGGATCGGCGGCGAGGCACCGGGCGATCAGCGGACGGAGCTGCGCCGGCAGAGGGGACAGGTCAGGTTTCTCGTGCACGATCCGGTACAGCACGCCGACCGAGTTGCCGTCCCCGTACAGCGGCTCGCCCAGCGCCGCGAAGGCCGCTGTCTGGCCGAGCGCGAAGACGTCGGTCGCCGCCGTGACCTCACCTGCGGACGCCTGCTCGGGAGCCATGAACTGGGGCGTGCCGACCGCGGCTCCCGTGGCTGTGTGCGAGGTGATGCCGGAGGCCAGCGAGATGCCGAAGTCGATCACCCGCGGCCCGTCGGCGGCCAGCAGCACGTTCGACGGCTTCAGGTCCCGGTGCACGATTCCCGCGTCGTGGATGGCCTGCAGGGCCTCGGCCACCCCCGCCATCAGCCACAGCACCGCCGGCACCGGCAGGGGTCCGCGCCTGGCGACGGCGTCTGCCAGGGAGGGGCCGGGCACGTACAGCGTGGCCAGCCAGGGCGGTACGCCGTCCGCGTCGGCGTCGATCAGCTCGGCGGTGTACACGCCCCGGACCCGCTGGGCCGCCTTTATCTCCCGGCGGAACCCTCGCCGGAAGGCCGGATCGTCTGCGAGCTCCGGCCGTATCACCTTGATCGCCACCGGTCGGCCGCCCTGCGTGTGCGACAGGTAGACCCGGCCCATGCCTCCCGCGCCGAGCCGGGCGGCAAGACGGTAGCCGGCCACCAGGGGCGGATCGTCCGCCTGCAGCGGCTGGAACACCTCAGTCGCGTTGTTCATTGCCCTCGTCCCCCCCTGATCCCCTGATCCGACCCTCAACGGCAGCCCGGAGCGTGTCCCTTGAGTTGGTTCGGGAGCTGGACTGACGTGTCTGGCCATCCCGCCAAGATCGCGCGGGACTGGAAAGTCAAGCACGACTGCGCGGGGTTCGTGACCCTGTTCGAGATCGAGACGGGGTTACGGCGGAGGGCATCGGGTCCAACGGGGAGGGCCTCTGCCTAGCTCCGGGGCGCGTTCGAGAGGCGGTTCAGCCACTCGGTGAGCAGGGCGTCCTCGGCCGGGCTGAGGACCGGTGCCGGGGACTGGCGGAGGAGGGCGTTCAGGCGGGCCGCCGTGGCGGGGACGAGGGCCTCCCCTTCCGCCCCGGATGCCGCTGCCCCGGATGCCGCTGCCCCGGGTGCCGCTGGCCCGGGTGCCGCTGCCCCGGAGGTCGCTGCCCCGGAGGTCGCTGCCTCGGAGGTCGCTGCCCCGGGTGCCTCCGTCGGAGCCGTCACGTCCGGCGTGAACACCATGGCGTGGACCGCGTCCCGTACCCGGCGGGACACCGTCTTGTCGGTGAACGTCGTCGGGCGGGAGACCAGCATCAGAGCCACGCCGACGTTGGCGGACATGATGATCTGGGCCGCCAGTTCCGGGGCGAAGCGCAACTTGCCCTGTTCGGCGGCCCGTTGGAGGTCCGACGTGAGGATGCGGTGGGACTCCAGGGCCGCCGCCGGGGGCGTACGCATCGCCGGGGAGTTCATCAGGCGGTACAGGTTCGGGTTGGCCAGGGCGAACTCGACGTGGGTGTCCCAGCCGTCCCGCAGGTCCTGGACGGGGTCCGTGCCGGGGGCGCGGTCGCGCTTGGTCGCGAGGTACTTCTCCCAGCCGTGGTCGACGACCGCCGACAGCAGACCTTCCTTGTCCCCGAAGTGGCGGTAGAGGGCCGGGGCGCCGACGCCGGCCGCCTCGCACACGGCCCTGGTCGACACGTCCCCGTCGGGGGACTCGGCGACCAGGACCGCCGCCACTTCGAGGATGCGCGCTTTCGTACTCACGGAAGCGACGCTAACGGAAGCGATCCGGCGCGAGGTCACGCGGTGGCCTTCTGCGGGGCGAGCAGGTCGTCCAGGCCTATGCGCGTCAGGAACTCGGCGCGTATACGGTCCGCGACCCGGCTGACCTCTTCCGCCCCGTCGTTCGCCGGGTCGACGTGGACCCGGAAGGGCCGCTCGCCGTGCGGGGTGTCGACGACCTCGACGATCGCGTCGGCGACCAGGGACACGTCGGCGTCGGCCGGGGCGAGGGCGGCGAGGCGTCGGCCGACCTGGTCCATCAGGCCCGCGTACCGCTCCTCGTACGCCGGGATCACCGTCTGCTCGGAGGGGTGTCCGCCGGTCGCGAAGTGGTTCGTGCCCGACGTGAACGCGCCCGGCACCACGATGGTCGTCTCGATGTTGAAACGGGCCAGCTCGGCCGCGTACGACACGGCGAGCGCGTCCATCCCGGCCTTCGCGGCGAAATACGGCGCGAGGTAGGGCGGGGTGCCACCCCTGGTGGAGCTGGAGCCGACCCAGAGCACCAGGCCGTGCTCCTGGGCGCGCAGGTGCGGGAGGGCGGCGCGGTTGACCCGCTGGGTGCCGAGCACGTTCGTGTCGTACACCGCGGCCAGTTCCTCCGGAGTGAAGGCCTCGGTCGGGCCGGTCACCATGTGGCCCGCGTTGTGGACGACCACGTCCAGCGCACCGGCTTCGGCCAGGATCGTGGCGACGGCGGCGTCCGCGGACTCCTGCGAGAGGACGTCCAACTCGACGGTGCGCAGGTCGACTTGATGCTCGGTGGCGTACGCCTCGGCCTCGGCGACCCGGCCCGCGTTACGGCCCTTGGTGTCGCGCATCGCGGCGTAGACCGTGTGGCCCGCGTCGGCCAGCGCCCGTGCGGCGAGCGCGCCGAAACCGGAACCCGCGCCCGTGATGACGATCGTCTTGCCCATGACGGAACTCCTTGGAGAGAAACGGAAGAGACAGGGGGGAGAGGGGAGGGAGAGGGGGTTTACGCGATGCCGCCGTTGGCGCGGACCACCTGGCCGTTGACCCAGCGGCCGGCCGGACCGGCCAGGAAGGACACGACCTCGGCGATGTCGTTCGGGGTGCCGAGGCGCTCCAGCGGCGGCTGGGCGGCCATCCGCGCGATGGTTTCCTCGTCCTTGCCGTCCAGGAACAGGGCGGTGGCGGTCGGGCCCGGGGCCACGGCGTTGACGGTGATGTCCCGGCCGCGCATCTCGCGGGCCAGGATCAGGGTCATGGCCTCGACTGCGCCCTTGGAGGCGGCGTACCCGCTGTAGCCGGGGAGGGCGAGCGCCAGCACGGAGCTGGAGAAGTTGATGATCGCGCCGCCCTCGCGCAGCCGGCGCGCGGCCTGCTGGTCGACGACGAAGGTGCCGCGGATGTTGGTGCGGTGCATCCGGTCCAGCGCGTCGAGGTCGGTTTCGGCCAGCGGGGCCAGGGTCATGACTCCGGCGGCGTGGACGACGACGTCGACCCCGCCGTACGTGGACTCGGCGGCGTCGAAGAGGGCCGCCACCTCGGTCTCGTCGGCGACGTCGGCCCGGAAGGCGAGCGCCTGCCCGCCCGCCTCGGCGATCGCGGCGACGGTCTTGTCGGCCTCGGCCTGGTTGCCCGCGAAGTTCACGACGACGGCGAACCCGTCGCCCGCCAGGCGCTCCGCGGTCTCCCGGCCGATCCCCCGGGATCCTCCGGTGACGATCGCGACGCGGGCGGAGGTGCCGGTGTTCGTGCTGGTACCGGTGCTGGACTGCTCACTCATGACGGTGCTCCTCGTCTCGGTGGGATAGCGCTGCTTCCATCCCGACGAGAACAACGCTAACACCGATGCGATAGCGACGCTACCCCCAGCCGTAACATCGCTACGCCAACCCTGGGCGCGATGCGAACGCCGCTACGAAACGCCGCTACGAAGCACCCTTCAGTCGCGCTTGAACACCTTGCTCAGCCGACCGACCTTCGCGGGCTGTGGTTCGGCAGGCGGCGGCTCCGTGAAGTGCGCGAGCTCCGCGACGGAGATCCGGACGTGCTCGGAGTCGATGACGACATCCCCATACAGCTCGCTCCACCTCGAGTGGCCGATCTCCACGAGCCAGCTGGTCTCGGAGATCCGGAACACACTGCGGCCCAGCTCCGCCGGCGAGCGAAAGGTGTCCCCGGTGCACGAGAGCGTCACTTCCTGTGCCATGGACAGGGCGTGCTCCCGCCCGTCCTCCGCATGCAGCTTCTGACGCAGAGTCCACTTGCCTTCGCTGCCGACCCGGTTGTGCTCGACGAGCACGTACCACTCCCCTGCAGGCCCCATCCCCGCAACCTCCCCACTCACCCCGGGACCGTCACGCCGGCCCCACCCGACCCAAGGCATGATGCCCACATGACGGTCACCATGACGATGAGCCTGCCCGATGACGTGGCCGCCTTCGTGAAGGCCAAGGGGAACCCCTCCGCGTACACCGCCCGGATACTGCGCCGCCAGATGCTCGCCGAGGAACTGGAGAAGTCCGCGCGGGTGCGGGCCGAGGCCGGGATCGTGGTCACCGCCGGGGAGCCCGCCGAGAGTGCCGGGGAGCATGCCGAGAGTGAGGACGCCGCCCTGGAGCGCTGGGCGCGGGTGGCGGGCAGGTAAGCGCGGGCACGCCTGTCGGCTGTCCTACGCCGGAGGCCGCGGCGTCAGCCCGGCCACACGATCGACTGCAGTTCGCTGTACGCGTGCAGGGCGTACGAACCCACGTCCCGGCCCACGCCGCTCTGCTTGAAGCCGCCGAAAGGGGCCTCCATGTTGCGGCCGACCGTGTTGACGCCGACGCCGCCCGCCCGGAGCTGCCGGGCGACGCGGAAGGCGCGGGACACGTCGCCGGACCAGACGTAGTCGATGAGGCCGTAGTCGCTGTCGTTGGCGAGGTCGACCGCCTGGTCCTCGTCGTCGAAGGGGAGGACCACGACGACCGGGCCGAAGATCTCCTCGCGGACCACCCGCATGTCGTTGGTGCAGTCGGCGAGGAGGGTGGGTGCCACGTAGAAGCCCCGCTCGAACTCGGGGCCGTGTGCGGGGCGTTCACCGCCCGCGACCACCCGTGCGCCCTCCTTGCGGCCCAGTTCGACGTACGACTCGACCCGGTCCCGGTGGGCGGCGGAGATCACCGGGCCGACCACCGTACCGTCGGCGCGCGGGTCGCCCACCTTCAAATAGCCGATGTAAGCCGCCAGTTGGGCAACAAGCCGGTCGTACACGGCCCGCTGAGCGAGCACCCGCGTCGGAGCCGTACAGATCTGCCCGCTGTAGAACGAGAACGTCGTGCCGATCCCCCGGACCGCCGACTCCAGGTCGGCGTCCTCGAAGACGACCGCCGCGCCCTTCCCGCCCAGCTCCATCAGCTGCCGTTTCATGCCGCGCCCGCAGACCTCCGCGATACGCCGCCCGACGGCGGTCGAGCCGGTGAAGCTCACCATGTCCACGTCGTCCGAGTCGACGGCGGCCTCCCCGACCTCCGCGCGCGAACCGCTGACGACGTTCACGACACCCGGCGGCGCGCCCGCCGCCTCCAGCGCCTCCGCCATCCGGTACACGGAGAGCGGGTCCTGCGGGGCAGGCTTCACGACGACCGTGTTGCCCATGGCCAGCGCCGGGGCGATCTTCCCGGCCGGGTTCGCCCAGGGGTTGTTGTACGAGGTGATGCAGGTGACCACGCCCACCGGCTGGCGCACGGCCAGGGCGCCCATCACGGCGGCCTTGCCGAACGGGCCCGCCTCGTTGATCTGCGGGGGCAGCGCCTGCTCGACGGGCTCCACGCACGCGTACCGCTCGAAACGGGCCGCCCCGACACCCACCTGCATCCCCCGCGCCGTGCCGGTCGTGGCGCCGGTCTCGGCCTGCGCCAGCTCGGCGTACGGGACGAGGTTGCGCCGGATCACCTCGGCCGCCCGGTGAAGGACGGCGGCACGCTCCTCGGGAGCCGTGCGCGACCATGCCCGGAAGGCCTCGCGGGCCGCGGCGGCAGCCGCGTGCACCTGATCCCGCGAGGCCTCCGGAGCCAGCCCGACGACACCCTCGGTCGCCGGGTCGATCACCTCGTAGTGGCCACCGTCCGGCTCCACCCACGAGCCGCCGATGAACAGCCGCTGCCCGTCCGTCACTTGACCCCCAGGTCGCACATCACTTGGTGCTCACCGTCCGCGTGTCCCGACCCGAGCGCAGCACCTTCCCCGGTACGGCCCCGGTCACCGCATCGCCCCGGATCGCCTCGACTCCGTTGACCCACACGGCCGTCACGCCGATCGCCTTGGAGTCGAGCCGCGGACTGTCTCCCGGCAGGTCGTGCACCAGGGTGGCCTTGCCGGCGTCGATCCGTTCCGGGTCGAAGAGCACGAGGTCCGCATGGAAACCCTCCGCGACACGTCCGCGCTCGCGGAGTCCGAAGAGCTGTGCCGGATCGTCCGTGAGCATCTTCACCGCCTGCTCCAGGGTCACCAGCTTCCGGCCCCGCAAACAGTCGCCGATGAACCGGGTCGTGTACGGAGCCCCGCACATCCGGTCCAGATGGGCGCCCGCGTCCGACCCGCCGAGCATCACGTCCTCGTGCCGCCACGTCTCCTGGCGCAGCGTCCACGAGTCGGGGTCGTTGTCGGTGGGCATGGGCCAGAGGACCGTACGCATCCGGTCGTTGGCGCAGATCTCGACGATGCACTCGAACGGCTCCTGGCCGCGCTCGGCCGCGATGTCCCGTACGACCCGCCCCGTGAGCCCCTCGTTCTCCGCGCTGTACGTGTCCCCGATGACGTACCGCCCGAAGTCGGCGAGCCGCCGGAAGACACCGGCCTCCTTCGAGTCGGCCCGCCGCAGCATCTCGGCCCGGACCCCGGGGTCCCGCAGCTTCGCGATCCGTTCGGGCACGGGCAGGCCGAGCACCTCGCCCCACCCGGGGATGAGGTTGAGCGCGCAGAACGTACCGAGCGACATGTTCATCGGCGTGAGGATCGGCATCGTCAGCGCGACGATCCGCCCACCGGCCTTTCGGGCCCGTTCACTTGCCGCGAGCTGCCGCGGCACGCGCTCGGGGACGGACGAGTCGATCGTCAGGACGTTCCAGTTCAGCGGACGCCCCGCCGCCGCGCTCATCTCCACGAAAAGATCGATCTCGTCGTCGCTGAACTGATCGAGGCAGCCCGCGACGATCGCCTCGATCTGCGTACCCTCGTGCTCGCCCACCGCCTGTGAAAGCGCCAGCAGTTCGGCCGGCCCGGCATGCCGAGAGGCGACCGGCTTTCCGTCCCCGTCGGAGTGCGTGGACGACTGCGTGGTGGAGAACCCCCAGGCCCCGGCCCCCATCGCCTCATGGAGGAGCCCGAGCATCCGCGACAACTGCTCCTCGGTCGGCTGCCCGCCCACGGCATCCGGCCCCATCACATACCGCCGCAACGCACAATGCCCGACCATGAAGCCCGCGTTGACCGCGATCCGCCCCTCCAGGGCATCCAGATACTCCCCGAAGGAATGCCAGCTCCAGGGCGCCCCCTCCTCCAGCGCGACCAGCGACATCCCCTCGACCTTGGACATCATCCGCCGCGTGTAGTCGGCGTCTTCCGGCCGCTCCGGATTGAGCGGAGCGAGGGTGAAACCGCAGTTGCCACCGGCGACGGTCGTCACACCGTGGTTCAGGGACGGGGTCGCATACGGGTCCCAGAACAGCTGCGCGTCGTAGTGGGTGTGCGGATCGACGAACCCAGGAGCGAGTACGAGCCCGGACGCGTCCTCACTCGTACGCGCCGCCTCGGTGACGCTCCCGATCACGGCGATACGCCCGTCACGTATCCCCACGTCAGCGGTGTACGAGGGCGCACCCGACCCATCCACGACGGTCGCGCCCTTGATCAGATGGTCAAGCATGCTTCCTACGCCCCTCTCTGGCTTTCTGCAGTGTCCGGCTCTCTGCGCTGTCCGCCTCCGCACTGGGGGCGCCCCTCAGGGGCGCGGGGAACTGCGCGACAAGCCACAACGAACCCGCAGCCTCCGACAAACCTCAGACGGCCTGCCGGAACCGAGTTGTCCGATGCACAGGATCCGTATCGATCTTCGGAATCACGTGCTCCCCGATCAGCCGAATCGTCTGCAGCGTCTCCTCCTTCGGCACCCCCACCGGCAACCCGAACGACAACTGATCGGCCCCGGCCTGCTCCCACCGCTTGCACTGCGTGAGCACCTCGTCCGGATCCCCGCAGATCAACAGCTCCTCGGCGATGAGGAGTTCGACGAACTCCTCGTTGTACTCGGGCAGCGTCTCCGGCCACACGGGGAACCCCTCGGGCCGCGGGAAGGTGTCGTGATACCGGAAGACGAGCGAGGGCAGATAGTGCAGCCCACCGCCCACAGCGATCCGTATCGCCTCTTCGTGCGTGGGCGCACAGATCGCGGTGGTCGTCACCATCACGTTGTCGTTGACGAAGTCCCCGATCGGCTCCGCCTCGACGACCGCCGTCTTGTACTGCTCGAGCACCCACTCCATGTCGGAGACCTTCTGCACGCTGAAGCCGAGCACTCCGAGCCCCTTGCGGGCGGCCATGGAGTACGACGGCGGCGACCCGGCGGCGTACCACATGGCGGGGTGCGACTTCCCGTGCGGCTTGGGCAGGACCTTGCGCGGCGGGAGCTGCCAGTGCTTGCCCTGGAACCCGACGTACTCGTCCTGGAGCCACATCTTCGGGAACTCGGCGATGGTCTCTTCCCAGATCTCCTTCGTGTAGTTCATGTCGGTGATGCCGGGAAGGAAGCCGAGGATCTCGTGCGAACCGGCGCCGCGTCCGCTGCCGAACTCGAAGCGGTTCTCGGTGAGATGGTCGAGCATGGCGACCTTCTCGGCGACCTTCACGGGGTGGTTGACCTGGGCGAGCGGGTTGAAGATCCCGGACCCGAGGTGAATGCGCTCGGTGGCGTGCGCGAGGTACCCGAGGAAGACGTCGTTCGCGGAGAGGTGCGAGTACTCCTCCAGGAAGTGGTGCTCGGACGCCCAGGCGTACTTGAAGCCGGACTTGTCCGCCTGGATGACGTACTCGGTCTCCTCCATCAGCGCCTTGTGTTCCGCGAGCGGATCGGTCTCGGCCCGCTTGCCCACGTATCCCTGTACAAAGAGCCCGAATTCCAAGGAGGTTCACCGTCCCCGAGAGTCTGGATACGAGATCTGACATACCGTCAGATCCACTGAGGCCGACTGTTCCACCGCCCGCCTGGAGCGTCAATAGCTGACGCCACGTCAGACCACACTCACCCCCGCCAGCCACCCCCCGTCGATCACGAACGGCTGCCCGGTGATGTAGGAGGAGTCCTCCGAGGAGAGGAAGAGCGCGAGTCGCGCCACCTCCTCGGGCTTCCCGATTCGGCCCATCGGCACGAGCTTGCGGTACAGCCGCGCCACGCCCTCCGAGGCCGCCTCGGCGTCCGCCGCCGGGTCGAGCAGCGCAGGGTTGCTCATGGCGGTGTCGATGGCGCCGGGGCAGACGGCGTTGACACGGATCCCCTTGGGTGCCAGCTCCAGCGCGGCCACGCGCGTGAGGCCGACGATCGCGTGCTTGGTCGCGCTGTACGCGCCGACGTACGCCATGCCGGTGACCCCGGTGTACGAGGCGGTGTTGACGATGGTTCCGCCGCCGGCCGCCTCGATCTCGGGGGCGAGGGCCTTGATGCCGAGGAAGACGCCGACCTGGTTGACCTGCACGAGGTGCATGAACTCGTCGAGAGGAGTGTCGACGAGGGCGTTGAAGCGCAGGACACCGGCGTTGTTGACCAGCCCGTCGACCTTCCCGTACGCACCCTTCGCGGCGGCCACCGCGGCCGCCCAGCCGTCCTCCCGGCTCACGTCCAGATGGACATAGAGCGCGCCCAGCTCCTTGGCCAGCCCCTCCCCCTGGTCGTCGAGCACGTCCGCGACGACGACCTTGGCGCCCTCGGCCGCGAAGAGCCGCGCCTCCTGTTCTCCCTGGCCGCGCGCGGCGCCGGTGACGAGAACGACCCGTCCGTCGAGCTTGCCCATGCGAACTCCCTTCGCAGACGTGGAGTCCATCACAGTATCTGACACACCGTCAGATATGAACGGGGCCGCACAGGAACAACCGAGGTCCGCCGACCGGGTCACCGGCCGCCGGCCCCTACAGCAGGACGGCCACCTCGGTCCCGAACGCCTCCATCTGGTCGGTGAGTTCGGCGCGGCTCCGGCTCCGGAACCGCACCTGGATCTGGTCCACCCCCATCGCTTGGTACGCCCGCAGCGACTCGGCGAGCGCTTCGGGGCTGCCGGTGAGGGTGCGTCGCCCGACGTCCCAGCCGGGCTCGCCCACGTACAGGGGCTCGGTGATGGCGCCCACGGTGAGGGGCTCGTCGACCCCCGCATCCTCGCGAAGCCGTTCGATCCGCGCGATCTGCTCGGGCAGCCGCTCCCGCGGATCCCCCTGCGGCAGCCAGCCATCCCCCTTGACCGCGGCCCGGCGCACGGCGGCCGGCGAGGAGCCGCCGACCCAGAGGGGAACGCGCTCCTGCGCGGGCCGAGGTCGCTGGCCGAGCCCTTCGAAGTCGTACAACTTTCCATGATGGGAGGGGAATTCATCCGGCCCGAGCGCTGCCCGCAACGCGTCGATGGACTCGTCGAGGACGGCTCCACGGCGCACGAAGTCCACCCCCAGCGCCTCGAACTCCTCCTGTACGTGCCCGGCGCCGACCCCGAGGATCAGCCGGCCGCCCGAGAGATGGTCGAGGGTCGCGTACTGCTTGGCGGTGAGGAGGGGATGCCGCAGTCCGACCACCGCGACATGGCTGAGCAGCCGTACGCGCTCGGTCACCCCCGCCAGGAAGGCGAGCGTGGCGACCGGGTCGTACCAGATCGTGCTCATCGCGGCGGCGAGCCGGCGCGGGATGGCCACGTGGTCGCAGCTCGCCACGTACGCGAAGCCCGAACGATCGGCGGTACGCGCGATCTCGACGAGGTCGTCGGGACCGGCGTCCGCCTCCCAGGCCTCGGCGTAGAGGGTGCTCTGGGACTGGACGGGCAGCTGCATCCCGTACTGGAGGGAAGCGCTCAACGGGCACCGCCCTGTTCACCGTCGCCACCGGGCGCACCGCCCAGCCCGGCCCACAGCCCGTCCGCCGTCAGCCCGAGCAGCTCGATCGCGTTCCGCC
Organism: Streptomyces albicerus; assembly: GCF_008905045.1. Taxonomy (GTDB): domain Bacteria; phylum Actinomycetota; class Actinomycetes; order Streptomycetales; family Streptomycetaceae; genus Streptomyces; species Streptomyces albicerus. The sequence continues at coordinate 43,688 of NZ_VWMY01000066.1, forward strand.
GTACGATCCGGTCGACGACATCCGCGTCCAGGTGCCCCATCTGCGCCTCGCCGACCTCCCGCGACTTGGGCCAGGTGGAGTCGGAGTGGGGATAGTCGGTCTCGTACAACACGTTCCCGACCCCTATGGAGTCGAGGTTGCGGAGCCCGAAGGCGTCGTCGAAGAAGCAGCCGTAGACGTGCTCGGCGAAGAGTTCGGACGGCGGCCGGTGGACCTTGTCGGCGACGCCGCCCCAGCCCCGGTTCTCCTCCCACACCACGTCCGCGCGCTCGAGGATGTAGGGAATCCACCCGATCTGCCCCTCCGCGTACATCACTTTCAGATTCGGGAAGCGCTCGAACTTGCCGCTCATCAGCCAGTCGACCATCGAGAAGCAGCAGTTTGCGAAGGTGATGGTGGAGCCGACGGCAGGCGGGGCGTCGGCGGAGGTGGAGGGCATGCGGCTGCTCGACCCGATGTGCATGGCGATGACCGTGCCGGTCTCGTCACAGGCGGCGAGGAACGGATCCCAGTCGTCCGTATGGATGGAGGGCAGTCCGAGATGCGGAGGTATCTCGGAGAAGGCGACGGCCCGTACCCCACGGGAGGCGTTGCGCCGTACCTCCTCCGCAGCCAGCCGCGCGTCCCACAGAGGTATGAGGGTGAGCGGTATCAGCCGGCCCCGGGCCTCGGGCCCGCACCACTCCTCGACCATCCAGTCGTTGTAGGCGCGCACGGAGAGGAGGCCCAGTTCGTGGTCCTTGGCCTCGGTGAAGGTCTGGCCGCAGAAGCGGGGGAAGGTGGGGAAGCAGAGGGCGGACTGGACGTGGTTGACGTCCATGTCGGCGAGGCGTTGCGGGACGTCGTACGAGCCCGGCCGCATCTGCTCGTACGTGATGATCTCGAGCTTGATCTCGTCCCTGTCGTACCCGACGGCGGTGTCGAGGCGGGTGAGGGGGCGGTGCAGGTCCTCGTAGACCCACCAGTCACCGATGGGCCCCTCGTCCCCCTGCGCACCCATGACGGGAGCGAACTTGCCGCCCAGGAAGGTCATTTCCTTGAGCGGGGCGCGGACGATCCGCGGCCCCCGGTCCTGGTACTTCGACGGGAGCCGGTCCTGCCAGACGCTGGGGGGCTCCACCGTGTGGTCGTCCACCGAGATGATCTTCGGAAAGGTCTCCATGCTTTGTACGGTAGCGCTGATCTGACGGTCCGTCAGCTCCCTGGTCGGTGCCGGGCGAGCGGTCCCTGGAATGCGGGAAAGGGGTCGCGGGGTTGCGAGGACGGGGTGTGGGCCCTGTGAGGGCTTGCGGTCCTCGGCATGGCGGCCTGTGATCGGTGTCTCCCACGGCTGACGTATCCGCCATGAACAAGGCAAACTGGCCTGGTTGTCATGACGTTTCGGCAGGGGGACAGCGATGGACGGTGTACCGCGAGCTTCCGAGCGGGTGCCGGAGCAGTGGCGTCCCGAGGAATCGGCGGCGCTTCGCTTCAGTGTGCTCGGCCCGGTGCGCGCCTGGCGCGGGGCGGAGTCATTGCCCACCGGATCTCCGCAACAACGCGCCCTGCTGGCGGCTCTGCTGCTCCGCGAGGGCCGCACGGCGACGGCGTCCGAACTGATCGACGCGCTGTGGGGCGAGGAGCCGCCGTCGCAGGCGCTGGCGGCTGTGCGGACGTATGCCTCGCGGTTGCGGAAGGTCCTCTCTCCCGGCGTACTGGTCAGCGAGTCGGGCGGCTACGCCATCCGGCTCACCGACGGGTCCGGCGTGGGCGGTTCCCTGGACCTGGCCCTGGCCCAGGAGTTGGCGGCGGACGCGGAGAAGGCGAAGACGACCGGCGACCTGTGCCACGCGCGCGCCATGCTGAACAAGGCGCTGAGCCTGTGGGACGGGGAGGTACTGGCAAGCGTCCCCGGCCCGTACGCGGACACGCAGCGCACCCGCCTGGAGGAGTGGCGCCTTCAGCTCATCGAGTCCCGCCTGGACATGGACCTCGAACAGGGCTGCCACGCGGAGGCGGTCTCCGAACTCACAGCTCTGACAGCGGCACATCCGTTGCGGGAGCGACTCCGTGAACTGCTGATGCTCGCCCTGTACCGCTCGGGCCGGCAGGCGGAGGCGCTGGCGGTGTACGCGGACACGCGGCGCTTGCTGGCGGATGAGCTGGGGGTGGACCCGCGGCCGGGCCTGAAGGAACTCCAGCAGCGGATTCTGCAGGCGGACCCCGGGCTGGCGGAACCGTCGGCTCCGGTGGCGGAGCCTGCCGTCGCTCCCGTCCGTCCCGCCCAACTCCCGGCCACTGTCCCTGACTTCACCGGCCGTGCGTCCTTTGTCTCCGAACTGGGCGACGTGCTGGCCTCCGCCGAGGGCCGCGTCATGGCGGTGTCGGCGGTGGCCGGGATCGGGGGCGTGGGCAAGACGACCCTCGCGGTGCATGTGGCGCACCAGGCCCGAGGCGCGTTCCCTGACGGGCAGTTGTACGTGGACCTGCAAGGGGCCGGAGCGCGCGCGGCCGAGCCGGAGACGGTGCTGGGGGCGTTCCTACGGGCGTTGGGGACCGCCGACTCCGCCATCCCGGACTCGCTGGAGGAGCGGGCAGCGCTGTTCCGGTCAGTGCTGGACGGCCGCCGGGTACTGGTGCTGCTGGACAACGCGCGCGATGCCGCGCAGGTGCGTCCGCTGCTGCCCGGGACGGAGGGCTGCGCGGCGCTCATCACCTCCCGGGTACGGATGGTGGACCTGGCCGGGGCCCACTTGGTGGACCTGGACGTGATGTCCCCCGAGGAGGCCTTGCAGCTCTTCACGAAGATCGTGGGCACGGAGCGCGTCGCCTCCGAGCGGGAGGCCGCGCTGGACGTGGTGGCGGCGTGCGGCTTCTTGCCGCTGGCGATCCGCATCGCCGCGTCGCGGTTGGCGGCTCGTCGTACGTGGACGGTTTCCGTACTCGCGGCGAAGCTGGCGGACGAGCGACGACGACTGGACGAGCTTCAGGCCGGGGACCTGGCGGTGAAGGCCACCTTCGAGCTGGGATATGGGCAGTTGGAGCCGACGCAGGCTCGGGCTTTCCGGCTGCTGGGGCTGGCGGACGGGCCGGACATCTCGCTGGCGGCAGCTGCGGCGGTGCTGGACCTGCCGGTCGAGGAAACGGAGGACTTGCTGGAGTCCCTCGTCGACACCTCGTTGCTGGAGTCGGCGGCGCCCGGTCGGTATCGCTACCACGACCTGGTCCGGCTCTACGCGCGTGCTTGCGCGGAGAGGGACGAACAGCCGCCGAGCGAGCGGGCAGCGGCGATGTCGCGACTGCTCGACTTCTACCTGGCTACGGCTTCGGGGATCTATGCGATCGAGCGGCCGGGGGACCGGCTGGTGGATCACCTGGAGGCGACGCAGTATCCGGGGCTGCGGTTCGGCGAAGGAAGCGCTGCCCTCGACTGGCTGTACACCGAGGCATCGCCTCTGCTGGCCTGCGTGCGGCAGTCGGCGGGTACGGATCGGTTGCGGCGGGCGGTGGACCTGCTGTGGGCCGCCAGGGACCTCACCGAGTCGGGGGCCAACTCCCACCAGTACGAGACGACGGCCAGGGCGATGTGCGATGCCACTCGGGCCGCGGGGGACGCTCACGCGGAGGGCAGGGCACGGACGACGCTCACCCACCCCCTGCTGGTCTCCGGCCGTATCCAACAGGCCGCCGAGCAGGCTCAGCTCGCCATGGAACTCGCCGCCTCCGCTCAGGACGCCATGGCCATGAGCTGGGCGGCCAACGACCGGGGGCTCACCTTCCTCCACCAGGAACAGTACGCGGAGGGCAAGACGTTCTTCGAGCGGTCGATAGAGGGATACGGCGCGATCGGCAACAAGCCCCTCGAAGCGCTCAGCCTGTGCAACCTGTCACGTGCTCACCTGGGCATGGGGAACATCACCATGGCGGTGGAGATCGCGCAGCGCGCCCTGACCGCGTACCTCGAGATCGGCCAGACCCTGCGTCTCGCCAACGGGCACTTCACCCTGGGCATCGCTCTGACCAGGGCCGACCGTCACACCGAGGCCCTCAGTCAGTTCTCCGACGCCTTGTCCGTCTTCGGCAACCACCGACAGCGGCTCTGGGAGGGAACGACCAACTTCCGTATCGCCGAAGTGCACTTGGCCGCCCGTCGCCCCGCGCAAGCTGCCCAGCACGCCGAGCAGGCACTCGCGCTCGGATGCATCGGCGGCGATCGGATGCAGGGCACCGTTCTGACGCTCCTGGGCCGGGCGCTCACCAGGCTGGGACAGGTGGACCGGGCCCGGGCCTGCTGGCGTGAGGCGATCAACCTCTACGAACAGAACGGCGGCGCCGCACAGGCGCAGGAGGTACGTGCGCTGCTCACGCCCGCCACTGCGGCGTGAGCGACGTGCTTCACACCGGGCTGTTGCGGACGTTCAGCATTCGTTTATCTCCACCGGGCACTCTCATACCTGTCACACCGTCGCGTCGGGGGGCAGACGGTCTGACCAGGAGCCCGACCGGTTAGTGTGCGGCTCCGAACGCCCGTCCAGCGGCCCTCGGGGGAGTTTCTGGGCGGGCGTTCCTCACTCGTCATCACAACGGAGGACTCACGCCCATGAACGACAAGAAGAAGGACACGGACTTCACCACGCAGGACAACGGAATGCCGACTCCGCCTGCCAAGGACCCGGACGTCACCACGCTCGACAACGGTATGCCGACTCCGCCGGCCGAGGACCCGGACGTCAAGCCGCTCGACAACGGCATGCCCAGCGAGCCCGCCAAGGACGACATCCGGACGATGGACAACGGCATGCCCGCCCCGCCCGCCCTGGACCTCGACGGCGGCAAGTAGAGACTTTCCTCCCGACGGGGATCGGCCGCGGTGGCGCGGAGGGGGAGCCACCGCGGCCGAGGTCTGTCCGGGGCCCGGTTCGGGTCATTCGGTGACGCGAACCGTTCGCGGCCCTCTCGAACACTTCCTCCCATGTAGCCAGGAATCTCTTTTTGCCCGGAAGTCCCCTCCCCCACAGGAGCTGGAATGACCCGCACCAAGAAGATCCTCGCCACGATCGCCCTGATGCTCGGCATCACCGCAGCGGCCGCGAGCCCGGCACTGGCCGACAACCCCATGCCGGTGGCCCCGCTGGACAACCCCATGCCCTGACGCAGCCCTTCACTTCCCCGATGGGGGCCGAGCCCACCCGGCTCGGCCCCCATCGGCATGCTCCACTCCCGCACGATCTACTCAGGATCGCCGCACCACCGCCTGAGCCATCCCTGACCATGCCCGAGCCTGCGGCAGAGGCCTATCGCCCCCCCC
>NZ_VWMY01000066.1:49131-57480 GCF_008905045.1 Streptomyces albicerus
CGGCGGTCCTGAACTCGCCCGCCCAATCCGCCCCTTCCAATCCGCCCCTTTCCATCCGCCCCTGTCAGTCCGCCCCTTCCGGAACGAACCCGTCCGCTGTCTCCCACGTCCACGTACCGAGCCCGTACGAGCCCGTACGAGCCCGTACGAGCCCGTACGAGCCCGTACCGAGCAAGAGTCGGACCCAAAGGGAGACGGCACATGGACAAGCTGCGCAAGCGAAGGTCCGCCAAGGGCGCCGTAGGCGTCGTCGTCGGTGTGCTGGGCCTCGGCGTGCTTCAGGGGTCCGGCGCCAGTGCCAGCCCGGACGACGCAAGGGCTGCCGCATCGGCCCCCGGTGCGGCCCCCACCGTGTGCGTCGGGACGCAGCCGGAGGGCAGCCTCCCCCGTCGCGCCCCCAAAGGCAGCTACCCGGACGACACCCCGCTGTACCGAGTGCTGGCGTACATCGACAGGACGGCCAAGGGCTACCCGGGCATCTTCACCGGGCTGTCGGTCGACGACGCGAACAAGGCCGCCGACGTCCACCGCATCCCCGGCACGCGGGCCGAGGAGTTCGACGCCGAGCTCTGCGACGCCGCCGAGAAAGGCGTGACGATACGGCTGCACGACACCGACGTCACCGAAGCGGAGCTCAAGGCCCTGGTGGACCGCATCAGCGGCGACATGGACCGCTGGAAAGGCACCTTCATGATCTGGTCGGTCGGAATGAACAGCCACCGCGTGTTCGTGGGCGTTTCCGACCCCGCGAAGGCCGAGCCGATCCTGAGGGAGGCCTACGGCGAGGAGCACATGAAGCACATCGAGGTGGCGTACGAGGAGCAGGCCTCGATCTATTGACTTCTCCTCATCGATCATCGATTCCTCATCGATCAATTCCCACCGATTGATTACTTACCCTCTATTGATTTCCCATCGATCGACTCCGCATCGATCGATCCTCGTACATCAAAACCCCCTCCCCACACAGCCGCTCGGCTCCGTTCGCACGCCCGACACCCACCCGTCGCACCGGAGCGCCACGCTCGGGTGCCATGGCATCCGACCGGACGACCCGGACCACATCGGCGGGCCAGAGACCGCCGAACGCCATCGTTCAGCTCGTCCCGCTCGCGGCGTTGGCCGTCGTGCTGGTGGACGCCGCCACCGACTTCTTCCCCGACGATCCCCTCGTCGGGGTCGTGACGCCGACGCGTCTCGCCCTGCTCGCCGGGGCCGCCGCACTGCTGACTCCGGTGCGCGGCCGACCGCGCCCACGGCTCGCGGACTTCCGTACCCGTCTCGACCTCCCCGTCGGGCTGCTGCTTCTCGCCTCCGTGGCGACCACCTACATCGGCGGGCATCCCACCGCTCCGCTGCGCGGGCTGCTGACCGTCATCGCCTGCTACTACCTGGTCGTCGGGCTGCGGCGCAGCCAGCCCGAGTCATGGCGAGCGGTCGCCCTCCTCGCGCTGATATCCGTATCAGCCGCGGCCACGACGGCGTTCTCCCAGGTGACGAACGAGACGGCGACCGGCTTCTGCCGTACGGGACTGCTCACCGACGTCTCCTGCGACGCGGGTGGTGACGGCGTCGTGATCCGGGCGGTCGGGACCTTCGCCAACCCGAATCTGCTGGCCGCCTTCCTCGTCCTGATGCTGCCGTTCGCGCTGCTCGCCGTCGTGTCGGTCGACGAGCGCACGGCCAAGACAGCGGTGGTCCTGATGGCTGTCCTGGGGTACGGGGCGTTGCTGACCACCTTCTCCCGGGCCGGCTACGTCGCCGGTGCGGCCGGGCTCCTCGTGCTCGGCGGTGCGTACTGGCTCGCGCCCCGGCTCGCCGACCGGACCCAGCGACGCCTGGTGGCTGTCCTGGGACTCGTCGGCCTTGCCTGCGCCTCCGCGGCGATCTGGGCGGTGTCACGGGCCGGCGACTCGCTGGGCGTGCGCGGCCAGGCCTGGAACGCGGCCCTCGACCTGGCCGTCGACGATCCGCTGGGCGTCGGTCTCGGCCGCTCGGGTGCCGTCATATCCGCCGCCGCGCCCGGTGACCGGGTCTTCGTCCACGCCCACAACCTCTGGCTGAACTGGCTGGTCGAGACGGGGCCGGTCGGTCTGCTCGCCATCGCCTCGGTGGCCGTGATCGCCTGGGCCTCCGCGGCCCGCGCCGCCCGCGCGAAGTCGGTGCTCGGCATCGCGGGACTCGCCGCGCTGACCGGCTTCTTCCTGGCCAGCATGGTCGATCATCCGGCCAACCTGGACCGCATCGACATCCTGTTCTGGCTCGTCCTGGCCCTGGTCATGGCCGACGTGCCGGCCACCTGGCGCAGCCCCGCCCCCTCCTCCGAACCGCGTGCAACCCAGCCCACGCGTCCCCGGCACGGCCCTCACCAGGCCCGTACGCCGATACCCGCCCCAGTGGCCGGCCGCGAACCCGCTGCCACTGCTAGCACCGCCGACAACGCCGACCCTGTCGATGCCGACGCGAGCGCCCGTCCGCCGTACATCCCGCAGTCACGCTGAGCGGATTCACCGCCGGTCAGCAGAACACCATCGCTCAGCAGAACACCGTCGCTCAGCAGATCACCGCCTCCGCAACTCCCCCTTCACCACCTTCCCGCTCGCGTTCCGCGGCAGCTCCCCCACGAACTCCACCATCCGCGGCACCTTGTAGTTCGCCATCTCGCGCCGCGACCAGGCGATCAGGTCGTCGGAGGTCAGGGAGGACTCCGGGCGGCGTACGACGTACGCCTTGCCCACCTCGCCGAGCCGCGCGTCCGGGACGCCGATCACCGCCACGTCGGCCACATCCGGGTGCAGGCCGAGGAGTTGCTCTATCTCCGCCGGGTAGGCGTTAAAGCCGCCGACGATGAACATGTCCTTGATGCGGTCGGTGATCCGGAGGTTGCCCGCGTCGTCCAGGACGCCCACGTCGCCGGTGTGCAGCCAGCCGTCCGGAGTCAGGACCTCGGCGGTGGCCCGGGCGTCCTCGTAGTAGCCGCCCATGACGTTGAAGCCGCGGACCAGGACCTCGCCCGGAGTGCCGGGAGCGACAGCCGCACGCCTCGCGTCCACCACCCTCACCTCCGTGCCCGGGATCGCCCGGCCCGACGTCGACGCGATCACGCCCGGCTCGTCGCCTCGTCGGCACATCGTGACGATTCCGCTGGCCTCGGAGAGTCCGTACGCGGTGAGGACCGTCCCCACGCCCAGTTCCTCCCGCAGTCGCTCCACCAGCCGCAACGGCACCACCGCCGCTCCCGTCACCACCAGGCGGAGAGCCGAGAGGTCGTACGCGTCACGGTTCGGGTGGTCGAGCAGTGACTGATGGAGGGTGGGCGGGCCCGGCAGGACCGAAATCCGCTCCGAGGCCACGTTCGCGAGGACCGTGTCCACGTTGAACACCGGCTGCGGGATCATCGTCGCGCCCCGCATCAGACAGGCGATCACGCCGGCCTTGTAGCCGAAGGTGTGGAAGAAGGGGTTCACGATCAGATAGCGGTCGCCCTCGCGCAGACCCGCCAACTCGCACCACACGGCGTAGGCCCGCAGCGTCTGCGCGTGCGTGATCACCGCACCCTTGGGGCGGCCTGTCGTGCCCGAGGTGAAGATGATGTCCGAGGGGGAGGCGGAGTCCACGGCGGCCTCCAGCGACCGCACCTCCGACGAACCCACCCCGTCCCCGCTCGCCAGGAAGTCCTTCCACGTACGGAAGTCGGCCGGGGCGTCGTCCGACAGCACCACCACCTGCTCCAGGTGCGGCAGCCCCGGGAGCGGACCGGGGGAACCCGCCCCTTCCCCGGCCGCCCGCCGCAACGACGCCACATACGACGTCCCCAGGAACGTCCCCGTCACGAACAGCAGCTTCGCCCGGCTCCGGGACAGTACGTACGCCGCCTCCGTGCCCTTGAAGCGCGTGTTCAGCGGGACGAGGACCGCACCCGCCGACACCGCGCCGAGTGAGGACACGATCCAGTCCAGGGTGTTGGGCGCCCAGATGGCCACCCGGTCGCCGGGCGCGACGCCGTTCGCCACGCAGGCCGCCGCGGCGCGTTCGACGCGGGCGCCCAGCTCCGCGTACGTGACGCGCGTACGACCCTCGACGACCGCCTCGACGTCGCCGTATCGATCAGCCGCACTTCGCACCAGCCCAGGAACGGTGCCCCACTCCAAGTCACCGCGCACAGCGAGCCTCCCCACGGTCGACACACCCACTAGCTGACTACCCGTCAGATTAGCTGTAGCCTGACGGCCTGTCAGCCACCGGACAGTCACAGGGACCGTCACACGGAGGTGCGCACATGGCACGGATCACCTCGGGGATCAAGGACGCGACCGCCATCGCCGGGATCGGGCAGACCCCCTTCGCCAAGCAACTCCCGGAGAGCGAGAAGGCCTTGGCCTGCCGCGCGATCCTCGCCGCTCTCGACGACGCCGGGATCTCCCCCTCCGAGGTCGACGCGCTCGCCTCCTACACCATGGAGGAGACCGACGAGGTGGAGGTCGCGAAGGCCGTCGGACTCGGTGACCTCACCTTCTTCAGCAAGGTCGGGTACGGGGGCGGCGGTTCGTGCGCCACCGTGGCGCATCTCGCCGCCGCGATCGCCACCGGGCAGGCCACCGTCGGGGTCGCCTGGCGGTCACGGAAACGGGGCAGCGGGCCGAGACCCTGGAAGAACACCGCCGCCCAACTCCCCACCCCCGCCCAGTGGACCCGCCCCTTCGGCCTCCTCCGCCCCGCCGACGAGATCGCCATGCTCACCCGCCGCTACATGCACGAGTACGGGGCCACCCGGGACCACCTCTTCAACGTCGCCCTCGCCTGCCGGAACCGCGCCAACCAGAATCCACAGGCGATCATGTACGAGCGGCCGCTGACCAGAGACATGTATATGACCTCGCGTTGGATCAGCGAGCCCCTCTGCCTCTTCGACAACTGCCTCGAGACGGACGGGGCGTTGGCGTGCGTCCTCGTCTCCGCCGAGCGGGCGGTCGACTGCCGGCGGCGGCCCGTGTACGTCCACTCCGCCGCCCAGGGCCTGCCCGCCCAGCACCACGGCATGGTCAACTACTGGAACGACGACCCGCTCACAGGACCGGCCTGGACCGCCGCCCGACACCTGTGGAAACACGCCGACTTCACCCCGGAGGACGTCGACGTCGCCCAGATCTACGACGCGTTCACGCCTCTCATACCGCTCTCCCTCGAGGGCTACGGATTCTGCGGGCGCGGCGAGGGCGGCGCGTTCACCGAAGGCGGCGCCCTCGAGATCGGCGGGCGGCTGCCGCTGAACACGAGCGGCGGCGGACTCTCGGAGGCGTACGTCCACGGCTTCAACCTCATCAACGAAGGCGTGAAGCAGCTCCGGGGGGCCAGTACCGCGCAGGTCCCGGGCGCCGCTACCTGCCTTGTCACGGCGGGCGAGGGTGTTCCCACCTCGGCCTTGCTCCTAAGGAGTTGAGTTGACAGATGACAGAATCTGATATCCGTCATCTGAAATCTGTCAGTCGTTATCTGACACCTGTTATCGATGATGACGGCGCCCCCTTCTGGCAGTACGCCGCCCAGGGCGAGCTGCGCATACAGGCCTGCGCCGCCCCCGACTGCGGCGAACTCCGCTTCCCGCCCCGCCCCTGCTGCCCGTACTGCCAGTCCTTCGAAAGCGAGTGGCGGAGGATGAGCGGGAAGGGGCGCATCTGGTCGTACGTCATTCCGCATCCGCCGCTCCTTCCGGCCTACGCGGAGCAGGCCCCGTACAACGTGATCGCCGTCGAGCTGGCGGAGGCCCCTCGCATCCGGCTCGTCGGGAATCTCGTCAGCGGGCCGGACGCACCGCTCGACTCGGTGGCCAGGGAGCGGATCCGGATCGGGGCGAAGGTGCAGGTGGTCTTCGACGGCACCGGGCTGCCCCGGTGGGTACTGGAGCGCCCATGACCCTCCGTGTCTCCACCGACAAGGACACCGGCGTCGCCGTGGTCACCCTCGACCGGCCCGAGAAGCTCAATGCGATCGACCTCGACACGGCCGCCGAACTGGCCGCCGCCTGGCGGGAGTTCAGGTTCGACGATTCGGTGCGTGCGATCGTGCTCACGGGGGCGGGTGAGCGGGCGTTCTCCACGGGGCTCGACAGGGGCGTCGAGGTGCGGCAGCCCAACTCGCCCTACATGGTGGACGATCCGCTCGTCGCGATCGGGCCCAAGGCGGGCGACCTGTGGAAGCCGGTGATCGCCGCCGTGAACGGGATGGCGTGCGGAGGAGCCTTCTATCTGATCGGCGAGGCGGAGTTCGTGGTCGCCGACGAGACGGCCACCTTCTTCGATCCGCATACGACGTACGGCATGGTCAGCGCATACGAGTCGGTCTACCTGGCGCAGCGGATGCCGCCCGGGGAGGTGGCGCGGATGGCGTTGATGGGGACGGCCGAGCGGATCTCGGCGCGGCGGGCGTACGAGGTGGGGCTCGTCTCCGAGCTCACCGCGCCGGGTGAGGCGCTGTCGGCCGCCGTGCGGTGCGCGGACGTCATCGCCTCCTACCCGCCCGAGGCCGTGCAGGGGACCGTACGGGCCGTGTGGGCGGCGAAGGAGGCGACGCGGGCGGCGGCTTTGTCGCACGCGCCGCACCTCGTGTCGATGGGCAATCTGCCGAACGAGCGGCAGGCGGGGCTGTTCGCCGACCGTCGGCCGGGGTTCCGGACCCGCTGAACCGCCCTCACCCCCGCCGTCACAGAGCGTGGCTGTCGCGTGGCGGGAGTCGTCCGTCCGGCGTAGCGTCTGCATCGAGAGCTGGAACGGAGGTCCGCGTACGGTTCGCAACGTACTCGGGTCGGTCCTCGCTCTCGCCGGAGCGACGGCCGCCGTCTGGAGCCCCTTCCGTGCCTGGTACGACGGCCGTCACGGATGCCACTACCGTGCCTGCCCTCGACGGGCCTGCGCCGCGTGAGCCCGGGTCCACGGAACCCTAAGTCCGCGCCGTGCCCGTTCCCTTCTCCGCGTCCAGTGCGTACACGCACCGGTCCTTGCTGCACGCGTACACCACCCCGTCCTTGACGACCGGGGCGCCGGTGATCTCGCCGCCTGTGGCGAGTTTCCAGCGGAGGCGGCCGTCGTCGGCCTTGAGGGTGTAGAGGAGGTGGTCGGTGGAGCCGAAGTGGATGCGGCCCTCGGCGACGGCGGGGGCGCCCACGACGTCGCCGCCCGCCTGGAAGCGCCACTTCGGGGTGCCGGTGACGGCGTCCAGCGTGTAGAGGCCCTTGCCGGATCCCACGTGGACGTGACCGGCCGAGACGAGGACCGGGTCGATGGAGGAGCGGGACTCGGTCGCGATGCGCCAGCGGTCGCGGCCGTCGGTGGCGTCGAGGGCGTACACCGTGCCGAGGTAGTCGGCGAGGTAGATCCCGCCGCCCGTCACCGCCGGGCCCGGCGCGAAGGTGGGCGGGCTCAGGAAGACGGCGGGCGCCTCGAAGTGCCAGCGGACATGGCCGCCGGCGACGTCGATGGCGAGGACGCGGGTGCCGGCGGACGCGTACACGTATCCGTCGTCGGCCTGTGTGATGCGGACCGGGACGCCGCCGCAGGAGGCCGCGTCGCCGATCGGGTACGACCAGCGCTCCTCGCCCGTGCGGGCTTCGAGGGCGCGCAGCCGGGCGTCCTTCCAGACGTAGACCGTGCCGTCGTGGACGACCGGTCCGGCCTCCGGTGACTCGAAGTCGGTCTGGGCGCCGGTGATCTCCCAGAGCTTCTGGCCGTTGGCGGCCTCCCATGCCTGTACGCCGCCGCCTCGGGTGCCCGTCACGACGGTGCCGCGGTCGGCCTTGAGGGAGTACACCCAGGCGTCGGTCGGCAGCCGCCACAGGTCGGCGCCCTCGCGGGCGTCCAGGGCGAAGAGGGTCGGACCGTCGGAGGCGTGGACGCGGCCGTCGGCGACCGCCATGGACCAGGCGACGTCCCGGGTCTTGAAGCGGCGCCGGCCGGTGCCCACGTCCAGGGCGTGCACCTCGAAGGAGTTGACGTAGACGAGGTCGCCGGCGACGGCGGGCGTGCCCCATACGTCGTTCGACATGCGGAAGCGCCACGGCCGCCAGGAGGATGCGGAGTCGGGGCCGGGGGCCGCCGCGGGCGCGGGTACGGGGACGGGTCCCGCTCCGGCTACGACGGGGTCGGCGCCGTTCACGCCGGGGCGCGGCCGGGACCAGGAGGCGGCGAGTCCCGCTTCCGGAGGAGGTGCCTTCACGGCGGCGGCCCGGGCGTCGGCGACGCGCGGGCCGGGCCCGATGGGCACCTGGGCGCCCGCGAGGCGTACGGGACCGGTGTCGGGCGCGGCGCCGTGCCGGCCGGCGCCCGCGACGACGGGGACGGGAGGCGGGTCGTGCGG
>NZ_VWMY01000067.1 GCF_008905045.1 Streptomyces albicerus
CCCGCGCCCCTAAAGACGGGGCAGCGCCCCGTAAGGGGCGCGGGGAACTGCGCGCTCAGCCAAGACGAACCCGCAAAACGACACGCGGCCCAAGCCCCACCCACCCAGGGGCGCGGGGAACTGCGCGACCAGCCCCCGTCGGCCTGCAGACGACACTCCGCGTGCACCTCCCCCACGGCCGTGGTTCGCTGGGCGAGTGAGCGGGCCGGACATCGTTGGTGTCGCCGCGCGCCGTCGTGCTCAGCCGCAGCACCTCCTGCGCGTACGCGGCCGGAGTGTGGCCTGGGTGCCGCCGCTGGTCCTCCTCGTCGCGATCGCGGTGGTCGACTGGAACACGTCGGCGGAGTTCAGGATCATCTCCTGGATCGTGCTCGTGCCGGGCATCGCGGCGGCGATCTGCGGAGTCAAGGCGACGGCCGTGTTCGCCGTGCTCGGGCTCATCACGTACATCGAGATGGACGCCGTCTGGCCGGACGAGTACCAGAGCGGCATGCCGGACTTCATCCTCGTCGCCGTGGGCGGGGCGCTGGCGACGCTGGCGTGTGCCGTGCGGATACGCGGCGAGCGGCGGATGCTGCACATGCGGGACGTGGCTGACACGACCCGGCGTACCGTGCTGCGCCCGCTGCCCTCGCCCTGGGCCGGCCTCGACCACGCGGCCGTGTACCTCGCCGCCGACAGCGAGGCCCGCGTCGGCGGCGACTTCTTCGACATCCAGCCGGGCCCGCACGGCACGCGGGTCCTCGTCGGGGACGTCCAGGGCAAGGGCCTGCCTGCGGTCGAGGCGGCCGCCGCCCTGCTCGGCACGTTCCGCGAGTCCGCCTACCACGAGGCGTCCCTGGCCGTCGTCGCCGAACGGCTGGAGGTACGGATGGGCCGCCACCGGCGATACGTCACCGACCTGGGCGAGGATCTGGACGGGAACCCGGCGAGGGGCGTGGAACGCTTCGCGACCGGTGTGCTCGTCGCGTTCCCTCCCCCGGGCTCCCCCGGCGGCCACATCGAGGTCGTCAACTTCGGTCACGAACCCCCGCTGGTGGCGGGCCCCGACGGCGTACGCGCCCTGCCGCCCGGTGACGGCCTGCCGCTCGGCCTCGGCGCCCTGGCGGGGACCGGTTCGGGCATCCCGCCGGTCCGCCGGGTCCCCCTCGCCCCCGACGAGACCCTCCTCCTCGTCACGGACGGCGTGACCGAGGCCCGCGACACCGACGGCGTCTTCTTCCCCCTGCACGAGCGGTTGGCCCTGGCCGTCTCCACCGACCCCACGGCCACCCACCCCCGCCACCTGGTCGAAGTCGTCCGAGACGGCACCCTCCGCCACAGCGAGGGCCACCTGGCAGACGACACAACGATCTTCGCGGTCCGCCAGGTCCGATGATGGGAGAGGTCCGGGGCAACCGCCCTCCTTTAGGGGCGCGGGGAACTGCGCGCTCAGCCACACACAACCCGCACCGGCTGAACAAACCCGCACCACCCACCCCGTACCGCCCCCACCCCAACACCATTTGCACCCGCACCGGTTACGGTGCTGCCGTAGTGATCGAAGGGGAATCGAAGGGGAGGGGACAACGGCGATGCCAGGAACCGTATTGCTGCTCGCAGCGTCGCCGACAGGCAAGAGCTGCCTCGTGGACGCCGCATCCGTACTCCCCGTACTCGCCGCCGTGTCCCCCTCCGTCCTCTCCGGCACGGACACCGCGAACGTGGTCGAACTCGCCGACCCGTTGGAGCCGCAAGCCGTCCTGACCCGCCTGCGCGCCGCCGCGACGGCCCCCGGCCCGCTCACCGTCTTCCTCACCGGCCAGCTCCAGCTGGACCGCCGCCAACGACTCCCGCACCTCGCACTCGCCCGGACGACCCCCGCCACCGTCCGCTACACCGGCTTCCCCTGGCACTGGCTCCGCGAGGAGATCCGGCTGCGCGCCCCGGGCAGTACGACCGTCCTCGTCGACCTCCACACGGACACGGAGACCTGGCAGCACCTGACCACCCATCCGCTCACCGTGGGACCGGGCACCCGGTTCTACGGCCGCGTCGCCCCGCCTCCCCCGCGACGCGCGGTGGCGTCCCCCACGTACATGAAGTCCCTGGCCACGATCCTCCGCAGCGGCCATCGCCCGTCGCTCCCGCAGCTCCACCAGCAGGCCCTGACGCGTTCGCTCGGCGAGGATCCGGAGGCCGCCCGCCGGGACATCGTGCTGGCGGTCGATCCGGCGCAGCCGGCGGCACCGGCGGCGGGACCGTACGCGCCGCCGGTCCAACAGGCGGCACCAGTCCAGCCCGCGTCACCTCCGGTACCCGTACCCGAGCCTGTGCCTGTACCCGAGCCCGTTTCCGTACCCGCCCCCGCCTCCCCGGAGGCACCACCCGCACCCCCGCCCTCGGACCCGCACGCCGAGATCGCCGCCGCCGTCCAGAGCGGCAAGCACGCCGAGGCCGCCGCGCTGGCCGAGCGGTGGGAGCAGGCGGCGGTTCGGGCGTACGGTCCCGGGGCCGACGAGGTCGTGCACTGGATGGAGGTGCGGGCCGACCTGGCCATGTTCGCGGGGGACGCCGAGCTCAGCTGCCGGACCTGGCTCGCGGTGGCCGACGTACGGCTGGCCGCGGGGCAGGCGCCGGACGCGCCCGGTGTCGAGGCGGCCGTCGACCGGGCGCATCACCAGTGGGGCCGTATCGACGACTCGGCGCGGGCCCGTGAGCTCGGGCCCGCGCTGGCCGACCTGCGCCTGCGCGTTCCGGGGCGTCGGCAGGGGGCGCTGGACGACGTCCAGCGGCAACTCAGCCGGCTCCAGGCACAGGTGTGACGAGGCTGAGCCTTTCCTCGTCTTTCCTCTCCTCCCCTTTCCTCTGCCTTTCCTTCAGAAATCGCTGGGCGGGTAGACCTCCGCCCTTGGTGACGCGGCGGGCAGTCTCACCCTGAACCAGGCTCCCCGGTCGGACGGTTCGAGGGTCACCGTGCCGCCGTGGGCCTGCGCGATGGCCGCCACGATGCTGAGCCCGAGGCCGCTGCCCGCCGCGGTCGCCTCCTCGCCCCGCACGAACCGTTCGAAGATCTGCGGCCGCAGCGTGGGCGGCACGCCCGGTCCGTCGTCCGTGACCTCGATGACCCGGTACCCGTCCTCCGTGCCCAGCCCCAGCGTGGTCGTCGTGCCCACGGGCGTGTGCACACGCGCGTTGGCCAACAGGTTGGCGATCACCTGGTGGAGCCGCAACGGATCACCGGTGACGGTGTGCTCGCCGGGCGCCACGAGGAGCCGTACGGCGTGCTCGGGATGGCAGTCGCGCGCGGCCGTGACCGCGTCGCGGCACAGCCGGGCCAGGTCCACGGGCAGCAGTTGCAGCGGCTGGCCCAGGTCCAGGCGGGACAGCAGCATGAGTTCGTCGATGAGCGAGGCCATCCGCTCGACCTCGGTGGCGACCCGCCCGAGCAACTCGTCGCGTACAGCGGCGACTTGTACGGACTCGGCTCGGCCTTCCCAGGAGTCCGATCCGTGCCCGGGACCCGATCCCTTCCCGGGACCCGATCCGTGCCCGGGACCCGATCCCTGCCCGGGTACCGGCCCGGCGCGGGCGAGTTCCGCGTACCCGGCGATCGCGGTCAGCGGATTGCGCAGTTCGTGTCCCGCGGCCGCCAGGAACTCCCGCATCCGGCGCTCCGACGCCTGCCGCTCCTTCTCCGCGCGTCTCCCCAGCCGCCGGGCACCGAACGCCACGGCGCCCAGCAGCGGCAGCGAGGCCCAGGCCTCGATCTTGAGGAGCCGGTCGACGGCCCGCTGGGCGTCGGCCATCGACCGGGCGGTGATCACATACGTGCTCTTGCGGTCGGCGCCCGCTTCCGGGGAGCGCACCACGAGGGCCCGGTACATGTCGCCGACGGCCACGGTGCGGCCGTGTGCGGCGAGGGCGGCCAGCCGGGCGGCGGTCAGGGAGGGGAAGGGCGGCAGGTCCGGGGAGCCCGCGTACCGCTCGGTCACCCGGCCCGTGTCGTCCACGACGAGGATCAGGCACGCCTCGTCGAGCACCGGCTGACCGGGGGCGGCGGACACCGTGATGCCGCGGAACTTCTCGATCTCCTGGTCGGTGCGCTCGGCGAGGTGGTGGCCGAGCGTGTGGGCGGACAGCGCGGCGACCGTGCCGAGGGTCGCGAGGGTGGCGGCCAGCCACAGTGCGACGGTCCGTGAACCGGCCGGGTACAGTCCGCGCACAGCCAGGTTCAGTCCGCGCACAACAGATAGCCCGCTCCGCGCACGGTCCGTATGAGTTCCTGTCCGGGGCCGCCGAGCTTGCGGCGCAGGTAGTAGACGTACGTGTCGACGTTGCCGGAGCTCTCGGCGCGGTGGTTCCAGACGCGCTCCTGGATCTGGGCGCGGGTCAGGACCCGGCCGGGGTTCTCCATCAGGTAGCGCAGCAGGGCGAATTCGGTGGTGGTGAGGCTCACCGGCCGCCCGCCGGACCAGACTTCGTGCGTGTCGGCGTCCAGCCTCACGCCGCCGGCCTGCAGGCTGCGGTGCTCGGCCGAGCGGTCGGCGGCGGTGCGTCGCAGGAGGGCCCGGACGCGGGCGGCGACCTCTTTGAGTTCGAAGGGCTTGGTGACGAAGTCGTCGCCGCCCAGGTCGAGTCCGCGTACCCGGTCGTCGACCTCGTCGCGGCCGGTGAGGAACAGCACCGGCATGGTGTGCCCCCGCGTCCGCATCGTCCGGCAGACGTCGAAGCCGTCGAGGCCGGGGAGGTTCACGTCGAGCAGCACGAGGTCGGTTCTCCGGCGGGAGAGCGCGTCCAGCGCGTGGCGTCCCGTGGCCGCGGCGGTCACGCGGAAGCCGAGGAACTCCATCGCCATGGTGAGCATGGCGCGTACGCCCTCCTCGTCGTCCACGACGAGGAGATGGGCGGGGGCAGTGGGGACAGGGTTGGTCATGTCCTGTTCCTTTGTTGTGCCGACCGTGAAAGTGACTCAACTCATGGAGGCTCATTGAGACTTCAAGTCTCAGTGGGCGCACATCGTCACACGTACCGGCAGGTAGCGGGTAGCACCCGCTATCGGGCAAACATCTCCAGCGCCCCCGACACCAGCGTCCGTACGCCCGGGCCGACCGTCGCCAGATCGGGTGCGAAGTGCGGGCTGTGGTTGCTGGGCACGGCGGCGAGCTGCTCCATCAGGTCGCCGCCGGCCGACGCCCCCGCCGCGTCCCACACCTCGGCGGGCGTGCTCGTCACGAACCAGTAGGCGTACGGGAGTCCGCCCTGGGCGAGGAACGGGAAGTCCTCGCTGCCCATCACCGGCCCGAAGTCGAGGACCGTGCCCGCGCCGAACACCTCGCCGTGCACGGCGGCGACCCGGCGGTCGGTGTCGGCGTCGTTCACGGTCACGGGGAAGCTGCCGCCGACCGTCATGGTGGGCTCGCGCGGACAGCCCGCCGCCGCGCACTCGCCCGCCGCGATCCGCCGGATCGCGGCGAGCATCCGCTCCCGCACCTCGACGGACTGCGTACGGAGGTTGAGGGCGAGCCGGGCCTCGGACGGAATGATGTTGTGGCGCGCGCCCGCCTCGATCTTCCCCACGGTCAGTACGGCGGACTCGCGGGCCGCGATCTCGCGCGAGACGACGGTCTGGAGCCTCGTCACGATGTACGCGGCCGTCACCACCGGGTCGACGGTCGCCTCGGGCCGCGAGCCGTGCCCGCCCACCCCGTGCACCACGATGTCGACGTCCGTCGAGGCCGACATGATCAGGCCGGGCGAGTGCGCGTACAGACCGGCCGGGCCGGGTGCCGCGTGCTGGGCGAGCAGGACGTCCGGGCGCGGGAAGCGCTCGTACAGCCCGTCCCCGACCATCGCGGCCGCGCCCTCGCCGGTCTCCTCGGCGGGCTGGCCGACGACGAGGAGCGTGCCGTTCCAGGTGTCGCGCCCGGCGGAGAGCGCGTCGGCGGCGCCGGTCAGCCAGGTGATGTGCAGGTCGTGCCCGCAGGCATGCATGACACCGGGCGTCTCGGAGGCGTACGGCAGTCCGGTCTCCTCGGCGACCGGCAGCGCGTCCATGTCGCCGCGCAGCAGGACGGTCGGCCCGTCGCCGTTGCGCAGCATCCCGACGACGCCGGTGCCGCCGACCCCCTCGGCCGTCTCGTACCCGGCGGCGCGCAGACGGTCGGCGAGCCCGGCCGCCGTGCGGTGCTCGCGCGCCGACAGCTCCGGGTGGCGGTGCAGGTCCCGGTAGAGCTCCTCCAGCGCGGGGAGCGGGAGGTCGGCGGTGAGGTCCAGCGCGGTGCGTGCGGCGGGAGAGGTCACGGGGTCAGATTATGTCCGCACGCCGTCCCGCGGGCCGGACCGGAAAGATCACGGGCAGGGAAGTTCGTATGCCGTCCCGCGGGCCGGACCGACTGTCAGAGGTGCGCAGTACCGTCCTGTCATGGCAGCCAGAATCGATCTGACCCTCGACTGCGCGGACGCGACGCTCCTCGCCGAGTTCTGGAAGACGGCCCTCGGGTACGTGGACGAGCCGCCGCCCGCGCCCTTCAAGACGCGTGAGGAGTGGCTCGCGCAGTTCGACCTTCCGGAGGACGACTCTGAGGATGACGCCGCGTGGCTCTGCGATCCCGACGGCGTCGGGCCCCGGCTCTCCATCCTCAAGGTCCCCGAGCCGAAGACCGCGAAGAACCGGCTCCACATCGACGTCCGGGTGCCGGGACACGGCAGTCCGGATGAGCGGTGGGCGCGAATCAGAGCGGAGTCCGGGCGGCTGGTGGCGGCGGGCGGGGCCGTCCTGGAGGAGGTCGAAGGGCATCACGTGGTGATGGCCGACCCGGAGGGCAATGAGTTCTGCGTCGCGGCGGCGGCTCCCGGTTGACCCGCTCGGAGTGACGGGCGGGACGACGTGCGGAGTGACGTGTTTCTTCAAGACCGCGGTGCGCGGGCCTTCCTAGACTCGCGTCATGCATGAAATTGAGCTGCTTTCGGGTGTTCTGTCCAAGACCGGTGACCTCATCGAGGGTGTCGAGGGCGGGCGGCTCGGTTCTCCGACGCCGTGCGAGGAGTACGACGTCGAGACGCTGGTCAACCATCTTGTGGGCTGGTTGATGTTGTTCGAGGCCCGCTGCCACGGCCGCCCGTACGACTCCGACCCCGCGCAGTACCGGTGCGGAGCTGATCCGGCCGGCGAGTTCCGGGCCGCCGCGGCCGGTCTGGTCGCCGGGTGGGAGAAGTACGGCTTCGACCGCGAGGTGGCCGTGACCGGCGACGCCAAGCTGCCCGCCGCGATGGTCTTCAACATGACGCTCATGGAGTTCTCGGTCCATGGGTGGGACCTGGCCGTGGCCACCGCTCAGCCCGTCCCCTTCACCGAGCAGGAGGCGGCGGAGATCCTGGCCCGCGCGGAGGTCACGCTCCCGCCGCAGTACCGGGGCGAGGGCATGCCCTTCGGCGAGATCGTCCCCGTCGCCGAGGACGCACCGGCCGCGGACCGCCTCGCGGGGTTCCTCGGCCGCGATCCGCTGCGCTGGGAACGGTCCTAGGCTAGGCCGGCGTCAGCGCCCCGTAGGGGCGCGGGGAACTGCGCGACCAGCCACAACGGACCCGCAGACGAAGCACCGCACTTCCAGCGGAGCGCTAAAGCGGTGGGTGCGCCGGTGCCGGGCCCAGTGTCGTGGTGCCCGGCGCCGTGCGGTGCCCGAGACCCGTCCGGTACGCGTCCAGCGCGGCGTCGATCCGGCCCGTGCGCCGGAGCAGATCGCCGAGCAGGCGGCACAGGTCGGCCAAGTCACCGGCCGCGCCCGCCCGTTCGAGGAGGCTCAGCGCGCGGACGTAGTGCTCCTCGGCGGTCTCCGTGTCGCGGGCGTCCTCCGCGATGATGCCGAGCAGCCGGTGCGCGGCCGCCGAGTGGACGGCACCCCGCTCCGAACTCAGGTCCCCGAGCACGTCGTGGAGCAGCGCCGCCGCCTCGTCCGACTTGCCCCGCCGGTGGAGTACGTCCGCCAGCTCCACCGCCACCTGGCTGGTGTAGAGCACGGCCCGCTTGGCCGAGAGCATGGCCTGCGCCTCGCGCAACTCGCTCTCCGCCCGCTCCATGTCACCGTTCTGCGCGTACAAGTACCCGCGCATCCAATGGCAGTTGGCGAGTTCCGTACGGATCTGGAGCTGCCGGTACAGCTCCGCCGCCTTCCCCAGGGACGCGTCCGCCTCGGCGATCCGGCCCTCGGCGATCATCGTGCGGGCGACGGACCGATGCATACGGGCCACCAGCGCGGGATCCCCGACCTGTGGGGCCAGCGCCAGCGCGAACTCCGCGGCCTGCGCCGCCCGCGCGTGCGCACCCATGTCCATGTACGGCGCTATCACCGCCGTGTAGAGCAGCAGCAGGGCGTCCGGATCGTGCAGCCCGCCGCGGTTCAGCTCGTCGAGCGTGGACTCCAACAGGTAGCAGGCGTACCGGAGTTCGCCCGCGAGGTAGTGCGAGACCGCCCGGCCGCGCAGGGCGGGTACCCGGCTCGGCAGCGGCGCGTCCGCGAGGCGCTTCTCGGCCTGCTCGAAACGGAGCCTGGCCGTGGCCAAGTCCCCTGTCTCCAGGGCGCATTCGCCCAACCCCAGCAGCGCGGCCGAGCACTCCGCGTTGAGCCCGTGCGCCTCCGCTTCCGCGAGCAGTTCGGTGTACTGCTCGGCGGCGACCTCCGCCTCGCCGGTCGCCAGCGTCCGCTGGGCGTCCGTGAGCCGCAGCCGCAGGTCCGTGGCCAGGTGCGCGGGCCGCCCGGTGGCCAGCTCCTCGTATGCGACCCCGA
Organism: Streptomyces albicerus; assembly: GCF_008905045.1. Lineage (GTDB taxonomy): Bacteria > Actinomycetota > Actinomycetes > Streptomycetales > Streptomycetaceae > Streptomyces > Streptomyces albicerus. The sequence continues at coordinate 8,766 of NZ_VWMY01000067.1, forward strand.
GCTTCTCCGCGATGTGCCGCAACGCCTCCTCGGAGGGCCGTACGCGGCCCGCCTCCAGCGTGGAGACGTACGCGGGCGTGTAGGCGGGTTCCGCCAACTGCTTCTGCGTCAGACCGCGTTCCGTACGCAGCTGCTGCACTCTGCGCCCGATGATTCCCGGGTCGTCGCGCTCGGCCATGGCGTAAGCATGCCAGTAAGTCGACTTACACCTACCTCGCTATCCAACTTCCGCTTGTAACAGCGTAGTTAAACGGTGCGGGCGGGCCGCCGAACGGCTCAATGCGGGTCTTGCCCCGGAGGCCAACACGCCCTAGGTTAAGCCGCGCGTTAAGCGCACCATGACTCAAGACTTAATACGCTGGCTTACGTTGACGATGCGAGGTTGTCGCCGTGTTCCGACGCATTGCCGCGCGCTACATCCCGGCCCGGTTCATCGCAGCGCTGGGCGCCGCCGTGATCGCCTTCACCGCGCTGATCAGCGCGGCGGAGGCGGGCCCCCACTAAGCGCTCCGCGGGAGGGCGGTACTGAAGGTGCGGGCCGTTTGTGGCTGGTCGCGCAGTTCCCCGCGCCCCTAAAGGGGCGCGACACCGCGTCGGGCGAGGGTGTCCACGAACGTGCCGAAGGCGGCCGGGCTGACGGTGAAGGCTCCGCCTTCGGGGTTCTTGGAGTCGCGGATGGCGATCAGGGTGGGGAGTTGGGCGACTTCGATGCACTCGCCGCCCGTGTTGCCGCCGTACGACGACTTGCGCCACTCGGCTGCGCCGAGAGGGGCGCACTCGACGCACTCGCCGCCGCTCGTTCCGCTGTAGCTGGACTTACGCCACGATGCGGCCGTCAGTGCCTCGCTGGTCTCCATAGCGCTCCTCCATTACGCGGGCGATCAGTTCTGCCGAGGCCTCGGGCGAGAGAGCCATGGCCTGCAAGCGAGCGTAGCCGACCGAACGCTCCCTGATCACTTGCGGGTTGGCCGTCATGTGAGGGATGTCGTAGGTCTCAGCGTAGAAGAGATCTGGGTCGTCCTCGAAGCGCAGGAGCGTGAACGAGCCCATCATTCCGGTGTGCTGGCCAACCGAGTGCGGCAGCACCTGAATCTGTACCCACGGTTGCGTACGGAAGCTCAACAAGTGGGCCAGTTGATTCCACATGACCTCTCGGCCACCCACCTTCTGGTGGAGCGCCGACTCGTCCAGAACCACCCAAAGTGCGGGCGGATGCTCTCGTTCGAGGATGCGCTGTCGTTCCAACCGAGCCGCGACCATCTCCTCGACCCTGTCCGGATGGTCCACACCCAGCAACGCTGACGCGTACCCCTTGGTCTGGAGAAGTCCGTGCACCAACTGGCACTGATACGTGGAGACGTACGTGGCCCGCGCCTCCATCTCCGCGTATGGCTGGAACCACGTCGGCAGCTGACTCCGCAGCACCAACCCCACCAGCCGCGTGAACAACCCATCCGTCATCAGCGCCGCATCCACCCGCTCGGCGAAATCCCTCGTCGGGACCTTCCTCGCCGTCTCGATCTGGCCGACCAGGGACCCCGTACAGAAGATGCAGGAACCCAACTCCCCCTGCTTCAGCCCGGCGGCCTCCCTCTGGCGGCGCAGTTCGGAGCCGAAGTAGTCCAAGGGGGAGGCGCTGGGATCGAGTTCGCGGATGTTGGCCATGTGTGCCATCCCCCAAGCTGACGCGTCGCGTCGTTGATTCCGGGTCGTAGCCGAGCGTAATCAAACAACTCCACGCTGGTGACATGAATCACGCAACTGACGTCCCTGAGGCGGGGATTGGCGCCAGGTACGGCATCAGCTTCACCGTCGGTGACCACTCGGCTCGGCATCTGCGCCGCATCTTGAGGATGTACCTCGCCGCATGGGAGACGCCGGAGCTGACGGAGGCGGCCGGGCTGGCGCTCACCGAGCTGGTCGCGAACGTCGTACGTCACGTACCGGATCGCCGTTGCGCGTTACTGATGCTGCGGCGGCCGGGCGGCGTACGCGTCGAGGTGACGGATGCACACCCCTCGCCCCCGCTGTCCACAGCTGTGGACGAACTCGCCGAGGGAGGCCGGGGCCTGGTGATCATCGAAGCGGTCACCGACCGCTGGGGCTGGCAACCCCTGCCCGGCCGCCCCGGCAAGACGGTGTGGTTCGAGTGCGACGCGAAGCCCCCCTCGCCTGTCGACGGCGCCTAGTTCTCCAGGCGGACCGGCATCAGGAGCGAGAACGTGTCCTCGGCGTCGGGCCGGCGGATCGCCAGCGGCGCCGTAGGGGCGCCGAACTCCAGGATCAGTCGGTCTCGGGCACCGGCGGCGAGCGCGTGCAGCAGGAACTCGCGGTTGACGGCGACGTGATTCTGGTCGTCGTCACTGTCCTCGCAGACGGTCACCGCGCCGTCGGCCGTCACCTCGAGCACGCTGAGGTCGCAGGACACGCCGTCCTCTTTGCGCGGCTCGCTCGCCCGGACCGGACCGGTCTCCAGCGCCTTCCGGAACGCCGGCACGTCGACGACCGCACGGCGCCCGGCCGGCAGGCGGACGAGGCGGCGGTAGTCAGGGAAGTGGTGGTCGAGGCACTGACCGGCCGCCTGGCGGTCCCCGGCCTCCAACGTCACGCGGTCACCGTCCACGGAGAGTCGGACGGGTTCCTCGCCGTTCAGCAACGCCCGCATCGCGTCGGCGAGCGGGGCAGGCACGATGACCTGCACACGGGGCCCGCCGTGCCCGGCGGTACCGGTCCGCGCGACAGCCATCCGGTACCGGTCGGTGGCCACGACATGGAGTGCCTCGTCCTCGATGTCGAACAGGACACCGCCGAGCATCGGCAGCTCCGGGTCGGCACTGGCGGCGAACCGGACGGCGTCCAACGCGCCGGCCAGCTCAGCCGCGGAGACGGTCAGCCGGACGGCGGCGGTGCGGAGCGATGTCATGGGAATCTCCTTGCGTTCGAGTAGCGCTCTGACCGCGGAGAACTCGCTGCGGGCATCGGCCAGCCCCAGTTCGAGACGGCGCAGATGCGCCTGAAGCAGCGTCCGTACGAGGTCGGTGTCCGCGCCGGACCAGCCGGCCAGCACCAGCCGGATGTCCGGCAACGGCATACCGGCCCGGCGCAACCGGGTCAGCAACCGGGCCTCCTCGCACTGCTCGGGGCCGTACCAGCGGTAGCCGCTCACCGGATCCACCCAGGCGGGGACCAGCACCCCGGCACGGTCGTAGAACCGCAGGGCGCTCACGCTCAGTCCACTGTCCCGGGCCATCTCGCCGATACTGCGCATCTCGCTCTCCACATCCGGAACTCTGAGCCCTGCACAAGGTCGAGGGTCAATCCCAGCCGGTCGGCCCCGCAAGCGGCCCGTCGCCCAAGGAAAGCGCGGACCCCGCACAGCGGCACCGGTTAACCTGCGCTGACGTACAAGTGGGTGAGGCGGGGCGGGAAGCAAGGCGCGTGGAGAACCGACGAATGGTGGCCGACGGGGCGCGGGTGGCGGCCCGGGCCTTGGTCTACGCGGTGGTCGGTGGGGTCGCGCTGATCACCATCGCCACCGTCGGGTCCGTGCTCGGGCCGATGCTCGCGCTCGACATCGCGACGCCGGCGATGGCCGCGTGGTGGACGGTGTTCACGGCCATCGCCGTGCAGGGGATGCCGTTTCTGCTGCTGGGCACGGTGGTGTCGGCGGCGATCGGGGCGTTCGTGCCGGAGCGGGTCTTCAAGCGCGTACTGCCGAAGAACCCGGCGCTCGCCGTGCCCGTCGCGGGCGCCGCGGGGGTCGTACTGCCCGGGTGCGAGTGCGCGTCCGTGCCGGTGGCCGACAGCCTGATGCGACGCGGGGTCGCCCCGGCGGCCGCGCTGGCCTTCCTCCTCTCCGCGCCCGCCATCAATCCGGTGGTGCTGGTCGCCACCTCCATCGCCTTCCCCGGGAACCCCGCCATGGTCGGCGCCCGGCTCGTCGCCTCGCTCGCCGCCGCCGTGGTGATGGGATGGCTGTGGGTGCGGTTCGGGCGGGAGGAGTGGCTGCCCGCACGACGTACGGGTGGCGCGGGGGCTGCCGGCCTGGGCGGATGGCCGGGCTTCCGGGACGGGCTCCAGCACGACTTCCTGCACGCCGGAGGCTTTCTCGTGGTGGGCGCGGCCGCCGCGGCGACGTTCAACATCCTCGTGCCGCGGTCCGTCCTCGACCTCTTCACCGACTCGCCCTGGTTGTCGGTGCTGCTGCTCGCCGTTCTCGCTGTCGTGTTGTGTGTCTGCTCCGAGGCCGATGCCTTCGTGGCCGCTTCGCTGACCGGGTTCTCCCCCACCGCCCGGCTCGCCTTCATGGTCGTCGGGCCGATGGTCGACCTGAAGCTCATCGCTCTGCAGGCGGGGACCTTCGGGCGGGCGTTCGCGGTGCGGTTCTCGGCCGTGACGTGGGTGGTGGCCGTGGTGAGCAGTGGGGTGGTGGGCTGGTGGCTGCTGTGAATGACGTGAGTGACGTGGATTCCGGGAAGGGGCGGACCCGTGTGCGTCTGCGTCTGGGTCCGCAAGGGGTGCTGCTCATCCTGTGCGGCGCCGCGCTGCTCCGGATCGCGCTCTTCAGTGAGCTGTATCTGCGGTACGTGAAGGAAGGGCTGCGGCCCTATCTGGTCGTCTCGGGGGTAGTGCTGATCGTGCTCGGGGTGGTGGGCATGGTCAGGCGCGATCACGAGGATGAGCGGTCTGAGGCTCACGATCACCACGAACCCGGTGACGAGTGGAGTGACGGTCACGATCAGCCCGAGCACGGTGACGAACGGACTGACGGTCACGATCAGCACGAACACGGTGACGAACGGACTGACGGTCACGATCTGCCCGAGCACGTCGGCCACGACCACACCCGCAACCCCCGCATCGCCTGGCTCCTCACCGCCCCCGCCCTCGCCCTCCTCCTCTTCCCTCCTCCCGCCCTCGGCTCGTACAGCGCCGAACGCGAGGAGGCGAGGGTCGCGGCCCAGGGCACGGGCACCTTTCCGAAGCTCCCGGCCGGGGATCCCGTCGACCTGACGGTCGGCGCGTTCGCGTCCCGGGCGGAGTGGGACACGGGCGCCTCCCTGAAGGGCCGCACCGTCCGCCTGACCGGCTTCGTGACCCGGGACGACGGCGGGGTCTGGTACGTCGCCCGGTTGCTGGTCGCCTGCTGCGCCGCCGATGTGCAGGCACTGAAGGTCGAGATCCGCGGTGCCGACGCTCCGGCGGCCGATACGTGGGTCACGGTCACGGGGACGTGGCGTCCGACGGGGAAGCCCGGGTCGGAAGCGGCTCGACCCGTGCTGGACGCCGCATCCGTACAACGGATTTCGGCACCTTCCGACCCGTACGAGAAGCGTTGAGCGTTCCGTGCGACCGCGACGAGGCAGGACCCCCGGGCCCCTGGCGGGACGCGGTGGCGGGCGGAGGGTGCCGGAAACAACGGGAAGCAGGGCAGGAAACAACGGAAGGCAGGGCAGGACATGGCCACCGTCGTCGAGTTGACGTACTACCCCGTCAAGGGCTGCGCCGGGACGTCGGCGAGTGAGGCGATGCTGACGCCCGCCGGTCTCGCACACGACCGCAGCTTCATGGTCGTCAGCGAAGAGGGCGTCTTCCGCACGCAGCGGCGGGATCCACGACTGGCCGTGATCCGGCCCGACATCACCACCGACGGCGAACGGCTCACGCTCCGCGCACCGGGCTCCGAATCCGTGGACATCGACGTGGACACCTCCGGCGCCCGGCGGCCCGTCGACCTGTTCGGGGCCGCACACCAGGGGATCGACCAGGGCGACGCGGCAGCCGACTGGCTGTCGCACGTGCTCGGCACACCCAGCAGGCTCGTGCGCGTGCCGCCGGAACACCACCGGGTGACCGACGGCAGGACACCGGGCACCTCCGGCTACGCCGACAGCAGCGCCCTGCACCTCATCTCGCGCTCCACCCTGGACCTGCTGCAGCGGAAGCTGGCCGAACGCGGCGCGCAACCGCTGCCCATGAATCGCTTCCGCCCGAACGTCGTCATCGACGGCTGGGACGAACCGCACACCGAGGACCGCGCCCACCGCATCACCATCGGCGACGCCGAACTGAGCTACGCGAAACTCGCCATCCGCTGCGCCGTCACCATCGTCGAGCAGAATTCCGGCACGAAAACGGGCCCGGAGCCCCTCCGCACCCTCGCCGCCTACCGCCGCGCCACCCAGGGCGGAGTCGCCTTCGGCACGAAGTACGCCGTACTGCGCCCCGGCAAGCTGTCCGTCGGCGACGACGTGACCGTCAGCTTGTGGGGCGAGTCCGAGATGTAGCCCCCTATGGGGCTGTCCGGGTGGGTACGGGCACGGCCACCGCCTCGGACTGCGCGCCGGGGGAGCCGGCCAGCCGCCATACCTCCGTCGCCTCCAGCGCCGCGTGCTGGTCGGGCGGATACGTGCCGGTCAGGCCCGCGACCCGGGCGGGCTTGCCGCCGCGCTCGGCGAACAGGGCGACGGTGAGGGCGAGCCGGGGCGAGTAGACGCTGTGCCAGACGGTACGGGTTCCCGGGCCGCTGCCCGCGCCCGCCGAGTGGCTGATCAGCGGCCGGGACGTGACCTCGACCGGCTTGACCGCGGCCCCCTCGGCGAGCGACACATGCATCAGCTCGTTGATCACCGCCGCCTCCTTCTCGTGCATCGCCGTACGGGTCTTCGCGTGCGTGGTGTGGACCGTGGTGCCCCCGCGGGTGATCTTCGTGACCGTGTACGGCTTCGCGTACCTGCCTTTGGCCGCCAGGGTCGCGTACGCCGAGTTCAGGCGCATGGGCGTGGGGGCCGGATCCTTCTGGAGGTCGGACAGCGGGTCGCCGAGCCGGATGCCCTTGAACATGAACGGTTCGGTCGCCGTGCCCGCCTCGACCGCCCCGTCGACGGCGTCGTTGAACGGCTGGTGAGCGTAGTCCGCGCCGCCGTACAGCACACGGACCGCGCCGTCGCCCGGCACGGTCGCGACGACCGCGGTGTGCAGCCGCGCCCCTTTCGAGTTCGCGGGCGTACGGTCGCGGACCAGTTCCGCCGTCGCGTCCTGCAGGCCGAGGTCGAAGGTGGTGTGCACCTTGTAGCCGCCGCGCGCCAGTTGGTCCTCCGTGATGCCGAGCCGGTCGGCGGCCTCGGCGGAGGCCGCGTCGATCAGGTACTGGCGCTGGCCGTCCGTGTCGCCCGGCGGGTAGAAGCGGAACGCCGGGAAGCGGGCGGACGCGCGCTGCCGGTCGGTGATCGCGCCCGAGTCCGCCATCGCGTCGAGCACCCAGACCCAGCGGCGCTCCAGCGTCCCGGTCACCTTCGCGTCGGCGCCCGCCCGCTCGTAGTACGAGGGAAGGTTGACGATCGCCGCGAGTGCCGCACCCTGAGAGACCGTCAAGTCCCCTGCTCCCACGCCGAAGTAGTTCCGCGCGGCCGACTCGATCCCCGCGGCGCCGCGGCCGAAGTACACCGTGTTGAGGTAGCCCTCCAGGATCTCGTCCTTGGACCTCGTGCGGTCCAGCTTCACGGCGATCAGCGCCTCGTGCGCCTTGCGCTTCAGCGACTGCTCCGGGGTCAGCAGGGCGTTCTTCACGTACTGCTGCGTGATCGTGGAACCGCCCTGCCGCTCGCCGCCCGTCACGGTCGCGAGCGCCGCCCGCAGGATCGCGGTCGGGGCGACCCCCGAGTCCGTACGGAACGAACGGTTCTCGGCGGCGATCACCGCGTTCTGGACATGCCGGGGCACCTGCTCGAGAGGGATGTCCTGGCGGTCGACCGGTCCACGGCGGCCCAGGTACTCGCCCTCCGCGTCCACGAAGACCGTGCTCTGGCTGACCGTCTCCGGGTGCGGCTCGGGGATCTCGGTCAGGCGGTACGCGAGGACGAGGGCCGCGCAGGCCGTGAGGAACAGGGCGAGCAGGGCTGCCAGGGCGCGGCGGAGGCGGCGGGGGCGGGTCCGGCGGAGGTAGGTGCGGAGCGTGCGAAGTCGGGCGCTCATGAGGTGGTGGCCGTCCGCGCGAGGAGCTTGCCGGTGGAGTCGTAGGCCTTCACGGTGACCGGGTCCAACAGCCCCTTGCTGCCGGGGAGTTGGGTGTCCGCGAACCAGACGGACCAGCCCGGGGTGCCCGCCAGAGTGAGGACACGGGCCGTGAACTCGCCGTCGTCAGTGGTCAGTTCGATGCGGGACAGCTCGCGGGCGCCCCGGTAGACGCCGGAGAGGAAGTGGCGCTCACCGGACGCGGGGTCCGACTGGACGGTCAGAGTGGGACTCTTCCCCTCACCGGTCGGGTGGAACTGGTTCGACTGCTTCGGCGTCGACCAGTGCTTGCCGTCCTTGGTGAGCCAGAGCTCGACACCGGGGCCGGCGGCGACGCGCTCACCGGCGGTGACGACGCGAACAGCAGTCCTGGCGGCGGGAGTTGAGGTCGTATTCGGACCGGAGCCGGTGCCCTGCACGGCTCCCAGGACCAGGGGTACGAGGAGCAGGGCGCAGGCCGTCGTCAGTGCCGCCGTCGTACGGCGCCGTCGTCGTCGGCGGGTGCGGCCCGCCTCTTCGATCGCGGGGAGCGGCGGGAGGACGGGGTCGGGCACGGGCGGGCTCCCGATGTGGGGGGCGTCGTTGTACGCGGGATGGGCGCGGAGGGTCTTCAGGGCTCGGCGCCGGTGCGCTTTGACCGCGCCCGGCGAGGAGTCGAGGAGCGCGGCGATCTCGCGGTGGGGGAGGCCGTCCCAGTGGTGGAGCACGGCCACGGCCCGTCGACGGGGCGAAAGGGCGGCCAACGCCTCGGCGAGCGGGTCGAGTTCATCGGGGACGTACGACTTCGGTGCGTGCCCGGAACGGGCGAACGGCAGGCGCTGCCTGCGCGAACGCCGGAGGTGACCTCGGGCGAAGGGCAGGCGCTCGCTGCGTGACCGCCGGAGGTAGCCCCGTACCAACGCCCTTCGGACGTAGAACTCCGCGTCGTCGGATGGAACCCCTCGCCGCCGCGCGTACATCTCCGTCAGTGCCGCTCGCGCCAGGCTCTCCGCGCCGGCGGGATCCCCCGTGAGCAAGCGGGCGGTACGGATCAGTCGAGGCCAGTACTTCCTGGCGCGGGTGGTGACGTCGTGTTCGTCCATGGTCAGTCGATCGCTGGTCGTCGGGCTGGTGCGGGTCCGTGGGGGGTTCTGTGCCCACCGCCGCCGTGGACCGCTGTCGCTCCGCGGAGGTCGTTGCTCGTGGTCATGGGGTGCCCCCTGTGTTGTGCTTCGATGTACGCGACGTACGGGACCTGTACGCACGGCGGGGGCGGCCGGGTTGCACGGGAAATCCGCGAACAGCGGCGGGGAACATGGCGGGGGGCATGACCGAGGAAGAGTTCGACACGTTCTACGCCGCCGCGTTCCCCCGGCTGACCGGCCAGCTCTACGCCTTCACCGGGGATCACGGCGAGGCGCAGGACGTCGTCCAGGAGGCGTTCGTACGCGCCTGGGACCGGCGGCGGGAGTTCCTGGCCGAGGGGGCGCCCGAGGCGTGGATCCGCACGGTCGCGATGCGGCTCGCGGTGAGCCGGTGGCGGCGGGCGCGGCGCTGGCTGGAACTGGTGCGCCGCAATCCGCCGCCGGAGCACACGCCCGGTCCGGGGCCGGAGCGTGCCGCGCTGGTGGGGGCGTTGCGGGAGCTGCCGGAGGCGCAGCGCATGGCTGTCGTTCTGCACCATCTGTGCGACATGAGTGTCGAACAGGTAGCCTCCGAAACCGGTGCGCCCGTGGGGACGGTCAAGGCCCGGCTGTCCCGTGGCCGGGCGGCGCTGGCGCGGCTGCTCGACGAGGCCGACGAACTGGGTGAGAGGGAGGACGGCCGTGTCCGATGAGCTCACGCCCCGCCGACCCGAGGACGCTTCGGGCTCCGGGCAGCTCGATCGCTCCGAACTGGCCCTCGCGCTGCATGAGTTGGCCCAGGACCACGAGACGCCCGTACCGGTTCCGGGTGCGGAGATCCGGCGGCGCGCGGTACGCCGTCGGCGTCGGCGGCAGGGCTCGCTGGCCGCGGCCGGCGCCACCGCCGCGGGGGCCCTGGCTCTGGTCCTGACCGTGATCCTGACGGGTGGCGAGGATGCCCGTTCGACTCCGCCCGCCGCGACCTACGGCGCGCCCACGCCGCCGGTCACCAGGGCGCCCAGTCCGGTGGCCCCCGCCGTCACGGTCGATCTCACCCGGCGTGAACTGACCGTCGAGGGGCGCATTCTGCCCATCTCTTCCGGGGCGCTCAAGACACCGACCCCGACGGGGCTGATGACGGTCACCGCCAAATACCCGGCGGCGACCGTGCCCGGCGATTCCGCGGGGTTCAACGGGTACGACATGAAGGCGACATGGGTGATGAGGCTGCGCACCCCCGACGACCGTACGAACTACGTCCTCGCCCTCACCTGGGACGAGAAGGCGCCCGGCAACTACGACAGCACCGGCGGCGTGATCGGCCTGCGGAGCCCCGACGCGATGTTGCTGTACAAGGTGTTGAAGCCGGGCTCGGTGGTGGAGGTGGTGGGGGCGGCTCCGGCGACGGAGCTGGCCCCGACGGGGAAGGCGAAGGCGACTGCGGCGGAGCCGTCGACTGCGACGGACGCGGCATCCCCGGCGGAGCCCCGGACAGCGGCAACGCGGGGCGTGAGCGGCGGCGGTACGGGGCCCTAGTGACTGTGACCGTGCGGCATGAGGCGGTCCACCACGCGCCGGGCCGCCCCCGGGCGTGGACGGGGGACCGTCGGCGGCCGCTCCCAGTCGCACGGTGGTGACGGGCGGCGGGGCGTGACCGCGCCGTGCTCCTTCAGCGCGACGCTCACGAGGCCCAGCAGGAGCTGGACGTCGGCGTCGCAGTCGAGGAGGACGGTGATCCAGGAGGCGCCGGGGCGGACTCGGATCGCGCTGGTGTGCACGAGCTGGGGAAGCAGGCGTTCGACAGCCGTGCGGGTGAGGTAGAGGTCGGCGGAGTCGTCGGAGTGGAAGTGGACGATCTCGTGTCCCGCCGAAGCGAAGGCATGCCCAACGGTGCACCGGGGCGGGCCACTTACCAGGTTCGGCCAGGTCTCCAGGAGAGCCATGGCGCGATGGGCCGCGGTCATAACCCCATACTCGCTCATGCTTCACCCGGAGTACCACCCCCAGCCACTTCCGACTACTGGTCCCGCACGCCCGGTCAAACCGCCCGGTCAAGCCGCCAGGCCACCCCACCCGGTCACCCGCCGGTTTCCGGCCCGCTCACCCCTCCTGGACCTCGAGGCCGATGCCCCGCGGCGATTACTTTCCGGCCGTGGAACAGTCGTCAGAGAAAGGAGCAAGGAGATCGACATGACCGACACGACCGATACAAAGGGCCCGGAGAACGACGAAGCGCTGATCCGGGAGCTGATCGAGCGGTGGGCCGAGGCCGTGCACGCCGGGGATCTGGACACGGTTCTGGCCGACCACGCGCAGGACATCGTGATGTACGACGTGCCGCCGCCGCAGGAAGGCGTCCGTGGTCTGGACGCGTACCGCGCCACTTGGCCGCCCTTCTTCGAGTGGCAGGCCAAGGGGGCGTCCTTCGACATCCTCTCGCTCGACGTCACCGCGGGCGCGGACGTCGCCTACGCCCATGCCCTCCTGCGCTGCGGCACCCCGGACGAGCTGGCCACCCGCCCGGACACCCGGCTGCGCCTCACCCTCGGCCTGCGCAAGGAGGACGGCCGCTGGATCGTGGCACACGAGCACCACTCGTTCCCGTACGAGGACTAGGTTTCCGGGAATTCCGCCGCACCTTCCCCGCCGCCGCGCGCCAGAGGCCGCGCCGTTCGATAGCTGGTGATATGGCTGCTTGGGTGCGTCGCGGGGCGTACGGGAGCGGTGCGGCGGAGGTGGGTTTGTGGAGCGGTCTGGTGAGGACGGTTCGGCGCCGGTCGGCCTTGTGGAGGAGGCCGTCGAGTCGATCGGGACCAGCCTGGACGAGCGGACCACCTGCGGGGAACTGGTCGGATTCCTGGGGCGGCACGGATGCGAGGCCGTCGCCGTGGACCTGCTCGGCGAGGACGTACCGGCGGCGGAGCACACGGGCGAGACGGCGCTGACCCGGGTCGCGGCGGTGGGGCCGGGCGAGCTGCTGGAGACGCCCGACAGGGAGCGGTCCCTGACCGTGCGGGCCCTGGACGAGGGACACCCGATCACCGCCACGGAGGACGTGTCCGGCGTCGTGTCGCGCCGGTCGATGTCCGTGCCGCTGCTCGCGCACGGCCGCCTGTACGGGGTGCTGCTCGCCGTGCGCACCGGCCGCCCCTTCGCCGACCACGAGACCGCCGCGATGCACTACGCAGCCCGTCTCGCCGCCGTCCACATCGGCCACGCCCGCCGCCACACCGCCGTCCACAGCACCGCCATGAAGCTCCAGCGCGCCCTCCTCGCCGAACCCGGCCGCCCGCACCCGAACCTCGACGTCGCCACCCGCTACCTGCCCGTCGGCGGCGGCACCCTCGTGGGCGGCGACTGGTTCGAGACCGTACGGCTGCACTACGGGCGCACCCTGCTGGTCATGGGCGACGTCATGGGGCACGGCCTGGACGCCGCCGTCGACATGAACGCGTACCGCTCGATGCTCCGGTACGTCGCCTCCGCCGACCTGCCCCCGCACCGCGTGCTCCGCCAGCTCGACGCCGCCGTCGCCGAGGACGGCACGCGCCGCCCGGCCACCTGCCTGCTCGCCCGCGTCGACCCGACCCGCGGGAGGGCCGCGCTCGCCAGCGCGGGGCACCTGCCTCCGGCCGTGTTCGCCGGCGACGGCACCGGCACCCTGCTCGACGTCCCCGTCGGTCCCCCGCTCGGCACCGGCGTCGGCGGCTACGAGCTGAGCACCCACGAACTCGCCCCCGACGAGACCCTGTTGATGTTCACCGACGGCCTGGTCGAGCGCCGCGAGGAGGACATCGACACCTCCCTGACCCGGCTGGCCACCCTGCGCCTGCACCCGGAGGCCGACATCGAACACCTCCTGGACCAAATCCTCACCCGCCTCGACGCCCCCCGAGCCCAGGACGACGTCGCGGCCCTGGCCGCGAAAATCCGCCCCCGAAAACCACGCCGCCGCTCCGAGTCCGATCACTGAGCCCCAGGGCCACCGTTTGTGGGTCAGGGCGTGCTGATCCGGACCGGCTCACCGCATTCGTGGATCACTTGGCCGAGCTGCTCGCGGAGCGTTCGTAGCGGGAGCGGTGTCGGATGACCGCTTCGGTGTTTCCGCAGCGGGCCGTGCAATAGCGGCGGCGTCCGTTTCTGGAGGTGTCCACGTAGGCCCGGGAGCATGCGGGGCGGGAGCAGCGGCCCAGTCTTGATCCTCCTTCCCAGCACAGGACGAAGGCGAGTCCGCCGGCGGTGACCGCCTTGACCCGGGAGAGTACGTCGGCCGAGTCGGGTACGAAGTGGAGATGGGGCTGGAGGCCGTCGTGGGTGGTCACCCAGGGGCGGATGGTTGCCTGTACCAGCAGGTCGTTCACGGCTGAGCACTGCTCGGTCGGGTCGCTGGGGTCGAATGCCCGCGCCAGTCGGTCCCGCCAGAGCCGGAAGCCCTCGACGTCGGCTTCGGTCATTTCAGGGCGGCGGATCTCGTGTGCCTCGAGCAGGGCTTGGATGCTCGTGGCGCTCATCTCGGGCAGATTGATCAGATCGGCGGAGAGTACCGCCCCGAGGCGGCCGTAATGGTTCTGCTTCACGTGACCTTCTCGCGCGTCAGGAGACCCCACGCTCCGCGGCCCGGCTGGCCCCGCTCGGCTCGCTCACCTGGATCAGGTGGAAGTCGGAGCGGGTGATGAGCCATCCATTGGTGGCGCACCACAGGTACCGCACCATTCCCTCGGACGTGAAGTGTTCCGATATCGGTCGGCAGAAATCGGAGGAGAGGCCACACGAGGGGCACCACCACGATTCTCGCCGCACATCTGCGATTCGTGCCATGTCCGCCAGGGTGCGGTCATGGGTCAAATACATTCAACCATTACATCTGGCGTTGTATGTGGCGTTGCATCTGGGGGGCGTGCCCCATGGCGCGACGGTGGTGGACCGGCGGGTGCTCGCCTCGCCCGCGCAGGGGTTATTCAGAGGCGAACCGGAACAGGTTGAAGCGGTACGCCTCGATGTCGCGGCGGCGGACCGTGGCCATGAACCGGAGGACGAGGCGCAAAGGGAGCGGGAGCTGACGGGCGACCGGAGCGGGCAGGTGGGCCAGGGTGCGGGAGTCGGTCAGGCGCAGGCCCGGCTGCCAGTGCTCGACCGCTCTGGGGTCGTCGCAGCTCCACCGCATACGGGCCGCCATTCCGGCGAGTACGTCATGGCTGTCCTGGGCGTCGATCATGCGGGCCGACGCGGTCTCCAGGGCGAGGTGCGCCCCCGGCAACCGCTCGCCGGCCTGCCGGAGGACCGAGCGGACCTGCTCCTCCTCCAGGTAGATCAACACCGCCTCGGCGGCCAGGAAGTACGGCCCGGGGCTGCTGCTCCGTACCTCCTCCAGCCAGTCGGAGTCGGTGACCGAGGCGGCGAGCATGCGCCGGCGGTCCGTGTCCTCGAAGAAGTTCCGCCGCAGCGCGATCACATCGGGCAGGTCGAGGTCGAACCAGTGGACCGTGCCGTTGTCCAGGCGCTCGAAACGGGTGTTGAGGCCCGTACCGATCTCCACGACCGTGCCCGACGGGTGCCGGTCCAGGAAGTCGCGTACCCACAGGTCGAAGAGCAGCGTGCGCAGATTCGCCCCGAGCAGGCTCTTCGCGCCGTCGAAGCGGGAGAAGTCGTAGTCGAGCGCGTCGACCATGTCGACGGCTCGCGGGTCCTTCAGCATGCCGCGCGGCTTACGTGTCTCCACCGCGCGGGCGTAGAGGGGGATGAGCAACGTCTCCTGGATGTCGCCGAGTCGGGGCGTGCGCTTCTCCACCGGACTCTCCTCACGGGGCAGTAGGGCCGGCTGGGCGATCAAGCGATCAGGCGGCCAGTTGGCCACTCGGTCAGGTCAGCTTCTTCGACTTCTCCACCGCCGCCGCGAGCCGTTCGACGACCGGCGCGAAACCGGCGTAACTGAACCGCTCCTCCATCGACCACGGGGTCGTCTGGCCGGCCTTGACGGCGGGCAGCTGACGCCAAGTCGGCTTCCTGTCCAGCTCCTTGGGCGGGAGGGCGGTGGAGCGGTTGTCGATCATGATGAGATCGGCGTGGTACTTGTCGGCGTTCTCCCAGCTGAGGAACTCCCAGAAGCCCCACTCGTCGGACTTCTCGCCCTCGACGAACTCCACTCCCAGGTCCTTGAAGTAGTTCAGGTCGCTGTACGAGTCGGGGACGGCCACGTACATCTGCTCGTCGTCCCCGGTCATCGCCATGACCTTCAGCCCGCCGCTCGCCTCCGCGGCCTCGCGGAGGGTCTCGACCGCCTTGTCGAAGCGGGCCTTCGCGTCGGTGACCTTCTTGGCGCCCAGGTCCGCTCCGAGGGACTCGGCGAGTTCGGCGGTCCGGCGGAGGGGGTTGAGGAGCGAGGTCCGGGCGACGCTGATGCCGGCGGTGGGCGCGAGGGCCTCGATCTTCTCGCGGCTCTCCTCGGGTACGTACCAGAGGTCGGGCGCCGGGAACATGTTGCTGATCAGCAGGTCGGGCTTCAGGGCCGCGTACTTCTCGACGTTGAACTGGCCCCACGCCGTGCCGAGGCTGGTCAGCTTGGACACGTCCATGTCGCCGGCCTGCGGGTTGGGCTTGCCGCCGACCGGATCGGTGGGGCCGAAGACGCCCTTGCACTCGATGCCGTAGTCGTAGAGCGCGGCGGCCGTGCTCACGAACGCGACGAGCGTCTCCGGCCTGCGGTCGGTCTCGACCGTACGCCCGCGGTCGTCCTTGAAGGACCAGGGGCCGTCGCCGCTCCGGTCCTCTCCGGCCGTCCCCGCGGGCTCGTCGCTGTCGTCGCCGTCACCGCAGGCGGCCAGAAGGGGAGCGAGGGCGAGGGCGCCGCCGGCCGCCAGCAGGCGCCGGCGGGAGACACGGTTCGGGACAGGGGAGGTCGATTTCATTAGGAAAGGCTAACCTAACTATCCTGCCTGTCGACAGGCCCTTGCGCCGGCAGCCCCTTGCGTCGACAGCCCCTGCGTCGGCAGGACCTTCCGTCGATACGACCCTTGCGTCGGCAGTCCGTGCGCTGGCAGCCTCTTGCGTCGGCGCGCCGGATCCCGCGGATTCACCGGGTCAGCAGGTCCCGTACGGCCTTGGTCACCTCATCGGGAGCCTCCTCTGCCATGAAGTGCCCGCAGGAGACGGTGGTGTGCCGCAGGTCGGGTGCCCAGGCGGACCACAGCGCGGCGGCGTCGAAACCGAGGGCCGTGCCCCAGTCCTGCTGGAGGACGGTCACCGGCATCCGCAGGCGGTTGCCGGCCTCGCGGTCGGCCCGGTCGTGTACGACGTCGATGCCGGCGGAGGCGCGGTAGTCCGCGACGATGGAGGGGACGGCCGCGCGGGACGCCGCCAGGTAGGCGGCGCGGACCTCGGGCGGCATCGCCGCCTCGTCCCGCGTCCAGACGTCGAGGAAGTGGCCGAAGAAGGCGTCCGGGCTCGCTCCGATCAACTGCTCGGGCAGGCCGGGTGGTTGGGCCATGAGGTAGAGGTGGAAGCCGATCGCGGCCGACGTCCCGTGCAGCACGTCCCACATGTCCAGGGTCGGCAGGACGTCCAGCGAGGCGAGGTGCGTGACCGCGTCCGGGTGGTCGAGGGCCGCCCGGAACGCGACCAGTGCGCCCCGGTCGTGCCCCACCAGCGCGAAGCGTTCGTGGCCGAGCGCTCTGGCGAGCGCGACCACGTCGGCGGCCATCGTCCGCTTCGAGTACGTCGTTCCGTCGGGGTCGGCCGGTTTGTCGCTGGCTCCGTAGCCGCGCAGGTCGGGGCAGATGACGGTGTGCTCGGCCGCGAGGGCGGGGGCGACGTGGCGCCACATCAGGTGGGTCTGCGGGAAGCCGTGCAGGAGGACGACGGGGGTGCCGGTGCCGCCGACGGATGCGGTGAGGGTGACGTTGTCTGCGACGCCTGTGCGGAGGTGGGTGAAGCCGGGGATGGTTGGGGCGGTGGTCACGGGTGGCCTTTCGGAGGGGTTGTCGGGTTGGTCGTTGGCTGCGGGTTGTGGGGGCTGGTCGCGCAGTTCCCCGCGCCCCTGGGTGGGGTGGGTGGTCGGGTTCGTGGTGAGCTGCGGGTTGTGGGGGTTGCTCGCGCAGTTCCCCGCGCCCCTTATGGGGCGCTGCCGGGGCCCGGGGTAGCAGGAGCGCCCGTGCACCTTGAGCCTGCCGGGTGTGAATCAGCGGGGGATCAGCAGGCGGGCCGTACGGGGGTGGCGCATGTGTGGCGCAGTACCGTGCCTGGGGATATGCGGAGAGGTCGGTCGGCATGGAGCGGGTTGCGTTCGGGGTGCTCGGGCCGACGGTGGCCGTCGGCGGGGACGGGCGTGGGCTCGCGTTGAAGGGGCCGCGGCATCGGGCCGTGCTGGCCCGGCTGATCGTGGCGCGCCGCCGGGTCGTGCCCGTCGCCCGGCTGGTCGAGGACCTGTGGGTGGATCCGCCGCCCGGTGCGGTGGGGGCCGTCCAGACGTTCGTGGCCGCGCTGCGCCGCGTACTGGAACCGGAGCGGCCGCCGCGGGCGCCGGCCCGGCTGCTGGTCACCGACGGGCCGGGGTACGCGCTGCGCGCCGAGCCGGACGCGGTCGACGCGTGGCGCTTCGAGAAGGCGCTCGGAACGGCGGCGAAGCTACCGGCCCCGGAGGCCCTGTCGGCGCTGGAGGAGGCCCTGGGCTGGTGGCGGGGCCCGGCCTACGCCGAGTTCGCGCAGGAGGACTGGTCCCGGGCCGAGCGAGCCCGCCTCGCCGAACTCCGCCTCCAGGCCGTCGAGCGGCGCGCCGAGGCCCAACTCGCCCTGGGCCGTCCCGCCGACGCGGTCCCCGACCTCGACGCCCACCTCACCGACCACCCCTGGCGCGAGGACGCCTGGCGCCTGCTCGCCCTGGCCCTCTACCGCCAGCACCGCCAGGGCGACGCCCTCGCCGTCCTACGCCGAGCCCGCACGGTCCTGGTGGACCAACTGGGAGTGGACCCCGGCCCACCCCTGCGCCACCTGGAAACATCCATCCTCACGCAGGACCCGACCCTGGATTTCGACCGGCCCGAGCCCCCACCTACCCAGGGGCGCGGGGCTGTGACATTTGCGGCTCCGCCGCGTGGGCGCGCTCAGCCCCCACAACCCGCAGCCAACGACCAAGCCGAGCCCCCACAACCCGCACCCGACACGCCACCGCCCCCCACCCCGGCCCAACTCTGGACCCAAGCCGCCGAAACCTACGACCGCACCGTCGCCGCAGGCGCCCGCGCCCGCCTGGAATCCACCGTCGGCCTGATCCGGAACCTCGCGGTCACCGGAGGCGGCGGCCTGACGGCGGCCCGGCAGCACCGCATGGCGGCGATCACGGCCGCGGAGGAGCACGGAGACCCGGAGCTGACCGCCCGGGTGATCGGCGCGTACGACGTCCCGGCGATCTGGACGCGCGCAGACGACCCGGCCCTCGCGGAGCACATCGTGGCCGCCGCCGAACGCACCCTCGCCGCGCTGCCGCCCGATACGCACGACGCGGCCCGCTGCCGCCTGCTGGCCACCGTCGCCCTGGAGACGCGCGGCGCCGACGGGCCGCGCGGGCCCGAGGCCGCCCGCGAGGCCGAGGAGATCGCCCGTCGCCTCGACGACCCCGCGCTGCTGGCCTTCGCCCTGAACGGCACGTTCATGCAGTCCTTCACCCGCGCCGGCCTCGCCCCGCAGCGGGACGCGATCGGCGCGGAACTCGTCGAACTGGCCGCGCGGCACGGCCTGGTGACGTACGAGGTCCTGGGCCACCTCATCCGCCTCCAGGCCCGCAGCGCACTCGCCGACTTCGAGGCGGCGGACACCCACGCGACCGCCGCGGACCGCCTCGCCGAACGCCACGAACTGCCGCTGGTGAGCGTCTTCACCGAGTGGTACGCGGCCCTCAGGCTCGCCGCGACCGGACACCCGGCCCAGGCCGAGACCGCCTACCGGACCGCCGCCACCCGCCTCGACGGCGCCGGCATGCCCGGCCTGGAACACGGGCTCCTCCCGCTCGCCCTGCTCTGTCTGCGCCTGACGTACGGACTGCCACCGGCCCCGGACCCACAGGCCGAGTGGGGTCCCTACCGCCCCTGGGCCGAGCCCTTCACGCTGATCGCCGCGGGCCGCCCCGCCGAGGCCCGTACGGCCCTCCGCACCCTCCCGGAACCCCCGCGCGACCTCCTCTACGAGGCCTGCTGCGCCCTGGAGGCCGAAGCCGCCCTCCGCCTCGACGACCGAACCGCACTGCAACGCGCCCGCACCCGCCTCCGCCCGGCCGCCGCCGAACTCGCGGGCGCGGGCAGCGGGTTGCTCACGCTGGGACCGGTCGAGCGGTACCTGGCCGAGCCCGGCGATGACGCCGACCCCGGGCGCCTCGCCGGCCCCCGGTGGTGACGAGCGTGGAGAACCGCCGAGCGTGAGCGGTCAGTCCTGTGCGTTCGTGGGCGGGTCAGTCCTGTTCGTTCGCGGGCTCCTGTTCGTCCGCGGGCTCCTGCTCGTTCGTGGGCGGGGCCGCCGGGGTCTTTCCGGTGAGGACGTCCTGGAGGCGTTGTGTGCCGAGTTGGGCGGCCTGCTGGGTCGAGTCGGAGTCCGCGCCGTCGATGCCGCCGTTGGTGAGGGAGAGCGCGCTGTCGCCGACCCGTACGGCGGCGAAGTCCAGGGAGAGGGCGACCGGCATGCCCTCGGTCTCACCGGTCACCGTCACGTGCAGGCCCTCGCGGGCCTCGCCCACGCCGGGCAACGGCGCCGCGACGACCTGGACCGTGTGCTGCCCGCCCCTGACATCCGTGGACGTGAACTCGGCACACGTCTCCGGCGCCGTCTTCAGCCAGGCCAGCGACGCGTCCAGCGCCGCCCGGTCGTACGCGGCGACCTGGTGGCGCAACTGCGCCCTGTTGTCCGCGTCGTCGAAGCCGGCGACCGCGCGGGCCCCGGCGGGCTCGCCCAGCAGGTCCTCCGCGTACAGGCCGTCCAGCAGTCGCTGGCAGTCGGCGACGTCCGTCTTCCCCTTGAGCAGGGCGTCCCGCCAGGTCGCCGCGCCCTGGGTCGGTGCCCACTGTTCGCCGAGGCCGGTGTTGTCGATCAACGCCGACTTCGCCTGCGCCTCGGTGAGCGTCGGGGCGACCGTGACCGAGGGGGAGGGCGACGGGGCCCGTCTGGCCACGGGCGACGCGGAGGCGGCCGGATCGTCCGCCGCCCGGCCGGCGCCGCCCGCGCCGTCCGAGCACCCGGCCGTCGTCGTCAGCAGCGCGGCCGCCGCCAGGGCCGGCGCGAGGGCACGGGCGCGGACGGCGCCGGCCGGGCGGCGGGGCGGGCGGGGCGGACGGTTCATCGCGGATGCCTCCTGAAGTGCCTGACGTTTCCCGACGACAAGTTCCTGACGTTTCCTGACGACAGGTTCCCGAGGTTCCTGACGTTTCCCCACGACAAGGTCCCGAGGTCCCTGACGAGGCGGGATCTCCTCCCCACCGCACCACCCGTCGGCACCTCCCACCAGCGCACCGGGCCGACCGGGTGAGCCCGAGATGCCCCCGCCCACCCCCGCGCCGACACTGGCCCCATGCCGGGAAGGATCGAGGACTACGCCCTCGTCGGAGACCTGCTGACCGCCGCCCTCGTCGGCCGCGACGGCAGCCTCGACTGGCTGTGCCTGCCGCGCTTCGACTCGCCCGCCTGCTTCGCCGCGCTGCTGGGCGACGAGAACAACGGCCGATGGCGGATCGCGCCGGCGGGAGCCGAGGACGGCTGCACCCGCCGTCGCTACCGCGGCGACTCCCTCGTCCTGGAGACCGAGTGGGAGACCGCCACCGGCCGGGCCACGGTCGTCGACTTCATGCCGCGCCGCGCCGGCGCCCCCTGCGTCGTACGCATCGTGGAGGGCCTGTCCGGCACGGTCGAGCTGCACATGGATCTGCGGCTGCGCTTCGAGTACGGGAGCGTGGTGCCCTGGATGCACCGCGTGCGCGGGCAGTTGACGGGCATCGCGGGACCGGAGTCGGTGTGGCTGTCCACCCCCGTCACGCCGACCGCGCACGGCGAGGCCCACACCGCCGACTTCACCGTCTCCGCGGGCGAACGGGTTCCCTTCGTCCTCACCTGGCAGCCCTCCCACCTGCCCGCCCCCGACCCGGTGGACCCCTTGGAGGCGCTGCACCGCACAGAGGAGTACTGGAAGAAGTGGCTGGGCCCCTGCTCGTACGAGGGCACCTACCGTGACGCGGTCGTACGGTCCCTCATCACGCTCAAGGCCCTCACGTACGAGCCGACCGGCGGCATCATCGCCGCTCCCACCACCTCCCTGCCCGAGCAGCCCGGCGGCGTACGCAACTGGGACTACCGCTACTGCTGGCTGCGCGACGCCGGAATGACCCTGGAGGCGCTGCTGCGCAGCGGGTTCACCGTCGAGGCGGACGCCTGGCGGGGCTGGCTGGAGCGGGCGGTGGCGGGACGGCCGCAGGACATCCAGATCATGTACGGCATCGGCGGCGAGCGCAGGCTCACCGAGTGGACGGCCGACTGGCTGGCCGGGTACGAGGAGTTCGCGCCCGGTACGGATCGGGAACGGCGCCGCCGCGCAGCAACAGCTCGACGTACCGGGCGAGTTGATGGACACACTCGCCCTGACACTGCGTTCCGGACTACGGCCCGAGCGGCATCTCGTCGCGCTCCAGCGGGCCGTGCTCGACCACCTGGAGAAGGTGTGGTCCCGCCCCGACCAGGGCCTGTGGGAGACGCGCGGCGCACCGCGCCACCACGTCCACTCCAAGGTCATGTGCTGGGTGGCCTTCGACCGGGCGGTCCGCATGGCCGAGGACCACGGACGCCCCGGGCCCGTCGCGCACTGGCGAGAGATCCGGGACCGTATCCACCGGGAGGTCTGCGAACGCGGCTTCGACCCGGCCCGCGCCACCTTCACCCAGTCCTACGGCTCCCGCGCGCTCGACGCCGCGCTGCTGCTCATCCCGCGGACCGGGTTCCTGCCGCCGGACGACCCGCGCGTCGTCGGCACGGTCGCCGCCGTCGAACGCGAGCTCGCGACCGACGACGGCCTGGTCCGCCGCTACTCGACGGGCGGCGGCCCCGAGAGCCCCGACGGCATCGGCGGCGACGGCCTCACCGGCGGCGAGGGAGCCTTCCTCGCCTGCTCCTTCTGGCTCGTGGACGCCCTGCGGCTGACCGGCCGCGAGAAGGACGCCCGGACACTCTTCGAGCGGCTGCTGCTCCTGCGCAACGACGTCGGGCTGCTGGCCGAGGAGTACGACCCACGGGCCCGCCGCCACCTCGGCAACTTCCCGCAGGCCTTCACCCACGTTCCACTCATCCGGGTGGCATACGAACTGGACCGCCACGCCACGCATCACACCCCACCCCAGGGGTAAGGGCGCCCTGGGCAGGCCACCGGCGAAAACTTGTCCAAAGGCTGGGTGAATCCCAGGTGTCTTCTGCGAGGCTGACCGAATGCAGACCCTTTACAGAAAACTGCTCAGGATCCTGCCCCGAATCGGGGTGAAGGTACTCGATCTTGGTCCGGGGGCCGCCGTGGTATTCCGGCGGGGCGATCGGACCAGCGTTCCCGTGGGGGCGGGAGCCGATCTGGTGACTCGCGGAAAGGGACGGTATGCGGTCACGGCCGCGGGCGCGGACGCGTGGCTGGTGGCGCGCGGGACCGCCGGGCGGAAGGTGAAGGCCGTTCCCTTCGGCGACACCGGTGCGCGGCTACTCCTTGAGAAGGCCGTGTCTGCGGAGTCGGAACGCGAGTTCCAGCTCGGAGCCGCCCACTATCTGTGCGCCCAGCATGTGGCCGCGGTGCTGGAGAAATACCGCGTGAACTGCGTGTTCGACGTGGGGGCCAATACCGGCCAGTACGGGAAGGGGCTGCGGCGGTTCGGATATACGGGGCGCATCGTTTCGTTCGAGCCCGTCTCCGACACCTTCGAGAGGCTGCAGCGGAGTGCTGAGAGCGACCCCGACTGGCAGGTGTACAACTTCGCGCTCGGACGCGAGGAAGCCGTTCAGTCCATCCACATCGACTGGAAGTCCATGAACTCCCTGCTGCCGCCGAGCGAGTACGGCAAGGAGCGGTACAAGCGGTTCGCCAAGGGGCGTACGGAGGAGATCGAGATCCGGCGGCTCGACGACGTGATGCAAAAGGCGCTGGAGGGGATCGATGATCCTCGGCCGTATCTGAAGATGGACACGCAGGGGTTCGACATGGAGGTGTTCGCCGGGGCGGGCGAGCGGATTTCCGAGTTCGTCGGGATGCAGTCCGAGGTGGCGGCGCTTCGGTTGTACGAGGGGAGTCCGGCGATGGGGGAGGCCATCGCCGCGTACGAGGAGGCGGGGTTCGGAGTGACCGGGATGTATCCGGTTACTCGGGAGCCGGCCACCGGGCGGGTTGTCGAGTTCGACTGTGTGATGGTCCGGCCCGAGGCTGTCCCTTTGGAGCAATGAAGAGGTACGCGGGGTTGTGGGTTGGCTGCGGGTTGTTCCGGGCTGAGCGCGCCCACGCGGCGGAGCCGCATATCGACACAGCCCCGCGCTCCTTGGGGGCCCGGAGTCGGTAGGGTGGGTCCGCTGCGGATCCCCCCACTTGCTCTTCTGCATCGCATGAAGTGCCGTTCGCGGTCATCGTGTTGGCCTTCTGCTGTGTTGAGGATGATTCGCTGGTGCTCGTCGCGGAGCGGTATCGGTTGCAGGTGTCCATTGGCCGCGGCGGTATGGGTGAGGTGTGGCAGGCCACCGACGAGGTGCTGGGCCGGGCCGTGGCCGTCAAGTTGCTGCTCGGGGACGAGGCCGACAGCGCGGCGGCCGCGCGGTTCCGGCTGGAGGCGCAGACGGCGGCCAGGCTGAGCCATCCGTACGTCGTCGCCGTGTTCGACTTCGGCGCCTGGGACAACCGCTTCTATCTCGTCATGGAGCTCGTCGAAGGCCGCAGCCTCGCCCAGGAGTTGACCGCGGCGGGCACCCTCGGGCCGGAGCGGGTCGCCGCCGTCGCCGCCCAAGCGGCCGCCGGGCTCGCCGCCGCGCACCGGGAAGGCATCGTGCACCGGGACATAAAGCCCGGCAACCTCCTCTCGGACGCCCAAGGCACCGTGAAAATCGGCGACTTCGGCATCGCTCGCTTCGTCGACGACCCCGCCTCCGCGCTCACCACGGCCGGCCAGATCGTCGGCACCAGCCTCTACCTCGCGCCCGAACGCGCCCTCGGCCGCCCCGCGTCGGCCGCCTCCGACGTGTACTCGCTGGGCTGCGTGCTGTACCAACTCCTCACCGGGCGCCCGCCGTTCCAGGGGGAGAGCGCCACGGTCACCCTGCACCAGCACATCGACATGGCGCCCGTGCCGCCCCGCGAGCGCGGCGCCCAACTGCCGCCCGCCTTCGAGAACTACCTCCTCGGCCTCCTCGCCAAGCAGCCCGCGGACCGCCCCACGGCCCAGGAGGTCGCGGACTGGTTCGGAACGGGGGCCTGGCAGGGGCGGGCGGAGCCGCTGCCCATGGCGTCGGCGCAGACACCGACGTCACCTGCGACTTCCGGACCGGCGTCGGCGTACGCGGCGAGCCCGCCGCACATCGGTTCCGCCGAGACCGGGCCGCCGACGATGTACCGGCTGCCGCCGACCGCCGCCCACGCCGCACACTCCGCCCCGTCCGCACCCTCGCGACGCGCACGGTCCGGTGGCGGCGTCGGGGGCGGTGTCGGTGGCGGTGTCGGGGCGATGGTCCGCCGTCGGCCCCGGGTCCTCGGCATCCTCGCCGGTGCGGTGCTCTTCGTGCTGGCCGTGCTCGCCGGCATGTCGATGTTCTCGCCGGACAACACCGCGGCGGAGCCCGGAGGGCAGGACACGCCGTCCGCGACCGACCCGACCAACGAGGCGCCCGCCGCCGGGACAGTGGCCCGGACACAGACGCCCACACCCACACCCGACGTCGGTACGGCGCCGCCCGCGTCCCCCTCCTTCACGGAAACCCCGGCCGTCACACCGAGCCCGGCCGAGGACAAGGAGAAAACGCAGGAGAAGCCGCCCAAGGAAGACGGCGGCGGCGAGGAGTACGAGGACGAAGGGGACGGGGAGGACTAAGGGAGTCGAGTGAGGGAGTCCCTCAGGACACCTCGGAGCATCCTCGGAAATCCTTAGAGATCGTTCTCCGGCCAGTCCAGCAACCGCGCCCCGATCACCGCGGTCTGCAGCGTGTACCGGTGCACCGGATCCGCTGGATTCGCGCCCGTGAGCTTGTGGATGCGGTCCAGCCGGTAGGTGAGCGCGCGGACGCTGAGCGACAGCCGCCGCGCGGCCTCCGCGGCGACGCAGCCGGAGTCGAAGTACGCGGTGAGGGTGTCGAGGAGCGGCTCGGCGCCGCCGCGGGCCATCCGCAGGGGGCCCAGCGCGCTGACGACCAGGTCGGCCATGGCCTGCCGGTCCCGGGTGAGGACGGGGTAGACGAGGAGGTCGGCGGCGCGCAGCACGGGTGTGTCGAACCCCAGGCGGTCGGCCAGGTCGCGGGCGTTCAGGGCCTCCTCGTACGACTGGACGACACCACCGGGCCCGGGCTGGGACCGGCCGAGGGCCACCCGTCCGCCGTCGGTGGCGGCGTACGCCTGCTTGGCGAAGAAGGTGAGTACGTCCTCCTGGTCGCCGGGCGCGATGCACACCAGGCGCCCGTCCTTGGTGGTGACGAGGATGCTGCGGTCGCCGAACCGGCCGATCAGGGCGCGCTCGACCTCGCGGGACACGGCGTCCCCCTCGTCGTACGCGGCTTGGCCCTGCGCCACGGCGACGGCGTGCGCGTGCGACAGGCGCAGCCCGAAGCGTTCGGCACGCTCGGCGAGCAGGCCGAGGTCGCTGCGGCCGTGCAGGAGGTCGTCGATGAACTCCCGCCGTGCGGCCTCCTCCTGGCGTACGGCGAGGAGTTGCGCGCGCTCATATCCCTCGGCGAAGGCGTCGACGGCCTGTTCGACGGCGGCGAGGGTGCTCTCGGAGGCAGTGGCCGGCCAGTGCGCGCGGGCGGTGGCCAGGTGCGCGCCGACGAGGGCGCGCAGTCCGTACCCCGCCTCGGCGGCCCGTTCGCCCAGCGTCCGGCGGGAGTCGAGCTCGTCGCGGGTCAGCCGGCGGCCGGTCGCGGAGGCTTCCGCGAGAATGCGCGCATACCCGTCCAGGTACTCCTCGGGTATGTCCCGCCCCGCCATCCGCGCCCTCGGTGCCTTGATGAGCCGTTGACGCCTTTTTAGCGCATGCGGGGCGAGTGCGGTCCGGCGAGGGAGGGTCTCGCTGCCGGGATACGGCAGGTCCATGGGTGACCTCGGCTCCCCTCACCGCGGAGGAAGTTCCAGGGGGGTTCGGGCGGAAAGCCCAAGGGGGCAAGGGAGGTAAAGGGATCGGGCCCCGGTGCCGGTCGTCCCCCGACGATGTTCCGGCACCGGGTCCCTATCCGTCCCCCGTGCTTCCCCCCGTTTCTGCCCGACCATCGTGACCCGGGGCGGGAGCCCGGCGCATTGCCGGATTCCGGCAGTCTTTACGCGCTCTTGATGCCGGACGGCGGTTACGGGCTCGGTGCCGGACGCCGACCGGATGACGCTTCAGGTGTCAGCGCGGCATCAAGAACGCATAAAGACTGCCGGGTCACGGCAATGTGCGCACGCGCACGAACCTGGCATGATTCGCGTCGATCGAGGTGACCGGCGCAGGTGGGGGAGGTGGACCGGATGACTCTGTTTCTCGGTCTCGGCATCGCGGGAATCGTTCTGCTGGTCCTGACTCTGGTCTTCGACGGCGTCCTCGAAGGGCTCTTCGGCGGGGCGAGTTTCCTGGACGGGCTCTTCGACGGGCTGCTCTCGCTGCCGGTCATCGCCGGGTTCGTGTCGATGCTCGGCTTCGGCGGGGCGCTCGTGCTCGGGACGACCGGGCTCGGGGCCGGACCCGCCACCGCGGTGGGCATCGGTGCCGGGGCCGGAGCGGGCTGGCTCACCTGGAGGTTCAGCCGGGCCCTGATGCGGGACGAGCCCTCCGCGACTCCGCGCGGCACCGACCTCGTGGGCAGTTCGGGCTCCGTGGTCACACCGATCCCGGCCGACGGCTACGGCGAGGTGCTCGTGTACCTCGCGGGCCAGCCGGTGAAGCTGGCGGCGAAGAGCCCCGCCCCGGTGGCCCGGGGCGCCGAGATCTGGGTCGAGGAGTCCCTGTCACCCACGTCGGTGGCGGTCCGCCCGGTCCAGCGCTGAACGGCCGGGGCGCCACGGGTCGTTCGTGCCGATCCCGGTCTGTTCCGTAAGCCGTCACTCGTCAGTCGTCACTCTTCACTCGTCATTTGTCATTCGTAAGTCGTCATTCGTACTGATCTGCCGCCTGGGCGGTGGAAGGGGGAATTCACCATGAGTCCAGTTCTCATCGCGGTCGTGGGAGTCGTCGTACTCGTCGTGCTGCTCGCGCTCGTCGTCGTCACCCGCTACAAGGTGGCCGGGCCCAGCGAGGCGTTCATCGTCACCGGGCGGCGCGGCAAGAAGTCCACCGACCCGGACACCGGCCGGGTGTTCACCGACAACAGCGGCCAGAAGGTCGTGGTCGGCGGCGGTGTCTTCGTCGTGCCGTTCGTGCAGCAGAAGTTCACGCTCGACCTGTCCAGCCGGCACATCCCCATCTCGGTGCGCGGCGCGGTCACGCTGCGCGGCGTCAAGGCGAACCTCGAAGGCGTCGCCATCGTCAAGGTCGGCGGCACCGAGGACTCCATCCGCGCCGCCGCCCAGCGGTTCCTGATGCAGCAGAACGGCATCGTCGGCTTCACCCAGGAGGTCCTCTCCGGCGCGCTGCGTTCCATCGTGGGCCGGATGTCGGTGGAGGACATCATCCGGGACCGTGCCGCGTTCGCCGGGCAGGTCGCGGAGGAGGCCGAGGCGAGCCTGTCCGGGCAGGGCCTGGTGCTCGACGCCTTCCAGATCCAGGACATCACCACCGAGGGCTCCTACCTGGAGGACCTGGGCCGCCCCGAGGCCGCGCGCGCCAAGCAGGAGGCCGACATCGCGGAGGCGGTGGCCCGGCGCGCCGCCGAGCAGGCGCGGCTGAAGGCCGAGGAGGAGATCGCGATCGCCCAGCGGACGTTCGCGCTCAAGACCGCCGAGATCAAGGCCGAGACCGACGAGGCGGCGGCCCGTGCCGCGGCCGCCGGCCCGCTGGCCGAGGCCGCCCGCCAGCAGGATGTGTTGAGCGAGCAGGAGAAGGTGGCCCAGCGGCAGGCCGCACTGACCGACCGCGAGCTGGACACCAAGGTCCGTAAGCCCGCCGACGCCGCCCGTTACCAGGCCGAGCAGGAGGCGGAGGCCCGCCGTATCGCCCTGGTCAAGCAGGCCGAGGCGGACGCCCAGCGGTCCCGGCTGACGGGTGAGGGCGAGAAGGCGCACCGCGCCGCGCTCGCCGACGCCGTACGCATCGAGGGCGAGGCGGAGGCCGCCGCGATCGGTGCGAAGGGCTCCGCCGAGGCCGAGGCGATGCGCAAGAAGGCCGACGCGTTCGCCCAGTACGGCGACGCGGCCGTGCTGCAGATGCTCGTCGAGGTGCTGCCGCAGGTCGTCGCCAAGGCGTCCGAGCCGCTCAGCGCGATCGACAAGATGACGGTGATCTCCACGGACGGGGCGAGCCAGCTGTCCCGTACGGTCGCCGACAACGTCGCCCAGGGGGTCGAGCTGCTGAGCTCGACCACGGGGGTCGACCTCGCCGAGCTGCTGAAGAACATCACGGCGCCCAAGCAGGCCGCTGTCGCGGTCGAGACCAACGGGAAGGGCGAGGGCAAGATCGAAGTGACCGGCTGACTGACGGTACGGCCTCATTCTGTCTGCGGGTGCGTGGGGGCTGGTCGCGCAGTTCCCCGCGCCCCTACAGGCATGCCTGCGGCCCAGCCCCGCCCAAGGGGCGCGGGGAACTGCGCGATCAACCCCCACCGGGCCGCGGACGAATCCGTTCCAACCACCCCCCGTAGGGTGAACGCACACCTAGATCGACACGGACAGGGGACCAGCCATGGGCACACCACGCCTCAGCAGTACGCCGTTGCCGGGGATCGGTGTGCGCTACGACCTGACGACGCGCGAGCAGCGCCGCCTCTCCGTGGTGGCCCACCGGGACGGCGCCCGGACCCTCAGCGCGTACCGAAAGGACGACCCGGACGCCTGCGCCCTCTCCGTACGGCTCACCGCAGGTGAATCCGCGGCGCTCATCGACGCGCTGATGCCCGCGCACCACAGCCCGAACCTGCTGTCCACCACCGAACTGGGCCTGGTCGCCGAGCGGATCGAGCTGTCGTCGGTCTCGTACTGGAACGGGCGGCTGCTGGGCGAGACCCGGATGCGCACCGAGACCGGCGCCTCGATCGTCGCGGTACTGCGCCGGGCGGAGGCCATCCCGTCCCCCACGCCGGACTTCCGGCTGGCCGGCGGCGACATCCTCATCGTCATCGGCACCCGCGAGGGCGTCGAAACGGCGGCGACGATACTCGGACGGGAGTGAGCCCGGTGCACAACTCGGCGATGTTCCTGATCGAGTTCGGCGCGATCATCCTGGGTCTGGGGCTGCTCGGCCGGTTCGCCGGGCGTTTCCAGTTCTCGCCCATCCCGCTGTATCTGCTGGCCGGGCTCGCCTTCGGCGAGGGCGGGCTGCTGCCGCTGGGCACCAGTGAGGAGTTCGTCGCGATCGGCGCCGAGATCGGCGTCATCCTGCTGCTGCTCATGCTCGGCCTGGAGTACACCGCCAGCGACCTGGTCTCCAACCTCAAGACCCAGTACCACGCAGGCCTCGTCGACGCCGCCCTGAACGCCCTGCCCGGCGCGGCGATGGCCCTGCTGCTCGGCTGGGGCCCGGTGGCCGCCGTGGTCCTGGCGGGCGTCACCTGGATCTCCTCCTCCGGCGTGATCGCCAAGGTCCTCGGCGACCTGGGCCGGCTCGGAAACCGGGAGACCCCAGTGATCCTGAGCATCCTGGTCCTCGAAGACCTCTCCATGGCCGTCTACCTGCCGATCCTCACCGCCCTGCTGGCCGGCGCGGGCCTGGCGGCGGGCAGCATCACCCTGGCCGTCGCCCTCGGCGCCGCCGGGCTGGTACTGGTGATAGCGGTGCGCTACGGGCGGCACATCTCCCGCTTCGTCTCCAGCGACGACCCGGAGAAGCTGCTGCTGGTCGTACTGGGCCTGACGCTGCTGGTGGCCGGGCTGGCCCAGCAGCTCCAGGTGTCCGCGGCCGTGGGCGCGTTCCTGGTAGGCATCGCCCTGTCCGGCGAGGTCGCCGAGGGCGCGTACAACCTGCTCTCCCCGCTCCGCGACCTGTTCGCCGCGGTGTTCTTCGTCTTCTTCGGGCTGCACACCGACCCCGCCAGCATCCCGCCCGTCCTGCTGCCCGCGCTCGCCCTGGCCGCCGTCACCGCCTGCACGAAGATCGCCACCGGCTACTGGGCCGCCAAGCGCGCCGGGATCTCCGCCAAGGGCCGCTGGCGCGCGGGCGGCACGCTGGTGGCCCGCGGCGAGTTCTCCATCGTCATCGCCGGGCTCGCCGTCACCTCCGGCATCGAACCCTCACTCGGCCCGCTGGCCACCGCGTACGTCCTGATCCTGGTGATGCTGGGCCCGCTCACCGCCCGCTGGACCGAGCCCCTGGCCACCCGCCTGACCGGCAGGCGCCGCCACGAGCCCGCTCCGGAGACGACCGGAACCACACCGGAGCCCGTGTCCGAGGCACCGCACGAGGTGTCCTAGCACGAGGCGTCCTAGGAGGCGCGGGGAGCGAATCCCGTCGTCGTGAAGGACGCTTCGTCACGGGATGTCGTGCCGTCGGTGATCCACCAATGCGTGGGGTCCTGGCCGTACAGGCCGAACAGGGTGCCGGCCGCCCAGTGGAGGATCAGCTCGTCCTTGCCGTCACGGTCGAAGTCGGCGGCACCCGCGGGCCGCGCGTGCCGCCATTTCGCAGGCCCCTTCGGCGCGCTGCGCCGGACCGGGGTGCGCTTGTCGCCGTCGATGAGGGTGGCACCTTCGTACGTGGCGACCAGGATGCCGTCGCGGCCGTCGCCGTCCGGATCGGCGGCCACGAAACCGCCGGGTCCGTAGTCGGTGCCCGCACCCTCGGGCACCTCGGGCAGCCGGTGGGTGACCGGTGCGCCACCGCTGCCGGGATACACGGCGAGCGATCCGTCGACGTCGGGTGCCTCCGTCTCGTAGCCGGGCTCGTCGTTGCGGCCGCGGTCGTCCCCGACGGCCACGTCGCGCTGTCCGTCCCCGTCGAAGTCGCCGAACGCGTGGGCGTTTCCGAGACGCAGCCGCCTGCCGTCCGCGGACGGGCCGCTGCCGCGGCGGGCCGGGTAGAGGATGTTGCCGGACTGCTCACCGTCGCTGGTCTCGTGGAGCAGCAGGGAGGTCGCGCGCGGCTTGCCCGACGGGTCGATGTCGTCCACCACGAGCGAGCCGTCCGACCAGGGCAGGCCCGTATCGGTGCGCGCCGGCGCCCCGGCCCGGGTGAACGGGCCGTAGAGCACCACCATGGACGACTGGTTGTACGCGAGCCCCGCGAGGTCGTGATGCCCGTCCCCGTCGAAGTCGCCGCGCACCACGGACTCCAGGCCCAGCTTCGACGCGCTCTGCGGCAGCCGCACCGGGGTCGCCCCGGCACCCGCCGCGGGCCCGCCGGGCCCGCCCCAGGTCACGTACGGGACGGTGCGTGCGGCGGAGACCTGCCCGTCCTCCACGGTCTCGCCCGCGACGGTCGTGACGAAGTCCGGGAAGCCGTCGCCGTCCAGATCGGCGCTGACCACCGTCTCCGCGGCGACGCCGTCACCGGCGCCCGAACCCTCCGGCGGATCGGGCAGGCCCAGGTCGCGGCGCCCGTGGACCGTACGCGTCGAGGGGTCGAGCCCCTTCGCCGAGCCGTAGACCACACCGACCCGCTCGTCGTCGCGGGCCTCGTTCGCCCCGCCGCCGACGGGGACGCGCACCACGAGGTCGCGATACCCGTCGCCGTTGATGTCGTCGGGGTCCTTCGACCCCTTCCCGGGAGCCGGCG
The DNA here is from genome assembly GCF_008905045.1 of Streptomyces albicerus. Classification (GTDB taxonomy): domain Bacteria; phylum Actinomycetota; class Actinomycetes; order Streptomycetales; family Streptomycetaceae; genus Streptomyces; species Streptomyces albicerus. Next base: position 40,897 of record NZ_VWMY01000067.1, read on the forward strand.
CCCGGCTCTCGGCGGGCGCGCTGGGCGCCCCGGCAGAGGGAGACGAGGGCGACGGCTTGCGGCCCGTTCCGTCACCGCCACCGCCGCAGCCCGTGAGCGGTGCGAGCACGACGCAGACGCCGCAGACAGCGAAAGCCGACAAGGCGGTACGAGACTTCATACGCCTCACCCTCACATCCCGCGCCACGCCGACTCCAGCGGGGCGGCACGACTGTTGCCCAGCTGTCGATCAGCGGCAGCAACAGATCGAGGCGGCGTGGAGCGCGATCCGCCGGGCCCGTCAGGGTCTGTGCGGCATGATCCGCCGGACGGGCCCTCAGCGGGTTCGCCGAAGTCCGGTGCGGTTCGGCAGCGCCCCGAAGGGGCGCGGGGCTGTGACATTTGCGGCTCCGCCGCGTGGGCGCGACCAGCCACGACGAACCCGCAGACGAAGCACCGCACTTCCAGCGGAGCGCATCGCGGAGCGCCTAGTTGAGGGGCGCCACCTGCCGCGGCGCGGGAGCCGTGCGCAGGCGGCGCGGGAGCGTGCCGTCGTCCGGCATGCCGGACCGGAGCCAGGCGCCGATCGCCTCGGCGTCGGCCTCGCCGGTGATCGGGCCGAGGCGTACGACGTCGCCGTTGGGCCTGCGGTCCTCGGCGCAGGGCTGCACCGCGGCGTGCAGACCGGCCGTGCGACGGCAGTGCAGCAGGCCGCCCAGGCAGCCGGTGGAGACCATGACGCCGTGCGGGCACGCGCGGACCGCGCGGCGCAGCGGGTCGAGGCGCTCGTCGGCCTTGGAGCCGGCCCTGGAGCCGGCCTTGGAGTCGCCCGTGGAGCCGTGGCAGTTGCCGCAGACGACCAGAGTGAAGGGTCGACTCGATCGATCCGGTGATCCTCGGGTCATGGTTCCTCCGCCGTCCTTCCCCGCCCTCCCCCGTCAACTCGGGCTCCGCGCAGGTCAATTGGGTGAGCGGCGATTTGACAGGGATACGGCCGCCGCACTAACTCTAACCACATGACATTCATTTTCAACAGGGGAGGCTAGTCGTGCGCGTCGCATTCGTCGGCAAGGGCGGCAGCGGAAAGACCACCCTCTCCGCCCTCTTCTCCCGTCACCTGGCGCGCTCGGGCGCCCCGGTCGTCGCCATCGACGGCGACATCAACCAGCACCTGGCGTACGCCCTCGGGCTCGACGAGGACGAGACCTTCGGCGCGCCACCGCTGAGCGCGCGCACGGGCGAGATCAAGGACTACCTCCGCGGCACCAACCCGCGCATCGCCTCCCGCGACGCCATGATCAAGACCACCCCGCCCGGCCGCGGCTCCCGGCTGCTGCGCCCGCTCGGCGACGACGAGATCCACGGCCACCACGTCCAGCTCGTGGACGGCGTACCCGTGATGGTGACCGGCGCCTTCGACGAGAGCGACCTCGGCGTGGCCTGCTACCACTCCAAGCTCGGCGCGGTCGAGCTGTACCTCAACCACCTCGTGGACGGCCCCGGCGAGTATGTCGTCGTCGACATGACGGCCGGCGCCGACGCCTTCGCCTCCGGCCTGTTCACCCGCTTCGACCTGACCTTCCTGGTCGCCGAACCGACCCGCAAGGGCGTCTCGGTCTACCGCCAGTACCGCGACCACGCCGCCGAGTTCGGCGTCCCGCTCGCCGTCGTCGGCAACAAGGTCTCCGGCGAGGACGACCTGCTCTTCCTCAAGGAACACGTCGGCGACGACCTCCTCGCGTACTGCGAACACTCCTCCTGGGTCCGCGCCCGCGAACAGGGCCGGGGCGAAGGCGAGTTGGAGCCCCACAACACCCACACCCTGCATCTGCTGAAGGACGCCCTCGACTCGCGTACGAAGGACTGGGCCGCTTTCCAGCGGCACGCGGTCGAGTTCCACCTGCGCAACGCCACCGCGTGGGCCGACCGGGCGACGGGCCAGGACCTCGCGGCCCAGGTGGACCCGGACTTCCGCCACGGCCCCGAGGCCTTGACCGCCTCAGCCTGAGCCGCATTCACACCGCTGCCCGCCGACCCCATATCCCGCGTTCTATAGCCCGCATCCCGCATCCCGTATCCCGGGTGCCACATCCCACATCCCACAGACAGGACACCTCATGTCGCTCGACGTCTCCCCGCAGCTGCTCGCCGAAGCCGAGAACGGCCAGGTGCGGGAGGAGGACTTCGTGGAAACCGTCCGTACGTCCCTGCCGTACGCCTACGATCTCGTCGCCCGCCTCGCCGGTGAACTGGGCGCGGGCACCGCCGAGTTCGCCGACAACCAGACCCCGCCGCCCTCCGAGAAGGAGCGCGGCCAGCTGCTGCGCGCGCTGTCCAGCGACGCGATCCGGGGCAGCCTGGAGCGTCACTTCGGCATCGCCCTGGCCTTCCAGAACTGCCACCGTGTCGCCGCCTTCCGCCCCGAGGCCCGCGGCGGTGAGATCCACACCCGTTTCACGTCCCTGCGCTCGCAGATCCTCAACCAGTCGCCGGAGTTCCGCGACTGCTGACGTGGGTTGCCGGTGAGGGGCCTCCTGGGGCAAACCCCCGTGTGCATAGGCCCGTTGGCACGATGTGACAACCAGGGAAGATCCGCGAGGCTCTTCCCATGACGAAGATCAAGCGAAACGCCGCACTGCTCGCCGCCTCCGCCGCGGTCCTGAGCCTCACCGCACCCCTCACCGCGACCGCCGCCTCGACGCCCGCTCCCGCCGGGACCAAGCCCCTCGACTGGGCGAAGTGCGAAGGGAGCGGGCTCGACCCCCGGCAGGAGTGCGCGACCGTCGAGGTGCCGATGGACTACTCCGACCCCGGCGGGAAGAAGATCGGCATCGCCGTCTCCCGCATCCCGAGCGAGAAGCCGGACGTACGCCGTGGCGCCTTACTCCTGATACCGGGCGGGCCCGGCGGATCCAGCCTGAACAACCCTTCAGGGAAGGGGCAGAGGCTGCCGCAGGAGGTGCGGGACGCATACGACCTGATCGGGTTCGAGGCGCGCGGCCTCGGCCGGTCCGCTCCGGTCAGCTGCGGTCTCGAGACCGGTGACCTGGCCCTGACGAAGCTGCGCCCCTGGCCCGCCCCGGACGGCTCCGTCACCGAGAACATGGTCACCGCGAAGCGGCTGGCCGACGCCTGCGCACGCAACGGCGGTGAGCTGATGCGCCACATCAGCACCGCCAACAACGCCCGCGACCTCGACCGGATCCGGGCCGCGCTCGGCGAGCGGAAGGTCTCCGCGTGGGGCGTCTCGTACGGCACGTACGTCGGCGCCGTCTACAGCCAGCTGTTCCCGCACCGCACCGACCGCGTCGTGCTGGACAGCAACGACGACCCCGACCACACGCGGGTGGCCCGCGCCTGGCTCGCCGGGCACGAGCAGGGCGTCGAGGACGTCTTCCCGGAGTTCGCCAAGTGGGCTTCGGCGCCCGGGAATCCGGACCGGCTGGCCCGGACCGCTGCCGAGGTGCGGCCGCTGTTCCTGCGGCTCGCCGCCCGGCTCGACCGTGAGTCGATCCCCTGGCCCGGCGCCAACCCGGCCGAGCTGAACGGCAATGTCCTGCGCCAGACCATGCTGGACGCGCTCTACGACCCCGACGACTTCCCGGGGCTGGCCCAGCTGATGCTGGCCGCCAAGAAGGGCAAGGTCCCGCCCGCGCCCCCGTCGCCCCCGGAGTCCGTACTGCAGAACGTCGCCGCGGTCGGCGCCGGGACCCTCTGCAACGACGTCGCGTGGCCGAAGTCGACCGCCGTGTATCAGAGGGGAGTCGACGAGAGCCGGGTCGAGTACCCGCTGACCGCCGGGATGCCGAGGAACGCGATGGTCTGCGCCGCCTGGCCGTACGAGCCGAAGGAGGCCCCGGTACGGATCACCGACCGAGGCCCGTCCAACATCCTCCTCGTCCAGAACGAGCGGGACGTGGCGACCCCGCTGGCCGGCGCCCTGAAGCTCCGCGCCGCCCTCGGCAAGCGCGCCACGATGGTGACCGTGAACTCCACGGGCCACGACGCGTACCTCGCCAACGGGAACGCGTGCGGGGATGCGACGGTGTCGCGCTATCTGGCGACGGGAGAGCGGCCGGACGGGGACACCTACTGCGAGTAGGGAGACACGTGAATCTGCGAGTGGGGAGTCACGTAGTACTCCAGGCAGGGTGACACGTACCGCAAGTCGTGGGTGGCTGATGGGCGTCGGCCGGGAAAAGGCCGACGCCCCCGTGCAGCCCGCTCGGACTCAGACGCCGACGCCGAAGTCGGAGGCGATGCCGGCCAGGCCGGACGCGTAACCCTGGCCCACCGCGCGGAACTTCCACTCGGCGCCGTGGCGGTAGAGCTCGCCGAAGACCATCGCGGTCTCGGTGGCGGCGTCCTCGGACAGGTCGTAGCGGGCGATCTCGGCCCCGCCGGCCTGGTTCACGACCCGGATGAAGGCGCCCCGGACCTGGCCGAAGCTCTGGCCGCGGCTCTCGGCGTCGTGGATGGACACCGGGAAGACGATCTTCGCGACCTCGGCGGGCACGGCCGCCAGGTTCACCTTGACCGACTCGTCGTCGCCCTCGCCCTCACCGGTGAGGTTGTCGCCGGTGTGCTCGACCGAACCGTCCGGGCTCTTCAGGTTGTTGTAGAAGACGAAGTGCTGGTCGGAGAGGACCTTGCCCGACTCGTCGACGAGCAGCGCGGAGGCGTCGAGGTCGTAGTCGGTACCCGTCGTGGTCCGTACGTCCCAGCCGAGGCCGACCAGCACGGCGGTCAGGCCGGGCGCCTCCTTGCTGAGCGAGACATTGCCGCCTTTGGACAGGGAAACTCCCACGCTGATCTCCTTGTTGGGGTGCGGGTACGCAGTCGGTGTGCGGACGTCTTGGTGCGGTTGTCGTGTTCGGTGAAAAACTACAGCAATGCAGAAAATAGGGCTGGTGCTGTGCGGCATTTCCGAACTCCCGGACCCTGTACTCCCGTTGGCGCAGGTGGCTGTGCCTCCGTGAGACTCACCGTCGGGCAGCCGAAGATCTCCGTCAGGACCTGACGTTGATGTTCGGTGAGAGCGTTCAGGAAGACCACCGCGTCCGCTCCCGACCGCTCGCAGAGCGCCGCCACTTCGCGGACCTTTCCGGAACTCATCAGCGTCCGTGAGGAGTACGGCAGGGTCATCTTCCGCGCTCCGCCGTTCGAGACACCACGTCGCTGCACCACGCGTCCTACGACCCGTGCGCCGCGCGTCGTCAGCTCGACGGACGCCGCGTCCATGCGCACGGCGAAGTCCTTCTGCCTGGCGGAGAAGTAGCCCACGACCACGACATCGGCACCCGCGACCGTCAGGGCCGAGACGCCCTGCCGTGCGCCGGCCGGCCGCTTCCGGCGTGCGGGCCTGCGATCGCGTCTTCGGTCCTGGTGCACAGCGCCACCGTAGGGACCTGTCACCTGCCGCGACACCCATTTTCCGGGGAGCTCCTCGATGTCGGACCAGGGCGGCCCGTACTCCTCGACGGCTTACTTTGCGATTCCTTTACACTGGGTGCGACGTGTCCGTCAGGACGCGTCAGTCAGGACATGTCGGTACGACCGATGAAACCGTCGGTACGACGGATGAAACTGTCGGTACGACCGATGAAACCGATGAATACGAGTTCCGATGAATACGAGTGAGGAGCGACGGTTCCGCGATGGGTGAACCTCCCAGTACGAGCCGTGCCATTCCCGGCCCGAGACGCATGCGTGAGGGATCGGGGGTGGCACGGTGACCGAGATCCTGCTGCTCCTGCTCGCCCTGCTGCTCACGCTCGCCTGCGCGCTGTTCGTGGCGGCCGAGTTCTCCCTGACCACCGTCGAGCGCGGTGACCTGGAGCGGGCCGCCGAGGCGGGCGAGCGGGGCGCCGAGGGCGCGCTGAAGGCGGTGCGACGGCTGACGTTCCAGCTGTCCGGGGCCCAGCTGGGCATCACCGTCACCTCGCTGGTGATCGGCATGCTCGCCGAACCCTCGCTGGCCGTGCTCCTCCGAGGCCCCTTGGAGGCGGCAGGACTGGGCGGTGCGGCCTCGTCCGTGGCGACCGTGCTGGGCGTGGTCGTCTCCACCGTCGTCCTGATGGTGGTCGGCGAGCTGGTGCCGAAGAACTGGGCGATCTCCCGCCCGCTGGCCGTCGCCAAGGTGGTCGCGGGCCCGCAGCGCGGCTTCACGGCCGCGTTCGGCCCGTTCATCCACCATCTCAACAACACCGCGAACCGTTTCGTACGCCGTTTCGGCCTGGAGCCCGCCGAGGAGCTGGCCTCGGCCCGCAGCCCGGAGGAGCTCGTCGCGCTGGCCCAGCACTCGGCCGCCGAGGGCGCGCTGGAGGCGGACTCCGCCGAGCTGTTCGTCCGTACGCTGCACCTGGGCGAGCTGACCGCTCAGAACGTGATGACCCCGCGCGTGGACGTACGGGCCCTGGAGTCGCGGGCCACGGCCGCCGACGCCGCCGATCTCACCCATGCGACGGGCCTGTCCCGCTTCCCGGTCTACCGCGACAGCTTGGACGAGGTGGTCGGCACGGTCCACATCCGTGACGTACTCGCCCTGGAGCCCGGCAAGCGGGCCGTCACCCCCATCACCGAGCTGGCCACGCCCCCGCTGCTGGTGCCGGACAGCCTGCCCGCCGACCGGCTCCTCGAGCGGATGCGGACGGCCCGCACGATGGCCGTCGTCATCGACGAGTACGGCGGCACGGCGGGTGTGGCGACGGTGGAGGACATCGTCGAGGAGGTCGTCGGCGAGGTGCGCGACGAGCACGATCCCGTCGAGGTCCCGGACCTGCATCCCGCGCCCGCCACCCACGACGGCCGCGCGGCCTGGGAGGCGGACGGCGGCGTACGGATCGACGAGCTGGCCGGGATAGGACTGCGGGCGCCGGAGGGACCGTACGAGACCGTGGCCGGCCTGGTCGCCACGCGGCTCGCCCGGATTCCGGCCGAGGGCGACGTGCTCGACCTGGACGGCTGGCGGCTGGACGTCCTCGAGGTCGAGCACCACCGTGCCGATCGCGTCCGCATCACCGAACCGGCCCGGAGCACCGAACCGGCCGGCGTCACCGATCCGGGGCACGAGCCCGCCCGCCGGACCGTGGAGGAGACCCGATGAGCACGATGACGACCGTTCAGCTCGCCATCGGCGCTCTGACCCTGCTGACCAACGCGTTCTTCGTCGGCGCGGAGTTCGCCCTGATCTCCGTGCGCCGGAGCCAGATCGAACCGCTGTCCCAGGAGGGCAACAAGCGGGCCCGGATGACCCTGTGGGGTCTGCGGCACATCTCCGCGATGATGGCGACCGCCCAACTCGGCATCACGGTCTCGTCGTTGGTGCTCGGCGCGGTCGCGGAACCGGCCATCGCGCATCTGCTGGAGCCGGCCTTCGAGGCGGCCCACATCCCGCACGCCCTCGTCCACCCGATCGCCTTCGTGATCGCGCTCACCGTGGCGACGTATCTGCACATGCTGATCGGCGAGATGGTTCCGAAGAACCTCGCGCTCGCCGCGCCGGTGCCGACCGCGCTGCTGCTCGGCCCGCCCCTGGTGGCCCTCACCCGGGCGCTGAAGCCGGTCGTCTTCGGCATCAACGCCTTCGCCAACGCCCTGCTGAAGCTGCTGCGGGTCGAGGCCAGGGACGAGGTGGAGTCGGCCTTCACGGACGACCAGCTCGCCCGTATGGTCGTCGACTCCAGCCAGGCGGGGCTGCTGTCGGCCGCGGACGGCGAACGGCTGCGCGACGCCCTGGAGCTGGGCACCCGCCCGGTCGGCGAGATCCTCGTCCCGGCCCAGCGGATGCGCACGGTCCCCCACGCCGTCACCCCGGCGCAGCTGGAGCGGGCGGCCGCCGAGGCCGGCTACTCCCGTTTCCCGGTGACGGGCGAGGACGGCACGCTGCTCGGCTACCTCCACATCAAGGACACGCTCGGCGTCGCCGACCGCGACCGTCCCTTCCCCCGTACCGCCCTGCATCCCGTCACCCGCGTCCGCATCGACACCCCGCTCGACGACACCCTCACCGCTCTGCGCGCCACGGGCAGCCACCTGGCCGCGGTCACCGGCGAGTCGGGCAAGGTCCTCGGCTTCGTCACGATGGAGGACGTGCTGTCGGAGCTGGTGGGGCCGTCTCCGGCGGGGGTCTGACGGGCTCCGGCGACTGTGACGCTCCTGTTGCCGGAGATGTGGCTTCCGTCACAGGCGAAGTGATCGTCTCCTGCTGAACTCGGCGGATGAGAAGTCCGGCAGGTGCAGTACCAGGCGCTTTACGTGCCAGCCACCCCGAGCCGCTCCCCGCGCCCGGCCACTGGGGGCCGAGGTGGTGATGCTCTGGCTGCTGGTGCTCATGGCGGTCGCGTGCATCACCGCCGTCGTCCTCCTCGGCCGGGGGTTCGGAGCTCTCGGCCGGCGCGGCATACGGCGCTCGGGCCCCGGCGTACTGCTGCGCAGTCTCGCCTGCGTCGCGGGCGGGGCGGCGCTCGTCCTGTACGTCTGGGGCATGCTGCACGTCGCCCTGGTGATCCTGGACGCGGAGGACGGCGGCACCGACTCGGCGCCGATCCGGCCCTGCCGTACGGCGGGCTGGGTGGAGCGGGAGCGGAGTAACGGGGGCATCGTCGACTACACGGTGGACTACATCCCCCTCCGGTTCGTGTGCGAGACGCAGGGCGGTGGGAGCTACGCCCCCGACCGCGTGCCCGGCTATCTGAACCCCGCCGTCCTGGGCATCGGCCTGACCGCCGTCGGCCTCGCCGTCGCCGCGGCCCTGGAGTCGGAATACCGGGCCAGGGCCGAGCACAAAAAGGGCAGCGGCAGGTCCTAGGAGTCCCTGGCGGGGCCTACGGGTGCGACGGCGGGGGCGACGGCATGGCCTCCGCCACAGTGCCCGCAACCTGCTGCGACTATCGTGGCGACGCGAATCGAACATGGAGTAGATCGCGGAAGGCCGGGGAAGGGCGCGCGCAGTGTCGGACGAAGGGCGGCTGGTCGCCGGGCGGTACCGGTTGATCGAGCGGATCGGCCGCGGTGGCATGGGCACCGTGTGGCGTGCCGAGGACGAGGTCCTCAGCCGGGAGATCGCGCTCAAGCGGCTGCACGTCCAGCGGCACCTCACCGAGGACGAGCTGGCCACCGTCTACGAACGCACCCGCCGCGAAGCGCGCAGCGCGGCCCGTATCGCCCACCCGAACGTGGTCGTCGTCCATGACGTCGTGGACGACGAGGGGCTCCCCTGCATCGTCATGGAGTACGTGCACGGCACCACCCTCGCCGCGCTCCTCAAGGGCGGCGGGACCGTGCCGCCCGGCGAGGCCGCCCGCGTCGGCCTCGGCATGATCGCCGCACTGCGGGCCGCCCACGCCGCCGGAGTACTGCACCGCGACGTCAAGCCCGGCAACGTACTGCTGGGCGCCGGCGGCCGCGTCGTCCTCACCGACTTCGGCATCGCCATGGCGACCGGCACCTCCACGCTGACCAAGACCGGCGAGATCATCGGCTCGATCGACTACATAGCGCCCGAGCGCATGAAGGGCCAGAAGCCGGGCCCCACCGCGGACCTCTGGGCGCTGGGCGCGACCCTCTACCAGTCCGTCGAGGGACGGCCCCCGTTCCGCAAGGACACGGCGATGGAGACCGCGTACGCCATCGCCGTCGACCCCCTCTCCCCCATGAAGCAGGCCGGGCCGCTCGAACCCCTCATCGAGATGCTGCTGGCCAAGGAGCCGGACGAGCGTCCGACGGCGGAGGAGACGGAGCGGGCGCTGCGGGTGGTGGCGTCTCGGACGCCGAGCGCCGCGACGGAGGCCGCGTGGGCGTCGGCCGTGCCGGGGTCGACGGTGACGGGGCCGACGAGTCCGGTCGGTGCCACCGGTTCCTTGGGTGCGACGACCGCCGATTCGGGGCCGCAGTCGGGGTCGGGGCGCGGATCGATGCCGCCCGCTCCCGCTCCCGCACCCACCGGTACGGGCAGCCGCCGAGGCCGGGGGCGGCGCACGGTCGTCCGGAGCGCCGTGACCGTGGTCGCCGTGGCCGTGGCCGTGGCGGGCGGGCTCTACGCGATGTCGGACGGCGACGGCGGCGGGAGGCGGGGCACGGAGACGGCGCCCTCCGCCACCGCGTCCGTGCCGCCGCAGCCCGTTCCCGAGGGATTCCACCTGGTCAGGGAGAAGGAGATGGGCGTCTCCTTCCCCGTCCCGGACGGCTGGAAGCGCGGCGACAAGGCGACCGCCGAACAGGTCAAGTACATCGACAAGTCGGGCCTCGTCGAGCTCACCATCGGCACCGTGAACCCCGCGGGCCCGAACCCCATCTCCCACTTCGAGAACATCGAGGCGAACACCAAGCTCAACTACCCCACGTCGTATCGGAAGCTGCGCATGCTGCGCACCACGTTCCGGGGGAAGCCCGCGGCGGTCTGGGAGTTCACCTTCGAGGGAAAGGTCCGGACGTTCCGCGCCATCGACTTCGGCTTCGGCGAGGAGGGCGGCACGGAGTACGACATCTACCTCTCGGCGCCGGAAGCCCGATGGGACGAGTACCGTCCTGTCTTCGACACGGCCAAGCAGGGCTTCCGCGTCGGCTGACGACGGCGGGCGGAAATCCCGGGCCGTCAGCCGTGGCGGTGCTCCGGCGGGGCAGGGGCCGGTGCCGGGATGGTCGCGGTGTCGAAGTCGCCCGCGATGATCCGCGTGGCGAGGTCCGCGAGGCGCAGGTGATGGGCCCGCGCGTACGAGCGGAACACGGCGAAGGCGTCGTCCACCGAACTGTTCCAGCGCTCCGCCAGTACGCCCTTGACCTGTTCGACCAGGATGCGACTGGTGAGCGCGCTCTCCAGCTGGCTGTTCTCGACGTGCGACTGTTCCAGCGTGCGCTGCTGGAGGATCGCGATGGTGGCCACGTCGGCGAGCGCCTGGGCGAGTGCGATGTCGCCGTCGCCGAGGCGGTGCGCTGTGGTCTGGAAGAGGTTGAGCGCGCCGACGACCCGGTTGCGCAGGCGCAGCGGAAGCGCGTGCGTGGTCACGTACCCCGTCTCGCGGGCCCGTATGGCGAAGTGCGGCCAGGGCGCCGTCGTCTCCGGGTGCGTCAGGTCGATGTTCGTGCGGGCCGCGCCGGTGCGGTAGCACTCCAGGCACGGGCCCTGGTCCTGCTGGAGCGCGAACAGTTCCAGCAGGCGCGTGTGCTCGTCCGACGCGGCGATGATCTGCAGCTCGCCGTGCGCGTCCACGAGCAGGATGCCGGCCGCCGAGACGTCGAGCAGCTCGACGCAGCGCGCGGACAGCCGTTGCAGCAGGTCGATGACGTCGAAGTCCTCGACGAGGGAGTCCGCGACCTCCACGAAGGTCTCGGCCAGACGTTGTTCGCGGGCCATGCCGATCATTCCTTTCCACCGTCGGGCGAGTACGGCCCGTTCGTGTCGTCACCGAAGTCGTCGAAGCTGTCAAGGTCGTTGAAGCGGAGTCTGCGGGCGACCACGTCGTCCGCGATCTCCCCGAGAGGGCGCTCGCTGCCGTAGGCGTGGGCCCGCAGGCGCAGGAAGGCCTCCTCCATCGGCACGTCGAGCTGCACGCTGATCATTCCCGTGGCCTGGTGCACCGCCGCGCGGTGCAGTCGCGGCGGCCACTCCAGGAACGCGCCGAGCACCGGGCGGCCATCCCCGTTCCCGTCCCCGTTCCCATCCCCGCCCCGCTTCCCTCGCCGGTCCCCGTTCAGGAACGCGCCGGTCAGCGCGGCGGCCAGGGCCGTGGCGTCCGCGCACTGCTGCACGGTCATCCTCCGGTCCTCGTCGCAGAGCACGGTCAGTACGCCCAGCCGGATGGCCCCGACACCCAGCGGGAAGCAGCACACTCCGTGAATGCCCATCTCCCGCGCGGTCGGCAGCAGCGCGGGCCACCGGTCGGGCCGTACCCGGTCCAGGTCCGGTTCCATGACGGGTGTCCCGGTGCGCACCGCGTCCGGGCCCGGGCCCTCGCCCAGCGTGAACTGGAGTTCCTCAAAACGCGCGCTCACCTCGGGATAGCACCAGAGTGGCTCCGCCGTCCGGCTGTCGCCCACGAGCAGCGACAGCGCGACGCCCTCGGCGCCCAGCGCCAGCGCGCACGCCCGAGCCGGATCACCGCGCCCGCCGAGGCGCAGCGACCGGAGGACGTCGGCCATGCCGTCGCTGATCACCGGTTTCCGTTCCGCCGCGGCCGGGATCCTCGGAGCGAGGCACTGACCGGCCTGTTCCCCCACCCTACGCGGATCGGTCCGTCACCGTGCTCCGCTCTTCCCAGCCGTCGGCGGGCACGCCCCGCCAGGCGTCCTGGGCACTCGCGTACCGGGGAAACCGGTCCACGACAGCGCCGGCCCGGAACACGAGACTCACGCAGGGGCGGGCGTAGACGACCCGCGTCCACCCGCGCCGCTCCCGGCAGTCGTCCCACGCCGCGCACAACGGGTCCAGGGCGCTGCCGTCCATGAACGTCACGTCGCTCAGGTCGACGATGAGGAAGAGGCGCCCGCCGCCCTGGCGGACATCCTCCAGGTCGTGGGCGAAGCCCGGGGCGGTCGTCAGGTCCAGCTCGCCGCGCGCCCGGACCACACGGCACTCGTCGAACAGGCTGGGATGCGGGCCCATGTGCCCCATCTCCTCTGTCTGTGGAGCGGCTGTCCGTGGGGCGGTGCCGTGGCAGCTCCGTGGAGCAGCGCTCCGGGGTGGCTTTCGCCTTGCGCAGGGCCTCTGTTGCGCGGAACGGGACTTCACGGAGAGGGCCGGGGGCACGGGCTGCCGCACGGCGAGGGTACTGCCGGAGAGGAACCGCCTGCCGAGCAGCTTCCGCTATCCGCGGAGAGGGCCTTCGAAGAGGCCGTACTTGGCCGTACGTGACCGGTTCCTGACGGCTCGGGACCAAAGCCGCAAGATCCGCGCGGGAGTTGACACGGACCGCAACCTCGCAAACCGTACGCTCTCCGCCGCCCTCTTTCCCTGCGGGCGGGGTACGGTGGGGGAACCGAGGGCATGTCGTACACCGGTGTTCGAGCCGGTCTCGTCCTCGGCGCACGACGACGCCGGGCCGTTCGGCGCCCGGGGCAGGGTCCGCCCGATGACGGCCGAAGCTGTTCACGTTCCGCCGGTTCCGACCGCCCGCCAGGGCGCCACGAGACCCTGACCGCACCCTTCGCAGCGAGTCACGGAACCACTGAGTCGCCGATTCGCCGGCTCACGGAACCACCAAGGCACCGGGGCACTGAGGCCGAGGAGTCGCCTGTCACCCGGCTCGACCGAGCCGCCCGAGAAGAGAACCAGTTCAGACCCGCGGTCAGTCGCGAACGAACCACCGGCACACCGCACTCGTGCCCCCAGACAGGAGCGCCTCCATGACCACCGTACCCGTCCTCGAACCCCTGCCGTCTCTGCCCCTCGCCCGCCTGCGGCTGGCCCCGCACAGCTCCCTGCCGCGGCGCATCGACGGGGCGTGGTGGCCCCACTCACGTGATCTGCTGGCCGAACTTCCCTTGTTGATCGGCGCATTGCCGCGTACGTGGGGACAGATCACCGGCGTCACCGTGAACACGGCGATGTGGTCGGCCTCGCCCGGCCGGATGCTCGTCGCCAACCACGTCGTACGGCTGCGCCGGACGTCCGGAGCGCACGACCGGCACACCATCTGCCTGCTCAGCCCGGGCCGGGGCCGCTGGGACCTGCTGGTCGTACCCCCGGAGGTCGACGCGGCGGACGCGGGGCCCCTGATGGAGGCCGCGGCGGCGGACCCGGCGGAGGGCACGCACTCACTTCGCTGATGGCTCCATTCCTCGCTGATCGGTTCCGATCCGACGGCCCGCCCACGCGGTGGCGTCGGGTCGTCGGGTGCGCGGAGTCACTGCAGTGGCCTGCGGATCCATACCTCGCGAGCGGCTGCTTCCCGGCCGGTGCCGGCACGGGAACCGGAGCCCGAACCGACGTCTGAGACGGCGCGGGGATCCAGGACACCGAGTCTCGACCATCCCCAGGCCCGCAAGGTCTCCTCGGCCGCGCTCCTCGGGCCGCTGTCGCCGTCGTCGCCTCCACTGTCATCGCCTCCGCTGTCGTCGGGCCGCTCCACGGCCGCGACGACCAGATCGGCGTCGAGCCGGCTCAGCAGCCGTTTGCCCAGGAGGGTCGCGATGCCGAGGCGGCGGTGGGCCGGCAGCACCATCAGTTCGGCGAGCAGGAACGTACGGCCCGAGGCGGTCAGTTCCTCGATGTCCGTCGGCAGCTCCCCGCCGAAGCCCGACCACCACTCGCCGGTACGGTCCACCCGGAATCCGTACGCGCAGCCGACCAGCCCGCCCGCGTCGGCGACCACCATGTCGAACCCGGGTCGCTGCACATGCTGCTCGAAGCGGCTCAGAAAGCCCTGGCGGTCGCGGTATTCGGCGCCCGCGGCACCCCGGTACGCCGTGACGTACACGTCCGCGACGGCGCTCCGCTGCTGCTCGGCCTGCCACCGGGACAGCCTGCGCAAGTACACCTCTGCCATACGGGCCTCCCCCGGCCGCGGGACGGGTACCCCCGGACTCGGCATCGTGTCAGCAGGAGCCGCCGGGGTAAACCGGGCGTCGGGATCAGGTGGGTGACGCCCGGCGACCGATGGTCCCGCGGGGCTGTCCACGGGCGCCCACGTGGCCTAGGCTCGGAGTCGAGTGATGAATGAGGCTCTTCGCGAGCCTGGTCACGGTTTCGAAGTCGCGATCTCCGACTTCCCGCGCGCCCCCTGTCCCCGGGCGCCATCCGCCCCCTGACCCCGGGCGCCAGGCCGAGGCGGTCGCCACCGCCGAGACAACTCCCGTACACCCGGCGCCTCTTCGTGGCCGGGCCCCTGTCCACGTGTCCCTTTCGGACCCCGCCGCGGTGCACTCCCGCGTACCGCCGCGACCCGACGAGGGATTCCATGCCCTGCCGTGCCGACCGGGGGGCGGCGCTTGCGGGGCGGTGCGGTCGCCGCCGGTGTACTCATCACCGGCGGCGACC
>NZ_VWMY01000068.1 GCF_008905045.1 Streptomyces albicerus
GTGCCATGACGCCCCTGGCGTCCGCCACGAAGAGCGTCCGCAGGCTCTCGTGCCGCGCGACCACGTCCCGCATCGCCAACGCCAGTGCATCTGCGTCGAGTTCACCGCTCAGGTGCAGCGTGTAGGACAAGTTGTACGTTGCCGAAGGCCCCTCGTAGCGGTCCAGGAACCACAGCCGGCTCTGCGCGTACGACAGCGGCACCCGCTCCGGCCGCACCCGGGCCCGCCGCAGCACCGGACGCGACGACCGCTCCCCCGCACCCAGATGCTCCGCGAGCAACGCCACGGTCGCCGACTCGAACACCACCCGAAGCGGCAGCTCCACCCCGAAGGCCGAGCGCATCCGGTTCGCCAGCTGTGTGGCAAGGAGTGAATGCCCGCCCAGGTCGAAGAAGTTGTCGTCGATCCCGACCTGCTCGACCCCGAGGAGGTCCTCGAACAGCTCGCACAGTGCCTCCTCCTGGGGCGTGCGAGGTGCGCGCCCGGTCGCCCCGCCCGCGTAGTCGGGCGCGGGCAGTGCTCGCCGGTCCAGCTTCCCGTTCGGGTTCAGCGGCACCTCGGCGAGGGCCACCACGGTCGACGGCACCATGTATGCGGGCAGCCGCTCGGCCACGTAGGCGCGCAGCTCGGCGGAGGCCGGCAAGGTGGTGCCCTCGGAGGGCACCGCATACCCCACCAGGCGCCGGTCGCCGCCCTGCTCATGACAGACGACCACAGCCTGTTCCACGCTCGGGTGCGCGCCCAACGCGGCCTGGACTTCGCCGAGTTCGATACGGAATCCGCGGATCTTGACCTGGTCGTCCGTGCGCCCGTGGAAGACCAATTGGCCGTCGGGGGCCCAGGTGACGACGTCGCCGGTGCGGTACATCCGGCGGCCGGGTGCGCCGAACGGGCAGGCCACGAAGCGTCCGGCCGTCAGGCCCGGCCGGCCGAGGTAGCCGCGTGCGAGCGCCTCGCCCGCCACGTACATCTCGCCTGCCACACCGGCCGGCACCGGGCGCAGCGCGTCATCGAGGACGTACATCCGGGTGTTGGCGATCGGCCGGCCGATGGGCGGAGTGCGGCCGTCGGCGATCAGGGGATCACTGAAGGTCACGATCGCCGTGGTCTCGGTCGGCCCGTAGGCGTTGACCATGTCCCGGCCCTCTGACCAGCCGGTCACCAGCTCGGGCGTGGCTGCGTCGCCGCCCACGGCGAGGGAGGCCACGCCCGGCAGTGTGCCGGGCGGCAGCGCCCCGAGGACGGCCGGCGGCAGGAAGACATGGGTCACCCGCTGCGCGGCGATCGTGTCGATCAGCGGGCTGCCCGGGGCGAGGTGCTCCTGGGGGGCGAGCACCAGGGTGGCCTCCGTGAAGAGAGCCATGCACACCTCGTAGACCGAGACGTCGAAGCTCGGCGAGGCGAACTGCAGCACGCGGCTCGCGGCCGTCAGGCCGAGCCGCGTCCGCTGCGTCGCGATCAGACTGGCCACCCCGACGTGAGTGACGGCCACACCTTTCGGCCGCCCGGTCGAACCCGACGTATAGATCACATACGCGGCGTTGGCGACGGACAGCGAACCGCCGGGCCGCTCCTCGTCAGTCACCGGAGTGCCGTCGTGCCGCGCCACCGCTGCGGCAGTCTCGGGGGCGTCCATCCGCAGGACGGGCACGGCGAGTTCGGGCAGCGCGTCCGCCGTGACGGTGTCCGCCAGGATCAGCAGGGTGCGGGAGTCCTCCAGCAGGTAGGCGATCCGGTCCGCAGGGTACGCGGAGTCCACCGGCAGATAGGTGCCGCCGGCCTTCATCACAGCGAGGAGCGCCACCACCAGGTCGGGCGAGCGCGGCAGCGATACCGCCACCACGGTCTCCGCCTCTACGCCGCGCCGGATCAGTTCGCGGGCGAGCCGGTTCGCCCGCGCGTCCAGTTCCCGGTACGTCAGCAACTTGTCGCCGCACTCGACCGTCACCGCGTCGGGTGTCGCGGCGGCCCGCTGCTCGAAGAGGCCGGGCACGGTGGCGGCCTCGACGGGCACGGCGGTGCCGTTGTGCCCGTGCAGCAGCAGGTCCCGCTCGACGGGTCCGAGCAGATCGAGGCGGGCGACGGGCAGGTCGGGGTCGGCAGCGATCTGCTGGAGGACGCGGGCCAGCCGCTCGGCGACGGTCTCGGCGCCGGCGCGGTCGAAGAGGTGACGCTGGTACTGCACGGCCACCTGGAGGTGGGGCTCGGTGTTGACGGTGACCGTCAGCGGGTAGTGGGTGCCGGCGGACGAACGGACACCGGTGATCTCGATGCCTGCGTCGGCACCACCTTGGTGGTCCACGCCCTGGTTGCCCACCGTGTACGACTCGGACGTCACCAGGGTGTCGAACAGGACGCTCGTGCCGGTGGCCCGGTGGATGTCGGCGAGGCCGCAGTGGTCGCTGGAGAGCGCCTCCTGCCGCTCCCGCATCCCGCGCAGCAGATCGGCCACGGTGTCCGTGGGCGCGAGCCGTACCCGCACCGGGAGCGTGTTGACGAACAGCCCGGCCATCGAGGCCACGCCGGGCACCGCCTCCGGGCGTCCTGGCACGGTCGCCCCGAACACCACATCCTGCTGCCCGGTCAGCCCGGCGAGCAGCAGCGCCCAGGCGCCCTGCACCACGGTGTCCAGGGGAACGTCCAACTCGGCGGCCCGCCTGGACAGTTCACGCACCCCGCCTGCGGGCAGGGCCACCTCGACTTCGCCGACCCCTGCGGACTCAGGCCCGCCCACCCCGGATCCGGATCCGACCACGGGGGCCAGCAGTGTCGGGTCCTCCACCCCCGCCAGCTCCTCGGCCCACCCGCGGGCCGCCGCCTCCCGGTCCTGCCCGGACAACCACACCAGGAAGTCCCGGTACTCAGCCACGCGCGGCAGCACGGAAGCGTCCCCACCGGCCGCATACAGGTGCAGCAGATCCTGCATCAGCACGGGCAACGACCAGCCGTCGAACAGCAGATGATGAGCCGTCAGCACCAGCTCGAACCGCTCGGTGCCCACCTTCGCCAGCGCCATCCGCAGCAACGGCGGCACCGTCACATCGAAGTGGCTCCTCAAGTCCTGCGCGAGGAAGGCTTCGAACGCCGCACCCGGCTCGCGCTCCGTCCGCATCTCCTGGGCCAGGTCCACTTCACGCCAGGGCAGCTCCACCCCGTCGACGACCACCTGCACCGATGTGCCGTCGGCGCCCGGCACGAAGGCCGTCCGCAGATTGGCGTACCGGTCGAGCAGCACCTGACCTGCCGCCCGCATCCGCTCCCCCGCCACCGGCCCGCGCAACTGGATGACGAACTGCATCTGGTAGGCCCCCCGCGACGCATCGTCGAGGAGCGTGTGGAAGAGCAGCCCCGACTGCAGCGAGGTCAGCGGCCACACCTCCGCCAGCCCCGGATACCGTCGCTCCCACGTTTCGATCTCGCGCCAGCTCACCGGCGCCAGCGACACCCCGACCGCCCCGATCCGCCGGCCGGGCTCGGCCATCACCTGGCGTACGACCTGCACGAACCGCTCCGCGAGCGACTCTGCGGCTGCCCGGCCGTACACGTCAGCGTCGTACCGGAGCGTGCCGACCAACCCGCCCCCGGAGGGGTCAGGGAGAGGACTGAGCAGTCCGGACGGGACGTCCTCGGGGGCCATCGCGCTCCCGACCCGATCCCGTACACGCGTCACCAGCGCGGCGAACGACGACTCGTCATCAGTTGGATCCACCCGCAGTACCGATGCGTCGGCGCCGAGCCACACCAGCCCCGCGGCACCCTCGTCGGGCCCGCCGGCCACGGGCAGTCCCACCGCGAGGCCGGCACCCCCACCGAGCCGGTGCAGCAGCACCGCGAGCGCCGCCTGCAGCACCATGGGCACCGTGGCGTCGCACTCACCGGCCAACTCCTCGACTGCGCACAGGAGTTCGCGGTCAAGTTCGAACTCCACCGAGTCACCGGCGCACTGGGGATCTCCCGGCTCACCCATGCCGTACCAGTGCGGCGAGGCAAAGCGGCCGAGTTCGTACGGAGAGGTAGCCACGGGGAACCGCACTCCCATCTAGTGGGGCAGAAGCAGTACGCCCCTGCGCGGCAATGCAGCCGGGACAGGGGCGGGGCACCAACCGACCATGACAAACGGCGCACCTTATGGCCCGGTTTCTCCAGCGGCTCGGTAGCCCACCTCAAGCTGGGGTCAAGTTCCGGCGGATCACCGGGCGGCTGTGCGTCGATGGCGTTCCCGTCCAGCACGGGCAGCCCGGCCCGGTGGACCCTCGACACGAGAAGTGCCAGGCCAGCATGATGAGCCGCACGCCCTTCGCGATCTTGCCCGCCATTGGCCGTCAGCACCCTCGGCGCGGGCCGCCATTGCCTCCACCACTCGCCGGCCCCCTGTTTGTGCCGCATGCGGGGACGCTGGCCCGCCTGGTGCAACGGGGCGCGCACCTCGCCCTTCGCGGCGCACGTCCGGGTGGAGGCCGAGGAGGCTTGTGAGCGAGCCGGACGACACCGCCAGCTACCAGGTGATCACGGTACTGGGGCAGCGGTGAACCTGACGCCAGGTCTCGGCGAGTGGAGTGCCTCCGCTCTCCGAGATCGACAAATGGGGTGCGTCGTGCGGAGGTCGAGGGTGCCGTGCCGCGGTGGCCGGTTCGGTTGTCGCGGTGGGCTCCAGCAGGTCAGTGAACCGGAGGCCGGTGGTAAGCCACGGCCCTCCGGACGAATCTTGAGTCGTTTCTCAGGCGAGCCCGGCGGCCGATGCATCGGTCGGATGCCGGGTCGGCCGTCGGGCGTCCCAGGGTCGACACGCTCTGCGTGCTGCTCGAATGCACCGGCGAAGAACGCTTCGAACCCTGCGCAAAGCTCCGCCAGTTGGTCGTCGACGGAAAACGTCGGGCGCGAGGAGCGGCCGGGGTTTCCACACGTGTCCGACGTCGGCGCAGGGCGCGTATCGGCGCAGGTGACGTGCGACGGCTGGCCGGAACTGATCCGTCTGCTCGACGTCCGCTCGAGGGACAGTCCAGGCCCTCCGGAGAAGGTGGCTCTTCGACCGCGCACTGGGTCAGCGTGTGGGCATGTCAAAGTCCACCACCCGGTCCTCCCCCCGGGTGGTCGGCCGCATGCGTCCCCCTGCCCCCCACTCAATGGGAGTGCGGTTTCCCGTGGCTACCTTCCTGTACAAACTCGGCCGCTTCGCCTTCAGGCGACGCGGCCTTGTCACCCTGCTGTGGGTGCTGATCGTCTGCGGCGTCGGTGCCGCGGCCTCGTCTGCTCCCACACCGCCGACCGAACAGTTCTCGATGCCGGGCACCGAGTCGCAGAAGGCGTTCGACCTGCTCGAGGAGAAGTTCCCGGACGCCGGCGCCGACGGTGCCACCGCCCGTGTGGTGATCCGCGCGCCCGAGGGCAAACCGATCGCCGACGAGAAGGCGGCGATCGGCGAGCTCGTCGGCGAGCTCGGCAAGGCGCCCCAAGTGGCCGCCGTCGCCGACCCGTTCAAGGCCGACTCGATCAGCGAGGACGGCCGCACCGCCTATGCCGTGGTGACCTACAAGGTCGCCGCACCCGACCTCACCGACGAGGCGCACGACGCGCTCACCGAGGCCACCGACCGGGCCCGCGACGGCGGCCTGACCGTCGAGGCGGGCGGTGACGCGGTCGCGATCGAGCAGACCATGTCCGGCACCGGTGAGCAGATCGGTGTGCTGATCTCGGCCATCGTCCTGCTGGTCACCTTCGGCTCGTTCATCGCCGCCGGTATGCCACTGCTCACCGCCCTGATCGGGGTGGGCGTCGGCGTCTCCGCCATCACCGCGCTCGGCTCCACCCTCGGGCTGTCCGCCACGACATCGACCCTGGCGATGATGATCGGCCTGGCGGTCGGCATCGACTACGCCCTGTTCGTCGTCTCCCGCTACCGCGCCGAGATCGCCGAGGGCCGCACCCCCGAGGAGGCCGCGGGCCGCGCGACCGGCACCGCCGGTTCGGCCGTCGTCTTCGCCGGACTCACCGTTATCATCGCGCTGGCCGGCCTCGCGGTCGTCAACATCCCGATCCTCACCAAGATGGCCCTCGCCGCGGCCGGTACGGTCGCCGTCGCCGTGCTGATCGCGGTCACCTTCGTGCCCGCCCTGCTCGGCTTCGCACCGCGCCGGGTGCTGCGGGTCGCCGACCGCCGCCTCGTCCAGGCCAAGAAGCCGCTGTCGGCGCGCAAGCTGCGCAAGTCCGAGAAGAAGGCCGCGAAGCTGGCCGCGCGGACCAAGCCGAACCTGTCCACCCGCTGGGCCTCCTTCGTGGTGCGCCACCCGCTCGGGGTGCTCTTCCTCGCGGTGGTCGGCCTCGGCGCGGTCGCCCTGCCCGCCACCAAGCTGGAGCTCGGCCTGCCCGGCGAGGGCACGATGGCGACCGACACCACCCAGCGCAAGGCGTACGACCTGCTGTCCGACTCCTTCGGGCCCGGCTTCAACGGCCCGCTGACGGTGACCGTCGAGGGCAAGGACGCGGCCGCCGCCGGCGACAAGGTCGGCGAGACCCTCAAGAAGACCGCGGGCGTCGACTCGGTCTCCAAGGCCACCGCCAACAAGGCGGGCGACACCGCCCTCTTCAGCATCGTCCCGAAGACCGGCCCGACCGACGCCAAGACCGAACAGCTGGTCAAGGACATCCGCGCGAAGGCCACCACGCTCGCGGCGTCCGCGGGCGCCACCGAGATCCTGGTGACCGGCCAGAGCGCGCTGTTCATCGACTTCTCGCAGACCCTGTCCGACGCGCTGCTGCCCTACCTGGGCCTGGTGGTCGGCCTGGCCTTCCTGCTGCTGCTGTTGGTGTTCCGCTCGATCCTGGTCCCGCTGAAGGCGGCGCTCGGCTTCCTGCTCTCGGTGAGCGCGGCACTCGGCGCGTTGGTCGCGGTGTTCCAGTTGGGCTGGGCCGCCGACTTCTTCGGCATCGAGCAGACCGGCCCGATCATGACGACGCTGCCGATCTTCATGATCGGTGTGGTCTTCGGTCTCGCCATGGACTACGAGGTCTTCCTGGTCACGCGGATGCGTGAGGCGTACGTCCACGGCGCTCCGGCGAAGGAGGCCATCGTCACCGGCTTCCATCACAGCGGCCGGGTGGTCGTGGCCGCCGCGATCATCATGATCAGCGTCTTCTCGGGCTTCATCGTGGAAGACGAGGACCTGGTCGCGATGATGGGCTTCGGCCTTGCCTCAGCCGTCCTGTTCGACGCCTTCGTGGTCCGGATGGCGATCGTGCCCGCCGTGCACTCGCTGCTCGGCGACGCCGCCTGGTGGCTGCCGAAGTGGCTCGGCCGGCTGCTGCCGAACGTGGACGTCGAGGGCGAGAAGCTGCAGCAGCGGCTGCAGTCCGGCCCGCCACACATCCCGCAGAACAGGCCGGAACACGAGCGCAACCTCGTGCACTGAAGCGATACACGGATGAACAACCACGGCCCGGCGCGACCTGCTTTGGTCGCGCCGGGCTGTTCGTTGTGTACGGGCCCCAGGAGCTGCTGGTGCTCACCACCGATGCCGACGGCGGTCGCCCGCCGAGAGTGGTGCTCGCCGGAACCTGCGCGGACGAGCGGGAGCGGGTCCGCGGCCTCACCCGATCTCAAGGACGTCTGATCGCCGCAGCACCGGTCAACTGCCGGAGGGCCCAGTCCGTTCATCTTCCGTCGTTCTTCGAGTGTTTCTCGTTCGAGGTCGTCCAGCGTGGCTGTCACACGTGTGACTTCATGCCCTGAGCTGCAACCATCTGGAGAGCCATGTCCCGTCGTCTGTTCACCTCGGAGTCCGTCACCGAGGGGCCACCCCGACAAAATCGCCGATTGGATCAGTGACACCATCCTCGACGCGCTGCCGGTTCCTCTCTGCGGTCCCACCACGACAGTGACCTTGTCCACCGAGCCCCGGGGGCGTCTTCCATGACCAACCACAGCCTCGCGAGGCCGCAGAGCGGCCGCAACGTCCCCGACCCCCACCTCGGCCGGTACGCCGTGCGCACCGCGGGCATGACGGCCTCGGAGATCCGGGCGTTGTTCGCGGTCGCCAGCAGGCCGGAGGTGGTCTCGCTGGCCGGCGGCATGCCGAACCTGGCCGCGCTGCCGCTGCAAACGCTCTCGGCGCAGGTCGCGCAGATCATCGCGGAGGACGGCCTGACGGCGCTGCAGTACGCGTCGGCGCACGGCCTGCCGCTGCTGCGGGACCAGATCTGCGACGTGATGGCGCTGGAGGGCATCAACGCGCACCCGGACGACGTCGTGGTGACGGTCGGCTCGCAGATGGGCCTCGACCTGGTGACCCGGCTGTTCTGCGACCCGGGTGACGTGGTGGTGGCCGAGGGCCCCTCGTACGTCGGCGCGCTGGGCTCGTTCGCCGCGTACCAGGCGCAGGTCGTGCATGTGGCGATGGACGAGCACGGCCTGGTGCCGGAGGGGCTGCGGGCGGCGCTGCGGCGGGCCGGGGACGCCGGGCAGCGTGTGAAGCTGCTGTACACGATCCCGAACTTCCACAACCCGGCCGGCGTGACGCTGGCGGTCGAGCGGCGGGAGGAGATTCTGGAGATCTGCCGCACGTTCGACGTGCTGGTGGTCGAGGACAACCCGTACGGCCTGCTCGGCTTCGACGGCCAGACCTACCCGGCACTGCGCTCGCTGGACCCGGACAACGTGGTGTACCTGGGCTCGTTCTCGAAGACGTTCGCCTCCGGCCTGCGGGTCGGCTGGGTGCTGGCGCCGCACGCGGTGCGGGAGAAGCTGGTGTGGGCCATGGAGTCGGCGACGCTGTGCCCGCCCACGCTGAACCAGATGATCGTGTCGCGCTACCTAGCCACGCAGGACTGGAAGGGCCAGATCAAGGCGTTCCAGGAGAACTACCGCGAGCGCCGTGACGCGATGCTGTCCGCACTGGAGCAGTATCTGCCGCCGGGCTGCACGTGGACGAAGCCGGACGGCGGGTTCTACGTGTGGGTGACGGTGCCGGAGGGCGTGGACACGAAGGCGATGCTGCCGCGCGCGGTGACCGCCCGGGTGGCGTACGCGTCGGGCACCGGGTTCTCCACGGACGGGTTCGGCAGCCGCCAGATGCGGTTGTCCTACTGCTACCCGCCGCCGGAGCGGATCCGCGAGGGCGTGCGCCGGCTGGCCGCGGTGCTGGAGTCCGAAATGGACCTCGCGCGCACCTTCGGCAGCGTGGGTTCCCACCGGATACCGGGGCCGCAGACGCCCTGGCCGGATGCGGTCCGATGACAGCAGCCGGGGCTCCGACGGCCTCGGCTCCCCGGTGTTTCTCGAACCAGGCTCAGAGTCCCGGCACGACGAGGAAGGCGTCCCCGCCTTGTGGCGAGGGCCTGTGCCAGCCGGCGACGGTCCAGGTGTCGCCCCCGTCCGGCAGCGCGGACTCGCTTGTGCGGTCGCCCGGCGTGGGCTTGAGCGCCGGCTCTCCACCGCCCTGCGAGCACCCGTCGAGGGCGGGGCGGGATTCTCGGATCGTGAGCTCCGATACGGACGGGCGCGAGCCCTCGCGGGGCACGAACCGCCCGCCGGCGCCCCACATCCCCCGAGGGCACCGGCGGGCCGTTTCTCTGCCCGCGGTCGGTTCGGTCGGTGTGACCGGCAGCGGCAGGTCCGGCCTGCAGGGCCCTCGAGCTCGACGCCGATGCGGAGTGCCCGCCCCCCAAGTGGCGTGCGTCGGACGGCAGTCGGGGTGTGTTCAAGTGTCCGGCGCGGGGTGCGGGGCGGGTCTGGCTGCGCGGCGGCGAGCAGTTCGACGCGCTCGATCTGCCGACTGAATCAAACAGTTGACCGGTAGGTCGGCGCAGACGAAGGGATATACCGTGAACAGCACATGGTTCCGGCGCTTCACCACCGCGGGCAATGGGCCGCGGCTCGTGTGCTTCCCCCATGCGGGGGGCTCCGCGACGGCGTACAGGCCCCTGGCGCGTGCGCTGCCTGCGGACTTCGACGTGTTGTCCGTGCAGTACCCAGGGCGCCAGGACCGGTATTGCGAGGCACCGTTCACGGCTCTGGCCCCGCTCGTCGAGGCAGTGGCCGAGGAGCTGACCCACGTACTGGCCGAGGACTCCGGGCGGCCGTACGCCCTGTTCGGCCACAGCATGGGCGCGCTCGTCGCGTTCGAGACGGCCCGGCTGCTCGCCCGGGGCAAACTGCCCGGTCCCCAGCGGCTGTTCCTCTCCGGCCGGAGCGCGCCGGACGTCCGGATCAGCGCCCGCTACGACCTCTACGACGACGCCGACGTGCTGGCCGAGGTGCGCAGGCTGGGCGGCACCGATCAGACCATGCTCGACAACCCTGACGTCATGGAGATGGTGCTGCCGGCGCTGCGAGCCGACTACCGGGCCATCGGCACGTACAGCTGGCGCGGGGGAGAACCGCTCGCCGCTCCGATGACCGTCCTCGTCGGGAACCGCGACCCGATGGTGACGGTTCAGCAGGCTCAGGCATGGCGGGAGCACACCAGCGGCGACGTCGCTCTGAAGGTCTTCCCCGGCGACCACTTCTACCTCTTCGACCACCTCGGCCAGGTCGCCGCGGCCGTCACCGAAGGGCTGCTCACCGCAGCCTCCGCTTCCTGACCGGCCGCCAGCCGGTTGCGCGGACATGCCGAAGAGAGTCGAGGAGACTGGCACTGCTTGTTCCTGGCCCTCGCCGCACCCAGGTGTATCGCTCACGGGCGTTGTTGTTCACAGTGCCGGGTCTCGAGCATGGCGAAGACCTCCGGTCTGGTGGAGGTGTCGAGTCTTCACCGCCCGGAGGTCTTCGTGTCCCACCGCAATGTCCGGCTGCCCGTTCACGGCAGGGCGGACACCGGGTTCGCCGATGGCGAGGACACGACCTGCTCCAGGCCCTGCACGTGAATCGCAGGTCCCTCGGGACGGACTGCCGGGTCGTCGGCGACGACCGACGGATCTCGATCGCGGTGAACCCGGCCGGACAGCCCCGGCCCTCCATCCCATCAAACGGCGCCGAGAGGTCGGTGATCTTGCAGGCCATCACAGCCAGGGCAGGGCTGGGGCTCGCCCGTGTGGGCCCGGGCGGCTGCTTCGATGGCGACGCTGACGGTGCCGCGGAAGCTGTCGGCCTCGGCCGGATCCTGCTTCTTGGGCAGACTCATCGCTGCCGTCAGGGCCGGCAGCACCTGGTCGGCGCAGCTTCCCGCCCTCCGGCTTCTCCGCGAGCACGTGCCCGACAAGGCCGGCCGCTGCGAGCCGGCGCCGTATACAGCGGCCAGCAGGGTGAGCTTGTCCCGACCGATCAGGGAAACGGACATGGTTGGGGGCTGCCTTACGTCGTACGCCGTACCCGGCGTCGCTCCGTTTTCCATGGCTCCGCTATGGCGCACACCTGGCACCACATCGAACCAAATGCGCACATGTGGGCCACAATGGAGCCACTGCTCCAGCGCAGCCCACAAGACGCAGACCAAATCCCAGGCCGAGCATGAGCATGATGAGCGTTCCCACTGAGTCGCCGACCTGCACATTTGTCGCCCCGCTTCCCGCCATGGCGTCACCGATGACACGAGTGGCATCACATGCAGCTTCATTTGGCGCCATTAATGTGCCATGATGACGTCATCGGTAGCGCATCCCTCGGCTTCGCAGGCCGAGGGTGCGTGTTTCGCAAAGTGGGCGATCAAAGGAGCGGACCATGGGGGCAACGCAGAGCCGGCAGCAGGCGGCACCCGGTGCCTTCGCTGCCTTCGCCCGCTTCGTGTGCTGCGGCGGCGGGGTGGGGCTCGCCTCCAGCTTCGCCGTGACGGGCCTCGCCTCCTGGATCCCCTGGGTCCTGGCCAACGCCGTGATCACCGTGGTCTCCACACTGCTGGCCACCGAGCTGCACGCCCGCTTCACCTTCGGCGCGGGCGGGCGCGCGACCTGGCGCCAGCATGCGCAGTCCGGCGGGTCCGCGGCGGCCGCGTACGCGGTGACCTGCGTGGCGATGCTCGTTCTGCAACAGCTGGCGGCATCACCCGGTGCGGTGCTCGAGCAGGTCGTCTACCTGTCCGCCTCCGCACTCGCCGGTGTCGCACGGTTCGCGGTGCTGCGCCTCGTCGTCTTCGCACGCAACCGCCCACAGACCGCGGCCACCGCCCCCACCCCTCCCGTACACGCCCTCCTGACCCGCACCGCGGCACCGGCCGACCCAGCGGCGCTCTGCCACGCCGCCTGACCGTTCCGCAGCCGCGGCCCTGCCAGCACCACTTTCACCCACACCACGTCCCACCAGCGGGGACGACCCAACGACTCATGAGGACGGGACAGCCATGCCTTCTTTCGACACCCCCGAACCGATCTCGGCCACCGCGCACGTGGAGGCCGGTACCATCCAGTTCACCGCGGGCGACCGTCTCGACACCGTCATCGAGGTGCGGCCCCGCGACCCGAAAAAGGACCAGGACCTGCGGGCGGCCAAGCAGACCGAGGTCACCTACGCGAGCGGTGTACTGACCGTCAGGACACCCAAGGCCAATCTGCTCGGCCGCACCGGCACCGTCGACGTGACGGTCGAACTGCCCACGGGCTCACGGATCGACATGACCGGTGGCTGGGCCCAGGTGCTCGGCGAGGGCCGGCTCGGCCAGGTCCGCGTGAAGACCTCATCGGGTGAGGTCCGCCTCGGCACCACCGGGCCGCTCCAGGCAACCGCGCCGAACGGTTCGATCAGTGTGGACCGCGTCGAGGGCATGGCCGAGATCACCACCAGCTCCGGCAGCCTGCGCGTCGGCCTCGTCGACGGCCCCGCCGTCCTGAAGAACTCGCACGGCACCACGACCGTCGGTGCCGCGACCGGCGAGCTGCGGGTGAGCGGCGCCAACGGCGACATCGACATCGCGCGCGCCGAGGGCTCGGTCGCCGCCACCACTACCAACGGCACCCTGCGCGTGGGTGAAGTGGCCCGCGGCACCGTTCAGCTGGAGACCTCCTACGGCGCCATCGAGGTCGGCATCCGCGAGGGCACGGCCGCCTGGCTCGACGTCAGCTCGGGCTTCGGCCAGGTGCGCAACACGCTCTCCACGTCCGAGACCCCGGAGAAGACCGAGGACACCGTCGAGGTCCGCGCCCGCACCCAGCACGGCAACATCAACATCCGCCGCGCCACGGCCTGAGCACCAATCCCCAACCGGCCCCGTCTCCCTCACCCCCTTCAGCCTTCGAACGGAGGACACCATGCCCTCTTCTGTCAGGCCCGCGTCCAGGCGGACCGGCGGTGGTGCCTGGGCCTGACCGCGCTCGGCTGCTTCTGGTCCAAGTCCGTGTTCAACCGCGACCCGAAGTAGCCGGGACGACCGCGCCGACTGCCTCCCGCAGCTCGTCCCGCCGCAGGGCGGCGTACTCCGACACCGGCGTCGGAGTACGCCGCCCCATCCGCGATCCCGGCCGCCCACCAGAAGGGGCGAACGCCGCCGCTGCGAAGGGGGCGAGCGCGCATCGTCGCTCCAGTCCTCGTCACGAGTCGCTTTGGTCGCCGGCAGGCCGCGACGTCACCCGGAGACAGCTGAACGCCCAGGACGGCTTCGGCCGTCACACGAAGGCCCCCTCACGAACGAGGGGGCCTTCGTCGTTCCAGAGTGCCGGTCGCGGGCGCAGCTCAGCGTGGAGCTGAGCGTCGTCTGCTGCCATACGCCGAATTCGTGCCGGCTGGGATCACCGGTGCGACCGACGATCTGACCGTCATGGTTGATGCCCCGGGCATCCGCGATCCGCGCCACAACGCGTGGCTGGCCGTCGCGATCCCACAGCACGCTTCGAGCATTCCTCACGGCCACGTCATATCGCAGGAAGCAAAGCCCGGTTCGCCATGAATGCTCTACACCAAGCTACTTGAGGCCCTCAAACACAGAGAAGATATTTCGCTCCCGGAAGGCCCCACGTCTGGGCAGGATTGCATTTCCATCGGGCGCGCGGCCAACGTGGACCGGCACAATGAACCATTAAGTACGCCCCCTTGGCCGACGCGCACCGATGTAGCAACACATCCGTGTGGCTGGGCATGCGTGTCCCGTCGGCGGGACACGCATGGAAGCCCCGCCGAATGCGTATGCCGTTGTTTCGCTCCCTGCCTGCGCAGGTCCCGCCGCGTGAGGGCACCCCGAACTCGCAGAGAAACGGAGAGGCATCATGTCGGTCGGTGTGAATGTCGTGGCTGTCGCCGGGCAGCCGCAGCTGCTGAGTTATGACGGAGTGCACGACGCCCGGCGGCGTATCGCCGGCCGTGTGGTGCATACGCCCGTCGTGCGCAGCGAGGAACTGGAGCGGGTGGCCGGCGCCCGGCTGTGGCTGAAGGCGGAGAACCTCCAGCGGGGCGGCTCCTTCAAAATGCGCGGCGCGCTGCTTGCCGTGGAGCAGCTGATGGGGGCCGGCAGCCGGGGGGTGGTCGCGCAGTCCACCGGCAACCACGGCATAGCCGTGGCCCTGGCCGCCGCCCAGTACCGGCTTCCGGCCGTGCTGGTGCTGCCCACCGACGCCGCTGTGACCAAGGTGCGGCGCATCCGTGAAACCGGCGCCGAGGTGCTCCAGGCGGGCACCACACTGGCCGAGCGGATCGCGGTGGTCGACAAGCTCAAGACCACCCGCGGCCTGGACGAGATCGACCCCTACCAGAACCCCGGCGTGGTGGCCGGCCAGGGAACCGCCACCGCGGACCTGCTGGACCAGGTGAACGCGGCCGGCGGCCGCCTGGACGCGGTGGTGCTGCCCGTCGGGGGCGGCAGCGCGGTGGCCGGCGCCTGCCTGGCCACCGCGGGGCAGGGCATCGACGTCTACGGCGCCGAGCCCAGCGCCGTCCCGGCCCTGACCGCGGCGCTGCGCGCCGGGGGGCCCGTCACCGTGGACGCCCACCCCACCATCGCCGACGGACTGCGCCCCGACCGCATCGGCCAACTCCCCTACGCCCTGGCCCACGACACCGTCACCGGGGTCTACACGATCGAGGAGAGCGCCATCGCCGAAGCACTGCGCCTGGTCCTCGTCCACGCCCGCCTGCTCATCGAGCCCGCCGCCGCCACCGCCGTGGCCGGCGCCCTGCGCCTGGCCGCCGAGGGCCACGCCCAGGACATCGGAGTTTTGGTCTCGGGCGGCAACATCGACACCAGCCTCGTCGCCTCCCTCCTGAACCACCAACCCACCTGAACACGCCAAGGTCCGCCGGACTTCGATGCTGTCATCGAGTTCCGCCCCGGATAACCCGGTGTACCACCCGCGCCGGGCCGAGTGACACACCGTGCGCGAATATGGATCGCCCTCAGAAAGGAGGGGCTGTTCGGGTTATCGGCTCCTTCCCCTCCAGCTCCACTACGCTCGGACCGCTCCCGCATCGCGGGCTGAAATCGGTAAACTTATAGAAGGGTTGGGTATGACAGGGTCGACGAAATTCGACGGGGAGTGGATACACCGCTTCCACCCCACCGACGACAGTGAATTCCGAATCGTCTGCTTCCCGCACGCCGGGGGCTCGGCGAGCTACTTCTACGGCCTGTCGGAAGCTCTCTCACCGGAACTGGACGTGCTCGCCGTCCAGTACCCGGGACGGCAGGACCGGCGTGCCGAGGGCTGCGTCGAGAACTTCGCCGAACTCGCCAACCTCACCTACGCGGCACTGCGTCGCTCCGAGGACGGCCGGCCCACCGTCTTCTTCGGCCACAGCATGGGCTCCATCCTCGCCTTCGAGGTGGCCCGCCGCTACCAGGACGACGCCGGCACCCCGCCCGCCTGGCTGCTCGCCTCCGGCTACCCCCCGCCCTCCCTGCTGCGCGGCGGAACGGTTCACCGCCGCGACGACGACGGCATCATCGACGAACTGCGCTCCGTCGGCGGCACCGACCCCGCCTACCTGGAGAACAAGCATCTGAGGGCCTCCATCCTCTACGCCGTCCGTGGCGACTACACGGCCATCGAGACCCACCCCCGCATCACCGGTGTCCGGCTCGGCTGCCCCGTCACCATGCTGGTCGGCACCGACGACCCGCACACCACGACCGCCGAGGCCGAAGCCTGGCAGGAGCACACCACCGGCGAGTTCTCCCTTCACGTCTTCCAGGGCGGCCACTTCTACCTCGACCAGCACAGCCAGGAGATCACCGACATCATCTCCGGCACCGTCCAAGACCTCACCGCAGCCCGGAAAGCAGTCCGCTAGGTTCTGTCGTTTCGGTACGGATCCCGCGCCGTCGCAGGTGGTCGCGGACGGCGCGGGAGGAGCGGGCGCGACCGCCCGACAGTAATGGGGCCGGCACGTTGCCGCCCGGATGGGGGTCGTGGCCCTGGTACTGCCCCCGAGCCGCGCGAACGTCGCGGCCGGCCGTTCGACCAGCCCGGCCACGGTGTCACGGTCGAATCAGATGGCGCTGGCACGCCAGGGTCCCGCTCAGCTGCGGATCGGCCTCACGCCGGCGGCCGACGGGTAGCGGGCCGTTGACCATGCTGACCCCGGTGATCGCGATCTCACTGGTGTCAAAGACACGCCGGCCGGGCTCGGCCACGACCTGGCGTACGACGCGTACCAACCGCTCCGCGAGCCACTCCGCCGTCTGTCGGTCGCACCCGGCGTCGGCGTATTGAAGGACACCGGTCGTCCCGCCGCCGGAGTGCCGCCAAGGGGGCGGTACAGGGTGAACGCAAGCCCCTGAGCGCCCTGCGCATCCGCATTCTGTTCCGCATCCGCCGGATCAACTCGGCGAACGGCGTGTCCTGCCACAGATCCGCCGGTACCGCCGAGGCATCGGTGAAGGTCTTTCAGCCGCCCGTCAAACCGTCGACCCCGCCTTCTGCTCTTCTTGCCGTCGTTCCCCCTGCGGTTGACAAGGGCCGTCCAGCGGGCGTGAAAAATTGAGACCTGCGGCACCATGGATTGTCCCGTCACCGGGAAGGATTCCGCTCAGCGCCACCCGTACAGGCAGACTCGATGCATCTTTCGAGCAACTCACCGCTCTTCGACACGACAGCGCCCGACACGCCCGTCTCCGGCAGTTCCGCCTCGACGCGGCCTGGCCCTGGGCCACCGCGTCCACCCTCGCCTACAGAACTTCGCCTTCCTTCGTCCTCCTGCGCAGAGCCGGCCTGCTGGACTCGGCGAGGTCCTTCCACGTGTCGGTCAGGCCGGCGATGGTGCGCACGGCGAACAACGTGCGGATGGGCACCTCTTGGTTCAGCTCCGCCCGGATCAGGCTGGTCAGCCTGATCGCCCGCAGAGAGTTGCCACCGTGGTCGAAGAAGTCGTCGTCGATGCCCACTCGGTCCAGCTCGAGCACGTCGGCGAACGCCTCGGCCAGCACCCGCTCGGTGTGGTTGCGCGGGGCCCGGTACTTTTCGTCATCGAATGTGGGCGCCGGCAGCGACGCCCGGTCCACCCTTCCACCGGCGGTCAGCGGCAGGCGTTCCAGGACCACGAACACCGACGGGACCATGAACTCCGGCAGCCGCCCCGCGGCGAACCGGCGCAGCTCGTCACCCGCAACGGCCTGGCCGCCCACCGGAACCACATAGGCCACAAGGCGTTGCTGCCCGGAGGTGTCCTTGCTGACGACCACCACCGACTGCGCAAGGCCGGTGTGCTCGCACAGCGCTTCCTCGACCTCGGCCAGTTCGACCCGGGTACCACGTACGTCTGCCTGGGCGTCGGCCCGGCCCACGTACTCAAGGAGGCCGTCGGTACTCCACCGCACGCGGTCTCCGGTCCGGTACATGAGCCCGCCGGCCGGACCGAACGGACAGGGCACGAACCGCTCCGCGGTCTGCCCGGGGCGCCCGGGACAGCCACGCGCCACGCCGGGCCCGGCCACGTACAGCTCTCCGGCCACGCCCACGGGGACCGGCGCCAACCCCGGCCCCAGCACGTAGAGGGCCGTGTTGTCCGTCGGGCGGCCGACCGCGCCCGTGTGGTGCGCCTGTTCGCCCGCCGCCAGGCGGTGGGATGCGGCGAACACGGTCGTTTCCGTCGGACCGTGACCGCTCACGATGGTCAGCTCGGGGCAGGTCTCCCGCACCCGCCGCACCGCGGCCGCGGACACGCGGTCACCGCCGGTCCACACCTCGCGCAACCCGGCGAGGCTCTCGGGGCGTTCTGCCGCGATCTCCGAGAACAGGCCCGCGGGCAGCCACACCGCGGAGATCTCGTGCGCCGCTCGCACCTCGGTCAGCGCGTCGATGTCCAGCTCCCCCGGAGGAGCCGCGACCACCCGGCCGCCGTTCAGCAAGGGCACCCACACTTCGAGGGGAAGCGCGTCGGAGGTGTGCGGCGCATGCCACAGCACGGTGCTGTCGCCGGCATCCTGCCAGCGGCGGTCCAGGACGAACCGCTCCATGTTCCGGTGCGTCACGGCGACTCCTGTGGCCGCGCCGGTCGGTCCGGAGCCGTACATCACGGCCAGCAGGCCGTCTCGACGCGACGGGACCGGAGCCTCCGTCGCACGGTTGCTGTCGTCGGCGGTGTCCGACCGGATGTCGTCGAACAGGATCGCCGGCACATCCAGCTCGCCGGAGAGCGCTTCGGCTGTCGCCGTATCGGTGAGCAGTGCGCGCACCGAGGCGTCGCCGGCCACCGACGTGATCCGCTCCGCCGGGAACGCCGGGTCGACCGGCAGGTAGGCTCCGCCCGCCTTCACCACTGCCAGCAGGGCAACGACCAGGTCGACCGATCGGGGCAGCGCCACCGCCACGACCGTCTCGGGTCCGACCTGCCGTCGTCGCAGCGCCTGGGCCAGGCGGCTGGAGCGCTCGTCCAGCTCCCGGTACGAGACCGCCGAGTCGCCGGACACCACCGCGACGGCGTCGGGAGTCCGCTCCGCCTGGCGGGCGAACAGCTCCGGAACCGTCAGCCCCGGCACCGGCACATCCGTGTCGTTCGGCGCCGTCAGCACCCGGTCCCGCTCGACACCGCTCACCACGTCCAGCGCGCCGACCGGCTGTTCGCCCGCGGCCACGACGGCGCGGATGTGCGCGATCAGGTCCTCACCGATGAAGCGCAGCTCCGCGCGGGAGTACAGGCTCGCAGGGGCGTCGAGCCGGATGAACAGGTCGCTGTCTGCGGTCCCGTCGGTGTAGACGCCGATCGCCAGTTCTTCGAAGGTCCCGGTCGTCCCGCCGAGGAAGTGCGCCGGGCTGTCGGCGAAGTGGAGCTGTTCCGGCAGCTCGACGATGTTCATGACGGCACCGAAACTGCCGCGATCGTTCAGGACGGTTCCGCTCGCGCGCTGAATCTCCGAGTAGTGGCAGGCGGCGTGATCGAAGATCTCATACGTCTCGTCGCCGATCGCGTCGGCGATCTCGGTGAAGGTCGCACCGAGCGGAACCTTCACCCGTACCGGCACCACGTTCACCGCCAGGCCGGGCGTCCGGCTCGCCACCCCGACCCGATTGGCCACGGCCAGCGAGAGGAGGAACTCGGGACGATCGCAGCGGTGCCGCAGGTACACCGCCGCGGCCGCGGTCAGCATCGACGACATCCACACACCCATGGACTTCGCGGTCTCGGTCCACGCGTCCGCATCGGCGCGCGGCACGGTCAGCGTTCGGCTCACCATGCCGATGGGTGCGGTCAGCTCCCCCCAGCGGTCGGCGCTGCCCATCGGTTCGCAGAGCGCGGACCGCATCGCGTCGGACAGGGCGACGCGCGGAATCTGCGCGGGGGCGGGCGCATCCGCCAGGTAGCCGCGCCAGAACGCCGTGTCCTCGGCGAACTGCTCGGAGGTGCTGTACTCCGCTGCCTCGGTCGCGAACGACTCGGCATCCCACGGGTGCGGCAACTCCGGTACGTCCGACCCCTGCGACAGCGCCGTGTACGCCTCGGCGAGGCGCCGCGACAGCAGGCCGGCCGCGCCGTACCCGTCCGATATGAGGTGGTGGTAGATGATCACCAGCACGGAGCGGGCTGCCGCGAGTTTGACCACACCCAGCCGGAACAGCAGATCCCGCTCCAGGTCGAACGGCTGTCGCACCATGTCGGCCAGCGCTTCGCGCGCCGCCCGCTCCGGATCGTCCTCGGCGCTGACGTCCAGGAAGAACGGCCGCCAGTCCCCCAGTTCCCTGGGCACGAGGCGCAGCCCGCTGCCGTCGTCGACGAAGTTGACGCGCAGCACTTCCGCCTCGTCCATCACGTGCAGGAACGCGGATTCCATGACGGCCGCGTCCAGCTCACCGTCCACATTCCACAGGGTCAGCGCATGGTTCAGTGTGTCGGGAAACATTTCCTGCGCCCGCCACAACCCTTTATGCGCAGACGACGCACCGAACGAACGCACAGAGATCATCCTCTCAGCAAAGCGGCCGGGAACCGGAGGAATTCGGAGAAGGCCTCCACCTTCACGGAAGCGGATCGGCTGTTCAAGGCACCTGGGTACCGGAACGGGCCTGGTCACCGGCGGACTTGCGTCCCGCCGGCGGGACGGTGTGCGGGGCACAGGTGGCCCGTACACCGTGGGTTCACTGCCGGTCGCGACCGGCCATCGAGGTCATGAGGTGCCCGGCGATCCGCCTCGGTGTCGGGTGCCGCAGCACCAGGTTCGGCTTCAGCCTGAGTCCGGTCGTCGTGGCCAGGCCCTTGCTCAGCTGCGCCGAGAGCAGCGAGTCGAATCCGAGGTCCTTGAATTCCTGGTCGGGGTCGATGGTCTCGCTGGAGGGGTGTCCGAGCACGACGGCGACCTTCGTGAGGACGTGGTCCAGGACGAGTGCCGTCGCCTCGTCGTCGGGCAGGGTGGCGAGCAGGTCCGGCAGGGCGATGGGCTCGTCGTCACCCTCGGGCGGCTCCGGCGCGGGCACCTCCGCGGTCACCCCCGCGTGCGACGAGTTCAGCCAGTAGCGCTGCCGCTGGAAGGCGTACGTCGGCAGGTCCACCCGCCGGCGGGTCCCGAACAGGGCGTCCCAGTCCACGGACCCGCCCTGGACGTGGAGCCCGGCCAGCGAGCCGAGCACGGCCTCCACCTCGTCCCGCCCCCGCCGCGTCGACGACAGGACCAACGCGCTGTCCACGTCCTCGACCATCTCCTGCACCGGGATCGTCAGAACGGGGTGCGGGCTCATCTCGATGAACACCCGGAAACCGTCCTCGGCCAGCCGCTGGACGGACGTTTCGAAGAGGACCCTTTCGCGCAGGTTGTTGTACCAGTAGTCGCCGTTGAGCTGTGCGGTATCGATGACTTCGCCGTGCAGGGTCGAGTAGAAGGGCAGCGTCGACGTCTTCGGGCTCACGTCGGACAGCGAGGCGATCACCTGGTCGCGGACCTGGGTCACCTGGTGGGAATGGGAGGCGTAATCAACGTCTATTCGCCGGGCCTGAGCGCCTTCGGCCTTCATCTTCTCGACGAACTCGTCGAGTGCGTCGGGTTCCCCGGACACCACCACGGAGCGGGGGCCGTTGACGACGGCGATGCTCACCCGGTCCTTCCATGGAGCAAGACGTGCCTCCACGAGATCCGCGGACTCCGTGACCGACGCCATCCCGCCGTGACCCTTCAGATCCACCAGGGCCTTGCTGCGGAGCGCCACGACCTTGGTGGCGTCGCGCAACGACAGCGCGCCGCAGACGTAGGCGGCGGCTATCTCGCCCTGGCTGTGTCCCACCACCGCGGCCGGCTCCACACCCCACGACCGCCACAGGGCAGCCAGGGACACCATCACGGAGAACAGCGCCGGCTGAACCACGTCCACTCGGTCGAAAGTTGGCGCCCCCTCCTCGCCGCGCACCACGTCGAGCAGCGACCAGTCGACCCACTCGGCCAGCGCGGCCGCGCACGCGTCGAGGCTCTGCGCGAAGACGGGGAAGGTGTCGTACAGCTGACGGCCCATGCCGACCCACTGCGACCCCTGGCCGGGAAACATGAAGACCGTCCCACCGAGCTCACCGGCCGCGCCACGCACCACTGCGGCTGACTCCGCGCCGTCGCTCAACGACGCCAGGCCGCTCAGCAAGTCGTCCTGACCGCGGCCCAGAACCACCGCACGGTGTCCAAAGGCCGACCGGCTCGTCACCAACGACCAACCGACATCAGCGATGTCGACACCCGGATTGGCGGCGGCGAAATCGCGCAGCTTGCACGCCTGCTTCTCCAAGGCCCCCGCGCTCTTGGCCGACAGCACCCACGGCACGAGGCCGCCGGCAACAGCCGAGAGCGCGTCAGGCTCCTCCGCCTGCTCCAGCGGCGGTCCCTCTTCCAGGATGACGTGCGCGTTGGTGCCGCTGACCCCGAACGACGACACGGCGGCCCGCCGCGGACCGTCCACCCGGGTCCACTCACGCCCCTCCACCAGCAGTTCAACCGCGCCGGAGGACCAGTCCACGTGGTGTGAGGGCGTATCCACGTGCAGGGTCTTCGGCAGATGCCGGTGACGCATGGCCATCACGGCCTTGATGATCCCGCCGACCCCGGCGGCAGCCATGGAGTGCCCGATGTTCGACTTCAGGGACCCCAACCAGAGCGGCCTGCCCTCGGCCCGGCCCTGTCCGTAGGTCGCCAGCAGAGCGCCTGCCTCGATGGGATCCCCCAGCGTGGTTCCGGTGCCGTGGGCTTCGACCAGGTCCACCTCGGAGGCCGAGACCCCCGCGTTCGCCAGCGCCTTGCGGATCACCTTCTCCTGGGCGCGGCCGTTGGGGGCGGTCAGCCCGTTGCTGGCCCCGTCCTGGTTCACCGCGGAACCGCGCAGGACGGCCAGCACCGGGTGGCCGTTGCGGCGGGCGTCGGACAGCCGCTCGAGGAGCAGCACCCCCACCCCCTCGGCCCAGCCGGTTCCGTCGGCTGCGTCCGCGAAGGACTTGCACCGTCCGTCGGCCGACAGACCGCGCTGCCGGGAGAACTCCACGAAGAGCGCGGGCGTCGACATCAGCGCCGCCCCGCCTGCCAGCGCGAGCGAGCACTCTCCCGAGCGCAGTGACTGCGTCGCCATGTGCACGGCCACCAGTGACGACGAGCACGCCGTGTCCACGGTCACCGCCGGTCCGGTCAGACCGAGTTCGTAGGCCACTCGGCCGGAGGCGACGCTCAGCGCGCTGCCTTGCAGCAGATAGCCCTCCAGTTCGTTCCCGCTCGCCTCCAGGAAACGCATCCCGTACTCGGGGGAGCTCACTCCGGAGAAGACACCGACGTCGGCGCCGCGCACATCGGCGGCAACGATGCCCGCCCGCTCGAAGACCTCCCACGACGTCTCCAGCAGCAAGCGCTGCTGCGGATCGACCGCCAGCGCCTCACGCGGGCTGATGCCGAAGAACCCCGCGTCGAAAGAGGCCGCGTCGGTCAGGAACCCTCCGTGCCGCGTGTACGAGCTGCCGGCCGTGTCGGGATCCGGGTCGTATATGTCCCGCCACCCGCGGTCCTGCGGGAACTCGTCCACCACGTCCAGGCCGCCGCGGATCACATCCCACAACTCCTCGGGCGATGACACGCCTCCCGGGTAGCGGCACGCCATGGCCACCACGGCGATCGGCTCGCCGCGGCCGGCTTTCAGGGCGTCGTTCTCCTGCCGGAGGCGGTCGCGCTCCTCCAGCAGTGTGCGGAGCGCCCGTTGGACCCGGTCCGCACCGTCGGCTGTGCGATCCGCGGAGTTGTTCATGTCACTTACCCTTCTCATCCAGAACAAGGTCGACGAGTGCGTCCAGATCCAAGTCCGCCAGCTCGTCGCCGCCGGTGTCCGCGTCGGCGTTCGCCTGAGACGGGTCGGCGCACGCCAGAACCAGCTCCAGGACGCCCGCGCTCCGCAGGCTGTCGATCGAGACGGTCCGCAGCACTTCCCGGATCTCCGCCTCCTCGTCCGGGCTCGCGTCCGGCGCCGGACCCATCAACTCGAATATGTGCCAGCCCAGTTCGCGTGGGGTCGGGTAGCTGAAGACGAGGGTGGGCGCCAGCCGCAGTCCGGTCGCGGACGCCAGACGGTTGCGTAGCTCGACCGCGGTCAGCGAGTCGAAACCGAGGTCCTTGAACGCCTTGTCGAGGTTGATGGTGTCGGGCGTGGTGTGGCCCAGGACGAGCGCGACGTTGGTGCGGACGAGGTTGGCGAGGGTGTCCTCGGCCTCCTCGGGGGACAGGCGGGCCAGGCGATCGCGGAGGGTGGCGGCGCCGGTCGCGGTGGCCGCGGTGGCCTTGCGGACGGGAGCGCGCACCAGGCCCTGGAGAACGGCGGGAAGAGTGCCGGTCTCCAGGTGGGGACGGAGCAGGGCGGGGGCGATCTTGGCCGGGACCAGGCAGGCGGCGCCCGTGGCACGGGCGGCCTCGAACAGCGCCATCCCTTCCTTGGCCGTGATGGGCTTGATCCCGAGGCGAGCCATCCGGGTCAGGTCCACGTCGTCCAGGTGGCCGGTCATGCCGCTGCTGTCGGACCACAGTCCCCAGGCCAGGGAGGTGGCCGGCAGCCCGTCCGCGCGACGGTGCTCGGCCAGCGCGTCGAGGAAGACGTTCGCCGCGGCGTAGTTGCCTTGGCCCGAAGTGCCCAGAACACCCGCCGCGGAGGAGAAGAGTACGAACTCGGTCAGGTCGGTCTCCCGGGTGAGCTCGTGCAGGTGCCAGGCGGTGTCGACCTTGGGGCGGAACACGCGCTCGATGCGCTCTGCCGTCAGGGAGGCGATGGTGCCGTCGTCGAGGACACCGGCGGTGTGCACGACGGCGGTCAGGGGGTATTCGTCGGGAATGTCCGCGAGGAGCGCGGCGAGGGCGTCGCGGTCGGCGGTGTCGCAGGCGACGACGGTGACCTTCACGCCCAGCTCGGTCAGTTCGGCGGCGAGTTCGGGCGCGCCCGGAGCGTCCAGGCCACGCCGGCTGGTCAGCAGCAGATGACCAGCCTGCCCGGCCGTCGCGTACCGGCGGGCGAACAGCGTGCCGAGGGTGCCCGTGCCGCCGGTAATCAGGACCGTGCCGCCCACGGCGGACTCCGGCACGGCATCGGCGTCCGCGGCCGGCGGGATCTCCCGCACGAGCCGGGGGACGTACAGCTGCTGATCTCCGTCACGCAGGGCCACCTGTGGCTCGCCGCTTCCCAACGCCGCACGGAACGACTCGGCGGAGACGGCGTTCTCGTCCGCCAGATCGATCACGGTGAAGCGGCCCGGGTTCTCGGCCTCAGCCGTACGGATCAGGCCCCAGACAGCGGCGTCCGCTGGGCTGGGCGACTCGGTGTCGGTATGCACCGCGACCGCTCGCCTGGTGACGAACACCAGCCGGCTGTCGGCCAGCCGCTCCTCGGCCAACCACGACTGGACCAGGTCCAAGGCGTACTGAACGGCCTCACGCGCGGAGCCGAGGACGTCCCCGCCCGAGCTGGAACGCCCCAGCAGGCCGGTGGCGATGACCAGGTCCGGGAGGAGAGCGTCGTCCGCCAGCAGCGGCGCCAGCTCCGTATGACTGTCGACCGCGACATCGTCGGGGAGCGATGTGACCAGTGCCTCGGGAACGGCGGCGCCCAGGAACGCCACCCGGCCGGCCTTGAGTGCCTCCGCGACGGGCGCGGGGGTCCAGGCCAGGCGGAACAGATGGTCGTCGCCTCCCGCCGCAACGGACTTCGCCAACTGCTCGGTGGTGATCGGCCGGATGGCCAGCGACGCCACTTCGGCGACCGGCTGCCCGGTGGGATCGGCGAGCCTGACGCGCAGCGTTCCCGCGTCAGCAGGGCTGATCTGGACGCGCAGGGCCCGGGCACCCACGGCGTGAAGCTGGACGTTCGACCAGGCGAACGGCAGCAGCACCTGGTCCGAGCCCTGCTCGGGACCAGTGCCCACGATCGGGTGGAGCGCGGCGTCGAAGAGCGCGGGGTGGATGCCGTAGTGCTCGGCGGCGGCGGTGTCGTCGGTGGGGAGGGCGACCTCGGCGTAGAGGGTGTCGCCCTGGCGCCAGACGGCGGTCAGGCCCTGGAAGGTGGCGCCGTAGCGGTAGCCGCGGTCGGCGAGGTGGTCATAGAGGGTGTCGGCGGGCACGGGAGTGGCGCCGGCTGGCGGCCAGGCCGCCAGCCCCGCCCACTCGGCCGGGTCCGGCGTGGCGGACGACTGGGGGGTGAGGGTGCCGGTGGCGTGGCGGGTCCAGGACCGGTCGGGGGTGGCGTCCTCGGGTCGGGAGTGGATGGTGAGGGCCCGGCGACCTTCGCTGTCGGGTGCCTCCACGTGCACCTGCAGGTGGAGACCGCCGGTGGCCGGAAGGGTGAGGGGGGCTTCGAGGGTGAGGTCTTCCAGGTGGGGGGTGTCGGTGGCCTGACCGGCGTGGAGGGCCAGTTCGATGAACGCGGTGCCGGGCAGGAGGGACGTGTCGTGGACGGCGTGGTCGGCCAGCCAGGGATGGCTGCGCAGCGACAGGTGCCCGGTGAATACGTGTCCGTCGCCGTCCGCGAGGGCGACGGCGGCACCGAGCAGGCCGTGGTCGACGGCGTGCAGGCCGAGGGTGTGGGGATCGGTGGCAGCGGTGGCTTGCTGGATCCAGTAGTGCTCATGCTGGAAGGGGTAGGTGGGCAGGTCGCGGTGTGTGGGCCGGGTGGTGGGGAAGAAGCCCGCCCAGTCGGCGGGGGTGTGGGTGTGGGCGGTGGCGAGGGAGGTCAGCACGCGCTGCCAGGTGTCGTCGCCCCGACGCAGGGTGCCGGTGACGGCGACCTCGCCGGTGCCCGCATGGTCCTCGACCGTCTCCTGCAGCGGGTGGGTGAGCACCGGGTGCGGGCTGACCTCGACGAACAGGGTGTGCCCGTCGTCCAGCAGGGCGCGGGTGGTCGTCTCGAAGGCCACGGTGGTCCGCAGGTTCTCGTACCAGTACGCCGCGCCCATCGCCGTCGTGTCGCTCATCGCGCCCTTGGCGTGGTCGCCCACGGTCGAGTAGAACGCCACCTCCGGCTCCCGCGGGCGCACCGGAGCCAGCAGCTCCAGCAGTTCGTCGTGGAGCGCCTCGACGTGCGGGGAGTGGGAGGCGTAGTCCACCGGGATCTTCCGGGCCCGGATGCCCGCGCCCTCGCAGTGGGTGACGACCTCCGCCAGCGCGTCGGCGTCACCGGCGACCACGGTGGCCGACGGCCCGTTGACCGTGGCGACGACCACCCGCCCCTCCCACCGGGCGATGAGTTCCTCGGCGTCCGCCACGGCAACAGGCAGGGAGACCATCCCGCCGTGGCCCGCAATGTGGGTGATGGCCTGGGAGCGCAACGCCACGATGCGAGCGGAGTCCTCCAGCGACAGCACACCGGCGATGTGCGCGGCGGCGATCTCGCCCTGGGAGTGGCCCACTACCGCGTCCGGGGTGATCCCCAGGTGCTCCCACAGCCGGGCCAGGGAGATCATCATCGCCCACAGCGCGGGCTGGATGACGTCGACGCGGTCGAGAGCGGGGGCGCCCTCTTCCTGGTCGAGGACGTCGATGAGGTTCCAGCCGGTGTGCGGCTCCAGTGCTGCCGCGCAGGCGGTGAGGTGCTCGGCGAACAGCGGCGAGCTGCGCATCAGCCCCACACCCATGCCGGCCCACTGCGAGCCCTGACCGGGGAACACGAAGACCGTCTTGCCCGGCTGGGCCGCTGCCGTGCCGGTGACCACCCGGGCTGAGGGCTCACCGGCAGCCAGCGCGGCCAAGGCCCCCCGGTAGTCGGCCGGTTCACGGCCGATCACCACCGCCCAGTGCTCGAACACCGACCGGCTCGCCACCAGCGCATGACCGACCTCGGCGGGCGTCACCTCGGGGTGACGGTCGAGGTGGTCCAGCAGCCGCTGCGCCTGCTCCGCCAGCGCCGCCTGCGACTTCGCCGACACCAGCCACGGCAACGTCCCGTCCGTCACCGCCACCGGCTCCGGCGCACCCTCATCGGTGACG
The DNA here is from genome assembly GCF_008905045.1 of Streptomyces albicerus. GTDB lineage: Bacteria > Actinomycetota > Actinomycetes > Streptomycetales > Streptomycetaceae > Streptomyces > Streptomyces albicerus. The sequence continues at coordinate 27,750 of NZ_VWMY01000068.1, forward strand.
CCTTCGTCCTCCGGGACCTGCTCGACGATGAGGTGGGCATTGGTGCCGCTGATGCCGAAGGAGGAGACCGCCGCGCGGCGCGGACGTCCCGTTTCCGGCCAGGACCGCTCCTCGGTCAACAGCTCCACCGCACCCGCGGTCCAGTCGACATGCGGGGTCGGCTCGTCCACGTTCAGCGTGCGGGGCAACACCCCGTGCCGCAAAGCCATCACCATCTTGATCACACCGGAGACGCCGGCGGCCGCCATGCTGTGACCGATGTTGGACTTCAGCGAACCCAGCCACAGCGGCCGGTCCTCCGGCCGGTCCTGACCGTAGGTGGCGATCAGCGCCTGCGCCTCGATCGGGTCGCCCAGCCTGGTGCCCGTGCCGTGCGCCTCGACCACGTCGACCTCGTCCGGCGTGAGGCGGGCATTGGCCAGGGCCTGGCGGATGACGCGCTCCTGCGAAGGCCCGTTGGGGGCGGTCAGGCCGTTGCTCGCGCCGTCCTGATTGATGGCGGAGCCGCGGATGACCGCCAGCACCTGGTGGCCGTTCTTCCGTGCGTCGGAGAGCCGCTCCAGGAGGAGGACTCCGACGCCCTCACTCCAGCCCGTGCCGTCGGCAGAGGCCGCGAACGACTTGATCCGGCCGTCGGGCGCCAGCCCGCGCTGCCTGCTGAACTCGGTGAGCACACCTGGGGTGGCCATCACCGCCACACCGCCGGCCACCGCGAGGGTGCACTCCCCCTGGCGCAGCGCGTGCGCCGCCTGGTGCAGCGCCACCAGGGACGACGAGCACGCCGTGTCGATGGTGAGCGCCGGGCCCTGAAGACCGAGGAAGTAGGAAAGGCGGCCGGAGAGCACGCTGGTCGTGTTGCCGGTCAGCAGCAGGCCGTCCAGCCCCTCGGTGGCATCGTGCAGGTGAGGGCCGTACTCCTGGGGCATGGCGCCGATGAACACGCCCGTCCGGCTGCCGTGCACCGACTCCGGGCGGATGCCCGCCCGCTCGAACGCCTCCCAGGTAGTCTCCAGGAGCAGCCGCTGCTGCGGATCCATGGCCAGCGCCTCGCGCGGCGCGATACCGAAGAAGCCGGCGTCGAACTGGCCCGCGCCGTAGAGGAAGCCGCCCTCGCGGACGTAGGACTTGCCCCGCTGCTCGGGATCGGGGTCGTACAGCCCGTCGACGTCCCAGCCGCGGTCCGTCGGCAGCCCCGAGATCCCGTGGCTGCCGGATGCGACCATGTCCCACAGCTCATCGGGGGATCCGACGCCGCCGGGAAGCCGGCATCCCATGCCCACGATGGCCACGGGCTCGTCCAGCGCGGCGGCCGTGACCACGGGTGCGGCGGCGGGCGCCGTCTCACCGAGCAGTTCGCCGCGCAGGTGCCGGCTCATCGCGGTCGGCGTCGGGTAGTCGAAGACCGCCGTCGGCGACAGGCGCAGGCCGAAGGCCGCGCTCAAGCGGTTGCGCAGCTCCACCGACGACAGCGAGTCGAATCCGATGTCCTTGAACCTGCTGTCCGGCCGGACCGCCTCCGGTGTCGCGTGCCCCAGCACGGTCGCGGTGTGGGCGCGCACCGCCTCCAAGAGCTCGCGCTCCGCATCGGCCGCGGGCATCCCGGCGAACCGCTCCCCGCCCGCGGTGCCGCCCGCCGAACCGGCCGCGGCGGTGCGGCGGACGGCACGGGGACGCACCAGGGCGCCGAGCACCGCGGGCAGCGCCCCGGGCCCGTCCTGGGCCAGTCGCGCGGTGTCCAGGCGTGCGGGAACGAGCGTCGCCTCGTTGAGAGCGAGGGCCGTGTCGAACAGGGCGAGCCCCTCCTCCGACGGCAGGGGTGCCATGCCGACCCGGGCCATTCGGGCCAGGTCCGCCTGGTGCAGATCCCCCGTCAGCTCGCTGCGCTCGTCCCACAGGCCCCAGGCCAGCGACGTCGCGGCAAGTCCCTGGGACCGGCGGTGCACGGCCAGCGCATCGAGGTAGACATTCGCCGCCGCGTAGTTGCCCTGCCCCGCGCCGCCGAGCGCGCCCATCACCGAGGAGAACAGGACGAACGCCGCCACATCCCGGTCCCGGGTGAGCCGGTGAAGGTGCCATGCCGCGTCCGCCTTGGGCCGCAGCACCGCGTCCAGCCGCTCGGGCGTCAACGCGGAGACCAGGCCGTCGTCCAGCACGCCCGCCGTGTGCACGACCGCGGTCAGCGGGTGCTCGTCCGGTATCCCCTCCAGCAGGCCGGACAGCGCCTCGGGGTCGGAGACGTCGCACGCTACCGCCGTGGCCGTCGCCCCGAGCTCGGACAGCCGCTCCACCAACTCGCCGGCGCCCTCGGCCCCGGGCCCGCGGCGGCTGACCAGCAGCAGTCGCCGCACCCCGTGCGCGGTCACCAGGTGCCGGGCGAGGAGCCCGCCCAGCGTGCCGGTGCCGCCGGTGATCAGCACCGTGCCCTCCGGATCCCACACCGGCGCCATGGTCACGTCCGGCTGCCCCACCGCCTGCTCCTGCGGGGGTGTCGGTGCGCCATCGGCCGCGGCCCGGACGAGTCGCGGCACCAGGACCTCTCCCCCGCGCACCGCGAACTGTGGCTCACCGCAGGCGAGCGCGGCGGGCAGGGCGCGGAGGGAACGCGCGTCCTCATCGACGTCGACGAGGACGAAACGGTCCGGGTTCTCCGTCTGCGCGGTGCGCAGCAGGCCCCACACCGGCGCGGAGGCGAGCTCCGGCTGCTCCGTGTCGCCGGCCGCCACCGCACCACGGGTGACCACCGCCAGCCGTGTGTCGGTGAACCGCTCGTCGGCAAGCCACGACTGCACCAGGGACAGCGCCTTGAGCAGCTCGGTGCGAACGGCGGCGGGACCGCCGGAGGCGGCGTCTTCGGCGGAGGCGGCGCTTTTGCCGGGCAGGTGGCAGGCCAGGACGAGTCCGGGCCGGGAGGCGGTGTCTCCGGAGGCGGTGGTGGCGAGTCCTGCGAACTCGCCGCTGAGCACGGACAGGTCCGCGTACCGCCGCACCTGTGCGGCGTCCAGAACGGTGCCGAGCCCGAGTCCGTCGTCGCCCACCAGCGCCCACGGGCCGACCGGGGTCCCGTCGGCCACCTGTGCCGCCCGGCTCACCCATTCCATGCGGAACAACGCGTCGTGGTGCCCGTCCCGCGCCCCGCCCAGCTGCTCGGAGTCAACGGGTCGCATCGCCAGCGATCCGACCGACGCGACCAGCGCGCCCTCGGTGTCGGCGACCTCCACCACGAGGGCGTCGCGGCCCGCCGGGGCCAGCCGCACCCGCACGTTCGTGGCGTCGGTCGCGTGCAGCCGCACGTCGGACCACACGAACGGCAGCCTCAGCGACGCCGGTTCCCGCCCGGCCCCCGCATCCGGGATGAGCCCGGCGTGCAGGGCCGCGTCCAGCAGCGCGGGATGGATGCCGAAGGCGGCCGCCTCGGTGCGCCGCTCCTGCGGCAGCGCCACCTCGGCGTACACCTCGTCGCCCCGCTTCCACACCGTCCGCGCCCCCTGGAACGCGGGGCCGTACTGATAGCCGAAGGCGGCCAGTGACGGGTACAGCTCATCGGTGTCCACCGACACCGCCCCGGTCGGCGGCCACACCCGGGGATCCCACGAGGACGGCGCCGGCCCGCCGGGGGCGAGCACGCCCGTGGCATGGCAGGTCCAGGGCACACCTGTCCCCTCGCCGTCGGGCCGGGAGTGAATGTCCACGGAACGCCGTCCGGCGTCGTCGATCTCACCCACTTCCACCCGCAGCTGGACGCCGCCGGTCGCGGGCAGGACGAGCGGTGCCTGCAAGGTGAGTTCCTCGAGGTGGTCGCTGTCCACCTCGTCACCCGCGCGGAGCGCCATCTCGACGAAGGCCGTGCCGGGCAGCAGAACGGTGCCGGAGATCGCGTGGTCGACCAGCCAGCCATGCGTCTGCAACGACAACCGGCCGGTCAGCACGGTGGCATCGGTCCCCGCCAGTTCCACCGCCGCGCCGAGCAGCGGGTGTTCGACCGCCGCCTGCCCGGCTGCGGCCGCGCCCCCCGCGCTCCCGGGCCTCTCCAGCCAGTAACGCTGCCGTTGGAAGGGGTAGGTGGGCAGGTCGAGGTGGGCGGGCCGGGTGGTGGGGAAGAAGCCCGCCCAGTCGACGGGGGTGTGGGGGTGGGTGTGGGCGGTGGCGAGGGAGGTCAGCACGCGCTGCCAGGTGTCGTCGTCCCGGCGCAGGGTGCCGGTGACGGCGACTTCGCCGGTGCCCGCGTGGTCCTCGACCGTCTCCTGCAGCGGGTGGGTGAGGATGGGGTGGGGGCTGGCCTCGATGAACAGGGTGTGCCCGTCGTCCAGCAGCGCACCGGTGGCAGCCTGGAAGTGCACGGCCGTGGCCAGGTTGTCGTACCAGTACTCGGCGTCCATCACCGTGGTATCGGCCATCGGCCCGCCCAGATGACCGGCCACCGTGGAGTAGAACGCAACAGTGGCCGGATGTGCCTCGACAGAAGCCAGGACATCCAGCAACTCGTCACGCAGCGGATGCACATGGGATGTGTGCGAGGCGTAGTCGATGGGGACACGCCGGGCACGCATGCCCTCGCCCTCGCAGTGCGCCAGCAACTCCTCGACCGCGGCGATCTCACCCGCGACCACAGTGGCCGACGGCCCGTTGACCGTGGCCACGACCAGCCGCCCCGCCCACCGGCCGATGAGACCCTCCGCATCCGCCAAGGGCAGCGGCAGAGAAACCATGCCGCTGCGACCCGCGATCCGGACGAGAGCCTGGGAACGCAACGCCACAATACGAGCCGCGTCATCGAGGGTGAGAATGCCCGCGATGTGGGCCGCGGCGATCTCACCCTGGGAATGGCCCACCACCGCATCCGGGGTGATGCCCAGGTGCTCCCACAGCCGGGCCAAAGAGACCATCACCGCCCACAGAGCGGGCTGGACGACAGCATCGCCCTCAAGAGCGGGGGCACCCTCGGCCTGGTTGAGGACGTCAATGAGGCTCCAGCCGGTGAACGGCTCAAGCGCCGCCGCACACGCCGTCAGGTGCTCGGCGAAGACAGGGCTGGTGGCCATGAGCTCCACACCCATACCCACCCACTGCGAGCCCTGCCCGGGGAACACGAACACCGTCCCGCCCGGCTGGCCCGCCGCCGTACCGGTCGCCACCCGGGCGGACGGCTCACCGGCAGCCAACGCGGCCAACGCACCCCGGAAGTCGGCCAGTTCACGACCGATCACCACCGCCCGATGCTCGAACACCGACCGGCTCGCCGCCAGCGCATGACCGACCTCAGCGGGCGTCACCTCGGGGTGACGGTCGAGGTGGTCCAGCAGCCCTCGCGCCTGCTCCGCCAGCGCCGCCTGCGACTTCGCCGACACCAGCCACGGCAACGTCCCGTCCGTCACCACCACCGGCTCCGGCACACCCCCATCGGCGGCGTCCTCGCCTTCCGGGGCCTGCTCCACGATGAGGTGGGCATTGGTGCCGCTGATGCCGAACGACGAAACACTGGCGCGCCGCGGGTGGTCGCCCTCCGGCCAAGCCCGGTTCTCGGTGAGGAGTTCCATCGCTCCCCCGGCCCAGTCCACGTGCGAGGACGGCCGGTCCACGTGCAGCGTCTTCGGCAGCAGGCCGTGGCGCATGGCCATGACCATCTTGATGACGCCGCCCACGCCCGCCGCGGCCTGGGAGTGGCCGATGTTGGACTTCAGCGAACCCAGCCACAACGGCCGGTCCTCCGGCCGGTCCTGACCGTAGGTGGCAAGCAGCGCCTGCGCCTCGATCGGATCGCCCAGTGGCGTGCCCGTGCCGTGCGCCTCGACCACGTCGACCTCCTGCGCCGACAGGCCGGCGCCGGCCAGGGCCTGGCGTATCACGCGCTCCTGGGAAGGCCCGTTGGGAGCGGTCAGACCGTTGGAGGCGCCGTCCTGGTTGATCGCCGAGCCGCGCACGACCGCCAGCACCTGGTGGCCGTTCTTGCGTGCGTCGGAGAGGCGTTCCAGCAGCAGCAGGCCCGCGCCCTCCGCCCAGGCCGTGCCGTCCGCCGCCTCGGCGAACGCCTTGCACCGCCCGTCCGCCGCAAGCCCGCGCTGCCGGCTGAACTCCACGAACATGCCCGGCGTGGCCATGACGGCGACGCCGCCGGCCAGCGCGAGATCACACTCGGCGTTGCGCAGCGCCTGGGTCGCCATGTGCATCGAGACCAGCGAGGAGGAGCAGGCGGTGTCCACCGTCACGGCCGGGCCCTGCAGGCCGAGGGCGTACGAGATGCGGCCCGAGGCGACGCTCGCGGTGTTGCCGGTCAGCAGGTACCCGTCGAACCCGGCGGCGCCGTCGTGCAGGTGAGGGCCGTACTCCTGGGTCATGGCGCCGACGAAGACGCCGGTCTGGCTGCCGCGCAGCGCGGTCGGGTCGATGCCCGCCCGCTCGATCGCCTCCCAGGAGGTCTCCAGGAGCAGCCGCTGCTGCGGGTCCATGGCCGTCGCCTCGCGCGGGCTGATCCCGAAGAAGGCGGGGTCGAACGCCGCCGCGTCGGAGAGGAATCCGCCCTTGGCGACATACGACGTGCCGGGCCGGTCCGGGTCGGGGTCGAGGAGCCTGTCGGTGTCCCAGCCGCGGTCGGTGGGGAAGTCGGTGATGGCGTCGACGCCTTCGCTGACGAGGCGCCACAGGTCCTCAGGGGCGCGGACATCTCCTGGATAGCGGCAGGCCATGCCCACGATCGCGATCGGTTCGTCCGCGCTGACGGCGGCGAGCGGGGAACCGGGGGCGATGCCGGCGGACTCCTCGGAACCCAGCAGTTCGGTCTGCAGATAGCGAGCGACGGCGGTGGGGGTCGGGTGGTTGAAGAGCAGCGTCGTCGGGAGCTTCAGGCCCGTGAGGGTGCTCAGACGGTTCCGCAGTTCGACGGAGGCGAAGGAGTCGAAACCGAAGTCCTTGAACGTGCGGTCGCCGTCCACCGTCTCCGAGGTGACCCGTCCGGTGATGGCCGCGACCTCGGCACGGATCCGGTCGGTGAGGATCTGTTCCTGCTGGGTCCGGGACGCCTTCCGAAGGCGGTCGAGGAGTGGCGACGACGCGCCGGACTCGGCCGGAGCGGTGTCCTCGAACTGGTCGGCGAGCACATCGGCCCACGCGTCGGAGTCGACGTCGGCATGGCCGCCCGTCGGCAGGTCGATCCAGTGGCGCTGCCGTTGGAAGGGGTAGGTGGGCAGGTCGAGATGGGCGGGCATGGCGGCCGGGAAGAAGCCCGACCAGTCGACGGGGGTGGCGTGGATATGGGCGGTGGCGAGGGAGGTCAGCACGCGCTGCCAGGTGTCGTCGTCCCGGCGCAGAGTGCCGGTGACAGCGACCTCGCCGGTGCCCGGGTGGTCCTCGACGGTCTCCCGCAGGGGGTGGGTGAGCACCGGGTGGGGGCTGACCTCGACGAACAGGGTGTGCCCGTCGTCCAGCAGAGCGCCAGTGGCGGCCTGGAAGTGGACGGCGGTGGCCAGGTTGTCGTACCAGTACTCGGCGTCCATCACCGTGGTGTCGGCCATCGGCCCGCCCAGGTGACCGGCCACGGTGGAGTAGAACGCGACGTGGGCCGGTCGTGCCTCGATGGGAGCCAGGAGATCCAGCAACTGGTCGCGGAGGGGATGCACGTGCGACGTGTGCGAGGCGTAGTCGATGGGGACACGCCGGGCACGGACGCCCTCACCCTCGCAGTGCGCCAGCAACTCCTCGACCGCGGCGATCTCACCCGCCACCACAGTGGCCGACGGCCCGTTGACCGTGGCCACCACCAGCCGCCCCGCCCACCGGGCAACGAAGTCCTCAGCCTCCGCCAACGGCAGCGGCAACGACACCATGCCACTGTGACCCGCGATCCGAACGAGAGCTTGGGAACGCAGCGCCACAATGCGTGCGGCATCCTCCAGCGACAGCACACCGGCGATATGCGCGGCGGCGATCTCGCCCTGGGAGTGGCCCACCACCGCATCCGGCGTGATGCCCAGGTGCTCCCACAGCCGGGCCAGAGAGATCATCACCGCCCACAGGGCAGGCTGGATGACAGCATCGCCCTCGATGGCAGGCGCACCCTCCACCTGGGACAGAACATCAATGAGGTTCCAGCCCGTGTACGGCTCAAGCGCCACCGCACACGCCGTCAGGTGCTCGGCGAACACCGGCGACGTGCGCATCAGCTCCACACCCATGCCGGCCCATTGCGAGCCCTGCCCGGGAAAGACGAACACCGTCCTGCCCGGCTGAGCCGCCGCCGTGCCGGTGACCACCTGCGGCGACGGCTCACCGGCAGCCAATGCGGTCAACGCGCCCCGGAAGTCGGCCAGTTCACGACCGATCACCACCGCCCGATGCTCGAACACCGACCGGCTCGCCGCCAGCGCGTGACCGACCTCAGCAGGCACCGCCCCAGGGTGCCGGTCCAGGTGGTCAAGGAGCCGCCGCGCCTGCTCCGCCAGCGCCGCCTGCGACTTCGCCGACACCAGCCACGGCAACGTCCCGTCCGTCACGACGGCCGGTCCGTCCTGCACGGCCGCGCTGTCGTCCGCCGTCCACTCGCGCAGCACGACGTGGCAGTTGGTGCCGCCCATGCCGAAGGAGCTGGTGCCGGCGATCAGGGGACGGTCGGGCCGGGGCCAAGGGGTGAGGTCCTGCTGGACGCGCAGCCGCAGTTCGTCGAAGGCGATGTCGGGGTTGGGCGTCTCGAAGTTGAGGCTGGGCGGCAGCTCGCGGTGCCAGATGCTGAGGACCGTCTTGAGCAGGCCGACGACGCCCGCGGCGCCCTCCAGGTGGCCGACGTTGGTCTTCGCGGACCCCACGCGCAGCGGGGCGCCGGCGGGGCGCCCGGTGCCGAGTGCGGCGCCGAGGGCGGCCGCCTCGATGGGGTCGCCCACGCGCGTGCCGGTGCCGTGGAGCTCGACGTACTGCACGTCCTCGGGGCGGGTTCCGGCGCGCGCGTGCGCGCGGCGGATGACCTCTTCCTGGGCGCGAGCGCTGGGTACCGTGAGGCCGGGTGTGGCGCCGTCGTTGTTGACGGCGCTGCCCTCGATGACGCAGTAGATCCGGTCGCCGTCCGCCACTGCCCGGGACAGGGTCTTGAGGGCCAGGTAGACGCCGCCTTCGCCGCGGACATAGCCGTTGGCCCGGGCGTCGAAGGTCTTGCACAGCCCGTCCGGGGACAGGCCGCCGAACTTGGCCGAGCCGATGGTGCTCTCGGGGACGATCGCGAGGTTGACTCCGCCCGCGAGCGCGAGGGTGCACTCTCCGGCGCGCAGGCTCTCCGCGGCCAGGTGCACCGACACCAGCGACGAGGACTGGGCCGCGTCGACCGCGAGGCTGGGGCCGCCCAGACCGAGCGTGTAGGAGAGGCGGTTGGCGATGATGCTGCGGTGGAGCCCGGTGACGGAGTGGCGGTCGATGCGCTGGGTGCCGTGCTTGTAGAGCCGGATCGCGTAGTCGTCCCAGATGGCGCCCACGAAGACACCTGTGCGTGTCCCCGCGAGGTGTGCGGGGACGATGCCGGCGTCCTCCAGCGCCTCCCAGCCGAGTTCCAGCATCAGACGCTGCTGGGGATCCATCATCGCGGCTTCATTGGGGGCGATTCCGAAGAAGTCGGCGTCAAAACCGGCGATGTCGTTCAGGAAGCCGCCGCGCGTGGTGGTGACCTTGCCGGGGGCCGTGACGTCGGAGGCGAGCAGCCGGTGCGCGTCCCAGCGGTCGGCCGGCACGTCGGTGATGCCGTTTCCGCCGTCGCGCAGCAGTGCCCAGAAGGCCGAGGGGTTGTCGGCCTTGGGCAGACGGCATGACATGCCCACGACGGCGATGGGCTCGCGAGCGGACTCCTCCGGCTCGTGCGCCCGCTCGCGCAGCGTCTGCGCATCGCCGACGGTGCGTCGCGCGTAGGACCGGAACTTGTCGACGTCCTGCACCAGGACCTCCCCCAACGGTTACTTAGAAGAACAGGCGTGGCTACGCGTATCCGCGGTCGATCAATTCGTGAAAGTCGTGGTCCCTGCGGCCTTCCCGGTTCGCTTCCGCCGCCGTTTCCGGGGCATCGGACGCCTCCGGCTCAGGAGGGAGAAGGGGTTGCGACCGAGCGTTTGCGGGACGGGTTGGGTGAACGTGTCGGTGCCCGAAAGCCGCCCGCTGCTTTCACCGCCAGGAGGTCAACCGCTTCAGCAGGTCGTCCGGCGCGTTCATGAAGTCGTGGTGGCCGCCGTCGAGAACCCGGATGTCGACCGAGTCCGAGTACGGACGCCACCCCTCGAGCTCCTCGAGCCTCACGTCGGGGTCGTCCCGCCAGTGCAGCACGACGATGGGGCAGCGCACCGTGACCGGCTCCGCCCGCCGGTAGGCACGCGCGGCGGCGAGATCACGGAGCAGTACGACCATGCCCAGCTCGATCATGTCCGGCCGGGGCTCGATCCCCCGGCCGCGGATGACCGACTCCAGTTCGGCGCGCAGCGCGGACTCGGTCATGGTGAGCATCCGGTCGCGCTCGGCGTCGTGCGGTGCCGGCTGGCCCGACACGAAGAGGCACTCCGGCCCTGGCAGGCCCAGTTCGGCGAGCCTGACCACGGTCTCGAAGGCGGGCAGCGCGCCCGCGCAGTGCCCGAAGAACGCGAACGGCCGGTCGAGCCGCGGCACCAGGGGTTCGACCAGGCCGGCGGCGAGGTTCTCGTAGGTGCCGTAGTGGGGGTGGGCAAGCCGGTTCTCGCGGCCGGGGAACTGCACCGGGCAGACCTCGACGTCGTCGATCGTGGCCGGCCAGGCGCTGAAGGCCGAGGCCCCGGACCCGGAGTAGGGGAAGCAGAAGAGCCGGGCGGGGTGGTCGGTGGACTGCGGACGGACGAACCACGGCGACGTGGCGGTTATGGAGCCGGATGTCATGGCGTCTTTCGTTTCGTGGCGACGATGGGGAGGTGGGTCATCCCGGCGATGAAGTACGACCGCAGATGCTGCGGTTCGCCGTCGAGCTCGATCGATCCGAACCGCTGGAGCAGTTCCTCGAAGAAGACGCGCAGGGTCAGCCGGGCCAGCGGTGCCCCGACGCAGAAGTGCGGCCCGAACCCGAACGCGACCTGGCGTTTCGCGTTGTCCCGCGTGATGTCGAAGACGTGCGGATCGGTGAACTGGGACGCGTCCCGGTTGGCCGACCCGATCCACGCGACGACCGCCCCACGGGCGGGGATCGTGCCCCCGCCGACCTGGATGTCGCTCACCGCGTACCGCATGAAGTTACAAGCGGCCGATGTCCAGCGCAGCCCTTCCTCGACCAGGTTCGGGATCAGCGACGGGTCTCCTTGCGCCTTCTCGAACTGCTCGGGCCGCTCGATGAGCGCGTGCACCGTGCCCGAGATCGTGTGCGGTGTCGTCACGTTGGCGCCCAGAAGGATGCTGTAGCCGTCGAGGGCGATCTCCTCGTCGGTCAGCGGCGCGCCTCCCGGGCGGACGCTCATGAGGTGGTTGAGCAGGCTGTCGTCCCCGCCTCCGGCCGCCCGCCGCCGTTTGACCCACTCGGTGACGTAGGTGACGAGCTCGTGGTGGGAGATGGCCAGGGTCGCGGCTTCGCTGCCCATCTGGAAGTGCGGGTCCGCGGGGGCCGTCACCATCGCGGTCAGCTGGACGAGTTCTTCCCAGTCCTTCTCCGGGATCCCAAGGAGCGGGCCCGTGACGATCGCCGGGAGGAGCAGCGCCTGCTCGGCCAGGTCGAAGGTGCCGCCGTCGAGCGCCGGTTCGAGGAAGCGCACGATCGACCGCCGGATGCTGTCCTCCCAGGACTTCACCGCCCGCGCGGTGAGCTCGGCGCCGATCGGCCGGCGGACCTCGGTGTGCCGCGGCGGGTCGGTGGACGTCAGCAGCACGCCCGCCGCGACGTCGTCCGTGCCGAGGTGGGTGGGCACCGTGCCGCGCTCCGAGGTGAACTCCCGGTGGTCGCCGAGCACGCGGCAGACGTCCTCGTAGCGGGTCACCGACCAGAACTCCCGGCCGTCGGGGAGGACTTGGCGGTGCAGGGGCGCCTTCGCCCGCATCACGTCCCAGATCGGGTGCGGATCGCCCGAGGTGTAGAGGTCCAGGTCGAACAGGTCGACGCGATCGAGGTCGATGTCGCGTGCGGGACCCGGCGTCAACCTCACGTCCCGGCCCTCCCCTTCTCGATCAGCTCGGCGACCCGGGCCGGGGTCTGCGCCAGGTAGAAGTCGCGCACGGACAGCTCGACGCCGTAGTCCTGGGCCGTCCGGTCGATGATCTTGATTCCGATCAGCGAATTGCCGCCGAGCGCGAAGAAGTCGTCGTCCGCCCCGACCTCGCGACCGTTGAGGTATTCCCCCCACATCTCCGATATCTCCCGCACGAGTGACACCGGCGCGCTCGGAGGCGCGACTTGTCGTTCTGCTGCCTTGTCCTGTCCAGTTCGCTGGTGGACCTGCGGCGACGATTCCATTGCCCGTTTTCCTTCCTCCGCCGACCGGGAGTACCCCCGGCCATGACCGGCCCCGTCCCCGGACCGTCACCACCATCACGGCCACTGGGCCTTTGCGTTGTCCCGCCGGCGAGACAGATCCATGGGACGGCCAGACGAGTGTCTCGAGATCCCCTTCCGCCCATGCCGTGCCGGTGGTGTCGGCGCTCGCCGGCCGGGCGGGGTTGATAGCGGACCAGCGAGTCTGCATGCTGGCACCACCCGCAGGCGCTGTGTTGCTGTCCGGCGGTCGGTTCGGCGGCGGCGTCATCGGTCTTGAGGTGGGAAAGCAGCCGTGTCCCGTCCGAGCCCGAGCGAATGCGGCCGGAGATTGGCTCGTGTGTGTCCCCGACCCGCACCGGGCGGCCTGCCTGGTCCGGTCAGCGTGCCTGCGCAGGCGCCATGGCCAGGGCAATGTCCCGCGGTGCGGCAGCAATTGGTTGCCTGCCGAACACCCATGGCAAACTCAGCGGGTGCAGATCGCGATACTGGGCCCATTCGAAGTGCGCGCGGACGACGGCGGCTTGGTTGATGTGCCGGGCGCGCGGCTGCGCGGACTGCTGATCGCCCTCGCGCTCCAACCGGGCCAGGGGGTCCCGAAGGCGTCACTCGTCGACTGGATCTGGGGGGAGCGCTCGCCCGCCCACGCAACGAATGCCCTGCAGCGCTTGGTGTCCCGGCTGCGGAAGGCACTGCCGTACGGGGCGGTCGAGGGGCATACGGACGGCTACCGGTTGACGGTCGAACCCGACGCCGTCGACGCCGTGCGGTTCGAGCGCCTCGTCGTCGCAGGCCAGGCCCGCACCGAGGACGCCGCACAGCGGGCGCGGCTGCTGCGCGAGGCCCTTGAGCTGTGGCGCGGTGCGGCCATGCAGGACATCGGCCTGCAGGACAGCGCCGCGTTTGACGCCGCGGTCGTCCGGCTCGACGGGTTGCGCCTGACCGCCATGGAGGAGCGGTTCGACGCGGAGGTCACCCTCGGGCGGGGTGCGGAGCTGGTCACGGAACTGACCGACCAGGTGGCCGCGCACCCGCTGCGGGAACGGCTCGTCGCCGCGCTGATGCGCGCCCTTGTCACGGCCGGTCGAGACAGCGAGGCACTCCTTGTGTACCAGCGCGCGAAGGAGACCCTGGCTGACGCGCTGGGCGCCGACCCCTCGCCGGAGCTGGCCGCGTTGCACGTCGCACTGCTGCGGGGTGAGCTGGGGATGCGTGAGCAGAGCCGCAGGACCAACCTGCGTGCCGAGCTGACCAGCTTCATCGGCAAAGGTGCCGATGTCGCCGCGGTCCGCGAACTCATCGCCGAGCACCGGCTCACCACCGTGATCGGACCGGGCGGCGCGGGCAAGACCAGGCTGGCCACGGAGACCGCGCGGGCGCTGCTCGGCGACCTGCCGGACGGGGCCTGGCTGGTGGAGCTGGCCGCCATCGGCGCGGACGGCGACGTGGCCGACGTGGCGCAGGCGACGCTCGCCGGGCTCGGGCTGCGGGACGCCCTGCTCGGCGGGGCCCCGAACGTGGAGCTGGCGGACCGGCTCATCGCCGCGATCCGCGAGCGGGAGGCGCTGCTGATCCTGGACAACTGCGAGCACGTGGTCGAGTCCGCGGCGGTGTTCGCCCACCGGGTGCTCGGGGAGTGCCGGCGGCTGCGGATCCTGGCGACGAGCCGGGAACCGCTCGGCATCACCGGGGAGGCGCTGTGGCAGGCCGAGCCGCTGGCCCTGCCGGAGCGGGACGCGGGCCCGGGCGAGATCGAATCCGCACCCGCCGTGCTGTTGCTGCGGGACCGGGCCGGGGCGGTGCGCCGGGATCTCGCGTCCGACGCCCGCACGCTGGCCACGATGGTGCGCGTCTGCCGGACCCTTGACGGGATGCCGCTGGCGATCGAACTGGCCGCTGCCCGGTTGCGCACCATGTCCATCGACCAGCTCGCCCACCGGCTCGACGACCGGTTCCGCCTGCTGACCAGCGGAAGCCGCACCGCGCTGCCGCGGCACAAGACGCTGCGCGCGCTGGTCGACTGGAGCTGGGAGCTGCTCACCGACGCCGAGCGGTTCGTCCTGCGCCGGCTCTCGGTGTTCTCCGGCGGGGCGAGTCTGGAGGCCGCCGAACGGGTCTGCGCCGGCGACGCGGTTGAGCAGGGGCAGGTCCTTGAGCTGCTCACCTCACTGACCGAGAAGTCGCTGCTGCGCGCCGAGGGCGACAGCGCCCCGCGCTACCGCATGATCGGCACGATCAAGGAGTACGCCGGGCAGCGGCTCGCGGAGGCGGGCGAAGCGGAGCCGGCACGCCACGCGCACCTCGCCCACTTCACCGAACTCGCCGAGACCGCGGAGCCGCATCTGCGCCGCGCCGAGCAACTGAAGTGGCTGGCCACGCTGGAGGCCGAGCACGACAACATCGGTGCGGCGATGCGCGGAGCGCTCGCGGCGGGCGAGGCGCAGGCGGCGATGCGGCTCGCGGCGGGCGCGGGCTGGTACTGGTGGCTGGGCGGGCACAGGGCCGAGGGCCTGGAGCTGATCACAGCGGCCACCAGGATGCCCGGCGAGGTGGCCGACGAGGTCCGGGCCACGATGTACGCGCTGGTCGTGCATTTCCTGAGCTCCGGGCCGGGGGACGAACACCAGGTCGCGGAGTGGATCCACAAGGCGTACCGGTTCAGTCGGCACAGCCGGCGCAGCCACCCGCTGATGAGGTTCATCGCCCCGCTGAGACGCATGCTGCAGGGGCCTGCCGCGTTCCTGCCCGCGTTCGAACCGCTGCTCGACGACGAGGACCCCTGGGCGCGTGCGCTGGCCCGGCTGCACCTGGGCAAGATGCGGGTCATGCTCGGCCAGGGTGGGCGGGACGCGGACGCGCACCTGGAGCGGGCGCTCGCGGAGTTCCGGGCGCTCGGCGAGCGGTTCGGGATCTCGTTCGCCCTGATCGAGCTGGCGGACCGGATCGCCGTGCGCGGCGAGTTCGCCGCCGCGTGCGAGCACTACGAGCAGGCGATCGCGGTCGTCACCGAGGTGGGTGCCACCGAGGACATCATCCAGATGCGGTCGCGGCAGGCGCAGTTGTACTGGCTCCGCGGCGACGAGGACGCCAGCGCGGCCGCCATCGCCGAGGCGCAGCGGTACGCGGAGCGGGTCGCCTGGCCGGGCGCGCTGGCCGTGCTGGCCCTGTCGAAGGCGGAACTCGCCCGGTGGGGCGGCCGCCCCGAGGAGGCGCGCAGGCAACTCGGCGCCGCGACGGCCCTGCTGGGCGACGAAGCGGAGCAGGCGAACATCCGCGCGGTGACCCACGACCTGCTCGGCTACCTCGCCGACGACCTCGGCGAGGCGCGGGCGTACCACGCGGCGGCCTGCGCGGCGGCGTCCGAGGCGGGACACGCGCCGCTGATCGCGCGGGCACTCATCGGGGTCGCGGACCTGGCACTGCGCCGCGACGAGCCCGAGCAGGCCGCGCGGCTGCTCGCGGCGAGCACCAGCGTGCGCGGGCTGGCGGACCGCTCCCACACGGACGTGGCCCGGATCGAGCGAACAGCGCGGCGCCGCCTCGGCGACGGGGGGTTCGTCGAGGCGGCGCGGGAGGGGACGCGGACGAGCTGGTCTCAGTTGGTCGAGGTCACGCTCGCTTCTTGAACGTGGAGACCGCCCACACGTACCCGACGACGGCGAGCCCGACGCACCAGGCGATGGCCGCGATCGTGTCGCCGCTCGACGCGCCGCCCATCAGCAGCCCGCGCAGCGTCTCGATGATCGGGGTGAAGGGCTGGTACTCCACGAACTGCCGCACACCGGCCCCCATCGTGTCCGCGGGCACGAACGCGCTGCTCAGGAACGGCAGCATGATCAGCGGCACGGCGGCCATGCCCGCCCCCGCCGCGGTCTTCGCGGCCAGGCCCATGGCGACGGTGAGCCAGCTGGCCGCGAAGCTGACCAGAGCTATGAGACCGAGCGCGCCGAGCCAGTCGACGGCGCTCGCGTTCGGGTCGAACCCCATCGCGAAGGCCACCCCGATGATGACCGCGCAGGCCACCAGACAGCGCACCGTGGTGATGACGACATGTCCGGTCAGCATGGCTCCGCGGGAGACGTCCATGGTCTTGAACCGGTTGATGATGCCCTTGGTCATGTCGTCGTTCACGGCCGTCGCGGTGGCCCCAAGGCCGTAGCTGATGGTCATCACGAGCAGACCCGGCGTCGCGTAGTCGATGTAGTCGACGCCGACATCGAACCCGCCACCGAACACCTTGACGAACATGAGCATCATCACGATCGGGAACAGGATCGCGTTGAACACCGTGACGGGGTTGCGTGTGGTGTGCTTCAAGTTGCGGCGCAACATGATCGCCGAGTCGGCCAGTGCCATCGAGACAGCGCTCACTGTGAGATCGCCTCCTTGCTCGTGCGCTCGGTCAAGGCGATGAAGACGTCGTCGAGGTCGGGGGTGTGCACGGTCAGCTCGTCCGCCTCGATGCCGGTCGAGTCCAGCCAGTCGAGGATGGAGCGCAGCTCGCGCTGGGTGCCGTCGCTGGGGATCTGCACCGACAGCGCCTCGTCGTCCGTGGTGACGTCGCGCAGCGCGGCGGCGGCGGAGCGGTATGTGGCCGGGTCGGTGAAGCGTAGCCGCACGTGCCCGCCGGGGATGAGCCGCTTCAGCTCCTCGGCGCTCCCCTCCGCGACGAGCTTGCCGTCGCTCAGCACCGCGATCTGGTCGGCGAGCTGGTCGGCCTCCTCCAGATACTGGGTGGTGAGGAAGATGGTGGTGCCGTCGGCAACCAACTCGCGGACGATCTCCCACATCGTGCGCCTGCTGCGCGGGTCGAGACCCGTCGTCGGCTCGTCCAGGAAGATGATCTGCGGGTTGCCGACCAGCGTCATCGCCAGGTCCAGCTTCCGGCGCATACCGCCGGAGTAGGTCGCCGCCATCTTGTCCGCCGACTCCACCAGGTCGAACCGCTCGAGCAGCCGCATGACCACCTGATCGCCGGAGCGCACGCGCTTCAGGGCCGCCATCATCTGCAGGTTCTCCCGGCCCGAGAGCAGGTCGTCCACCGCGGCGAACTGACCGGTCACGCCTATGGCGGCGCGCACCTGCTTGGTCGCCGTCGCCACGTCGTGCCCGGCGACGTACACCGTCCCGGCATCGGCCTTCAGCAACGTCGCCAGGACATTCACCGTCGTCGTCTTGCCCGCCCCGTTCGGGCCGAGCAGGGAGAAGACCGATCCTGCGGCGACATCGAAGCCGATGCCGTCGAGCACGGTCTTGTCCCCGTATGCCTTCCGCAGCCCTGAAACTGCAATCGCTGAACTTCTCATGCCTCCACAGTCGCGGGCGGGCCTGTCACGCACCTGTCACCCCTCTGACATGACTGCTGACATGACCTCAGATTCGGGTGTTCCCCGCACATCGTCCCTGGTCAGAACAGTGCACAACCGACAGGTGACCGCCCGCCACCGCGCTGGGGACCACAGGCGAATTCCACCTCGCCTCATCGAGGACCTCCCGGACGTGATCGACCGGGTACATGGGGGCGCCCGGGAACTTCACCTGGCTGAACCCACTCGACGTGGCCGCGTCCCGCCGCCGCTGCGCCTCTCGCGCTGTGTCCACGGCCCCGGCGAACCGCTGACGACCAGCCGCTCGACGTGCACGTCACGCATGCCCAGCAGGTGCACCAGCTCGTACGCGAGCACCGCACCCAGGCTGTGCCCGAACAGCACCGTCCGCGCCCCCGCGCCGAGGTCCGCGACAATGTCGTCGACCGCGTTCTTGGCCGCTTCGACGACATTGCGGTACGGCATCTCCAGGATCCGCCGCTCCCTGCCGGGCAGTTCGACCGGGACCACGCGCCACCGGTCGCCGGCCAGCTCCCGCCACGGGTGGAAGAACGAAGGACTCGCTCCCGCGAACGGCACGCACAGCAGCGCGGCCCGCTCCCCAGGTTCCGTGCGTGTTGTCGGCCAGGACCTTCGCCCTGATGTCCGGGAAGTCTTGCCGGTTGTCGGTGCCTATGTACTGGCCGAAGTGTTCCTCGAGTTCGGCCCGGTACTCCGGCAGCGTCGTGCCGGCGTGCATCTCCGTGAACCCGGGCCGCCGTGGGACCAGCTCCACCGACCCCGCCGGCGTGTCCACACCGTCGGAGCCGCGGACCTGCAGGGCGCAGGACGGGTGGTCCTGCACGTGCAGGACGAAGCTGAAGTACGTCCAGCCGAGGCCGCCTCCTCCGTGGAAGAACCACAGCGGCGGCTTGCCCATACCAGGATCGCTGTTCACCGGCAGCACGACGGCGAGCGGGCCGACGGGGTCGTCGCAACGCCGTCGACGAGCACCAGCGCGGCCAACTCGCCCACCGTGGGGTACTGGTTGACCGTTCTGAGAGGCACGTCGGTGCCGAACTGTTTGCGGAAGCGGGCGTTGAGCCGGGTGGCCAGGAGCGAGTGCCCGCCGAGCACGAAGAAGTCGTCGTCGATACCGGCCCACCCCAGACCGAGCAACTCGCCGAAGAGAGCACACGGCTTTCCCTCATGAGAGTTGCGCGGCTTTCGGCTGACCGCGGTGCTCGCGTGCTCGGACGGCAGCGCTCGCCGGTCGGGCTTGGTCATACGGGCCACCCGGGGGGAGGGCTGGACGAGGTGAGCAGCCAGGGTGGGCGGGGGGGGTTCTGCGGGGTGCCGGGCCTGGAAGTGTGCCCGCACCGCCGGTCTCACGCCTGAAGGGTGCCGCGTACGCAGGTCACGCTCGCGCCGCCGACCCATATGTCCTGCCCCTCTGCCTCCACCGTGAGCACGCCCTGCCGTCCCAGGCGCGTGCCCTGGCCGACCCGGAAGCCGCGCGGGGCCATCCCCTGGCCGATGAGCCACTGGGCGAGCCCCGCGGTGAGGCTTCCGGTGACGGGGTCTTCGCGCACGCCTTGGGGCAGCGCGAAGGCGCGGACCTCGAACTGCACGGGCGAGCCCTCGGGGTGGGCACCGATCACGCCGAGTGTCAGCTCGCGCATGTGCTGCTCGTCCGGCTCCAGGGCCAGCACCTCCTCAGCCGAGGCAAGCTGTACGGCGGCCCAGCCTGGCCCGTTGTCGACCCACTGGTGGCCGACGATCCGCGTGCGGGCGATGCGCAGCCCGCGGGCGATGCGGTCCAGGTGTGCGTCGTCCAGAGGGCCGCTGCGGCGCAGGGCGGGGGCGCGGAAGCCCAGCCCGTCGCTTGCGAGCCGCACCTGCACGAGCCCGAGGCCGCACTCCTGCGTCAGTTCTCCGGGCTTCTTCGGAGTGCCTCCGGCCTCCAGCCAGGCGTGCGCGGAGCCCAGCGTGGGGTGACCCGCGAATGGGATCTCGCCGCCCGGCGTGAAGATCCGCAGCCCGTAGTCGGCCTCGTCGGAGGCAGGCGGGACGACGAACGTCGTCTCGGACAGGTTGGTCCACTGTGCGAGCCGGGCCATGTCCCGGTCGGTCATCCCGGCGCCGTCGAGGACGACGGCGACGGGATTGCCGAGGTAGGGGACCTCGGTGAACACGTCGACCTGCGCGAAGGAACGCCAGCGGTGGGACGGCGGCGTCATTCGCCCTCACCCTCGACCAGGATCAGGTCCATGTGCGTGCCGTCACGGAGCGGGAGAATGGCGCTGTACTCGGGCGAGGCGTACCACCGGCGGGCGTGCTCGGCCGTAGGGAACCCCATCACCGACAGGTGCTCGGGCTGCCAGTCGCCCTCCAGCGCCTCGGACTCCCCACCGCGGATCACGAACCCTCCGCCGTAGAGCCGCAGCGTGTGCAGCACCTTCGCGCGGTACTCCGCCATGCGCTGCGCGTCGCCGATGACTCCGACATTGCCGATCAGTAGTGCCGTCATACGGTGTCCTCTCCCGGTGTGTCAGCAGGTGAAGTCGGCCTCGGTGCCGATGCCGAGGCGTCGTGCGGCACGGACGATGGCGAATCCGGAGGCGACGTCCTGCGCGGCCATGCCCAGCGACTTGTAGAGCGTGCGCTCGGCGGGGCCGGAACGGCCGGGGTGCTTGCCCAGCAGCACCTCGCCGATCTCGGTCAGCGGCCGGTCGGCGGACACCAGCCCCTCCTCGACGGGCGCCGCGATCTCGGAAGACTCGCGCAGGGCTCCCTCTCTGCTGTCCACGAAGACCGAGCAGGAGGCCACCGCACCCGCGTCGAGCTCGCGCTTGCCCGGGACGGAGGAGCCGACGGCGTTGACGTGCACGCCGTCCGCCAAGTCGGCTGCCCGGACCACGGGTTCGACCGTGTCGACCGTCGTGCACACCAGGTCGGCACCGCGCAGCGCGTCTGCGGGTGTGGGCGCCGGCTCGACGTCGACGTCGGCCTCCGCACGCGCCCACGCCACGAACGCCTCGGCCCGCGCACGGCCCCGGTTCCACAGCCGCACCCTGCGCAGCGGCCGAATGTCCCGCAGCGCGAGCAGATGGCTGCGCGCCTGGGTGCCGGCACCGATCAGGGCCAGGTCGCCGGCCTCAGGGGCAGCCAGGGCCTCGGTCGCCACGGCGGAGGCCGCGGCCGTGCGCAGCGCGGTCACGGCTGCACCGTCCATCAGGGCCAAGGGCTGTGCGGTCTCGGGGTCGAACACCACCACCATGCCCACGTGCGTCGGCAGGCCACGAGCACTGTTGCCGGGCGCGTGCAGCACCGCCTTCAGGCCGTATCCCGCGTCGGACTCGCCGGCGACATGGCACGGCATGGCAGCGAACAGCGAGGCGTCCCGGCCGGATCCGAGCACGGTGCGCACCGGCTGGACGACATCGCCCGCGCTGTAGCGGCGCATCACCTCGGCCACCACCCGGTGCGCCTCGGCCACGGGCAGGGCCTCTCGTACGTGGTCTCCGTTCAGCAGCAGCACGGGCTCGTCTCCTTCTCGTGCGTGCGCACCGGAGACCAGGGCGGCCTGGTTCCCGCCCTGCTGAACACCGACCAGACCATGCATATGGGCCGGGTCCTCGAGATGAACTCCAGGCCGTGCAGCTGCGCGGCCGGCACGGTGGTCAGCGCGAGATCGGCGGTTCCGTCCACGGCGGCCTGGGCGGCGGCGCTGGTGGAGTCCTGGTGGATCACCTTGTGCGTCGCGTGCCGTTGCGGCAGGAGCTGCGCGATGATCGGCTCGGGCGCGGGGTGGCTCGCGATGGTCGGGGAATCCGGCACCGGTCCGGCTCCGCGGCGTACGGCGAGGCCGTACAGCGGGGTATCCATCACGAACACCCCGGCCAGCTCAACGGCCGGGTCCATGTAGAACTGGTTGATTCCCCGGTAGGCGTTGGCCACGACGACATGGGTCACCTCATGGGCGTGGAGCGCCTCCACCGACTTCTCGTAGGTGTCGAACAGCCGGACGTCGACGGGCGGCCCCTCGGGCCCGGACATCTGGACGGCGTACCGCTCCGACGCCACTTCGCTGCTCGTGCCGGGCGGGCCGAGCGTGCCGACAGCCGAAGGCTGATCGGAGCCGGGGCGCAGGAGAGAGATGAAGTTGAGCAGCGTCATCCGCTTTTCCCTTCGCTGAGCGTGGGTGTTGGGTTGGGGGGGGAGAAACTCCGGGGCGCCGACGGAACAGGGGCCGGCCGCGAACCGAGGTGCTCAGACGGCGGAACGGTGGTGAGCCACTCCGGATGGCCCCCGTCCCCGGCTTGGTCCTGAGCCCGCGTGGCCGTGCGGTACAGCGCGGCCACGCGGGCTGTGACCGGTCCTGCGGTGCCGTTTCCGATGTCTCGGCCGGAGAGCGCGACCACGGAGGCCACTTCCTTGCCGGTCGAGGTGAGGAATACCTCGTCGGCGGTGTAGAGGTCCACCGGGCTGAGGGGGCGTTCCAGGACCGTCATCCCGGCCTCCTGGCACAGGGTGATCACGGTGTCCCTGGTGATGCCGGGCAGCAGGTCGCCCGTGTCCGGCGGGGTGACGAGGACGCCGTCCCGCACCGCGAACACGTTCGCGGTGCTCGCCTCGGCGACGTTGCCCGACCGGTCCAGGAGGATGGCGTCGTCGTATCCGGCCGCGCGCGCCTCGTCGCAGGCGAGGGCGCTGGTCACATAGCTACCGGAGATCTTCGCCTGAACGGGAAGCGCGTCGCGAGCCGGGCGCCGCCACGCGCTGAGGGCGCAGCGCACCTCCTGGACGTCACCTGCCGTGGGATACCCGAATGTGGTGAGGGACAGCGCGTCGGACACCCCGGCCAGCGAGACCCCGGGCGGCGTGTCCGGCAGCAGGGAGAGCTTGTGCGCCAGTGGACGCACGTAGACGTCTGCGTCGTGCGCGTTCATCCGCAGCAACTCGACAGTGATGTCGATGAGTTCCCGGACCGTCGGTGGAATTCCCGTGATGCGCAGCATTCGGCATGCGCGCAGCATGCGCGCGTAGTGTTCGTGCGCCCGGAACAGGTGGAGCCCGCCGTGCGAGCGGTAGGCGCGGATTCCCTCGAACACCGCGGTCCCGTAGTGCAGGCCCTGTGTGGAGAGCGGCAGCCGAGGAGCGTGCGCCGGGACGAACTCGCCGCGGTCGTACGCCCATGCCCCGAGCCCGAGCTGCGATCGCTGCGGAGGGGAGGCGCCGACGGCGGGCGGGCCGGCGAGGGACGGGCCGGCCGTCATGTCCTCGCCTCCGCGATCCGCTCGGCCGAGCGGGACTCGACCGAGGTCTCGGCGCGCGGGTCGCGGAGGTCCACCACGCGCGCGGCCTTCCAGCTCACCATGGCTCCGGTGCTGGTGATGGGGCCGGGGTCACCGAAGGCCACGCTCAGCGCGGTGTCCAGCTCCTCGCGGCAGTCCGCGACGGCCCGTTCGGTGCCGTCCCCCCGGTGCCGGTCCGGGTCGGCGTTCAGGGTCAGGGTCAGCAGGTCCCTGCCCGCGTCGTCGCGGGCCACGGTGATCTGGTAGTCGAGGTAGCCGCGGAAGCGACGCAGCAGCAGGTTCTCCAGGTCGTAGCCGTTGACGAGGTGCCCGTTGAGCCGGAGCCGGTCGCGGACACGTCCGACGGGCTCCAGCGCCGGCGCCGGTACGGCGGCGCCGGGCCCGGCCTCCGTCATCCGCACCAGGTCCCCGGTGCGGTAGCGGATGAGGGGCTTCGCGCCGGTGTAGAGGTTCGTGACGACGAGTTCGCCGCAGCGCACCCCGTCGGGGCCGGGCGCCGCGGGCTCGGCGGTGCCGGGGTCGATCACCTCGTAGTAGTTGATCAGCGGTGCGATGCGGAGCGTACCGTCGGCGGTGGCTGCCGCGAGGACGGATGCCTCCTGTGACGCGTAGAGGCAGTTGTGCGCCTCGGCCCCCCAGAGCGCGCCGATGTTGTCCCGGAGGCTGGGCGACATCAGCTCGCCGGTGAGCATGAGCAGGTCGAGGGAGAAGTCTCGCTGGGGGTCCAGCCCCGCCTCGACCGCTTTCTGGGCCAGCCGCAGGGCCATGCCCGGGGTGCAGAACAGCCCGGTCACCGGCAGCAGCCGCATGACCTCCAGGGCGCGGTCGAATCCGACCACCGGCGAGTGCGGCCACATCTTGGCCACCGTGTGCCCCAGGTTGCGGCACACGTCCCCGAACGTGTCCCCGGTGGCGTGCAGTTCCGTGGGGCCGGAGATGCCGACGACCTGGCGGTCCCCGTGCGACGCGAAGATGTCCCGGTAATAGGCGGTGAGTACGGTGTTGTTGTGGATGGTGTCCCCATTGGTGCGGGGGCACGGGGTGGGCTTTCCGGTGGTGCCGGTGGTCTCGTAGACGGTCCAGGCGTCGGACACGGGCAGCGAGAGCATGTCGAACTGCGCCTGCTGCAAATCCGCTTTGGTGGTGAAGGGAAGGTTCCGGATATCGCGAAGCTGCAGTCCGGACAGCGTCTCGTCCGTGAGCCCGGCCAGTTTGGCGCGGTAGAACGGGGAGTTGGCGCGGACATACGCAAGTACCTCGCGCAGCTTGCCGGTCTGGTGGGTTTCCAGCTCGTCGGCCGTCCACTTTCCCGTGCCGAACTCGTCGAACAGTCCGCGCAGCTCGTCCGTGAGCGCCGCAGATTCTGGGTCGTATTGCGTGAACACTCAGTCCTCCTTCACATGTCTTTCAGGTCGACGACGACCCAGTCGGATATCGCTCGCCACTTCTGCACGGACTCCTGGTGGTACGCGTTCGCCTGGTACTTCTCCAGCGCGGCGAGATCTGCCAGCACCCCGATCACGGCGAAGTCGTAGGAAATGTCCCGGTCAACCGTGTTCCAACCCACCCGCCATTCTGCGAGTTCCGGAACGTGGCTGCCGACCGCCCTGGCGAACTTCTCGGCCTCGACCACGGACGGAGCAGAGCGCTCAATGCCGTCCTTGAGCTTGAAAAGAACGATATGCGTGATCACGATTGCCTTTCGTGCAGGATATCGGCTGACCTTCGGGAGCATCGAGGATATGCCTGGTCGAGATCCGGTATACCGCCATCCGTGACGGTCGGGGAAGCGAGATCAAGCTCTTGCCGCCCACCGCAGGGCTGTCTCGCCGGCGGGACAGAGGCGTGTTTGACGGCGGAATGGCTTCCGTTCTCGTCGAGTTTCCTGAAAAGCGCATCCGTGTGGGCCGGGCATTCGTGTCCCGTCGACGGGACACGAATGCCC
>NZ_VWMY01000069.1 GCF_008905045.1 Streptomyces albicerus
AGAAACGCGCCTACATCTACCTCGGCACCCTCACCCTCGCAACCCTCCTCATCTGGCTCCGCACATGATCCGAGAAACAGTGCCTAGGGCGCCCGGGAGCTTCCAGCGAAAAACAACGCTAGAGAGTTGATCTAGGCGTTGCCGGGCTGCCAATCGCGACAAGCAGCGCTCCGGAGCTCATCTCAACGACGACCCTGAACAATACGTGTGTGTTGACCTGGTCGGATCTGAAGCTTCCCTGCACCATCACGCGATACGGCAACGGTTCCTGGTCGAGACGGCGTGCTTGATCTCCGTTCCATAGGGTCGGACGCTGAGCCGGCACAACCTAACCCCGAGCGATACCGGCAGATGCGCGACGAACACGGCACGCGTGAGCGCCGCTTGATGCAGTTCAGCGCCAAGCGGGTCGGCTGGTCCCGGTCAGGCTGCCGGGGCGGTCAGGAGGGCCTTGGCCGCCAGCCGGAGATTCCTGATCATCGGATTCGGGTCGCCCTTGCGGCTGACCAGGACGACCTGGCTGGGGGGAGCGCCCTCGATCGGGACGGTGACGAGGCTGGGACGCAGTGAGCTACGCCGATCGCCGACCGGTAGCACGGCGATCGCCCTGCCACTCGCGACGAGTTCGAGCTTGTCCTCGTAGCTCTCGATCGGTGGCATGCCGACCCCGAGGATCCGGTAGGAAGTCCAGTCCGCGGTCTGCAACGCGCACGGCGCCGCCTCCTCGCCTGCCAGTTCTTCCGCGGTCACCGACGCGCGGTCGGCCAAGGGATGGCCGCGCGGGACCACGAGCATCCGGGGCTCCTCGTACAGCGGGGTGGTGAACACGTCGTCGGCGGCGAGCGGCAGCGGGGCCCGCGCGATCAGGGCGTCGACGCGCTTGTCGGACAGCGCCCCGACGTCGCGGCAGCTCAGGTACCGGGTGGCGATCTCGGCGTCCGGGTAACGGCGGCGCAGTTCCCGTACGGCGGCAGTGATCACCAGGTCTTCCACGTAGCCGATGGCGATTCGATTGGTCTCGGCTTGTTCACGCGCGGCCAACTCGGCCTGGCGGGCGGCCTGCAGCAGGGCTTGGGCCCGGGGGAGGAACCTCTGGCCGGCGGGAGTGAGCCGGGTGCCCTGGGGTACGCGGTCCAGCAGTCGTGTGCCGAGATACTTCTCAAGCCGTTGGATCTGGCGGCTCAGCGCCGGCTGGGCCACGTGCAAGTCGGCGGCGGCCCGGCCGAAGTGCTGGTGCGCCGCCACCACGGTGAAGTAGCGCACCAGCCGCAGTTCCAGGTCCTGTCCGAGATCGTTCACCCTTCCAGCGTACGCGTCATGCCGTTTCGGAATGATCAGGTTGCCGAACCGGTCTTGGACGGCCATGTCGTCCTGGGCCTTGACTGAAGGAGCAACGTTTCCCCAAGAAAGCGACAGGCGCGATGAAGGCGATCCAGTTCCACGAAGCGGGCGGGCCGGAAGTTCTGCAGTATGACGAGGTGCCGGTTCCCGAGATCGGCCCGGGCGAGGTGCTCGTCCGGGTGCACGCGGCGGGCATCAACCCACCGGACTGGTACCTGCGTGAGGGGATGAAGGTCATGCCGACCGAGATGAGGCCGGCGCTGGAGTTTCCCCTGATCCCCGGAACGGACATGTCGGGCGTGGTCCAGGCGGTCGCTCCGGACGTGCTGGGGTTCGCCGTCGGTGACGAGGTCTTCGGCATGCTGCGGTTCCCCGGATTCGACGGCCGGACGTACGCCGAGTACGTGGCCGCGCCGGCTTCGGACCTGGCTCACAAGCCGGCCGGCATCGACCACGTGCAGGCGGCTGGGGCGCCGATGGCCGTGCTTACGGCCTGGCAGTACCTGGTTGATCTCGGCCACGACGTGCCATCTCCATTCACCGGCCAGGTGCACCAGCCGGTGCCGATCACGCCAGGGATGACCGTGCTGGTCAACGGGGCCGCCGGTGGAGTGGGCCACTTCGCGATGCAGCTGGCGAAATGGAAGGGGGCACACGTAATCGCGGTGGCCTCGGGCCGGCACGAGCAGTTCCTGCGCAAGCTCGGCGCCGATGAGTTCATCGACTACACCAGGACGCAGGCCGCGGACGTGGTCAGCGGTGTCGATCTGGTGATCGACACCGTCGGTGGCCCGGACAGCTCACGCTTCCTGACAGTGCTCAAGCGCGGCGGCACCATGCTTCCGGTGTTCTTCGCTCAGTACGACCCGGAAGAGACGGCGAGTCTGGGCATCACAGTCTCGAACATTCAGGTGCGTTCCAACGGCCCCCAGCTCGCCGAGATCGGGCGCCTGCTCGACGAGGGCAAACTCCAGGTCGGGGTGGACAGCACCTACCCGCTGTCCGAGGCGGGCAGCGCACACTCGCGAGCCGCACAGGGCCACATCCAAGGCAAGATCGTGCTGACGGTGGTCTCGTGATCGCCGAACTCCAGCAGACGGTGGCGAACTACGCCCACGCCCTGGATGAGCTGAATGTGCCCGAGCTGGCAGCGGTCCTGACCGAAGACACCACCTGGACCTTCACGGTGCCCGGACAGGGAGTGCTCGGCCCGATCGCCGGACGCGTGGCGGTGCTCGACTTCATCCGTGACGGGCACACGGCCCAGACCGGAAGGGTGCGACACCACCTGGGCAATGTCGTGGTCACGACGACAGACGCCGCCACCGCTGAGGTGCGGGCCTATCTGGTGCAGACGAGGAACACCGGCGAGAGCATCCAGATGATCTCGACCGGGGTCTACACGTTCGGCCTGCGCCGGTCCGACGGTGGGTGGCGGATCGCCGAGCTCACCCTGACGCTGGACAACGCCTTTTAGAGGGCGTTTGGTGTGGGTGAAATGCCGTTTATTTCCTAGTAGGTTCCTCGCCAGGTGGGTGTGGTCTCGTCCGTTATGCGCTTGGCNAGAGGGCGTTTGGTGTGGGTGAAATGCCGTTTATTTCCTAGTAGGTTCCTCGCCAGGTGGGTGTGGTCTCGTCCGTTATGCGCTTGGCGAGGTTGTCGATCGAGGCGATGTGGATCATGGCCTCGGAGCTGCCGGGCAGGGTCTCATAGTCGCGGGCGAGACGGCGATGCGTCATGATCCATCCGATACTCCGCTCTACTACCCAGCGCCTTTTCACGACGTGAAAGCCACGGGATTCAGGGTTTCTGTTGACGACCTCGACGTCGATTCCAAGCTTCGCCCCGTGCTCGATGACGGAGTTCTTGAAGCCGGTGTCGACCCAGCTCTTGGAAATGGTCGGGTAGGTCTTCTTGGCCTGGTCGAGGAGTTGTATTCCTACGGCGTTTTCCGACAGGCTTGCGGCGGTGACGGTTACGGCGAGAAGTAGGCCGAGCGTGTCTGTGATGATGCCCCGCTTCCGGCCGACGATCTTCTTTGCGGCATCGGATCCCTGGCTGGTCAGGGGCACGTTCGTGGAGGTCTTCACGCTCTGGGTGTCGATCACGGAGGCGGTCGGTTCGGGCTTGCGCCCTTCCTTTGCGCGGGCCAGGCCCGTCAGGTCGTAGTTGAGCTGGGCGAGGATTTCTTCGTCGCGCCAGGCGGCGTAGTAGGCGTAGACGGTGCCGTGGTTCGGGAAGTCGTGCGGCAGGTATTTCCACGGGATTCCCGTGCGGTTGACGTACAGGAGTGCGTCGAAGACATCGCGCAGTTCAACCTGGGCCGGCTGGCCGGTGGGTCTGCGATCGAGTCGGGCTTTCCTCCAGGCGGATAAGGTCGGTTCGATCAACGCCCATCGGGCGTCGGACAGGTCGCTGGGGTACGGCTTCCGCTGGCTCACGAAAGGCTCCTACACGAACAGCGCCACCGACAGCGTTACTTGACCAGCTGGGCGTTTCCGTGACGTCCATAGACCAGACGGAATCTGGGTGCGAGACACGGAGTAAATGGGCGCCGAGGCCGGAGCCTGGAACGCCGTGAAGCTGCATGCAGGACGTAAAACACCACAAAGAGCACCAGCCGCAAGAGCGACGTAACGCCGCAAGNGGCCGGAGCCTGGAACGCCGTGAAGCTGCATGCAGGACGTAAAACACCACAAAGAGCACCAGCCGCAAGAGCGACGTAACGCCGCAAGGCATACCTAAATGCCCACTTAGGGCGGAGCCAGTACTCCAGCTGTAGATCGTGACCACCATCGACGAGTGGCTTGTCGTCGCTGGTGGTGGCAGTGGAGAGCGCACGATTGTTGGCGGCACTGCCCACTTGTCCCCGGCGTAGATAGCATCACCTGGCCAGTGCAAGACGTCCGCAACTGCGCCAGGCGTCCCGGGCCGGCAAGGAGGCCACATGAGCGAGGCGTACTCGCCAATCCCGGAGCTGAACCTACTCAAGGAGTTCGAGGACCGGATCGGTCCGGTCTACTACTCGGAGGGTTTCGAGCTGCGCGAGTACGGCGCAGACGCTGGCCTCCACACCTGGTCGGAGCATCCGGAGTTCCTGAGCCGGTTCATCCCCTTCGCGCAGGCCAACGGCTCCGGCTCCGACTACGCGCTGTGGCGGTGCGACGATCGGACCAATCTTGCCACTCTGCCCGTCGTCTTGGTCGGCGATGAAGGGCATCTCTATGTGATTGCGCGAAACCTGATGGAGCTGTTCCAGCTTCTGGCCATCGACAGCCAGCCTGTCGCTGACTTCGGGTTTCTTGCCTCTGGAGACGTTGAGGAACACAGCGATGGCCACCATGAGTTCCTCACCTGGTTGAACCAGAATTTCGGCCTTGAGCCACCGGAGGACCTGCACGCGCTCTGGACCGGGCGGAAGAAGTCTGACGATCGGTTCAGGGCATGGGTGAGCCAGTTCGTTGAGTTGGACGAACACTGACAGCCCATCGCAGTTCGTGATCTTCATGGCTGTGCGGCTTGTCGCCGGTAGTGGCTTACCTGGGCTCAGGCCTGGTGGCGGCGTCGCCAGTCGGACCAGCTGAGCCGGTGGGCCGTGTCGTGGACGGGCTGGACGACGAGGGTGATGAACAGGCGCTGGAATTCGTTGCAAGTGAGAGGTACGAGGGTACGGGGCGCGGGGCGGCGGGTGCGTTCATCGGCGCGGACGACGGCGAGGAAGGCATGGGCGAGCATGGCCAGGGTGAGGACCGGCGCATCGAGAGGCAGACCCGGCGAGTGGAGACCTCCCCGCACCACCGCGACCTGGAACTCGGAGCACACTACTTCCGGGGCGTTGGCGCCGGTTACGTTCTGCGCGTCGCCTCGGAACGGGGCTGGAACCTCCATCCCGTGCTGCGCTCGCACCTCCGGCGTCGGTTTCCACTGCGCCACATCGGGCGGCCGCGATCGGATTTGAGGAACTGACCGGCCCCGGACGATCCTCGGACCCTGTTGGCGAATCTGGGGGCGGCGCACTTCCAGGCATGCACTTCGCGAAAAACGGAAAACTTTCCGGGAAAGTGTTCACACTCTTCGCAGCTGGTGCCCTGGCAGAGGGGGTGTGGACTGTTGCCGAAGCGCCGAGCGTTAGTGAGTCCTCGTGAGCGTGAGTGAGCGCTGGGTTGGGCTGGTTTTCAGTCTGGCCGTACGGGCCGGTCGTCTCTGGATGTGATGTGCTCTGGGCCCCGCCGCGGGACGGGAACGAGAGTTCTTGGGTCGAATGGGTGACCTTTGCCGATGGTCCTCGTTGACTGCCGTGACGGGGGTCTTCGGCCAGGCGGGGGTGAACGAGTGGGCGGGCTGCGCGAGTTGGCGGTGTTGTTCGTGGTGCCCGGTCCCGCCGGGGTGGCCATCCGGGACCGACTGCGGGTGTCGGAGACAGATGCGGCGGTGCTGGCCGAGGTCGGAGTCTTCCTAGGGTCGCTGGCGGCCGGTGATCTCGCGGAACGCTCCCGGCCGGGTGCGTGCCTGGCGCCGCGCGAACCGGCGATCTCGCATCCCTGTCGGCCCCGGAACCGATCGCCATGTTCAAAGCCAAAGGCGCCCTACCTTCGCAGTGGCTTCCCCGGCTACGTACCCAGTCACGACATTGGTGCCACGGCGCCGTCGGCTTAAGGGCCAACGACCTCGACCGGCGACGAAGAAGAGCGGCGTTCGCGAATCGGGCACAGTAACGGAACACTGCACGAAATCTTTGAGGTGCGTCCCGCTGACCTGCGGCAACGGCGGGATCGGACGCCGCTGTCGGTGACGGCTGATAGATGTAAGGCATGCCTGATGCCGTGCCCAGCGCCCTCGAACCGGCATGTCACCGATGGAAGTCACCGACCCAACTGGACCCGAAATTACCGTCACTGGGGAAGCTGATCGCGTGGCAGCGTGACCGGTGCGCGATATGCGGGGGATCCGCCACCGTGTGTGTGGTGGACCATGACCACGCCACGGGGCTCGTGCGAGGGTTGCTGTGCTCCACCTGCAACATGACGGAGGGCATGATGGGGCCTGGAACGGAGCCGTTCGTCTCCTATCGCCGTCGGCCGCCCACGGCGATCGTCGGTGTCACGCTTCCGTACCGCTCGGGCGATCGTGCGTACTCCTACCGATGCGATCGCCACCTCGGCTACCTGAGCATTCCCTCCGCCTGGTGTCCCGGGGTCAGCGACCTCATCCTGCTTGACGATCCGTCGGATCCCACGGCCATGACGCGTGCCGTGGACGAACACGAGCGTCAGAACCCGGGAATGGGAGACATGGCTCGGATCGAGCTGATCGCGTTCGAATGCGTGGGCGATCTCCGGCCGGATGGCATCTGCCGCGATCAGAGGATGCACCTGGAAGGTGAGCCTCCGCCGGGCGCGCCGGTCTTTGCGCCTACTCGCGCCGCCCGGGCACAGAGTCTGACTGGGACTCTGGCTGCTGGTCGGGTCTTGGATATGCGTAACCGGCCGCGCGGGCTGCCGCGCCGCGGATCAGCCCCTTTATGGAGGCGCGTCGACCGTTGAGACGGAGTGATCACTAATTCTCCGATGCTCCCAGGGGGTCGGCTGACCCGCTTCCTCAGCCGTCTGTGGCAGGTGCAGCGCAGGTTGCAGGCCGGGAATGCATGCCGCAGGTTCCTCATTGGCCGGCCGCCGGTACTGCGAGACCCCACAGATGGCACCGGACAGTTCGCGTGCGGTAGACAGGAAAGATCTCGAAAGGACTGGCCCCAGGAATCGGCCCGGGCCCCGGGGCCTCGCGCATGCCTCGTTGTGTGAGCGTCGGTTGGCGTGCGCTGCAGCTTTGCTAGCGCCGCGGTCAGGAATTGCCAGGGGCGGCAGAGCGGGTTGTGAGTGCGGCTGCGGCGGCGCTCAGCATTTCTGTGACGGGCACGTGGGAGTGCCCCGTCTGGAGGACGATTTGTTGGGCGGCTTGGTGTATCAGCATCGGTAGCCCTCCCACGACACGCCGTCCGGCTTCCTTGGCAGCCTGAGCGAAACAGTTTGGCCACGGACGGTAGACGACATCCATGAGCGCTCCAGCGCCACGCGGTCAGAGCGGTGCGAGGGCGTCAGCTGCGTGCGGCGGAAGAGCGGACACGACGAGTTCCAGGCCAGTCCCATCGCCGCGTAGGCCGCCCGGTGCAGGACGGGTGACAGCGCGCCGTCGACGGGTGATCCGAGCAACGCCAGCCGGTTCATGGAGTGTGGTGAAGCATCGCGGCCACGCCTTCGTCGCTGTGCTCGTACGCGATTCCGCGCAGCACGGCCACGGGAGCGCCGCGCCCGCGCTGTCCGAGGATCAGCCCGGCTGCCGCGGCCACCAGGTCGGTCAGCGTTTCCTCCTGCCGCTTGGTCTTCCCGCCCTGCGGGTCGATGTACAGCCCTCGGTCCATGTCGGCCTGTACCTTCGCAGCGAACCGGTCTGCGTCCACCTTCCGGCGGAAGCTCTTGCTGGGCTGCTTCGCGCCCTCGTGCCAGCGTGCGCGCCACTGGATGCCCTTGCCGTGGTCGGCGGCCGGGTACGGCAGGGCACCCGCCTCGGCATCTACCGGTGGGTGGTCGAGCGCACCTTGTGCGCCACGAGGCGCTCTGTTTGTATCCCCGGTTCAACCGGGAGGAACTCGGAAGGAGGTTCCTGGGCCCGATGACTTACCTGGATCCGAAAGGTGAAGGGGACAAAAGCATGTCAGAAAACCAGTGACCGGGTCCAGTTGTCAGGGTGAGCTGGGTGGCCCGCGCGATATGGCGAAGACGGAGAGTGCGGCTTGCCAGGGCGTATTCTTCGCGGGCATGGTCATCCTTCGATCGCGGTGAGGACGACAGCAGTCACTTCCACATCACCGACAACCTACCGACGCCCGACGGGACCGGTCCCGGCCCAGCGCCAATATTCTCCGTGACATGCCTTCAGGTGAGATGCACAGACCACCGGCGCCGATCATCGCAGCGGTTGCCCTCAATGGGTTGCTGGCCGCCTTCCCGCTCGTCGGGGCGATCTTGTTTGTCACAGGCGGAGAACCGGCCGGTGCCGTGGTTGCCCTCTTCGCTCTCCTGCCTGGCCTGGCGGCCTACGGACTGTGGCAAGGCAACCGCGGCGCCCGGGTCGTGGCGATCGGCGAGGGCGTAGTGATTGGCTTGCTAGGGCTCCGCGCCGCTGACGTGGCTGGGCTGGGCGCGTTGCTGTTCGGGGCGGTGGTCATCGTGCTGCTTGCAGGAACGGACTCATCTCGCGCGTGGTTTACCCCAGGCCCTTCCTCCGATGAAGAACTAATTTAGTCGGCGCGCTCCGGCTGCGCGGATACGGGGCGGGTCTCGGCGTAGCCGCGAATCCACGCGGTACGCAGCGTTGACGTGCTCGGGTACGGGCATGACTTCGGCGGGTCTCCCCGCTCGCCTGGCTGGAGATCCGGCGCTGCAAGACCGTCCGCATCCGTCGGCGTACGCAGGGATCACAAACCGTCACGACCCGCGAGACACCGCGGATTCAACTGAGTAACGTACAGACCCGTACGGGGAAGTTAAGCGACGGGCGCCCGAGCGGAGGTATGGATAGATGGGGATATGGTGGAGATTCATTGGACGACCTCTTCTTGAGCGTTGCCCAAGGTGCAAAGGAAGGAGGCAGATTGGCAGTTATCAGTCCCGGGTTGTCATCCGCGAGGAACGTCGTGCTGATGGCCTCTATCGGACCTCCAAGATGGTCACCTTCTACAGCTGTGGAAAGTGCGGGGAATCCTTCGACAAGTACGGCGATCCGAGGGAGAAGAGGCACTACTGGCTGGACAGCGCGGGAAATCCTATGCGGCATCCGTGGGGGAACGATGATGACCGGTAGTTGGTTAAACCCGGCAGTACTCAGGTTGAATCCGCGTTGTCCGGTGTCTCGATCAGGCTATTGAGGCTCAGGCCCGTGGGTGGCAGGCAGCCGGTGATCAGGTGCGGCCGGTACTGGATCTTCTTGAGCTTCCGCTTGATGACCTGGGTCAGGTACGCCAGGTCGGCGGGGCGAAGTCGGCCAGGCCCGCTCGGGCTCCACATCTAACAACCGGGCACCGGCAGCGGCGAGATGAGCCGCTTCCTGGTCGTTGGCGATCAGCCTCTCGTGCCGGGCCACTTCCACGTTCTGGTCGTAAACCACCAGGTGAGAAGCATGCAAGACGACCCGCACCCGCTTGCCGATCAACCGGATCGGCACCGAGTAGCGGTTGGTGCGGACCGGGATCTGGCCGTAGCGGTCGACACGCGGGGTGAACAGCCGGCCCGTCTCGAACGGTTCCTCAGGCAGCGGCATTAGCAGCGGCTGCTCGAGTGCAAAGTACCCGGCGACGGTCTTGGGCCGGGTGCCGATGCGGCGTGCGTCGTCCTGCCGGTCCCACTGCTCGACCATCTCGTTCAGTTCGGCGAGCGAGGAGACCTCAGGGACGGGAACGAAGTGGTTGCGGCGGAAGTAGCCGATCTGCCCTTCGACGCCGCCCTTCTCGTGGGCGCCTTCGATGCCCGGACGGCAGTAGAAGCTCTCAATGCCGAAGTGCGACTCGAAGGCAATCCACCGTTCGGCTTCCACCCTGGCCCGACTGAGTCCCAGCACCCGCGCGACGGCGGCCTTGAGGTTGTCGTAGCGGACCTTGCTCCGCGGGACGCCTCTAATATGCGGGTCTCGATGTCAAGCCGCCGACCTCGCTGAGGGCGAGGTTCATGAGAACAATTGTGTCGAGGAGTCCGGCTGGGCCGATCTAGGGTCGGCGCCATGGTCTCCATGAAGCTCTTCGACTCCGAGCGCCGCGTCATCGAGGCTGCGGAACGGCTCGCTGCTGCCCTCGGAAGCGACCCGAACCACACCGTGGCCGCAGCGGCGATGGACACGGCCGGCAGGATCCATGAGGCGGTCAACGTCTACCACTTCACCGGCGGACCGTGCGCCGAGCTCGCCGTGCTCGGTGCTGCCGCAGCAGCGGGAGCCGGACCGCTCGTCACAATCGCTGCCGCGGGAGATCGGGGTCGCGGCCTGATCCCGCCGTGCGGCCGCTGCCGCCAAGCGCTTCTCGACCTCCATCCCGACGTCTTCCGCACCGTACCGACCGACGACGGACCGGCACTGCGCCCGATCCGGAGGCTTCTGCCGGATACCTACTTCTACCCCGATGCGGATGCGCGTCGAATTGTTCGGTTCAACAAGCGCTACTACGAAGACATTGCTACCGCACGGAAGACCTCCACCGTCCGCTATGAAGATCCGATCGCGCCGGGTCCCGCAATCTTCCTCTTCGAGGACGACGAAGCCCCCCGCACGTTGGAGGGCACCGTCACCGGCGTCGAACGCCACCGGCTCGATCGCCTCACCGCCGAACAGGCTCGGCTCGATGGCTTCACGAGCATCGACCAGCTCAAGAAGGGCCTCCAGGGCCACTATCCCGGCCTGCCCTCTGATGCCGAAATCGAATTTGTGACGTTTACGGTCGAAGCGCCTGACGCCGTGGAGTGATGCAGCGTGGATAACTCCATGCCCGATGGGATCGCAGTGCGGACGCCTTGCGATCCCATCGGGCGCCCTTTTGTTGATATCGGCGTCACATCACATCTGGCCGGATCGTTCAGCTTGAATGGGGCCGTCAGGACGCTTCTCCATCGAGTCTGCTGAGGAGTCCGTCGAAGATCTGCTCGCGTGTGACTTGTCCCTTCGCTGCCGCGTCGTCTCGCTGGCGTTCGAGGGTGGGCCGGAACTCGATCGTGGTGACTAACGAGTTGGTGCGTGGTAGCGGGTGAGGTGTCGTTGCTGGTAGGTGGCATGATCCGGCTGTGGCGATCATGGTCAATCGGGCGGTTCTTGCGCATCGGCTGTTCACGGGGATCTCGCGGCGTCATCTGGCTTGTCTGATAGAGGAGTTGGCCGTGCCGTGGCAGGCCGGAGTCGAAGGCCGCCGCCATGCTGCGCGAGGCGGGGCCAGAAAGCGGGCCGAAGGAGCCGGGGCCCGCCACCAACTGGTCTTCGTCGACCGGCTGACGGCCACGCTCATTCATCTGCGGCACGATCTTCCGCACGCCACCCTGGGGTTGCTGTTCGGTGTCGACCGCTCCACCATCACCCGCGCGATCGGGGAGGTACGCACCCTGCTGGCCGAGCGGGGGTGTGCGGTCCCCAGCAGTCCTGGCCTGCGTCTTCGGACCCTGGCGGACGTGTTCGCCTATGCCCAGGCCGAAGGCATCGAGCTGCGGCTGGACGCCACCGAGATCCAGGTCCGCAGGCCACCGGCTGGCCGCGGCGGACGGCGCGCGTTCGTCTCCGGGAAGAAGAAACAGAACACCATGAAGGCCACCGTCATCGCGGACTGGCGTGGCCGCACGTTATGGACCGATGCCCTGCGGCCCGGACGCATGCACGACGCCACCGCCGCCCGCAATGAAGGCATCGCCATCTGCTTCCAGCACTTCCCTGAAGTGGAAGTCCTCCTGGACGACGGCTACCTGGGCCTCAGTCGTGACCATCCCGGCCAGGCCATCACCCCGCCGAGAAAGCCGCGTCCCGGAGCTCTGCCCGGGAGAGTCGAACAGTGAGAACGTGACCGTCACGGGCACTCGTCCGACCGCATCACCGTCGAACACGCCCTGGCAGATCACGAACGCTGGAAGCAGCTGACCCGCTTCACCCACCGCCGCGACCGCCTGCCCGATACCTACCGGGTCATCGCCGGCCTTGTCTCCGACCGCACCGCCCAAACCTGAACCACAGTCCTCAAGCGGGCCAGCACACCTCACCCGCTATCACGCACCAACTCGTTAGACGAGCTCGCCGGCATCGGCGAGCATCCGTGCGCTGTCCGGTTCCCGGCCGGTGAACAGTCGAAAGGCGTCGGCGGCCTGGAAGACGATCATGCCGAGACCGTTGAGGACGGTGCAACCGCGTGCGCTTGCGGTGCGCAGCAGCGCGGTTTCCAGCGGCCGGTAGACCACGTCGGCGACCCATAGGCGGGGGTGCAGCAGTTCGTCGGGAAGGGGCATTCCGGGGTGGGCGGCCATTCCGGTGGGGGTGGCGTGCAGGAGGCCGTCCGCACGGGCCAGTAACGCGGGGAGGAGGTCCGCGGTTTCCGCGGATGCGCGCCCTGCGCCGTAGTGCCGGTTCAGGGAGGCCGAGAGATGGGCTGCGCGGTGGGGGAGCACGTCGAGGACCGTGAGGTGTCCGGCGCCGCGGGCGAGTACCGCGTGGGCGACGGCTGCCCCGGCTCCTCCGGCGCCGAGCAACACCACCTGCTCCAGGCGGGCCTCGGGCAGTGTGCGGGCGAACGAGGCCGCGAACCCGGTGACGTCCGTGTTGTGGCCGGTCGCCCGCCCTTCCCCGAAGACGACGGTGTTGACCGCGCCGACCGCCTCGGCCTGCTCGGAGAGGGCATCGAGATGCTCGATGACGAGCTGCTTGCAAGGGTGGGTGATGTTGAGGCCGGTGAAGCCCGTGTCCTGGGCGGCGTCCAACAGTTCACCCACCTTCTCGGGAGCGGTACCGAGAGTGTCGAGGTCGATCAGGCGGTAGAGGTAGCGCAGGCCGTGCCGGTCCGCCTCGCGTTCGTGGAGTGCGGGGCTGAGCGAGGTGCCTATGCCGGAGCCGATCAGGCCGATCAGATACGAGTCCTGGTCCATCGCCGCACTCCCTTCCGTAGACCATTCACAGCCCGAGGTAGATCTGGCGCACCCGGATATCCCGGCTCAGCGCGTCGGAGGTGCCGGTCATGGCGACGCTGCCGTTCTCCATGACCAGGCAGTGGCTGGTCGCGCCGAAGGTGAGTTTGGCGTTCTGCTCCACGAGGAGCAGGCTCATCCCCTCTTCGCGCAGCCGTTTCAGCGCGCTCAGGATCTCGCCGACGAGCTTGGGCGAGAGTCCCATGGACGGTTCGTCGAGCAGCAGGATGCGCGGCTTGGCCATCAGGGCGCGGCCGATGGAGAGCATCTGCTGCTGTCCGCCGGAGAGCGCGCCGGCCAGTCGCTGGCTCATCTCGCCCAGTACCGGGAAAAGTTCGTGCACCTCGACCAGGGTGCCTCGGGTCTCGGCGTCCCAGCGGCGGGCGTACGCGCCGAGCAGCAGGTTCTTCTCCACGGTCAGGCCGGGGAACACATGCCGGCCCTCCGGTACGTAACCGATGCCGTGCCGCACCATGTCGCGGGCCCGCACGCGGGTCAGGTCGCGTTCGCCGAGCATGATGCGTCCGCCGCCGCGCGGGACCAGGCCCATCAGGGCCTTGAGCGTGGAGGTCTTGCCCGCACCGTTGGCGCCGATGATGCCCACCGATGCCCCGGGCTGCACGCTGAAGCTGATCGAACGGACCGCGCGGACTCCGCCGTAGTGCACGGACAGGTCGTCGACGGCGAGTGTGGCGGCGGTTTCGGTACGAGCGACACGGGGAGCGGGGAGCATCCTCACCGGGTTGCCTCCTTCGAAGCAGGTGCCTCGGTTGAAGCGGGTTCCTCGGCCGGAGCCGCAGGGGCCTGGGTCGGCGTCGGCGGCGGGGCCGGTTCCGGGCGCGGAACGTCGGCCATCGCGGAATCCCCGAGATACGCCTCGATCACCTCGGGAGCGGCGACCACCTCGGCGGGCGTGCCCTCCGCGATGACCCCGCCGCTGGAGAGCACCGTGACGTGCTCGCACAGCGACATGACCAGGCCCATGTTGTGCTCGATCAGGACGACCGTGGTGCCGCTGTCGCGGATGGAGCGCACGATGCGGGCGAGTTGCTGCACCTCTTCGCCGTTCAGCCCGGCGGCGGGCTCGTCGAGCAGCAGCAGCCGGGGCCGGGCGGCCATGGCGCGGGCGATCTCGATGCGCCGCTGGATGCCGTACGGGAGGGAGCCGGGGGAGGCCTCGGCGAAGTCGGCGAGGCCGAAGCGCTCCAGAAGGTCCTGGGCCTGGCGGCGCAGCTGCCGCTCGCGGCGTACGACACCGGGCTGCCACACCGCATACTGCCAGATGGTGTACGTCCGGGTGCGGTCGAGCGCGACGAGGATGTTCTCGCGGACCGTCAACTGGCCGAACAAACGCAGGTTCTGGAAGGTGCGGGCCACGCCGAGAAGGGAGAGCGCGTACGGCCGGGCGGTGGTGGTGTCGCGGCCGGCGAACCGCACCTGACCCGAACTGGCCCGGTAGAAGCCGCTGATCACGTTGAACAGGGTGGTCTTGCCTGAGCCGTTGGGCCCGACGATGCCGCGGATCTCGCCGGGCTCGACCGTGAGGGAGACATCATCCAGGGCACGCAACCCGCGGAAGTCCTTGGTGACGGACCGGATTTCAAGGAGGGGCTCGCCCGCGGCATCGGGTACCTCGACCGCCTCGTACGGCTGGAAGGGACGCAGCCGCGCACGGTCTTCCCCCTTCCCCCGTCGCCGACGGTTCACGAAGTCCCGTACCCGGCAGGGAATTCCGGCGAGTCCGGTCGGTGCGAAGACGACCATGAGGACGACCACCACGCCGTATCCGAGCTGTGCGTACGTCGAGAAGTCGGAGAGCCACTCGCGGATCAGGGTCAGCCCGATCGCGCCGACCACACAGCCGACGAGGGAGCGCCGGCCACCGATGATGACCATGGCGAGCAGGATGAACATGTTGCCGATGGAGAAGGTCTCCGGGGCGACATAACGGATGAGGCCCGCGTACAGCACCCCGGCGAGGCCTCCGTACAGGCTGGCGAGCAGGAACGCGGTCATCCGCAGCAGCGGGATCTCCGCGCCCATCGCGCCCGCGGCCAGGGAGTCGTCGCGCATCGCGCGCAACCGTCGGCCCAGGGACGTACGGACGACGAAGAGTCCGAAGCCGAGGCCGAGCGCGCAGACCACCAACTCCAGGTAGTAGTAGAGGTATTCGCTGGACAGGTCGATGCCGGGCAGGGTGGGCAGCGGGATTCCGGAGATGCCGTCGGCGCCTCCGGTGATCGAGGCGTTGGTGATCCAGTTGATGAAGCCGAGTGCCAGGCCGAGCGTGACGATCCCCAGGTAGTGGGACTGCATGCGCAGGGCCGGTATGCCGACGAACAGGCCTGTGGCCACGGTCGCGAGCAGGGCGAGGATCGCCGCCGCCCAGAACCCGTAGCCGGAGTCGGTGGTCAGGATGGCGAGGGTGTACGCGCCGACGCCGAAGAACGCGACCTGGGCGAGGTTGATCTGCCCGGAGATGCCCATGGCCAGGCCCATGCCGATGGCCAACAGGGCATAGATGATCGCGATGTTGACGACATGGATGGAGTAGCTGCCCAGGCCGTACGGCAGCAGCCAGGCGGCCACTGCCAAGGCACCGAGTCCTCCGACACGGGTGACTGAGTGCCCTCCGACACGGAACTTCACGCGCGGCTCACCGTCCTCTCGCCGAAGACGCCCATCGGGCGGATCATGATGGCGGCGGTGAAGACCAGGAAGGTCACGAGCACCGAGTAGCCCTGGAAGTGGCCGGCCGCGTAGGAGTCGAGGACGCCGATCGCGAGTCCGCCGACGACCGCTCCGGGGATGGAGCCGAAGCCGCCGAGCATCGCCGCGGCGAAGCCCTTGATGCCGAGTGCGCCGCCGAGTGAGGCGTCGACGTACAGCATGGGTCCGACGAGACCGCCGGCCAGGGCGGCGAGGCCCGCTCCGATGGAGAAGGCCAGGGCGTTGCTGCGGCCGACGTTGATGCCGACGGCGGTGGCCGCCTCGTGGTCCATGGCGACGGCCTGCATGGCCGCCCCGCGCTTGGTGCGCGCGAGGAACCAGGCGAGGCCGGTCACGGCGAGGGCCGCGACGGCCATCACCAGCAGGTCGTACGTGCGCACGCGCACCCCGAACAGGTCGAGCGGGGCCGCCTGGACGGGGGAGCGGACCGCCCGTCCGGTGGTGCCCCAGATCAGGATGGCGACGGCCTGGAGGACGATGCCGAAGCCGATCGTGCCGATCAGCATCAGGTCGAAGTCCTTGTTCTCCAGCGGCCGCAGCACCCGCTCGATGACCAGACCGATCGCGGCGGTGACCGCGATGGCCACGAGCATGGCCACGGCGAAGGGCAGCTTGGAGGTCAGGTAGAAGGTGGAGGCCGCATACGCGCCGATCATGGCGATGTCGGCGTGGGCGAAGTTGACCAGGCCCATGGTGCGGTAGACCAGGGAGAACCCCATGGCGACCAGGGCGTAGACCGCTCCGAGGCTCAGGCCTCCGACGAGTGTCTGCAGTGTCTCTTGCACGTCAGCGCTCCTGTGGCCTACTGCTGCGGGACGAGTTTGCCGTCGCGGATGACGCCGATGGTGGTCTTGGTGATCCCGACCCCGGTCTCGTCGTACTGGAAGTCACCGAGCAGGCCCTGGTACCGGGTGGCGCGGATCGCGTCGGCGAGTTCCTCGCCGGTCGCACCGTTGCTGGTCTTGAGCGCGGTCAGCAGGATGTTCGCGCCGTCGTAGGCCTTGGCTCCGTGCAGCTCCGCCTCCTTGCCGTACGCGGCCTCGTAGGCGGCGGCGAACTTCTTCGTGGCGTCGCTGACGTCGTTGCTCAGATAGGGCGAGCTGACGATGGTGCCCTCGGCGGCGGCCTTGCCGGCGGTGTCGATAAAGACGGGGGTGCCCTGCGGCGCGGCGCCCGCGAAGGGGGCGGTGATGCCCAGGTCCCGGGCCTGCTTGACGATCAGCCCGGCCTCGACCTCCTCCGAGCCGATGAAGATCACCTCGGGCTTCTGGGCCCGGATCTTCGTCAGCGCGGCGCTGAAGTCCTTCTGGTCGGTGGTGACGACCTGGTCGGTGGAGGGGGCCACGCCGAGCCCCTTCACGGCCTTGAGGAAGGCGTCGTGCTCGCCCTTCCCGAAGGAGCCGTTGTTCGTGATCATGGCGATCTTCTTGTAGCCCTTGTCGTTCACCAGGTGCTGGGCGAGCGTCGAGTCGTAGGTGGTGCTGGTCGGCCCGTTGAGGAAGAGGTACGGGCTCTTCAGCGCGACCAGGCCGTCGGACTGGCCGGAGGTGATGTTCGGGATCTTCGCCTGCTGGAGCACCGGACCCATGGCGATGGTCACCGCGCTCTCCGCCGTGCCGATCATGGCGACGTACTTGTCACTGACCAGCCTGCGGGCGATGTTGGTGCCGGTGGTCGGGTCGCCCTGGTCGTCGAAGAGCTTCAGCTGGATCTTGCGGCCGTCGATGCCGCCCTTCTTGTTCCACTCGTCGACGGCGAGCTTGGCGCCCTTGTACTCCCAGTCGCCCAGTGAACTGAGCTGTCCGCTCTGCGCGTTGACCACGGCGACCTTGATGGGTCCGGATGACGCCTTGGCATCGGAGTCCGCGGATTCGCCGGGTGCGCTGCACGCGGTGAGGGCGGCGGCGAGCGCGGCGGCCGTGCAGAGAGCGGCGCGAGTGGTGGTGCGGGTGGTGGCGCGTGGTCGTGGGGTGCTGCGGGTCATGAGGTCACCTCGTTGTGAGCGGAAGGCGGGGAGTCGTAGGACGTCCGGAACGGTCAGTCGGCGAAGGACCCGCGGTAGATGTCCGTGATGTTCCAGTGGCCCGGTGTCGGCACGGGTTCGTTGACCATCGGTACGTCGATGACGGCGGGCCTGCGCCGCGCGACCGCGTCGGCGAGGGCCTTGGACAGGTCGGCGGGGGCGGCGATGGTGTACCCGTCGGCGCCGCAGGACTGTCCGAGGGCCGCGAAGTCCGGGCTGTACGGCCGTCCTTCGGCGTCCGTGAACTCGCAGCCGTAGGACCGGCCGAACGACGAGGTCTGGAGGTCGGCGATGGTGCCGTGGGCCCGGTTGTTCATCACCACGAAGATGACGGGCAGGCCCTGTTCGACGGCCATCGGCACGGCGGGCAGCTGCGCGCTCATTCCGCCGTCGCCGACCAGCGCAACTACCGCGCGGTCCGGCTGGGCCATCTGCACACCGACTGCGGCGGCCGGGCCGAAGCCCATGGTGGAGGCTCCGCCGGGGGTGATGAACCGCCCGCCTTCGGGGAGTTCGTAGCACTGGGCGACGCCGTTCTTGTTCCAGCCGACGTCGGTGACGAGCACCGCATCGTTGGGCAGCGCCTCACGCAGGTCGGCGAGGATGCGCTGCGGGCGCAGCGGGAAGTTGTCGCTGCGGCCGTCCTCGCGGGCGGTGTCGAATACGGTCCGGCGGGCGGCGGCGATGGTCTCGCGCAGCCCGGTGCGCACCAGCGGCTCGGGGTGGGCGAACCGTACGGACCGGCCGATGGCCCGTACCGCGTCGCCGACGTCCGCGACGGCACCGATCTCGACGGGGTAGTTGCGGCCGATCTCGGCGGGGTCGATGTCGATCTGGATGAGCTTGCTGGGCGGGCTGTGCTTGTCACCGAAGGTCCAGGTGTACGCCGGATTCCACGAACTGGCGTCGGTCTCCGCGAATCGGGTGGCCAGCGCGAGGACCACATCGGCGCCCCTGGTGTACTCGTGGGTGGTCTCCAGGCCCCAGAAGCCGGGCATGCCGAGCAGCAGCGGGTGGCTGTCGGGCAGGACGCCCTTGCCCATCAGGGAGTGGGCGAGCGGGATGTCGAGGTGCTCGGCGAGGGCCAACAGCGCCCGGCGGGCGGCCGGTTCACGCAGTCCGCCGCCGAAGTAGATCAGCGGTCGCTCGGCGCGCAGCAACGTCTCGGCGATGCGCTCGGCGGTGGCCCGGTCGAGACCAGGGGGCGTGGCGCAGCCGGGAAGCGGGTACTCACCGGCGTACTCCTCGACC
Organism: Streptomyces albicerus; assembly: GCF_008905045.1. GTDB lineage: Bacteria > Actinomycetota > Actinomycetes > Streptomycetales > Streptomycetaceae > Streptomyces > Streptomyces albicerus. The sequence continues at coordinate 19,036 of NZ_VWMY01000069.1, forward strand.
CGCCGGTTGAACAGGTCCATCGGTACGCTGACGAGCACGGCCCCCGGCCGCCCGGAGGTGGCAGTCCAGAACGCCCGCTCTGTCGTACGGGCCAGATCCTGGACGCGGTGCACGGTCCAGGCGCGCTTGGTGAACGGCCGGTAGATCGCGCTCTGGTCGGCGTCCGCGTGGAGGTTGACCTCCTGGTGCGGGTGGCGGCCGGCGTAGTAGGAGGGGATGTCGCCGGAGATGACGATCAGCGGGATCGAGTCGAGGGCGGCGGTGGCCACCCCGGTGACCGCGTTCATCATGCCGGGGCCGACGTGGGTGAGCAGGACGCCGGGCTTTCCGGAGGCGCGGGCGTAGCCGTCGGCGGCGTGTGCGGCGGCCTGCTCGTGGCGGGCGATCACGAAGTCGATCGAGCTGGGGCCGAGTGCGTCGAGCAGGGCGATGTTGGTGTGGCCGCAGGTGCCGAAGACGTACTCGATTCCATACGACTCCAGTTGGCCGACCAGGGCTTCGGCGGCGGTCACGGTCATGCGTCGGTCTCCCTGTCGGTGGAGGTCGTATCGGTGGACGTCGTATCCATGGCGGCTGCGTCGATGGCGGTCGTGTCGCCCCACACGGACAGCCCGCGCAGCATGAGGGTCTTGACGACCGTGTAGTCGTCGATCATCGAGCGAGGTGTCTCGCGTCCGAAGCCGGAGTCCTTGACCCCGCCGAAGGGGACATGGTCGAGGCGGTAGTTGGAGCTGCCGCCGGCGATCAGCGCGCCGGTCTCCAGCTCGCGCCAGGCGGTCATGATGCGACCCATGTCGCGGGTGAACAGGCCGGCCTGCAAGCCGTAGCGGCTGGTGTTGCAGGCGTCGATGACCGCGGCGAAGTCGTCGTACGGGAGCACCGCGACCAGCGCCCCGAAGACCTCGTGGACCACGACCGAGGCGTCCGGCGCCGGGTCCGCCACCACGGTGGGGGCGGCGGTGGCGCCGTCCCGGGTGCCACCGCGCAGCACCCGGGCGCCGGAGCCGGCGGCCTCGGCCGACCAGCGCACCACGCGTTCGGCGGCCTCCTCGTCGACCATCGCGCCCACGTCGGTGGCCGGGTCGAGCGGGTCGCCGACCTTCAGGGTGTCGACGGCGGCGGTGAAGGCATCGAGGAAGGCGTCGTAGCGGGAGCGGTGGACGTAGACGCGCTGGACGGAGATGCAGCTCTGGCCGGAGTTGCTGTATCCGGTGCGGGCGCACTCCTTCGCGGCCTGCGCGATGTCGGCGTCCTCGCAGACGATCGTGGCGGCGTTCCCGCCCAGTTCGAGGACCAGGCGCTTGGCCCCGGCCGCGCGGGCGACGGCCTGACCGGTCGCCGCACTGCCGGTGAAGCTGATGACGGCTACCTCGTCGGCCGCGCACAACAGCGCGCCCACCTCGGCGCCACCGTGCAGCAACTGCACCGCCTGCGGGGGCATGCCCGCCTCCAGGAGCAGCGCCACGATCGCGGCGGTGGCGGCCGGGGCCTGCGGTGGGGCCTTGACGAGTGTGGTGTTGCCCGCGGCGAAGGAGGCCCCGAGCTTGTGCGCCAGGAGGTTCGCAGGGGCGTTGAAGGGGGTGATGGCGAGGGCCACCCCGGCCGGTGCGCGGTAGGTGAAGGCGGTGTTGCCGATGCCGCGTTGCCAGCCCGCGACGGGCAGTGTCTCGCCGCCGATGTGACGCGCCTCCGAGGCGCACACCGCGAAGGTGTCCGCCACCCGGTCGATCTCGCCGAGGCCGTCCTTGAGCGGTTTGCCCAATTCCAGGGCGAGGAGGCGGGCCAGCCCCTCGCGGTGGGCCGAGGCGGCGCGGGATGCTCGGTCCAGGATGTCCGCGCGCAGAGCGGGGGCGAGCCCGGCCACTGTGCGGGCAGAGGAACGGGCGTAGGCGAGAGCACTGGCGATCTCGTCCCCGGTCGCCGTGGTCGTCCGACTGACAACTCGGCGCAGGTACGGGCCTGTTCGGGTCACCGCGGGACCGTTGCCACCCCACTGGCCGGCGACGTAGGGAGGCGCTTCGGCCACTGCCGCGTCCGCTCCGGCCTTGAGAAGGGAATCGAGCATGAGATCTCCCAGGAAACCGCTAAGTGGTACTGGTGGACTGCTCTGTGGGTCGGCGTGTAACGTACGGGCGCCAACTCGCGGTGGCAAGAGGGCCGTTCGAGGAAGTTTCGAAGCGGAGGGAGAAGGCGCGTGAGCGAGACCGACCATGAGCGGGCGGCCGAGGCGACCGGGGTGCGCAGTGTGCGCAGGGCTCTGGACATCCTGGGACTGCTGACCGAGGATCAGCCGACGGTCACGCTGAGGGAGATCGTCGACGCCACCGGCCTGGCCAAGACCACCGTGGTCCGCCTGGTGCAGACCCTTGAGCAGTGCGGTCTGCTCTGGGACACCCCGGCCGGCTACACCGCGGGTCCCGGTCTGTGGCGCTGGGCGCATCTCGCGCACACCAGCTGGGAACTGCCCCGTGAAACCCGTAAGTTGATGCGTGAGCTGGCCGAGGAGCAGCAAGAGACGGTCAACCTCTTCATGCTGCGCGGTCTGTCCCGCGTCTGCGTGGCCCAGCAGGAGAGCCCGCAGCCGCTGCGCCATGTCGTACGGGTCGGCGATGAACTCCCGCTGTGGGCGGGCGCCTCGTCCAAGATCCTGCTGCGGACGGCCCCCGACGCCCTGCTGCGCCGGATCGCCGCGGGCTCCCCGCACGGCGAGGGACATGCCAGGCAGCTGCGGGTGTGGGCGGACCTGGCGGCGGAGCGTGGCTTCGCGGTCAGCCGGGGCGAGCGCGACGAGGGGCTGACGGCCGTGGCCGTACCCGTCGTCGGCCGCAGCGGGGCCGTCGTCGCCTCGCTCTCGCTCAGCGGACCCAGCCACCGCTTCCCCGAGTCCGTCATCGAGCGGTTCGCCACCGCGCTCAAGGACGTTGCCCGGCAGATGTCGGAACAGGGCTTCGACCACCCGCTCAGCCCGACGAAATGAGCCCACCGCAGCAGCCACACATGCCAGAGCAGTAACTGAAGCCGCAGGAACCGCAGAAGGAGCCGGTGCATGCCCGAACGACCGCTCTCAGGAATCCGCGTACTCGATCTCACCAATGTGCTGGCAGGGCCGTACTGCAGTTACCACCTCATGCTCCTCGGCGCCGAGGTCGTCAAGGTCGAACAGCCGGGCAGGGGCGATCTCGCGCGGAGTCTCGGCCCTGATCCGGAGCTCAACCGGGCCGGCATCGGCGCCTCCTTCCTCGCCCAGAACGCCGGCAAGAAATCCCTCGTCCTCGACCTCAAGGACCCCGGCGACCGGGCCGACTTCGAGGAGCTGGTGCGTGGCGCGGACGTCCTCCTGGAGAACTTCCGGGCCGGGGTGCTGGCCCGGATGGGATACAGCGCCGACCGGCTGCGGGAGCTCAATCCGCGCCTGGTCAGCTGCGCGATCACCGGCTTCGGGCAGTCGGGACCGATGAGCGCCGCCCCCGCCTACGACCAGATCATCCAGGGCCTGTCCGGCATGATGAGCATCACCGGCACCACCGACACCGCACCGCTCAGGGTGGGCTTCCCCGTGTGTGACTCGCTCGGCGGTCTCGGCGCAGCCCTCGCGATCAGCGCGGCCCTGCTGGGACGGGAGAAGACCGGGCGAGGGGCGCGCCTCGACGTCTCCATGCTGGAGGTCTCCCTCTCCGCGATGGGCTGGGCCGTCTCCAACTACCTGATCAGCGGCGTCGATCCGGAACCGATGGGTGACCAGAACGCCACTGCGGCCCCGTCCGGGACCTTCGAGACCGCCGACGGAGGGCTGAACATCGCGGCCAACCGCCAGGAGCAGTTCATCACGCTCTGCCGCCTCGCCGGGCTGCCCCACCTGATCGACGACCCGAGGTTCGCCGAGCGCGAGGCACGCAAACTGCACCGCGCGGAACTCAATACCGAGCTGAACGCGGCACTGCGCCAGAAGACCGCTCTGGAGTGGGAGGCGACACTGTCCGCGGCCGGGGTCCCGGCGGCCCGCGTCCTCACGGTCCCCGAAGCCGTGGAGCTGGAACAGCTGGCGCACCGCGGCTTCTTCACCGACCTGCCCTACCCGGACGGCTCCGGCCGCACGCTGCGGGCCAGCGGCAACGGCGTGCTGGTGGACGGCGAACCCCTCTCCCCGGACTCCCCGCCCCCGCTTCTCGACCAGCACGGCGAGGAGCGAGAGCGGCTGATCGCCCGCTGGCGGGCGCACCGCCAGGCCGCCGAGGCGCCGGCCTCATGACGGCCGGGCCGCAGGACGGCCTCGTCGCCCAGTGGTGGGCGACCGCCGTCAGCCGGGTCGAACCCGGCATTATCGAACTGCGTGAGCATCCCGTACAGGATCTGATCGGCCACGCGACCTTCGTCGAGACGATCTGGCTGATGCTCCGGGGGGAACTGCCCCGTCCCGAGCAGGCCAGGCTCCTGGAGGCGGCCCTGGTGGCAGGCGTCGACCACGGGCCGCAGGCCCCGTCGATCGCTGCCGCCCGGATGGCAGCCACCTGCGGGATCGGGCTCAACAGCGCCGTCGCCACCGGGGTGAACATGCTCGGCGATGTGCACGGCGGGGCGGGTCAGCAGTGCGTGCAGCTACTGAGCGACATCATCGAACGAGTCGAACGGCACGACCAGGGCCGGGAGTTCGACCTCGCCGTGGCGGAGGTCGTCGCCGAGTGGCGGGCCCGCTCGCGCTATCTGCCCGGCTTCGGCCACCGCTTCCACCCCCGCGACCCGCGCCGCGACCCGCTGCTCGCCCTGGTGGACCGGGCTGTGGCGGACGGCCTGGTGACGGGCGCTCACCTGCAGGCGGCCCGCGCCGTGGAGACGTACCTCAACCGGGGGCGCGAGGGAAGGAAACCCGTGCCCATGAACATCGACGGTGCCACCGCCGTCATCTACGCCGAGTTGGGCTTCGCCGCCCCGCTGGCCCGGGGCCTGTTCGTGCTCAGCCGCAGCGTCGGCATCCTCGCGCACGCGTGGGAGGAGACCGGGCAGGGGCGCCGCAACAAGAGTCCCATGCCGCCCTCCATGGTGCCGGTCCACCTGGCGGCACCAACACCGCGCTCCTGACGCACGGTTGACGCCCGTCGCTCGAAAATCCCCTGCCGCGTGTCTTGTCACGGACGCACAGCCGTCCCTAACGTGACCCTCCATCACGCGAACCCATTCTGTGGATTGCGCAGACCATCTAGCGGACCTTGATCGAATCGAGGGAACTGAACGATGGAAAGACGCACCTTCCTCCTGACAGCCGCGGCGGGCAGCGCGGCCACCGTCTCCATCCTGGCGCCCACCGCCGAGGCGGCCCCCAACGCCGCGCCAGGCCTCGCGCTCCCGGTGCCCCCGCAGTCGGCCGCACTCGGCACCACCGGCGCCAACTGGCCCAAGGTCGGCGGCAATTACGGCAACCAGAACCACTCCACGCTGCGTGACATCACCCCGCAGAACATCAAGAGGCTCGGCGGGGCCTGGCACATCAACCTGGAGGGCGGCTCCACCAGCGCGTACCAGCAGTGCACGATCGTCGTGCAGAACGGTGTGCTGTACGTCGAGACCACCCAGCAGAACGTCTTCGCCGTCAACGGCCGGACCGGCGAGGTGATCTGGAAGACCAACCTCGGCACCGAGAGCACCAACATGCGCGGCGTCGCCGTGGCGGAGGGCAAGGTCTTCACCATCTCGGGCGCCAACATCGTCTACGCCCTCGACCAGAAGACCGGGGCGATCGTCTGGCAGAAGCCGTTGATCGTCGACGACAACGGCGGCGACGACGGCTGCGACAACGACAGCGGCCAATGCGGCGGCAACAGTGGGGGACTGGCGGGCGCGGTCGTGCACTGGGACGGCCTGATCTACGTCGGCACGGAGGGCTCGACCGCCGGCGCACGCGGCCGCGGATACGCGCTCGACGCCACGAGCGGCGATGTCGTGTGGACCTTCTGGGGCCCGCCGGGACCCGGAGAGTTCGGCCACGACACCTGGGAGGGTGACTCCTGGAAGACCGGTGGCGCGGTCCCCTGGATCCACCCGGCTGTCGATCCCGAACTCGGCCTGGTCTACTGGACGTTCGGCAACCCGTATCCCCGTACGGACGGATCCTCGCGAGGCGGCGACAACCTCTTCGCCAACTCGATCGTCGCCATCGACGCCAAGACCGGCAAGCGGCGCTGGCACTTCCAGTCGGTCCATCACGACATCTGGGACGCGGACAACGTCATGGCACCGGTGCTCGCCGACCTCCTCATCGACGGCAAGCGGCGCAAGGTCGTCGTCTACGGCTCGAAGACCTGCTGGTACTACATCCTCGACCGCCGCACCGGCGAGGCCGTCCACGGCATGGAAGAGCGACCGGTCCCGCAGCACGCCCTGCAGAAGACCTCGCCCACCCAGCCGTTCCCCGGCGGCGAGCCGTTCGTATCCCCGTATCCGGAGTACGACAAGACGACCCGGCCCGTGCCCTTCTACCCGGCCGGCGGCCTCTACACCGTCTTCTGGGACCGGGCCACCATCATCTTCCCGGGCGCGGGCGGCGGAGCCGACTGGGGCTTCCCCTCCTTCAGCCCCAAGACCGGACACATCTACGTCGGCTACGGCCTCGTCAACTCCTCCTACTCCAACACCCGCGGCGGCCGCGTCAACACCGCCCGGCCCCTCGGTGAACTGTTCGGCGGAGGTCTGGTCGCGGTGGACCCCCGCACCAACACGGTCGCCTGGCGCAAGGAGGGCCCCTGGTCACTGGCCCACGGCAACGGCATCCTCACCACCGCGGGCCGCGTCCTCTTCCAGGGCCGCCCGGACGGCGTCCTCGAAGCGATGGACGACACCGACGGAAAGAGCCTGTGGACCTGGCAGTGCGGCGCCGGGGTCAACACCATCCCCGTCTCGTACGAGATCGATGGCGAGCAGTACGTCGCCGTGCTCGCCGGCGGGAACGGGCTCCCCTTCCCCGACATCCCGCGGGGCGACCACCTCTGGGCGTTCAAGCTCGGCGGCAAGGTGGAACAGGCCCCCGCACCCATCCCGCCGTCCCGCCGCAACCAGATCCGTACCGCCGCCGTCACCGGTGCGACAGCGGGGAACACCGTCACCCTCGGCCGCGTCTGGAACGCTGCCACGGGCGCTCCCGGCGCGACCGAGAACACCGTTGCCCAGAACGCCATGGCCCCCCAGCACCTGACGGTCCCGGCCGGCACGACCGTGACCTTCACCAATCCCACCGACAACAAGCAGGCACACGGCGCGGTGGCCTTCTTCGACGCGGAGTTCGACACCGGGCTGCTGATGCCGGGCCAGTCGTACACGCACACCTTCGGCAAGCCCGGCGAGTACTTCTACAACGACCCGGTCTTCCCCCAGTCCACCGGCAAGATCGTCGTCCAGTGAGAGGGTCGGCCGCCATGACGTCCACAGCACGTACAACCCGTACGACGGTGTCCGTACTGGCCGCGGTCAGCGCCACACTCCTGATCGCCCTGGCGGCCTTCTTCGGCCTCCAGTATCAGGCAGCCGCAGGAGGCGACGGCAGACCCACCGGAGCCCAGGAGTTGGGCGACCCCGACTACGGTGTCTGCCGCGGCACCAGCGCCAGGTGCTACCACGACTGGGGCAACTTCTCCCCGGCCGCCGACGGCTACCGAGTGCTCCTCTACACGCGCACCGCGGGCCCCCGCCACGCGAACCTCGGTCCCACACTCGGCGCCGGGCTCAACCCCACGCTCGCCGACACCAACGTCGTACAGAACGCGTTGGTCAAGATGGGCACGAAGAACGGTTTCACCGTCGACTGGACCGAAGACGTCACGCAACTCTCCTCCCCTGCACGGCTCTTCCGGTACAACGCGGTCGTCTTCTACTCCACCAGCCGCGACACCCTCGACGACGCCGCGCAGACCTCCCTGCGCCAGTACATCCGCGGCGGCGGAGGCTTCGTCGGCATCCACAACGCCTTCGGCACGGAGTACAACTGGCCTTGGTACGAGGGCCTGTTGGGGCGCGCGAACTTCTACGACCACGGCCCCAACCAGCGTGGCACGGTCATTGTGCAGGACCGCCACGACTCCTCCACCTCGGATCTCCCGACGCGCTGGGACTTCACCGACGAGTGGTACAACCTCGTCCCGGCGCCCTCGAAGGTCCGTGTCCTGGCCTCCGTCGACGCGTCCACGCTCGCCGAGGGCGTCACGGGCAACCAAGGCCACCCCGGACACGGCAGGCACCACCCGGTCGCCTGGTGCCAGTACTACGACGGCGGACGCGCCTGGCTCACCACACTCGGCCACGACGCAAAGGCCTTCTCGACCGACGGCTCGTTCCCCGGGGCCGAACAGTTCCAGAACCTGATCCTCGGCGGCATCGAGTCCGCCATGGGCAGGGCTCCGTTCTGCCGGGCAAGCTGAACCGCTCCACGGGGCGGACTGAATCGCGCAGGCCGGCAGGCCAAGGGGCCCTTGTCGGTGCTGCGCTGGGCGCGCGAGCCTCCTCAACACCGGGCAGAAAGGTTGCCTTGCCCGCAAGGAGAAGGCAGCCGGGATGAGATCGCCGCGTGTGTGTCCCGGGCCAGGACACCCCGGATTGTGGTCGAACTGTGAGCCGTGCGACATCCCTGTCCGCTCTGGTGACCCGGCCGGCCAAGGCGAGCTGAGCGCGGGCGACGCGATCGTCGGCGCGCCGAGGCGGCTCGACCGTGTGGCGCTGGACGTACGGGCATGGGCACGGGGTGACCGGGACGGCGCCGTCTGTGCCGCCCGGGTGGCCGATGCGGCGCCGACGCACGGGCCACTGCGCGGTGGCCCGTTCGGGGCAAGGACATCATTGATGTACGCGGTCTGCCCACCGAGTGCGGATCACGGCTGCGGCGGGGCCGGATCGCCGAATCCGACGCGCCACTGGTCGCCCGGCTCCGGCAAGACCTGTCCCTCCCGCTGGAGGCGGGCCGCGAACTGGCCATCTGGAGTTGCGCTTCGAGCGCCGAGATGAGGTACCAGCGGAGCCGCCCGGTCGGTGACCTGGACCGACAGGACGGAAGCCATGGATCACTCGTTACCCACCAACCCGGCAGATCCAGCCGAGATGTTCGCCGGCCTGGACTGGGACAAGGTCGCCAAGGCACTCAAGCCCGTCTACACCGCGCCGACCGAGGCCGACGCGGCCGAGCGATTCCTGGAGTTCGACCCGAGGCGTCGACATGGAGCAGGGTTCCTGACTCCTTCCGTCGCGCAAGCAAGACCAGTAGCCGGCAAAGGGCTGCGAGGGGGAAAGAAAGGACCTCGTTGCAGAGCGTGACCCGATGCTTGCTGCAGTTCAAACCCCGGGCTCGAACCTGCGGGACGTGCAAAGGTCCTAAACCATATCTACCTGGGACGATGCTCAGCAGACCGGTGGAGGTCTTGACCGGCCCAGCGTGCAGCGAGCTGCCATTGGAAGGACCATCGGTAGGCCTATTGGCCTATCTGACCTGCGGAAACACGGAGTGTAGCTGAGCGCCCCCGGGGTGGCACCGACAGCATCTGTAGGGTCTCGTACCCGCGGTGAGCTGGTGCTTTCCGCGACGGTGGCGGTGCCGAGGGTGTCCCGGCGGCGCCGTCGTGGGAGTGGCTCCCGGTGAGGGCCCCGGGCGAAACACCGCGCGATGAGTCTGTAGACCTTCGTGACGCCTCTTCAAATGCCGGTGCCGGTGCCGGTGCCGGTGCTGGTGTCGGGTTTGAGGTGTGGGTGCGGCGTGGTTGTGCGCTGGTGGTGGCGTCGGTGGCTGCGTATGCCTCGTACGTGCACCAGCGGGCGTTTGCTCTGCAGGGTGGGGCGGATGCGGTGAGCGCCACGCTGTGGCCGTTGTCGGTGGACGGGCTTTTGTTGCTGGCGACGGTTGGCCTGTTGAACTCGGCCCGTGGCGCGGAGCGTCGGGTGCGGGCGGTGGTGTGGCTGGCTTTCCTGCTTGGTATCGCGGTGTCGTTCTTGGTATCGCGGTGTCGTTGGCGGCGAATGTGGCGGCTGCGCCTGCGTTGGAGTGGAAGCCGGTGTTGGTGGCGGGCTGGCCTCCGGTTGCTCTGCTGCTCTCGGTGGAACTGCTCGCGCAGCGCGGCGGTCGAGAGCGCGCCGAGAGTGCGGGTGGTTCGGCGACGGCTGCCGCCGAGACTCCCAACGGCGGTGGGCCGACGCGTGGCCGAGACGAGAGGGTGGACGCCCCGCGAGAGGAAGACGGGGCGGATCGAGACGAGACAACGGTGGGTCGGCGAGAGGCGAGCGAGAGCAGTCGAGAGTCGGTAAATGGCGAAGAGCCGCGGAAGGCACAGGCTCTGTCGTCGAGGGGGGATCGGTCTCGGCCGGGCGAGGTGACGGCGGAGGAAGTGATGTGGGATCACTTCGAGCGGCAGTTGGCTTTCGGGCGTGTGCCCAGTGGCGCGGAGTTGGACCGGGTGGCGGGGACGAACAACTACGGCCGGGCTGTCCTGGCCCGCTGGCGACGCGCAGGCCGGATCCCGAGCACAGCGGACCAGGCTCATCCGAACGGAAGCCGTGGTCACTCATGAGCACGATCCGGATCCTTTGGCGCGGCCGGGCAGGTGGTGCTGGTCCGGCAGGGTGATGTGGAAGGAGATGTCGCTGTCGGCGTGGAGGCGGACGGTGAGCTGGGTGGTCTCGAACAGCCGTCGTTGCAGCTGCTCGGGCGCGTCCGCGAGATGGCGGGCCAGGTAGGGGAGGGCGTCGAGGAGTGCGGCGATGGCGCCGGCTTGTCCGACGGGGCCAGCGGCGGTGGTGGCCGTGTCGAGGCTGCCGAGGGCGGTGAGCGTGCGGGTCCGCTGTGCTTCCAGGTCGTTGTAGGTGCGGCGCAGGGCCTGGGCGTAGGGGTCGTCGGCGGGGCAGTTCTGGGCCTGCTGGAGGAGGTTGTCCTGGCGGCGCGTGCAGTCCTCCAGCAGGCGTTGCAGCTCGTCCCGTTGGGCTTGTTGCTGGATGGCGCTGCGGTGCCTGGCGCGTGCGAGGGCGCCGGCCAGCAGGTCCGGCTGGTCGGGGCGGAGCACCTGATCGGTGTAGAACGCGGCGAGCGCCTCGAGCAGGAGGTCTTCGCGGAGGTACACGGTCGTGGGGTGACCGGTGTAGGTGTCGGGGCGGCCGCGGTTGTTGGCCTGGGGTTGGCAGCTGTAGTTGGTGATGCCGTCGCGGTGTTTGCCGAACATGCGTCGGTTGCAGGCGTGCAGCAGCATCCCGCGCAGCACATACGTGCGCCGGGTTTGCGGATGGGGGTTGGGGGTGTTGCCGGGGCGGGAGCCGCGGTTGGCGTGCCGTTGTGCGGTGAGGGCGTCGTGCATCCACTTCGGGATGAGCGGCTCGTGTACGGGGTGTGGTGACCAGACCCACAGGGCGGGGTCGTTGTGGGCGCCGCTGCGGGAGCGGCTGGCGCGCCGGTTGAAGACCTGGTAGCCGGTGTATTTGGGGTTGCGCAGCAGGTCGGCGACGGCGGACTTGCCCCACGCGCCGCGGGCCCGAGATGCGCCGCCGGGCGGCACCGGCGGAGGAAACAGGACAGGACTGGCGTTGAGGTGGTCGACGATCGCGGCGTAGCCGAGCCGGTCGTGCGATGTCCGGGACACCGTGCCCAACCGCGCCGCGTTCGGTCGGCTCCCGGCCGCAGCAACGGATCCGGGCCGCTGCCCGCAGATCCGCGTGCTGACCCTGATCGCGTGCGGCACCCGAGCCATCCTCGACGCGGCATGGGGCGGCCGCTCGATCAGCGAGGGAGCTCTGCTGCGCAAGCTGTGTGTCCTCGTTGGGTCGGGAAGCCCAGGTGGCGGAGCCGAAGTTCCAGAGTGTCTGGGCTCATGGGTTGTCCGGCCCTGCGGCCGGGGAAGAGCCATCGGGCGTCGGGGTTGGTCGCCGTCATGGTGTTCGGCCGCTGCCCCAGGTAGTCCAGCAGCATCCCAGCGAAAGGGGCCGGGACGGGCGACGGTGGGTCGCCGAGGCGGACGAGAACTTCGCCGTCCTTGTGCTGGACGTCGTCGGTGCCGAGCCTGGCGATCCGTGTGAGCGGCTGCGCGTAGAGGAGGACAAGCGCGGCGGCCACGCGATCCTGGAGCTGGACGTCGTCGCAGCTCGCGAGCTGTCGCAGCAGCGCGAGCCGCTGGTGTTGGGCAATCGGCGCGGGGTAACTCGTCGAGCGGTGCGGAACGGTGACGGCGGGCATGTGCTTGGACCGCATTGCCCAGCGGAGGAAAGCGTGAGTAGGACGCCGGGCGGTGTAGCCGCCTGCGTACCAGGTGTCGACATCGGCCTGGGTGCAGTCGGCGAGAGCGTGTCCGCGCTGGGCGCGGTGGTCGTCCATGGTCAGTGGTCCTGCCATGAGCCACATCTGATCCTCCGTCAAATTCCTTTGCGTTTAGGGGAGAAGCTCAATCTGACGGTTCGTTATTATCTGACGGTCCGTTAGTCTTGGGGTGTAGCGAGTTACGTGATGCGACGTATCGACTCCAGAGTGTCATTGATCTGGGTAATGCCTTACATGCGCTTCTGTATCGGATTGCCGTATCGCAGGGCCGCGTGAGCGGCGTGCGCCGAATCTGCTCGTCCCGATCGCCCAGCCACCGCCCCGATCGCACAGAACAGAGGAGCCTCTCCCGTGACGCACACCGTTATCGGCGTCAGCCCGTTCGGTGCACCGGACCCCCGCCTCGCCGCCGCCGTCTGCCGGGCCGGCGGGCTAGGTGTCCTCGACCTCGGCTCCGGCGCCCGCGGCACCCGCGCCGCCCTGACCCTCGCGCGGCGCTGGACCCTCGGCCGCCACGGCGTGCGGGTTCCCGCCGACTGTGCGCTGCGCCCCGAAGAGCTGTGGACCCCGGCGCTCGCCGGAGCGCGGCGCACCGCACAGTCGGCCGCGGACCCCGCCGCCGCCGGACCGTGCGCCGTGCTCCTCGCCTGCGACGCGCCCTGGACCATCGCCGGGGTCCGGGCCGCCGCCCGGGCCGCCGCCGCGGACCCCGCCGTGCTCGCCGAGGTCCGCGGCGCCGGCGAGGCTGCCCGTGCCGTGGCCGACGGCGCCACCGGGCTCGTGGTGCGTGGCGATGAGTCCGGCGGCCCCTGCGGCGAACTCTCCACCTTCGTGCTGCTCCAGTGCGTCCTCGACGCTGTCCCGGACGACCTGCCGGTGTGGGCCTGCGGCGGCATCGGCCCGCACACCGCGGCCGCCGCCGTGCTCGCGGGCGCCCGCGGTGTCGTCCTCGACGTTCAGCTCGCACTGCTCGACGAGGCCGACACGGACCCCGCCGCCGCCGGTCTGCTACGCACCGCTGACGGCTCCGAGACTGTCGTTGCCGACGGCCACCGGGTGCTCGACCGGAGCCGTCCCGGCCTCCTCGCCGCCCTGCGCGACCAGCCCCTGCCGCTGGGTCAGGACGCCTTCCTCGCCGCCCGGTTCGCCGAGCGGTACGGCACCGTGGCGCGGGCCCTCGCCGCCGTCATGGACGGCATCGACGCGGCGGTGGCGGCCGACGGCGCGGTGCTGCGGGGCGGCTCGCGGATGTGCCGGGCGCTCGGCACGGCGCTGCCGGTCGCCCAGGGCCCGATGACCCGGGTCAGCGACCAGCCGCGGTTCGCGGCGGCCGTCGCGGACGGCGGCGGACTGCCGTTCATTGCGCTCGCCTTGGCCGGGCCCGAGCAGACCCGCACCCTCCTTGAACAGACCAAGTCCGCGCTCGGCGACCGCCCCTGGGGCGTCGGCGTCCTGGGCTTCGCCCCGGAAGAGGTACGCACCGCCCAGCTGGAGGCCGTCCGTGAGCTGCGCCCCAGCCACGTCGTCGTGGCGGGCGGCCGTCCTTCCCAGGCAGCCGCTCTGGAGGCCGAGGGCATCCGCACCTTTCTGCACGTGCCGTCGCCTGGGCTGCTCGGCCAGTTCCTGGCGGCCGGCGCCCGGCGTTTCGTCTTCGAGGGCGCCGAGTGCGGCGGGCACATCGGGCCGCGCAACAGCTTCCCGCTGTGGGAGGCCCAACTGGCCGTCCTGGAGGACTTCCTCGACACCGTGGCCGCCGACGGTGACGCCGTCGACCCGCAGGATGTACATGTTCTGTTCGCGGGCGGCATCCACGACGAGCGCTCCGCCGCCATGGTCGCCGCGCTCGCCGCCCCGCTCACCGCCCGCGGCGCCGCCGTCGGCGTTCTGATGGGTACCGCCTACCTCTTCACCGAGGAGGCCGTCGAGTGCGGCGCCATCCGGCCGCTGTTCCAGCGCGCAATCCTGGACGCCGAGTCGACCGCGCTCCTGCACACCGCGCCCGGCCACGCCACCCGCTGTGTGCCCAGTGCGTTCAGCGATATGTACCAGGAGGTCAAGGACGAGTTGCGGGCCCAGGGTATACCCGAGCGGCAGGCCTGGCAGGAGCTAGAGCGGCTCAACGTCGGCCGCCTGCGCATCGCCACCAAGGGCGTCGAGCGGGTCGGCGACGAACTCCTCGACGTCGACGAGGAGCGCCAGTGTGAAGCGGGCGTGTTCATGGCCGGCGAGGTCGCCGTACTCCGCTCCGCCGTCACCACCGTCGTCGAACTGCACCACGCGGTCGCCGACCGGGCCGCCGACTTCTACGAGCGCCGCACCGTCGAACTCGCCGCCTGCGCCCGCGACGCCGACGGCACGGTGCCCGCAGAGAGCCCGGCCCCCGTTCCCGAGCCGCTCGACATCGCCGTCGTCGGCATGGCCGGCATGTTCCCCGGCGCCGCTGACCTGCCCGCTTACTGGGCCCAGGTGCTCGCCGGGGCTGACGCGGTCACCGAGATCCCAGACACCCGCTGGGACCCCGCGCTGCACTTCGGTGCGGACGCCGGTGCGGACGACGTGTCCACGTCCAAGTGGGGCGGTTTCCTGCCCCCGATCCCCTTCGACCCACTGGCGTACGGCATCCCACCTGCCTCGCTGGCCTCCATCGAACCCGTGCAGCTCCTCGCCCTGGAGGCGGCCCGGCGGGCGCTCGCCGACGCCGGGCTCGACCGCCGCCCCTTCCCGCGCGAGCGCACCTGTGTCGTGTTCGGCGCCGAGGCCGGCAGCGACACCTCGGGTGCGACGACGCTGCGCACCGTGCTGCCGTCGTACGTCGGAAGGCTGCCCGAGGACCTGGAGGAGCAGCTTCCGAAGCTCACCGAGGACTCCTTCCCCGGCATGCTCGCCAACGTCATCTCCGGCCGGATCGCCAACCGGCTCGACCTCGGCGGCGCCAACTTCACCGTCGACGCCGCCTGCGCCTCCTCCCTGGCCGCCGTGGATGTCGCCTGCAAGGAACTGGCCGGCGGCGCCGCCGACATGGCGCTGTGCGGCGGCGCCGACCTGCACAACGGCATCAACGACTACCTGCTCTTCTCCTCCGTGCACGCCCTGTCGCCCACCGGCCGCTGCCGCCCCTTCGCAGCCGACGCCGATGGCATCGCGCTCGGCGAGGGCGTCGCCTGCGTCGTCCTCAAGCGCCGCGCCGACGCCGAGCGGGACGGCGACCGGATCTACGCCGTGATCAAGGGCGTCGGCAGCGCCAGCGACGGACGCTCGCTCGGCCTGACCGCGCCACGGCCCGAGGGCCAGCGCGCCGCCCTGGAACGCGCCTACGCCCAGGCCCGCGTCTCACCCGCCGATGTCGGCCTGATCGAGGCCCACGGCACCGGCACGGTCGTCGGCGACCGCACCGAACTCGGCACGCTCACCAGGCTGTTGGAGGAGGCCGGGGCCGCGCCAGGCGCCTGCGTCGTGGGTTCCGTCAAGTCCCAGATCGGGCACACCAAGTGCGCCGCCGGGCTGGCCGGACTGATCAAGACTGCGCTCGCCCTGCATACCGGGGTGCGCCCGCCCACCCTGCATATCGACGTACCCAACCCCGCCTGGACCGGTCCCGCCAGCCCGCTCGCCTTCCACCGCGAGGCCCGGCCCTGGGCCGAGTCCGCCGGCCGCCGGGTCGCCGGGGTGAGTGCCTTCGGCTTCGGCGGCACCAACTTCCACGTGGTGCTGCGGGCCCACGCCGGCGCTGGGGCGCCGCCCCGCCAGGGCCACGACGCCTGGCCCGCCGAACTGTTCGTCTTCCGCGCCCGCACCGCCGTCGAGGAGATCGCCGACCTCGCGGTGCGCGGCCACTGGCGCCTGCGGGACTTGGCGCGCACCGCCGCACGGCGCGCGGAGACCGGCGCAGGCCCGCTCCTCGGCGCCGTGGTCGCCGAGTCCGTCGCCGAACTCCCACAGCTGTTACGGGACTTACTCGACGGCGCGACCGGGAAGAAGGGGGTGTTCCCGGCCGTGGGCACTCCCGCCGGGGTGGCCGACGGTGACCGGAAGGTCGCGGTCCTTTTCCCCGGTCAGGGCAGCCAGCGCCCCGGCATGTTCGCCGAGCTTTTCACGGCCTTCCCCGAACTCGGCCGCCACCTGCGCCACACCCCGGCCGCTGCCCTCTACCCGCCCGCCGCCTTCAACGCCGCCGAGCGCGCCGCACAGGCCGCCCAGCTCACCGACACCCGCTGCGCCCAGCCCGCGCTCGGCGCGGTCGGCCTCGCCGCGTACGACACCCTCACCGCGGTCGGCGTCCGCCCCGACATGGCCGCAGGGCACTCCTACGGCGAACTCGTCGCGCTCTGCGCCGCGGGCGCCCTCGACCCTGACACGCTCGGCGACCTCAGCCGGGAGCGGGCCGAGGCGATCCTCGCCGCGACCGGCGCGCACGGGCAGGACCCCGGCACCATGGCCGCCACCATGGCCTCCGCCGAGCAGGTGACCCGGGTGCTCGCCGAGACCGGCCTCGCCGACCGGGTCGTCACCGCCAACCACAACGCGCCCACACAGAGCGTACTTTCGGGCCCGACGGATGCCGTCGCCGAAGCCGTCGATGCGCTCACCGGAGCCGGGTTCGCCGTCCGCCCGCTGCCCGTCGCCTGCGCCTTCCACAGCCCCCTGGTCGCCGGGGCCGTGCCTCGCTTCGCCCAGGCCCTGGCGACATACCCGGTGCGCGGCCCCGAGTTCCCGGTCTGGGCCAACCTCACCGGCACCCGCTACGCCGAGGACCCCGCGGAGGTACGGGTCAACCTCACCGAGCAGATCGCCGCCCCCGTTCGCTTCGCTGAGCAGATCGAGGCGATGTACGACGCCGGGGCGCGGATCTTCGTCGAGTGCGGGCCCGGCACCGTGCTCACCGGCCTGGTCGGCCAGATCCTCGGCGACCGGCCGCACCTGGCCGTCCCGTTCGAGCCCCGCCCCGACGCGGGCCTGCGCGGTCACCTGGAGGCCCTGGCCCGGCTCGCCGCGGCCGGCGTTCCGGTGGCACCCGGACGGCTTTTCGCCGGACGCGACGCGGCCCTTGCCGATCCGGCCGCTGTGCCCGGGCGGCCCGGCTGGACAGTCGACGGCCACCTCGTCCGCACGGCGGACGGGGAGCCGGTGCCCGGGGCGCTGCGGCCGGCCCGGCGCACCACAGGCATCTCGCGCACCAGGGAGGCGACGATGATGGGCGAGCGGGAAGAACTGCTCCGGGAGTTCCTGCGCAACAGCCGGGAGATGCTGGCCGCACAACGGGACGTGCTCCTCGGCTACTTCGGGGCCCCCGACGCGCCGCAGCCGGCGCCGCGGGCCGCCGAGCCCCTACCGGCTCCTGCCTCCGCTCACGCTCCCGCTCCGGTGGGGGTGGATGTGCTGGCCGAGGTGGTGGCGGTGATTGCGGAGCGTACGGGTTATCCGGCGGAGATGGTGGGGGCGGAGCTGGATCTTGAGGCGGATCTGAGCGTGGATTCGATCAAGCGGATGGAGATTGCGGGGGAGCTGGGGCAGCGGTTGCTGGGTTCGGGTGCGGATCTGCGGTCGTTGTCGGATGCGGAGCTGGAGGAGCTGACCCGGGCACGCACCGCCGCTGGGATCGCCGACTGGCTGCGGGCCCGCATGAAGGTGCCCGCCGCCCCGGACCCGGCGCCCGCCTCCCTGGCGGTGCCGGAACCCGTCGCGCCCGAGACCGCCTCTGGGCCCGGAACGGCCCCCGCCCCCGCGGCCGTCGTCGAGGAGTCCTCCGCCCCTTTCATCAGCCGGGCTCCCAAGCGCTACCTGCTGCGGCCCGCTCCGCTCGACCCGGCGCCCGCGCCCGGTGCCGACGCGGCCGCTCAGCTGCGCGGGAAGCGGTTCCTGATCGTCGCGGGCAGCACGCCGCTCGCGCAGGCACTCGTCACCCGGCTCACCGCACTCGGCGCGCTCGCCGCCTGCGGCGGCCCGGATGCCGCGGAACTCGCCGGGCACACCGGCTCGATCGACGGAGTGCTGCACCTCGGCGCCGTCCCGGGTACGGACCAGCAACTGCTGCCCGCCGGGTTCACCGCGCTCCAGGAGCTGCTGCTGCGCGGCCCGCGGTGGCTGCTCTGCCCCCGCCACCCCGAGGACACCAGCGGCCTCGACGGCTTCGTGCGCACCGCGGCCCGCGAACACCCCGACACCGTGGTCCGCACCGTGGAGCTCGACCCGGACTGGCCCGCCGCGGTGCAGGCCGAGGCACTCGTCGGGGAACTGCTGGCGCCCGACCGGGAGCCCGTCGTGCTGCACACCGGCGGCACCCGCCGCGCCCCGGTGCCGTACGAGAAACCGCTCGGCCTGCTCGCCTCCTCCGGCGCCGGGCCCGCTGCCTCCGGCGCCGCCGAGGCCGCAGCGCTCGGGCTCGGTCCGGAATCGATCGTCGTTCTCGCGGGCGGCGCGCGCGGCATCACCGCTCGGTTCGCCATCGCCCTTGCCGGCGCCGCGCGCTGCCGGGTCGAACTGCTCGGGCGTACCCCGCTCGACGAGGGCCCGGCCGGTTGCCACGAGTTCACCGGGGCCACCGACCGGCCCGCGCTGCGCGCCGCGCTCGCTGCACGCGGCGGCCTGCGGCCCGCCGAGATCGACCGCGAGGCGGGCCGCATCCTGGCCCGCCGCGAGGTCGCCGCGACCCTGGCCGAGGTACACGACGCGGGCGGCCAGGCCGGCTACCGGGCCGTCGACCTGCGGGACGCGGAGGCCGTGCAGCAGGCGGTCAAGGAGATATACGCGACGTACGGCCGTATCGACGGGATCGTGCACGCCGCCGGAGTGATCGAGGACCGGCTGCTTGCCGAGAAGGACCAGGAGTCCTTCGCACGGGTCTACGGCACCAAGGTGGACGGCGCCCGCACGCTGCTCGCGGCTCTTCGCCGGTTGCCCCAACTGCCTTGCTTCACCGTCCTGTTCGGCTCCGTCGCGGCGGTGTACGGCAATCGCGGACAGGCCGACTACGCCGCCGCCAACGACGCCCTCGCCCGTCTGGGCCGCCGCTGGCGCACCACCACCGGCAGCCGTACCGTCACCGTGCACTGGGGCCCGTGGGCGCCGACCGGGGCGCACGGCGGCATGATCGGCCCTGAGCTCGGCCGGGAATACGCGCGCCGCGGCATCGAGCTGATCGACCCGGAGGAGGGCGTGCTCGCGCTGCTGCGGGAGCTGGCCTGGGGCGAGCCCGAGACCGACGAGGTCATCCTGACGGCATCGGGCTGGTGAGCGCCACTATGCGACCGATCGCCCTGCAGCGGCAGCAGCCCGTCGCTATCGTCGGCATGGCGGTGACCCTGCCCGGCGCCGCCGACCTGGCCACGTACTGGCACAACCTCGTCACCGGCACGGACGCCATCTCCGAGGTGCCGAAAGCCCGTTGGGACGCGGACACCTACTACGATCCGGACGGTCGGCGCGGCATCGAGGGGGTCTACTGTCGCCGCGGCGGCTTCGTCGACGGGCTCGACGCGCTCGCCACCTTCGACCCGACCGCCTTCGGACTCATGCCGGACTCCGTGCCCGGCACCGAGCCCGACCAGCTGATCGCGCTGCGCACCGCCGCGGCCGCGCTTGCCGATGCAGGGGAGGCCGCCCTGCCCGAAGACCGCTCCCGGGTCGGTATCGTGCTCGGCCGCGGCGGCTATCTGACCGACGGGCTCGCCCGCCTCGACCAGCGGATGCGTACGTCCGCCCAACTGGTCCGCACCCTGCGCGAGTTACTGCCCGAGCTGGACGGCGAGCGGCTCGACTCGGTGCGGACGGCGTTCACGGCCGCGCTCGGCGGGGAGCAGAGCCCCGAGTCGGTGATCGGGCTCGTGCCCAACTTCGCGGCCTCCCGGGTCGCCAACCGGCTCGACCTGCGCGGCCCTGCGTACACCGTGGACGCGGCCTGCGCCTCCTCGCTCGTCGCCCTCGACCAGGCCGTCGGCTCACTGGCCGCGGGCCGCTGCGACGTGATGCTCGCCGGCGGCGTGCACCATTGCCACGACATCACGCTCTGGTCGGTCTTCAGCCGCCTGCGGGCGCTGTCGCCGTCCCAGCGGATCCGCCCGTTCCACCGGGACGCGGACGGCGTCCTGATGGGCGAGGGCACCGGCGTGGTCGTCCTCAAACGGCTCGCGGACGCACGGCGCGACGGCGACCGGATCTACGCCGTCGTCCGTGGCGTCGGCGTGGCCAGCGACGGCCGGGCCGCCTCCCTCGTCAACCCGGACCCGGGCGGTCAGGCCCGCGCCATCCGGCTCGCCTGGGCGGCGGCGGGGCTCGACCCGGCGGCACCGGGGTCGCTCGGCCTCCTGGAGGCCCACGGCACCGGCACCCCCAACGGCGACCGAGCTGAACTGGCCACGCTGGCCGAGGTGTTCGGGCCGCCGGACCCGGACGCCAGGCCCGACGCCGTGATCGGCTCCGTGAAGTCGATGATAGGCCACACGATGCCCGCGGCGGGCGTGGCGGGCCTCGTCAAGGCGGCCCTGGCGGTGCACCACAGCACGCTCCTGCCGACCCTGCACTGCGACGACCCGCACCCAGCGCTCCGCGCCACCCGCTTCGCCCCGGCCCAGCGGGCCCGGACCTGGCACGGGGACGTCCGCCGCGCCGCAGTCAACGCCTTCGGCTTCGGCGGGATCAACGCCCACGTCGTCCTGGAATCGGCACCGGCCCCGGCCGCCTCCACCGCGCCTGCCGCGCCCGCCGCCCGTGCCGAAGTGGCCGAGCCACCCCGGCTGTTGCGGCTCGCCGCCGCGACCCCGCAGGCACTCGCCGAACTGCTCGACGCCGACGACGCCGCGCTGCGCGCGGCCGCCGCCGAGGGCGGAGCGAGTGGAACCGGGGGCGCCCGCGTCGCCATCCTCGACCCCACCGACCGCCGCCTCGCCCTAGCCCGCAAGGCAGCCGCCCGCGCCCGGACCTGGGGCGGCCGGAGCGACGTGTGGTGTGCGCCGCGACCGGTGCTCGGCCCGAGCGGCGGGAAGATCGCCTTCCTCTGCCCCGGCCTGGAGGCCGAGTTCGAGCCGCGGGCCGAGGACGTCGCCCGCCACTTCGGCCTGCCGGCCCCGCACTGGCCGGACGCCCGGGTGGGCGACGTCGCCCAGCACGGCGCGGCCGTCGTCGGCCTGGGCCGGCTGTTTGCCGGAGCGCTTGACCGGATCGGCGTCCGGCCGGATGCGCTGGCCGGGCACAGTGTGGGGGAGTGGACGGCGATGGCGGTCGGCGGGATGTACGCGGACGCCGAGGTCGACGCCTTCCTACGGGACTTCGACCCAGCCACGCTGAGCGTCCCCGGCCTTGCCTTCGCCGCGTTCGGCACCGGTGCGGCCCAGGTGACGGCCGAGCTCGCGGCGTACCCCGGAGTCGTCCTCTCACACGACAACGCGCCCCACCAGACAATCGTCTGCGGGCCTCGCGACCAGATCGAGGCCCTCACCGGGCGGCTGCGCGGCGCGGGCGTGCTCGGCCGGCTGCTGCCCTTCGAGTCCGGCTTCCACACGCCGATGCTGGCCCCGTACCTCACTCCCATCGAGAAGGCCGCGCGCAGCTTCACGCTGCACCCGCCCCGGGTGCCCGTCTGGTCCGCCACGACCGCCGCCCCCTTCCCGGCCGACGAGGCCGCGGTACGCGCACTCTTCCTACGCCACTTACTCGAACCGGTCCGCTTCCGGCAGCTCACCACGGCCCTGTACGACGCCGGGTTCCGGGCCTTCGTACAGCTGGGCGCGGGCCAGCTGCCGGCCCTGGTGGACGACACCCTCACCGGCCGCGAGTGCCTGTCACTCACCACCAACACGCCCCGGCACAGCGGGCTTTCACAGCTGTACCGGGTGGCGGCCGGACTTTGGTCCCACGGTGCCGAGCCGGACTTCGCGGCCCTGCGGGCGGGGACGGCACTCCGGTCCCCGGCGGCCCCCGCCCGTACGGCCAAGACCGCCCGCACGGCCGCGGACAGCCCGCGAGCCGCCCTCGTCACCGTCTCCCTCACCCTCGGCTCCGGACTCGTCTCGCTCGATGCTGCCACCCGGGACCGGCTCCGCACCGTCCTGCGCGAGGTACCCGCACCCGGGGTGGACCGGCTCGCGGCTGTGGCCGCGCGGAGCCCCGCGGCGGCCGAACTGCGCTCGCTGCTCGGCGAGACAGCGGACGCGGCGGCGCAACTGTTCGCCGCGGCAACAGCCCCGCCCCGCACCGCGCCCCCCGCGCCGCCTGCCGCGACCACGGTGTCCCCGCCCGCCGCCGGCCCCCGCGCCACCCCCCTGCGCATCGCCCTTGACACCATGCCGTACCTCGCCGACCACTGCTTCTTCCGACAGCCCGCACACTGGCCCGAGATAGCCGACCGCTGGCCCGTGGTGCCCGCCACCACCGTGGTGCAGCACATGATCGACGCCGTGCCCGGCCCCAGGACGGCCGTGGCCGTGCACGACGCCCGGTTCGTGGAGTGGACCGTGGCCGCCCCACCGATCGACGTCACGGTCACGACCCGGCCCGAGAAACAGGGGCGGTATGCCGTGGAGTTCGGACGCTATGCCCGCGCCACGGTCGAGACCGCCCCCGGCCACGGCACCGCGCCCCGCCCGCGGCGGTGGCAGACCGACGCCCCGGAGAGTCGGCCGGCCGTCTCCGCACAGCAGATGTACGACGAGCACTGGATGTTCCACGGGCCGCGATTCCGCGGCGTCATCGAGATCGGCGCGCTCGGCGAGCGGCACGTCCGCGGCGTCCTGACCACCCCGCCCGCGCCCGGCGCGCTCCTCGACAACGTCGGTCAGCTGCTCGGCTACTGGCTGATGGCCACGCACACCGACCGCACCATCGTCTTCCCGGCGGGCATCCAGGAGATCCGTTTCCACGGCCCGCCCCCCGAGCCAGGCAGTGACCTCGACTGCCACATCAAGGTCACCGCCCTGACGGACACCGCCTTGGTGGCCGACGCGCAGCTCTCCCGCGACGGTGAGGTCTGGGCCGAGATCCGCGGCTGGCGGGACCGGCGCTTCGACTCGCCGCCCGAGATCGATCCGGTCAAACGATGGCCCGAACACAACACCCTGTCGGCCACCCAGGAAGGCGGCTGGCAGCTGGTCTTCGAACGCTGGCCCGACCCCGCGTCCCGCGAGCTGTTCATGCGCAACCAGCTCGCGGGCCCCGAGCGCGAGCAGTACGCCGGGCACCCCCCGCGCGGCCGGCGCCAGTGGCTGCTCGGCCGGATCGCCGCCAAGGACGCCGTACGCCGCCACCTGTGGGCACACGGCGAGGGCCCCGTCTTCCCCGCCGAGATCCGGATCACCAACGAGCCCGGCGGCGGACCATGCCCCGAGGGCGTGCACGGCAGAGAACTCCCGCCCCTGGAGCTGTCGTTGGCGCACTGCAGGGAGGCCGCCGTCGCACTCGTCCACCCCGCTGCCGACTGTCCCGGCACCGGCACCGGCACCGGCACC
Source organism: Streptomyces albicerus (assembly GCF_008905045.1). Lineage (GTDB taxonomy): Bacteria > Actinomycetota > Actinomycetes > Streptomycetales > Streptomycetaceae > Streptomyces > Streptomyces albicerus. Next base: position 42,733 of record NZ_VWMY01000069.1, read on the forward strand.
GGCATCGACATCGAGGAGATCACCGAGCGCCCCGAAACGACCTACGACGCCATCCTCGCCGCGGACGAGCGCGCGCTCTTCACCCGGCTCGGCGGCGGCCCCGCCTGGCTGACCCGGTTCTGGGCCGCCAAGGAAGCCGTGGCCAAGGCCGAGGGCACCGGGTTCGGCGGCCGACCGCGGGAGTTCACGGCGGTCACGGTCGAGGAAGGAGCCGGCGCCATCGCCGTCCGGGCACCCTCCGGCCGGCTCTGGCGGATCCGGCTCACCGAGGTAACCAACCCGCCAGGACTGCCCACCCGCACCTATGCAGTCGCTTGGACCGAGGAGAACGCCCCATGACGAGCCCCGCCACCACGGACCCCACGCAGGCCGCCGTCCTCGCCGAGGTCACCGACGCCCTGCACACGGTCCTCGCCGACCTCGAACTGGACGACACCCCGATCACCCCCGACACCCGCTTCGTGGAGGACCTCGACCTGGAGTCCATCGACCTGGTCACGCTCACCGGCGAGCTACGCGGGCGCTACGGCGACCGGGTCGACTTCCCCGCCTGGTTCGCCTCGCTCGAACTCTCCGAAATCATCGGCCTGACCGTCGGACAACTCGTCCGGTACATCGCGGGGTGCCTGCGGTGAGCGCGGTCGAGGCGGGCGGGATCCGGCTCAACGTGGAGCGGCTGAGCGGCGCCCCCACCCCGGCACCGGGCCCGCCCGAGACGGTCGTCCTCGTACACGGCATCGCCACCGACAACCTGGCCAGCTACTACTTCACCGTCGCGCCCGCAATCGCGGCCGCCGGACACGACGTCGTGATGTACGACCAGCGCGGCCACGGGCGCAGCTCCCGCCCGCCGCGCGGCTACGGCATCGAGGACTTCAGCGGCGACCTGGACGCGCTGCTCGACGCCCTCGCCCTGGACCGGCCCGTCCACCTGGTCGGCAACTCCTTCGGCGGCACCGTCGCCCTCGCCTACGCGCTGCGCCGCCCCGAGCGGGTCGCTGGCATCCTGATGGTCGAGTCCGAGCCGCCGACCGCCGCCTGGGCCAAGAAGATGAGCGGCATCCTGGCCGGCTCCGCCCGCCAGCTCCACGACGAGAGCACCCTGCCGCAGATCGAGGAGGCCTACGGCCGCCACGAGGCCCGCCTGGTCCGCTGGGCCACCCGCCTGCTGCACGGCACCTCCATCGCCGAGGACATCGCCTCCTGCCCCGTCCCCGCCGAGGAGTCCTGGCGGAGCCTGCACGTGCCGGTCTGCGCGGTGTACGGCGCCAACTCCGACCTCGCCGACACGGCGCCCTGGCTGGAATCGCTGCTGCCCCGCTGCCGCACCCTGACAGTGCGCGGGCACGGACACTCCCTGCTCACCGGCACCCCCGAGACGCTCGGCCCGATCCTGCTCGACTGGGTCCGGGACGGCCACCGGGAGCTGGTCGCGCCGTGAGCCGCTTTCTGATCGTCGTGCCGCCCCTGGTCGGACACGTTAACCCGGCGGTCAGCGTGGCCGCGGAACTGACCGGGCGCGGGCACCGGGCCGCCTGGGCCGCGCTGCCCCGGTTCGTCGAGGAGCTGGCCGGGCCCGACGCCGAGGTGTACCCGTGCGACGTGCCCACGCTCCCGGAGCGGCCGGCTGCCCTGCGTGGGGCCGCCGCCTTGCGCTTCCTGTGGCAGGAGTTCCTCGTGCCACTTGCCGGGGCGATGGCGCCCGGTGTGCGCCGCGCGGTCGAGGAGTTCCGGCCCGATGTCGTCGTCGCCGACCAGCAGACCCTCGCCGGCGCCCTGGTCGCCGAGCGCCTCCGGGTGCCGTACGCCACCTCGTCGACCACCCCGGCGGAATTCAGCGATGCCCTGGACGGCATGCCGAAGGTGGCGGAGTGGACCGCCGGGCTCGTCGCGGAGCTGCGCGCCCGCCTCGGCGACCCGGGGCGCACCCACGATCCGCGCTTCTCCCCCGACCTGGTGCTCGCCTTCACCACCCCCGAACTCGCGGGCCCGGGCCCGGAGCTGCCGCAACTGCGGTACGTCGGCCCGGCGCTCACCCGGCGCCCGGCCGCCGCCTTCCCCTGGGAGTGGCTCGACGAGGACCGGGCCACCGTCCTGGTCTCCCTCGGCACCGCCAACACCGACCTGGGGGCGCGTTTCCTCACCGAGTGCGCGGCAGCCGTCCGGGAGCGCGGGCAGCGGCTGCAGGCGATACTCGCCGACCCCGGGGGCATCCTCGACGGCGAGTCCGACGCCGACATCCTGGTGCTGCCCCGGATCCCCCAACTCCCGCTCCTGCGCCGGGCGTCCGCGATGGTCAGCCACGCCGGGCACAACACTGTCGCCGAGTGTCTGTGGCACGGCGTACCGCTGGTGGTCGCGCCCATCCGGGACGACCAGCCACTGATCGCCGGCCAGGTCACCGGCGCCGGAGCCGGCGTACGGGTGCGCTTCGGGCGCGGCGATCGGCGACGGATCGGTGCCGCCCTCGACACCGTCCTCGACGAGCCCGCCTACCGCGCGGCGGCCCGGCGAATCGGGGACTCCTTCCGCGCAGCGGGCGGGGCGGCGGCCGCGGCGGCGCACCTGGAGAAATTCGCGGCACGGGAGCGGTGAGCGACCGACCGGCAGGGCGACCGCCGTGCCGAAGAGTGGGAACGAGAAGGAGACCACGGACATGGCCACCACGAACCAGCCCCCCGACACACCCGCCCCACCGCCCCCCGCTTCCGATGCTGAACGCGTCGCCCGGCTGCGCCCCGCGTACCAGGCCGAGCTGGCCGACGGCATCGCACGGTTCTTCGAGCCGCGCCGCACAGACTGCCCCTGGTGCGGCGCGCGGCAGCTGCGCCTGCGCCTGCGCACCAAGGACCACCTGCAGCGAAAGCCCGGCACCTTCACCCTGGACCAGTGCCGCGACTGCGGTCACACATTCCAGAACCCGCAGCTCAGCGCGGCCGGACTGGCCTTCTACTACCGGGACTTCTACGACGGCCTGTACGCCGAAAAGATCGGCGACGCCCTGGACAGCGACGCCTCCAGGAAACGCAACCGCGACCGGGCCATGGCCGTGCGGCGGCACGCCCGGCCGAAGCGCTGGCTGGACGTCGGCACGGCGGCCGCCGACTTCTGCCTGGCGGCCAAGAAAGCGCTGCCCGGCACCACCTTCGACGGGCTCGACATCGGCGCCCATGTGCTCCAAGCGCAGCACGAGGAACGCATCGAGCGGGCCTACCAGGGCTTTCTGCCCGACCTCGCGGACGAACTCGCCGACCAGTACGACGCGGTGAGCATGTTCCACTGCCTGGAGCACACCACGGACCCGCGGGCTCAACTGGCCGCTGTCCGCACCGTGCTCCGCCCCGGCGGCCACCTGATCATCGAGGTACCCAACCCGGAGTCGCCCTTCGGCCGCCTCTTCGGCCGGTACTGGCTGCCGTGGTTCCAGCCCCAGCACCAGCACTTCGTGACCATGAGGAACCTGTGCCAGGCCCTCACCGGGCTCGGCTTCACGGTGGTGGCGACGGACCGCGAGAAGTCCCATATCCCCGTGGACTTCACCGCCCTCGTAGGGCTGTACGTGCTGCGGCTGCTGCCGTTCCGCGACGAGCCCTGGCTGCCAAAGCCCCCGGGTCGCCTCGGCACCACGGTCACCAAGACGATCTTCTGGGTGGGCATACCGTTCTGCCTCCCGATGTTCGCCCTGGACCAGCTCCTCGCCCCACTGATCCGCCGTAGCCGCTTCTCCAACGCCTTCCGGGTGGTCGCCCGCCGCGAGGGGTGATCAGCCCGCGCCACCCGCGAACCGCACCCGGGTCACCGCGTGAGCGAACGACCGGTACACCGAAATCCGGTGCTGCCGCCCGATCACCCGCCCGAGCAGCCGCAGCGCCCGCACCTCGACGACCCCGGGGTGCGCGATGCGCAGCTCGGCCCGCTCGTCCGGGGCCATGGACCAGCGCGGCCCGACGAGCACCGCCCGACTGCCGTGCTGGAGCGTTTCGTCGCGGCCGAGGTGCGGTACTTCGAGGCTGGCGGAACCGCCGACTTCCCCGCTGAGGCGTTCCTTCACCCGAAGTTCGTTCTCGACGAACCGGAATCGATGCCGTACGGAGGCGAGTGGCACGGGCCGGATGGCTTCCGGAAGTTCCTCAAGGTCATGACGGAGACCTGGAGCGCGATGGGGCCGAAGACGGCACCGGAGCTGATCGAGTTCGAGGACACCGTTGTGGTGGTGACCACGCTGGAAGCCCGTAGTCGTGCCACGGGACAGGTCGTCAACCCGCCGGTGTGTCAGGTGGTGCGAGTTCGCGAGGGGTTGCTTACCGAGGTCCGGATGTTCTATTGGGACACCGTCGCCATCAATCAGGCCCTCGGACGGCGGGCGCCGCTGCCGACGCTGGAGCGTCTTCCAGGTCCGCGTGGCAGGGACCTACCCGCTCGAGGACGCCGCCGCCACCCACGCCCGGATGGCCGAAGGCAGCCTGCGCGGACGCCTCGTCCTGCTTCCCGATACACCGAGGTAAGGGCACCCGGCTGCACGATGGGCGTAGCCGCAATGCCCCTCTGATCCTCTACGTTGCCGGCTCGCGTGCACCGACCCCCATCGCCCCCGCTCACCGGCGCTGACCAGGCGCCGCCGATCTCCTGGACCTGATCCGCCGGACAGGCCCTCGTCGTGAGCCTGGTTCACAGGGAGGTCCTTGCGGTACGTCAAGCTGTCCTTGCCCGCGAAGGAGCCCCTGTCTGCGCCCTCGAGGCAGCGTCGATGCGGACGGGGCCGCCGGTGGTGTGGACAGTCAGCGCGTAAGCGTGAATGAGCTCGTCAAGGTCAGCGAACGGGTAGAGGGGCCCCGGCGGGCCGGGCATGATGGCCCGCCGGGGAAAGACGGTGTTTGCTGGTTCAGTGGCGGGCCGGAGCGGAGATGCCGGTCCCGCCTGGGAGGTCGGCGCCGAATTGTGCGATGACCGCGTCCAGGTCGAGCGGTGCAAAGGCCTCGCGGGTCACCTCGTTGATCCTGTCGGCGGGCACCAGCCAGCACACTTCGAACTGCAGGTCGTCCGGGTCGTTGGCGTACAGCGACTTGGTGGTGCCGTGGTCGATCTCGTGGGTCAGCGCACCTGCCTGCAGCAGCTTGCCGCGGATCTGCTGGAGCTCGGCCAGGGTGTCCACCTCCCACGCCAGGTGCGCGAGCCCGGGACGTCGGTCCGGGCTCCGCGGGGAAGCCGGGCTCTCGATCTGCATGAAGGCCAGGTCGTGGTCGTTGGTCGATTCCTCGGCCTTCAGGAACGCGGCCTCGGGCACCTTGTCGCCGTCGGCGTGGAGGCGGTGGTCGAGGCGGAAGTTCAGCAGGTCGGTGTAGAAGGCGACGCTGCGTTCGACGTCGCGGACGTAGAGCACGGCGTGGTTGAGACGCTGGACTGGCATGTCACTCCTGGCTTAGTTACGATTAGTGCGTAGCCCCACCATAGGGATGTAGCGAGGACCTCACAAAAGGCACATTGATGTACGTAAAGCACACCACTGACCCTGACCGTGCCGCCGCCCCGCACCCGGGTGACGCCTGGCCTGCCGATGCCCCCCACCCGTGCGAGAGCTGGCCGGACAACGGCCAAAGGTTCCGGGAGACCCTCGACCGGATCGGCGACAAGTGGTCGGTCCTGGTCATCGGCATCCTCAGCCGCGGTCCCTTGCGGTTCGGCGCCCTGCACCAGCGGGTTCCAGGCGTCTCCCAGCGCATGCTCACCCTCACCCTGCGCCACCTGGAACGCGACGGGGTCGTCTCCCGCACCGTCTACGCCGAGGTGCCCCCGCGCGTCGAGTACCAACTGACGCCACTGGGCGAGAGCCTGCGCACCATCGTCCACGCGCTCGCCCAGTGGGTCACGGACCACCATGGAGAGATCGAGAGCGCGCGCCACCGCTACGACGCTGGATGACACTCGTGCCCCAGCTCGCCTTCACCGGCGGGGGACGCAGCGCTCCAGCTCCGAGACCCGCCTGCCCTCCGGCACGACCAGCAGCATCTTCAGCGCCGGCGCAAGCTGCGGGTCCACGCGGTGCGCGGCCCGCGCCACCGACTGGTACAGGCGCCGCTCGGCCGCCGTACGGGCCTCCGAAACCTGCCGGGCCAGCACCGAGACACCCGGCAGCAGCACCCGGTGTCGGCGCAGCCACGTCACCGCATGGTTGAACAGCGCCACCGGCCCCTCGGCGTGTGTCCACGCCCGCCCGTACAGGAAGGCCCGGAACTCCCGCCCCCACCTGCGGTCGCCGAAGTCCCGGTACTGGAACCGCTCCTGGATCTCCCGCGCGTGCTCGTACGGCGTCCTCCGGCGCTCGGCATACCGCTTCACGCACGAGGTGTCCTCGATGCCGAGCTGCCCGGCCAGGTACTCCACGACCTCCCACGGCACCGCCAGCGGATCATCCCCGAGGAACCGGCCGATGCAGCGGACGGTGCCGATCTGCATCGCCATGCCCAAGCGGTGCCCGTCCGAGCGGCGCAGCGCGATCAGGTCCCGGTCCGCGTCGTCCAGGAAGAAGAAGCGCTCCAGCTCCAGGCGTGGGGCCGGGCCACCTCGGCGAAGGCGCCGTACGCCTCCGCCTGTTCGTCAGTCAGAAACTCCACCGGCACGGCCGGACCGTAGCCACCCGCGGGAACCACCCGGCAGGCCTTGCGCGAAGTCCTGCGGAGCCCACCGCCGGTCTGCTAGCTGACCATGATCAATCTCAGCGGCACTTCCTGTACCGCAACTACTCGGCCCCGGGAACCCACCCGGCCCGGCCCGGGCCGGGCCGGCCAGCCAGCTCGAAGAACCGCCGAGCGACAGCACGGCACGACGTCGGACGTGTCCGGGCCACCGGTGAGGCATACGCCCGCCCAGCCCACCACCAAAATGGAACGAAGCCTGCTCCGGGATGGGCACTTGTCGCTGGCCGCCCGGTGGCCGACGTTCTTGCCTGGGACGACCAGCAGCGCCCCACCCGGATCAAATCCGTGAGCCCGTACTCCTTCTTCGACTCCTCGATCCACGGCTGGCGCAGTTGGGCGGACAAAGTGGAGTACGACATCGACTGGCGTGTTCCCGAGCGCCCGCTGCTGCGAGAACCCGCCCCGGAGGCAGCGGCGCACTCCCTACAGGACTGACCGCCGGCGGCGCCGCAGGTCCACCTGCCAGAGACCGGCCGTGTCGACGCAGGTACACCAGACCGACCAGGGCACGTTGGTGCGGGCCCGGAACAGCACCCCGTTGACCACTGTGCGGTGATCGGACCACTGTCCACCAGGCCGGCCGTTGGCCGGTAGCAAGGGCTCGATCTTCCGCCACTTTGCATCGGTCAGTTCATGTCGCCGCACCATGCCCGACGCCTGCCCGGCCCAAGTCATGGTCCACCCAGACAGCCATTAGAGAAGCCCTGAATCCTTGGAGGGCTTCGGAGCAGGGCCTCCCGCTCCTCGCGGGGCTCGACTCCCCGAGCTGCCAAGAGACCGTTCTTCCGTGCATCCGCACCGGCGCACTCACCCGGACCAGGCCCCTGTTGGAACCTCGCCGACCACGGACGGTCAGAGAACAGCCAGTCACGCACGCAACTCCGGCTTGTCCGCCCGCTCGCAGCCAGCGCACCGATTGCCCACACCGCAGGTCCCGGCCGGCCGGCTCAACGTGGCTGCCCGGCTCCTGCCGCGTGCAGCAGTTGTGCCGAGTACGGGTTGAGTTCGATCGGCGCGTCTTCGCCGACCACCACCGTGCCTCCGAGGTGGGCTAGATGGCGGCCGAACGCGTAGTTCGGCTCGAAGGCGAAACTCATTCCGGGCGCCAGTTCCATGCTGGGCAGGAACGTGGGGTGGTCGGATACGCGGGGATACCCTTCGGTGCCGGGGATGCGGCTGAAGAGTCCGCGGCCCTTGCCCACGGAGAGCCCGGGGTTGAGTGAGTGCACCGCGATCAGGAACGGCCAGCCGTCGGCGGCGTCGATCGGCTCGTGCATGGCGTCGACGAGTTCGCCTAACGTGTGCCCCGGGCGAAGCGCCTTGAGGCCGGCGTCGTAGGACGCGCGGCACACGTCCGCGGCACGGTGGAAGTCCTCGTGCACGTCACCGACGGCGATGGTGACCTGGTTCTGGGCGTGGCGTCCGCCGAACCTCGAGAACACCTCGGCGTAGATGACATCGCCGTCCTCCAGGACACGGGGAGCCTGCGCGCGCTGGCCCCAGGCCGGCGGCCCCGCCGCCACCACGTCCGGCCCCGACCACAGGTGCATGGCAGGGGGCAGCGACCCGTGGCTGTATCCCGCGGCCATACTGTGACGAGGATTTTTAGTTGGCACAAAAGAGGGATAGTTGGCACCAAGCTCACGGGCGTTCTCAGAGGTGACGGCGCATCACCTCGATGCACGTGGCCCGGGCCGCGTTCGATCGGTCCCGGGGGTACGGGATTCCGAGGTTCATGCCGGTGTCGGTGGTGATCGGTGACTGCCGCCAAGCGAGGCTCATCTGTGCGCTGGCTTCCGCGCGGGCCGTGGCCACGAGGGTTGCGTAGGGGCCCGCGACCGTCGTGGCTTCGATATGGAGCCATGCCTGGTGGAAGGCCATGCGTGCCAGCAGACCGCTGACCTCGTCGGTGAGTTGTTGTCGTATGGCGGGCGAGGACTCCGGCCGGCACCGTATGCGGTACGGCATCTCCACGTACTCCTCAACCGCCGTCAGGGCCTCTGCGCAGGTCTTGGCCCGGCGTTCCTGCCTCTTACGTCACCGGGTGAGTGTTCAAGAACGTGGGTGCGCGGATGCTGATGTCCGGGACAGCGCCGGGGCCAGCCAGCGGTTGAGGAAGGTGCGGAGCCGGGTTTCGTCCTGCGGTGGCTCGCTGGGGTGCTGCAGCAGCGACGTCAGGAGTCGCATGATGATCTCGGCGAGGCCGTTGAGGTCGTCCTCGTCGATGCCGGCGGCGGCCCAGTCGACGGGGAAGCGCTGCAGCATCTTGGCGCCGTAGGCGATGGTTTCCCTGGTGGTGGCGCCGCGACCGAAGGCGGTGGTGTCTCCGAGTTGCAGCAGAAGGCTCAGGCGTGGCTCGGTGGGGATGGTCCGTACGCAGAAGACCATGCCTTCGACCACGGCTTCGGCCGGGTCGGTGATCCCTTGCAGGTGCGCGATCATCAGGTCGACGAACGACTCGGCGCCCTGGGCCGCCACCTCGCCGATGATGTCGCTGATACGGCCGAAGTGGCGGTAGACGGTCTGGCGGGTGACGCCGAGCTCGCCGGCGACGTCGGACAGGGTCGTCTTCGTGACGCCGTGCCTGTCGATGCAGCGGGCGGTCGCGTCGATGATGCGCTGCCGGGCCTCCGCGTCCGATGCGGGAGGCCGGCCTCCCCAGCCGTGATGCCCCATGGGCTTAGGATCGCACAGGCTCTGCGGTCCGTCGGGACATGGTCGCGCGCAGTACGGCCACGATGAGCCCGGTTGCGGCTACGGTGCACAGCACGGTGTACCACAGGCTGCCGATCGGCGTGCCCTGCTCGGTGATGCCATTGGCCGCCGCGAAGTAGGCCGGCAATGCGACCAGCCAGAGGACGATGTGGACGCCGAGGTACAGCGCCGGATAGATCCGCGCGAACAGCGGCGACGCCACCGGAGCCCGATCTGTTCGCCGCGCGCGCCAGGCGTCCGCGAGAAGGTAGAGGCCGACGATCCAGACCAGGGCGAGCTCGGCACCGAGGATGGCCTGCTGGATCCCAAGCTGGTCCCCACCGCGGAAGACGTTGCTGGGCACGCCGGCGACCGTCATCGCGAGCGGTGTCAGGGCGCCGGCGACCACGGTGCGCAGGCTGATCTGCCCGCCGGTGAGCGTGCCTCGGCCGTCCTGCGCGCCGACCAGCCGGACGACGAGATAGGTCATCGCGCCGAAGGACACCGAGGCGAACAGGAACATGCTGTTCATCGGAACCGAGGCGAGCGCCGGCTCATTGATCATCTCGTTGCCGGGGTTCCAGGCCCACCACTTCAGCTGAGGTCCGAGCTGATCGAAGATCTCGTAGAACGCCTGGCAGACGAACGCGACCGCCAGCGAACCGAGAAGGAGTCCACGTCGCGCGAAGACGCCGAGAACGCGGACCACCTCGTAGGCGAGCTGCGACAGCGCCGGATAGAAGGCCACGATGTAGAGCGGCAGCCGGTCGTACATGAACTGCACGGTGAACACGTTGTGGGAGAAAATGAACCCGACGTGCTCCTCCAGGCCGAACCAGCCCGGGAAGTAGAGCGGCGGCTCGATCACCGCCAGGTAGACGAGCGAGGCGAACCACAGAGAGATGTTGACCGGGTCGCCGTCGCGCCGCCACCGCTGCCACGCATGGACGAGGGCGAACACCGCACCGCCGATGATGAGCAGCTCAAGGAACGGCATGGTGCCGTTCTCGAGACCGAACGGGTTGCGGAAGTCCACGACGGGATCGGCGTCATGGCAGGAGAAACCGAGCCTTCCAGCGAGGCGCTCGGCCGCTGAGTCGCATGAAAAGCTCATTCCCTGCTCCTCGGGTCAGTCATTGACGAGGTCGGTCTCGGCGTACGGCGAGCTGCCGGCGCGGGTCTGGCCGGTGAAGTCGGTGCCGGGCGGATCCTGCTGGTCGTCGAACCCGCCGGGCACGACCGTGCGTCCGAGCCGCTGACGCACCTTGTAGCGCGCGATGCCGAACCAGAACCGCACATCGGTGGTCATCTCCCTCAGTGACATGTCGAGGTTGAAGACCTGGGCGAACGTCCGCTCGACGTAGGCGTCCTCGCGGCTCGTGGCGTTGATGGCGTTGAAGACCGGCCAGCTGAGGCGCGCGGCCAGCTTGCGGCGCCAGGGAGCGACGACCTCACTCCCGGTCGCGAAGTCATATGCCTGGTCACGGGCCATCGCGAGCATCCAGGGCACGTCGAGTGACTTCTTCTGCCGGGCGAGGAACTCGCGGAAGAAGGCGAGGTCGAGGACGTCGTGGCCGTGCAACATCTCGGCGAGGATGAGCGCGGAGCGGCCCGCCGAGCTCATCCCCTGGGCGTAGAACGGGTTGAACGCGCAGATCGAGTCACCGACGCAGATCAGCCCGAGCGGGGGCTGGTCGAGCAGGTCGAAGCGGCGCCACTTGTTGCCGGTCGAGCGAGTGAGGTGCACCCCGGAGGTCGGAGTGCAGGCACGCGTCGCCTGCCCGAAGGACCTGGCCCGCACGCGGTCCACCGCGGCCTCGAAGGTGTCGACCTCGCGCGGCATCCGGATGCCCCACGCCCCCATGCACACGATGGCGCGGTCACCCTCGATCGGGAAGAAGTTGCTGAGGAACTCGTGTTCCTCGGGATGGTCGCCGGTGTCCTGCGTCGGAGTGACGACCAGGTGCTTCCACCACCACGCCTGCGGACGCCGGTCGGCGGGCGGCAGGTCGTACCACCGCGACGTGTAGGTGACCTTGGCGTCAAGGGTCTTCTCCGGCGGCGCCGGCCATCCCGCCGCGCTCAGCCAGTCGGCGACGGAGGAGCCGCGCCCCAGCGCGTCGACGACCAGGTCGGCGGACAGGTGGCCCGAGTCGTCGCCCGCGCGGTACTCGACTCCCTCGACGCGCCCGCGCGCGGTGCCGCCCCCGGTGGAACGAAGTCCGGTGACGGTCACGCCCTCGCGGATCTCGATGGCCGGGAGCTCGCGGACCTTGTCGCGCAGGACCCGCTCGATGAGCACGCGGGAGCTGTAGACCATCGTCATCGACCCAGCCTTGCGCGGGGCCCAGCCGGCGTTCTCGCAGTACGCCGCGTCCATCGACGGCATCAGGCACATCCCGCCCGCGGCGATCAGCGCCTCCTCGAAGCCAGGAAAGATCTCGCCAATCGCGCGACGCCCGGAGTTGAGGAGGAAGTGCGGGTGCTTGCTCTGCGGCACGCCCCGCCGATGCTGCGCGTCCGGCGGGAGCCGGTCCCGCTCCAGGACGATCACCTCGTCGAAATGCCTCGCGAGCACTCCCGCGGCGCACAGCCCCGCCACGCTGCCGCCGAGCACCACGGCCGTCTTTCCCCGCATGCTGCCTCCATTCATACATGTCATGACTGAATGTATGAGCGGAGGGGAAGGTAACAGGTACGGTCTGAACATGCCACCCTTCCCGCGAGACGTCGGGTCCGGCGGAGTGACCTCCCACGGTCCAGCCGGGGCAACGGCCGGCTGGGACGCCCACGTGGCCTTTGGTGTAGGGAGTCCCGCCGCTCCGCTTCCGGTCGATGCCCATGACCGGTGTCAGTTCTCATCGAGCGTGTTTCAACCTGAAGTTGCACTTACTGATCTCTTCGGGGTGTTGTCGGGTGACGCGTGGTGATCCCTGCGGTAGGGCCGGTGGTATGCGGCATGCGCAAGGTGGCGGGCTGACCACGGAGCGGCGGCGGTTTCGGGAGCGGATCCGGTATGAGGCGGGTGAGCGGTTCGCTCGCGGCGAGAAGAACGCGGTGATCGCGAAGGATCTGCGGGTCAGTGACCGGTCGGCGGAGCGCTGGCGGCGGGCCTGGCGGCAGGGCGGGATGGATGCCCTGGCTTCCGCGGGGCCGCCGAAACTGCCGAAGCTGTCGGATGGCCAGTTCGCCGAACTAGAGAAGGAGTTGGCGCTCGGGCCGGCCGAGCACGGCTGGGAAGACCAGCGGTGTACCGTGGCGCGGATCAGAGCGGTGATCGCCTGGAAGTTCCAGGTCGACTGCTCGATGGCGGCGGTGTGGCGGTTGCTGCACCGCCATGACTGGTCCTGGCAGTCTGTGTCGCGCCTGATCTACCGGCTCCGCCGGCACCGCAAGTGCCGGGGCAAGGGGCGCAACAGCTTCGCTTGGAGCGACTACCGCGACCTGGTCGTGCGTGCTCACATACAGCTCAAGGCCCCCATCGTCCTCGTCTGGGACAATCTCACCACCCACCGGGCCGCCGGGATGCGCGAGTACGCGGTCGAGCATGACGGGCTTACCATCGTGCAACTGCCTTCTTATGCACCGGACTTGAACCCGGTTGAGGGCATCTGGTCGCTGTTACGGCGCGGCCCGCTGGCCAATGTCGCCTTCACCGACGGCGACCGATGGTTGCGGCATGGACCAGGAGTTGGAGCGTGCCGCGCTCGTCGCAGCCGAGGGGGCTAGTTGGATTGGATGCCCAAGTGCGGCGGCACCCCTTGTGACCTGCGCTGTACCAAAGTGCCAACTATCTCTCTGATTCCGGGCCTCCGGTTGCTGAAGTTACTGACCTTGCTGGCGCGATGTCGTCGAGGTGAGGCCGGTTTCAGCGAGACATCCATCGATGAGGTTGCTGCGGTACTGGATCTTNTACTGACCTTGCTGGCGCGATGTCGTCGAGGTGAGGCCGGTTTCAGCGAGACATCCATCGATGAGGTTGCTGCGGTACTGGATCTTGCGGAGGCCGTGCCGCAGTGAACACATGAGGTGCTCAGGGTGGGTGAAGGCGGTGTTGGCCTGGCTGCTGCGTCGCAGCAGTGACCAGATGCCCTCGACGGGGTTGAGGTCAGGTGCATAGGCCGGCAGGAAGTAGCAGGTGATCCAGTCGTGGGCGTCGATGAACTCCCTCAGCCGTCTGTCCCTGTGCACGTTCAAGTTGTCCCATACGAGCACGATCGGCGCGTCGAGCTGTTGGTGGGCGGTGGTCAGCAGGTCGCGATAGTCGGTCCAGGTGAAACTGCGTCTGCCGGCCCGTTTGTGATCGAGATGTCGCTTGGGCCGGTAGATCAGACGGGAACGTTCGCCCTGCTTGTAGCAGGCCAAAGCGGCAACGGAGAAGCGGCGTTGGGAGCGTCCCCGCACTCGGATGATGGGTGTCTGTCCGCGCCTGGCCCAGGTGCGGGCCGTGGGCGGCGTCATCGAGAACCCGGCCTCGTCTTCGAAGCAGAGCCAGGCCCCGAGCGCCGCCACGGCGTTTCCACCTGCGGCCATGTCTCCTTCACCCACCCGGTGACAGCTTCTTCATCGCGCTCGATCGCGCGACGGGCCGGGACCTGGTGGCTGAAGCCGTGCCGGTGCAGCATCTGCGCGATCGCCGACAGCGTCATGCTCTTGTGGAACCGACGCCCGATCAGCGTCTTGATCCGCGCCAGTGTCCACGTCTGGTCCGGCCAGCCGTGTGCTACCGGCCCCTTGGCCAGCTCCTGCTCGAGCACCTCAAACAGTGCCTCACTCAGCTTGGGCCTGGACGCCGGCCCCTTCGACTCCAAGGCCGGCCTTCCGCCGTGTTCCCATGCCTGGTGCCATCGCTGTACCGACCGGACACTGACACGTAACTGCTTGGCGACCGCGACGCTGTCGTGTCCAAGGGTGAATAACTCGGCCGCCTGCATCCGGATGTGCTCGCGAAACGCCCGTCGCTCCGCAGTCAGCCCGCCTCCTTGCGGATATCTCATGCAACCGGCCTACCGCGCCAACTACCACTTGTCAGCCACGACATCACGCCAACAAGGTCAGTA
>NZ_VWMY01000007.1:0-9470 GCF_008905045.1 Streptomyces albicerus
GTTCCCCGCGCCCCTAAAAGACGGGGCTGCGCCCCTGTCTTTTGTCTTCAGGGGCGCGGGGAACTGCGCGACCAGCCACGACGAAGCCGCACGAACTGTCAGCCGTTGCCCCCGAAGTCCAGCAACACCTTGCAGGACTCGGCGCGGTTCGCCGCGAGGGCAAAAGCCGACTCGGCCTCGCCGAGAGGGATCACCGCGCTGACCAACTGGTCGAAACGGGGCTCTCGGGCGAGGAGCGCGAGCGCGTCGTCGAACTCCTCGTCGAAGCGGAAGGCTCCCCGGAGTTCGATCTCGCGGCTGACCACGAGGTTTCCGGCGAAGGGGCTCTGGCCGGGAGGCAGCATGCCGAGTTGGACGACGACTCCGCCGCGTCGTACGAGGCGGAGGCAGGTGTCCAGGCCCGCGGCGACGCCGGAGGCCTCGATGGCCGTGTCCACCTCGGAGGGCCACGTGGGAGCGGCTGGATCGTCCGCGCGTACGGCCTCGTCCGCGCCCGCCGCCATCGCGTACTCCAGAGCGCGGGGCAGCAGGTCCGTGACCGTCACTCGTGCGGCCCCCGCCGCCTTCGCCGCCGCGACCACCAGACAGCCGATGGGCCCGGCGCCCGTGACGAGGACGTGCTTCCCGGTGACGTCGCCGGCCCGTCGTACCGCGTGCAGGGCGACCGACAGCGGTTCGGCCAACGCCGCCCGCCGCAGCGGAAGTCCGACAGGCAAAGGCCTCAACTGCTCGACAGGGACGACGACTTGAGCGGCGAAACCGCCCTGGACGTGCGGCATACGCGCCGCACTGCCGAGGTAGCGGGTGTCACGGCACACGTTCCGCCGCCCGGCGGTGCACTCCGGGCACTCACCGCAGGGCGTCGCGGGGTGCACGGCAACGGCCGTACCAGGCGAGGGGCCTGACACGCCATCACCGTACAGAGTCACCGTCCCCACCACCTCGTGACCGAGCACCATCGGCTCCCGGAGCCGGAAGTCGCCGACTCCGCCGTGCCGCCAGTAGTGGAGATCGGACCCGCATACGCCGCCGTAGCGCACGGCGACGAGCGCCTCGCCGGGGCCGGGGGAGGGGACCGGGAGTTCGTCGACGCGCAGGTCGCCCTGGCCGTGGATCACGCAACCGAGCATCAGGACAGCCCCTTTCAGAGGACTCAGAGGACTCGGAGGACTCAGAGGACGCTGGTCATGCCGCCGTCGACGTACAGCACCTGTCCGCTGACGAAGTCCGCCGCGGGAGAGGCGAGGAACAGGACCCCGCCCACCAGGTCCTCCGTACGCCCCCAGCGTCCGGCCGGGGTCCGTCGTCGGACCCACGCGCTGAACTCAGGGTCGTCGACGAGGGGCCTGGTCAGTTCGGTCTCGATGTAGCCGGGGCCGAGGCCGTTGACCTGGACTCCGTGCGGTCCCCAGTCGGCGCACATGCCCTTGGTGAGCATCTTCAGCGCGCCCTTGGTGGCGGCGTACGGCGCGATCCCGGGCCGTACGACCTCGCTCTGCAGGGAGCAGATGTTGACGATCTTGCCGTGGCCGCGTGCGGTCATCCCCCGGGCGGCCTCACGGCCCACGAGGAACGCGCTGGTGAGGTTGGTGTTGAGGATTCGGTGCCAGTCGTCGTCGGCGAACTCCAGGAGCGGGGCCCGCAGTTGCATGCCCGCGTTGTTGACAAGGATGTCGAGCGGGCCCACCCGCTCCTCGACGTCCGCGATCCCGGCGGCGACCGACGGGCCGTCAGTGACGTCGAAGGCGGCGGTGCGGATCTCGCCGGGCAGTTCGGCGGCGGCCTTGGTGAGCCGGTCGGTGTCGCGGCCGTTCAGCACCACCGTGCAGCCGGCCTCCGCGAGGCCCCGGGCCAGCGCGAGGCCGATGCCCCGGCTGGACCCGGTGACCAGCGCCGTACGGCCACTGATGTCGAAGAGAGGGTGAGCCATCGTCGTACTCCCGGGTTACGCGCTAGATCACGAGGGACAGCAGCAGGACCAGGCCGCCGGCGACCACCGAGATGATGGTCTCCATGACCGACCAGGTCTTGATGGTCTGTCCGACGTTGAGGCCGAAGTACTCCTTGACCAGCCAGAATCCGGCGTCGTTGACGTGACTGAAGAACAGCGAGCCGGCCCCGATGGCGAGGACGAGCAGCGACGCGTGCGTGGTCGACATGTCGGCCGCGAGCGGGGCGACGAGACCGGCCGCCGAGATGGTGGCGACGGTCGCGGAACCGGTCGCGAGCCGGATCGCCACCGCGATCAGCCAGGCGAGCAGCAACGCGGGGATCGACCAGTCCTCGGAGATGTCCAGGATCATCTGGCCCACCCCGGAGTCGATCAGCGTCTGCTTGAAGCCGCCGCCGGCGCCGACGATCAGCAGGATGCCCGCGATCGGGCCGAGGGACTTCTCGACGGTCGAGGAGATCCGGTCCTTGGTGAACCCGGCCGCCCGGCCGAGGGTGAAGATGCCGACGAGCACGGCCGCGAGCAGCGCGATCAGCGGCGAGCCGATCACGTCGAAGACCCGCTGAACCATGTTCTCGGGGTCGTCGATGATGATGTCGACCAGTGCCTTGGAGAGCATCAGGACGACCGGCAGCATCACGGTGGCGATGGTGACGCCGAAGCCCGGGCGCTTCTCCAGGTCCTCGGAGGCACGCTGCGGGATCATCTTCTCCGGCGCGGGTACGTCCACCCAGCGGGCCGCGTACTTGGAGAAGAGCGGGCCCGCGATGATCACGGTCGGGATGGCCACGAGTATGCCGAGCGCGAGGGTGACGCCGAGGTTCGCCTTGACCGCGTCGATCGCGACCAGCGGGCCGGGGTGCGGCGGAATCAGACCGTGCATCACGGACAGGCCCGCGAGCGCCGGGATGCCGATGCGCATCAGCGAGTAATTGCCGCGCTTGGCCACCATCAGGACGACCGGGATGAGCAGCACGATGCCGACCTCGAAGAACAGCGGCAGGCCGATCACCGAGGCGATCAGCACCATCGCCCACGGCATCGCGCGCCCGCCGGCCCTGGCGAGGATCGTGTCGACGATCTGGTCGGCGCCGCCGGAGTCCGCGAGCAGCTTGCCGAGGATGGCACCGAGCGCGATCAGCACGCCCACGCCGGCGACGGTCGAACCGAGACCGGTCGAGAAGCTGGTGATCGCCTTGTCGAGCGGGGCCCCGGCGAAGGCGCCGAGAGCCAGCGACCCGATGGTCAGCGCGAGGAAGGCGTGGAGCTTGAACTTGGTGATGAGCAGGACGATGACGGCGATGCCCGCCAGTACGGCGATGCCCAGCTGAGCATGGCCTGCCGAGGTGATCGGCTCGACGGGATCCGCTGCCAGCATCTCGACGCTGAGTCTGGTCACGGTGCTTTTCCTTGACTAGGAGACTGCGGGGGAGGGGGAGGGGTGTTACTGGTCGAGGCCGCGCAGAGCGGTCACGGCCCGTTCGGTGATCTCCTCGGGGCTGCCGGAGACGTCCACGGCGACACCCGTCTCGTCCGCCTGGAGCGGCTGGAGGGTGGCGAACTGGGAGTCCAGGAGCGCCGTCGGCATGAAGTGCCCCTGACGGTGCGCCATCCGGTCCTCGATGAGCTCCCGGTCACCGGTGAGATGGACGAAGACGACCCCGGGAGCGGCGGACCTGAGCCGGTCCCGGTAACTGCGCTTCAGCGCCGAGCTGCTGACCACCCCGCCGAGCCCGGCCCGGCCGTGGGCCCAGGCGCCGATGGCGTCGAGCCAGGGCCACCGGTCCTCGTCCGTGAGGGGCGTCCCGGCCGTCATCTTGGCGATGTTGGCCTCGGGGTGGAAGTCGTCGCCCTCGGCGTACGGAACGCCGAGCCGGGCGGCAAGCAGGGGACCGATGGTGGTCTTGCCGGTGCCTGCCACGCCCATGACCACGACGACGTGGGGGGTGCTCATCGCTGCCTCGCTGTCTTCTTCGACACTCGGATGTCGACAGGTAGATGTCGGATGTACGTCAGGTGCCGCATCCGTCACGACACTGAAACCCATTGGTCAGACGAATTCAAGAGTCTGTGACGCATAAGTCTGACTTTTTGTTCCCGCTGTCTGCCTCGTAGGCTGAACCCCATGAGCACACCGGGCCGGGGGCTGCACGGCCGTGTACTGGAGAGCCTCGGTCCCGCCATCACTGCCGGCGAGTATCCGCCGGGCAGCGTGCTGCGCACCGACGAGCTGGCGCAGCGTTTCGAGGTGTCACGCTCCGTGATGCGTGAGGCCGTCCGGGTCCTGGAGTCGATGCACCTGGTCGAGTCCCGTCGCCGGGTCGGTGTGACGGTGCGTCCCGCGAACGAGTGGAATGTCTACGATCCCCAGGTCATCCGGTGGCGTCTGGCGGGCGCCGACCGCCCGCGCCAGCTGCGCTCGCTGACCGTGCTGCGCTGTGCCGTCGAACCGGTCGCCGCGGGCCTGGCGGCCAAGCACGCCACCGCCGAGCAGTGCGCCGAGCTCACCGAGTGCGCCCTCGGCATGGTGGCCAATTCGCGCGGCCACAAGCTGGAGGGCTACCTCGTTCACGACGTCGCCTTCCACCGGATCGTGCTGAACGCGTCCGGCAACGAGATGTTCGCCCGTCTCGGTGACGTGGTCGCCGAGGTGCTCGCGGGCCGGACCCACCACCAGGTCATGTTCGAGGACCCCGACCCGGCTGCCGTCACCCTGCATGTGCAGGTCGCGGAGGCGGTTCGCGCGGGCGATGCCGTCCGCGCGGAGGAACTGACCCGGGAGATCGTTGTGGGCGCGCTTCAGGAGTTGGACATTCTCAGTCCGGAGTCCTGAGGGCTCAGACTTGAACCTCCTGAACTTCTGGGCGTCGTGAGGTAGTTGTTCGCCTGCGGGTCCGTTGTGGCTTGTCGCGCAGTTCCCCGCGCCCCTATCGGGGCTGTGGCTACTCGGTGATGTCTCCGTCCACGTACACCCACGCCCCGTCGACCCGCTCGAACCGGCTGCGTTCGTGCAGCGAGCCCCCGGCGTAGGACGCCCGGAACGTCACGGTTCCGGTGGTGTGGAAGGCCGACCCCTCGGCCGTGTCGAGGATCTCCAGGCCGGTCCACCGCATCCCCGGATCGAATTCGATCCGCGCCGGCCGCGTTCGCGGATGCCAGGTCCGCAGCAGGTACGCCTCGTCGCGCTTCACGAACGCGCAATACCGCGAGCGCATCAGCGCCTCCGCGGTCGGTGCCGTGCCCTCACCCCGATGAAATCGGCCACAGCACTTCTCGTACGTCTCCGCAAGACCGCAAGGACAGTGGGGGTTGTGTGCAGAAGCGGAAGCGCGCTGGCGGCGGGACTGCGAGGTGCGACGGGGCATGGCTCCATTCTGCTGCACCACCGCCTGTGGGGAATCGGTGAATCAGCTGACCCGACACGAGTACATCGTGTGCGGGCTGTGCACGGCCCTCTTCATGGAACCTCCCTCCGGGGTGGCGTGAACATGTCTTGCTCTGGCAACTCCCGACCCCCCACCGTGGTTTGAGCACTTGAGCATCAGGAGTCACAAGCGTGTGCTTGACCCCGGACGGCCGTCCGTCCGGGGCACTGACGGGGGAAGCTGTTGCGGTGCCGCGGACCGGTGCGCTGACGCGCGTCCGGACACCTCCGCGTGCGCCGGACGAAGACGTCTCCCTCTGCCGCCTCTTGGTGCCTTCCACCCGGTGCCCGAGAACGGATTAGGAGGGGGAATGCCGATGAGCGCGGTGAGCACTGCCAGGCCGACGTATCCCGGCGTCTACGTCGAAGAGCTTCCCAGCAGCGCCCGGACCATCTCGACCGTCACCACCTCGGTGACCGCCTTCGTGGGGCACACCCGGCGCGGTCCGCTGAACGAGCCGGTGCGCGTCACGAGCTTCACCGAGTTCGAGCGCCGCTTCGGGGGCCTGAGCTCGCAGAGTGCCGTCGGCTACGCGGTGCACCAGTTCTTCGGCAACGGCGGCACGGTCGCCGTGATCGTCCGCGTCGCCAAGGCGGGCAGCGGCAAGGCCGCCTGCGTCACCCTGGAGTCCACCGAGGGCCACAGCGAGAGCGCGGTCCTCGAAGTGCACGCCAAGGAGCCGGGCGTGTGGGGCAACGGTCTGCGCGTCGCCGTCGACTACGACACACCCAGCCCGGACGAGACCTTCAACCTGCGGGTGTACGACGCCAAGGGCGAGGCCCGCGAGAGCTTCACCGGGCTGTCCATGGACGCCTCGCACGGCCGGCACGCGCCGACCGTGATCAACGCGGGGTCGCGACTCATCCGCGTCGAGGCCGTCGGCGAGGGCCGCCCCGACCCGTCCGGCACCGTCTCCAAGCCGTTCGGGCACGAACTGCCGGACCTGGCCGTCGACTTGACCGTCAAGATCGGCGAGGTCGAGCGCGAGTTCACGCTGTACGACCCCGACACGGACGGCGAGGCCCCGAGCGGCGTCGCCGAGCTGGCCCTGCTCCTGGAGCGCAAGCTGCGGGCGCTGCCCGACGCGCCGGGCAAGCACGCCTTCGCGGGCGCCGAGGTCACCGCGTTCGGCAAGCGCCTCCAGGTCGTCGCCGGTTCCACCGACCCCGAGGACGTCGTCCGCTTCCTCGGCGAATGCGCCAACGACCTGGGCCTGGAAGCCTCCGTCAATCCGCCCGTGTTCCCGCTGGAGGGCGGCGAGGACGGCGAGGCGCCGGGCCCGCGCGACCTCATCGGCAGCGAGGCCGGCAAGACCGGCATCCAGGCGCTGCGCGGCGTCGCGGACGTCAACCTGCTCGTCCTGCCCGAGCTGGCCGCGTACGAGTCGACCGAGGACATGATCACGGTCGTCTCGGCGGCCCAGCGGCTCTGCCAGGAGCGGCGGATCTTCCTCCTCGTCGACGCGCCCGGCACCTGGGTCAGCGTGGACACCGCCCGCGCCGGACTCGCCGCCTTCGACGCCGTACGCGGCAACCACGCGGGCCTGTACTTCCCGCACCTCCAGCTGACCGATCCGCTCACCGGGCGGCTGCGCTCCTTCCCGCCCTCGGGCGCGGTCGCGGGTGTCTTCGCGCGCACGGACTCCGAGCGCGGCGTGTGGAAGGCACCGGCCGGCACCGAAGCACGGCTCGCGGGCGTGCACTCGCTCACGGTCAACCTGACCGACCGCGAGACCGGGCTCCTCAACCCGCTCGGCGTCAACTGCCTGCGCACCATGCCGATGGTGGGCCCGCTCGTGTGGGGCGCGCGCACTCTTGAGGGCTCCGACGCGCTCGACAGCGAGTGGAAGTACGTGCCCGTGCGGCGGCTCGCGCTGCACGTGGAGGAGAGCCTCCAACGCGGCCTGCAGTGGGTCGTGTTCGAGCCCAACGACGAGAACCTGTGGCAGCAGATCCGCCTCGGCGCTTCCTCGTACCTGCACAACCTCTTCCGCCAGGGCGCCTTCAAGGGCGGCACACCGCGCGAGGCGTACTTCGTCAAGTGCGACCACGACACCACGACGGACGAGGACATCGCGAACGGCATCGTGAACGTCCTGGTCGGCATCGCACCGGTCAGGCCCGCCGAGTTCGTGATCGTGCGGATCCAGCAGACGTCCGGGCAGTTCGAGCTCTGAGACCGAAGACGGAGAACGTGAAGGAAACCGATGGCTGAGTTCACTGTCAACGCCCAGCGCTTCGACCCGTACAAGAACTTCAAGTTCCTCGTGCTGTGGGACGGTCGTACGGTCGCGGGCATCAGCAAGATCAGTCCGCTGAAGCGGACCACCGAGGTCGTCAAGCACCGGCACGGCGGCGACCCCAGCTCCCCGCGCAAGTCGCCCGGGCGCTCGGAGTTCGAGGGCATCACCCTGGAGCGCGGGGTCACGCACGACCCCGAGTTCGACCGCTGGGCCAACAAGGTCTGGCAGGTCGGGGCCGGTCTCGGCTCCGAGGTGTCCCTCGCGGACTTCCGCAAGGACATCGTGATCCAGGTCCTCAACGAGGCGGGCCAGGTGGCCGTCTCGCACAAGCTCTACCGGACCTGGCCGAGCGAGTACCAGGTCCTCGGCGAGCTGGACGCCAACGCCAACGCGGTGGCGATCCAGTCGCTGAAGCTCGAGTGCGAGGGCTGGGAGCGGGACTACGAGGTGCCCGAGCCGGAGGAGCCTTCTTTCCTCAACCCTGCCTGAACGGCGGCGAGTTGAACGACGGACGGGCTGCGGGGGCAGCGGGGCGGGAACGGAACGGGGGCGGGCATGGCGATCACTCGGGCGGCTGAACTACTCGCCACCTGGGAGGCCGGGCTTGCCCAAGCCCCGTCCGGACGCGCCCTGTTGCTGCACCGCGCCGCACGCCCGGACACCGGTGGCGAGACGCTGTCCTCGCTGCCGGTGGGCGAGCGGGAGGCGGACCTCTTCGCGCTGCGTCAAGCCCTGTTCGGCGAGCGGATGCAGGTGCGTCTCGCCTGCGTCGCGTGCGGCGAGGACATGGAATTCGACCTGGGCGCCGGGGAGTTGGCCCGGTCGACGGGCGCTCCCGCCGAGTCGTCGGTACGGGTCGCCGAGGACGGCTGGGAGGTGGAGTTCCGGGTGCCGAGCGTCGCCGACCTGACGGCGGCGGCCCGGCAGCCGGATCCCCGCCGGGCCCTGCTCGCGCTCTGTGTCGTATCGGCGGTACGCGACGGAGCGGCCGTCCCGGCCGACGCGCTGCCCGAGCCGGTGCAGCGCCGGCTCGCCGAGGCGGCACAGGAGGCCGACCCGGGCGCCGACGTCACGCTCAACATCAACTGCCCCGAGTGCGGTGCGGCCACCCGCGCCGAGCTCGACATCGCCTCCTACCTGTGGACCGAACTGGACGCCTGGGCACGGGACGTGCTCCTCGACGTCCATCTGCTCGCCACCGCCTACGGCTGGAGCGAGCCGGAGATCCTGGCGCTCAGCCCGCTGCGGCGCCGCTACTACCTGGAGCTGTGTGCGGATGTCTGACTCCCTGGGCGGGCGCCCCGCGGAAGACCGGGCGCCTGGGGCGCCCGACTTCTTCGACCGGCTGCTCGCCCGGCACACGCCGGCCGCCGCGCCGCGCTCCGGCGTGGTGCGGGTACAGCCGCGACTCGCCGGTCCCTTCGAACGGGTCGAGGCGGTACGTGCCGGGACGCCCGAGCCGGACGCGGCGGAGCCGCTGTGGCCTTCCGTCACCCGATCGCCCACGTCGGAAGGGGACTTGGCGCGACCGGCGGTGCGCGAGGTCCAATTCCGTACCGAGCGGGAGCGGACCGTCGTACGGGCCGAGCGGGTGCCGTCGGACGAGCCCGCGCCCCGGTCCGTGGCGCGGGACCTGGCCGAGACGCCGTTGCTCCGGCCCGCCCTGCCAGTGGCGCCGAGGCCACGGCTCGTTCCCGACACCGGTCGGCGGACCGCCGGGCGCGGCGAACCGGAGCGTACCTCCGCACCGAGCGCGGTGTCCGTGCCCACCCCTTCGGGTCCGGGCACCGCTTCCCCTGCTGCCGTGTCCGCGGCGCTGCGACCCAGCGCCGCGGACACGGCGGCGGCCCGC
>NZ_VWMY01000007.1:9600-88371 GCF_008905045.1 Streptomyces albicerus
GCAGGTGCAGATCGGGCGGCTCGAGGTGACGGCCGCGGGAGCGCCTGCGGGCGGCGGGAGCCGCCGGCCGGCCGCCACGGGGCGACCGGGGGCGACCTTGAGCCTGGCGGAGTACCTGGCGCGGGGGCGCGAGTGAGGAACGTACGACGCGCCGGAGGGCCCGGGGAACGGGCTGCCAGGCCCGGGAGACAGGCCGGCAAGCCCGGGGAACGGGCTGGTGGGACCGAGGAACGAACTAGTGGGACTGAGGAACTGACGTCATGAGCAACGCACTTGCCATCGCCCACGTGACCCAGGCCCTCGCCCTGCTGATCGAGGCCAACCTGCAGCCCGACATCGATATGGCCGTCAAGGTCGAGCCGCGCAAGCCGACGGCCGATCCGCCGGCCGAGCCCACCATCACCGTGTTCCTGTACCAGGTCACGCCCAACACCTCGCAGCGCAACAACGACCTGCCGACCCGTGCGTCCGACGGCACGCTGCTCAAGCGGGCCGCGGCGGCGCTGGACCTGCACTTCCTGATCAGCGCCTACGGGGAGGAGACGGAGCTGGTCGGACAGCGGCTGATCGGTTCCGTGGTGCGCACGCTGCACGAGATACCCGTCCTGCCGAAGGACATCATCGAACTGGCCGGGGAGAAGCCCTACTTGGCGGGCAGCGACCTCGCCGAGGCGGCGCAGCGGGTGCGGTTCACGCCGACGGTGATGGACATCGACGAGACCTCGAAGCTGTGGGGGATGCTCCACCAGACTCCGTACACGCTGTCGGTCGTGTACCAGGCCGCTCTCGTCTTCATCGAGGGCCGAGAGACGCCGGTGCCGGCGAAGCCGGTGGAGCGCCCCGCGGTACGGGTGCTGCCGTTCGGGGCGCCCGGGGCGCCGGTTCCGCCGGGCGGTACGCCGGCGGGTGACGAGGGCAGGCCCCCGTCGGCTCCGGTGCCGGTGGAGGGTGGGACCGCGGGGAGCGCGCAGGCCGAGGAGACCCGGACACCCGCCAAGTCCGTGGCGAAGACACCGGCGAAGGCCGCGGCCAGGACGCCCGCGAAGGCGGCCGCCAAGGCACCGGCCCGCGGCCGTAAGGCGGCGCAGCAGTCCAGCAAGGGGGAGCGGTCCGCCAGATCCGCTCGTGGCGGCGCGGCCAAGGACACGGGTGCCGCCCCCTCCGCGGCCACCCCGACGGCCGGCGACGGCCCCGAGAGCACGGAGAGCTGAGGCGGCGTGACGGCGACGGGGGCAGGTGAGGACATGGGGACGTACGAGACGGGCGCGGCGAACGCGACGGCCGCGGCGGACGCACCGGGCGGCAGCCCGACGCTGACCGCGGAGATCCAGCGTGTCCTGGCCCGCGTCGACGCCCACGCGGCGCGCACGGCCGGGGCGGGAACGGGCTCGGGAACGGGCACTGCTTCGGGAACCGGCACTGGTTCCGGAACGGGCACGGCATCGGAGTCCGAGGACAGCTCCGTCGGGAGTGACCGCGCCGGCCACCCCGTACAGCAGGCGGGCCCCGCGACCGCGCCTCTCGACGCCCTCGTCACCTGCTTCGGCCTGACCGCCTTCGAGCGGGACCTCGTACTCCTCACCGCCGCCTACGAGTTGGACGCCACGACCGCCGCCCGCTGTGCCGCCGCGAGCGGTGACCCGCAGCGCGCGTACCCCACCTTCTCGCTCGCCCTGGCCGCGCTCGCCGAACCGCACTGGAGCGCGCTGACCCCGGTCGCGCCCCTGCGGCGCTGGCGCGTCGTGGAGCTGGACGACGACTCGCGTCTGACGCTGTCGCGGCTGCGGCTCGACGAGCGCATCCTGCACTTCCTGCTCGGCTCGCCGTACCTGGACGCCCGCCTGCACGGCCAGTTGCGGCGCACTCCCGTGCCGGAGGAGCTGCCGCCGTCGTACGACCTGGCCGCGAGCCGGGTCGCCGCGGGCTGGACGACCGCAGCGCGCCCGGACGCGCCGCTGCTCGTCGAGGTCGTCGGCGGCGATCTGCGCAGCCGGGCCGACATCGCCGCCGCGGCGGCCGCCCGCTCCGGGCTCGGCCTCTACTCGATGAGCGCCGAGGACATCCCCACCGACCCGACCGAGCGCGACCGGCTGGCCCGGCTGTGGCAGCGCGAGGCGATCCTGCTGCCCGCAGCGCTGCTCGTGGAGGCCGGCGAACTCGACCGCGACCAGCACGCGGCCACCGACGCGTTCCTGGCCGGTGCCGCGGTACCCGTCGTCGTGTCGAGCCCCGATCCGCGGCAGACGGACCGGCCGCACGGCGAGCGGGTGGCCGTGCCGCGACTGGACGACGAGGAGCAACTCCGCCTGTGGACGGGCGCGTTCGAGGACGTCGTCGACATCGGCGAGAGTGAACTGCGGTCCCTGGTCGCGCAGTTCCAGCTGCCGCCCCATGTCGTACGTTCCGCCGCGGCGGCCGTACGCCGTGATCTGCCCAGCGAGGACGAGCCCGACCCCGTACGACTCGCCTGGCGGGCCGGGCTGAACGAGGCCCGGATCGGCATGGACGAGCTGGGCCGCCGTATCGAGCCGGAGGCCGGCTGGAACGACCTCGTGCTGCACGAGCGGCAGACGAGCGTGTTGCGCGAGATCGTCGCCCATGTGCGGCAGCGGGCAACTGTCCACCAGGAGTGGGGATTTGCGGCGACCCTGCGCCGCGGCCTCGGCGTCACCGCGCTGTTCGCCGGCGGCTCCGGCACCGGCAAGACCCTCGCCGCCGAGGTCATGGCCAAGGAACTCGGCCTCGACCTCTTCATCATCGACCTCTCCCAGGTGGTCAGTAAGTACATCGGCGAGACCGAGAAGAACCTCCGCAAGGTCTTCGACGCCGCCGAACAGGGCGGCGCGCTGCTCCTCTTCGACGAGGCCGACGCGTTGTTCGGCAAGCGCAGCGAGGTCAAGGACAGCCACGACCGGTACGCCAACCTCGAAGTCAGCTATCTGCTGATGCGGATGGAGGCCTACCGGGGTCTCGCGATCCTCACCACGAACATGAAGAAGGCCCTGGACACGGCGTTCATGCGCCGGATCCGCTTCGTCGTCGACTTCCCGTTCCCGGCCGAGCACGAGCGCGCCGAGATCTGGCGCCGGGTGCTGCCGCCGCAGACCCCGGTGAAGGGCATCGAGCCCGAGCTGCTGGCCCAACTCACCGTCGCGGGCGGCTCGATCCGCAACATCGCCCTGTCCGGCGCCTTCCTCGCCGCCGAGGAGGGCGACCGGCTGCAGATGCGGCACATGCTCGCGGCGGCCCGCACCGAGTACCTCAAGCTGGAGCGTTCCCTGACGCCTGGGGAGGTCCGGGGATGGGTGTGAGCAAGCAGCCCGCCGAGATCAGGGTGGACATCGGTGAACTCGTCCTCGACGGCTTCCGGGTGGATCCGGACCGGGTGTCCGCCGAGTTCGAGCGCGAGCTGAGCCGGCTGGTCCGCGAACGCGGCGTGCCGCTGGCGGCGGACGGCGCGGTGGCCGTCGACGCGCTGTCCGGGCTGCCGCACCTGCCCGCGGGGCTGTCCGCGCGACGGCTCGGCCAGGAGCTGGCGCGGGCCGTGCACGCGGGACTCTCCGGCCGTGGGGAGGTGATGCCGTGAGTAACTCGCCGACGCAGGACGCCCGTTCGGACCAGGCCGCCGAACAGCGCCGCCGAAAGCGCAAGGAGCGCGCGGCCAAGGCCCGTACGCCCGAGCCGAAGGACGTCGTCAGCGGCGCCGGGCAGCCTCTCGACGTCGGCGTACGAAGGGAGTTGGAGGAGCAGCTCGGCCACGACCTGAGTCGCGTACGGCTGCACACCGGGCGGGATGCCGGGCAGCTGACGGAGCTGCTCGGCGCGGACGCGGTCGCGGTCGGCCAGGACATCTTCTTCCGCGAGGGCGCCTACCGTCCCGGCACGGCGGACGGCCAACGCCTGCTCGCCCACGAGCTGTTGCACACCGTGCAGAACCCGGACGGCCTCGGCGCCCTGCGCGCCGGCCGCGACCTGGGCGCGGTGAGCCTGCCCCAGCAGGCGATCGAGCGCGAGGCGGAGTCGGCCGCCCAGGACCTCGTACGCCCGGCCGCCCAGGAGGCCGCACCAGAGGTGGAGGCCGGCCAGGCCACGCCCGGCTGGCTGCGGTACGCCACCGTGGACGCCGACCGGAACCGGCTGGAGCAGATCGATCCGGCGACCCTCGTGGACCGCCTGACGAACTCGGTCGTGCGCTCGCTGCGCGGCGACCCGGAGGACCGCTCACGGCGTACGCGCAAGCAACTCGCCCGGCTGCCCGAGGAGTTGCTGGACGGAGTCCTCGACCGCCTGGAGGACAGGCTGCTCGGCTCGGAGCACGACCGGGTGCTCGATCTGGTCGAGGAGATCGAGTCCGAGGGGGACTCGGAGGAGCCCGACTCGTTCGAGGCGCCGGTCGTCGAGGCCGACGCGGCGGAGGAGCTGAGGTTCGAGCGGGCGAGTGAGCAGCGTTCGGCCGAGGAGGAGCGGGAAGAGGAGAGCAAGCCCGGTGCGGCTCCGGGGCCGGAGAAGGAACCGGCCGGTACGGAGGGGGCCGCCGGGTCCACGCCGGAGAACGGGAGCGCCGCGCCGGGTGGCGAGCGGGAGCAGACTCCGGGCAGCGGTACGGGTAGCGGTCCGGGCACCGATACGGGCACAGGGAGTGGCAGCGCGGGGCAGCAGCCGTCATCGCCTGAGGCCGGGCAGGCATCTGGCGGCAAGTCGGAAGGCGCGCAGCAGACCGGCGAGAAGACTTCCGCGGGCTCCGAGCAGGGCAGCAAGGAAGAGAAGAAGGAAGCAAAGGAAGACAAGGGGGAGAAGGGGGACAAGGGAAACGCGGCCGATAAGGCAGACAAAGCCGATAAGGCCGACAAGGACGCTGCCGACGAGCGGGACGCACCGGCCGCGAGCGAGGAGGAGTCCGCGGCCAAGAACCGTCCGGGCGCGGTCGACGCGCTGGTGGCGGGGCAGAAGGCGAAGCCGGAGGACAAGGCGGGCCGGCAGAAGTCGACGGGTACGCCCACGCTCGGCAAGGACACCCGGCTGCCCGGTCCGCTCAGCAGGCTCGACGGCGTACGCAACCAGGATCTCGAAGGCCCCGAGGAGACGGCCGACGAGGACCCCTTCGGTTCCGGCAGCGAGTCGGAGGTCGAGGCCGGCGGCGAGGAGAAGAGCGCCTGGGACATCAAGCTCCAGCCGGAGGACTTCATTCCGGAGCAGGATCCCGACGTGTCCGGCGTACCGACCGCGGACGAGTCGGACCTCGCGTCGTCAGCCGGGGCGGCCGTGCCGTCGTTCTCCGCGCCCCCGGCGACCAAGGCCGACAAGGTGCAGGCGGAGCGGGACGCGGAGGACGCCGAGGACGCGGCGGCGGAGGCCGAATCCGAGCCCGAGTCCGAAGTGGACGGGGGCGCCGCGCTCGCCGACAGGGAGCCGTCGGCCGGTGCGGAAGAGGGCGGTCCGGGGGACGGGCAGCTCGGCGGTCTCGCGTCGGAGCAGGCCGCAGCGCCGTCCGTATCGGGCTCTGTGCCGAAGGACCCGAAGAGCGGCGCCGACCCCAAGGCCGGGCCCGTTGCCGCGCAGACGGCGGTGCAGGAAGCCCCGGGCAAGTCCGAGGGCGGCGGTGAAGTAGAGGAGACGGCCGCCAAGGAGGAGAAGGGCACGCCGGCCGGTGGCGAGAAGTCCGGGGGAGCGCAGGAGAAGGCCTCTCCGCAGGCCGGAGGCGGGTCGGGGACGGCCGGGTCCGGGGCCGCGACCGGGCAGGACCAGAAGAAGGCGGATTCGGCTTCGGGTTCCGGTGCGGCGGCTTCTACGGGATCGGCGGGATCGGCGGGTTCT
Organism: Streptomyces albicerus; assembly: GCF_008905045.1. Taxonomy (GTDB): domain Bacteria; phylum Actinomycetota; class Actinomycetes; order Streptomycetales; family Streptomycetaceae; genus Streptomyces; species Streptomyces albicerus. Next base: position 15,415 of record NZ_VWMY01000007.1, read on the forward strand.
GAGGCCTCGTCGGCCTCAGCGGGTTCGGCGGCCTCGGCGGGCAAGGGCGAGCCGACGGCGGAGTCGCAGGCACCCTCGTCCGCACGCGACAGTCATGTCTCCGGCAGTGCGGCGGGCGGCGGGGGACAGAGCCAGTCGTCGGACGGAGGAAGCGGGGGGAGCGGATCGAGCGGGGCGAGTGCGCAGACCCCGGCGGCGCAGGAGTCCGCGCCCGCGCCCGCGACCGCCGCACCGGAACCCACGAAGGCCCCTGAGGCGCCGGCCCCGGCCGAGCCCACTGTGGCTCCCGCGCCCGCGGCGTCCGCTGCGAAGGCCGCACCGGCGCCGAAGGCCAGGGCGGCCAAGTCGGCTCCCGCCGCGAAGGGTTCGCGCGGTGGAGGAGGCGGTGGAGGCGGCGGCAGCGCGGCCGTACCGGCCGCCAAGGGCAAGGGCAAGAAGGACTCGGGACCGGCTCCGAACCTCTCGCAGGTGTCTCCGGAAGCAGGCCTGTCCACCGCCTCGAACCTCAAGCCCCACAAGGCACTTGAGGCGATGGGCGGCGTCGGCGGCTCGGTGGACCGTACGGTCGGCGACGAACACAAGGCGCTCGCGGCCGCGCCGCCCTCGATGCAGCGCCCCGCCGGCGCGCCCCAGACCCTTCAGGGCAAGCCGAAGGCCGACGCCCCGGCCCAGTACGCCCAGGACCCGGCGCAGAAGTCCGAGGCCCCCGAGGAGGAGAAGGCCGAGGTCAAGGGCGCCAAGGAGCCCGAGGGGCAGATCGAGGCCGAGAAGGCGGAGGAGCCGGGCGGCTGGGACACCTTCAAGATGGCCCTGGGCTTCGGCATCGGCTGGATCGCGGACAAGCTCGGCTTCGAGGTGGATGCGCAGGAACTGGCCGCCAAGTTCGCCGGGCTGCCGACGAAGGACGAGGCGCTCAAGCAGGCCCAGGCGGGCAACGCGCCGGGTGTGGAGCTGCAGGGTGACGCGGAGCAGACGGCCGGCGAACAGGGCGCCGCGGTCGACACCAAGGGCCAGGAGACCGTCACGACGGGCCGGGACGACGCGGCCCGCCCGATGGGCGAGAACCAGGTCTACCCCGACGCTCCCAAGGAGCAGCTGAAGGCGAAGGTGCCCGGCCAGGACGGCGGCAAGGGTGGTGTGCCAGAGGGCGGCGCGTCTACGGGAGCCGTACCTCCGGAGGCCGCCTCCGAGGTGGCGGAGCACGACCGGGGGCCGCAGTTCAAGGCCGCGTTCAGCGACGGCCAGAAGGGCATGTCCGAGGGTCGGCAGACCAAGGACCGGGACTTCCGGGACTCACAGGCGAAGCACAAGCAGAAGGTCGACGCCGAGGTCGCGGCCAACACCGAGAGCCAGGCGGGCGAGCGCGAGAAGGCCCTGAGCGATGTCACTGCCCAGCGTGCCGACTGGCGCAAGGAGCAGGACGAGGAGCTCAAGAACCTCGGTACGAAGAAGACGGACCGGCACGAGAAGGTCCGCAAGGACGTCCAGGACAGGGAGAAGAAGACCGACGACGACGTCGCCAAGGAGAAGGAGAGCGGCGACAAGAAGATCCGGGACGAGAACACCAAGGCCGAAGAGGACGCCGAGAAGAAGCGCGACGAGAGCGTCAACGAGTCGGGCAACTGGATCAGCAAGGCCTTCGACTGGATCAAACAGAAGGTCATCGAGATCAAGAACGCGATCGTCCGCGTCATCAAATCGGCACGTGACGCGGTCGTCGGCTTCATCAAGAACTTCAAGGAAACGGTCGAGCGCTGGATCAACGAGGCCCGCAAGTTCATCGTCGACGCGGTCAAGAACCTCATCAATGACCTGATCGAATTCGCGAAGGCGTTGGTTCGGGGAATCATCGAACTGGCCAACCGCATCCGGAAGTTCATCAGTTCGCTGATCTCGGCGGCGATCGCCATGGTGAACCGGCTGGCCAAAATGCTGAAGCAGATCATCACCGATCTGCTGAACGCCATCGGCAAATTGCTGAGCAGCATCCTGAACATCTTGAAGAAGATGCTGCTCGATGTGATCAAGGCCGTGGTGGCGGCGGTCAAGACGGTCCTGGAATACGCCTCCAAACTCCTCAGCGCGCTCGGCGAGTTCATGCTCATCGCCGTCGACTTCCTGTCCGACCCCGGCGGCTGGCTGAGCGGCGCCAAGAACTCCGCGGTGGACGGCGCGAAGAACCACCTCTTCCGCGAGGTCCAGGCGGCCGTCAAGCAGTGGTTCCAGTCGAAGATCGAGGAGATCATCGGCATCCCGAAGGCGATGATCGACAAGCTCATCAAGGGTGGCTTCACCCTGGAGCGGATCGTCAAGGAGACGTGGGACGCGATCGTCCCCCAACTCCCCTTCATCATCGGCGAGCTGGTCATCACGAAGGTCATCGCGAAGATCATCCCCGGCGCGGGTTGGGCGATGGCGGTCATCGACGCGATCCGCACGGCGATCGGTGCCCTCAGCGAGATCCTGCGCGCGATCGGCGCGGTCATCACCTGGCTGAAGGCGGTCCGGCAGGGCGGTGCGGGCATCCTGTTCGCGAAGGCCGTGGCGGCAGGCATCGTCGCCCTCCTCGAACTCGCCTACGAGTTCCTGCTGAGCGGGATCGGCAAGTACGTGGCGAAGGTGGGCCGCCGTCTGAAGGGCGTGGCGGCGAACATGGGCAAGGACAAGGGAGGCACGGGCGGCGGCAGGCCACCGGCGGGGCAGGGCTCGGACGACCGGGGTGGCAAGGGCGGAGACAGGAAGGCCCAGCCCGGCACCGAGACCAGGCCCACCACCGGCACGCCGACCACTCGCCCGACGACCACCGCGCCGCGACCCGGTGGCACACCCGACCCGAAGAGGCCCGCGACCACCGCCCCGAAGAGGCCCGCGACGCCGGGTCCGGCCAAGGACGGTCCCGGTGCGCCCAAGGCCCCGGTCGACGTCAAGAAGCCCACCGGCAAAGACAAGAACGGCAGGCCGAAGGACAAGGAAGACGACCGGCCGGACACCCGTCCGACACCGGCCCCGAAGCCCAAGCCGCAACCGGCACCCAAGCCGAAGCCGAAGTCCGAACCGGACACGCGCCCGCGCCCGAAGGACGACACCACCACCAAGCCCAAGGCAGACCAGGACTCCACCAAGCCCAAGCCGGACGACAAGACCCCGGACAAGCCCAAGGACCAGGACCCGACCAGGCCCACGGGCAAGGACGGCGACAAGGACGGCCCCGGCAAGCCCAAATCCGACAACGACAGCCCCACGAAGCCCAAGTCGGACAAGGACAGCCCGGGCAAGCCCAAGTCGGACAGGGACGCACCCGGCAAACCGAAGCCGGACAAGGACGGGCCCGGCAGGCCGAAGTCCGACAGGGACACTTCTGGCAAACCGAAGTCCGACAAGGACGGCAAGAAGCCCGGCAAGGACGGCCCGGACGGGCCGACACGCAAGAAGCCCGGCAGGGACGGCGACAAGCCCGGCAGGCCGAAGAGCCGGCAGAGCAAGGACAACCGGAAGAAGGAGGAGAACTCGCAGGACTCGAAGGACGATCGCCTGCGCAGGATCGTGGCCCGCATCCGCCCGATCGAGGAGAGCAGGCTGCGCAAGGGAGTTACCCGGGAGGACCACAAGGCGGAGCTGGAGTCCATGCGGCGGTGGTACGGCCTCACCGAGCTCACCCGGCAGCACCCTCCGCGGTTCGAGGTCGTGGCGAGGCTCAACCCCGCCCGCAGTGTCATCAGCGGCAGGGAAGTCCCGGAGGAGGGTTTCGACAACGCCGGTTTCGACAAGGGCGACAAGACCATCCCGGTCGACTGGCTCGAGGACACTCATCGCGACAAGAAGCTGCCTCCCGTGAACTCGCCGAAGTTCGATGACAACAAGCTGGCTTCCGGCTTCACGTCCGAATACCTGAACCAGAAGTTCGCCCTGGCCGAAGGAGACCGAAACACAAAACGCACACCTGAGCCGTTCGGATTCCGGTATCTCAACACGATGACGAATCTGAAGGACAGCGAACGATGGGACAGGACACACCTCTTGCCGTACGAGCTCGGCGGCAACGTCAAGAACCAGAACCTCGTTCCTGCGAGGCACTACCAGAACATGAAGCTCAGGGTGACCGAGGGGCCTGCCGGCAAGTGGATAGCCAACGGGACCCGGATCGCCTGGTATGAAGTGCAAATCACCTACCACCCGAAGAAGGACCACCCCGGTGGAGGCGACCCCATCCAGGGGTTCCCGAACAAGCTGAACACGGCTTGGGGAAAGTACACGCGCAAGCCGGGCAAGAGCGGCGAGAGTCAGTCGCACTGGGATCGGGGACGCTCCGTGACCCAGGTGTCGATTCCGGACATGGAAGAGCCTCCGGCAAGCGGAGTGGCCCCAGAAGTCGCAGTGAACGATGAAAAGGACACGTACCGTCTCAAACTCGCTCTCGAAGCCCGGGATACACATATGCGGGCCATCCTGAAACTGCGCGACGAACAGCGGTTCACGAACGAGACCGAGATGATCGACCGCCTGCAGAAGTACCAACCGCGATTCAAGCTGATCAAGATTCAGCGCCGCCTCATCAAGCTGCGAGGCGAAGGCCGTCTACGGTTCTAGAGCCGCACGCTCTTTTCTGTCCTCGACCCTGCTCTGCCCGAAGGTGAACCATGACGGATCCTCTGACACAAAGCGAGACCCTGCAGATCGCTGCCATCAAGGAACTCGTGCAAAACCCCCTGTTCGATGCGACGTACGAGCAGGAGGACGTCACATTCCCGCTGGCGACCTTCGACCCGCTGTCGGACGAGAACCCGGAGTGGGCGGATGTGAGGCTCAGCGATGAGCTCAAGGAGTGCGCGCTGCGGTTCGTGTCCCTCTCGTGCGAATGGTCCTTCGCGTCCCAGGACCGGAACCTCACGGGCGAGTTCAGCCTTCCCCACCTTTACCTGGCGATCACCAGGGACCCGCCGCTCCACAACGACCTGGCCACCGAGAGCGAGCGCGCTCTGCTCACCGGCCTCCGGATGATCGACTCCGCTCCCCGTCGGGCCACGGGTGAAGCCGCGTTCATCCGACTCGAGCCGCACAAGGACACGCTGGAGATCTGGTACCAGGACCGATACCTGTTCGACGAGCAGAGCAACACACAGGGTTTCCTCAGAATGGAACTCAGCTATTGCGAGTACTTGGACACTCTGCGCCTCACCAAGGGCGCTTTCGGCTGGCAGATGCTCTTCGTCGACGCTTCTCTGCGTGACAGCGGATTCCGGACGCACGTGGAAAACCTCACGAACATGCTCGAGACATTCCCTTCCGCGTTCCCGCAGCACGACTACGCGACCCTGACGAGCCGCCTGGAGGCCCGCCTGTGACCCGCTACGCCGACATCCCCAAGCCCATCCGTTCCGGAATAGTCGTGATCGACCCTGAACGCGGCACCCCCCAACGAATAATCATCCTCCAATTCAACCCGGACACTCTGGAACGCAGCCTCTCGCCCCAGTCCGCCGGAGGCAGCGGTGACTCCGGTGGAGGGGGCAGCGGCAGCGGGGACAGAAACGAGGCTCTGCGTCTGAAGGGCCCCGCCCAGGAGACCTGGAAGTTCACCGCCGAGATCGACGCGACCGATCAGTTCGAGGTCGCGGCGCCCGACGGGATCCACCCGCAGCTCGCCACGCTCGAAATGCTGGTGCACCCCACGACCGCGCAGATCCGTGACGCCTCGCGGCTCTCGCAGAAGGGGACCATCGAGATCAGCCCGATCGAGATGCCGCTGACGCTGTTCACGTGGGGCAGCAAGCGCGTCATGCCCGTACGGCTCACCGAACTGTCCATCAATGAATCCGCCTTCGACGTGAACCTCAACCCGATCCGGGCCTCCCTCGGCATCGGCCTGAAGGTGCTCACCGTCAGCGACCTGCCCGCCGGACACCGGGGCGCCGACCTCTACATGGCCCACCTCGCCCAGAAGGAACGCCTCGCGTCAGCCGCGCGGCGCGGCAGCCTCGGCGGACTCGGGCTCACCGGCGCCGACGCCGGCACAACAGGTGCGGCAGGCACAGCGGGCGGCACCCTGAGCGGAAGGCGCTGAGCAAGCACCATGGCCGACATCGAGCCCTACGAGAACGCCCTGGACGCCATCCCGGGCGCCCACCCCTACCCCCGTACCAGCCGCTACCACGACGCCGAGATCGGAATCCACCGGCAGCCCGACGGCACCGAAGTCCGTTACACCAAGCGCCGGTTGCTGCCACCCCTCGCCGAGAGGGAGGACGAGGGCCAGGACCACACCGTCAGCAGCGGCGAGCGCCCCGACCTCCTCGGGCAGCGCTACTTCGGCGACCCCGCCCAGTGGTGGCAGATCGCCGACGCCAACCCCGTACTCGACCCGCGGGAGTTGACCGACGAGGCGGGCAAGGTCATCGAGGTGCCGCTCGCCGGCGGCTTCCCGCGGGCGGACCGGGGAGACCGGCGTGTCTGAACTCCCCGTGGGGCGGGGCCCCGTACACATCACCCTCCAGATGGGACCGAAGCTCACCCGTCCCGTCCCCGCGGAGGTGACGGAAGCCCTGCTCTCCGCCCAGATCACCGCCACGGCGGGGGAGCGCAGCGGTTTCCAGCTCGCCTTCGACCTCACCAAGAACGGGCTCATCAACCGCACCCTCCTCCCGGAGGGGTTCTTCGACCCGAAGACCCGCGTCATCGTCTCGGTGAGTGTGAAAGGCACGCCCGAGGTGCTCCTCGACGGTCTGATCGTGCGGCAGGAGGTCGGCGCCAGCAACCAGCCGGGCCACTCCACGCTCACCGTCACCGGCGAGGACCTGTCGCTGCTGATGGACCTGGAGGAGCGGACGGACCGCTACCCCAACCTGCCGCCGTCCGAGCGCGTGCTGGCCATCCTGCGCAGGTACTCCGACTACGGCATCCGGCCGGACGTCTACACGGAGAAGGTGTCCCAGCCCCCGCACCAGGACCTCCGCGTCCACTACCAGACGGGCACCGACCTCCAGTACGTCAACGAGCTGGCCCGCGCCAACGGCTACACCTTCTATCTGGAGCCCGGCCCCAACCCCGGCCAGTCGTCCGCCCGTTGGGGGCCCGAGGTGCGCCTCGGTATCCGTCAGCACGCCCTCAACGTCAACATGGACGCCAACTCCACCGTCGATCAGCTGACGTTCTCCTACGACGGCACCGCGAGAGAAGAGCCGCAGGCCCGCTGGCAGGACCCCGGCACCCGGCAGTCCACCCTCCTGCCCCAACCGCCGATCAGCCCGCTGCGCCCGCCCCTCGGCAAACGGCCCACCCCGGCGCTCAAGCGCAGGACTCTGGCCGGCACCGCCAAGCAGCAGCGCGAGCAGGCCGAGGCCGAACTCCTCGCCCGGGCCGCCGTGTCCGCCGACGTCATCTCGGGCTCCGGCTCGCTCGACGTCAACCGGCACGGCTACATCCTCCAGCCCCGACAGCTGGTCGGCGTGCGCGGCGCGGGACGTGCGTACGACGGCGACTACTACGTCAAGTCCGTCACGCACACCCTGCGCCCGGGCTCGTACCAGCAGAACTTCACCGTCTCGAGGGAGGGCCTCGAAGCGCGGAGCGCCTACGTCAGGCCCTGACACACACCGAGCCGAGCCACCCCAAGCAGCACCACGCAACACCCCACAGACCAGGAGCAGTTCAGCATGGCGGTACCCAGCAATCGCTACCTCGGCAAGTTCCGCGGCCGGGTGGTCGACAACAACGACCCGCTGCGGATCGGGCGGATCACGGCCGAGGTCCCGGACGTGCTCGGCGACGAGCCGTCGACCTGGGCGCTGCCCTGTCTGCCGTTCACCGGACCGGAGTCGGGGCAGTTCGTGGTGCCGCCTCCGGGAGCGGGTGTGTGGGTCGAGTTCGAGCAGGGCGACCCCAGCTTCCCGGTGTGGACGGGGTGTTGGTACGGCGCCGCCGAGGAGCTGCCGCCCGACGCACGCCGCGAGCTGCAGGCGTCCTCGCCGAACAAGCCGGTCGTCGTGCAGACGCCCCAGGCGCACAAGCTCGTGATGAACGACACGCCCGGCGCCGAGCAGGGAATCCTGCTCCAGGCCCAGGGCGGCGCGTACATCCGCATCACCAAGGAAGCCGTGGTCATCGCGACCGGCGCGGGCGCCGAGGTCCTGCTGCGCGGCGACCAAGTGACGATCAACGAGGGCCAGTTGACCGTGCTCTCGAAGCGATAGGAAGACGGGGGACGAATCAAGTGTCCAGCGCAACAGGCGCATCCGGGAGTCTGCTCGGCACCGGTGCCGTGATCAGCTGCCCGCACGGCGGCCGCGCCACCACCGCCACCACATCCACCTCCGCGGTGCTCATGGACGGCATGCCCGTCGCCACGGCCGCGCACGGCTACGTCGTCACCGGCTGCCCGCACACCGTCGACCGCGTGCCCGTGCCGTGCGTCTCCGTCCGCTGGACGGCCGACGGCACCGGCGTCACGGTCGACGGCGCGCCCGTGCTGCTCGACACCGCCGCCGCCCAGTGCTTCACGGCGGCCTTCGTGCCGCAGGGCCCGCCGGTCGTCCAGGCCGCGCAGCGAAAGGTGACCGTCCGATGAGCCCACGCACCCGCCCGCGTACCGACATCGCGTTCCCCTTCCGGGCCGACCGCCGAGGCCGCACCGCGCACGCCCGCCACGACGAGCACGTCCGCGACCTGATCGAGCAGGTGCTGTTCACCAGCCCCGGCGAGCGCGTCATGCGCCCCGACTTCGGCTGCGGACTGCTCGACCTGGTGTTCGCCCCCAACAGCCCCGAACTCACCAGCACCCTCGAACTGTCCGTGCAGGCCTCGTTGCAGCGCTGGCTCGGCGACCTCATCGACGTGGAGGCCCTGGACGTGGTCAGCGAGGACAACGTCATCCGCGTGTACCTCTCGTACGCCGTGCGCTCCACCGGGACGCGCCGCGACGACGTCTTCGAAGGGAGGGCCGCCGCATGACGAGCACGAGCACGACCACCTCCCGGCGGACGAAGGTAAGAGCCGCCCAGCTCAACGGAGTTGACGCCGTCGAGGTCGGTGACGACGGGCTGACGCTCACCGTCACGTTCCTCGGCAAGGCCCCGCACGGCCTGTGCGCCGAGAACGTACGCATCGACGGCGGCCGCCGTGTCACCGGCATCGAGGCCGTCGACGTGAGCGTCGAGCGCGAGGAGGACCCCGAGCTCGACGACCGGCTGTACGTCACCCTCGACAAGGCCGGCGACACCTCCCGCTACCGGCTCTCCCTCGTGGAGACCGACCCGTACGGACGCCCCGGCACGGAACCCTTCCGCGGCTTCGACCAGCGCTACCACAGCGCGTCCTTCGCCTTCCGGCCCGACTGCCCCACGCCCTTCGACTGCAAGGACGACGACCGGCTGACGCCGGACTTCCCCGAAGCGCCCGTCGTCGACTACACCGCCCGCGACTACGAGACCATCCGCAAGCTGCTCCTCGACCGGCTCGCGCTCACCACCCCCGACTGGGTCGAGCGCAACCCCGCCGACCTGGGCATGACGCTCGTCGAGCTGCTCGCGTACACCGGCGACCAGATCAGCTACCAGCAGGACGCGGTCGCCACGGAGGCGTACCTCGACACCGCCCGCCGCCGGGTCTCCGTACGCCGTCACGTCCGGCTCATCGACTACGCGATGCACGACGGCTGCAACGCCCGGGCCTACGTCACCGTGGAGACCGCCGGCGAGCACACGCTGCTGCCGGGCACGTACCGCTTCGCCTCCGTCGACGTACGCACCCTCGACCCGCACGACCGACCGGAGCCCGGCACGGTCATCGGCGACGGGGACCTCGCCGAGCTCGACGAGCGCGGGTCCGTGGAGGTCTTCGAACCGGTCGCGTCGGCCGACCCGTTGGAGCTGCGGGCCGCGCACAACGCGATCCGCCTGTGGACCTGGGGCGGCGAGGTGTGCTCCCTGCCCAAGGGGGCGACCGCCGCGACCCTGCGCGACGAGTGGCGCGACGCGGAGACCTGCGAGGAGCGGCAACTCGACCTGAAGCCAGGGGACTTGCTCGTCCTGGAGGAAGTGAAGGGGCCGCGCACCGGCACCCCCGGCGACGCCGACCCGGCCCACCGGCAGGTCGTGCGCCTGACCTCCGTCACCCCGGGCCTCGACCGAATCGAGGACCAGCCGGTCCTGGAGGTCACCTGGGCCGCCGAGGACGCGCTGCGTTTCCCGTTCTGCCTCACCACCCGCGGCGGACGCGACTGCGAGCCCGTCGAGGACGTGACGATCGCGCGCGGCAACGTCGTCCTCGTCGACCACGGCCGCTCGCTGAACTGGTGCGGCGACAGCCTGCCGGAGACGGTGACCGTGCCGCCCGTGCCCGCCGTCGCCGGCTCGTGCGACCTCCCGGCCTTCGGCTGCCGGGACCACGAGGAGGGCAACGCGCCCGCCCGGCTCGTCAACTCCCTTACGGACAAGGCCGACTGCGGCAACGCGCTCACCCCGGACGACATCCGCGAGCTGTTCGAGGTCGTCGGCGAGGACGCGACCGTACGCGCCGGACTCGGCCTGGAACTCGCCGGGCAGCGGCAGGAGAGGGTGGTGCCGGGCACTGCGTACGCCCAGGCCGCGGCGCTGAGGACCCTGCTCGCCCAGTCCGCCTACCCGGGCATCGCGCCCCGCTTCCGGCCGGTCCTCGGCCGCTCGCCCGTGGCGCAGGCCGTACCGTTCCCCGACCCGCGGACCGTCGCCGCAGGCCAGGCCGAGCGCATCGCCGCCATCCCCGGCCGGGTCAGGCAGCGCCTCGTCGAGCTGTGGCGCAGTGCCCGCGACCGCGACGGGCTCGGCGAGCAGGAGATCGCCGAACTCACCGTGATCTACGGCCTGAAGGTCCTGGAGCGGCTCGAACTCCACCTCCACCCGGTCCGTGCCCTGCGTGAACTCCTCTTCCGCAGCGACTCGTTGCTCGACGCGAAGCTGCGCCGCGTCGAGGTGCTGACGGCACGGGCGCGCGCGGGCACGGTCCTCGACGGGCACATCGCCTGGGAGATCGCGCACAGTTGGGGTCCCGCGTACGCGGCCGGGCTGCACCCCGACGAGCTGGTGCTCCGCGGCCCCGCCTCGGCGGCGCTCCGGCACGACCCACGACAGGCACTGCCCGCCGTACGGCTCCACGACGGCGACCTGACCTGGGAGCCGCGCCGCGATCTGCTCGACAGCACCTCCCGCGACCGGCACTTCGTCGGCGAACTGGAAGACGACGGACGGCTCGCCCTGCGCTTCGGCGACGGCCGGCACGGGGCGCGTCCGACGCCCGGTGCGCGGCTCGAACTCCGCTACCGGCTCGGCGGCGGCACCGCGGGCAATGTCGGCGCGGAGGCCATCAACCACCTGGTGATCTGCGGCGACGGCGATGGCGACGGCGATCGTGAGGAGCCGCCGGTGGCCGGCGTACGCAACCCGCTGCCCGCCGTCGGCGGCACGGTGCCCGAACCGGTCGAGCAGGTACGCCAGTTGGCCCCGCTCGACCTGCGCCGCACCCGCCTGCGCGCCGTCACCGCCGACGACTACGCGGCCCTCGCCTCCGCCCTGCCCGGCGTACAGCGGGCCGCCGCCGAGATCCGCTGGACCGGCAGCGTCCAGGAGGCCCACATCGCCGTGGACGCGTACGGCACCGGCGCCCCCTCGGGCAAGCTGCTCGACGAGGTGGCGCAGGCCCTGGAGGCCTACCGGCGCATCGGCCACGACCTCGTCGTCGGCCCGGCCCGGCTGGTACCCCTCGACATCGCGCTGAAGGTGTGCGCGATCCCCGGCCACCAGCACGGGCAGATCCTGGCCGAGCTGTACCGCGTGCTCGGCAGCGGCCGCCTTCCGGGCGGGCGGCTCGGCTTCTTCCACCCGGACGCGCTGACCTTCGGCGAACCGGTCAGGCTCAGCCGCCTGGTCGCCGCCGCGGCCGCCGTGCCGGGCGTCGAGAGCGTCCATGTCACGCGGCTGCGAAGGCTGTTCCACGAGGACCGAGGAGAGAGGGAGGACGGCGTGCTGCGGCTCGGCCCGCTGGAGATCGCCACCTGCGACAACGACCCCGACCGGCCGGAGAACGGCCAGTTGGCGATATCCCTCGGAGGTGCCCGATGAGCGACGACTGCACCTGCGGCGGCACGTGCGGCGATGGCGCGTCCGGTGGCGGCGCCTGCGGCGGCCACGACGAGCGCCTCGCCCCCGCCCCGCTCCACAACCCTCCCGGCCGCACCGCCCTCGACTACCGAGTCGGCGACTACGGCTCTTTCCTGGCGGCCCAGCTCGACCGGCTCGCCTCGCCCGCGTACCCGGCCCTCGGCAGCCTGACCGTCCGGACGCCCGACGACCCGGCGATCGGCCTGCTCGACGCCACCGCCGTCCTCGGTGACCTGCTCACCTTCCACTCCGAGCGGATCGCGGACGAGGCCTATCTGCGGACGGCGAACGAACATCGCTCGCTCGCGCTGCTCGGCCGTCTGGTCGGCCACCGCCCGCGTCCCGGCGTGGCCGCCTCCACCCATCTCGCGTACAGCCTCGAACGCGATCCGCGCGCCGAGACCCTGCCCGTGGTGATCCCGCGCGGTGCGCGCAGCCACAGCGTGCCCGCGTCCGCCGACGAGGAGTCGCAGACCTTCGAGACGAGCCGCGACCTGACGGCCCGCTGGGACTGGAACGAGCTGAAGGTCCGCCGTCGCCGTCCTTCCCTCGTCACCCCGGAGGACCTGGAGCGCCGCTCGGAGCTCTTCGTCGAGGGGACCGCCAACTCTCTCCAGACCGGCGACCAGTTGCTCTTCGTCTTCGGTGAACAGGCGGGCGCAGTACGCAAGTTGCTGCCCGTATCGAAGGTACGGATCGACCGGGACGACGAGATCACGGCGATCGGCCTGCCTCAGTCGGCCCCGGCCACCCTCAAGGAGCTCGTCGACGAGGTACGGCGGTGGACCTCGGAGCCCGAGGCCCCGGGCGAGCCCGGCGACGAGCCGCCCACCCCGGAGGTCCCCAACCCGCGCCCGGTCAGCCGCCTGATCGAGGACTTCGACGACCAGGTCCTCGCCCCGCTGCGGGCCGACCTGGACGGGATCAAGACCCCGGAACGCCTCGCGGTCCGCCTCGCCGAGCCCGTCGAACGCCTCGGCGAGACACAGGTCCTCGCCACGCCGTACGAGGACGTGGCGGCGTGGTTCGAGCAGCTGGAGGCCGTACTGGCCGAACTGGCCGAGCGCGCCCTGGAGTTGGCGCCCGCGCAGCCGCTGCCGCCGACGGACGAACAGGGTGTGTCGGCAACGGGCGAACCGGGCGGATCGGCAACGGGCGAGCACAGCCCCGCGGCAGCCCCAGGCCAGAGCGCAGCCGCAACACAGGGCCCGGCAGCCACCGCGGCACCGAGCTCCACGGGCCTCACCGCCCCGAGCCCCCTCGGCCAGCGCGAAGCCGCCCTCCAAGCTCTCGGCTCCGTCCTGCCCGCACTCCGCGGCAAGGCCCCCGCGCCGACCGGAGCAGAACAGCCCCGCCGCCCCGGCGCCGACACGGCCCGGCTGCTGTCGGCCCTCAACCCTGGCCTGACCGGTCTCTACCCGGCCTGGCGGACGGCCGCCGCCCCCGGCACCCCGCAGCTTCTGCGGGAACTCCTCGCGATGCGCGTGACCGCCGCCCCCTTCGGTGCGATGGCCCCGCTCAAGCCGGTCCAGGACGACAGGGGCCGGGTCATCCGCACCGCGGACTGGCCCCTCACCGGCGCCACCCTGGTCAGCATGCGTGTCGTGTTCGACACCGCCGGCAAGGTCCCGGTGCGGGCGGAGTTCCAGTACGTCGAGGGCAGCAGCTCCGACCAGCGCGCGGAGAACCTGCCGGTCGCGCAGCCCGTCAACTTCCGCCTCGGCACCGGCCAGGTGGACCTGTCCACCCGCGCGGGCCAGGACCGCGAGCTGAGCTGGCTGAACCGCCGCCCCACCGACTCCCAGGAACCTGGTGTCACCGCGGTCCTCCACTCGGGCCTGCCCGAGCGCACCCTCTTCGTGTCGCGCCCGGACGAGGACGGTCTGGTCCACGTGGGCGTGCACAACGGCACGTCGGAGCAGATCGCCCTGCGACCGGGTGTCCCGGAGCAGTTCACGCACGGCGAGTACGAGGTGAGCCTCACGTACACCGTGGGCAGCGCCGCGCCCAACGTCGAGGTCGTCATCGCGTCGAAGCCGGCGCCCACCAACCGCCGCGTGCTACAGCTGGACCGGGTGCACGACGGCATCACGGTCGGCAGCTGGGTGGCGATCCAGCGGCCCACCAAGGGAGTTGAGGGCGGCGTCCCCGGCGACGCCAAGCTGGCGTTCGTCACCACGAAGGTCGTGGCCGCGCGCACAGCCGCGTACACCAACTACGGCATCACCGGCCGCGGCACCGAACTCGTCCTGGCCGACCCCTGGCTGGACGAGTTCGACGTCCTGCTCTCGCACATCCGCGACACCACCGTGCACGCGGCGGGCGAGCCCCTGCGTCTCGCCGACGAACCGCTCGGCGAGGACGTGCACGGCAACGAGATCGAACTCGCCCAGCTGTACGACGGGTTGCGGCCGGGCCGCACACTCATCGTCGGCGGTCAGCGCAGCGACATCCCCGGCACCGCCGCCGTGCGGGCCACGGAGGTGGTCACCATCGCCGCCGCCGACCCCGCCGTCGATCCCCAACTGCCCGGCGACCACGTCCACACGAAGCTGACGCTGACCGCGGACCTCGCGTACCGCTACCGCCGCGAGACCGTGCGGATCCTCGGCAACGTGGTCGAGGCGACGCACGGCGAGGGCAGGGACGAGCCGGTCGGCAGCGGCGACTCGGACCGTACGAACCAGACGTTCGCGCTCTGGCAGTCGCCGCTCACCTGGCTCGCCGACGACAACCCCCTGGGTGCCACACCCGTCCTGGAGGTCAGAGTCGACGGAGTGCTCTGGCACGAGGTCGACAGCCTCGCCGGACGCGGCCCGCGCGAGCGCGTCTACATCACCGGCACCACCGCCGACGGCCGCACCACCGTGACCTTCGGCGACGGCGTCCACGGCGCCCGCCTGCCCAGCGGCCACGAGAACGTGCGCGCCCGCTACCGCTTCGGCACCGGCAAGGCCGCCAACGTCGCCGAGGGCCGCATCACCCAGGCCCTCACCCGCCCCCTCGGCGTCACCGCGGTCACCAACCCGCGCCCGGCCACGGGCGGCGCCGACGCGGACGGGCCCGCACTGACCCGGCGTACGGTCCCGCTGGCCGTCTCGGCCCTGGACCGCCTGGTCTCGGAGGCGGACTACGAGGACTTCGCCCGCTCCCGCGCCGGCATCGGCCGGGCCGCCGCGCGCGAACTCTTCGACGGCCGGCGGCGCGTGCTGCACGTGACGGTCGCGGGCACGGACGACGTGCCCATCGCCGAGGACTCGGACCTTCTGCGTGCACTGCGCGGGGCACTCACCGAGTACGGCGACCCGAACCTCCCGGTCCGCGTGGACGTCCGCGAACTCGTCGCGCTGCTGGTGGCCGCGAAGGTGAAGGTGGCGCCCGACCACACCTGGGAGGTCGTCGGACCCCGCCTGCGCCAGGCCCTCCTGCGCCGACTCGGCTTCGAGGGAAGGGAGTTGGGCCAACCCGCCCGCCTCTCCGAGATCCTGGCAACCGCGCACCAGGTGCCCGGCGTCGACTACATGGACGTCGACGTCTTCACCGGTGTCCCCGCCTCCGCGACCGCCGAGGAGCTCACCGGGGTGCTCGCGAACCCGGGCCTGCCGAAGGCCTCGGTCCCGGCGCGCGGAGCCACGTACGACGAGAAGATCCACACCGTCCGCAAGAAGGACGGCGAGACCCTGTCGGCGGTCTGTGCCCGCCATGGCATCCCGCTCGCCGAACTCCTGCGCCTGAACCCCGACATCACCGACACCCGGCGCCTTGCGAAGGGCCGTTCGGTGTACGTCTTCCGCGGCATCCGCCCGGCCCAGCTCGCACTGCTGTCGCCGAAGGCCGCGGACACCCTGATTCTGACGGAGGTCAAGTGATGGCCGCGATGTCTGCGATGTTCCCGGACGTCCAGTTCGAGACGGAGGCCGTGTGATGTCCAGGGAACCGGACGGACTCGCCGAGCTGCTGCCCCAGTGGCACCGGCTGCGCGACGCCCAGGAGGGCGAACCGCTGCGCGCCCTGCTCGCCGTCATGGCCGAGCAGATCGACCTCGTACGCAGCGGAGTCGAGCAGGGTTACGAGGACCTGTTCGTCGAGACGGCGGCCCCCTGGGTGCTGCCGTACCTCGGCGACCTCGTCGGCTACCGCACGTTGCCGGGCTACGAGCGTGTCCTCACCACCGGGCTGCGCGGCGGGAGTTCGGCCGCGCTCACGGAGGCGGTCGCACCGCGCGGCGACGTCGCCGCGACGGTCGCCAACCGCCGCCGCAAGGGCACGCTCCACCTCCTCGAAGAACTCTCCGAGAAGGTCGCCGACTGGCCCGCACGAGCCGTCGAACTCTCCCGGCACGTCTCCCACCAGCAGCCGGTGAAGCTGTACGGGACCGGGGGTGCCCACCGCGGAACACGTGGTCGTCTCGCCGACCTCAGGGACGGCTCCGCGCTCGACCTGGCCGGCGGACCCTTCGGGGAGGTGGCCCGCTCGGTCGACGTCCGCAGGGCCGACTCCCGTCACCGGCAAGGGGGTTGGACCCCGGCCGGCGTCGGACTCTTCGTATGGCGGCTGAAGGCGCACTCGCTGACGTCCTCACCGGCGTACTGCATCGACCGGGCCCGCAACCTCTACACCTTCTCCATCCTCGGCAACGACACCCCGCTGGTCACCAAGCCGGTCCCGGAGCCCTCGCCCACGCACATCGCGACGATCGACAACGTCCCGGCGTTCATCCGCCGTCACCAGCTCCACGACCGCCTCGCCGACTACTACGGCCCCGGCAAGAGCTTCGTGATCCGGCGCGACGGCGAGGACAAGCCCGTACCGCTCTCCGACATCGTGGTCGCCGACCTGTCGGAGTGGCGCTACCGGCCGGGGCGCGGTCAGGTCGCGGTCGACCCGGAACTCGGCCGGATCGCGTTCGGCTCGCGGTCCGCGCCCCGGCAGGGCGTGTGGGTCGACTACCACTACGGGTTCGGCGCCGACATGGGCGGCGGCGAGTACGTACGCGACCGCGAACCTCGCCCCGACGCCGAGGTCTACCGGGTCGGTCCCGGTGAGACGTACCGGCAGATCATGGACGCGTACCGGGACTGGCAGAACGACCGCCGGGCCGGCCGCTGCGGGCCCGAGGGCATCATCGAGATCACGCACAGCGGCGCCTACCAGGAGCAACTGGACTTCGACCTCGACCCGGGCGACCGGCTAGAACTGCGCGCGGCCGAGGGCACCCGCCCGGTGATCCGCCTGCTCGACTGGTACAGCAACCGCCCCGACGCCCTCAACATCCGTGCGGTGTCGGAGGACTGCGCCCCTGCCGAGCGTCCGCGGATCGTGCTCGACGGACTGCTCGTCGCGGGCCGCGGCATCAACGTCACCGGCCAGATGGGCGCCGTCGTCGTACGCCACTGCACGCTCGTGCCCGGCTGGTCCCTGGAGCCCGAGTGCGACCCGCACTCGCCCGAGGAGCCGAGCATCGTCCTGGACCGCACCGCCGCCTGCCTCCAGGTCGAGCACAGCATCCTCGGCACCATCGAGGTCATCGGCGACGAGGTCTCCGAGGAGCCCCTCGACATCCACCTCCGCGACAGCATTCTGGACGCCACCGCGGACGACCGCGAGGCCCTCTCCGCACCCGACTGCCGGCACGCCCACGCCGTCCTGCACCTGCACCGGACGACCGTGATCGGCGAGATCCACACCCACGCGGTGAAGATCGCCGAGAACTCGGTCTTCACCGGGCGGCTGCACGTGGCCCGGCGCGGCATCGGCTGCATCCGCTTCTCGTACGTGCCCGGCGGGTCGCGTACGCCGCGCCGCTACCGCTGCCAGCCCGACCTGGTCGGCCCCGCGCAGGCCGCCCGGGTACGACCGCTCTTCACGTCGCAGCGCTACGGGACGCCCTGGTACGGGCTGTTGGCGGACCGGTGTGCCGAGGAGATCCGGCGCGGCGCGGAGGACGGGGCCGAACTGGGCGCCTTCCACGACCTCTATCGGCCGCAACGCGAGGACAGCCTGCGGGCGCGGCTCGCGGAGTACACGCCCGCGGGGACGGACGCGGGGATCTTCTTCGTGACGTGAGCCGAGACGTGATGCGAGACGTGATCCGAGCCCGGCCGCGCGAACCGAACCGGCCGCCCCGACCGATGACTTTGTGAACCCGCACATTCCCGAACCAGGGGGACCCCCTTCATGCACGCAGATCTCTCCCGCTCCACGTTCCGCCCGGAGCGGCACTACTCCGCGGTCATCGCCCAGCAGGGCCGCGTCCAGCTCGACGCGGACGCCAACGAACAGACCGCGATCCAGCTCCACCAGGCCCGCACCCTCACCGCCGACCTGATCGGGCAGCACGGCGGGCCGCGCGACGCTGCCGGCTTCCGCATCGAGTACGTCGGCGGCAGGCACGACATCGACACCCTCCACATCCACGGCGGCCGCTACTACGTCGACGGCATCCTGTGCGACGCGGACCGCCCCGCGCCCGGTGTGCCCGTACCGGACGAGGCCGAGGAGGAACAGGAGTCCGGGCGACCGCCCGAGCACTGGACCTACTGGGACCAGCCGGACGGCTTCCGCGACCCGGAGAAGCCCGGCGACCGGCTGCCGTCGCCCGCGCAGGCCCCGTTCGTCGTCTATCTGCACGTGTGGGAGCGCTCGGTCACCGCTGCCGAGGACCCGGCGCTGCGCGAGGTCGCGCTCGGCGCGGCGATGCCGGACACCGCCGCCCGCGCCAAGGTCGTCTGGCAGGTCCTGCCGCTGGCCCTCGACGAGTTGGAGACCGAGGAGACCGAGCCGTCCAAGGAAGTGGTCCGCGCGGCCTTCACCCGCTGGGCCCAGAAGCAGGCCACCTCCTCGGCCCGGCTCGCCGCCCGCAGCGAGCGGCCCGACCACGCCGACGAGGACCCGTGCCTGGTCAAGCCCGACGCCCGTTACCGCGGCCCGGAGAACCAGCTGTACCGCGTGGAGGTCCACGAGGGCGGCGAGGCCGAGGACGCCACCTTCAAGTGGTCCCGGGAGAACGGCTCCGTGGTCTTCCCGGTCGACGAACTCGACGGTACGTGGGTGCAGTTGGCGTCCCTCGGCCACGACGACAAGCTGGACCTGGACGTCGGCGACCGCGTGGAGTTCACCGACACCGCGTACGCCTCCCGCCTCGAACCCCTGCCGCTGCTCAGGGTCGAGGAACTGGACCTGCCCGGCCGCCGCGTACGCCTCTCCGCCGAGCCGGAGCCGGGCGTCGGACGGCTGCCCCACCTGCACCCGTTCCTGCGGCGCTGGGACCACCATGAGGGCCCGAAGCGCAAGGGCCGTACCACTGCCCTGCGGGGCGGGGCCGTACCCGTCACGGAGGGGGAGTGGCTGCCCCTGGAGGACGGCATCGAGGTCTACTTCGCCAAGGGCGGCACCTACCGCACCGGCGACCACTGGATCATCCCCGCCCGTACCGCCACGGGCAGCGTCGAATGGCCGGTGGACCCGGCGCGCAGGCCTCTGCTCCGGGGCCCGGCCGGCATAGCCCGCCACTTCGCGCCCCTCGCCCTGGTGAAGGGCGAGTCCGGAGCCGTGGACCTGCGCCTCGCCTTCGGCCCCCTCGCCAGCAGCATCCCGGCGGCGGACGAGGCGACGCTCGCGGCGGAGGCCCGCGCGCGCCAAGAGGAACAGGCGGCGGAGACCGATCCCTCCGGCGGCAGGTCGCAGACCACCGCCGAGGCGGAGGCCGCCGCGGAAGGAGACGAGTGATGGCAAAGCCGCTGACCGCGTCCAAGCTGGTGGAGATCCTGCGCGCGGAGGGCCTGACGGTCCACGAGGTACGCAACTGGCGCCGCCACAACCGCAATTCGAAGGGGCCCTGGGGCCCGATGAACGGCGTGATGATCCACCACACCGTCACCTCGGGCACCAACGCCTCCGTGGACATCTGCTACGACGGCTACTCCGGCCTGCCCGGCCCCCTGTGCCACGGCGTCATCGACAAGAAGGGCCATGTCCACCTGGTGGGCAACGGCCGCGCCAACCACGCGGGCCTCGGCGACGGCGACGTCCTGCGCGCCGTGATCAACGAGACGAAGCTGCCGCCCGACAACGAGGCCGACACCGACGGCAACCGCCACTTCTACGGCTTCGAGTGCATCAACCTCGGCAACGGCAAGGACCCCTGGCCCGAGGCGCAGAAGGAGGCCATCGAGAAGGTCTCCGCCGCGATCTGCCGCGCCCACGGCTGGACCGAGCGCTCCGTCATCGGCCACAAGGAGTGGCAGCCCGGCAAGCAGGACCCGCGCGGCTTCACGATGGACGGCATGCGCAAGCGAATCCGCGAGCGGCTGGGCGGCAAGGGCGGCGGCGGGAAGGATGCCCCCGCCCCCGAACCGAAGCCCCAGCCCAAACCGTCGTACGAGCCCTTCCCCGGCGGCGGCTTCTTCCACATCGGCCAGAAGTCCCCGATCATCACGGCCATGGGCCGTCGCCTGGTCGACGAAGGCTGCGGCCGCTACGAGCACGGTCCGAGCCCCGAGTGGACCGACGCCGACCGCAAGTCCTACGCGGCCTGGCAGGAAAAGCTGCGCTTCAAGGGCAAGGACGCGGACGGCATCCCGGGCAAGTTCAGCTGGGACAAACTGAGGGTGCCCAAGAGCGCCCCGTAAGGGGCGCGGGGCTGTGCCGATATGCGGCTCCGCCGCGTGGGCGCGACCAGCCACAGACGGCCCGCAGCCGCCGTAACTCCATCCCAGCCGAGCTCTTAGGCGTTCCGGGGCGGATACGGCGGCCGAGCCGGAATCGCCGCGGAGCGGGACGGCAGCGCCGGCAGCGCTGTCTCATGCAGCCAGGACGAGAACAGCTCGTCCAGCGGCTCGGCGCCAGCCGCATGGCGGGCGACATGCGCCGTGAAGGCCGCGGTCGTGACCGCGCCACCCCGGTGCAGCGCAGCCCACGCCCGCAGCATCCGGAAGAACGCCTCGTCACCCAGCGCGCACCGCACCGCGTGCAACACCAACCCGCCCCGCTCGTAAAGGCGGTCGTCGAACATCAACTTGCGACCCGGGTCCGACAACCGGAGGTCCTGCGGCAGCCCGGACAGCTTGCGATGCGCGATGCCCGCGAGCGCCTGCGCGGTGCGGCCGCCCGACCGCTCCGACCACAGCCACTCCGCGTACTTCGCGAACCCCTCGTTCAGCCAGATGTGCCGCCAGTCGGCGATGCTCACGCTGTTGCCGAACCACTGGTGCGCCAGCTCGTGCGCGACCAGCCGCTCCGAACCCCGCGCCCCGTCCACGTGGTTGGCGCCGAACAGGGAAAGACCCTGCGCCTCCACAGGGACGTCCAGCTCCTCCTCGGTGACGACCACCGCGTACTCGCCGAACGGATACGGACCGAAGAGCTCCTCGAACAGCTCCATCATCGCGGGCTGCCGCGCGAAGTCCCGGGAGAACTGGGTGAGCAGATGCGCCGGAATATGCCCCGCCTGGGGCACACCGCCAAGACCCGGATCACCGAGCAGCACCGTCTGGTACTTCCCGATGGACAGCCCCACCAGATAGCTCGAGGTGGGCGCCGACTGCTCGTACACCCACGTCGTCGTGGACGCCTTCGTCGTCCGGGTCAGCAGCCGGCCGCCCGCCACCACCGAGTACGTGGACGGCGTGGTGATCGAGATCTGGTACGAGGCCTTGTCCGCCGGGCGGTCGTTGCACGGGTACCAGGACGGCGCCCCGACCGGCTGGCTGGCCACCAGCGCCCCGTCCTCCAGCTCCTCCCAGCCGAGCCCGCCCCACGGGCTGCGAACCGGCTTGGGATTGCCCGACCACTGCACCTCGACGGTGAACGCGGCCCCGGAACGGATCGGCTTCGCCGGGCGGATGCGCAGCCTGCCGCCCCGGTGCGTGTAGTGCGGCGCCCGGCCGTCGACCCGGACCCGGCCGATCCTGAAGTCGGCCAGGTTCAGATGGAATTCGGTGAGAGGGGACCGGCCCGCGATGGCGTTCAGTCGCGCGGTGCCGGCCAGCCGGTTGGGTCCCGGACGGTAGTCCAGGGCGAGTTCGTACCGATGCACCCGGTAACGGGGATCACCGTTCGCCGGGAAGTACGGGTCCGCTCCCACTGTCTGCTGAACCACTGAAGTGTCTGCTCCCTGCGCTGTGCTCGTACGACGTGCCGGTGCACCATTCCCGGACGCCGTACGGGCCGCGCCTAGGAACGCCATGCCTCGATCGGGTTGCCCAGCCAACGGGTGTCGTCGGGAACGGATTCCGCCGCCATGACGAGGGACGCGGGTCCCAGTGTGCTGCGCGCTCCGACGGTGCTGCCGGGCAGAACGATTCCGCCCGGGCCCAGGGTGGCGCCCTCACGGAGGACCACAGTATCCGTCCGCAAGATCCGGTCGTGGAAGAGGTGGGTCTGCAGGACGCAGCCGCGGTTCACCGTCGCCGCGTCCTGAAGCGTCACCAGGTCCGTCTCGGGCAGCCAGTAGCTCTCCACCCACACACCCTTGCCGATCCGGGCGCCGAGGCCGCGCAGCCACAGGTTCATCACCGGTGTACCGGGCACGGATCCGGCCAGCCACGGCACGGCCACCACCTCGACGAAGGTGTCGGCCAGTTCGTTGCGCCACACGAAGCCGCTCCACAGCGGGTACTCACCGGTCTTGTGCCGCCCCACGAGCAGCCACTTCGCGACGACCGACAGCAGCCCCGCGGCGGCCCCGGCGCCCAGCAGCACGACCCCGGCGAGCAGCCAGGCCCACGCCCCCAGCACGCTCAGCGCCGCCACCGTCAGCACGGCCAGCGCGGCCGAGCAGAAGACGGGCACGATCCGGCACAGCTCGACGAGCCCGCGCGCCCACAGCAGCCGCGCGGGCGGGTCGTACGTACGGCTCTGATCGCCGCCCTGTGTGGAGCGCGGCAGCTTGACCGGTGGCAGCCCCAGATACGAGCTGCCCTTCTTGGCCTTCTTCGGCGTCGCGGACAGCACCCCGACCAGGCCGCCGTCCGGCACGGAACGGCCCGGCCCGGTCATCCCGGAGTTCCCCAGGAAGGCCCGGCGCCCGATCTCCGCCCGCCCGATGCGCATCCAGCCGCCCCCGAGCTCGTACGGCGCGGTCAGCGTGTCGTCGGCCAGGAACGCGCCCTCGCCGACCGTCGTCAGGCTCGGCAGCGCGAGCACCGTCGACACCTCGGCACCGCGCCCGATCCGCATCCCCAGCAGCCGCAGCCACACCGGAGTGACCAGACCGGCGTACAGCGGGAACAGCGTCTCGCGCGAGCGGTCCATCAGCTGGGTGACCGTCCAGGCCTGCCAGCCGATCCTGCTGTGCGTCGGATGCGTACCCGGCCGCAGACCGAGACTGAGCAGCCGCACGGCGACCAGCAGAAGCAGCGCGTACGCCAGGCCGAAGGCCAGCGTCGCCGGCACCAGCGCCACCGCGGCACCCCGCAACGCCTCGCCGAGCCCGGCGTCCGGCGAGACGAACACGCTCGCCGCCAACAGCGCGGCGAGGCCCGCGACCAGCGGCAGCGCCGTCAGCGCGAACCCGGTCGCGCCGTACATCACGGCCCAGTACGTCCCCCGCTGCGGACGCTCCTTGGGCCAGTCGCGCTTCGCCTTGCCGAGCTTGACCGCGGGCGCGCCGGCCCACCGCTGACCGGTGGGGACGTGCCCGGACACGGCCGAACCGGGGGCCACCTCGGACCGCTTGCCCACACGCGCACCCGGAAAGAGCATGCTGCGCGTGCCGACCACGGCGTGCGCGCCCACCTTGACCGGGCCGATCTCCAGGCGGTCGCCGTCCAGCCAGTGCCCCGACAGGTCCACCTCGGACTCGACGGCGGCACCGCGGCCGAGCTTGAGCATGCCGGTCACGGGCGGCAGCGAGTGCAGATCCACGTCGGGCCCGATCTTGGCGCCGAGTGCCCGCGCGTACCGCTCCAACCAGGACCCCGTCAGCGAGGTCGCCCCGCTGAACTCGGCGAGTCGCTCGGCCGTCCACAGCCGCAGATGCACGCTTCCGCCCCGCGGATACCGTCCGGGCTTCACGCCACGAAGGAGCAGCCGCGCACCACCGGCCGCGATCGCGAGCCGCCCCGGCGGGCTGAAGAGCAGCGCGGCCCCGGCGGCCACGAGCCACCATGAGGCGGTCGGCGCCCACGGATACGGCCCGAACCAGTGCAGTACGTTGCCGAGCGCGGCCAGCGCCACGGTCCAGCGCAGCCCGAGCAGCGTGAACAGCGGGACGAGCAGCAGCAGTTGGACGACCTTGGCCCGCAGCGGAACCGGCGCGATCTCGCGGGTGGCCCCGTCGCCCTGCGCGGACTTCTCCAGGTGCCGGGCGAGCTTGCGCAGCACGGGCTGCTGGTAGATGTCGACCACGGCGGCGCTCGGGTAGCGCGTACGCAGCCGGGTGGTGAGCTGGGCGGCGGCGAGGCTGCTGCCGCCGATCGAGAAGAAGTCGTCCCGCGCGGAGCTCACCGGGATGCCGAGCACCTCGCTCCACTGCTCGGCGAGCCAGGCCTCGGTGCCGTACAGCTGCTCGGCGGGACCGCCGGTCTCCAGGCCTTCCAGGGGCCAGGGGAGGGCGTTCCGGTCGACCTTGCCGGAGGTCCGGGTCGGCAGTTCGGCGACGGGCGCGAGCAACGGGACCAGCGCGGCGGGCAGCTCGGCGCGCAGCTTCTCGACGGCCGTCGCGTGGTCCCAGCCGTCCTGGATGACGACATAGCCGACGAGCAGCTGATTGCCGCTGCGGGCCGTACGCACGGCAGCGGCGGCACCCGCGACACCGGGCAGCGCCTGGAGCGCGGCATCCACCTCGCCGAGCTCGATCCGGCGGCCGCCGAGCTTGATCTGCTCGTCGGCCCGCCCGAGGAAGATCAGCCCCTCGGGCTCGGCCTTGACGAGGTCACCGCTGCGGTAGGCGCGTTCCCAGCCGAGGGACTCCAGCGGCGCGTACTTCTCCGCGTCCTTCTCGGGGTCGAGATAGCGCGCGAGCCCGACTCCGCCGATCACCAGCTGGCCGCTGCCGCCCATCGGCACCGGCTCGCCGGCCTCGTCGACGACGGCAAGCTCCCAGCCGTTCAGCGGCAGCCCGATCCTGATCGGCTCCTCGCCGGTCAGCAGCGAGGCACAGGCGACGACGGTGGCCTCGGTGGGCCCGTACGTGTTCCACACCTCGCGTCCCTCGGTGACCAGCCGCTGCGCCAGCTCGGGCGGGCAGGCCTCGCCGCCGAAGATCAGCAGCCGGACCTCGTTGAGGGTCTCCGGCTCCCACAGGGCCGCCAGCGTCGGCACGGTGGAGACGACGGTGATCTCCTGCTCGACCAGCCAGGGCCCAAGGTCCGCGCCGCTGCGCACCTGGGAGCGCGGCACGGGCACCAGACAGGCCCCGTACCGCCAGGCCAGCCACATCTCCTCGCAGGACGCGTCGAAGGCGACGGACAGACCCGCCATGACCCGGTCGCCGGGCCCGATCGGGTCGTCGGTGAGGAACAGCCCGGCCTCGGCGTCCACGAAGGCGGCGGCACTGCGGTGACTGACGGCCACGCCCTTGGGCTTCCCGGTGGAGCCGGAGGTGAAGATGATCCACGCGTCGTGCTCGACACCGGGGCGCGCGGCGGGAGTCTCGCTCCGCCCGTTGACGGTCAGCTCGTGCCCGGCCCCGATGACGGCCCGCACGTCGGCCTCGCCGAAGACCAGCTCGGCCCGCTCGTCGGGGTCCTCGGCGTCCACCGGCACATAGGCGGCGCCGGCGGCCAGTACGGCGAGGATGGCGACGTACAGCTCATTGGTCCCGGACGGGACGCGGACGCCGACCCGGTCGCCGAGGCCCACCCCGGCGGCGCTCAGCCGCCGCCGCAGGGCCTCGACCTCGACGGCGAGGGCGCGGTAGCTGAGGCAGCGGTGGCCGTCGTCCAGCGCGGGCTCGTCGGGGTACGCCCGTACGGAGGCGTCGAGGATGTCGACCAGCGTGCGCGGCGAGGCGGCGGACGCGGCGGAGAAACGCGCCGGGTCGCCGAACTCTGCCCGCACCTCGTCGTCGAACAGCGCGAGTGCGGGGCCTTGCTCGAGGGCTGCCATCGGGTCCTCACGTGTCGTTCCCGGAAGGCCGGGGGCGCTGGTGGGCCCGCAGGTACGCCTGGGGATATTCCGCTCCAGCTCCGAACAAGCGTTGAATTCTAATGCGACGCTAGCCTCGGACCTGGGCTTCAGCCATGTGAGGAGGCCTCCGGAGGGATCTGGAAGCACTCGCTCCGGCGCTCTGACGTGGAGGTATGTCATGCTGACGAGATCTGCCCCACACATGGCCGTAACACGGTCCAACTGGGGGCGAACGGGGTCCGATCGCAACGAAAACGGAGACCGAACGCAACGAGCGAGGGCCGCGACCAGTCGGTCGCGGCCCTCGCTCATCTCGTGTGTCCGAGGGGGGACTTGAACCCCCACGCCCGATAAAGGGCACTAGCACCTCAAGCTAGCGCGTCTGCCATTCCGCCACCCGGACAAGGTGTCTGTCGCGCGGGGTTCCCCTCGCGGCGACGGAGGAAACATTACCAGGCTTTCGAGGACCCCCGATCACGGGCCGTGGGGCGTGAACGACGTGTGACGGGCCGGGTCCGGCCTTGGGGTGGGGAGGGTCGGAGAGGGAGGATGAGAGGGACCGCCAGCGGGAACACCGCAGCAGGCAGCGTGGGAGGAAGCAGCGTGAGCGAGCCGGACACGACCAGGAGCATCACGGGTGAGGACGAGGTCGTCGACCTCTGCCGCGAGCTGATCCAGATCGACACCAGCAACTACGGCGACCACTCGGGCCCGGGTGAGCGCAGGGCCGCCGAGTACGTCGCGGAGAAGCTCGCCGAGGTGGGGCTCGAACCGCAGATCTTCGAGTCGCACCAGGGCCGCGCCTCCACGGTGGTCAGGATCGAGGGCGAGGACCGCTCGCGGCCCGGGCTGCTCATCCACGGCCACACCGACGTCGTACCGGCCAACGCCGAGGACTGGACGCACCACCCGTTCTCCGGCGAGGTCGCCGACGGCTGTGTGTGGGGCCGCGGCGCGGTCGACATGAAGGACATGGACGCGATGACCCTCGCGGTCGTACGCGACCGGCTGCGCGGCGGACGCAAGCCGCCCCGGGACCTGGTGCTGGCCTTCCTGGCGGACGAGGAGGCCGGCGGCAAGTTCGGCGCGAAGCACCTCGTCGACAAGCACCCGGACCTCTTCGAGGGCGTGACCGAGGCGATCGGCGAGGTCGGCGGGTTCTCCTTCACGGTCAACGAGAAGCTGCGGCTGTATCTCGTCGAGACCGCGCAGAAGGGCATGCACTGGATGAAGCTGACCGTGGACGGCACCGCCGGGCACGGCTCGATGATCCACCGGGACAACGCGATCACCGAGCTGTCCGAGGCGGTGGGGCGGCTCGGCAGGCACAAGTTCCCGGTGCGCGTGACCAAGACGCTGCGGCACTTCCTCGACGAGCTCGGCGACGCCCTCGGCACCGAACTCGACCCGGAGGACATGGACGCGACGCTCGCCAAGCTCGGCGGCATCGCCAAGCTCATCGGCGCCTCGCTGCAGAACACCGCCAACCCGACCCAGCTGGGCGCCGGTTACAAGGTCAACGTGATTCCGGGCCAGGCGACCGCGCACGTCGACGGCCGCTATCTGCCGGGCTACGAGGAGGAGTTCCTCGCCGACCTGGACCGGATCCTCGGCCCGAACGTGAAGCGCGAGGACGTGCACGCCGACAAGGCCCTGGAGACCACCTTCGACGGGGCCCTCGTGGACGCCATGCAGACCGCGCTGGTCGCCGAGGACCCGATCGCGCGGGCCGTGCCGTACATGCTCTCCGCGGGCACCGACGCCAAGTCCTTCGACGACCTCGGCATCCGCTGCTTCGGCTTCGCCCCGCTGAAGCTGCCGCCGGAGCTGGACTTCGCCGGGATGTTCCACGGTGTTGACGAGCGGGTGCCGGTCGACGCCCTCAAGTTCGGCGTGCGGGTGCTCGACCGCTTCATCGAAGCGTCCTGAACCACCGCTTCTTCGAAGCGTCCGGAATTAACCCGCTGAAACGACACTCCAATAATCGCCAGCGCGTACGGAGTCGACTGAGAAGGGTGAATGCGCTCATAGGCTCGTAGCCCTATTACTCCCTCCTCGTTACAGGTGATGTGATCCGCGGCTGGGATCGCATTGCCAACAAGGAGGAATAATGATCAAGAAGATCGTCGCCGCTGCTGCTGCCACTGGTGGCATCGTTCTCGCTGGTGCGGGTATTGCGGCTGCCGACGCCGGTGCTCAGGGTGCTGCCGTGCACTCGCCCGGCGTGCTCTCGGGCAACGTCGTTCAGGCGCCCGTCCACGTGCCGGTGAACGTCTGCGGCAACACGGTCTCCGTGATCGGGCTGCTGAACCCTGCCTTCGGCAACACCTGCACCAACGCCTGACGTTGTGCTCACCTCATGAGGGTCTGCGCCCCATGAAGGTCTGAACCCATGAGGGTCTGAGTCCGCGGCCCCGGAGTGCGCGCCATGCGCTCCGGGGCCGCCGACATTCCGCATTCCGCGCACACGCATCCCGGCGTGTGCGCGTTCCTGAAGCTGCAAGGCTTACGAGGCTTACAAGGCAGGGAAAAGCTATGCGACAGGTCACCCGCAAAGGCCTGATGACGGTGGCGGCCGCGACGGGCGTTCTGGCCGCCACCGGCGGTTACGCGCACGCCGACTCGGGGGCGCACGGCACCGCCTCGGACTCCCCGGGCGTGCTCTCGGGGAACTCGGTACAGGCGCCGGTGCACGTACCGGTGAACGTCTGCGGCAACACCGTGAACGTGGTCGGGCTGCTCAACCCGGCGGAGGGCAACAGCTGCGCCAACGAGGGCGGCGGCTCCGGTCACCACGAGTCCGACGGCGGCGGTTCGCAGGCCGGGGGGCACACCAGTGACTCACCCGGCGTGGGCTCCGGCAACCACGTGCAGATTCCGGTGGATGTGCCGGTGAACGTCTGCGGCAACAGCGTCTCCGTCGGCGGTGTCGGGAACGCGGCCACGGGCAATGACTGCGAGAACACCGGGGACGGGCACGGGACGACGCCTCCCGGGCACGGGGAGAACCCTCCCGGCGAGCCCGGTCAGCCGGGCAACCCCGAGGAGCCGGGGGAGCCTGGTGAGCCGGGCAGTCCCGGTGAGCCCGGTCAGCCGCCGTCCGCCGGAGACGAGGACCCGGGTGCCTCGAACCCGAACCACCCCGGCACCCAGGTCGTCACCCAGCCCAAGGGCTCCGCGCAGCTCGCGCAGACCGGCAGTGACCTGCCGCTCGGTGTCGCGCTGCCGGTGGGTGCGGGCGCACTGCTGGTCGGCGCCGTGCTCTACCGCAAGGCACGCGCCTCGGCGTGACCCCACACCATGACGCCATAAACGGTGTCATGGCACAACAAAGACCCCCAGGGGCAGATGAACACGTCCCCACGGCAGGTCGAACGGAGCGGGCCCCGCGAGTGCGGGGCCCGCTCCGTTTCAGCCGTCCCGCGTCACCACGTGGCACGCACCTGGCGGATGATCCGTCGGCGCAACCGCACTCGGCGGCTGCCGTCGGGGTGCAGGCTGAGGCGGTCCAACTCCCAGTGTCCGTACTCCGCATGGTCCGTCAGCAGGCGTGTCGTTTCCTTGCGGGAGACCCCGCGCGGTACGTACACGTCGACAAATTCGTATTCCGGCATCGCATCTATTGTGCGTGTGGAGGCCGTGTACGGATAGCGTCTGCACTATGTCTGATGCTGCGCAGCCCACCGCTGCCGAGGTACGCGCCGCCGCCGAGGCGGTCAAGGCTGCGCTCGACCGCCACCTGGCGGCGGTCGAGCGCAGGTCGGGTGAGGACGATCCGGCCGTCTACGAGGCGTTCAACGAGCTGGCCGCGGCCGCCGAGGAGTACGACGAGCTTCTCTACGACCGCTATGACGAGGTCACTCCCTTCGAGATTCCCGGCACGGAAGAGGCCCTGCCGCCGTACACCGGGCCCGAGGAGCCCAATGCCCTGAGCGTGCTGATCCGCCGGGACTACGCGGTGGTGGAGCCGCAGCGGCTGCTGGCGCAGGCCCAGCGGGTGGAGGCCGTGGAGGAGTCCGGGGCCACCACCGCGGGCTTCGACGCGGCGTCCGGCACCGTGCACGGGGCGCTGGGCGTCCTCTTCGGCGAGTTCGAGCCCGACGAGATCGCCTCCCGGCACAAGGAGTTCGGCCTGGAGGAGGGCGACTCCACGCTGTGGGTCACCGCCTCGGACGAACCGGCCGAGCCCGGTGAGTGGCTGGAGGCCCCGTTCGAGCAGGCCGATCCCCATCAGGTGGTGTGCCGCTTCGACGTCAGCGCCGTCTTCGACGACGAGACCGAGGACGATCTCGACGACGTGGCGGACGAGCCGGACGATGACGCCGCGCCGGGTCTGCGCGGCGCGCTCGACGAGGACGAGGACCTGGAGCCGCTGGACGCGGATCGCTGAGGTCCGCCGGTTCGTACGGTGGCGGTCACGGGGCGGGTCAGCCCGGTGACCGCCACCGGTGCGTCCGGGGCCCTGAGGCCCCGGTCCGCGGCGGGACTCAGCCGGCCGCCGGAACCTGGGCCTTGAGCAGGGCCGGCAGGCGGGTCGTACGGGGCTTCGCGGCGACCTCCGCCACCGCGCGCGGCAGCGCCTGCTCCACGCCGTGGACCACGGAGAGGTGCTGCTCGGCGCGGCCGAAGGCCGTGTAGATCCAGGGCCTGGAGAGCGCCTGGGCGGCGTCGCCGGGGAGGACCACGACCGCGGCGGGCCAGCGGATGCCGACCGCCTGGTGCGCGGTGAGCGCCCAGCCGTGCCGCACGGTCTGCTCCACCCGCTCCTTCGGTACGACGACGGGGACGCCCGCACACTCCAGGTGCAGCCCGTCGGTGTCGGCCTTCACCACGCGGCCCGGGACCGCACGGCCCGGCGCGGGGGAGTACGCGATCCGGTCGCCCGGGTCGAAGCCGCCGAAGCGGCCCGGGCCGGGGTTGAGCCGCTCCTTCAGCGCGGCGTTGAGCACACGCGTGCCCGCCGCTCCGCCGTGGCCCGGAGTGATCACCTGGGTCTGCTCGGCCGGGATGCCGATCGCCCGCGGCACCGAGTCCGCGACGAGCTGCACGGTGCGATGGACGGCCTCTCCGGCGTCGCGGACCGGGACGATCACGACTTCCTTGCCCGGGGCGGCGACCTGGTTCAGCTCGCCGACGCCGATGCCCGAGACCAGCTCGCCCACGGGTCCGGGGTCCGGGGTCCGCGAGACGATCTGCGGGCACACCCGCGCGGCGAGCAGATCCGCGAAGACCCGCCCGGGTCCCGCCGACCACAGCACACCGGGGTCCCCGCTCAGCACGAGCCGGGCTCCGTCGGGCAGCGACTCGGCCAGCATCGCCGCGCTCTCGACGTCGAGCTGCGGTGCGTCGAGCACGACCAGGAGGTCGGTCTCGAGCATCCCGTCCGCGTCGCGCCCCGGGCCTTCGGTCCCGGAGAGCAGTCCGGCGACGGTGGTCACGGCTTCGTGGGTCCCGGCCGGGCTGCCGTGCGGCTCGCCCGGTGCACCTGGTGCACCCCCGCCGCCTTCCGCGCCGGGGCCGGGTGCCGACGGATCCGTACCCGTGGCCGCGCCCCGCGCACCCTCCGCGGCGGCGAGCAGCGCGCTGAAGCGGCGGCGGCCGTCCGGGCTGTGGGCGGCCGCGCACACCCGCAGGCCCAGGGCCCGGGCGGCAGCCACCAAGGCCGCCGGTTCGGCGCGGGACGCCTCGCCGCCGGTGTGCAGGACGAGGCCGTGGCCCGCGACGGCGCGGATCAGCTCGGCGGCGGAGCCGGTCGCGGCCGTCTCCCAGTCCGCGGCCGAACGGTCCTCCTTGGGCAGCGAGTTGACCACCCGGGCGAGCCCGTCGGCGAGGCTCTCCTCAGCGAGCGCGTACCGCTCCAGGCCGATGAGGACGCGGACCGGGACCTCCTGCTCGCCCTCCTCGCTCTCGTCTCCTTCCTCGGACTGCCGGGGGGCCGGGGACGCGCCCGGCTCGTCCAGCGCGTCCTGGAAGACCAGGGCGTCGCCCTCGGCGAGGGTGCTCTGCACGGCGGCGTCCGGGTCGGGCACCGAGCGCTGCGCGAGCGCCGCGTGGAGCGCCGGGGCCTCCAGGGCGGTGTGCCCGGCGAGAGCCGCCTGCTCCAGGAGCCATACGGTGACCGCACGGCCCCGCCGCTCGTCGTCCGGCCCGCACTCCGCGCCGAGCAGCGCCCGGGCGAACCCGTCGGCCTGCTCGGGCCGCACCCCCGTCACGCGCAGCAGCTGCCAGGGATCCTCGCGGAGCAGCAGGTCCGCTCCCTCGCCGAGAACCGCGGCGACCTGCGGCGCGAGCGCGTCGGGAGCACCGCCCTCGACGAGCACGGCCCGTACGGCGTCGGCGGCCTCGGACGCCACCGGCGCCGGGGCGCCGGCGGGCACGGACTGCGGGCGGCGCGCCGGCTCGGGCGCGGGCCTGCGCGGTGCGGGCTCCGGCTCGCTGAAGACGCTCGTCGGGGGCTTCTCCCCGCTCTCCACGGCCCGTACGGCCGCGAGCAGATCGGCTGCCTTGCCGCTCAGCCTCGCCCCGGCCTGGACCGGCCCCGCCTTCTCGGCCTTCCGCTGCTCGATCCGCTCGCGCAGCTCGCGCTGCGCGGCCAACTCGGCCTCGGCCTCGGACAACTGACTTGCGTCTTCACCGGCCGCGGCACCTTCGGTGGTGCTGCCGTCCGCGCCTTCACCGCTGCCCGTGCCGCCCCCGGCCGCGCCTGCTTCCGCCGAGCCGCTCACACCACCCGTCTCGTCGCGGCCGACCTCGTCGCCCACGCCGACGTCCTCACTGGAACCGGGCTCGCCGCCCTCGGCGGCCTCGTCGCCGGGCTCGGCAGGGGCGCGGCTCCCGTCCCCGGCCTCCTCGACGGTCTCGCCCTCGGCCCCGGGCCCTTCGGGCGACGGGCCGGCCCCCGGCTCGGCTTCCTCCGCGGCAGCGGGATCCGTGGTCACAGCGTGCTCCAGTCGTGATCGGGATAGTGGTGCACGGGCGCCGACACGTCGTCGAGCGCTCGGCAGATCTCGTCAGGAAGACTAAGGGTCTCCACTGACAACGCGGCCGTGAGCTGCGGCGCGTTGCGCGCGCCCACGATGGGCGCGGCGACGCCGGGCCGGTCGCGGACCCAGGCGAGGGCCACCTGGAGCGGGGTCACCGCGAGGCCGTCCGCGGCGGTCGCGACCGCGTCCACGATGCCGCTCGCCGCGTCGTCCAGGTACGGCGCGACGAAGGGCGCCATATGCTCCGACGCGCCCCGCGAGTCCGAGGGCGTCGCGTGCCGGTACTTGCCCGTCAGCACGCCCCGGCCCAGTGGCGAGGACGGGAGCAGGCCGATGCCGAGGTCCAGCGCCGCCGGCAGCACCTCGCGCTCGACGCCGCGCTGCAGCAGGGAGTACTCCATCTGCGTACTGGACAGCCGCGTCCGTATACCGGGCGCGGCGAGCTGCCAGGTCGCCGCCTTCGCGAGCTGCCAGCCGCAGAAGTTGGACACCCCGGCATAGCGCGCGCGGCCGCTGCTGACCGCGAGGTCCAGGGCCTGGAGGGTCTCCTCCAGCGGGGAGTCGGGGTCGAAGGCGTGGACCTGCCACAGGTCCACATAGTCCGTGCCGAGCCGCGCCAGCGAGGCGTCGAGCGCGGAGAGCAGATGGCCCCGCGAACCGTCGAAGCGGCGGTCGGGGTCCGGCACACTGCCCGCCTTGGTCGAGATCACCAGGTCCCGGCGCGGCACCAGCCCCTCCATGAGCTGTCCGAGCAGATACTCGGCCTCCCCGTCCCCGTACACATCGGCCGTGTCCACGAGGGTCCCGCCCGCCTCCCAGAACACCTTCAACAGGTCCGCGGCGTCGTGCTCGTCGGTGTCCCGGCCCCACGTGAGGGTGCCGAGTCCGATCCGGGACACGCGCAGGCCGGTACGGCCGAGATGCCTCTGCTCCATGTGGGCTGAGATTACTGGCCAGAAGTCGGTGTGTGGGGGGCCCTGTGGACAACCGGGATCACATGATCCCGAACCCCGTCCCTGCCGCTCGGCCCACCAGCGCGCTAGGGTGCCGCACAAGGGACGTTACTGATCAGTAAGGGGAATCGGCCATGCAGCTCGGGATCAACCTCGGCTACTGGGGCGCCGGAATGGACGCGGACAATCTCGCCGTGGCCAAGGAGGCCGACCGCCTGGGCTACGCGGTCTGCTGGGCCGCCGAGGCGTACGGCTCGGACGCGGCCACCGTACTGACCTGGGTCGCCGCCCAGACCGAGCGCATCGACGTCGGCTCGGCCATCTTCCAGATCCCGGCCCGCCAGCCCGCGATGACCGCGATGACCGCGGCCACGCTCGACTCGCTGTCCGGCGGCCGTTTCCGCCTCGGCCTCGGCGTCTCCGGTCCGCAGGTCTCCGAAGGCTGGTACGGCGTCAAGTTCGACAAGCCGCTGGCCCGCACGCGTGAGTACGTCGAGATCGTACGGAAGGCCATGACGCGCGAGCGTCTGTCGTACGAGGGCGAGCACTGGACGCTGCCGCTGCCCGGAGGACCGGGCAAGCCGATCAAGCTGACCGTGCACCCGGAGCGCGAGCACATCCCGCTCTACATCGCCGCGATCGGCCCGAAGAACCTGGAGCAGACCGGCGAGATCGCCGACGGCGCCCTGCTGATCTTCCCGTCCGCCGACCACCTCGAGGACACCGCGATCAAGCACCTGCGTGCGGGCCGCGAGAAGGCCGGCCTGACCATGGACGGCTTCGACGTCTGTCCGACCCTGCCCCTGGCACTCGGTGAGGACAAGGACGTGCCGGCCCTGGCCGACATGTTCCGCCCCTACACCGCGCTCTACGTGGGCGGCATGGGCAGCCGCAAGCAGAACTTCTACAACCAGCTCGCCCAGCGCATGGGCTACGAGAAGGAGGCCGCCGAGATCCAGGACAAGTACCTGGCCGGCGACAAGGAGGGCGCGGCCGCCGCCATTCCGCAGCAGCTCATCGACCAGACCACGCTGCTGGGCTCCGTGGACCGCATCGCGGACCGGATGAAGGCCTACGCGGCCGCCGGGGTCACCACGCTCACGCTGGCCCCCGCGGGCTTCACGCTGGACGAGCGGATCGCCTCGCTCCGGGCCGGGTCCGACGCCCTGGAGCGGGCCGGGCTCGCGTAACACCGGTCAACAGACGGGACGAGAGAGTTCTGCGGCCGTGGTGGGGGCTCGGGGGGTCTTCCCCGCCACGGCCGTCACGGAGAACAACGCGCCACGGCCCGCTCGGTTACGCGCCTCTCATGCCCCTCGCGTCCATCGTTCGGCGGAATTGTCCGACACAGATGTTGCCGCACCCCTGGCTGCCCATTTGACTCGTTCTTTGCGGAGTCCTGCATGAGAGGTGGCAGTCATGCTTTCGGCCAAGAGTCTTTTCCAGGAGATCATCGACAACGACGAGTCGTTCCGGCTCTTCTGCTCCATCGCCGCCAGCGGGGAGACACAGGGCGGCTGGGAGAACGCGCGGATCGCGGCCCTCGTCCCGGAGAGCGAACGCGCGCTCGCACCCAAGATCACCCGGCACGGCGCCGACGAGGACAAGCACGGGCGGATCTTCAACGCCCTCATGAAGAAGCGGGGCCTTACACCCGTCGAGGTCCCGCCCGAAACCGACTACACGATGCTCCTGGAAAAGCACGGCATCGGCCTCGCGCACGAGAAGCTCAAGCGCGACGAGCCGCTCACCGTGCAGGACATCGTCACCTACCTCTCCCACAGCAGGGTCACCGAGCAGCGCGCCGTGGACCAGATGGTGATGCTGCGCAAGGACTTCGGGGATCACCCGGAGGTCGGCAAGGCCGTGCGGATGATCTCGGGTGACGAGGACAACCACCTCGCGTACTGCCACGAGGAGCTGCTGCGCTTCGCATACGCGGGCCACGGCCGGGCCATCCAGAAGACGCTGCGCGAGTGCGCGCTCGCCGAGGTCCGCATCTACCGGGACGTCAGCCTCGCCGTGATGAGTCACATGGGGCGCATCCTCGGCTGGCCGAAGCCCAAGGCGGCGGTGCTCGCCGCGGGCATCCACGCCATGTACCTGTACGAGCGCTTCTTCGGCTGGCGGCGGATGGTCTCGCTGACGATGCCGGAGCGGCGCGACGCCCTGGGCGGGCCGGCGTCGTCGGCGGCACCCGAGTTCGCGTGATCGTGCTCCACGCGCGCGTGCGGCCTCGTACGCGGCACGCGCGCGTGGAGCTCGAAGAGCGCGCCTACAGCCAGCCGCGCCGCTTGAAGAGCCGGAAGAGCCCGATCTCCAGCAGGACCAACGCCAGCACCACGGCCGGATACGACCACTGCCAGTGCAGTTCCGGCATGTGGTCGAAGTTCATGCCGTAGATGCCCGCGATCATCGTGGGGACCGCGGCCATGGCCGCCCACGAGGAGATCTTCCGCATGTCGTCGTTCTGCCGGACGCTCATCTGCGCGAGATGCGCCGACAGGATGTCCGAGACCAGCCGGTCCAGGCCCTCCACGGACTCGTTCACGCGCGTCAGATGGTCGCTGACGTCACGGAAGAAGGGCTGTGCCTTGTCGTGGACGAAGGGCACGCCGGTGGTGAACAGACCTGTGCCCGAGAGCCGGGTCAGCGGCTGCGCCAGCGGGCCCGTGGCCCTGCGGAACTCCAGGATCTGCCGCTTGAAGGCGTAGATCCTGGAGGCCGAGTGCCGCGAGCCCCCGCCGGCCGGCGAGAACACCTCCGCCTCCAGCTCCTCCAGGTCGGTCCCCAGCTCGCCCGCCACATCCACGTAGTGGTCGACCACGGCGTCGGCGATGGAGTACAGCACCGCTGTGGGGCCGTGCCGGAGCATCTCGGGCTCGTCCTCCAGCCGGTGCCGCACGGCCGCGAGGGGCGACTCCACACCGTGCCGCACGGTCACCACGAACGAGTCGCCGATGAAGACCATGACCTCGCCGGAGGAGACGATGTCGCTCTTCGGCTCGTACCCCACCGGCTTGAGGACCATGAACAGTGAGTCGTCGTACACCTCGAGCTTGGGGCGCTGATGCGCCTTCAGGGCGTCCTCGACGGCCAGCGGGTGCAGCCCGAACTCCTCGGTGACCCGGTCGAACTCCTTCTCCGTGGGCTCGTACAGACCGATCCAGACGAAGGCGTCCCGCCCGGAGCGGCACTGTGCCAAGGCCTCGGAGAGGTCCTCGGGACCCTCCGTCCGGCGCCCGTCGCGGTAGATGGCACAGTCGACGATCACGGAGCGTATTCTCCCGCCGTTCGGCCCGCAGTGCACTCCGGCCGCCGCCCGGGTCCTGTCGCCGCACTCCCGTCTGCCCCGCCACGGCAGGACCTACTCTGGGCGGCATGCCCACCTTGATCCTCGTCCGGCACGGACGCTCCACCGCCAACACCGCGGGACTGCTCGCCGGGTGGACACCCGGCGTCGCCCTCGACGAACGCGGCGCCGCACAGGCCGCCGAGCTGCCCGGGCGCCTCGCGGAACTGCCGATCGCCGAGGTCGTCAGCAGCCCCCTGCAACGCTGTCAGGAAACGATTCAGCCGCTCCTCGACGCCCGCCCCGAGCTGCGCGTGCACACCGACGAGCGCATCGGCGAGGCCCACTACGGGGACTGGTCCGGCCGCAAGCTCGCCGAGCTGAGGGACGAACCACTGATGGAGGTCGTCCAGACGCATCCGTCCGCGGCCGCGTTCCCCGGCGGGGAGTCGATGCGGGCCATGCAGACCCGGGCCGCCGAGGCGGTACGGGAGTGGAACGCGCGCGTGGAGCGCGATCACGGCGGTGACGCCGTGTACCTGATGTGCTCGCACGGCGACATCATCAAGTCCCTTGTCGCGGACGCGCTCGGCCTTCATCTGGACCTCTTCCAGCGGATCTCCGTAGAACCGTGTTCCATCACCGCGATCCGTTACACACGACTGCGGCCATTTCTCGTTCGCCTCGGGGACACCGGCGATTTGACGTCACTCGCGCCGCGCGAGGAGCCTCCGGGCGGCGACGCCACGGTCGGGGGCGGTGCGGGCGCACCGTGATCGTCGGCCGCAGTAGGGTGAAGCGGTCGAAGCAGCGCAGCAGTTGTCAGCAGCAGACGCAGTCGACGGCAGAAGCAGTCGATCGATCCAATGGAGACAGGACGTGTCCCGTCAGGTGTTCCTCTATGACCCGCCGGACCGTTTCGTGGCCGGCACGGTCGGGCTGCCAGGGCGCCGTACCTTCTTCCTGCAGGCCTCCACAGGACCCCGGGTGACCAGTGTGGCCTTGGAGAAGACGCAGGTCGCGGCGCTCGCTGAACGGATGGACGAGCTTCTCGACGAGGTCGTACGGCGTACCGGGGGCAGCGCTCCCGTCCCGGCGATGGCCCCGGCGGAGGTCTCCGACACCGCCCCTCTGGAAACTCCCGTGGAAGAGGAGTTCCGGGTCGGCACCATGGCGCTCGCCTGGGACGGCGACGAACAGCGGATGATCGTCGAGGCGCAGGCGCTCGTGGAGCTGGACGCCGACACCGACGAAGACCTCGCCGCCGCCGAGGAAAGGCTTCTGCAGGACGAGGAGAACGGTCCGCCGATGCTGCGGGTCCGTCTCACCGGGGCCCAGGCCCGCGCCTTCGCCAAGCGCGCCCTCGACGTCGTCAACGCCGGCCGGCCGCCCTGTCCGCTGTGCAGTCTCCCGCTCGACCCGGAAGGACACGTATGTCCGCGCCAGAACGGATACCGCCGCGAAGCGTGACCACGGCCGAGCTGCTCGCCGAGGGCGAGCTGACGGTGCGCGGACGCATCCGTGAGGCCTCCAACGCGGTACTGCTGTGCGATGTGACGTACGAGGGGCGGAAGGTGTCCTGCGTCTACAAGCCGGTCGCCGGTGAGCGCCCGCTGTGGGACTTCCCCGACGGGACCCTCGCCCAGCGGGAGGTCGCCACGTACGAGGTGTCCGAGGCGACCGGCTGGGGGCTCGTCCCGACCACCGTCCTGCGCGACGGGCCGTACGGCGAAGGCATGTGCCAGCTGTGGATCGAACCGGAGCCCGGCGGTGCGGAGCTGCTCGCGCTGGTCGACGGCGAGGAGCCGGGCGAGGGCTGGAAGGCCGTCGGCTTCGCCGAGATCGGCGAGGGGCGGACGGCGCTTCTCGTGCACGCCGACGACGAGCGGCTGCGCAGGCTCGCCGTCCTCGACGCGGTGATCAACAACGCGGACCGCAAGGGCGGGCACCTGCTGCCCGCGCCCGAGGGCCGGCTGTACGGGATCGACCACGGGGTCACCTTCAACGCCGAGAACAAGCTGCGGACGCTGCTGTGGGGCTGGGCGGGGGAGAAGCTCACCCCCGAGGCGGTCGAGGTCCTGGAGCGGCTCAGGGACGCCCTGGGCGGGACGCTGGGCGTGCGGCTGGGGGAGCTGATCACCGAGGCCGAACTGGACGCCACGCGCGCGCGTGTAGCCGCTCTCCTCAGATCCGGACGGCACCCGGAGCCCTCGGGGGAGTGGCCCGCGATCCCGTGGCCGCCCGTATAACCACCAGGAACGGTCCGGTCGGTCGACGACGCACACTCCGGACCCGTACGCAAGAGTGCCTTCCCGGCCATCGGCCTGGTCCGGTTCGTATACGGAACATCCGTCCGGTTAGGCTCGAGACATGCATGCCTGGCCCGCTTCTGAGGTCCCCGCCCTGCCCGGCAAGGGCCGCGACCTCCGGATCCACGACACCGCGTCCGGGGATCCTGTCACCCTCGACCCCGGTCCCGTCGCCCGTATCTACGTCTGCGGCATCACTCCGTACGACGCGACCCACATCGGTCACGCGGCGACCTACAACGCGTTCGACCTCGTGCAGCGCGTGTGGCTCGACACCAAGCGGCAGGTTCACTACGTCCAGAACGTGACGGACGTCGACGATCCGCTGCTGGAGCGCGCCGCGCGGGACAGCATCGACTGGGTCGGTCTCGCCGAGAAGGAGACCGCCCTCTTCCGCGAGGACATGACCGCCCTGCGGATGCTGCCCCCGAAGCACTACATCGGCGCCGTCGAGGCCATACCCGGGATCGTCCCGCTGGTCGAGCGGCTGCGGGACGCCGGAGCCGCGTACGAACTCGAGGGCGACGTCTACTTCTCCGTCGAGTCGGACCCGAACTTCGGCAAGGTGTCCAACCTGGACGCCGCGGCGATGCGGCTGCTGTCCGCCGAGCGCGGCGGCGACCCGGACCGTCCGGGCAAGAAGAACCCGCTCGACCCGATGCTGTGGATGGCCGCCCGCGAGGGCGAGCCCAGCTGGGACGGCGCCTCACTCGGCCGCGGCCGGCCCGGCTGGCACATCGAGTGCGTCGCGATCGCGCTCGACCACCTGGGCATGGGCTTCGACGTTCAGGGCGGCGGCTCCGACCTCGTCTTCCCGCACCACGAGATGGGCGCTTCCCACGCACAGGTGCTGACCGGCGAGTTCCCGATGGCCAAGGCATACGTGCACGCCGGCATGGTCGCGCTCGACGGCGAGAAGATGTCCAAATCCAAGGGCAACCTGGTCTTCGTGTCGGCACTCCGCCGTGACGGCGTCGACCCGGCGGCCATCCGGCTCGCCCTGCTCTCGCACCACTACCGGGCCGACTGGGAGTGGACCGACCAGGTGCTCCAGGACGCCCTCGCGCGGCTCGACCGCTGGCGGGCCGCGGTGTCGCGCCCCGACGGCCCGTCCGCCGAGGCACTCGTCGAGGAGATCCGCGAGGCCCTCGCGAACGACCTGGACGCGCCGGCCGCGCTCGCCGCGGTCGATCGCTGGGCCGTGCGGCAGCACACCGAGGGTGGCACGGACGAGGGCGCCCCCGGCGTCGTGTCGCGTGCCGTGGACGCCCTGTTGGGCGTGGCTCTGTGAGCTAGACAGCGGCATTCACGGAATGGGGCGCTTCCTCCGCGCGGAGGAAGCGCCCCTTGCGTTCACATGCGGTCAGATCCTCTGGACCCGGACGCTCCGCAGGATGTTCGGAGACTGGGTGTCCCAGACGCCCACCACCTGGTGGCCGAACGCGAAGGCCTCCTGGATCTCGTCATGGGCCTGGGGGGTCGGGTTGTTGAGGACCCGGAACTGGTTGTTGATGCGCAGGAAGATCTGTCGCGGCTGCCCCTGGAGCGGGTGGACGATGTCGATGAAACCGTTCGCCACACCGGAGGCCAGCGGCTGCCTCGAGACCTGCTGGGCCATCTGCTGCAGCGCGGCCTGCGAGACCTGGTACAGCTGCTGCTGTGCCTGCTGCTCGGCCTGCTGCGCCTGCTGGTCCTGCTGCTGGCCCTGTTGCCCGAGCGGCTGCTCCTGGCCGAGCTGCTGGAGCAGCTGCTGGTAGGGCTGCTGCTGGCCGAGCTGCTGGAGCTGCTCGAGCGAACCGGGCATGCCCTGCTGTCCGGACGGCTGTTGCTGCTGGCCCTGTTGTCCGAACGGCTGCTGCTGCTGTCCGTAGGGCTGCTGCATCTGCTGTCCGAACGGCTGCTGCTGCTGACCGAAGGGCTGCTGACCCTGTTGCCCGAACGGCTGCTGCTGCTGACCCTGTTGCCCGGACGGCTGTTGCTGCTGACCCTGCTGTCCGAACGGCTGCTGCTGCTGACCCTGCTGTCCGAACGGCTGCTGGTACGGCGAGGTGCTCGGGAACTGCTGTCCCTGCTGGCCCTGCTGGCCCTGCTGTCCCTGCTGTCCCTGCTGTCCCTGTTGGCCCATCTGCGGGGTGATGCTCATGCGGGTGCCACCTTCCGTCAATGGTTGGTTGCGGTCCGTCGGTCCCTGACGACAGGGCCTCAGCCCGTGATGACCAGGCCGACGATCTCGTCGTCCGAGAACCAGACACGTACGTCGGGGCGTCCGCCCGCGAAGGCGGTGTGCACCGCCTGGCGGATCTCGGCGGACGGGTTGTTCAGGCTCCGCCAGTCACCGGCCACGAACAGCCGGAGCCTCGGCGGGAGTTCACGCGGATACGGCAGCAGCTCGTCCCAGTACCGCTCGGCCTGGCCCGAGCCGACCGCCTCCGGCAGCAGACGGGTGACCGCCGCCTTGATGTCCGGCCGGTTCCCGATCCGCTGGGACGCGGGCCGGCCCGGCGCGTCCTGCTGCGGCGAACCCGTGGCCCGCAGCACCGCACGGGCGCGCTCCGGGGACATCGGCTCCTGCTGCGCCGCCTTGAGCATGCCCTGCAGCGCGGCCAGGGCGCCGACCACCACCGGGGAGGCGGAGGAGGTCCCGGAGAAGGTGTCCGTGAACCAGGCGATCTCCTCGGCGCCGCCCTGCAGATCACCGGGCCTGTCCCAGAAGCCGCCGGTCGTGGTGACCTCACGGCCCCAGCCCTGCGCGTCCACGCGCGCCCCATAGTTGGAGAACGCCAGACGTGAGCGGTCCGGGCCGTGGTCGCGGCCGTGTGTGCCGGGTGGTGGAGCGCCCGCGCCGACCAGGACCGCGCCGGAGGACTGGTTGGACGGGTTGAACGGGTTGCGCCACCACTCGGGGAACTCGTCGGGCCGGCGCTCGTACACCGCGTCGTCGAGCGACTCGCCGCCGTTGCCCGCGGCCTCCACCACGAGGACACCCTTGGCGGCCGCGTACCGTATGGCCGCGTAGTCGTCCGGCCACCACTCGAGCGCGATGTAGCCGCGCTGGTCGTCGCGCACCTCGAAGTCGAACCGCGGTCCCGGGCGGTGCAGTTCGATCAGGATGATGTCGCCGGCGTTCAGCCGGTCGGCCGCCGCGTGGATCGCGGCCGCGGTGCCGATGCCCTGGAAGGACGCGGCCGCGGTCACGGTGTCCGGGACGATGCCGGTGATCCCGTACTCGTTGCGGTCGCCGCCGATCACGCCGATGACGGCGGTGCCGTGGTTGCGCCAGGCCACGTCCTGGATCGGGGTGCCCACCACGACGCCCGCGAGCTTCGCGGCCAGGTCCTCGTGGCCGAGCTGCCAGGCACCCTCCACGTCGATCACGGTGACGCCCTGGCCGGATCCACCGGGCCGCTGCCAGGCCCAGTAGGCGTCCACCCCCTCGGGCGCGGGGCGCAAGTAGCCCTGGCGGCTGGTGAAGTCGGGTGTGACCGGGGCGCCTTCCTTGCGCCGCCGGGTCTCGTCGGTGCTCTGGCCGACGGACCCCACCGAGGCCGGTACGGCACCGGGCTTCACATACGCCGTGGCGATCTCCGGCAGCGCCGAGATCCGCGAACGCAGTTCCTGGGCCCGGTCGTCGGCGCCGCGTACCCGGTAGAAGAGCCCGAGGTCGGGCAGCGTCTCGGCGCCCGAGCCCGGCGGCTGCGCCGCGGACTGCAGCCGCTCCTCGCTGCCGAACAACGGTTCCAGGGCGAGCTGTTCGTCGCTGAGGAACATATTGAGTGCCGACACGTCGGCGCCGGCCGCCGAACGGACACCCTCGGCCTCGGCGC
The DNA here is from genome assembly GCF_008905045.1 of Streptomyces albicerus. GTDB lineage: Bacteria > Actinomycetota > Actinomycetes > Streptomycetales > Streptomycetaceae > Streptomyces > Streptomyces albicerus. The sequence continues at coordinate 58,971 of NZ_VWMY01000007.1, forward strand.
GCAGCCGGGCCGCGGGCCGTGCGACGACGATCAGCTCCTGCTCGGCTCCTCGGTAACTGAATCCCGCTCCGTCGGGCCCTGGCCCGGACGCTCCCGGGCCCTGCGCCGGCTGTACCTGGTCGGTCATCGCGTGCCGCTCCCTTCGGTCCGTGCAGGTGCTGGAGTTGTCGAAATCCGCTGTCCACTTGTCGCTGTGCGGCGATCTGTTACTGCTGTGTTTCCTTCGGTCGCGTTGCTCCGGCCGCGTTCCTCCGGTCGGGCCTTCGGGGCACACCCTGCTCCTCCCGAGCCGACTCGTCCACCCCCGAGTTCGCCAACTGTGTTTGAAAACAAGTTGAATTGGGTACCGTGCGCAATCCGTCCGGAAAACGATGTCACGGCACAATCCGGCCAAACGCTGCGGAGACGGTTGTCATGTGATGGGGTGAGAGCGTCTGTTGACCGTCGGGCCGGCCACGCGTCGGCCGTTTCGCGGAAGGACGCACAGTGGCACCCACAGCACGTTCCTTCGCACGTCGAAGACTCCTCACCACGGCCGCGGCCCTGGGAGGAGCGGCACTACTGGGCGGCACGGCCCACGCGGCCGAAACGCCGAAGACGAAGAAGAGCCGGCCCACGCAGTTCCCGCTGCCGAACGGCTTCCAGCCGGAGGGCATCGCCATCGGCTCCGCCCCGTTCGCCTACTTCGGATCACTTGCCAACGGCGACATCTACCGGGCGAGCCTCGCCACCGGGCGCGGCTCCGTCATCAGCAAGGGGCCCGGCCCCGGACACCCCAGCGTGGGCCTGAAGATCGACCGGCACGGCCGGCTCTTCATCGGCGGCGGGAGCGGCGGCGAACTGCGCACCGTCGATGCCCGTACGGGGAAGATCGAGAAGGTGTACGACGTCGGCGGCACGTTCGTGAACGACGTGATCCTGACTCCGGGCGCCGCCTGGTTCACCGACTCGTTCAAGCCCCAGCTCTACCGGCTCGCGCTCGACCGGCACGGGAAGCCCGGAGCCGTCACGACCGTGCCGCTGAGCCGCGACTGGGCGCAGGGCCCGGACTTCACCGCCAACGGCATCGAGCGCACACCGGACGGCAGTGCGCTCCTGGTGGTGAACATCTTCGTGGACGGCGGCACGCTGATGCGTGTCGAGCCGCGCACCGGAGTCGCCACCGCCGTCGACCTCGGCGGAGCCAAAATCCCCAACGGTGACGGGCTGTTGCTCCTGGGCAGGATCCTTTATGTCGTCCAGCAACAGCAGAACGCGATCGACGTGTTCCGGCTGAACGCGGCCGGCACCAGGGGCACGGCGATCGCGCGGATCACCGACCCGCGCTTCCGTATCCCGACGACGGCCGCGGCGTGGGGCGACCGTCTGTACCTGCCGAACGCGCGCTTCGACGTCGAGCAGCCGACGCCCGACACGGAGTACGACGCGGTGGCGGTGCGTCAGGTGTGACGGGTGAGGGGCGGTGCGCTCGACGCGCATCGCCCCTTCGCCGGATCAGCCTTCCCGCCCGCTCGGCTTCCCCGCCCGCTCGGCTTCCTCGCCCGTTTCAGTCCTCCGAGGAGTCCTCGGGAGAGTCGGAGGAGTCGTCGGAGGAGTCATTGGAAGTGCCGTCGTTGCCGTCGACGCCGTCGGCGGTCTCCGGCCGCTGCGGCTTCGGCGGCCGGGTCCGGCCGCCCGGGTTGTCCCGGAGGAACGTGGCGGACTCGCCGCTCTCCGTGGCGTGGCCGCCCGGCGGTGTCGCCGGACCACTCCCGTCCCGTCTGCGCAGATAGCGCTCGAACTCGCGGGCGATCGCCTCGCCCGACGCCTCCGGCAGCTCGGCGGTGTCCCGGGCCTCCTCCAGCGTCTGCACGTACTCGGCGACCTCGCTGTCCTCTGCGGCCAACTGGTCCACGCCCAGCTGCCAGGCCCGCGCGTCCTCGGCCAGCTCGCCCAGCGGGATCCGCATGTCGATCAGGTCCTCCAGGCGGTTCAGGAGGGCCAGCGTCGCCTTCGGGTTCGGCGGCTGCGAGACGTAGTGCGGCACGGCCGCCCACAGTGACACCGCCGGTACGCCCGCGTGCGTGCACGCCTCCTGGAGGATGCCGACGATGCCCGTGGGGCCCTCGTACTTGGTCTCCTCCAGGTCCATGGTGCGGGCCAGGTCCGGGTCGGACGTGACTCCGCTGACCGGGACCGGACGCGTGTGCGGGGTGTCGCCGAGCAGGGCGCCCAGGATCACCACCAGCTCCACGCCCAGCTCATGGGCGAAGCCGAGGATCTCGTTGCAGAACGAGCGCCAGCGCATCGACGGCTCGATGCCCCGCACCAGCACCAGGTCACGCGGTTTCTCCCCGCCGACCCGGACCACCGACAACCTTGTCGTCGGCCAGGTGATCTTGCGTACGCCGCCGTCCAGCCACACGGTGGGCCGGTTCACCTGGAAGTCGTAGTAGTCCTCGGCGTCGAGCGCCGCGAACACCTCGCCCTTCCATTCCCTGTCCAGATGCGCGACCGCGGTGGAGGCGGCGTCGCCGGCGTCGTTCCAGCCCTCGAACGCGGCCACCATGACCGGGTCGACCAGCTCGGGAACCCCCTCGAGCTCGATCACCCAGCGCCTCCTTCCGACGTGCCCTCGCGTACGCCCCAACCTTACGGCTTGCGCAGGGGGCGCCCGCAGCCCCCTTGCATGGGGGAGTGACCGGATGACTGCCCCGTTCGCCACCTCGGAACACCCTGCAGTCATCCGAGCTGTCCCGGGCCAACTTCGACCGCGGGCCTGGACGTTGTTCGGGAGCGGCGATATACGTCGGATGACCGCCAGAGGTCCGATGTTCCCGGGCCTACCAAGGGGATCCCGGGCCTACCAAGGGGATGAGGGCGCGCATGCGGGCGACCGTCACCGGCTTCGAGGTCCACGACATCCGGTTTCCCACGTCGGAGCGGCTGGACGGCTCGGACGCGATGAACCCCGACCCCGACTACTCGGCGGCGTATCTGGTGCTGCACACCTCCGACGGATCGGCCGGCTACGGCTTCTGCTTCACCATCGGGCGCGGCAACGAGGTCGTGGCGGCGGGCATCGACGCGCTTCGCCCGTACGTGGTGGGGCGCCCCGTGCCTTGTACCGCCGCGGATCTCGCCGCCGTCCATCGCGCGGTCACCCACGACTCCCAGCTGCGCTGGCTCGGCCCCGAGAAGGGCGTGATGCACATGGCGGCGGGCGCGGTCGTCAACGCCGCGTGGGACCTGGCGGCGCGGCGGGCCGGGGCGCCCGTGTGGCGATACCTGTCGGGCATGACCCCGGAGGAGCTGGTGGCGCTGGTCGACTTCCGCTACCTGAGCGACGCGCTCACCCCGGACGAGGCCCTGGACATCCTCCGCGCGGCCGAGCCGGGACGCGCCGAGCGGACCCGGAAGCTCCTGCGCGAGGGATATCCCGCATACACCTCCAGCCCCGGCTGGCTCGGCTACGACGACGCCAAGCTGGTCCGGCTCGCCGAGCGGGCCGTCGCGGACGGCTTCCGGCAGATCAAGCTGAAGGTCGGCGCGGACCTCGACGAGGACGTACGGCGCCTGCGTCTGGCCCGCAAGACGGTCGGCCCGGACATACGGATCGCCGTGGACGCCAACCAGCGCTGGGACGTCGGCGAAGCACTGCGGTGGCTGGCCGTTCTCGCGCCGTACGACCCGTACTGGATCGAGGAACCCACCAGCCCCGACGACGTCCTGGGGCACGCCGCCGTGCGCGCGGGGCAGCCGGTGCGCGTCGCCACCGGCGAGCACGTCGCCAACCGCGTCGTCTTCAAGCAGCTCCTCCAGGCCGGCGCCGTGGACTTCGTGCAGATCGACGCGGCCCGGGTCGCGGGCGTCAACGAGAATCTCGCGATCCTGCTGCTCGCCGCCAAGTTCGGGGTGCCCGTCTGCCCGCACGCGGGCGGTGTCGGGCTGTGCGAACTGGTCCAGCACCTCGCGATGTTCGACTACGTCGCCGTCTCCGGCAGCCGCGAGGACCGGGTCGTCGAGTACGTCGACCACCTCCATGAGCACTTCACCGACCCGGCCGTCGTCGTGGCCGGGCGCTACCGGGCGCCGGGCGCACCGGGGTTCTCGGCCCGCATGCGCCCCGAGTCGGTGGCCGCGCACACCTATCCGGACGGGCCCGTCTGGCAGACCCCGAAGCATCCTTCGTGAAGGAGTGATCCCCGATGAGACTGCGTACGCCAACTGCCGTCGCCTGTGCCGCACTTCTGGCCTCGACCGTGCTCACGGCCTGCAACCGGGACTCGGGCAGCGGGGATTCGGGCGGCAAGGTCGGCATCGACATGCCCCGCAACGACAGCGACTTCTGGAACTCCTACCAGGACTACGTGAAGAAGGACATCAAGGCCGAGGACATCGACGCCCTGCCGCTCACCAACTCGCAGAACGACATCGGGCGGCTCGCGGCCAACGTCCAGACCTTCACCGACCAGGGTGCGAAGGCCGTCGTGATGGCCCCGCAGGACACCGGAGCCGTCGCCGAGACCCTCAACAACCTCGCGGAGAAGGACATCCCGGTGGTCAGCGTCGACACCCGCCCCGACAAGGGCGAGGTCTACATGGTGGTGCGGGCCGACAACCGCGCGTACGGCCAGAAGGCCTGCGAGTTCCTCGGCGAGCAGCTGAAGGGGAAGGGCAAGGTCGCCGAGTTCCAGGGCGACTTGGCGTCCATCAACGGGCGGGACCGCTCCGAGGCCTTCAAGGCGTGCATGACGAAGAACTATCCCGGCATCAGGGTCTTCGAGCTGGCCACGGAGTGGAAGGGCGAGGTGGCGTCGGCGAAACTCCAGTCGACGCTCGCCGCCCACCCCGATCTGAACGGCATCTACATGCAGGCCGGCGGCGTCTTCCTCGAGCCGACGCTGGCCCTCCTCGAACAGAAGAAACTGCTCAAGCCGCCGGGATCGAAGGGGCACATCACGATCATCTCGAACGACGGCATCCCACAGGAACTGGACGCCATCCGCGACGGAAAGATCGACGCGACGGTCTCGCAGCCCGTCGACCTGTACGCCAAGTACGCACTCCACTGGGCGAAGCAGGCCCTGGACGGGGTGGAGGTCAAGCCGGGGCCGACCGACCACGACTCCACCATCATCAAGATTCCGGGCGGGTTCGAGGACCAGCTGCCGGCGCCCCTGGTCACCGAGGACAACGTGGACGACCCGAAGCTGTGGGCCAACCAGCTGGAGAAGTGACATGCCCGCACCGGCAGTCGAGGCACAGGGCATCCTCAAACGCTTCGGGCCGACCCTCGCGCTCGACGGCGTCGACCTCACCGTCCGGCCCGGCGAGTCGCACGCGCTCGTCGGGCGCAACGGCGCGGGCAAGTCCACCCTGGTGGGCGTGCTGACCGGGCTGCACAGGCCGGAGTCCGGCAGGGTGCGCTTCGACGGCGAACCGGCTCCCTCCTTCGGGGACACGGCGGCCTGGCGGTCCAAGGTGGCCTGCGTCTACCAGAAGTCGATGGTCGTGCCCGAACTCACCGTCGCCGAGAACCTGTTCCTGAACCGCTTCGACGAACACGACCGGTTCATCCGGTGGTCGAAGCTGAGAGCACGCGCGCGAACTCTCCTCGCCGAGTACGGAGTCGACGTCGACCCGGGCCTGCGGGCCAAGGAACTCGCCGTTGAGCAACGGCAGTTCGTCGAGATCGCCAAGGCCCTCTCCTGCGGCGCCCGGCTCATCGTCCTGGACGAACCGACCGCACAGCTCGACGCACGCGGCATCCAACGCCTCTTCGAGAAGCTCCGCGACCTCCAGGCGCAGGGCGTCGCGTTCCTCTACATATCGCACCACCTCCAGGAGGTGTACGAGCTGTGCGCCACCGTGACGGTGCTGCGGGACGCCCGCCGGGTGCTGACGGCTCCGGTCGCGGGGCTGGCCAAATCGGACCTCGTGGCGGCGATGACGGGGGAGGACGCGTCGGTCGTACCGGACTGGGAGCCGAAGCGCTCCGCGCACACCGGTGAGCCGCTGCTGCGGGCCCAAGGGCTCGCCCTGGAAGGGCAGTTCGAGCCGCTCGACTTCGCGGTGCGCCCCGGCGAGGTGCTCGGCCTCGCGGGCGCGGCGGCCAGCGGCAACACGGCGCTCGGCGAGACGCTGGTGGGCATGCGGGCCCCGACGGCGGGCTCAATCGCCGTGCGGGGAAGGGGCGTTCGGACCGGCAGTGTGCCGCACGCCCTCGAAGCGGGCATCGGCTACATCCCCGAGGACCGTCACCGCCAGGGCCTCGTCGTCGACCGCAGCGTCGCCGAGAACGCCACGCTCACGGTGACCGACCAGCTGGGCCGCTGGGGGACCGTACTCCCGTCCCGGACAAGGGAGTTCGCGGCCACGATGATCCGCTCGCTCGACATCAAGACCCGCGGGCCCGACCAGCCCGTCTCCGGGCTCTCCGGTGGCAACCAGCAGAAGGTCGTCGTGGCCCGGGCACTGGCCCGCCGCCCGCACGTCCTGGTGGCGTTGCGGCCCACCGCGGGGGTCGACGTGCGTGCCAAGGAGGCGCTGCTCGGAGTCGTACGCCGGGTCGCGGACGAGGGGCGGGCCGCGGTGATCGTCTCCGACGAACTCGACGATCTGCGGGTGTGCGACCGGCTGCTGGTGCTCTTCCACGGGCGCGTCGTGGGCGAGTACGGCGTCGGCTGGACCGACCGGGAACTGGTGGCCGCGATGGAGGGCGTGGCCGCGATGGAGGGCGTGGCCGAGGGGGAGGGCGTGGCCGAGCGGGAGGACGGGCCATGACGGAGAGGGAGCGGTCATGACGGGGAAGGTGAGTCCATGACGGAGACCCTGCGGCCCGAGACGGCGCAGAAGACACGCACGCCGCAGTTCGTGCGGTACGTCCGCTGGAGCGACCTCTCCCTCGTGCCCGTGATCCTCGTCCTGATGGTGATCGGCTACATCGTCTCGCCGGTGTTCCTGACCTCCACGAACCTCATCAACGTCGTCCAGCAGTCCAGCGAGCTCAGCCTGTTGGTGCTCGGCCAGGCGCTGATCCTGATCTGCGGCCGGATGGACCTGTCGCTGGAGTCGACGATCGGCATCGCACCGGTGATCGCGATGTGGCTGGTGCTGCCGACGGAAGGAAGCCGTTTCGCGGGCCTGGACCTGCTGCCGGTGTGGACGGCCATCCCGGTCTGCCTGCTCGCCGGCCTGCTGATCGGCGGTGTCAACGGCTTCCTGATGCTGAAACTGCGCGTCAACGGCTTCATCGCCACCCTCGGCATGCTCACCATGCTGCGCGGCCTACACATCGGCATCACCGAGGGCAAGTCGATCACCGACGTCCCCGAGTCCTTCCGCTACCTGGGCAAGACGGACTGGCTCGGCGCCCCCGCCGCCGTCTGGATCTGCCTCACGCTCTTCGCCGTCGGCGGCTGCGCGCTCGCCTGGCTGCGGCACGGGCGCGCGCTGTACGCGATCGGCGGCAACCCGGAGGCGGCCCGCGCGGCCGGCATCCGTGTCGACCGCATCACCTGGATCGTCCTCGCCATCGGCGGCCTGCTCGCCGCCTTCGCGGGCGTCCTCTACACCGGCCACTACGGCTCGGTCGCGGCCACCCAGGGCAACGGGTGGATCTTCCAGGTGTTCGCGGCCGCGGTGATCGGCGGGATCAGCCTGAAGGGCGGGCGGGGGACGCTGTTCGGCGCCCTCACCGGCGTACTGACCCTGCAACTCGTCGTCAACGTCATGACGCTCGGCGGCGTGCCCGCGCTGTGGAACCAGTTCCTCAACGGAGCGATCATCATCGTGGCGCTGGTGATCTCGCGGTTCGCGAGCGGGGAGAAGCAGGACTGAAGCGGGGAGAAGCAGGACTGAACGGAACTGAACAGGGACGAACAGGGCCGACGGGACTGGTCGCTCAGAATGCGGTCACGGTGCGGTCACAGCGTGGAGCGAAGCCACTGCTCCACACTCGCGATGTGCACGGTCGCCCATGAGCGGGCCGCCTCCGCGTCGCGGTCGCGCAGCGCGCTGAGGATCGCGCGGTGCTCGTGCAGCGTGCGGCTGACCGCGTCCTCCTGGGTCAGCCCGCGCCAGATCCGGGCGCGGGTCGTGGGGCCGGAGAGACCGTCGAGCAGGGAGCACAGCACCGAGTTCCCGGAGCTCTGCACGATGCCGCGGTGGAACTCCAGGTCGCAGGCGACCAGCTCCTCCACGGAGGGTTCCGCGCCGAGCGCGTCCAACTGGGCGGTGAGCGCGTCCAGTTGCTGCTCGCTGATCCGCAGCGCCGCCATCGACGTCGCGGCCGGCTCCAGGATGCGGCGCACCGCGAGAAACTCCAGGACCGTGTCGTCACGGTGGAAGTCAACGACGAAACTCAGCGCCTCGAGGAGCAGTTGCGGGTCCAGGCTCGTGACGTACGTGCCGTCGCCCTGCCGGACGTCCAGGATGCGGATCAGGGAGAGCGCGCGCACCGCCTCCCGCAGAGAGTTTCGGGACAGGCCCAGGTCGGCGGCGAGCTCGCTCTCCTTGGGCAGCCGGTCGCCGGGGCCCAGCGCGCCGGAGACGATCATTCCCTTGATCTTTTCGATCGCCTCATCGGTGACTGCCATGGCGGGCCTCCCTGTCGATCAGATATGTCGTTCAGACATCCGATGTCTCATTATGGGGCTTCAGCTGCCCCGATGAGCCCCGTCAGTGGCGATCACGATCACACAAGATCGGACGGTGACACCAGGGCCACCAGGTCCGCGATCACGGCGGCCTCGTCGAGCGTCGTGAGCGAACGGTCGCGCATCAGGACCCGTCCGTCGACGACCGTGTCCCGTACGTCGGCGGCCCGGGCGGCGTACGCGAGCGTCGACCACGGGTCGTGGCGCGGCGCGAGATGCGCACTGCCCAGATCGAGGACGATCAGGTCGGCCCGCTTGCCCGCCTCCAGTGATCCCAGGTGGGCGTCCAGCCCCAGCGCGCGGGCTCCCTCGATCGTGGCTATGCGCACGGCCTGCTCGGCGCCGACCGCGGTCGGGTCGCCGTCCGCCTTGTGCACCAGGGCGGCAAGGCCGAGTGCCCGGAAGACGTCCAGTGTGTTGGAGCTGACCGCGCCGTCCGTGCCGAGGCCGACGGTCACGCCCGCGTCCAGCAGCGGTGGTATGGGCGCGATGCCGCAGCCCAGCTTGAGGTTCGACACCGGGCAGTGGGCCACCGAGGTGCCGGTACGGGCCAGCGCCGCGATCTCCGAGCCGGTCAGTTCCACGGCGTGGGCCAGCAGCAGATCGGGGCCCAGTAACCCCAGCGAGTCGAGCAACTCCACCGGCCGCTTGCCGTAGCGCGCCTCGACGGTGGCGACCTCGGTCGCGTTCTCCGCCGCGTGGATGTGTACCAGCGCGCCGAACTCCCTTGCCAGCGCGACGATTTCCGTCAGCTGGCCGGGGGAGAGGGTGTAGGCGGAGTGCGCGAAGAGCACCGGGCGCGTACCGGGCCGCCGCGCACGGTCGGCCAGATCCCGGCGCGCCCACCCCAGCCGGTCCCCGTACGCCATGCCGTCGGGCGGGGTCGGTACGTCCATGAAGGTCGGCCCCGCGTGCAGCCGCCAGCCCGCCTCGCGCGCGACCCGTTCGGCCGCCTCGTGGAACCAGTACATGTCGAGCGCCGAGGTCACCCCGGCCCGTACGCTCTCCGCGATCGCGCCCCGGACCGCCGCGGCGACGTTCTTCGCCGACAGCAGCTCGCTCTCCCAGCGGATCACCCGTTCCAGGAAGCCCTGCAGCGTGACGTCGTCGGCGCAGCCGCGCAGCAGCGTCATCGCCAGGTGGGTGTGGGCGTTGACCAGGCCGGGGAGCACGAGACAGCCGGTCGCGTCGAGGTTCTCGGCGGCCGTGTACCGCGCCCGCAGCTCCGCCGCGGGGCCGACCGCGAGGATCTCGCCGTCGCGCACGGCCACGGCTCCGTCGTGTACGACGGTGCCGGCCTCGTCGACGGTGAGGATGTCACCGCCGTGGATCAACAGGTCGGTGGGGACGGGGCTTTGGGCGGATGCCGGAGCGGGAAGGGGCTGTGCGCCGGACGCCGGAATGCGCTGCTCGGCGGAGGCGGGCTGTTCCGGAGACCCTGCGCCGGACGTGGGAGGAGTCGTCATCGTGCGTCCCCCTCCGCCAGCAGCCGAAGGGCCTCCAGGGCGACCACGCTTCCGCGCTCCACGCCCGCCGCGACGATCTCGCGATGGGGGTCGTAGCCGCCGGTGGCCGCCTCGTCGACGAGTTCGTCGGCGTTCGCGCCGTCGATCACGAGGACGCCGCCCGCGGTCAGCCCGCGCAGCGAGGCGGTGACGTACAGCGCGGACAGCTCCATCTCGATCCCCACGAGCCCCGCCCCGGCGTACGAGGTCAGGGGTATAAGCCCCGGCTGGAAGGCGGCCCGCGTCCACACGATGCCCCGGTGGTGCGGAGCGCCCTGCTCGCGTGCCGCCCGCTGGAGCGCGAGCACCGCCTCGGGTGCGGCCACCGCCGGATACTCGGGCGGCAGCAACTGCTGGGTCACCCCGTCGTCGCGTATCGCCGCCTCCGCTATGACCAGGTCGCCGTCACCGATGCCGGGCCGCATCGCCCCCGCCGTGCCGAAGCGCAGAAAAGTGCGGACCCCGGCGTCCGCCAGCTCCTGGAAGAGCAGGATCGCGCCCGGCGCGCCGACCCCGTGCGAGGCGACGACGACCGGCACACCCTTCCAACTCCCGCTGAACACACGGTATTCGCGGTGGTACGACACCTCCTGGGAACCGTCCAGTCTCGCGCCGACGAGCGCGGCGCGCAGCGGATCGCCGACGACCAGCGCGTGCGGCGGCAGCCCGGTGCGGGGTATGCGTGTGATGGGCGACAGTTCCTGCGTCATGAGGTGACTCCAGTCGTACGAGCCCGAGCCCGGCGTGTGACAGACCATCAAAAATGCTCTGCCTCACCGAAGATCGTACGCAGCGGGAAACCACGTCCGCCGCTGCACCCGCACGCCGAAGGGGCGGCCGCCCATGGCAGCCGCCCCTCAACTCGACGCGAGTACTTGCTTCTTCGCGAATACCTACTTCTTGTCGAGCAGGTCCTGCACCTTGCCGCGCACGTCGTCCGTCGCAAGACCGCGGATCGTCAGCGTCGTCCGGCGGCGCAGTACGTCGTCCGCCGTCTCGGCCCACTCGTTGTCGCGGGCGTAGACGACCTGCGCCCAGATCTCGGGCGCGTCCGGGTGGACGCGCTCGGCCAGCTCCGGGTTGTCGTTGGCGAGCCGGGCGATGTCGAAAGCGAGCGAACCGTAGTGCGTCGCCAGGTGCCTGGCGGTGTCGGCGGCCATGCGCGGCGCCGGACCGTCGACCAGGAGCCGGTGCGCGACCGCGCGCGGGTTGGCGACACCCGGCAGCGGCATCCTCTTCGGCAGCGCGGAGATCGGCTCGAAGTCGTCACCGAGGGGACGGCCCGGCAGCGACTCGAGCTTCCTCATGACCGTACGGCCGATGTGCCTGAAGGTCGTCCACTTGCCGCCCGCGACGGACAGCATGCCGCCCCGGCCCTCCGTGACGACCGTCTCCCGCTTGGCCTTCGACGTGTCGCCGGGTCCGCCAGGCAGCACGCGCAGACCCGCGAAGGAGTACGTGATCAGGTCACGGGAGAGCTGCTGGTCGCGGATCGAGAACGCTGCTTCGTCCAGGATCTGGGCCGTGTCCTTCTCGTTGACCGAGACGTCCGCCGGATCGCCCTCGTACGCCTCGTCGGTCGTGCCGAGCAGCAGCATGTCCTCCCAGGGGAGGGCGAAGGTGATGCGGTACTTGTCGATGGGCGTCGCCAGCGCGGCCTTCCAGGGGGAGGTGCGCTTGAGGACCAGGTGCGCGCCCTTCGACAGACGTATGGACGGCGCCGCGTTCGGGTCCTCCATCTTGCGCAGGTGGTCCACCCACGGCCCGGTCGCGTTCAGCACGAGGCGTGCCGACACGCCGAACTCGTCACCGGAGAGACGGTCCCTGAGCTCCGCGCCGGTCACCCGGCCGTTGGTGAAGCGCAGGCCGGTGACCTCGGCGTGGTTCAGTACGGCGGCACCCGACTCGACGGCCGCGCGGACCGTCATCAGCGCCATCCGGGAGTCGTTCATCTGGTCGTCGCCGTACACGGCCACGGCCTTGAGATTGTCCGTACGCAGCTCGGGCACGTCCTGCGCGGCCTTCGACGGCGAGAGCAGGTGCCCGACACCATCACCGAACGCCGACAGCGCGGAGTAGGCGAAGACGCCCGCCCCGAGCTTCGCCGCGCCGTGCGGCCCGCCCTTGTACACGGGGAGGTAGAACGTGAGCGGATTCGCCAGATGGGGGGCCACCTGACGGGACACCGCACGGCGCTCGAAGTGGTTCTCCGCCACCAGCTTCACCGCGCCGGTCTGCAGATAGCGCAGACCGCCGTGGAGCAGCTTGGAGGAGGCGGAGGAGGTCGCGCCGGCGAAGTCGCCGGCGTCGACCAGGGCCACCCGCAGGCCCGACTGTGCGGCATGCCAGGCGGTGGAGATGCCCAGAATCCCGCCACCGATCACCAGGAGGTCGTATGTCGCCTTGGACAGCTGCTCCCGGGTTTCGGCTCGGCTCACTGCTTTCAGATAGAACGCAGCGGAGCCGTTGGCCGGGTGCGTCCCAAGAGCCGGGACACTCTGCAGGGTGGTCATCGCGTCTTACTCCTCGTCCTCGATCCAGCCCATGGTCCGCTCGACGGCCTTGAGCCAGCTCTTGTACTCACGGTCGCGGGTCTCCGCGGCCATGTTCGGGGTCCACTCGGCGGCCCGGCGCCAGTTGGCGCGCAGGTCCTCGGTGTTGGTCCAGAAGCCGACGGCGATACCGGCGGCGTAGGCGGCGCCGAGGCAGGTGGTCTCGGCGACCATGGGGCGCACCACGGGGGCGTCCAGGACGTCGGCCAGGGTCTGCATCAGCAGGTTGTTGGAGGTCATGCCGCCGTCGACCTTGAGAGCCGCCAGCTCGACGCCGGAGTCCTTCGTCATGGCGTCGCTGATCTCACGGGTCTGCCAGGCGGTGGCCTCCAGGACGGCGCGCGCGATGTGCGCCTTGGTGACGTACCGGGTCAGACCGGCGATCACACCACGGGCGTCCGGGCGCCAGTACGGGGCGAACAGGCCGGAGAAGGCCGGGACGAAGTAGGCGCCGCCGTTGTCCTCGACCGACGACGCGAGCGTCTCGATCTCGGCGGCGGACTTGATCAGGCCCATCTGGTCGCGCATCCACTGCACCAGCGCACCGGTGACGGCGATCGAGCCTTCCAGGGCGTAGACCGGCTTCTGGTCGCCGATCTGGTAGCCGACCGTGGTCAGCAGTCCGCTGTACGAGTTGATGACCTTGTCACCGGTGTTCATCAGCATGAACGTGCCGGTGCCGTACGTGGACTTGGCCTCGCCCTCGGAGAAACAGGTCTGCCCGAACAGGGCCGCCTGCTGGTCGCCGAGCGCGGAGGCGACCGGGATGCCGCCGAGCAGGTCGCCCAGCTTGCCGCCGGTGATCTCGCCGTACACCTCGGCGGAGGAGCGGATCTCGGGCAGCATCGCCAGCGGGACGCCGATGGACTCGGCGATCTTCTCGTCCCACCGCATGGTGTGCAGGTTCATCAGCATGGTGCGGGAGGCGTTGGTGACGTCGGTGACGTGCCTGCCGCCGTTCACACCGCCCGTCAGGTTCCAGATGACCCAGCTGTCCATGGTGCCGAAGAGGATGTCGCCGGCCTCGGCGCGCTCGCGCAGGCCCTCGACGTTGTCGAGCAGCCAGCGGGCCTTCGGACCGGCGAAGTACGAGGCCAGCGGCAGGCCGGTCTCGCGGCGGAAGCGGTCCTGGCCGACGTTGCGGCCGAGCTCCTTGCAGAGGGCGTCGGTGCGGGTGTCCTGCCAGACGATGGCGTTGTGGACGGGCTCACCGGTGTTCTTGTCCCAGAGGAGAGTGGTCTCGCGCTGGTTGGTGATGCCGATGGCCTTGATGTCGTCGCGGGTGATGCCGGCCTTCTCGATGGCGCTGGCGACGACTTCCTGGACGTTGGTCCAGATCTCGGTGGCGTTGTGCTCGACCCAGCCCGGCTTCGGGAAGATCTGCTCGTGCTCCTTCTGGTCGACGGAGACGATGCGGCCGTCCCGGTCGAACACGATGCAGCGGGACGAGGTCGTGCCCTGGTCGATGGCGGCAATGAACGGGCCGGCGGTGTGCGCGTCGGTCACGGTGTGCTCCTGAAAGTCCGTGGATAAGGGGCTGGCTTACGACGTATTGCTACCGGCTCCGAGCCGACGTCCCGTACCGGGCGGACGTACGGCTCCGAGCGGACGTGCGGCTCTAAGCAAAAGCGACGTTGTAGATGCCCGCGGCGACCGCTCCGCCGATCAGCGGACCGACGACCGGAACCCAGGCGTAGCCCCAGTCGGAACCGCCCTTGTTGGGCAGGGGCAGCAGGGCGTGCACGATACGCGGGCCGAGGTCGCGGGCCGGGTTGATCGCGTACCCCGTCGGGCCGCCGAGCGAGAGGCCGATGCTGACGACCACGAGGGCGGTGATCAGCGCGCCCAGGGTGCCGAGCCCCTTGCCGCTGTCGTTCAGGCCCTGCGTGAGGACCGCGAGCACCAGCACGACCGTGCCGATGATCTCCGTGGCGAGGTTCTGCCACGCGACCCGGACCTCCGGACCGGTGGAGAAGATGCCGAGCACCGGGCCCGCCTGGGCCTCCTGCGCCTCCACGGACTTGGTGTCCTGCGCGCCCGGGCCGCCGACGATCTCGCGGTCGGTGAGGTGCGCGTGGAACTGTCCGTAGTACGCGATCCACACGAGCGCCGCACCGATCATGGCGCCGAGCAGCTGGCCCGACCAGTAGGTCAGGACATCGCCCCAGGCGTCGTCCTTGATCGCGATCCCGAGGGTCACGGCCGGGTTCAGATGGGCACCGGACAGGGGTGCCGAGGTGTATACGGCGGTCAGTACCGCGAAGCCCCACCCGAAGGTGATGGCGAGCCACCCGGCGTTGCGAGCCTTGGAGGCCTTCAGTGTGACGGCGGCGCAGACACCGCCGCCGAGCAGGATGAGTATGGCGGTACCGATGGTCTCGCCGATGAAGATGTCGGAGCTGGACACCCGCGACTCCTTTGTCCTTCGTCCAGGGGAAGGCGAACCCCGGGTCCCTCCGGTGGTCCGCGACCTCAGGTGAGGTCGTTGACGGCCATTGGCGTTGTCACACTCTAGCGCGTATTGCCGGTAGGTGTTCGACAATGCCGACCGATGGACGGGAGTCTTGCTCTGCCGTTACCAGCTCGTCAAGGCTTGCGCTGGCGAAAACACGATCGTTATTGACTGATGTGTGCTGTCGATCTTGGGTGGCCGCGCAGTGCGTGCGAGCAGGCACGTCCTGTGGTCGCCGGTCGCCGGGACGCACGAAAGGCCGGTACGTCGATGACGTACCGGCCTTCTCACACACGAGCCCGGGACTGCCAGCCCGGGATGCGAACCTCAGAACCGCCCGGCGCCCAGATCCCGCGACACCGCGCGGGCGCAGTCACGGACCGCCGCGATCAGCTCCGGGCGCAGCTCGCCGTCCTTGCAGACGCGCTCCACCGCTCCGGTGACGCCCACCGCACCGACCGGCATCCGCCGCTGGTTGTGGATGGGCGCGGCCACCGAGGCCACCCCCGTCCAGGTCTCCTCGACGTCGGCCGCGTACCCACGCGCGCGCGTGAGGTCGAGGACGCTCTCGAACGCCTCTGCCTCGCATATCGTGCGCGCCGTGAACTCCTTGCGGTCGGCCTCCAGGACCTCGCTGTGCGCCACCGGGTCGTACGCGGAAAGGACCTTGCCGAGCGCCGTGGAGTGCAGCGGCTGCATGGCCCCGACCTCCAGCACCTGACGGCTGTCGTCGGGCCGGAACACGTGGTGCACGATCAGCACGCCCTGCTGGTGCAGCACCCCCAGGTAGACGCTCTCGCCGCTGGAGCGGGCCAGGTCGTCCGTCCACACCAGGGCGCGCGCCCGCAGCTCGTGCACATCGAGATACGTGGTGCCCAGACGCAGCAGCTCGGCGCCCAGCTGGTAGCGCCCCGAGGCCGTGTCCTGCTCGACGAAGCCCTCCTGCTGCAGCGTGCGCAGTATGCCGTGGGCCGTACCCTTGGCCAGGCCCAGCGACGAGGCGATGTCCGACAGGCCGAGCCGCCGCTCGCCGCCCGAGAGCAAGCGCAGCATCGCGGCCGCCCGTTCGAGCGACTGGATGTTCCGTGCCATCGCCGTCCTGCCCTCCGTCCCCTTGGACCGTCGGTCGGCGCTTCGCTCCCACCGTTCGGCAATGTCGAACACTACCGGTCGTCGTCGACCTCCCGCTAATGGGTGGTCGTGATGTGTTGCAGTCGCATCGCCATCGGCACGGTCGGCCCAATGCCCAGCGGTGCCGTCGGCCGTCTCCCGACCAGTGCTGTGGTACGTGTCGCTCGTCCGCCCCGTGGACTCTCCTGACCTCCGGCCCCGCAGCGGGCTACCCTTGCGGCGTGCGCCTTCCATGAGAAGGGCAAAGCCGACAGCCGTCGCACCCCAGGGAGCATCTTCCATGGCCTCGTTGCCGAACCCGTCCCTCTCGTCCGTCCCCGGCTACAGCCGGACCCGAACCGACGCCCTCCGCGAGGCGCTCGCCACCCGTGTGGTGGTGGCCGACGGCGCGATGGGCACGATGCTGCAGGCGCAGGACCCGACGATGGAGGACTTCGAGCAGCTGGAGGGCTGCAACGAGATCCTGAACGTGACGCGGCCCGACATCGTCCGCTCGGTACACGAGGAGTACTTCTCCGTTGGTGTCGACTGCGTCGAGACCAACACCTTCGGTGCGAACTTCGCGGCGCTCGCCGAGTACGACATCGCGGACCGCGTCCACGAGCTCTCCGAGGCCGGCGCCCGCATCGCCCGCGAGGTCGCCGACGAGTTCACCGCCTCGACCGGGCAGCAGCGTTGGGTCCTCGGCTCGATGGGCCCCGGCACCAAGCTCCCGACGCTCGGCCACGCCCCGTACACCACGCTGCGCGACGCCTACCAGCAGAACGCCGAGGGCATGATCGCAGGCGGCGCCGACGCGCTGCTCGTGGAGACCACCCAGGACCTGCTGCAGACCAAGGCGTCGGTGCTCGGCGCCCGCCGGGCCCTGGACGCCCTCGGCGTCGATCTGCCGCTGATTGTCTCGGTGACCGTCGAGACCACCGGCACCATGCTGCTCGGCTCGGAGATCGGCGCCGCGCTCACCGCGCTCGAGCCGCTCGGCATCGACATGATCGGCCTGAACTGCGCCACAGGCCCCGCCGAGATGAGCGAGCACCTGCGCTATCTGGCCCGCCACTCCCGTATCCCGCTGTCCTGCATGCCGAACGCGGGCCTCCCCGTCCTCGGCAAGAACGGCGCCCACTACCCGCTGACGGCGCCCGAACTGGCCGACGCCCAGGAGACCTTCGTACGCGAATACGGCCTCTCCTTGGTCGGCGGCTGCTGCGGCACGACCCCCGAGCACCTGCGCCAGGTCGTCGAGCGGGTACGGGACCTGACCCCGGCCGAGCGCCGGCCGCGCCCCGAGCCGGGCGCCGCCTCGCTCTACCAGACCGTGCCGTTCCGTCAGGACACCGCGTACATGGCGATCGGCGAGCGGACGAACGCCAACGGCTCGAAGAAGTTCCGCGAGGCGATGCTGGACGGCCGCTGGGACGACTGCGTGGAGATGGCCCGCGACCAGATCCGCGAGGGCGCGCACATGCTCGACCTGTGCGTCGACTACGTGGGCCGCGACGGCGTCGCCGACATGGAGGAGCTGGCCGGGCGCTTCGCCACCGCCTCCACCCTGCCGATCGTGCTGGACTCCACCGAAGTCCCCGTCATCCGGGCCGGCCTGGAGAAGCTCGGCGGCCGCGCGGTCATCAACTCCGTCAACTACGAGGACGGCGACGGCCCCGAGTCGCGCTTCGCCAAGGTCACCAAGCTCGCGCAGGAGCACGGCGCCGCGCTGATCGCGCTGACCATCGACGAGGAGGGCCAGGCCCGCACCGTCGAGCACAAGGTGGCCATCGCCGAGCGGCTGATCGAGGACCTGACGGGGAACTGGGGCATCCACGAGTCGGACATCCTCATCGACACCCTCACCTTCACCATCTGCACCGGTCAGGAGGAGTCCCGGGGCGACGGCATCGCCACCATCGGGGCGATCCGGGAGCTCAAGCGGCGTCACCCGGACGTGCAGACCACGCTGGGCCTGTCCAACATCTCCTTCGGCCTCAACCCGGCCGCGCGCGTCCTGCTCAACTCGGTCTTCCTCGACGAGTGCGTCAAGGCGGGCCTGGACTCGGCGATCGTGCACGCGTCGAAGATCCTGCCGATCGCCCGCTTCGACGAGGAGCAGGTCACCACCGCCCTCGACCTGATCTACGACCGGCGCGCGGAGGGCTACGACCCGCTGCAGAAGCTGATGGCGCTGTTCGAGGGCGCCACCACCAAGTCGCTCAAGGCGGGCCGGGCCGAGGAGCTGGCCGCGCTGCCGCTGAACGAGCGGCTCAAGCGGCGCATCATCGACGGCGAGAAGAACGGCCTGGAGGCCGACCTCGACGAGGCCCTGCAGGAGCGTCCCGCCCTCGACATCGTCAACGAGACGCTCCTCGACGGCATGAAGGTCGTCGGTGAACTGTTCGGCTCCGGCCAGATGCAGCTGCCGTTCGTGCTGCAGTCCGCCGAGGTCATGAAGACCGCGGTGGCCTACCTCGAGCCGCACATGGAGAAGACCGACGACGAGGGCAAGGGCACCATCGTGCTCGCCACGGTGCGCGGCGACGTGCACGACATCGGCAAGAACCTCGTCGACATCATCCTGTCCAACAACGGCTACACCGTCGTCAACCTCGGCATCAAGCAGCCCGTCTCCGCGATCCTGGAGGCGGCCGAGGAGCACCGCGCCGACGTCATCGGCATGTCCGGCCTGCTGGTCAAGTCCACGGTGATCATGAAGGAGAACCTGGAGGAGCTCAACCAGCGCAAGCTGGCCGCCGACTACCCCGTCATCCTCGGCGGCGCGGCCCTCACCAGGTCGTACGTCGAGCAGGACCTGCACGAGATCTACGAGGGCGAAGTCCGCTACGCCCGCGACGCGTTCGAGGGCCTGCGCCTGATGGACGCGCTGATCGCGGTCAAGCGGGGCGTGCCGGGAGCGTCCCTGCCCGAGCTGAAGCAGCGCCGGGTCAGGGCCACCGCGCAGACCGTCGTCGAGGAGCGCCCCGAGGAGGGCGCGGTCCGTTCCGACGTGGCCGTCGACAACCCCATCCCGGAGCCGCCGTTCTGGGGAACCCGCGTCGTCAAGGGCATCCAGCTCAAGGAGTACGCCACCTGGCTCGACGAGGGCGCGCTGTTCAAGGGCCAGTGGGGCCTCAAGCAGGCGCGCACGGGCGACGGCCCGACGTACGAGGAGCTGGTGGAGACCGAGGGCAGGCCGCGGCTGCGCGGACTGCTGGACCAGCTGCAGACCGGGAACCTGCTGGAAGCGGCCGTCGTCTACGGCTACTTCCCCTGCGTCTCCAAGGACGACGACCTGATCCTCCTGGACGAGCAGGGCAACGAGCGCACCCGCTTCACCTTCCCGCGCCAGCGCCGCGGCCGCCGCCTGTGCCTGGCCGACTTCTTCCGGCCCGAGGAGTCCGGCGAGACGGATGTCGTCGGCCTCCAGGTCGTCACCGTCGGCTCCCGGATCGGCGAGGAGACGGCGAAGCTCTTCGAGACGAACGCCTACCGGGACTACCTCGAACTGCACGGCCTGTCCGTGCAGTTGGCCGAGGCCCTCGCCGAGTACTGGCACGCGCGCGTGCGTTCGGAGCTCGGCTTCGCGGGGGAGGACCCGGCCGAGATCGAGGACATGTTCGCGCTCAAGTACCGCGGCGCCCGCTTCTCGCTCGGCTACGGCGCCTGCCCGGACCTGGAGGACCGCGCCAAGATCGCTGAGCTTCTGCAGCCCGAGCGGATCGGCGTCCACCTCTCCGAGGAGTTCCAGCTCCACCCGGAGCAGTCCACGGACGCGATCGTCATCCACCACCCGGAGGCGAAGTACTTCAACGCGCGCTGAGACCCTTCAGCGCAGGCGGGGCGCCGTTTCAGGGCACGTCGAAACGTCCCGGGACCGGGATGTGAGAGTGCCCTCACGCCCCAACGGTTAAACCAGGCACTTCCCCGGCGAGAGTCGTACACTGGTCGGTCCAGTGCAGGCCGGTTCCCCGGAGGGAACCGGCCTTCTCGTCCCTCACGGAGGTGTGCCTACATGACCAGTACGGTCCCCGCACTCGGTACCCGTACGGCCGAGGGCTCCGCCCTGCAGGCCGTGCTCCTCGACATGGACGGCACCTTGGTGGACACCGAGGGTTTCTGGTGGGACGCGGAGGTCGAGGTGTTCGGCCGTCTCGGCCACACCCTCGACGACTCCTGGCGCCATGTGGTGGTCGGCGGCCCCATGACCCGCAGCGCCGGCTTCCTCATCGAGGCCACGGGCGCCGACGTCACCCTCGCCGAGCTCACCGTGCTGCTGAACGACGGGTTCGAGGACCGTATCGGCCGCGTCCTGCCGCTGATGCCGGGAGCCGCGAGGCTCCTCGCCGAACTGGCCGCGCATGAGATCCCCACGGCGCTGGTCTCCGCCTCGCACCGGCGCATCATCGACCGCATCCTGACCTCCCTCGGCCCGCAGAACTTCGCCCTGACCATCGCGGGCGACGAGGTCGAGCGCACCAAGCCGCACCCCGACCCGTATCTGCTGGCGGCCGCCGGCCTCGGTGCCGATCCGGCCAGATGCGCGGTCGTCGAGGACACCGCGACGGGCGTCGCGGCCGCCGAGGCGGCGGGCTGCCACGTCGTCGCCGTACCCTCCGTGGCGCCCATCGCCCCGGCCGTCCGGCGCACCGTGGTGACCTCCCTGGAACAGGTCGACCTGCCTTTTCTCCGCGGCCTGATGACGGAAAAGCGCTAATCGTTCACCCAGGGTGCATAATTGAATTCTCAAAAACTGCGTGGCCACGGCACCGGAGTAATTCGGTCGCCTCCCGCATCTCCCCAGGTGGCCGAATTCCGATGCCCCTCAACCCAGTTGAAGGTGTGACGTTCGCCACCTGATGGGAGGTCGACAAAGGGTTCCCGATGTGTCTCGGAGCCCTTTTCGGGCATGCGCGGTGTGCCCTTGTGTCCCGTTTCATGGGACGCTGCACGAATCCTTCCACTGTCGGGTTTTCGGTGCGTCCACGCCCGGTTTCGCAGCGTGATGGCAACTCAACTCCGGTAGCTGCAAACCGTCCTGCTGGTGCGGACTAATCTCATTGCGAGAACATCGCCGTAACCCCCGCGACCCGTAGGCAACACCCCTGCCTGCCGTTCGAGGGATCGACAGCTCTGGAGAACTTCGAGCATGAACCGTAAGACTTTGGTGCTGCCGACCGTGATCGGTCTGCTTGCCCCGGTCCTCGCCGCGTGCGGCGGTTCCGACAGCGGGGACAACAGCGGCGACGCCGTCGTCGTCGGTACCACCGACCGGTTCTCCGCCTCGAGCAAGGACCCGGCGCCGCTCGACCCGGCCTTCGCCTACGACGTCGGCACCTGGAACATCCTCCGCCAGACCGTCCAGACGCTGATGGTGATGCCCAACGGCGGCGGCGACCCGGCGCCGGAGGCCGCCGAGGAGTGCGGCTTCACCGACTCGGGCAACGAGCGGTACGCGTGCACCCTCCGCAAGGACCTCAAGTTCGCGAACGGCGACCCGGTCACCGCCGAGGACGTGAAGTTCTCCATCGACCGCGCGCTGCGGATCAAGTCCGACAGCGGTGTCTTCGCCCTGCTGTCCACCATCGACACCGTCGAGACCAAGGGCGACCGAGAGGTGATCTTCCACCTCAACACCGCCGACGCCACCTTCCCGTTCAAGCTGTCCACGCCGGTCGCGGGCATCGTCGACCCCGACGACTACGACAAGAACAAGCTGCGGGACGGCTTCGACGTGAGCGGGTCCGGCCCGTACACGCTCAAGGCCGAGGTCAAGAAGAACGAGCTCGTCAAGGCCGTCTTCACCAAGAACCCCAATTACCGGGGGACTTCGGAGCTGAAGAACGACAAGGTCGAGCTGCGCTCCTTCGAGAGCGCCGACGCCATGAGCACAGCGCTCGACAAGGGCGACATCGACGTGATGACCCGCACCATGTCGCCCGAGCAGATCAAGAAGCTCCAGAACGACAAGGGCACCGACGTCGACCTGATCGAGCAGCCCGGTCTGGAGATCCGCTACCTCGGCTTCAACACCAACGACCCGTCGGTGAAGACCAAGGCGGTCCGCCAGGCGATGGCCCAGGTCATCAACCGCGGCGAACTCACCTCCCGGGTGTACGGCTCCGGCGCCGACCCGCTGTACTCCATGGTCCCGGCCACCGTCACGGGTCACGCCAACTCGTTCTTCAACAAGTACGGCGACCCGAACGCCTCCAAGGCCAAGGACCTGTTGTCCGCGGCGAACGTCACCACGCCGGTGAAGCTGACGCTGCACTACACGGACGACCACTACGGCCCGGCCACCAAGGAGGAGTTCGAGCTGCTGCAGAAGCAGCTGAACGACAGCAAGCTGTTCAAGGTCGACATCAAGGGCGAGAAGTGGAAGACGTTCCGCCCGAACGAGCAGGAGGGCAAGTACGAGGTCTACGGCATGGGCTGGTTCCCGGACTTCCCCGACGCCGACAACTACCTCGCGCCGTTCCTCGACAAGGACAACACCATCGGCTCGCCGTACACGAACAACCAGATCCGCAACAATCTGATCCCCGAGTCCCGTCGCGAGGCCGACCGGCTCAACGCCTCGAACAGCATCGAGGAGATCCAGAGCATCGTCGCCGAGGACGTCCCCGTTCTGCCGCTGTGGCAGGGCAAGCAGTACATCGCCGCGCGGGACGACATCACCGGCGCCGAGTACGCGCTCAACTCGTCCTCGACGCTTCAGCTGTGGGAACTCGGCCGCGGAGTCGGCGGCTGACCACCAAGGCGAACGCGCGACCGACCGGACTCGAGACAGATCAACGACAAGGCATACGCACGTGAATATGCGCACCAAGTGGCCCGTCCTGCCCGTCGTAGCGGGACTGTCCGCGGGCCTGCTGACCGGATGCGGCTCGGAAACGGGCGACTCCGGGGGCAGCGGCTCCACCGTCTCCATCGGGATGACCGACGACGTCCTGGCCACCGATCCGGCCTCGGGCTACGACCCGGGCTCCTGGCTCCTGTTCAACAACGTCTTCCAGTCCCTGCTCAGCTTCCCCAACGGCGGCACCGAGCCGCAGCCGGAAGCCGCCGAGGAGTGCACCTTCACGGACTCGGGCGCCAAGGTCTACCGGTGCACCCTGCGCGACGGACTGCAGTTCAGCAACGGTGACGACCTGACCTCGAAGGACGTCAAGTTCTCCTTCGACCGCATGATGAAGATCGGCGACGCCGCGGGGCCCGCGATCATGTTCCCCATGCTGGACAAGGTGGAGACCCCGGACGAGAAGACGGTCGTCTTCAATCTCAAGGTCTCCGACGCCACCTTCCCGAGCAAGATCGCCTCCGGCGCCGGCTCGATCGTGAACCACCGCGAGTACTCCGCGGACGAGCTGCGCGAGGACGGCAAGGCCGTCGGCTCGGGCCCGTACAAGCTGGAGTCGTTCGGCAAGGACGAGGCCGTCTTCTCGGTCAACGAGAACTACAAGGGCAGCGCCAAGACGCAGAACTCGGGCGTGACCCTCAAGCTCTTCCACGGTGACCAGTCCGGCCTGAAGAAGGCCATCCGCGACAACGAGGTGGACGCCGCCTACCGAGGCCTCGCCGCCAAGGACATCGCGGAGATCCAGGAGGACACCACCGGCAGCCAGGCCATCGACGTCGTCGAGGGATCCAGCGCCGAGGTCCAGCACCTGGTCTTCAACATGAAGGACCCGGTGGCCGGCAAGCTCGGCGTCCGCCAGGCCATCGCCCATCTGCTCGACCGTGACGCCCTCATCAAGGAGGTGTACGAGAACACGGCGACCCCGCTGTACTCGATCATCCCCGCGGGCATCACGGGCCACAACACGGCCTTCTTCAACACCTACGGCGCCCGCCCCTCGCGCGCCAAGGCCGAGGCCGCGCTGCAGGCCGACGGCATCACCGACAAGGTGAAGCTGACCCTCTGGTCGACGCCGACCCGCTACGGGCCGTCCACCGACCAGGAGTTCAAGGCGATTGCCAAGCAGCTCAACGCCAGCGGCCTGTTCGACGCGACCGTGAAGTCCGTCGCCTACGACCAGTACGAGAAGGACATCGAGGCGGGCGAGTACGGCGTGTACGTGAAGGGCTGGGTGCCGGACTACCCGGACCCGGACAACTTCACGGCCCCGTTCTTCGGCGAGGGCAACGTCCTGGGCAACAACTACACGAACACCACGGTCACCGGGCAGCTCATCCCCGAGACCGCCGCCGAGAGCGACCGCTCCTCGACCGAGCGGCAGTACGGCGAGCTCCAGGACATCGTCGCCGAGCAGGTCCCGGTCATCCCGGTCTGGCAGGCCAAGCAGTACGCGGTCGTCCGCGACAACGTGTACGGCCTGGAGAACTGCCTCGACGCGTCGACGGTGTTCCGCTTCTGGGAGATCAGCAAGGACTGACCGCCCGTACGTACGTCTCCTCTACGAGCATCACCACTACGACGGTGAATGGCCGCCCCCTTCCGAAGGGGGCGGCCATTCACCGTCGTAGTGGTCGCGTGGAGGTCGCTCACTGTGCGCCGGGGCGCACCAGACCGCTCTCGTACGCGTAGACCGCGGCCTGTACGCGGTCCCGCAGCCCCAGCTTGGTGAGGACATGGCCCACGTGCGTCTTGACCGTGGTCTCGCTGACGAACAGGTCGGCGGCGATCTCCGCGTTCGAAAGACCGCGGGCCACCAGCTTCAGTACCTCGACCTCGCGCTCGGTGAGCGTGTGCAGGGTGTCCGGCACGGGCTCGTCGCCCGAGGGCAGATGGCCCGCGTACTTGTCGAGGAGCCGACGGGTGATGCTGGGCGCGAGCATGGCCTCACCGGCGGCCACCACGCGGATGGCCTGCACCAGCTCATTGGCGGGGGCGTCCTTCAGGAGGAAGCCGCTGGCGCCTGCGCGCAGCGCCTCCACCACGTACTCGTCGAGGTCGAAGGTCGTCAGGACCAGCACCTTCGCCGGACCGTCCCGGCCCGGTCCGGTGATCTGCCGGGTCGCCTCCACACCGTCCATCCGTGGCATACGGATGTCCATAAGAACCACATCGGGCTGCAGGGCACGTACCTGATCGAGTGCCTGGAGACCGTCACCGGCCTCGCCGACGACCGCGATGTCCTGCTCGGCCTCCAGGATCATCCGGAAGCCGGTACGCAGCAGCGGCTGGTCGTCGACCAATAGGACGCGGATGGCCACGTAAGTCTCCTTCGCTAGTCCGGCCCCATTCTGCCCTGCGCGTGTTGTCCGGTTCGCCTTCGGGGCGCTGAAGCCCGTCGGCTCACGCGCCACCGGCCTCGGGCGGCCTCACGGGGAGCGGATACGGCGGGGGAGTGCCGCCGAATTCCGGACATACGGCTTGGTGGTCGCACCAGCCGCAGAGCTTGGTGGGCCGCGGCCGCCAGTCGCCTGTCTCGGTGGCGAGCCGGATCGCGTCCCACAGCGCGAGCAGCTTGCGCTCGACGCGCTCCAGATCGGCCGGCACCGGGTCGTACGTGAGCACGTCGCCGCTGCCCAGATAGACGAGCTGGAGGCGGCGCGGGACGACCTGTTTCAGCCGCCAGACCACGAGGGCGTAGAACTTCATCTGGAACAGGGCACCCTCCGCGTACTCCGGACGCGGGGCCTTGCCCGTCTTGTAGTCGACGATCCGCACCTCGCCGGTCGGCGCCACGTCGACCCGGTCGATGATGCCGCGCAGCTTCAGCCCCGAATCGAGCTGGGCCTCCACGAACAGCTCGCGCTCGGCCGGTTCCAGCCGGGTCGGGTCCTCCAGCGTGAACCAGCGCTCGACCAGCTGCTCGGCCTCGGCGAGCCAGCGCGCCAGCCGCTCGCCGGCGGCCTTCTCGTCGGAGTCCGCGAACAACTCGGCCAGTTCGGGCTTCGCCTCGCGCAGCCGGTCCCACTGGCCGGGAATCAGCGACTTCGCGCGCGGCGCGGTCCGCTCGGTCGCCGGGGCGTCGAAGAGCCGCTCCAGCACCGCGTGCACCAGCGTGCCGCGCGTGGCCGCCTCGCTCGGCTTCTCCGGCAGCTTGTCGATCACCCGGAACCGGTACAGCAACGGACACTGCATGAAGTCCCCGGCACGCGAGGGCGACAGCGAGGCCGGAGGCACGGCGACCGCGACCCGGGCGGGCTCCGCGGCCGCGACGCCGGCGGGCTCGGCCTCCGTACCGACGGCCTTCACGGCCACCACGTCCACGGGCTCCGCTGCGTCGCCGATCGGCTCGGCCGCCGGGCCGGCAGGCTGCGACCCCACGACTCCGGCCGGCTCGGCTGCGACGCCGACGGGTCCGGCGGCCGACATGTCCGCGGGCTCGGCCGCGTCGCCGGGCGGCTCGTCGGGGCCTGCCTGGGTGACGCCGTCCGTGCTGGTTTCCATGACGACAGACCTTACGGCCCGCCACTGACAGCGCGACACACGGTGACCTGCGCGGCGTACGCCACGGCACGGGAAACAGAGGGGGTGCCGGGGCCGAACGCACCGCGACGGCCGCATACCATCGACCACAGGACCTTTCGCCGTGCATGATCGCGAGCGGGAGACGCGTCGAACGAGGGGAAATCGTGGACGAGAGCGGCGGGAGCGGGCAGCCGCGATCCGGCACGGACGAGGCGGACGAGCGCCGCGCGGGTCAGCCGCGTCCCGGCGACCCGGCCACCACGACGGCCCGGCCGCACTCCGACGAGGAGCCGCACGACGCCGACGCCCTGGCGAAACCCGAGCCGGAGGAAGGCGCGGGGGCCGGGCGTTTCGACAAGAGCCCGGAGACTCCCGCGAGTTCGGCGGAGGACCAGGCCGACGGAGAGCGGCCCGCCATTCCACAGGCCGACGCGGGCGAGTCCCCTGTCCTGCCGCCCGCCCCGGACGCCGAGTCCGACGGCCACACGCCTCAGCAGCGTCACGACTCCAAGCAGCCGCACGACTCCCACCGCACCGAGGCACACACCACCCGTACCGGTACCGGCACCGAGCCCGAGCCCGGGCTCAAGAAGGGCCCCGCCCCGCGGCGCGCCAAGGAGCCCGGCGGCGGCCTGCTCATGGGCCGCCCCTTCGGTGTGCCCGTGTACGTCGCGCCCAGCTGGTTCCTCGTCGCCGCCCTCATCACCTGGGTCTTCGGCGGCCAGCTCGACCGCGTCCTGCCCGAACTCGGCATGGCCCGCTACCTCGTCTCGCTCTTCTTCGCGGTGGCCTTCTACGCCTCCGTACTCGTCCACGAGCTGGCCCACACGGTCGCCGCCCTGCGCTTCAAGCTGCCCGTACGCCGCATCCAGCTGCAGTTCTTCGGCGGTGTCTCCGAGATCGAGAAGGAGTCCGAGACCCCCGGCCGCGAGTTCGTGCTCGCCTTCGTCGGCCCGCTGCTCTCGCTGATCCTGGGCGGCCTCTTCTACCTCGCCCTGCAGACCGTCGAACCGGGCACCGTCCCGGGCGTCCTGCTGGCCGGCCTGATGATCTCGAACCTGATCGTCGCCGCGTTCAACCTGCTCCCCGGTCTGCCGCTGGACGGTGGCCGGATGCTCCGCGCCGTCGTCTGGAAGATCACCGGCAAGCCGATGAGCGGCACGATCGCCGCGGCCTGGGTCGGCCGCGCCCTCGCGATCTCCGTCCTCGTCGGACTGCCCCTGCTGACGCAGTCCGGGGCGCTCGGCTCCGACGCCGACGACATCGGCGGCATGGACACAGTCATGGACGCCCTGCTCGCCGCGATCCTGGCCGCGATCATCTGGACCGGCGCCGGGAACAGCCTGCGCATGGCGCGCCTGCGCGAGCACCTGCCCGAACTGCGGGCCCGCGCCCTCACCCGGCGCGCGGTCCCCGTGCAGACCGACACCCCGCTCTCCGAGGCGCTCCGCCGCGCCAACGACGCCGGTGCCCGCGCCCTGGTCGTGGTCGACGCCGACGGCGACCCCCTCTCGCTCGTCCGCGAGGCCGCCATCGTCGGCGTACCGGAACACCGCCGCCCCTGGGTCGCCGTCAGCGGCCTCGCCCAGGACCTGACGGACGGCATGCGCGTCTCCGCGGAACTGGCCGGCGAGGAACTGCTCGACACCCTGCGCGCGACCCCGGCGACCGAGTACCTGGTGGTGGAGGAGTCCGGCGAGATCTACGGAGTCCTCTCGGCGGCGGACGTCGAGCGCGCCTTCGTAAAGGCCATGGCCAGGCCGTCCTAGTGGTCTACGGCCCCCGTCAGGACCGGTAGGCTGGTCACATGTCCGAACCGACCGGTGCCGCCCGCCGACGCGGGCCCTTCAAGGTCGGGGACCAGGTTCAGCTGACCGACCCCAAGGGCCGCCACTACACGTTCACGCTCGAAGCGGGGAAGAACTTCCACACCCACAAGGGTTCCTTCCCGCACGACGAGCTGATCGGCGCTCCCGAGGGCAGCGTTGTCCGCACCACGGGGAACGTCGCCTATCTGGCACTGCGCCCCCTGCTCCCCGACTACGTCCTGTCCATGCCCCGCGGCGCCGCCGTGGTCTACCCCAAGGACGCGGGACAGATCCTGTCCTTCGCCGACATCTTCCCCGGCGCACGCGTCGTGGAGGCCGGCGTGGGCTCCGGCTCGCTCAGCAGCTTCCTGCTGCGCGCCATCGGCGACCAGGGCATGCTGCACTCGTACGAGCGCCGCGCGGACTTCGCCGAGATCGCGCAGGCGAACGTGGAGCGCTACTTCGGCGGCCCGCACCCCGCCTGGCAGCTCACCGTCGGCGACCTCCAGGACAACCTGAGCGACACGGACGTCGACCGCGTCATCCTCGACATGCTCGCCCCCTGGGAGTGCCTGGAGGCCGTCTCCAAGGCCCTCGTCCCCGGCGGCATCCTCTGCTGCTACGTGGCGACCACCACCCAGCTCGCGCGGACCGTCGAGTCCATCCGCGAGATCGGCTGCTTCAACGAGCCGACCTCCTGGGAGACGATGATCCGCAACTGGCACGTCGAGGGTCTGGCCGTCCGCCCCGACCACCGGATGATCGGCCACACCGGCTTCCTGCTCACCGCCCGCCGCCTCGCGGACGGCGTCGAGCCGCCCATGCGCCGCCGCCGGCCCGCCAAGGGCGCCTACGGCGAGGACTACACCGGCCCGAACGCCGACGGAGGCACCGGCCGCTGAGGCGGTCCCGTGCCGCGTACAACGCGCAAGCGGTGTGGCCGGG
>NZ_VWMY01000007.1:88548-218500 GCF_008905045.1 Streptomyces albicerus
GTGACGTGTGGCACCATGCTGGCCACCCCCACCGGCACAGCCCTCACGGGAGACACTTCCTAGTGCAGCAATCCGCCGTCCCGGAACTGGCACACACGCACACCCGCCCGATCCACTGGGTCGCCACCGCCACCGCCCTCGCCGGGGTCGTCGCGGTCTCGGCCTTCCTGCAGCCCGACCGGGCCACCGCCGCCCAGCACGGCCCCGAGGCGCAGGCCGCCCCGGCCGTGACGGCGCCCCCGGACCCCGCAGGCGTCGACTTCCCGATCGAGTGCGGTCCCACCAAGGCCGTCGTCCAGGAGCAGGCTTCCGGCGACCTCGACGGTGACGGCCGTCCCGAAACGGTCGCCGTGGTCCGCTGCGAGGCAGGCTCCGGCACCCCGCCCAGCGGCGTCTACGTCCTCACGCAGGCGGAGGGCGCCCCGAAACCCCGCGTCGTCGCCACCCTCGTCGACCCGAAGGACCGCCTGAGCGTCAAGGACTTCACCCTCCGCGACGCCGCGGTCACCGCGACGCTCCTCGGCTACTCCTCGCCGGACGTGCCGAGTTGCTGCCCCGACGTGAACGACCGCGCCAAGTGGCAGTGGAAGAACGGCGCGTTCGTCCGCTCGACACCGTCCGGAGCCCGGAGCGTGTGAGAAAAGACACCGAGGTGTGAGAAATCAGACAGGTCGTAACGCGGAGTACCCGTCAAGTCACTCTTAGGTCATTCAACGTCGGGACCGTAAACCTCGACCCTGTCCGAAACCCGACGTACGTGGATGCAGTCGCCCGGGCACTCCTTCGCGGAGTCGGCGACGTCGCGCAGAAGCGTCAGGGGTACGGGTGTTGTGGCGCCCGGGGCCTGCAGCAGCTCGTCGTCCGAGCTCTTCACATAGGCCAGCCCGTCGATGTCCAGCTCGAAGACCTCGGGGGCGTACTGGGCGCAGATTCCGTCGCCGGTGCACAGGTCCTGGTCGATCCAGACCTCAAGCGCCTCGCTGTCGACTCCGGACTCCTGCTGCACGGTCATTTCTCCTGCCGTTTCCTTCGCCGAGCTGCCCGAAGACTCGGGAATCGGGCCAGCTCCGACGGGTGTTGAACACTTCGACCCTACCTTCGGCCGCTTCCCAATCATGTTGGGTGGGTATTCCCCTGGCGTGAGGGAGAGCGCAAGGGTGAAGATCGGACACACCCCGACCGTCTTTGTGATCTAGGGGTTTCAATCGACACCCACCCAGGTAGGGTCTGGAAGCGTCCAGCTCCCCTTGGAGGAGGTGAGGACCGTGGCAGCCCACGACGACGACATGAACCGCGGCATCCGCCCGGGACGAGGGTCCGACGACCCTGCCGGGCAGATTGCCTACCTTGAGCAGGAGATCGCCGTCCTGCGACGCAAGCTCGCCGACTCTCCGCGACACACGAGGATTCTCGAAGAGCGGATCGTCGAGCTGCAGACCAACCTGGCCGGCGTGTCCGCGCAGAACGAGCGGCTCGCCAACACCCTCCGAGAGGCCCGCGACCAGATCGTGGCACTCAAGGAGGAGGTCGACCGGCTCGCACAGCCGCCGGCCGGCTTCGGTGTCTTCCTCATGGCGAACGAGGACGGCACGGCCGACATCTTCACCGGGGGCCGCAAGCTCCGGGTGAACGTCAGCCCCAGCGTCGAGCTCGAAGAGCTCCGGCGCGGCCAGGAAGTGATGCTCAACGAAGCGCTCAACGTGGTCGAGGCCATGGAGTACGAGAGCGTCGGCGACATCGTCACCCTCAAGGAGATCCTCGAGGACGGCGAGCGCGCCCTTGTGGTGGGGCACACCGACGAGGAACGGGTGGTACGGCTCGCCGAGCCGCTGCTGGACATCACCATCCGCCCCGGCGACGCCCTGCTGCTCGAACCCCGTTCCGGCTATGTCTACGAGGTCGTACCGAAGAGCGAGGTCGAGGAACTCGTCCTCGAAGAGGTCCCGGACATCGGCTACGAGCAGATCGGTGGTCTGAGCGGCCAGATCGAGGCGATCCGGGACGCGGTCGAGCTTCCGTACCTCTACCCCGACCTTTTCAAGGAGCACGAACTGCGGCCGCCCAAGGGCGTGCTGCTGTACGGGCCTCCCGGATGCGGCAAGACGCTCATCGCCAAGGCCGTCGCCAACTCGCTGGCCAAGAAGGTCGCCGAGGTGACCGGAGCGGCGGCGGGCAAGAGCTTCTTCCTCAACATCAAGGGCCCCGAGCTCCTCAACAAGTACGTCGGTGAGACCGAGCGGCAGATCCGCCTCGTCTTCCAGCGCGCTCGTGAGAAGGCCAGCGAGGGCACACCCGTC
This sequence comes from Streptomyces albicerus, assembly GCF_008905045.1. Taxonomy (GTDB): domain Bacteria; phylum Actinomycetota; class Actinomycetes; order Streptomycetales; family Streptomycetaceae; genus Streptomyces; species Streptomyces albicerus. The sequence continues at coordinate 90,846 of NZ_VWMY01000007.1, forward strand.
ATCGTCTTCTTCGACGAGATGGAGTCCCTCTTCCGCACCCGTGGATCGGGCGTCAGCTCGGACGTGGAGAACACCATCGTCCCGCAGCTGCTCGCCGAGATCGACGGCGTAGAGGGTCTGCAGAACGTGGTGGTGATCGGTGCCTCGAACCGTGAGGACATGATCGACCCCGCGATCCTGCGCCCCGGCCGTCTCGATGTGAAGATCAAGATCGAGCGTCCGGACGCCGAGGCGGCGAAGGACATCTTCGGGAAGTACCTCACCGAGCGGCTCCCGCTGCACGCCGACGACCTCGGCGAGCACAGCGGCAGCAGGTCGACCACGGTCCAGAGCATGATCCAGTCCGCCGTGGAGCACATGTACACCGAGTCCGAGGAGAACCGCTTCCTCGAGGTCACGTACGCCAACGGCGACAAGGAAGTCCTGTACTTCAAGGACTTCAACTCCGGCGCCATGATCGAGAACATCGTCGGCCGCGCCAAGAAGATGGCCATCAAGGACTTCCTCGAACACAACCAGAAGGGCCTGCGGGTCTCCCACCTGCTCCAGGCCTGCGTGGACGAGTTCAAGGAGAACGAGGACCTGCCGAACACCACTAACCCGGACGACTGGGCCCGGATCTCCGGAAAGAAGGGCGAACGGATCGTTTACATCCGGACGCTCATCACCGGAAAGCAGGGCGCGGACACCGGACGCTCCATCGACACGGTGGCGAACACCGGTCAGTACCTGTAAAAGACAGGGTGGCTGCGGGTGCCCTTACTGGGTACCCGCAGCCGACTGTTTTTCAGGGCACAGCTGGAGCAGAGCAATGACGCAAATGATCTCCCCACCAGCGCAAAGGCGTTCTAGGCTCTTCGGTACCGCCGAGTCGCGCAGTGCGGGGACGGGCACCGCACACGCACCGGAGCGCCAGCGGTACTTGAGCGGCGTCCCCGACCGAGGGCGCCGCCGGGCAAGGAGGGCCGCATGACCGTACGGCGAGTAATGGGCATCGAGACGGAGTACGGGATCTCCGTCCCCGGCCACCCCAACGCCAATGCCATGCTCACCTCGTCCCAGATCGTCAACGCCTACGCGGCGGCGATGCACCGGGCCCGGCGGGCCCGCTGGGACTTCGAGGAGGAGAACCCGCTGCGGGACGCGCGAGGCTTCGATCTCGCCCGCGAGGCCGCCGACGCCAGCCAGCTCACCGACGAGGACATCGGCCTGGCCAACGTCATCCTCACCAACGGCGCGCGCCTCTACGTCGATCACGCACACCCGGAATACAGCGCTCCCGAAGTCACCAACCCGCGGGACGCCGTCCTGTGGGACAAGGCCGGCGAGCGCATCATGGCGGAGGCCGCCGAGCGTGCGGCCCAGCTCCCCGGCGCCCAGCCGATCCACCTCTACAAGAACAACACCGACAACAAGGGCGCCTCGTACGGCACGCACGAGAACTACCTGATGAAGCGGGAAACCCCCTTCTCGGACATCGTGCGCCACCTCACGCCGTTCTTCGTCTCACGCCAGGTCGTCACCGGAGCGGGCCGCGTCGGTATCGGCCAGGACGGGCACGAGCACGGCTTCCAGCTCAGCCAGCGCGCCGACTACTTCGAGGTCGAGGTGGGCCTCGAGACCACCCTGAAGCGCCCGATCATCAACACGCGTGACGAGCCGCACGCGGACGCCGAGAAGTACCGCCGCCTGCACGTGATCATCGGCGACGCGAACCTCTCGGAGATCTCGACCTACCTCAAGCTCGGCACGACCGCCCTCGTCCTGTCGATGATCGAGGACGGCTTCATCGCCGTGGACCTCGCCGTGGACCAGCCGGTGCGCACGCTGCACCAGGTCTCGCACGACCCGACCCTCAAGCGCCTGATCACGCTCCGCAGCGGCCGGACACTCACCGCTGTCCAGTTGCAGATGGAGTACTTCGAGCTGGCGCGCAAGTACGTCGAGGAGCGGTTCGGCGCGGACGCGGACGAGCAGACCAAGGACGTGCTGACCCGCTGGGAGGACGTCCTGGGGCGCCTGGAGAGCGACCCGATGAGTTTGGCGGGCGAGCTGGACTGGGTGGCCAAGCGGGAGCTCATGGAGGGCTACAGGCGCCGTGACAGCCTCGAGTGGGACGCCGCCCGGCTGCACCTGGTCGACCTCCAGTACGCCGACGTACGCCCCGAGAAGGGCCTCTACAACCGCCTGGTGGAGCGCGGCAGGATCAAGCGCCTGCTGGACGAGACAGATGTGCAGCGGGCCGAGACGAAGCCCCCGGAGGACACGCGCGCGTACTTCCGCGGGCGCTGCCTCGAGCAGTACGCGGACGACGTCGCGGCGGCCTCCTGGGACTCGGTGATCTTCGATCTGCCGGGCCGGGACTCGCTGCAGCGGGTTCCAACCCTGGAGCCGCTTCGCGGAACGCGTAATCACGTCAAGGAGCTCCTCGACCGCTGCCGCACGGCGGAGGACCTGGTCAGGGTCCTGTCGGGCGGCTGACCGGGCCGCCGCGGCCTTCGGGCCGAAACGGCCGGGCGAGGTGGAAAGAGGCGGCGTCCGGGAATCATCGAGGTGGCCCCCGGACGTTGTAGCAACTGCGGGGCCGATGTCGGACCCTGCTTGTAGGGTCTGATCAAGAACGTCGAACCGAGCGGGGTGAGGGTTATGGCGACCAAGGACACCGGCGGCGGACAGCAGAAGGCAACGCGCAACACCGAGGAGGTCGAGGAGCAGGCGCAGGACGCGCAGGCATCCGAAGACCTCAAGGAGCGCCAGGAGAAGCTGTCGGACGACGTCGACTCCGTACTGGACGAGATCGACGACGTCCTCGAGGAGAACGCCGAGGACTTCGTGCGTTCCTTCGTTCAAAAGGGCGGAGAGTAGCCCCGGTTGTCCGCCCCGGAGCCGGCCTGTTTCAGCGGGTCGGCGCCGGGACGGATGACTGGCGTAGGTACGGGTATGGTCCGTGCACAGATTTGATGATCGGCTCGGCCGTCCCCGGCGGGCCGCAGCCTACGTGGAAGGAATCGCGTGGAAGCCAACCCTCGTAGCACCGGGCGTCTGCCAGCTGCCTTCCTGACGCCCGGCTCGTCCTCGTTCATGGACTTCCTGTCCGAGCACCAGCCGGACATTCTCCCGGGTAACCGGCAGCTGCCGCCCATCAAGGGCGTCATCGAGGCACCGCACGGGACCACGATCGTGGCCGCCACGTTCCCCGGCGGCGTCGTGCTGGCCGGTGACCGGCGAGCCACCATGGGCAACATGATCGCCCAGCGCGACATCGAGAAAGTCTTCCCGGCCGACGAGTACTCGGCGGTGGGCATCGCCGGCACGGCGGGTCTGGCCGTCGAGATGGTGAAGCTGTTCCAGCTGGAGCTGGAGCACTTCGAGAAGGTGGAGGGCACCACGCTCTCCCTGGAGGGCAAGGCGAACCGCCTGTCCACGATGATCCGGTCCAACCTCGGCATGGCCATGCAGGGCCTTGCCGTGGTCCCGCTCTTCGCGGGGTACGACGTGGACCGCGAGAAGGGCCGCATCTTCTCGTACGACGTGACGGGCGGCCGCTCCGAGGAGCACGGCTTCGCGGCGACGGGCTCCGGCTCGATCTTCGCCCGCGGGGCCATGAAGAAGCTCTACAGCAACGACCTGACCGAAGAGCAGGCCACGACGCTCGTCGTACAGGCGCTGTACGACGCGGCAGACGACGACTCGGCGACCGGCGGTCCCGATGTCGCCCGCCGGATCTACCCGATCGTCACCGTGATCACCGACGAGGGATTCCGCCGCATCACCGACGAGGAGTCCTCCGAGATCGCCCGCTCGATCCTGGAGCGACGCCTGGAGCAGCCCGACGGCCCGCGGGCCGCACTGCTCTGACAGCGGCCCTCTTGTCAAGGTGATCCAGTGACTTCCACAGAAAGGGACGGATAGCCGGTGTCGACGCCGTTCTATGTCTCACCCCAGCAGGCCATGGCCGACCGGGCGGAGTATGCCCGCAAGGGCATCGCCCGTGGCCGCAGCCTCGTCGTGCTGCAGTTCGCCGACGGCATCGTGTTCGTCGGCGAGAACCCGTCCCGTGCGCTGCACAAGTTCAGCGAGATCTACGACCGGATCGGTTTCGCTGCCGCAGGTAAATACAACGAATACGAGAACCTCCGGATCGGCGGCGTCCGCTACGCCGACCTCCGGGGCTACACCTACGACCGTGACGACGTGACCGCCCGTGGTCTCGCCAATGTCTACGCCCAGACGCTCGGCACGATCTTCTCGTCCGCGGCCGAGAAGCCGTACGAGGTCGAACTGGTCGTCGCCGAGGTCGGGGAGACCCCCGAGGGCGACCAGATCTACCGCCTGCCGCACGACGGATCGATCGTGGACGAGCACGGCTCGGTCGCGGTCGGCGGCAATGCCGAGCAGATCAGCAGCTATCTCGACCAGCGCCACCAGGACGGCATGTCGCTCGCCGAGGCGCTCAAGCTGGCCGTCCAAGCGCTGTCCCGCGATACGAACGGCAGCGAGCGGGAGATTCCCGCGGAGCGGCTGGAAGTCGCTGTGCTGGACCGGACGCGTCCGCAGGCGCGTAAGTTCAAGCGGATCGTCGGCCGACAGCTTGATCGTCTGCTGGAGGAGGGTGGGGCGTCCACCGCCGCGGAAGCCGAGGAGCCCGAAGACGAGGAGTGACCTCCTCGACTTCTTCAACCTCTCTGCCCTTTGTGTGCCCCGGCCTCCTGTAGGCCGGGGCACACGGCGTTCTGGGGGGGGCTGAGGTCCGGTTCGTGGCGTGCGGGTTGTCCTGGGCTGGTCGCGCAGTTCCCCGCGCCCCTAGGGGGCGCCTGGTGGGGCTGTGGAGCCTCGTACCACCAGTTCCACTGGGATGTCACCCTGAGGGGGTTCGCGGGCCTCCATGACGGCCAGGAGGGCTTCCATGCCGCGTTCGCCGAAGAGTTCGGCGTCCAGGCGGACGGTTGTCAGCTCCGGGTCGATGGCGGTGGCGAGGGCCAGGTCGTCGAGGCCCGTGATGGAGAGGTCGTCGGGGACGCGGAGGCCCAGGCGGCGGGCCGCCTTGTAGGCGCCGGCGGCCAGTTTGTCGTCGTCGCAGACCAGTGCGGTGGGGCGGGGGCCCGGGGCGGCGAGGGCGCTCTCGGCGGCGGTCAGGGCGCCCTCGATGGAGATCGGGGCACAGACCGTGCGCAGCTCCGTGCCGGGGACCGCGGCCAGCCGCTCGGCGAGTTCCCGGGCGCGTACCTCGAAGGTCCAGGACGCGATGTCCGCCGCCAGGTGCAGGAAACGGCGGTGGCCCAGGCCCAGCAGGTGCTCCGCGACCTGCCGTACACCGTCACGGATGTCGAGGTTGACGGTCGCAGCGCCCGTGCTGCCCGCCGGGTCGCTGTCCAGCATGACCAGCGGCAGCTGGTCGCCGCGGATCGCCGTGAGGGCGTCGGCGGCCATGGAGGAGGCGATGACGCCGTCCAGGGCGGCCTGCGCGGAGGCGAAGGGGTCCCGGGCCGGGCCGATGCCCTCGGGGGAGGGGTAGAGCACCACGCCGAAGCCGTGCTCGGCCGCCACCCGGGCCGCGCCCGTGTAGACGCCGGCGAAGAACTCGGTCGTCAGGGCGGGGACCACCAGCAGCACGGTGCGGGTGCTGCCCAGGCGGAGGTTGCGGGCGGCCAGGTTCGGCCGGTAGCCGAGCTCGCGCGCGGCCTCCCGTACGCGCTCCGCCGTCCGCTCGGAGACCCGCCCGCGCCACTTCTCGCCGAGCACCAGCGAGACGGCCGCCTGGGACACTCCCGCGGCCTGGGCGACGTCACGGCTCGTGGGGCGGGGGCTGCCTGCTGCCACCGTCGACCTGTCTTTCTGCTGGACTCGCGGACAGCGCACATGGTACGTATGACGAGCGACGTTATACGTAAAACTTCCGCCGTTTCCGGCGCCGGGGACGAGAAGCACCGGGCGCCGGGGAGCCGAGAGGGGCAGGGCATGGCCGCGGGTTACCTGGAGATACTCCGGACGAGGCACGCCACGCGGCTGCTGGTCGGCACCTTGGTGGGCAGGCTGCCGAACGCCACGGCCGCGATCGCGATCGTGCTCTTCATCCGCGCGGAGGGCGGCACCTACAGCCTCGCCGGCGCGCTCGCCGCGGTCTACGGCGTGGCCAACGCGGTGGGACAGCCGCTGCTCGGCCGCCTGGTGGACGTCCACGGGCAGCCGCGGGTCCAACTGCCCGCCGCACTCGTCTCGGCCCTCGGTATGACCGTGTTCGCCTTCACCGGCACGGAGCCGCTCCCGCTCGCGTACATCCTCATAGCCGTCGCCGGGCTCTTCACGCCGCCCCTGGAGGGCGGTCTGCGGGCACTGTGGCCCTCTGTCCTCCGTAAGGAGGACCAGGTGCACACGGCGTACGCGATGGACGCCGTCGCGCAGGAAGTCATGTTCACCGTCGGGCCGTTGCTCGTGACGCTGTGCGTGTCCCTGTGGTCCGCGCAGGCCGCGCTGATCGTCCTCAACGTCATCGGCGTCCTGGGAGCGCTCTCCGTGGTCCTCTCGGGGCCCTCGCGCGCGTGGCGTTCGGCGCCGCGGGAGGCGCACTGGCTCGGTGCGCTGCGTTCACCGGGACTCATCGCACTGCTCGGCGCGTTTCTTTTTGTCGGTAGCGCGCTCGGCTCCATCACGGTCGCGGGCGTCTCGTACGCGGACGACCACGGCGGCGACGCCACGTACGGTTGGCTGATGGCGGCCCTGGGGCTCGGCGCGCTCGTCGGCGGCACGGTCTACGGGGCGCGGCAGTGGGCCGGCCCGCCGGAACGGCGACTTCGGGTGCTCGTCGCCCTCTTGGCGGTCTGTTATCTGCCGCTGCTGTTCATGCCGGGCGCGGTCGCCATGACGGCGCTGGTGGCGCTCGCCGGGGTCTTCCTCGCACCCTGTATCGCCTGCGCGTTCATCATCATCGACCGGCACGCGCCGAGGGGCACGGTCACCGAGGCGTTCTCCTGGTTTGTGACGACGTTCACAGTCGGAGCGTCCGTCGGAACGGGCCTCGCGGGACCGGTCGTCGAGTGGGGTGGAGCCGTCTGGGGGTTCGCCGTACCGGGCGCCGCAGGAGGCGTCGCGCTGCTTGTTCTGCTGGCCACAGGGCGGGTCCTCGCAGCTACGGGCGGCGGCACGGTGGTTGAGGGAAGTTCGGAAAATGATCGAAACGGTGCCACCGAACCCCGTTTCAGCACAGGCCATCAGGCGTAATGTTCAGTCATGGACCGCCGCATTTTCGGGCTGGAGAACGAGTACGGCGTCACGTGTACGTTCAGGGGACAGCGTCGACTGTCTCCCGACGAGGTGGCGCGGTACCTCTTCCGCCGTGTCGTGTCATGGGGCCGCAGCAGCAATGTCTTTCTGCGAAACGGCGCCCGCCTCTATCTCGACGTGGGATCACATCCGGAATACGCGACTCCCGAATGTGACAACGTGACGGAACTCGTCACCCACGACAAGGCCGGCGAGCGCATTCTGGAAGGACTCCTGGTAGACGCCGAACGACGCCTGCACGAGGAAGGAATCGCGGGCGACGTCTACCTCTTCAAGAACAACACCGACTCGGCGGGCAACTCCTACGGCTGCCACGAGAACTATCTGGTGGCCCGCCACGGGGAGTTCTCCCGGCTCGCGGACATCCTCATTCCGTTCCTCGTCACGAGGCAGCTCCTCTGCGGTGCCGGCAAGGTGCTGCAGACCCCGCGCGGCGCCGTGTACTGCGTCAGCCAGCGGGCCGAGCACATCTGGGAGGGCGTCTCCTCGGCGACGACCCGCTCCCGGCCGATCATCAACACCAGGGACGAGCCGCACGCGGACGCCGAGCGCTACCGCAGGCTGCACGTCATCGTCGGCGACTCGAACATGTCCGAGACGACCATGCTCCTCAAGGTCGGCGCCACCGACCTGGTGCTGCGCATGATCGAGGCGGGCACGGTGATGCGCGACCTGACCCTGGAGAACCCGATCCGGGCGATCCGCGAGGTCAGCCACGACATCACCGGCCGCCGCAAGGTGCGCCTGGCCAGCGGCCGCGAGGCCTCGGCCCTGGAGGTGCAGCGCGAGTACTACGAGAAGGCCGTGGACTTCTGCGAGCGCCGGGGCATCCGCACCGGCACCGTCGAGCAGGTCCTCGAGCTGTGGGGGCGCACGCTCGACTCGATCGAGTCCGAGGACCTCGACCGGATCGGCACCGAAATCGACTGGGTGATGAAGTACAAGCTCATCGAGCGGTACCGCGCCAAGCACAACATGACGATGTCGCATCCGCGCGTCGCGCAGATAGACCTCGCCTACCACGACATCCACCGTCGCCGGGGTCTCTATTACCTGCTGGAGAAGCGGGGCCAAGCCGCCCGGATCTGCAACGACTTGAAGATCTTCGAGGGCAAGTCCGTGCCGCCGCAGACCACTCGGGCCCGGCTGCGCGGCGACTTCATCCGGCGCGCGCAGGAACAGCGCCGCGATTTCACCGTCGACTGGGTCCACCTGAAGCTCAACGACCAGGCACAGCGCACCGTGTTGTGCAAGGACCCGTTCCGTTCCGTCGACGACCGGGTGGAGAAGCTCATCGCCGGCATGTGACCGCCGGAAAGTGACGCATGCGTCCTGGGATTTCAGGAACGCAACGCGGGGCGCCGTACGTTTTCCGTACGGCGCCCCGCTCACATCGTAGAGTTGCGCGCACGCCATCAACCAAGATCGACCGATACGAGGCCCCCACCGTGCGCCGACGCTCACTTCTTCTCGCCGTACCCGCTGGACTGGTCACTCTCGCCGGATGCGGTGACGACGACAAGTCGGACAAGGCACAGTCCAGCGACAGCCCGTCCCCCTCGGCCTCGGGTTCTCCCTCGTCGGCCCCGCCGCCGAAGATCGTCGCCGGACCGCTGCCGGGCATCACCGCCGGCGAGAAGTTCGGTGAGAAGCCGACCGTCGCCAAGGGCAGCGGCGATCCCTCGAAGGACCTCGCCGTCGAGACGGTCATCGTGGGCACCGGCCAGACGGTGGCGGAGAACGACTTCGTCCAGGCCCACTACCTCGGCCAGGTCTGGTCCACGGGGAAGGTCTTCGACAACTCCTTCGACCGCAAGGCGCCGCTCCTCATCCAGCTCGCCCAGGGCCAGATCATCGACGGCTGGCGCTACGCCCTCGCGGGCAAGAAGGCCGGCAGCCGCGTCGAGATGGCGGTCCCCCCGACCTGGGGCTACGGCAAGTCGGGCAACGCGCAGGCGGGCATCAAGGGCACCGACACGCTGGTCTTCGTGGTCGACATCCAGAAGACGTTCAACGGCAAGAGCTCGGCCAAGGGCACGTCCGTCGCACAGGACAACATCGACCTGCCGAAGGTCGGCACCAACACCGACGGCAAGGCCCCCTCCATCGAGGTACCGAAGAAGGCCGCGCCGACGAAGCTCGTCGCGAACTACATCCTGGAGGGTGACGGGGACGAGGTCGCCGCGAGCGACAGCCTCCTCGTGCAGTACAAGGGCGTGCTGTGGGCCGACGGCAAGGAGTTCGACTCCTCGTACAGCCGCGGGCAGCTCACCTCGTTCCCGCTGGCGCAGGTCGTCAAGGGCTGGGCGCAGGGCCTGACCGGCAAGAAGGTCGGCAGCCGGGTCCTGATCGTCATTCCGCCGAAGCTCGGGTACGGCGACAACCCGCCGGAGGGCAGCGGCATCAAGAAGGACTCGGTGCTCGTCTTCTCCGTCGACATCCTCGCGAAGATGTAACCCCTTCGGGGATGCAAGACTGTCAGCGTTGCCTTGTCGTACACAGGCGTCGCAAACATGTGCCGCAAACAAGCAGGAGCGAGAGACGTGAGCATCGAGAAGCCCGAGATCGACTTCCCGGGCGGCGAGCCCCCGGCGGACCTCGAGATCAAGGAGATCTGGGAGGGCGACGGACCGGTGGCCAAGGCGGGCGACACCGTCTCCGTCCACTACGTCGGCGTTGCCTTCTCCACCGGCGAGGAGTTCGACGCGTCCTGGAACCGCGGTACGCCGCTCCAGTTCCAGCTGGGCGTCGGCCAGGTCATCGCGGGCTGGGACCAGGGCGTACAGGGCATGAAGGTCGGCGGCCGCCGCCAGCTGACCATCCCCTCCCACCTCGCGTACGGCGAGCGTGGCGCCGGTGGCGGCCGTATCGGCCCCGGCGAGACACTGATCTTCGTCTGCGACCTGGTCGCGGTCTGAGTCTCCGCGGACAGTCGGCCGCGGGCGATCCGCGGTCCGGTCAGCATGACGGTCGGGTCACGGTCCGATCTTCGTACGTCGTGTGGTCGCGGTCCGACCGGACCCGATCACTTGGGCCCATGCCTGTCCGGGCATGGGCCCTCGGCTTTTGCCACGACACCCCGGGGCGGTACGGTCATCGGTCGGAAGCACCATAGGGAAGGGCATCGATGGCCATTGCCAAGGCAGAGCGGCTGATGAACCTGGCGCTGTGTCTGCTCGGGACGCGGCGGCCGCTCAGCAAGCGCGAGCTTCGCGAGTCCATCGAGGCCTATCTGGAAGCCAGCTCGGACGATTCCTTCAACCGGATGTTCGAGCGAGACAAGGACGATCTGCGCGAACTCGGCCTGGTCATCGAGACGGTGGAGAACCTCGACGGCGAGGTCGGCTATCTGGCCCGCCGCGACAGCAACCGTCTGCCGCCCATCACCCTCGACGCCGAGGAGGCCGCCGCCCTCGGCCTCGCCGCCAAGGTCTGGCAGCAGGCCCGCCTCGCGGGCGCGGCGAGCGGCGCCCTGCAGAAGCTGCGCGCCGCCGGAATGCCCGAGGACGTCGACCCGTACGAGGCCCATGGGGCCCTGGAGCCGCGCATCCCCGTGCACGAGGCCGCCTTCGAGCCGCTGATGCTCGCCTGCCGCGACCGGCGCCCCGTCTCCTTCGACTACCGCAAGGCGACCGCCGCCCACCCCGAGCCCCGCCATGTCGAACCATGGGCCCTGGAGTGCTGGCGCGGTCACTGGTACCTGGCCGGCTGGGACCGTGACAGGGGAGCGGAGCGGGTCTTCCGGCTGTCCCGGATCACGGGCAAGGTCCGTACGCGCGGCGGGAAGTACACGGCCGAGGTGCCCGACGTCGTCACCGTGCGTGAGACCGTCGCGAGCTGGGCGGGGGACATCGCCGACCGCTCCGCGCTGATCCGGCTGCGGTCGGGGGCCGGCTACCCGCTGCGCGCCAAGGCCGCCTCCGTACGGGAACTCGGCGACGGCTGGGACGAGTTGGAGATTCCGTACGGGCACGGCCTGGACGCCTGGCTCGTCGAGTTCGGGCCGGACGTGGTGGTCCTGGAGCCCGCCGAGCTGCGGGCCGACGTCGTGGACCGGCTGCGCGCTGTGGCCAAGGGCTGAGGGGGAACGTAAGAACGTGGCAGGAAAACCGGCCAAGCCCACGAACGCCATCGACCAGACCCGGCGGATGCTCTCCCTGGTGACGTATCTGCGGGAGCGCCCCGGCGCGCGCGTCGAGGACGTGGCCCGGGCTTTCGGGATCACCGAGGACGAGCTGATCTCCGACCTCGACGTGCTGCCGCTGTGCGGGACCAGCTTCCGCGGTGGCGATCTGCTCGACATCGACACGGACGGCGACCGGATCTGGTGGCACAACCCGGAGGACGTCGCGGAGCCGCTGCGGATCGCCGCCGACGAGGCGACCGCGCTGCTGGTGGCCGCGCGGGCCGTGTCCACTCTGCCGGGCCTGCGTGAGGGCGACCGGCAGGCGCTGCTGCGCGCCACCGCGAAGGTGGAGGCCGCTTCGGGCGAGGCGGCGGGTGCCAGTGCCCGGCTGTCGGTCACCTTCGAATCCGAGGGCGGGGTCTTCGCGGACGTCGACCGGGCGATCTCCGAGCGGCGCCGGCTGTGGATCCGCTACTACTCGCCCTCGCGGGACGAGCTCAGCGAGCGCGAGATCGATCCGATCCGCCTGGTCAGCGTCGGGCACACCTACGTGGAGGCGTGGTGCCGCCGCTCCGAGGCGCGCCGCACCTTCCGGCTCGACCGGGTCGCCGAGATCAAGATCCTCGACGAGCCGTCCGCGCCGCCCGAGATCGAGCTGCGGGACCTCTCCGAAGGGCTGGTGCAGCCCGCCGCCGAGGACCCCGAGGTCGTGGTGGAGGTCGGCCCCGGCGGGCGCTGGGTCGCCGAGTACTACCCCCACGACAGCGCCGAGGAACTGCCGGACGGCGGGCTGCGCATCACCCTGCGCGCCCCCGACCCCGCGTCGCTGCGCCGCCTCGCGCTGCGGCTCGGGCGGGACGGCCGGATCGTCTCGCCGCGGGAGGTCGCGGACAGCGCCCGGCAGGCGGCCCGTGAGGCCCTCGCGGCGTACGACGCACCGTCGGGCGCGTACGACGAGGAGGACCCGCCGCACGGCGTCCCCGGTGCGCCTCTCGGCGGTGGCGGGGGAGCACAGCGCCCGGACGACGGGCCGCACGGAGTTCAGAACGGGCTGTACGGCAGGCAGGAGCAAGGGCTTTGAGCGGGTCGTCTATGTCTGGTACGAGTGAAATGTCCGCAGCATCCGCATTCTCGGGGATGACGAGGGTGGATCCCGTGGTGTTCAAGGCCGCATGCCCCGACTGCCGCGCCGGTTTCGAACTCTCCGCGAGCGCCCTGCGCCTGGCCATCGGCGCCACAGATCGGACCACTTTCTACTCCTTCACCTGCCCCGAGTGCGGCGTGGCGGTCCGCAAGCCGGCCGGGGAGCGCATCGTCGAACTCCTCACCGGAGGCGGGGTGCGGACCCTGCGGCTGCACTCCACGGTCTAGGCTCAGCACATGTTTTGGCCGATGCTCGCGATCGCTGTGGGTTTCCTGGGAATCGCCGTCCTCGGCGTGCTCGCCGTCCGTGTCTTCCTGGAGGCGGAGCGTCTGGGCAGGCAGGTCACCGAATCCGCACGCCGGATCAGCCGCGCGGCCGAGGATCTGGAGCGGGCCTCCGTGGGCGCGGCCCGCGCCGCGGAGACCCTCTGAGCCTTTCTGTTCGTGCGCTTTGAGTCACTCTGACCTGTCAACTTCGTGGGATCGGCAGGTACTCTGCTGGTCGCGGCCCGGAGAGCGAGGCGCGGGCCGCAAACTGGGAGTACGCACAGGGATTGCCCCGCGTTTACCCCTGAGCGTTACGATCGCTGCCAGCACGACTCTCGGACAGACGTCCGACCGGTCGGGCAGCAACCCAACCACGCCGCCTCGGTGAGAAGGTAAAAGCTTATGTTCGGAAGGCTCGGCGCTCCCGAGATCATTCTCATCCTCGTCGTCATCATCCTGCTGTTCGGCGCGAAGAAGCTTCCGGACATGGCCCGCTCGCTGGGCAAGTCCGCCCGCATCCTCAAGAGCGAGGCCAAGGCGATGAAGACCGAGGGCAAGGACGACAGCGCCACCCCGGCCGCTCCGCCGCACGACGACCAGCAGCCCCCCGTCCAGCGCACCATCCAGGCCGCGCCCGGTGACGTGACCAGCTCGCGACCGGTGAGCGAGCCGACGGACACGACCAAGCGCTGACGCAGGGCCGGTGACGTCCGGCCCGCTGCACGAGATGGGAACGTGGGTTGCTCAAGTCTGCCCGCAAGAAGGAAGAGAAGGATCCGGAGGGGCGGATGCCCCTCGCGGAGCACCTTCGTGAGCTCCGCAACCGGCTCGCGAAGGCGATGCTGGCCATCGTCCTCGTCACGGTCGTCGCCGCCTTCTTCTACAACGACATCATCAACTTCTTCACCGAGCCGATCCTCAAAGAGGTCGGCTGTTCGGAGTCCTTCGAGCAGCTCGCGAAGGCGCCCGACAACAGCAACCCCTGCGCGCGCATCACCATCAACGGCCTGATCACGCCCTTCACCCTCGCGCTGAAGGTGTCCCTCATGGCGGGCGTCGTCCTCGCCTCGCCGATCTGGCTCTACCAGCTCTGGGCCTTCGTCGCGCCCGGTCTGCACAAGAGCGAGAAGAAGTACGCCTACGCGTTCGTCGCGTCGGGTGTCCCGCTCTTCCTCGGTGGCGCCTTCTTCGCGTACAAGGTGCTCCCCACGACCGCGAAGGTCCTGATCGAGTTCACGCCGTTCGGCGTCGACAACCTGCTGCCGCTGGACGATCTGCTCGACCTCGTCACGCGCATGGTGCTCGTCTTCGGCCTCTCCTTCGAGCTGCCGCTGCTCCTGGTGATGCTCAACATGACCGGGGCGATCTCCGGTAAGCGCATGGCCGGCTGGTGGCGCGGCATGATCATGGGCATCACGCTGTTCGCCGCGATCGCCACGCCCAGCACGGACCCGCTGACGATGCTGGCGCTCGCCGCCCCCATCTGGATCCTGTACTTCGTGGCCACCGCCTTCTCGCTGCTGAACGACCGCCGCAGGGCCCGTCGTGAGGCCGAGGGACCGGACGACGACGAGGCCTCCGAGCTCGACCTCTCGCCCGAGGACATCGGCGAGATCGAGTCGGTGTCGGCCACCCCGGCGCTGCCGGCGCAGGCGGACTCCGAGCGGGAACGGATCAACGGTTACGACGACGTGACGTGACGTCGGCGGGCGAGCTTGTAGGGTCCGGGCCGTGACCAGCGAGATCACCCTATTCGTCAATCCCACCGCGGGACGCGGCCGGGGCGCCCGCGCGGCGCAGCCGGCCGCTGCTGCTTTGCGGGCGGCCGGCTTCTCCGTACGCACGGTCCTCGGGGAGAACGCCGAGGACGCCCTCACACGCGCGCGTGCCGCCGTCGAGGGCGGCACCGGCGCCCTGGTGGCCGTCGGCGGGGACGGCATGGCGAACCTCGCGCTGCAGGCCGTCGCCGCCACGCGTACGCCGCTGGGCCTGGTGGCCGTCGGCACGGGGAACGACTTCGCGCGGGCCCTGGGGCTGCCCGTGCGCGACCCGGCGGCCGCGGGACGGGTGGTCGCCGAGGCGCTCAAGGGGGACCGGCTGCGCGACATCGACCTGGGGCGCGTCGACGGCACCTGGTTCGGCACGGTCCTCGCCTCCGGCTTCGACTCGCGGGTCAACGACCGCGGCAACCGGATGCGTTGGCCCAGCGGCCGCTTCAAGTACGACCTCGCGATGCTCGCCGAACTCGCCGCCTTCAGGCCCTTCCCGTACCGGATCACCCTGGACGACGGCGAGGTCCGGGAGATCGAGGCGACGCTCGTGGCCGTCGGCAACGGGTCCTCGTACGGCGGCGGCATGAAGATCTGCGCGGACGCGGATCTCACGGACGGGCTATTCGACGTCACCGTGGTCGGCGACTGCAGCCGCAGGTCGCTGCTCAGGGTGTTCCCGAAGGTCTACAAGGGCACCCATCTCGGCCATCCCAAGATCACCGTGCACCGGGTCTCGAAGATCGGACTGGCCGCGGAGGGGATCACCGGGTACGCGGACGGGGAGCCGCTCGGACCGCTGCCGCTGACCGCGGAATGCATACCGGGCGCGGTGCGGGTCGCGGGGCCCTGAGCTGGTCTGTCTGATCCCCGTTCGCGCGTCACTGAGCTGGGCGGACTCCGGATTCACAGGGTCCGATCGGATAATGATCGTCCTGTTGTCAGTGGTGGCCGGTAGTCTCGAAAGCACGATGACAGAGGATCTCTCACCGGCCGAGCGGTACGCGGCAGCACGTAAGCGGGCTGTCGAGCAGGCCACCGCGCTCGCGGGTTTTCGCGAGATGTACGACTTCGGCCTCGACCCCTTCCAGATCGAGGCCTGCCAGGCGCTCGAGGCGGGCAAGGGGGTGCTGGTGGCCGCGCCCACCGGCTCGGGCAAGACGATCGTCGGCGAGTTCGCCGTCCACCTCGCCCTCCAGCAGGGCAAGAAGTGCTTCTACACGACACCCATCAAGGCGCTGTCGAACCAGAAGTACGCCGACCTGTGCCGCCGTTACGGAGCGGACAAGGTCGGCCTGCTCACCGGCGACAACAGCGTCAACTCCGAGGCGCCGGTGGTCGTGATGACCACCGAGGTGCTGCGGAACATGCTGTATGCGGGCTCGCAGACCCTCCTCGGCCTCGGCCATGTCGTCATGGACGAGGTGCACTACCTCTCGGACCGCTTCCGTGGCGCCGTCTGGGAGGAAGTGATCATCCACCTCCCCGAGTCGGTGACGCTGGTGTCGCTCTCGGCGACGGTGTCGAACGCGGAGGAGTTCGGCGACTGGCTGGACACCGTGCGCGGCGACACCGAGGTGATCGTCTCCGAGCACCGGCCCGTGCCGCTGTTCCAGCACGTGCTCGCCGGGCGCCGGATGTACGACCTCTTCGAGGAGGGCGAGGGCCACAAGAAGGCCGTCAACCCCGACCTCACGCGCCTGGCACGCATGGAGGCCAGCCGTCCGTCGTACCAGGACCGCAGACGGGGCCGCGCCATGCGCGAGGCCGACCGCGAGCGCGAGCGGCGGCAGCGGTCCAGGGTGTGGACGCCGGGCCGGCCCGAGGTCATCGAGCGGCTCGACGCCGAAGGGCTGCTGCCTGCCATCACGTTCATCTTCAGCCGCGCCGCCTGCGAGGCCGCCGTCCAGCAGTGTCTGTACGCGGGACTGCGGCTGAACGACGAGGAGGCGCGGGAGGAGGTCCGCTCCCTCGTCGAGGAGCGCACCGCTTCCATCCCGGACGAGGACCTCCACGTCCTCGGCTACTACGAGTGGCTGGAAGGCCTCGAGCGCGGCATCGCGGCCCACCACGCGGGCATGCTGCCGACGTTCAAGGAGGTCGTCGAGGAGCTCTTCGTACGCGGCCTGGTGAAGGCCGTGTTCGCCACCGAGACCCTCGCGCTCGGCATCAACATGCCCGCCCGCTCGGTGGTGCTGGAGAAGCTCGTCAAGTGGAACGGCGAGCAGCACGCGGACATCACCCCCGGCGAGTACACCCAGCTCACCGGCCGGGCCGGCCGCCGTGGCATCGATGTCGAGGGCCACGCCGTGGTGCTGTGGCAGCGTGCCATGGACCCCGACCACCTCGCAGGACTCGCCGGCACGCGCACATACCCGCTGCGCTCCAGCTTCAAGCCGTCCTACAACATGGCGGTGAACCTCGTCGAGCAGTTCGGGCGGCACCGCTCGCGTGAGCTGCTCGAGACGTCGTTCGCACAGTTCCAGGCCGACAAGTCGGTCGTCGGGATCTCCCGCCAGGTGCAGCGCAACGAAGAGGGTCTTGAGGGCTACAAGGCCTCCATGACCTGCCACTTGGGCGACTTCGAGGAGTACGCGCGACTGCGTCGCGAGCTCAAGGACCGCGAGACCGAGCTGGCCAAGCAGGGCGCGTCGCAGCGGCGGGCCGAGGCGGCCGTCGCGCTGGAGAAGCTCAAGCCGGGCGACATCATCCATGTCCCGACCGGCAAGTTCGCGGGGCTCGCGCTGGTCCTCGACCCGGGGTTGCCCGCGGGGCGGTCCAACGGCCATCGCGGGTTCGAGCACCACGACGGGCCGCGCCCGCTCGTGCTCACCGCCGAGCGGCAGGTCAAGCGGCTCGCGTCGATCGACTTCCCGGTGCCCGTCGAGGCCCTGGACCGGATGCGCATCCCGAAGTCCTTCAATGCGCGCTCGCCGCAGTCGCGCCGCGACCTGGCCTCGGCACTGCGCACCAAGGCCGGGCACATCGTGCCCGAGCGCCACCGCAAGCGGCGCGCGGAGGCCGCCGACGACCGTGAGATCGCGCGGCTGCGCACGGCGATCCGGGCCCACCCCTGCCACGGGTGCAACGACCGTGAGGACCACGCCCGTTGGGCCGAGCGCTACCACCGGCTGCGCCGCGACACGGCCCAGCTGGAGAGCCGCATCGAGGGCCGGACGAACACCATCGCCCGCACCTTCGACCGCATCGTCGCGCTCCTCACCGAGATGGACTATCTGCGCGGCGACGAGGTCACCGAGCACGGCAAGCGACTCGCCCGGCTGTACGGAGAGATGGACCTGCTCGCCAGCGAATGCCTGCGCGACGGCGTCTGGGAGGGCCTCGGGCCGGCCGAACTGGCCGCGTGCGTCTCGGCGTTGGTGTACGAGTCCAGGGTCGGCGACGACGCGATGGCGCCGAAGCTGCCGTCCGGCAAGGCGAAGGCTGCGCTCGGTGAGATGGTCCGCATCTGGGGCCGGCTCGACGCCCTGGAGGAGGACTTCCGCATCACCCAGACCGAGGGCGTCGGCCAGCGCGAGCCCGACCTGGGCTTCGCCTGGGCGGCGTACGAGTGGGCCTCCGGCAAGGGCCTCGACGAGGTGCTGCGAGAGGCGGAGATGCCCGCCGGTGACTTCGTGCGCTGGTGCAAGCAGGTCATCGACGTGCTGGGGCAGATCTCCGCGGCGGCGCCGATCTCCGGGGCGGCGAGCTCGACGGTGGCGAAGAACGCGCGTAAGGCGGTCGATCAGTTGCTGCGTGGAGTCGTGGCGTACTCGTCGGTGGGGTGAGCGGCTGAGCGGGGCCCGACCTCCTCGGGTGCCGGGCCGGCTTGGCGGTCGGGTCAGTTCGGGTGTCGGGCGCTTGGTGGCCCGGGTCAGGCGTCGAGCGAGCTCAGATACGCGCGCCAGCCCCCGTACGCCGTGATGTCCCGCGCGCCGTCCAGCGCGCCCGGCTCGCACAGGAATCCGGGTACGTCGCTGCCGTCGGCCAGGACGACCCGGCCCAGGGCCATCGGGCGGGGCAGCGCGGTGAGCAGGCGGCCGAGCCCCTCGGCGGGCAGCCGCCACACCTCGGCCTCGATCGCGGTTCCGCCCTCGCCCACGTGGACGAGACCCGGTTTGGGGGGTTCGGTGGACAGGGCGTGCAGCCGGTAGACGGGGGCGGTCTCGGTTGTACGTTCCAACTGGGCGCCCAGCGCGAGCAGTTGGCCGTTGAGCGGCTGGCCCGACAGATGCGCGCCCACCACGGCGATCCGGGTCGGGGGTACTTCCAGCGCGCGGGCGATCAGGGCGAGGCGTTCGTCGGTGAAGGCCGGGCCGATCAGCATGACGCCGAAGGGGAGACCTGCCACCTCGCCCGCCGGGACGGCCACGGCGGCCAGGTCGAAGAGGTTCGTGGAGTTGGTGAAGCGGCCGAGCCGGGCGTTGGAGCCGAGCGGGTCTGCGGCGACCTCGGCGAGTGTGGGGTGGCCGGGGGTTGTCGGGAGGAGCAGGGCGTCCGCGTCGCCGAGTTCCGCCAGGGCGCGGGTGCGCAGCGCGGCCAGGCGGTCCTGGTCGGCGAAGAGCTGGTGGGCCGGGATGTCTCGGGCGCGGGTGATGATGCCGGCGACGGTGGGGTCGAGGCCTGCCCCGCCCTCATCGATCAACTTGTCGACAAAGCTCCCGACTGCGGTGTAGCGCTCGGCCACGAAGGCGCCCTCGTAGAGCATCGCGGCGGCCTCGGTGAAGGGGGCGAGGTCGATCGTGCGCAACTCGGCGCCCGCCGCGTGGAGTTGGGCTGCGGCGGCTTCGTACGCCTGCGCCCAGCCCTCGTCCAGCTCGCCGAGTTGATCGCGGGGTGGGACGGCGATGCGCCATGGGCCCGGGGTGCGCTGGGGGAGTGGCGGGAGGTCGCTTGCGGGCGGGGAGGCCATGTGGGCCAGGGCCTGCGCCGCTTCCGGGAGGGTGCGGGCGAAGACCGTCACGCAGTCGACGGAGGCGCAGGCCGGGACCACGCCGTCCGTGGGGACGAGGCCTCGGGTGGGCTTGAGGCCGACGATGCCGTTGAAGGCCGCCGGGACGCGGCCGCTGCCCGCGGTGTCCGTGCCGAGGGCGAAGTCCACGATGCCGAGGGCTACCGCGACCGCGCTTCCTGAGCTGGAGCCGCCGCTGATTCTTTGCGGGTCGATGGCGTTGCGGACGGCGCCGTGGGGGGAGCGAGTGCCGACCAGGCCCGTGGCGAACTGGTCCAGGTTCGTGGTGCCGAGGACGATCGCGCCGGCCTTGCGGAGGCGGGCGATCAGCGGGGCGTCCGCCTCCGGCCGGTATGCGTAGGCCGGGCAGCCTGCGGTGGTGGGGAGGCCTGCTACATCGATGTTGCCCTTCGCCGCGAACAGCCTGCCGGCGAGGGGGAGTTGTTCGCCTGCGGCCAGGCGGGTGTCGATGGTTCGGGCTTCCTCTTCCACCTCGGTCCGAGGGCGCAGGTCGATCCAGACCTCGGGGCGGGCCGCGGCCTCGATACGGGCGTAGGCCATGCGGACGCGGGTCACTGCGTGGGCCTGCGGCTGGGTCTGGGGCGACATCTGTGCTCCTTACTCGGGGTTTCGTGGTCGACTGCGGGCCGGTGGCCGTCTGTGCCCACCCGTTCCGCCCTGCGGAACGCCTGCCCACAGACGGCGGATGCTCAGGGTGGGGGTGGGCCGACCACCACCAGTGCCGTGCCCGCCTCCACCTGGTCGCCGGGCTTGGCCAGGATTTCGAGGACCACTCCGTCCATCGGGGACGGCACCCGGGACTCCATCTTCATGGCCTCCAGGGCCAGCAAGGGCTGGCCGGTGGCGACCCGGTCGCCCGGCCTGACGTTCAGCTGCCATACCGACGCGGCGAATTCGGCCTCCACGAGGCGGGCGCCCGGGGGCACCGTCACCTCCACGAGGGGTGCGGTCGGGGCCGACGCCGCCTCCGCGCGGGTGAACTCGCCCGCCGCCTCCCACGCTTCGCGCTCCGCGGAGAAGGCCGTGCCCTGCCGGGCGCGGAAGGAGGCGATGGACTCGGCGTTCTCGGCGAGGAAGGCCTCGTACGCGGAGAGCGAGAAGGTGCCCTCCTCGATCTTCGGGACGAAGCGGCCGGCGGTGATGTCGGAGCGGAGATCCAGCAGTTCGTCCGCGGCCACCGGGTACCACTTGATGCGGTCGAAGAAGCGCAGCAGCCAGGGCGAGCCCGGCTCGAACGCGCCTCGTTGCTGCCATCCGGACCACACCTGTGTCGTACGGCCCACGAACTGGTAGCCGCCGGGCCCCTCCATGCCGTAGATGCAGAGGTAGGCCCCACCGATGCCGACGGAGTTCTCGGCCGTCCAGGTGCGCGCCGGGTTGTACTTCGTCGTGACGAGACGGTGGCGGGGGTCGAGCGGCGTGGCCACCGGCGCCCCCAGGTAGACGTCACCGAGCCCCAGGACCAGGTACTCGGCGTCGAAGACCGTCCGGTACACGTCCTCCACCGAGTCGAGCCCGTTGACACGGCGGATGAACTCGATGTTCCACGGGCACCAGGGCGCGTCGTCCCGCACGCCCGCCATATAGCGGGCGATGGCCTCGCGGGTCGCCGGATCGTCCCAGGAGAGGGGGAGGTGGACGGTGCGGGACGGGACGACGAGCTGGTCGGCGGGCGGCAAGGACGTGACGATCTCCCTTACCAGGGACAGCAGTTCGGGCTGCGGGAGCTCGTCCGGATCGGTCTGGATCTGGAGGGAGCGGATCCCCGGGGTGATGTCCGTGATCCCCGGAAGCTCCGCCGCCGACACCGCCTCCATCAACGCGTGCACCCGCATCCGCAGCGCCAAGTCCAGCTGCATGGGCCCGAATTCGACGAGCAGGTTGTCGTCACCGCTGCGCCGGTACGTCACGTCGGCGTCCCGGGCCAGGACGCCACCGTCGGCGATCTCCGCGCGGTCGGCGACCGGGTCGACGGCCGGCGTACGCCGCAGCCGCCCGGCCTCGGGCACGGTCACCGGCACGAAACGCACCGTGTCACCGGGCCGCAGCTGCCCGAGCTTCCACCGCTGCCCCTTCGCGACCGTCGCCGGGCACACGAACCCGCCGAGCGAGGGCCCGTCCGGGCCGAGCAGCACCGGCATGTCGCCCGTGTAGTCGACGGCACCGACCGAGTACGGCGTGTCATGGATGTTGGAGGGGTGGAGTCCCGCCTCGCCGCCGTCGGTGCGCGCCCAGCGGGGCGCCGGCCCGACCAGCCGTACGCCCGTACGCGCGGAGTTGTAGTGCACCTTCCACTCGGCCGCGTAGAAGTCGCGGATGTCCTCCTCGGTGAAGAACTCCGGTGCGGCGTGCGGTCCTTCGAGCGCGCCGACCCGCCACTCCGCGCCGAACGCCGGCTGCTCGGCCACGGGCACCGCCGCGCCGGAGGACGTCACCGCACCCCCGTGCAGCACGTCCCCCGTCCGCAGCGTCCGCCCGCCGTGCCCCCCGAACCGGCCCAGCGTGAAGGTCGAGGCGCTCCCCAGGAAGGCCGGCACATCCAGCCCGCCGTCCGCGAACAGTACGTACGTCCGCAGCCCGTGCTCCGCGGGAGCCCTGACCTCCAGCTCGCCCCCCGCGGGCACCGTCACCGGCTCCCACTGCGCCACGGCCGCACCGTCGACCGTCACCGGAGCCGGGGCACCCGTGACGCACACCGTCGTCGGATGCGTGAACCTCAACGCCGGTCCCTGCAAGGTGCATTCGAGCCCGGGAGCGCCCTCGTCGTTGCCCAGGGACCGGTTCCCGAGCCGGAACGACAGGTCGTCCATCGGACCGCACGGCGGCACGCCCACCTGCCAGTAGCCCGTCCGCCCCGGCCAGTCCTGGACCGTCGTCAGCGTCCCGCCGGACACGACCTCGATGCGCGGCGTCGGATCGCTCACCCCCGCGAGGGTGGCCGTGGAGTGCGAGGCCGCCCGGAAGGACCGATCGGACAGGGCCGCGCGCACCAGCCCGAGGTTCGTCTCGATGCCGTCGACCCGCGTCCTGGCCAGCGCCTCGTCCAGCCGCTCCAGCGCGTGCGCCCGGTCGGAGCCGTACGCGATGATCTTCGCCAGCATCGGGTCGTACGACGTGGTGACCTCGGTGCCCGTCTCGACCCAGCCGTCCACTCGGACGCCCCGCGGGAACTCGACCCGCGTCAACAGACCCGCGCTGGGCCGGTGTTCGCGCGAGGGGTCCTCGGCGTACACCCGTGCCTCGACGGCGTGACCGCGCGGCATCCCCGGGTCCCGTACGACATCGGAGTCGCCGCGGGCGAGACGCAGCATCCACGCCACGAGGTCGACCCCGTAGATCTCCTCGGTGACCGGATGCTCCACCTGGAGCCGGGTGTTGACCTCCAGGAAGTACGCCTCCTCGCGGGCCGCGTCGTAGACGAACTCGACCGTACCGGCGGAGCGGTAGCCGACACTCGCGCACAAGTCCCGTGCGGAGGCCGCCAGTTGCTCACGGACACCGGGAGACAGACCCGGCGCGGGGGCCTCTTCCAGAACCTTCTGGTTGCGGCGCTGGAGCGAGCAGTCGCGGTCCCCGAACGTGACGACCTCCCCTTCGCCGTCGCCGAAGACCTGCACCTCCACATGGCGGGCATGCTCCACGAGCCGTTCCAGGAAGACCCCGGCGGAGGAGAAGGAGGCCGCGGCGACGCGCTGCACCCGCTCCCAGGCGTCCCGAAGCTCCTCCGCCGAACGGCACGCGGACATACCGATGCCGCCTCCGCCGCCCGTCGCCTTGAGCATCACGGGGTAGCCGATGTCCGCGGCGGCCGCCAGGGCTTCGTCGACGGACGCCAGCAGCCCGGTCCCCGGCGCCAGCGGCACCCCCGCCGCCTCGGCCGCCGCCCGGGCCGTGTGCTTCGCCCCGAACAGCTCCAGCTGCTCCGGCGTCGGACCCACGAACACGATCCCCGCGTCCTGGCAGCGCCGCGCGAACGCCGCGTCCTCGGAGAGGAAGCCGTAGCCCGGGTGGATCGCCCCGGCACCGGTGTCCTTCGCCGCCCGCAGGACGAGATCCGGGTCGAGATACGACTCCTTTGCGGGCGCGGGACCGAGCCGTACGGCCTCGTCGGCGAGTCGCACATGGGGCGCCGAGCGGTCGGGGTCGGAGTACACCGCGACCGTCCGCAGGCCCAACTCCCGTGCCGTACGGATGATCCGGACCGCGATCTCGCCCCGGTTGGCGACGAGGAGCGTGTCGAAACTCATGCGGTGCCCGCCTGACTGATCGTCATCTCCACGGCCGTCGGCTCGAAGCCGTTGCAGGGGTTGTTGATCTGGGGGCAGTTGGAGACGAGGACGAGCACGTCGCGCTCCGCGCGCAGCGTCAGCTTCAGGCCGGGGGCCGAGATGCCGTCGACGATGCCCAGCGTGCCGTCCTTCTCGACCGGCACGTTCATGTACCAGTTGATGTTCGAGACGAGGTCACGCTTCCCGAGGCCGTACTTGGCGCCCTCGGCAAGGAAGTTGTCGACGCACGCGTGCTGCGACCAGGTGTGGTGCCCGTACCGCAGGGTGTTCGACTCCTTGGAGCAGGCGCCGCCGACCGTGTCGTGCCGGCCGACCTCGTCGGCGACCACGGTCATCAGCGGGGTGTGCTCGTTGGACATCAGCACGCTGCCCGTGGTGAGGAAGAGGTTGCCCTGGGCGTGGATCGTGTCGGGCGCGCTGTAGCGCACGGCCGTGTCCTCGGCGTCGTACACCAGGAAGTCCACGGCCTGGTTGCCGTGCAGGTCGGTGATGGTGAGCGTCTCGCCGGACCGCACGATCGCGGACCAGGCGGAGCGGGCCGGAACGACGGCCTTGATGCGCTCCTCGGTCTTCATGCGATCCCCCTCGCGGCGAGGAACTCGGCCGTGTTGAGGAAGGCGCGGCGGCCTTCGGGGGTGGCCTCCCACAGCGGATCGCCGGATCGGGTGGCCTCGGCGCGCCAGGCCAGTACCTCCAGCGCGGTGCTCGTGTAGGCGTCGCGCGGGTCGGCCGGGTGCGGCACATTGGCGAGCAGCACCGTGACGTCCTGCTCGGCGCGGAGCGTCACACTCGCGCCGGGACCGGCCGAGCCGGTGAAGTCCAGGGAGCCGTCGTCGCGTACCTCCACGCCCTGGAAGAAGGAGAGCGACGGCGGCAGATCCCGCGGCGCGAGCCCGTTCTTGGCGGCCGCCAGCTTGAACAGCTCACGCCCGGCCGGGGATTCGGACTGCGGAGTCCCGTCCCCGTACCGCTCCGTGTTCCGTACGAGGCTGGAGGTGCCGCACAGCGCGTCGTGCCGCCCGGAGGTGTCGGCGATCAAGGAGGCGAGGACGCGGCCCTGGTCGGAGAGGAGCAACTGGCCCTCGCCGAGGTAGGCGTTCCACTGGACCTTGACCGTGTCGGCCACGTTCAGGCGCTCCCACGGCCGGTCGGCGGCGAAGAGGAGCAGATGGGCGCAGGCGTCGCCGCTGAGGTCGGTCAGCCGCAGTTCCGTACCGCGGGCCAGCACCTTGTGCGTGTAGTTGCCGCCCGCCACCGTCTCCGCCCACACCAGGTGGCCCGCCTCGCACGGCGGCGCGGGCCAGGCGCTCGCCGGGACGACGGGCATCGCCTCGGCTCGGGTGCCCTCCTGGGCGCGTGCGTGCGCCCGGGCTCCGTAAGTGGTCGCTGTCGCCATCGCGGGACCTCCGGCTCGGCAGTGGTGTGTCTGGGGTCGGTCACTGGTCTTCGCTGGACGTGCATGTCCGTGGACTTGCATTTCTGTCGCTCGACAGAAATTAGGAGCCGACCGGGTCGACGCCGTTGCCCGCGCGTTGCGGACCGGTTACCGATCCCTCACGGAGATCGCCTGGTGAGGCGGTGTGCGAGGATCGAACGCATGGGTTCCAGTGGGCGTCGAGTGGGCAGGCCGCGTGCCGAGCAGCGGCCGGACAGCGGTCTCTCGCCGCGTGACGAACTGCTCGCCGCCGCCGCTGAGCTGTTCACGACGCGCGGTTACGCGGCCACGACCACCCGCGCCGTCGCCGAGCGGGCGGGCATGCGACAGGCGTCCATGTACCACTACGTGTCCGGCAAGGAGGAGCTCCTCGCCGCGCTCCTGGAGTCCACCGTCACGCCCTCGCTGGCCTTCGCCCGGCAGCTCCTCGCCGAGGACGACACCCCCGCCGAGGACCGGCTGTGGGACCTGTGCCGCACGGACGTCGAACTGCTCTGCGGCGGCTCGCACAACCTCGGCGGGCTCTATCTGCTGCCGGAGGTCCGTGCGGAGCGGTTCGCCGGCTTCCACGCCGTACGGGCCGAACTCAAGGACGCCTACCGGCAGTTGCTCGCCGCGACCGAGGCGGGCGGCGCGCTCGCCAAGAGTGAGCTCGATCTGCGGACGGATCTGCTCTTCGGCCTCATCGAAGGTGTGATCCTCGTGCACCGCTCCGACCCGGAGCGGCCCGTCTCGGCCTTCGCCGAGGCCACCGCCGACGCGGCCCTGCGCATCGCCGGAATCTGAACGGAAGCCGGGCCGGAACCGCTCTGGAAACGGTGCCTCACCCCTTCTGACGAGGGGTTTTCGCACACTCGTGCGCCGTCACGGACCGTGTGCGAATGGCATCGCAGCGTGTAAATGTGGCAGAGCGTACTCCTGTCGCGAGGGCGATTTCAGGTGCTTGCTGAATATGACACAGCGATGATCCGGTCGGACTAAGCTCGCCCGCAGCGCACCGAGTTGAGGTGTATTCGTGCGCTTGTTCCCCAATGTTCTGTAGATCCAGTTACCTCCCCCCGACCTCCAGTCGACCTGTCTCAGAGGGCATACATGGTGAGTGTTCAATCGCCTCCCGGTGGCCGTGAAGTTCCCTACGCGCGCGCGTTGTTGCTGCCGGCCATAGTGATGGCCGCGGCGACCGGGGCCGCCGTCGCCCTGGTGACGCAGCCGGCCCGGACCGCCGTCGGCTGGTGCGGAGCCATCGCGACACTGCTCGTGATCGCGACGGCCGCCGAGGCGGTACGCCGCGGCCGTGTCATCCGTGGTGTGCGCGCCGAGCTCGCACACCGGACCGCCGTCATGGAACGGCGCGTCTCCCTGCACAACGCCGAGATCGACCACCTCCGCGAGGAACTGCTGCCCGCCGTGCTCCGGCGGATGCGCGGGGGCAATTCGCCAGAGGCGGCGGTCCGGGTGATCGTCGACAACGATCCCGCCCAGCGGAACATCCCGCCGACCCAGCGCGCGTTGCTGCTCGAAGTGCTGAAGATCGTGGACAACGAGGAACTGCAGCGCGAGGCCGCGCAGCGCTCCTTCGTCAGCATCGCCCGACGGGTCCAGGCGATCGTCCACCAGCAGAACGTGGAACTGCGCGAGATGGAGGAGGACCACGGGCGCAACCCCGAGGTCTTCGACGACCTGCTGCGCATCGACCACGGCACCGCGCTGATCGGCCGCCTCGCCGACTCCATCGCCGTGCTCGGCGGCGGCCGCCCGGGCCGCCAGTGGCCCGCTCCCGTTCCGCTGTACAGCGTGCTGCGCGGCGCCATGTCCCGGATCCTGGAGTACCGGCGCATCGAGCTGCACTCCATCGCCAAGATCGCCGTCAACGGCATCCACGTCGAGCCGGTCATCCACGCGGCCGCCGAACTCCTCGACAACGCCACCCGCTACTCGCCGCCGCACACCAAGGTGCACGTCACCGCCGTCGAGGTGCAGACCGGCGTCGCCATCGAGATCGAGGACGCCGGCGTCAGCCTCAGCGAGGAGGCCCGTACGCGGGCAGAGAAGATGCTGGAGCGGGCGGCGGCAGGACCCGACCTCAACAACCTCGGCGAGGACCCGCGGCTCGGCCTCGCCGTCGTCGGCCGTCTCATGGACATGTACGACATGCAGGTCTCCCTGCGGCAGTCCGCGTACGGCGGGGTGCGTGCGGTGCTCGTCGTGCCGCGCAAGCTGCTCACCGAGGACAACGCCCCCGGTCTCGCCCACGGCATCGGCGCCGCCGCCGTACCCAAGGTCGACTTCGGCGGTGTCAAGGCCCCCGAGCGCAAGGAGAAGAAGCGCCGCCCCACCACCGGACCCCGTGTCCCCGTGCCGGAAGGCATGGAGGACGACGTCCCCGAGGTCACCGAGTGGACGGCCAACGGCCTGCCGCAGCGCCGCAGCCGGGTCAAGATCCCCTACAGCCAGCGGGTGCTCCAGGCACGTGAGGCCGAGAGGGAGGCGGAGGCCGCCCGACGGGAGGGCCGCCCCGTCATCGACTGGACCCGGTCGTCCACGCAGACGCCCGCCCCGAAGAAGAAGGAAGAGAAGGAACCCGGGCTGTGGGTCGAGGCGTTCATGGCCGGCCTCAAGGGCGGAGACGAGAACCAGCAGCAGACACCCGAAGCGACGAACAGTCCGGCCGGCACCGAGGCCGACGACGAGGGGGACCTCAAGTGATCCAGCAGCGAGCCAACTTCGACTGGATGCTCAAGGAGCTGTCCGACGGGGTGTACGGGACCCGGCAGGTCGTCGTGCTCTCCGCCGACGGCCTGCGTATCGCCCGGTACGGCGGCGACCCCGACGCCGCCGACCGCATCGCCGCGGCCTGCGCCGGACTGCAGAGCCTCGCCGGGGCCGTCGCCACGGAGATCCCCGACACCGACGGCAAGATGCGCATGGTGATCATCGAGATGGAGGGCGGCTACTTCTACATGATGGCCGCCGGCCCGAACGCCTATCTCGCCGTGCTGGCGGAGGCGCATGTGGACGCCGGGCTCATGAGCGCCCGCATGCGCGACCTCGTCGTACGGATCGGTGCGCACCTCACGAGTCCGCCCCGGCGGAACGGGCAGACCGTATGACTCCTCCGCAACGACGACGGCGCTTCCCCAAGGAGGCGGCGCCGGAGGAACACCCCGTACCCCCTGCGGAAGGGCAGGGCGGGCAGGGCCAGACCCGCGAACCGGAGCGGCTGTACGTCGTCACCGGCCAGGTCGAGGGCGGCGACCGCGCCGAACTCGACCTGGTGACCTTAATCGTGGCGTGCGCCGACGCCCCGCCCTCCGCCCAGCCGGAGCAGTCGGCGCTGCTCCGGCTCTGCCAGGCCCCCATGTCCGTGGCCGAACTCTCGGCCTATCTCAATCTGCCGTTCAGCGTGGTGACCGTACTGCTGACCGAGCTGCTGACGGCTGAACTGGTACAGGCGCGCGCCCCGATCGTCCGCTCGGCGTTGCCCGACCGTTCCCTCCTCGAAGCGGTGATGCATGGACTTCAAAAGCTCTGACACCATCCCGGGACCTCGCGCCGAGGACCACCTCCCGCACACGGCGACGGCCGCGGTGAAGATCGTGATCGTGGGTGGTTTCGGGGTCGGCAAGACGACGATGGTGGGCTCCGTCAGCGAGATCAGGCCGCTGACCACCGAAGAGACCATGACGCAGGCCGGCATCGGTGTCGACGACAACTACGGCTCCGAGACGAAGACGGCCACCACCGTCGCCATGGACTTCGGCCGCATCAGCATCACCGAGCAGCTGGTGCTGTACCTGTTCGGCACCCCCGGCCAGGAGCGCTTCTGGTTCCTGTGGAACGGCCTGTTCGAGGGCGCCCTGGGCGCGGTCGTCCTGGTCGACACCCGGCGCCTGGAGGTCAGCTTCGACGTCATCGGACGCCTGGAGGAGCGCGGCGTGCCGTTCGTCGTCGCCGTCAACGACTTCCCGGACGCGCCCCGTTACCCCATGGAGGACCTGCGCGCGGCGCTCGACCTGCCCGAGGAGATCCCCATGGTGAAGTGCGACGCGCGCCGCCGGGCCTCCAGCCGGGACGTCCTGATGACCCTGATGCGCTTCCTGCACTCGATCGCCATGGCGGGCGCTTCGGCGCGGGCCTGACCCACCTCGATCCCAGCCGCGTACGCACTGCCCGGATTCCCCACGACAGCGGCCCGGACTCCAAGACACCGGACCGATCCCAAGACACCGGAACCACTTCAGCCTCGGAGCAACCACCGTGACGCCTGAATCCCACTCCCTGACCGGCACGGACGACCCCATGTCCGGCCCGCCGCCGAGCTGCCCCGCCCACGGTACGGGTCCCGGCGGACTGCGCCGCCTGTACGGACCCGAGGCGCAGGACCTGGCGGCCCTGTACGAGAAGCTCCGCGCCGAGCACGGGGCCGTCGCGCCCGTGCTGCTCCACAACGACGTGCCCTTCTGGATGGTGCTCGGGCACGGCGAGAACCTCCACATGGTCAGCAGCCCCTCGATCTACACCCGCGACAGCCGCATCTGGACCGCCGTCCTGGACGGCACGGCGGGGCCCGACCACCCGCTCATGCCCCACATCGCCTGGCAGCCCATCTGCTCCATGGCCGAGGGTGACGAGCACCAGCGGCTGCGCGGCGCGGTCATGGGCGCCATGTCGACCATCAACTCCCGTGACCTCCGCCGCCACATCAACCACTGGACCCAGGAGCTGGTCAACCAGTTCTGCGAGCGGGGCACCGCCGACCTGGTCTCCCAGTACGCCGAGCATCTGCCGATGGCCGTGCTGTGCGAGATCCTCGGCATGCCCGAGGAGTACGACGACCGTCTGGTCCAGTCGGCCCGCGACCTGCTCAAGGGCACCGAGACCGCGATCGCCAGCAACGAGTACGTCATGAGCGTCCTGATGCGGCTCACCGCCCGCCGCCGTGCCGAGCCCGCCCAGGACTTCACCAGCCACCTCATCAACCACCCGGCCGGACTCACCGACGAAGAGGTCGGCCAGCATCTTCGTCTTGTCCTGCTCGCCGCGTACGAGGCCACGGCGAACCTCCTCGCGAACGTGCTGCGGGTGGTCTTCACCAACCCGGGTTTCCGCGCCCAGCTCAACGGCGGCCAGATGACGGTGCCCCAGGCGGTCGAGCAGTCCCTGTGGGACGAGCCCCCGTTCAGTACCGTGCTCGGCTACTTCGCCAAGCAGGACACGGAGTTGGGCGGTCAGCGGATCCGCAAGGGCGACGGGCTGTTCCTCGGGATCGCGCCGGGCAACGTCGACCCGCACGTCCGCCCGGACCTCAAGGCGAACATGAAGGGCAACCGTTCACATCTCGCCTTCGGCGGCGGCCCGCACGAGTGTCCCGGCCAGGACATCGGCCGTGTCATCGCCGACACCGGCGTCGACGCGCTCCTCAAGCGGCTGCCGGACGTCCAACTCGCCGTCGAGGAGCACGAGTTGAGGTGGACCGCGTCGATCTCCTCGCGGCATCTGGTGGAACTGCCGGTGGTGTTCGAGCCGGCGTCGCCGCAGGACGTCATGGAGCGGCCCGGAGTGAGCGAGGTGCCACGGCCGCGTCCGGACTGGGACATGTCCGCGCCCGCCCCGCGGCCCTCTCCGGCGCCGCGGCCCACGGTCGACGAGCCGGTGGCCCCGACTCCCGCCCCCGCCGCCGAACCGGGACGCCGGCTCGGTGCCTGGCAGCGCTTCGTGCGCTGGTGGCGCGGCTACTGAGGCGGCTGACCGCCGGCCCAGTCGTCGTACGCGGACCACGCCCGGAGTGTCCGTCCGCTGCGATACGCATGCCTCAGCCCCGTGACCGGATCGGTGAACTCCAGCACCCGCGCCAGCAGTTGGAGCGGGCGCCGGAAGTCACCGGCCGGCACGGGGCCGGTCACCACCGGATACAGCGGGTCCCCGAGGATCGGCACACCCAACGCGTTCATGTGCACCCGCAGCTGGTGGGTCTGGCCGGTACTGGGCAGCAGCCGGTAGCGCGCCAAGCCGTCCCGGCGCGCGACGAGTTCGATCCGGCTCACGGCGTTCGGCTCGCCGGACACCTCCCGGGCGGCCATCTCCCCCCGCTCCTTCTCGATCCGGCTGCGGACCGTGCGCGGCAGTTCCAGCGTCTCCCGGTACGGGGCCACCGCCTCGTACTCCTTGCGTACGAGGCGGTCGCGGAACAGCGACTGGTACGCACCCCGCTCCTCGGGCCGCACCGTGAACAGCACGAGCCCGGCGGTGAGCCGGTCGAGCCGGTGCGCGGCCCCGAGCGTCGGAACCCCCAGCTCCCGCCGCAGCCGCGCGAGCGCCGTCTGCGCGACATGGCTGCCGCGCGGCGTCGTGGCGAGGAAGTGCGGCTTGTCGACGACGACGATGTGCTCGTCCTGGTACACGACCTCCAGCGGGAACGGCACCGGCACCTCGTCGGGCAGCTCCCGGTGGAACCACACGAACATCCCCGGCACGTACGCCGCGTCGGGCGCGACCGCCCGCCCGTCCGCCCCGACCACCAGCCCTGCATGGAGCATCCCGTCGATCACCCCGGCCCCCGCCGCGAGCCGCTCCACCAGATGCTCCCGCACGGTCCCCCAGGCCCCCTCGGCCGGCAACCGCACCCGCACCGGATCCACCCCGTCACGCTGCGGCAGGGGAGAGGGCGGAATCCGGGATCTACGTCTCACCTGGTCAAGCGTACGCAGGCGCCTCCGCGACCGTCGCCCGAGCCTTGTACACCCGGTACGCGCCACCCAGGAGGAGGGTGACGCCCAGGAACAGCACGGTGAACCACTGGAAGTACCAGTGCCCGCCCGCCGGGTCGTACACCGCTGCCCGGGGCCAGGCCAGGTTGACCGTCATGAACAGGCCGTAGAGCAGGGCGAGTGCGTTGACGGGGACGCCCCAGCGGCCCAAGGAGAACAGGGGGCGGCCCTCCTCGTCGACGCCGTCCGTCCTGGGGAACCCGCCGCGCAGTCGTTTCACCAGCAGAGGCCCGGTGACCATCGCGTACGCGAGGTACAGCATCACGATGCAGGTGGTGCCGATGGCCAGGAAGGCCTCCGGCGAGGCGAAGTTGAGGAGCAGCAGGGCCGCGGCGAGGACGCCGACGACCAGGGCAGGGGCGCTCGGCATGCCCGTGCGTGGGTTGACCTTCGCGAGGCGTCCGGAGAAGGGCAGTTGGCCGTCGCGGGCCATGGAGAACAGCATCCGGCAGGCGGAGGTCTGGATCGCGAGGGTCGCCACCGCGATGGCGATCACCACGTCCGCCAGCAGCGCCCGGCCCACGCCGTCGCCCAGGCTGCTGGTCAGGACGTAACTCAGCCCCTCGACCCCGAGCCGGCCGTCGGTGAGGCTGGGTGCGGCGAGCAGGCCGCCGAGGATGATCAGGCCGCCGAGCAGACCCGCCGCGCCGAGCGCGGTGAGGATCGTGCGGGGAGCGGTGCGCCGCGGGTTGCGGGTCTCCTCGCTCATCTCGCCCGCGCTGTCGAAGCCGATCATCACGTACGCCGCCGTGAACGACCCCACCAGAAGCGCCCCGACCAGGCCCGACTGGGCGGCCGTGCCGGTGTGGAAGGTGATACCGGGAGAGCGCTCGGAGTGCGTGAACAGGAGCACGATGATCAGGGCGGCGCCGATGATCTCGGCGGTCACGCCGATGCGGTTGACCAGGGACATCACACGGTTGTCGATGACGTTCACGAAGGTCGTCAGGGCCAGCAGGATGATGCCGAGGACCGCCGCGTTCGCCGCGCCGCTCGCCGATGCCAGTGACGGGTCGTCGCCGATCAGCTGGAAGCCGGACCAGATCGCGGGCATGACCACCTGCAGCGCGAGCGCCGCGGCGGCGACCACCACGATCTGCCCGATCACCATGATCCAGCCGGCGAACCAGCCGAAGGTGAGGTTGGAGAGCCGGGACGACCACTGGTAGATGGCACCGGAGATCGGATAGCGGGCGGCCAGCTCGGCGAAGCACGCGGCGACCAGCAACTGGCCGATCAGCACGGCGGGCCAGGCCCAGAAGAAGACGGGTCCGCCGAACGCGTACCCGAAGGCGAAGAACTGGAAGACGGTCGTCAGGACGGAGATGAAGGAGAAACCGGCGGCGAACGAGGCGTACCGGCCGAGGCTGCGGTGCAGCTCCTGGCGGTAGCCGAACTCCGCGAGGGAGCGGTCGTCGGACGACTCGCCGGACGGCTCCGGCGGGTCGGGGCGTACGTCGGAGGGGGTGGTAGTGGTCACGGCGGCACCTGCCTTCGGCGCAGGGAGCGGGGTCCTGGAGGCGACAGGCGTAATTCCTGTCGGGTGACAGAAATTAGGGAGGGCCTGTTTCGCCCGCGTGACGCGGTCATGTCGACGCCGGGCCTAAGTCCTCACGCCCTTGCGCCGGCAACGGAATCGCGATACATCGTGTGTATTGACGCTCGCTGCTGAGACGCGATATGTTCGGCTACGGATATTCGTAGGCGAGGGTATGGCGAGGTGATCCCGATGGCGACGAAGCGCCGCAAGCTCAGCAATCCGCTGGCGCTGGCCGTCATGGTGCTGCTCACCGAGCGGCCGATGCATCCGTATGAGATCGCCCAGACCCTGCGCAGCCGTGGCAAGGACACCAGTCTGAAGATCAATTACGGCTCGCTCTACACGGTCGTGCAGAACCTGGAGAAGTACGGGTTCGTCGAGGTCGCCGAGGTGCAGCGGCAGGGCAACCGCCCCGAGCGCACGCTCTACGGCATCACGGACGCCGGACGCGAAGAGGCCACGGAGTGGCTGTCGGACCTGCTCGCCGTCCCGGCGCGGGAGTTCCCGATCTTCGAGGCCGCGCTGTCCCTGATGGGGGTGATCCACCCCGACGAGGTGGCACGCCTGCTGAAGGAGCGGCTCAAGACACTGGACGTGCAGGTCGCGAGCGCGCGCGGCGGTCTCGCGAAGCTGTACGAGACGCTGCCGCGGATCTTCCTCGTCGAGAGCGAGTACCAACTGCACATGGTCGAGGCGCAGGCCGAGTGGGTCCGCGGATTTCTGCGGGAGCTCGAGTCCGGCACGCTCGACGGGGTCAAGGAGTGGCGGAAATTCCACGAGACCGGGGAAGTGCCGCCGGAGTTCGAGGAGTTGGAGGCCCGTCACTTCGAGGAGTGACCCAGAAGCGAACCCAGAGGCGAACCCAGATGTGAACAGACCCCGGCAGAGCTGTTGCAGCAGCCCCGCCAGGGTCTCGAACCCCGAGCCGACTCCGCGGTGAGGCAGGCCAGGCGATCGAGGTGCGGCACACCCAGGATAGCCCGGTGCTCTTCACGCGGATCAGCCGTCATCCGCTCACCCAGGAGAGCAGTCGTCATGAGCACCCGTGCGCCCGCAGTGCAGGCGCGTCAGCTGACCAAGACCTATCCCGGCGAGGTCACCGCCCTCAGCGGCATGGACCTCACCGTCGAGCCGGGCACCGTCTTCGGGCTCCTCGGCCCGAACGGCGCCGGCAAGTCCACCACCGTCAAGATCCTCACCACCCTCGCCCGCCCCGACTCGGGCACGGCCACGGTCGCGGGCCACGACGTCCTGCGCCACCCGGACCGGGTGCGCCGCACCATCGGCGTGGTCGCCCAGAAGTCCGGCGCCGACCCGGTGGCCACCGGCCGCGAGAACCTCCAACTCCAGGGCAGGCTCTACGGGTTGCGGGGCGATGCCCTCCGCCACCGGGTGGACGAACTGCTGGCCCGCTTCCAGCTCACGGACGCCGCGGGCCGCCAGGTCAAGGGCTACTCCGGCGGCATGCAGCGCCGTCTCGACGTGGCGCTCGGCCTGGTCCACCGGCCCGAGGTCCTCTTCCTCGACGAGCCGACCACCGGTCTCGACCCCGAGGCGCGCACCGCGATGTGGGACGAGATCGCCCGCCTCGCCGGCGACGAGGGTCTGACCATCCTGCTCACCACGCACTACCTCGAAGAAGCCGATCGCCTCGCGGGCCACATCGCCATCGTCGACCGCGGCCGCGTCGTCGTCGAAGGCACCCCGAACGCCCTCAAGGGCGAACTCCGCGGCGACGCCGTCCACGTGGAGCTGCGCCGACCCGTCGGCGAAGCCGGTCGTACGCTCCTCACGGGCGCCCTCACCGCACTGCCCGGCGTGCACGAGGCGCTCTTCGACGGCCGCCGTATCAGCGTCCGCGCCGAGGACGGGGCCGCCGCCGTGCCCGCCCTGCTCGGCGCCCTGGAACGCGCCGGGGTCGACGTCACCGCCGCCACCGTCGCCCGCCCGTCACTCGACGACGTCTATCTGCGGTACGCGGGCCGCCGTTACGCCGAAGCCGAGGCCGCAGCCGCGGTCGAGGCCGAGCGGACCGAAGACCTTTCCGTCGCGGGAGGTACCCGATGAGCACCAACGCCCTCGCCCAGACCTGGTACATGACGCAGCGTCAACTCACAGCGGTACTGCGCCAGCCCGCGTACGTCGTCATGATGCTGATCCAGCCGGCGATCTGGCTGTTCCTCTTCGGCAACCTCTTCAAGGAGGTCGTCGAGCTCGGCGGCTTCGGCACGAGCAGTTATCTGGACTACCTCGTGCCCGGCATCGTCGTGATGAGCGCCCTCAGCTCCAACATGTGGGCGGGCATGGGCACGTTGGAGGAGATCGAACGCGGCACGCTCAACCGGTTCCTGACCACTCCGGTCAGCCGCGGCGCCCTGATGAACGCCAACGTGGTGCAGCAGGCGCTCACCACGGCCGTGCAGTCCGCGCTGATCATCCTGCTCGGAAAGCTCGGCGGCGCGGACTATCCGGGCGGGGCCGCGGGCCTGTTGGTACTCGTCGTCGCGGCCTCACTGCTCGGCACGGTCTTCGGGGCGTTCTCGAACGCCCTGGGCATGCTGGTGCGCCAGCGGGAGTCGATCATCGGCATCAACACCTTCCTGCTGCTACCGCTGACCTTTCTCTCCTCGGCCTTCATGGCCCCATCCCAAATGCCCGGCTGGATGCGCCACGTCGCCGACTACAACCCACTCAACTGGGCGATGGTGGCGGCCCGTTCAGCAATGACGGAGAACCCGGACTGGGGCGACGTACTGACCCGTGGCGGCGCACTCCTCGCCCTGGCCGTGGTGGCGGTATGGCTGTCGATCCGCACGTTCAGGTCGTACCAACGCTCGGTCTAGCGGCCGTTGATTCCGTACGGGCCCTTGTTGGCGAGGGCCCGTAAGCCGCGCCCCTTAAGGGGCGCGGGGAACTGCGCGACCAGCCCAAGGCGACCCGCAGACTACGCACCGGCCTCCTGCGGAGCGTCCTGCTCGGCCTCAATCTGCGCGTTCCAGTCCCGCTTCGCGGCCTGCCACCCATCCTCATCGTGCCCGAGCCGCCAGTACCCGGAGATGGACAGATCCTCGCGCGCAACCTCGTGCTCAACACGGAGCAGCCGACGAAGCTCCTTCACGAACCCGGCCTCACCGTGCACGAAAGCGTGCACCCGACCTTCAGGGAACGGCAGCGCCCGAACCGCCTCGACCAACGCCGCACCGATCGGCCGGTCACCACGGTGCAGCCAGACGACATCCACATCGGAGTCGATCTTCTGCTCCTCCTCCGGCCCCGCGACCTCCACGAAGGCATGCACCCGCGCACCGTCCGGCATCCGCTCCAGCGACGCGGCGATCGCGGGCAGCGCGCTCTCGTCACCTGCCAGCAGATGCCAGTCCGCCTCGGCATTGGGGGCGTACGCTCCACCGGGACCGAGGAACCGTACGACCTCGCCCGCCTGGACGCGCATGGCCCACGGCCCGGCGAGCCCCTCGTCGCCGTGGATCACGAAGTCGAGCGTCAGCTCGTGCAGTTCGGAGTCCCAGGCGCGCACCGTGTACGTACGCGTGACGGGCCACTGCTCGCGCGGGAACTCCTCGCGGATGCGGGTCATGTCGAAGGGCTCCGGATAGGTCACACCCTCGGCGCCGAACAGCAACTTGACGTAATGGTCGGTGCTGGAGCCCGCGGTGAATTCGGCGAGGCCGTCGCCGCCGAGCACCACACGCTGCATGTGCGGCGTGAGCCGCTCCGTGCGGACAACCCTGGCGGTGTGGGGCTTCGGAGCCCTGCGTGCCGGACGCTCTGCCATGACAGCCTCCCGAATTTCGCTTAGGCTTACCTAAGTTAGCACCTCTCCCCCCACTGGCGCCTCTGCCTTGGGAATCGGATTACCGTCTTGCGGGAATCCGATTACCGCCTCATAGGTGCTGAGCCCTCTTGTGCTGAGCCCTCATGTGCGGAGCGTCGACAGCAGCCGCGTCAGCGAACCGCCCAGACCCCAGCGCGCCGCGAGCTCGTCCAGAGCCACCGGATCGCGCGGCGCGTGGGGCAGCGCGGTGGTCACGTCAGGCAAGGGTACGTCTCCGGCCACCCGGACGACCGTGGGCGCGACGGCGACATACGGCCGCGACTCGTCGAGACGCTTGCGCTGCGACGGTGTGAGTTTGGCCTTCGGGTCGTCGACCGCCGCCATGATCCCGGCCACGTCGCCGAACTCGGCCAGCAGCTTGGCGGCCGTCTTCTCGCCGATGCCCGGCACGCCCGGCAGCCCGTCGCTCGGGTCGCCGCGCAGCGTTGCCAGATCCGCGTACCCCGCCCCGTCGACCCCGTACTTCTCACGCAGCCACGCCTCGTCCGTGACCTGCAGCGTGCCCACGCCCTTGAGTGGATAGAGCACCCGCACCTGCCGCTTGTCGTCGACCAGTTGGTACAGGTCGCGGTCGCCGGTGACGATGTCGACCGGGCCCGTGGCGCGGCCGGCGAACGTGCCGATCACGTCGTCCGCCTCGTACCCCTCGACGCCCACACGTGCGATGCCCAGTGCGTCCAGGACCTCCTCTATGACCGGCACCTGGGGCGACAGTGTGTCGGGCACCTCCTCCTCGTCCGGGCCGACCTCGGTCTCCACGGCGACGCGATGTGCTTTGTAGGAGGGGATCAGGTCGACCCGCCACTGCGGCCGCCAGTCCGCGTCCATGCACGCCACCAGGTCGTCCGGACGGTGGTCCCGGACCAGCCGGTCGATGAATTCGAGCAGGCCCCGCACGGCGTTCACCGGTGTGCCGTCCGGAGCCCTCACAGAGTCCGGGACCCCGAAATAGGCCCGGAAGTACAGGGAAGCGGTGTCCAGGAGCATGAGTCGTCGAGTCTGCTGCGTCACGCCTCGCATCATGCCGTACGCCACCGACAGTCACGGTTCGGCGCGGACAGTGGGCGAGAGTGGCCGCCACTACCGGCCGGACGTAAACGCCTTGTGAACTGGCACACGGTCGCGTTTGCGCCATCCAGGCGGGGGCAGGCGCCGATGCGGAGTGAACCCGGTCGCATTTTCAACCACACCTGACAAACGCGCACCGGACGAGCGGGCGGAACCCGCGTCGCTCCACGGCCCGCCGACGGGGGAGTGGCGGGCCGTCTTCGTTCGACCCGAGAGGTACTTGTGTCATCCAGGCTGCAGGCGGAACAGCTCTACAAAGTGTTCGGCAGACGACCCGGCGAGGCAGTCGAGCAACTGCGCCGGGGGGCCGACCGTGAGGAACTGCGCGCCGACGGCACCACAGCCGCGGTGATCGACGCGTCCTTCACGGTGGAACCCGGCGAGATCTTCGTCGTCATGGGCCTGTCGGGGTCCGGCAAGTCCACGCTGCTGCGCATGCTCAACGGACTCCTGGAGCCGACCGCGGGACACGTGGTCTTCGACGGGCAGGACCTGACCGCGCTGAACGACCGGGAGATGCGCGAAGTCCGCTCCAAGAAGATCAGTATGGTCTTCCAGCACTTCGCCCTCTTCCCGCACCGCAGCGTCCTGGAGAACGCCGCGTACGGCCTGGAGGTGCAGGGTGTGCCGCGCGCCGAGCGCGAGGAGCGCGCCACCAAGGCCCTGGTGCTGGCCGGGCTCGCCGGCTGGGAGAAGTCCTGGCCCGACGAGCTGTCCGGCGGTATGCAGCAGCGCGTGGGCCTCGCCCGTGCGCTCGCCACCGACGCCGACCTGCTCCTGATGGACGAGTCCTTCAGCGCGCTCGACCCGCTGATCCGCCGCGACATGCAGGACC
This sequence comes from Streptomyces albicerus, assembly GCF_008905045.1. Lineage (GTDB taxonomy): Bacteria > Actinomycetota > Actinomycetes > Streptomycetales > Streptomycetaceae > Streptomyces > Streptomyces albicerus. Next base: position 130,191 of record NZ_VWMY01000007.1, read on the forward strand.
AGCTGATCGAGCTCCAGAAGAAGCTGAAGAAGACCATCGTCTTCATCACCCACGACCTCAACGAGGCCATGCGCCTGGGCGACCGCATCGCCGTCATGCGGGACGGCCGCATCGTCCAGATCGGCACCGCCGAGGACATCCTCGTCCGCCCCGCAAACGATTACGTCGCCTCCTTCACGCAGGACGTCGACCGCACCCGGGTCCTCACCGCGGCCTCCGTCATGGACACGGAGCTGCGCGGCGACGAGGCGGACTGCGCCTGCGAGACCGCACGGCCCGACTCGTCGTTCGGGGAGCTGTGCGCCATCAGCGCGCGGCTGACGCACTCCGTCGCCGTCGTCGACAAGAAGGGCAAGCTGGTCGGTGTCGTGCCCCGCCAGCGGCTCGTCGGCTTCCTCGGCGACGAACAGGGCGAACCCGTGCCGTGCGACACACCGCGCGACAAGGCTGTCGAGGCGGTGAAGGCCGGTGCCTAGGATCCCCTTCGGCGACTGGGTCAACGACACGGTCGACTGGCTGCTCAACCACATGGCGTGGCTCTTCGACTTCTTCAAGACCGTCTTCGAGGGTGCCTACGAGGGCATCAACGAGGTCCTCCAGGCGCCCGAACCGCTCCTCCTCGCGGGCATCTTCGCGGTCATCGCGTTCTGGCTGCGCGGCACGTCCGCCGGTGTCCTCACCTTCGTGGGATTCGCCTTCATCGACTCCCTCGAACTGTGGGAGAACGCGATGGTGACCCTGTCGCTCGTCCTCGTGGCGACGATCATCGCGCTCGTCATCTCCGTGCCCGTGGGCATCTGGGCGGCGCGCTCGGACCGGGTCAGCAGCATCGTCCGCCCCGTGCTCGACTTCATGCAGACGCTGCCCGCGATGATCTACCTCATCCCGGCGATCCTGTTCTTCGGCACCGGCGCCCCCGCCGGAATCGTCGCCACTCTGATCTTCGCCCTCGCCCCCGGCGTCCGGATGACCGAGCTGGGCATCCGCCAGGTCGACAAGGAGCTGGTCGAGGCCGCCGACGCGTTCGGCACCACGCCCGGCAACACCCTGCTGCGCGTGCAGCTGCCGCTGGCGCTACCCACGGTCATGGCCGGCGTCAACCAGGTCATCATGCTGGGCCTGTCCATGGCCGCCATCGCGGGCATGGTCGGCGCCGGCGGTCTCGGCGGCGACGTGAACCAGGCCCTCGGCCAGCTGAACGTCGGCCTGGGCGCCGAGGCCGGAGTCGCCATCGTCATCCTGGCGATCTACCTGGACCGCATGACCAGTTCCCTGGGCACCCAGGTCTCGCCGCTCGGCCGCCGTGCCGTCGCCAAGCTGCGTGCCGCGCAGGGCCTGAACATCTGGACCTACCGCCCCCGGCCCGCCGTGGCCGTGATCGGCGTCGTCGTGCTGGCGCTGGTCGCCGGCGGCATGGGCGTCTTCGGCGGTACGAAGTCCGAGCCCACCGCGGCCGACTCGACGAACGTCGGCCAGAGCAAGAAGATCAGCATCGGTTACATCCCCTGGGACGAGGGCGTCGCCTCCACCTTCCTCTGGAAGGAGATCCTGGAGCAGCGCGGCTTCGAGGTCGAGGCGAAGCAGCTGGAGGCCGGCCCGATCTACACCTCGCTCGCCCAGGGCGACATCGACTTCCAGACGGACGCCTGGCTGCCGACCACCCACGAGCAGTACTGGAAGAAGTACGGCAAGCAGCTCGACGACCTGGGTGCCTGGTACGGCGAGACGTCCCTGGAGCTCACCGTGCCCTCCTACATGAAGGGCATCGACTCCCTGGAGGACCTCAAGGGGCAGGCCGCGAAGTTCGGCGGCAAGATCACCGGCATCGAGTCCAGCGCCGGAATGATGGGCATGCTCAAGAGCAAGGTCCTCAAGGAGTACGGGCTCGACAAGGAGTACAAGGTCGTCGACAGCTCCACGCCCGCCATGCTGGCCGAGCTGAAGCGTGCGTACGCCAAGAAGGAGCCCATCGTCGTCACGCTGTGGTCGCCGCACTGGGCGTACAGCGACTACGACCTCAAGAAGCTCAAGGACCCGAAGGGTGCCTGGGGCAAGGGCGACGGCGTGCACACGCTCTCCCGCAAGGGCTTCGCCCAGGAGAACCCGGTCGTCGGCGAGTGGCTCAAGAACTTCAAGATGACCGAGAAGCAGCTCACCAGCCTCGAGGCGGAGATCAACAAGGCCGGCAAGGGCAAGCAGCCCGACGCCGTGCGCGCCTGGCTGAAGGAGAACCCCGGCGTCGTCGACAAGCTCGCCCCGGTCAAGAACTCCACGGGCGGCACCCCGGCCGAGGCCAAGCGCCCGGTGGACGTCGCCTTCTTCCCCTGGGACGAGAACGTCGCCGTCACCTACCTGTGGAAGAACGTCCTGGCCCGGCGCGGCTACACGCTGAACCTCAAGCAGATGGACGTCGGCCCGGTCTACACGGGCCTGGGCACCGGCGACCTCGACGTCAACTTCGACGCCTGGCTGCCGTACGCCCAGCAGAACTACTGGGACAAGAACAAGAAGAACCTCAGAGACCTGGGCACCTGGTACGAGCCCACCTCACTCGAGGTCGCCGTGCCCTCGTACGTGAAGGACGTCAAGTCCCTCGCGGACCTCAAGGGCAAGGCCGACACCTTCGACGGCAGGATCATCGGAATCGAGCCGGGCACCGGCGAGATGAACCTGCTCAAGAAGGATGTCCTGCCGGGCTACGGCCTCGACAAGGAGTACAAGGTCGTCGACGGCTCGACGCCCGCGATGCTGGCCGAGCTGAAGCGCGCGTACGCCAAGAAGGAGCCGATCGCCGTCACGCTGTGGTCGCCGCACTGGGCGTACAGCGAGTACGAGCTCACCAAGCTGACGGACGAGAAGAAGCTGTTCGGCGAGGGGAACACGATCCGCACCATCACCAACAAGGCGTTTCCGGACCGGTACCCGCAGCTCACGAAGTGGATCAAGAGCTTCAAGATGAGCGAGGACGAACTCGGCACCCTGGAGAGCGAGATCAAGGATCGCGGCCAGGGGCATGAGGAGGAAGCCGTCGCCGCCTGGCTGAAGGAGCACCCGGACATGGTGGAACGGATGACTCCGCAGTAAACGCGCCTCCAGTGGTGGCCCATTTCGAAAATGGGCCACCACGCGCGCGTGCCGGTGGATATGTGGACGCGCGGGGTGGGCAGCGCCGTGTGGCGAAGCCCACTCCTCGCGGCGTACCCCCGGGTATCCGGTCGTTCGTACGCTCGACTCTTCCGCCCCGTCGTCGCCCGTTCCTGTGAGACCCCAGTCCGTGATCGCGCACCCGAAGTCCCTCGCCGCCGTCCTGGTGACGCTCGTGACTGCCGCGGTGCCGCTGTTCGGACTGCCGCACGCGCACGTGCGGCCCGCCTCCGCCGCCACCGCCCGCTTCGCCGACCTGGCCGGGGACGTGCGCGAGGCCGACGGCCACCGGTACGCGGCGACGGACGACACGGGCCGCACCATGGACGCCGCCGAGATCGCGCAGGCGCCCGACGGCACATATCTCGCCGTCTACCACACCACCCTCGCCGACGGCCGCTTCCACGCGGCCCTCGCCACCTCCACGGACCTGCGCACCTGGACCCGCCGCCACGACTTCGGCGCCGGCAGCAGCCAGCCCTCGCTCGCCGCCGACGACGACGACAAGGGCGGCTACGTCGTCGCCTATGAAAAGGATCCGGACAACCACATCGCCGTACGCGGCTACCCGGACCTGGCCGCGCTGCTCGCCGGCCGCGCCGACCGCACGTACGACGCACCCCGCACCCTCTCCTCCTGCGCCGAGGGCACCCCGGACATCACCTCCGCGCGCGGCGACACGATCGAGCTCACCGGCCACTACCGGGCGGAGTGCGACACCGACCGTCAACTCCGCGCCAGGCTCACGGACTTCACGACCTGGCACACCGAGCCCGACAAGCGCCTCGACCGGGCCCTTCAGGCCTGGGGAACCGGCGGCAACATAGGCGACCGCTCCCTCCTGGAGCTCGGCGGCAAGCGGCTGGTGCTCATCGAGGGACAGCGGTGGCGGAACGAATTCGGAAGCTGGCGTACCTATGCATACGACCCGGGAACCGGCCGCGCCGACCGCGTGACGCTGCGTACCCACGGCGGCAGCCGGGCCTTCGCCAACCCCTCGGCCACGCTGATCACCGATCCCCACGGGCGTCCGGCGCTCCTCGTCAGCCTGTTCGTCCCGCGCGAGGAGTCCGCGCCCGGCGAGTCGGGCCAGTTGATCTACTGGCGCGAACTGTGACGCTCGGAAGCGCACACGGTGCGGCAATGTTTACAGCGATGTGACGGGCGCATGAAACGGTTTGCCGAACACCCGTAGGGTGCAGACAACACATCAGGAACCCGCGAGACATTGGCGCGTACGCACAAAAACCGCGCCGCCACCGCACCTCACGCACCGACGACGCACAGGGGGGAGCCGAAGCGATGGACGAAAACAAAGAAACCCTTCGGGTGGGCGCGGCCGTCCGGCGGCGGCGCCGGGCACTGGAGCTCACCCTCGCCGTCGTCGCCGAGCGCAGCGGTCTGTCGGTGCCGTTCCTGAGCCAGGTCGAGAACGAGCGCGCCCGGCCCAGCATGCGCTCCCTCCAGCGGGTCGCCGACGCCCTCGGCACGACCTGCGTCGAACTCCTCGCCGCCGCCGACCCGGCGCGCAGCGTCGACGTGGTGCGCGCCGACGACTCCGAGTTCACCCATGAGCCCCGCGTACGCCCGCTGGTGCGCGGTCACCATCAGCTGCACGCCGTGGAGTTCAGCGGCGACCACGATCCGGGCCGTGAATTCCAGCTTCGCAACGACGAGTTGCTGTACGTCGCCGACGGCACCGTCGAGGTCGAGGCGGAGGGCCGCGCGTACCGCCTGGGACGCGGCGACACGCTGTACCTGACCGGCGGCGTACGCCACCGGTGGCGGGCCACCGAGGAGGACACACGCGTGCTGGTCGTCGCGGTCGCGGACCATATCGAGGCCGTGGAGGACGATCCGCGCCGATGATCACCGTGTCGGGGGCCCGGCCATGAAAGTGGTATCGCTGGTCCCGTCCCTCACCGAGGCCGTCGCCGTGTCCGCGCCCGGGATCCTGGCCGGGGCGACCGACTGGTGCAGCCATCCCGCCGACCTCGACGTCGTACGCGTCGGCGGCACCAAGAATCCGAACGTCGAGCGGATCGTCGCGCTCGCGCCCGACCTGGTGATCGCCAACGAAGAAGAGAACCGCGAGCCCGACCTGACCGCCTTGCGGGAAGCGGGACTTGAGGTGCTCGTCACCGAGGTACGGGACGTGCCCCAGGCCTTCGGTGAGCTGGAGCGGGTGACCGGGGCGTGCGGGGTGCGAGGACGGCCGCGATGGCTCGACGAGGCCGAGGAGGCCTGGCTGGACCCGCCCTGTCCGTCGTTTCGCCTGCGCGCGGCCGTCCCCGTCTGGCGGCGGCCCTGGATGGTGCTCGGCCGGGACACCTTCGCCGGGGACGTGCTGGCGCGGATGGGCGTCGACAACGCGTACGCGGCACACGCCGAACGCTATCCCCGTATCCCGATCGACGAACTCCGCGCCGCCGACCTCGACTTGGTGGTGCTGCCCGACGAGCCGTACCGCTTCACGCGCGACGACGGCCCCGAGGCGTTTCCGGGGCTGCCCTGCGCACTCGTCAGCGGGCGCCATCTCACGTGGTACGGGCCGTCGCTGGCGGAAGCCCCGCGGGTGCTCAGCGAGGCGCTGCGAGCAGCCGTCCGCTGAGCAGACCGCGGGCTGTGTGCGCGGCGGCCACGGCCCAGGCCGTGAGGAGCAGGGCGTACAGGGCGACCGCGAGCCCGTCGTAGACCACGAGCCCGGTGTGCCGCGCGAGCCCCTCGGCGCCCGTCACACACGTACCGACCGGGAAGGTGAACGCCCACCAGGTCATCGAGAAGCCCATGCCGCGGCGGCGGGCCCGAAGCACCACGGCACCGGCCAGCACCAGCCAGAGCAGCGCGAAACCCATCACCGGTACGCCGTAGAGCACCGCCAGCATGCCGAAGCCCTGGTCGTACGGGGCGGGCAGCACGCCCGGGGCGGTGACGGCGAATTTGTCGACCGCCGTCGTGGACTGGCCCAGCGGACCCAGGACCAGAAACAGCGTGGGGCTGAGGGCCAGGGGCAGCGGACCGCCGGTGACGAGCCTGGCGAAGATCAGCGGCAGCATCACCAGCGTGGCCAGCAGGCTGAGGCCGAACATCGCGAAGCAGCCGAGGAGGAGGGTCTCGCGGGGCTGACCGGCCGGGAGATGCGGTACCAGCAGCGGGCCGAGGGCCGCGGAGACCATCGGGGCGACCAGGGGAAGCAGCCACACGGGGGTGGCCTGGGACGGGTCTGCACGGTGGCGCACGACCATCAGGTACGGGACGGCCACGGCCGCCGCCAGTCCGATCAGGGTGCCTGTCGTGAACAGCGCGGCGTCCAGCGCGACCGCCGCGGGTGTGCCGATCCAGTCCCGGCCGACGACGAGGGCGCCGCCGCCGACGGCCAGGAGGGCCATGGAGAGACAGCCGTAGAAGGGGGCCATCGCCGGGTCCAGGAGGTGGGCCCTGGCCTGGTCCCGGTGGTGCGTCCAGTGTGCGGCCCGGGCGGCGAGGAGGGTCACGAGCATGGTCAGTGCGAGGGCCCAGACGGCTGCGCAGGTGGTGCGCAGGCCCGGGATGTCCAGCGGGAGGCCGGCTCCCGCTGTGGCCACGATCGCTGTGCCCATCACGGGGGCGTACCAGTTGGGGCCGAGGTGACGGAGGGCCGGCGCCTTTGTGGGGCGAGGGTGGCCCGTATGGCTCGAATGGCCAGTGTGTTCCGTGTGTCCTACGAGTCCTGTGTGTCCGGTGGGGACGGTGAGCGGGTGGGCTGCGGTGACCATGAGCTCACGGTGCCCGCGGGGGCGGGGGCTCGCCAGGGAGTGCCGGTCTATGAGGGCATAAGGTGGCTTTATGAGTCGGGATGACGGGACGGTTGACCAGGGGGTTCGCGCGGCGGCGGTGTCGGGGGGAGGGCTGGCGCACCGGGTGCCGGATCTGGGTGCGCTGGAGTTGCTCCTTGCCGTGGCGCGGCTGGGCAGTCTGGGGCGGGCGGCTCGGGAGCTCGGGATCACGCAGCCGGCGGCCAGCAGCCGGATCCGGTCCATGGAACGGCAGTTGGGGGTCGCTCTGGTGGACAGGTCGCCCAGGGGGTCGCAGCTCACGGACGCCGGGGCGTTGGTCACCGACTGGGCTCGGCGGGTGGTGGAGGCGGCGGAGGTCTTCGACGCGGGGGCGCAGGCGTTGCGGGACCGGCGGGACTCGCGGTTGCGGGTCGCCGCGAGCATGACGATCGCCGAGTATCTGTTGCCGGGGTGGTTGATCGCGCTGCGCGCGCAGCGGCCCGATACGGCGGTTTCGTTGCTCGCGGGGAACTCGACGGTGGTGGCTGAGCGGGTGCTCGGGGGTGAGGCGGATCTTGGGTTCGTGGAGGGGCTGTCCGTGGCGGGCGGGCTCGACTCCGTGGTGATCGCCCGGGACCGGTTGATCGTGGTGACTGCGCCCAGTCATGCCTGGGCGCGGCGGCGACGGGCTCTGGATGCGGGGGAGTTGGCGGGGACGCCGCTGATTCTTCGGGAGGAGGGGTCCGGGACGCGGCAGGTACTGGACTCGGCGCTCGGCGGGCTTGCCCGCCCGTTGATCGAGCTGTCCTCCACGACCGCGGTCAAGGCGTCGGCGGCGTCGGGGGCGGGGCCGGCCGTTCTGAGCGAGCTGGCTCTTGGCGAGGAACTCTCCGCTCGCCGGCTCGTAGAGATCCCCGTGGAGGGCGTTGAGCTGAGCCGTGATCTGCGGGCGGTATGGCCTACGGGGCATCGGCCTACAGGGCCCGCGCGGGACTTGTTGACGTTGACGCGGTCGTAGGGGGTCGCCTCCGGCGGTGGGCCCCTTCAGGGGCGCGGGACTGTGACCTATGCGGCTCCGCCGCGTGGGCGCGACCAGCTCCCACCGACCCGCACACGAACTGGCCTGAGGGGTCTGAGGGCGGAGCCCCCAGTTTCGGGAAGGGGCTGGGTTGGGGAAAGGAAGAATCCAGTTCAGCAAGCCGCCCGGACCAGCCCCGACACAACCCGCAGGTCCTCCCCCATCTCGGGATGCCACTGGACGCCCAACACCCACCCAGGACCAGGGAGTTCGACGGCCTCCACCGTGCCGTCCGTCGCGTGGGCGGAGGCCACGAGCCCCGCGCCGAGACGATCCACGGCCTGATGATGGTACGTCGGCACACTCGCCTCCTCCGGTACAAGACCGGCGTAGAGAGAACCCGGCACCGGCTTCACCGTATGACGCCCGAAGACCCCCACGGCCTCGGTGTGCCCGTCGATGTGCTGAACGAGCGTCCCACCCAGCGCGACGTTCAGAAGCTGCATCCCCCGGCAGATGCCGAGAAGCGGCGTGCCGGAGGCCAACGCGGCATCGATCAGAGCGAGTTCCCAGGTGTCCCGCTGCCGTGCCTCGGGGCCCGTCCGAGGGTCACGTACGACGTCGTACCGCGTCGGATCCACATCCGGGCCGCCCGCGATCGCGAGCCCGTCGAGGCGGGCGACGGCCGCCGCGGCGTACGAGGGATCGTCCGGCGGCAGCATCGCGGCGAGCCCGCCCGCGGCCTGCACCAGCCGCGGGTACCCGGCGGGCAGCAGCGCCGCCTCCAGCTCCCACACGCCCCAGCGCGCGGATTCCAGATACGTACTGACTCCGATCAGCGGCCTGCCGCCCACCATGAACTCCTTCTACTGGATGAGACTGGATCAGTTCCGTTCCAACTCTGCCTCGGCCGCCGCCAGCGCCGCGAACTCCTCCTCCGGCGCCTTCGCCACCAGATGCTTGCGGCTGTAGAGCCCGAAGTACGCGACCGCCACCACGTAGACCATGAGCGCGATGAACGCCGCCGTCACGTCCACCAGGAACGTCGCCACCAGCGCGGAACACGCCAGCACCAGCGCCACCGAGGACGTCAGCACACCACCCGGCGTACGGTACGGCCGCTCGAGCCCCGGCTCGCGGCGGCGCAGCACGATGTGCGAGAGCGACATGAGCGCGTACGAGATGGTGGCGCCGAAGACCGCCACGTTCAGCATGCGCGCGCCGTCGCCCGTCGCCGCGGCCAGCCCGAAGCCGATCGCGCCCGGCACGAGCAGACCCAGGTACGGGGCCTTGCGGCTGCTCGTCAGGGACAGGAAGCGGGGCAGGTAGCCGGCCCGGGAGAGCGCGAAGAGCTGGCGCGAGCCCGCGTAGATCAGCGAGAAGAACGAGGCCACCAGGCCCGCGAGCCCCGCGTAGTTGACGAGTCGGCTCAGCGTCGTTGCCTCGCCGTCCGGCTGGAGTGCCTCGACGAGCGGGTTGCCCGCCTCCTGGATCGCGGCCGAGCCGCGTGCCCCGGCGGCGGCGAAGAAGGTGACCAGTGCCAGGACCACCAGGATGCCCATCGACCAGCGGATCGCCCGCGGCAGCGTACGGGCCGGGTCCTTCGTCTCCTCGGCCGCGAGCGGCACGCCCTCGACCCCGAGGAAGAACCACATGCCGAACGGGAACGCGGCCCAGATGCCCAGCAGGCCCATGGGAAGCCAGGAGCTGGAGCCGAAGGCACTCGCGTCCACCGCGATGTCGTCGAGGTTCGACGCGTCGAACTCGGGGAACGCGCCGAGCGCGAACACCAGCAGTGCCACCACCGCGATTCCCGTGACGACGAAGCTGAAGCGCAGCGCCTCGCCGACACCCCACAGATGGATGCCGATGAAGATCACGAAGCAGGCCAAGTACACCGGCCAGCCGGAGGTGAGCCCGAACAGGCCCAGCGACTCGACGTAGTCCCCGATGAAGATGGCGATGGCGGCGGGCGCGAGGACGTACTCGATGAGGATCGCCGTGCCGGTCAGGAAGCCGCCCCAGGGGCCGAGCGCCCGGCGTGCGAAGCCGTAGCCGCCGCCCGCCGTCGGCAGCACGGAGGAGAGCTCGGCGAGCGCGAAGACCATGCACGTGTACATCAGGCCCATGAGGACCATGGCGATCGCGAGGCCGCCGAAGCCGCCCTCGGCGAGTCCGAAGTTCCAGCCGGAGTAGTCGCCGGAGACGACGTACGCGACGCCGAGACCGGTCAGCAGCAGCCAGCCGGCGCTGCCCCTGCGCAGGGCCCTGCGTTCGAGATAGTCGTCCCCCTCCGGGGCGGTGGATGGCTTGGCGGATTCCGTGGATTCCAGGGACATGGACGACTCCCCACAGGGCGGTGGACGCTCGGGCGAAGCGACCCGGGGCAACGTGCAGGGCTCCCGGCGGCGCAGCGAAAAGCAATGGAACGGTTCCATACCTTTGCGGGCTGCATGGCCGGAAAGCAATACCCGCGGGTTACGTGACCGTTAATCGGCTCTCACGCCGGGAAGCCGCACCGTCCGTCACGGGTCCCGGGGCCGGGGCGCGACGGCGCCGTCATGGGCGCGTCATGCGGGGGCGTCAGGTGAGGAAGCCGCGCAGCAGGGCGGCCGTCCCCGCGCAGTGCTCGCGCATCATTTCCCGCGCCCCGTCGGCGTCCCCGTCGAGCACGGCCTCCACCAGGGCGGTGTGCTGCTGCTGCGAGTGCTCCAGGTTCCGGACGAGCAGCGGAATGCAGTCCAGGAGGTCGTTGACGGTCGCGCGCACGGCCGCGTACTGCGCGGTCAGGCTCGGGGAACCGCACAGCTCGGCGAGGGTGAGGTGCAGCATCGTGTCCAGGCGCCGGTAGTCGGTGAGCGGCGCGTCGTGCGTGCGCGCGAGAGCGACCCGCAGCCGCTGCGCCTGCTTCTCGTCCAGACCGTGCTGGGCGCACAGCCCGGCCGCGCCCACCTCCAGCACCTCGCGGAAGCGCAGGACGTCCTCGACATCGACCTCCTCGATGCGCCGGCGCAGCTCGTCCGCGCCGGGCGTCTCGGTCCTCGGGACCACGAACGTGCCGCCGTAGCGTCCGCGCCGTGACTCGACCAGGCCCTGGTCCTGCAGCACCTTCAGCACCTCACGCAGAGTCACCCGGCTGATCCCGAGCCGTTCCGCCAACTCCCGCTCGGCGGGCAGCCGTTCACCCCCGGGCACCAGGCCGAGCCGGACGACCTGGAGGATCTGCTCCAGGGCCTCCTCGAAGCCGTTGCCCGCGCGCACCGGCCGCAGGACCGGCGTCAGCCGGTCGTTCAAGACGTGTGGATCCGGCTGCGACATCTGGCCGTGCCCCCTTCCCAAGCAATGGTTCTCGGCAATACCTTATGGCTCTCGGCTGACCGAAGGAGGCCTTTCCCGTGGCAGACCGCACACCACCCCTCAGCGTCGAGGAGTTGCACGCCCTCGTTGCGAGCGGCGAGATCGACACGGTCGTCCTGGCATTCCCGGACATGCAGGGGCGGCTCCAGGGGAAGCGGTTCGCCGCGCGTTTCTTCCTCGACGAGGTTCTGCACCACGGTACGGAGGGCTGCAACTACCTCCTCGCGGTCGACACCGACATGAACACGGTCGACGGGTACGAGATGTCCTCCTGGGACCGCGGATACGGCGACTTCGCCATGCACCCCGATCTGAGCACGCTCCGCCGGGTGCCCTGGAACGCCGGTACGGCGATGCTCGTCGCAGACCTCGCCTGGAACAACGGCTCGCCCGTCGTCGCCGCGCCCCGCCAGATCCTCCGCCGCCAGCTGGAGCGGCTCGCCGAGCACGGCCTCACCGCCCAGGTGGGCACCGAGCTGGAGTTCATCGTCTTCAAGGACACGTACGAGCAGGCCTGGGACGCGAACTATCGGGGGCTGACGCCCGCGAATCAGTACAACATCGACTATTCGGTGCTCGGGACCGGGCGTATCGAGCCCCTGCTGCGCCGCATCCGGAATGAGATGACCGGGGCCGGTCTGACCGTCGAGTCCGCCAAGGGTGAGTGCAATCCCGGGCAGCACGAGATCGTGTTCAAGTACGACGAGGCCCTGGTCACCTGCGACCAGCACGCCATCTACAAGACGGGCGCCAAGGAGATCGCTGCCCAGGAGGGTGTCTCGCTCACCTTCATGGCCAAGTACAACGAGCGCGAGGGCAACTCCTGTCACATCCACCTCTCGCTCACCGACGCCGACGGCACCAATGTGATGGCGGACGACGGCCCGGGCGGCATGTCGCCGATCATGCGTCACTTCCTCGCCGGACAGCTCGCCGCGCTCCGGGACTTCTCGCTGCTGTACGCGCCCAACATCAACTCGTACAAGAGGTTCCAGCCGGGCTCGTTCGCGCCGACCGCCGTCGCCTGGGGCCACGACAACCGCACCTGCGCGCTGCGGGTGGTCGGCCACGGCCGTTCGATGCGGTTCGAGAACCGGCTGCCCGGTGGGGACGTGAACCCGCATCTGGCCGTCGCCGGCCTTGTCGCGGCCGGGCTGTACGGCGTCGAGCAGAAGCTGGAGCTGCCGGAGGCGTGCACGGGGAATGCGTACACCTCGGAGTACGAGCACGTGCCCACCACTCTGCGCGAGGCCGCCGAGCTCTGGGAGAACAGCCCCATCGCCAAGGCCGCCTTCGGTGACGAGGTGGTCGCGCACTACCGCAACATGGCGCGCGTCGAGCTGGACGCCTTCGACGCCGCGGTGACCGACTGGGAGCTCCGCCGCTCCTTCGAACGCATGTGAGAGGTTCTTCGTTGTCACAGTCGCAGACCGGTGCGTCCGACGAGCACGAGCTCCTGGTGCTCAATCCGGCCACCGAAGAGGTCATCGCCACCGTTCCGGGCGCCGGCGCGGCGGACGTGGACGCGGCCGTCGTACGGGCCGCGAAGGCGCAGGCCGGATGGGCCGCCCTCGCGCCCGGCGAGCGGGCCCGGCTGCTGCGCCGGTTCGCCGTCGTCGTCGACGAACACCTCGAGGAACTGGCTCAGTTGGAGGTCCGCGAGGCCGGACACACCATCGGCAACGCCCGCTGGGAGGCAGGCAACGTCCGCGACCTGCTCGACTACGCGGCCGGGGGAGTGGAGCGGCTCACCGGGCGCCAGATCCCGGTGCCGGGCGGTCTCGACGTCACGATCCTCGAACCGCTGGGCGTCGTCGGCGTCATCGCACCCTGGAACTTCCCGATGCCGATCGCGGCCTGGGGCACCGCCCCGGCGCTCGCGGCGGGCAACGCGGTCATCCTGAAGCCCGCCGAGACGACCCCGCTGACGGCTCTGCGCCTGGCCGAACTCGCCCTGGCGGCAGGCCTTCCCGAGCACCTCTTCCAGGTACTCCCGGGAGCGGGCCCCGTCACCGGCAACGCGCTCGTCGAGCACCCCGGGGTCGCGAAGATCGTCTTCACCGGGTCCACGGCCGTGGGCAAACAGGTGTTGACCAAGGGCTCGGCCCTTCTCAAGCGCGTCACCCTCGAACTCGGCGGCAAGAGCCCCAACATCGTCTTCGCCGACGCCGACATCGAGGCCGCCGCGGCCGCCGCCCCCATGTCCTTCCTCGACAACTCGGGCCAGGACTGCTGCGCCCGCACCCGTATCCTCGTCCAGCGCTCGGCGTACGACCGCTTCCTCGAACTCCTCGCCCCGGCGATCGAGTCCGTCGTCGTCGGCGACCCGGCCGACGAGAAGACCGCGATGGGCCCGCTGATCTCCAGGCCCCAGCTGGAGCGCGTACGGTCGTACGTCACCGAGGCCGCCGACAGCACGGTGGGCATCCGGGGCACCGCCCCCGAAGGCCCCGGCTTCTGGTTCCCGCCCACCGTCCTGACCGGAATCGAGCCCCACGCGCGCGTGGCCGTCGAGGAGGTCTTCGGCCCCGTCGCCGTGGTCCTCCCCTTCGAGGACGAGGCCGACGCGATCCGCCTCGCCAACGCCACCGACTACGGCCTGTCCGGCTCCATCTGGACCCGCGACGTCGGCCGCGCCCTGCGCGTGTCGAGCGCCGTCCGTGCCGGGAACCTGTCCGTCAACTCCCACGCCAGCGTCCGCTACTGGACCCCCTTCGGCGGCTTCAAGCAGTCCGGCATCGGCCGCGAACTCGGCCCGGACGCCCTCACCGCCTTCACCGAAACCAAGAACGTCTTCATCAGCACGGAGGGTCCCGCACAGTGACCGACGAAACCATCTGCCGCCGCCTGGTCGGCCGTACCGCCGTCATCACCGGTGCCGGCAGCGGCATCGGCCTCTCCACCGCGCGCAGGCTCGCTTCCGAGGGCGCCCATGTCGTCTGCGGCGACGTCGACGAGACCCGGGGCAAGGCCGCCGCCGAGGAGGTCGGCGGAATCTTCGTGAAGGTCGACGTCACCGACCCCGAGCAGGTCGAGGCGCTCTTCAAGACCGCGTACGACACCTACGGATCCGTCGACATCGCCTTCAACAACGCGGGCATCTCACCGCCCGACGACGACTCGATCCTGGAGACGGGCCTGGAGGCCTGGAAGCGCGTCCAGGAGGTCAACCTCACGTCGGTGTACCTGTGCTGCAAGGCCGCGATCCCCTACATGCGGCGCCAGGGCAAGGGGTCGATCATCAACACCGCGTCGTTCGTGGCCCGGATGGGCGCGGCGACCTCGCAGATCTCGTACACGGCCTCCAAGGGCGGCGTGCTGGCCATGTCCCGCGAACTGGGCGTGCAGTTCGCCCGCGAGGGCATCCGCGTGAACGCCCTGTGCCCCGGGCCGGTCAACACCCCCCTCCTCCAGGAGCTGTTCGCCAAGGACCCGGAGCGGGCCGCACGCCGCCTCGTACACATCCCGGTCGGGCGGTTCGCGGAGGCCGAGGAGATCGCCGCGGCGGTCGCGTTCCTCGCCAGCGACGACTCCTCGTTCGTGAACGCCACGGACTTCCTGGTGGACGGCGGGATCTCCGGGGCGTACGTCACGCCTCTCTGAAACCGGTCGGCGAGACGGCCGTGTGCCGGTGTGCGGGCGGCGCTTAGAGTGCCGTAATGAGCATGACGCCCCCGCCCGGCTGGTACCGGGACCCCTCGGCCCCGCACGTCGAGCGCTGGTGGGACGGGACCGCCTGGACCGAACACCGGCGCACGCCCGAGGCGCCGACGCCGCAACAGCCGCAGGCGCAACCGCAGTTCGCGCCGACGGTGCCGACGATGCAGTTGGCATCCGGCGGCGGCTCCGGCCGCGCGAAGACGATCGCCCTCGTCACCGCGGCGGCCGTCCTGGTCGCCGCGATCGTCACGGGCGCCGTCGTCCTGAACGGGGACGACGGCGACCCGGAGGCGAAGACCGCGCCGACGCCCACGTCGTCCGCGCCGACGAGCGCCTCGCCCTCGCCCTCGCCATCGGAGTCCACCTCCGAGCCGTCCGCCGACGACCCCGCCGTCGTCGTGGACCCGCTCAACGGCATCACCCTGCCGCTCCTCGACGGCTGGGCCAGGCCCAAGAACGTCAGCGACGCCGACGTCGTGATGACCACACCCGGGACGTACGAGTGCCCGGGCGACGACGGCCTCTGCCGCCACGGCACGGTCATCTCGAACACGGTCACCTCGAACGACGAGAAGTCCCCCGAGGCACTCGCCAAGGGCGACATCTCCGAGGCGGCCGACCGGGCGTACGACCGCAACAAGATCGACCAGCGCCCCTTCCACGGCATCACGTCCCGCAAGCTGGTCAAGCAGGGCCCGGTCGCGGTCGCCGGCCGCACCGGATACTTCGTGCGCTGGCGCGTCAGGACGGAGGCGGGGCCCGGCGGTTACGTCCAGTCGATGGCGTTCCCCTCCAGCGTCGGCTCGGAGGCGATGGTCATGGTGCGGTACGTCTTCGACGCGGGCGAGGAGGGGCCGCCGCTCGCCGACATGGACCGGATCACCAAGGGGATCCGGCCGGTGGGCGACGAGGGCACGAGCGGCGGCGTGGGCAGCAGCATCGGTCCTACGCAGTAGGGCCTGTCGGCCTGTCGGGCCGCCGTCCCGTCGGCTACAGGAACGTGTGACCTTCCCCGCGGTACGTCGGGACCGTCGCCGTCACGGTGTCGCCCTCCACGAGGTGCAGCATGTCGAACCGCTCGCACAGCTCCCCGGCCTTGGCGTGCCGGAACCACACCTTGTCGCCGATCAGCAGATCGTCGGCGGGCGAGCCGAGCAGTGGCGTCTGCACCTCGCCCGCGCCCTCCTGCGGGTCGTAGCGCAGCCCCTCCGGGAGGTACGGCTCGGGCAGCCGGTCGGGGCCCGCGGCGCCCGACGCCGGGTAGCCGCCGCCGAGGACGGTCACGACACCCACCCCCGGCCTGCGCACGACGGGCTGCGCGAAGAGCGCGGCCGGACGCCCGCTGAACGACGTGTAGTTGTCGAAGAGACGTGGCACGTACAGCCCCGACCCGGCCGCGATCTCCGTCACGGAGTCCTCCGCGGCGGTGTGCTGGACGCTGCCGGTGCCGCCGCCGTTGACGAACTCCAGGTCCGGCGCGACGGCCCGTACCGCACGCACGACGTCCGCACGGCGCTGGGCCAGCTCCTTGCGGGCGGTCGCCTGCATCAGCCGGATGGCGCGCGACCGCACGGGGCGCCCTCGCAGCGCATCCCCGACACCCGCGATGTGTCCCTCGTACGCCATGATCCCGACGAGCCGGAAGCCCGGCCGACGGGCCACCGTACGCGCCATCTCGGCGACTTGAGCGGGGGAGTGCAGCGGCGAACGGCGGGCGCCGACCCTGACCCGGCCGCCCAGCATCCTGAGCGCGGTGTCCAACTCCAGGCAGACACGCACCTCTTCGCGTCCGCCGTCCCGCGCGTCGTCGATCAGCCTCAGCTGCGCCGGGTCGTCGACCATGACGGTGACGGCGGCCGCGAGCTTGGGATCGGCGGCGAGCTCCGCGTACGCCTTCCGGTCGGCGGACGGATAGGCGAGCAGTACGTCGTCGAAGCCGGAGCGGGCCAGCCACAGCGACTCGGCGAGTGTGAAGGACATGATCCCGGCGAAACCGTCCCGGGCGAGCACGCGTTCCAGCAGGGCCCGGCAGCGTACGGATTTGCTCGCGACGCGTACGGGCTTGCCGGCCGCCCTCCGTACGAGATCCTCCGCGTTGGCGTCGAAGGCCTCCAGGTCCACGATCGCGAGAGGTGCGTCTAGGTGAGCGGTGGCCCGGTCGTAGCGGGCCCGGTCTGCGGCGCGGGCAGTCATGACCGAAGCCTGCCAGACCTGATTACCGCAGGGTAGGGGGACGTTCCGGGCAGATGCCCCGGGCCTGCGGACTGGTTCCCACTCGCACAGCCTCAACCCGTAGAGTGACGCGCACGCAAGCAGGGAACGGATTCCGGAGGGGTTCCTTCGGCGGGCCGGTCGCCCGGGTCGAGGAAACGGGGGGTGCATGAGCACGGAAGCGCGCCGCGCCTCCATTCCTCCGCGCCCGTCGATGCCGCCCGAGCCGCCTGCCGCGGAGGGCGAGCAAGAGCCGTTCGAGGGGCCCGGGACCACGGGTGCCCCGTCCGACCGCACCGCCTCAGAGAGGGCCGAGGGCCCGGAGGCCTGGCCGGGGCGTGGCTCCGCCCGCCCTGGGAGATCCGGGGACGCATCGCGGGGACCCAAGGGCACGGGTGTTCCGGAGGAAAGCGACACCGGCACCGACATCGACACCACGGGTCCTCTGCCGAGGCGCGAGCCCGGCAACGCCCCGCTGAGGCCCGGCATCGCGGGGGCCCGGCCAGGCTCCAACGCCGCGGCCATGCCGCCCCGGCCGCGCACGACCGACGGGACCGGCCCCCGGGACACATCCCCGGCCACGTCCCTCCGCTTCCCGAACCTCCGCCCCACCGGCGAACAGCGACAGCCACCGGAGATGCCGCCGCCTCCGCCGGCTTCGGCCCGCTTTCCGGACATGCCGCCGCCTGTGACGGGTGCCTTGCCACGGGTGGAGGGTGCGCTTGCTCCACCACGCCCGTCGACCGCCCCGCCCGCTCCCAGGCGGAGCCCGGAGGGGGCAGGCGCCCCACCGCGTCCCGCGAACGAGCCCGCGGCGCCCACAAGAAGCACCGACCAGACGGGTGCCCCGCCGCGTCCCGCGAGCGAGCCGAGGTCGGCCACGAGGAGTGTCCAGGGGACGGGTGTTCCGCCGCGCCCTGCGGCCGAGCCCCGCGAGCCGGTGGCGAATGGCGACAGCCGGTCTACGCCGCCTCCTCCCGCCACCGAGCCGAGGGCGGCGACCAGTTACTCCCCGGAGCGGCCTGGCCCTCGTATGCCCGCCCGGCCGTTCGCATCGCCGCGGCCGGGTGCTTCGGCGCCCCGGCCGGGCACCGCGGAGCGCGGCGGCGCGTCGTCGCCGTCCGGGCCGAGTGGCGGGGAACGGCCGACGAGGCCGCCCATGCCGCCCCGGCCGAGCACCTTGCACCCTGCCGCCGCACGGCGTACCGGAGCACCCGGCGAGACCCCGTCGGAGACCACGACCCGGCTCCGGCCCGTCCCCGCCGAACCGCTCGCGGTGTCAAGTACGCCACCGCCCGACGCCGGTCTGTCCAGCCCGGCGACACCACCCTTCCCCGGCACTTCCGGCTTCCCCGGCCCTTCCGGACACGTCGCCGAAGCCTGGGACCTGATGGCGGCCGCTCCCAGCCACCGTCCCTTCGTCTCACTCGCACCCCCTGACACGTACGACGAAGACACCGCGCAGCCACACACCTCGGGCGCCCGGCTGCGCCCCCGTGTGGTGACCGCCGCGGCCTGTGTCGTTCTGGGGCTCGGGCTCATCGGCGGTGCGGTGACGGGGAGTTGGCTCACCGGGGACGGCACGGGCGGGGCCGGGACGCGCGACGCCTTCACCGCGGCCGGGGACCTGTGGCACAGCGTCCCCGTGGACGAGCTCTTCCCGCCCACCGTCAAGGGCGAGGGCGCGGGCCCGGGCGGCGCCGACCGCACGTGGACCCGTATCGCCGTGGCCCCGGACAGCGGCTGCAAGGACGCCTTCGACCCCCTCCTGCGCGAGGCTCTCGCCCCCGCTGGCTGTCTGCGTCTCCTGCGCGCGACCTACACGGACGCCACCCGCAGCCACGTCACCACGGTCGGCCTGCTGTTCACGAAGGCGGACTCCGCGGCGATGGGCGCCCTGCAGAGCCGGTTCAAGGCACAGGGACTCGACGGGCGGCGCGACCTGATGCCCCGCCCGTACGCCGCGCGGAACACCGTGGCCGCCGGGTTCGGCGACGACCAGCGTGCGTCGTGGACGGTGTCGGTCCTGAAGGACGCCCCGGTCGTCGTCTACGCCGTCTCCGGCTTCGCCGACGGCCGTACCGTCACCGAACCGCAGCCCGCCGAGGCCGCGATGAAGTCCGACGCCACCACGCCCGCCGCCCAGGCAGGCCTCGGCCACGACGCCCAGGGCCTCGCCGACCGCGTCGAGCGAAGCCTCCGCAAGACCGTCAACTCGGCCACGGAGAAGCCGTCATGACCCGCAAGGCCCCGCGCAGAACGGGAATCCTGGTCGCCCTCCTGGGCGCCACCCTCGCCCTCCTCCCCTCCACCGCCGCCCACGCCGACGGCATCCGCGCGAAGCAGTGGGCACTGGACGCGATGCACACGCGGGAGGCCTGGCGTACGACGAAGGGCGAGGGCATCACCGTCGCCGTCCTCGACACGGGCGTCGACGACGAACACCCGGACCTGGCGGGCAACGTCCTCACGGGCAAGGACATGGTCGGCTTCGGCGCAGGCCGCGGCGACCGCTCCTGGGCCCGGCACGGCACCGCGATGGCGGGCATCATCGCGGGCAACGGACACGGCGTGGGCAACGCCGACGGAGTCATGGGCATCGCCCCCGAGGCGAAGATCCTGCCCGTCCGCGTGATCCTCGAAGACGGCGACTCCGCCCGCGGCAAGGCCCGCAACACCCGCGGCAACGCCCTCGCCGAAGGCATCCGCTGGGCCGCCGACCACGGCGCCGACGTCATCAACCTCTCCCTCGGCGACGACTCCAAGTCCGCCCACCCCGAGGCCTCCGAGGACGCCGCGGTCCAGTACGCCCTGAAGAAGGGCTCCGTCGTCGTCGCCTCGGCAGGCAACGGCGGCGAGAAGGGCGACCACATCTCGTACCCGGCGGCCTACCCCGGCGTGATCGCCGCGACGGCCGTCGACCGCTACGGCACGCGCGCCTCGTTCTCCACCCGCCGCTGGTACGCCACGGTCAGCGCACCCGGAGTCGACGTGGTCATCGCCGACCCGGACCAGAAGTACTACGAGGGCTGGGGCACCAGCGCCGCCTCGGCCTTCGTCTCCGGCGCCGTCGCCCTCGTCAAGGCGGCCCACCCGGGCCTGTCCCCGGCCCAGATCAAACAACTCCTGGAGGACACGGCCCGCGACGCCCCGACCGGCGGCCGCGACGACTCGCGGGGCTTCGGCTTCGTGGACCCCGCGGCAGCCATCAAGGCGGGCGCCGAACTGAAGCCGGAGGGCCTGACCGCGGCGGCCTACGGCAACAAGTACTTCGGCAGCGGCCCGACCCCCGAAAAGGACGACCAGCCCACCTCCGCCTGGGCAGGCCCCCTGGCAGGCAGCACCGGCGGCGTACTCCTGGTAGTGGCGATCATCCTCTGGCGAGGCAGCAGAAGACGGACGGCCCCGTAAGGGCCGCGCCCCTTCAGGGGCGCGGGGCTGTGACATATGCGGCTCCGCCGCGTGGGCGCGACCAGCCACCCACAACCCGCACCTCACCCACCAGACATCGCGGCAGCGCCACGCAGCGTCAGGAACCCGCAAAACAAGACACGGCTGCTTTCGCGACGGCCTCCACCAACGAAACCCCCTTCTCCTTCGTCGAGTTGCCGTCGGACAGCACCGCAACCAGATACTCACGACCGTCCGCAGCCACGTGACCGATGCTGTTGATGTCCCACAGCCCGGTCGCACTCCGCGGCAACCACCCGTTCTTCAGGGCGAATTCAGCAGACCCCGCAGCCGACACCCCCCAGTCCTGCCCCACGGCGACGTCCCCCATGAGCCCCCGCAGATACGCCCGAGCAGCCTCACTCAACTCCGACTCGTCCCCGAACACCTGCCGCAACAGAGTGAGTTGATCGGCGGCCGTGGTCTGGGTCAGCCCCCACAGCGCCCCGTCCCCACCCTCCGTGTCACGAAGCCCGAGGCGCTTGTTCGCCGCCTCCAACCCCTTCGCCTGCCCGATCGCGTCCCACAGCGCCGTGGCGGACGCGTTGTCACTGCTGCGGATCATCGCGGACGCGTACGCCTTCTCCTGCGCGGTCAGCCCCCGACCCGCGTCCTGCGCCCGCAACAGCAACGCGGCCAGAATGTCCACCTTCACGATGCTCGCGGTGTCGAACGCCCCGTCCCCGTACACCGCACTCTCACCCGACGACAGATCCAGCACCGCCACCGACACCGCCGCCCCGTCCTCGACGGCCACGGACCCCACCGCCTCGGCGAGCAGCGCATCCCGATCCACCCTGGGACTGGGACTGGGCGTGGGACCGGGAGAGTGCGTAGCCGTGGTTGCCGTCGAAGATTCCACCGTCGCCTCCATCGCCACCGTTGCCTCGGACACCGCCCCACTCGCACTGGGCGACGCCGAGGACGATACGAGGCCACCGGCGTCGGGCGCCTGCGCCTTCACGTACGTCGTCCCCGAGGCCGTGGAGCCCACGAGGACGACGGAGGCCACTCCGGCGTAGACGAGAGGCCTGCGGCAGGACGGCCGGTCGCTGCGCGGACAAGCTCGGTGGGGGAACATGCCGCGAGAATGGGCCCCGGCACTGTGCGCCCGGTTAGACGCATGTTAGAAGCGTGTCAGGGATCCCTGAGAAACCCATGAACGCCGTGAACAACGGGTTTCCGGGACGCGCAAAGGGCACGTTCGGCCCACCGGAGGGCCCGCCGCCCCGCACAGATAGGGTCGGTACCCGTGGCGAACAAGAGCATCCCCGACCCCGGCTTCTCCGACGACGACGGCTCCGCCGACCCCCGGCTGAGCGCGGCGCTCGCGGCCTGGGCCGAGGACCGGTCCGCGCACGGCTCCGTCCTGGCGGCGCTCAAGGACGCCCGGCTCCTCGTCCCCGTCGTCGCCGTGCTGGGCGAGGTCGAGGAGGACGAGAACGGGCTGCGCCGCGAGAAGACGAGCGACATGGCCGTCCCCACCCTCAAGGCAGGTGACCGGACCGCGCTGCCCGCCTTCACGTCCACCGAGTCACTGGCCCGCTGGGACCCGCAGGCCCGCCCCGTCGCCGTACCCCTGCACCAGGCCCTCCAGGCCGCCGCCCACGAGAAGGCCGACACGGTGGTGATCGACCTGGCCGGGCCGGTCCCGTACGAGCTGACGGGCCCGGCCCTGCTGGCGCTCGCCGAGGGGCGTACGACGACGGACCCGCTGGCCGATCCCGCCGTGGTCGACGCGGTACGCGCCGCGGTCGCCGCCGAGCCTCTGGTGCTCCGCGCCCACCTCGGCCCCGGTCAGGCCGACGGCACCCTCGCCCTCGTACTGGACCCGTCCGCGGCCCAGGGCGAGACCGCCCGCGCCGTCGCCCAGCGCCTCGCCGCCGACGAAACACTGAGGGCCCGCCTGGTACGCGGCCTCGACCTGGCACTTCTGCCGGCCGAGGCAACGCCACCGGGCGAGCCCCTGTACGTACGCCAGTAGGTGCGTACGCTCGTCAATCCGTACGTCCGTCCGTGAAGACCCGCGGTTCCGTGTTCCGTACGTCCGTGAGGAACGGGTCAGCCGAAGACCGGACCCGTGTACTTCTCGCCCGGGCCCTGGCCCGGCTCGTCCGGGACGACCGACGCCTCGCGGAAGGCCAGCTGGAGCGACTTCAGGCCGTCGCGCAGCGGGGCCGCGTGGAACGAACTGATCTCGGTCGCGCTCGCGTCGAGCAGCCCGGCCAGCGCGTGCACCAGCTTGCGTGCCTCGTCGAGGTCCTTGTACTTGTCGCCCTCCTCGGTCAGACCGAGCTTCACGGCGGCGGCGCTCATCAGGTTGACGGCGACCGTCACAAGGACCTCGACCGCGGGGACCTCGGCGATGTCACGGGTCATGGCGTCGAAGTCGGGGGACTCAGGAGGGGTGTCACTCATGCCCCACACGATAGGCCCAGGCTTGCCGGCGGCCGTCCTCGGGAGCCCGCGGGAGCCCGAGAACAGTACGTGCACGACGATTCGCACCATCCCCGGGGAGCTGCTAACCTTGTGTAACGACCGGCCGGACACCCCTGTGCCCGGCCCACAAGTGGAGGCTCCGAACTCCCACCCGACCATCCTCCGGGACGGCGGGTCACCCGGTCAGGCGGTCACCATCGTTCCGTACGGACGATGGAATCGCCCGAAAGTGCGCCCCGCGGTTGACCGCGACGGTGCTCCGGTAGTCCTTGGAGCCCCGCCTGTGTCCCGTCCGGGGCATTTTTCATGTGCTGCGGTGGTTGGTCCAAGTGTCATCAGAGACATACGCGGCTGTCCGCCAGACCGCCGTGTGGTGCTACCAAGGAGGATCCATCAGCGCCGAGCCCCGCATCAACGACCGGATTCGCGTTCCCGAGGTGCGACTTGTCGGTCCCAGCGGCGAGCAGGTCGGGATTGTCCCGCTTGCCAAGGCCCTGGAGCTTGCGCAGGAGTACGACCTCGACCTGGTCGAGGTGGCCGCGAACGCGCGTCCGCCGGTCTGCAAGCTCATGGACTACGGGAAGTTCAAGTACGAGTCGGCCATGAAGGCCCGTGAGGCGCGCAAGAACCAGGCGCACACGGTCATCAAGGAGATGAAGCTCCGGCCGAAGATCGACCCGCACGACTATGACACCAAGAAGGGTCACGTCGTCCGGTTCCTCAAGCAGGGCGACAAGGTCAAGATCACGATCATGTTCCGTGGTCGCGAGCAGTCCCGGCCGGAACTCGGCTACCGACTGCTGCAGCGTCTCGCGGAGGACGTGGCCGACCTCGGGTTCGTGGAGTCGAATCCGAAGCAGGACGGCCGCAACATGATCATGGTTCTCGGTCCGCACAAGAAGAAGACCGAGGCGATGGCCGAGGCCCGTGAGGCCCAGGCGGCACGGAAGGCGGAAGCGAAGGCCAACCCGGGCCGCTCGCAGAACGCCGCGGACGATGACATCGACGGCGACGTCGACGCCACCGAGACTGCCGAGGCCCCGGCCGAGGCATCCGCCGAGGCCTGATCCCAGGGCGCGAGTCCACCAGGGCACGAGTCCCAGGGGGTTCCCGGACGAGAGTTCGGGGACGTCAACCGATACACATGACGTTCCGTTGTGCCCGGTTTCACGACCGGGCACAGGAGCGCCACTGACGAGGAGAGAACGGCGCTATGCCGAAGAACAAGTCGCACAGCGGTGCCAGCAAGCGCTTCAAGATCACCGGCTCCGGCAAGGTGCTCCGTGAGCGCGCCGGCAAGCGCCACCTGCTCGAGCACAAGTCGTCGCGCCTGACGCGCCGCCTCACCGGCAACGCCGAGATGGCCCCGGGCGACGCCAAGAAGATCAAGAAGCTTCTCGGCAAGTGATGTCGGTTGCGCACCGCGCACCTGATCTCTGACCGGGACCCAATCGATTTCGGGCCGTGTGCCGACCACCACGGCCCCGCTACAAGGAGTTAACAAGTGGCACGCGTCAAGCGGGCAGTCAACGCCCACAAGAAGCGCCGGGCGATCCTCGAGCAGGCCTCCGGCTACCGCGGTCAGCGTTCGCGCCTGTACCGCAAGGCCAAGGAGCAGGTCACCCACTCGCTGGTCTACAACTACAACGACCGCAAGAAGCGCAAGGGCGACTTCCGTCAGCTGTGGATCCAGCGCATCAACGCCGCTGCCCGCGCCAACGGCATCACCTACAACCGCTTCATCCAGGGTCTGAAGGCCGCGAACATCGAGGTCGACCGCAAGATCCTCGCGGAGCTTGCCGTCAACGACGCGAACGCCTTCGCGGCGCTCGTCGAGGTCGCCCAGAAGGCGCTGCCTTCCGACGTCAACGCGCCCAAGGCTGCGTGACGCCGGCGCTGGCCTTGGCCGGAACTGGTTGTGGACCCGCTTGCCCTTTGGCTTGCGGGTCCACATCTGTTTTCGCGGCCTTCGGTTGGTATGGCACCGCCGGAATCCGCCGTCGTGGCTGAGCGCCGCCGCGGCGGACATGAGGTGCCCCGGCCCGCGGCCCCCGGCCCCGGCCCTTGTGAATCCAGCCGAACGAGTTGCCCAGATCTGTGAAGCAGCCGGAGTTGCCCAGACCCGTGCAGCAGCCGAATGACTTGCCCCGCCCGTGAACCAAAGGTGAACCCATGCCTGCCGGCCCCGAGCTGATCTCCCCCCGCTCGTCCCGCGTCACCGCCGCTCGGCGGCTCGCGAAGCGGAACTTCCGGGGGAAGGAGCGGCTGTTTCTCGCTGAGGGGCCGCAGGCCGTGCGGGAGGCGGCCGGGCATCGGGGCGAGGGGGGCGCGACGCTGGTCGAGCTCTTCGTGACCCCGGACGCCGCGGAGCGGTACGCCGACATCGTGGGCGGGGCCCGTGCCGTCGGGGCCCGTGTGCACCTCGCCGCCGAGGACGTGATCGCGGACGTCTCGACGACCGTCACCCCGCAGGGGCTCGTCGGGATCTGCCGGTTCCTGGACACTCCGTTCGAGGAGATCCTCAAGACGGAGCCAAGGCTGGTCGCCGTACTGGCGCATGTGCGGGACCCCGGGAACGCGGGCACCGTCCTTCGCTGCGCCGACGCCGCCGGGGCGGACGCCGTCGTCCTCACCGACGCCTCCGTCGACCTCTACAACCCCAAGTCCGTACGGGCGTCGGTCGGTTCGCTGTTCCATCTGCCCGTGGCCGTCGGCGTACCCGTGGAGCACGCGGTGCAGGGGCTGAAGGACGTCGGCGTACGCATCCTCGCCGCCGACGGTGCCGGGGAGGACGACCTGGACGACGAGCTGGACAAGGGCACCATGGGCGGGCCCACCGCCTGGGTGTTCGGCAACGAGGCATGGGGGCTCCCGGAGGATACCCGCGCGCTGGCGGACGCCGTCGTGCGCGTACCCATTCACGGCAAGGCCGAAAGCCTGAACCTCGCGACGGCGGCCGCCGTATGTCTCTACGCGTCGGCTCGTGCGCAGCGTGACCGCGGTGCTCGTTCCTGAGGGGGTCCGTTCCGTCACTCCCAGCTAGTAGGGTGACGGGCTCGGGGGCCTCTGCGCCGGACGAGAGGTGGGGTACGGGGATGAGTGTCGGCACGAGCAGGGCACCAGGGGCACGGGACGTGCGGAGCACACCCGCGTCCCGGCACGGTGATCTCGCCGAGCTCGGCATCGACCCCGACGAACTTCCCGACGGACTCGTGATCGCCGACGAGCGCGGCCGGGTGATCTGCTTCAACGCCGCGGCCGCCCGGATCACCGCCACCTCCGCCGCCGACGCCCTCGGCCGGCAGTTGGAGTGGGCCCTGCCGTTAGAGGACCTCGAAGGCCGCCGCTGGTGGCAGCTGACCGACCCGTACGGCGGTCTCGCGATCCGCGTCGGACAGCCCGAGCGCAATCTGCTGCTGCCGGGAGGCCGGGAGGTCCTGGTCTCGGCGCGGTACGTGCGTGTGCGGCCCACCGGACCGATCCGCCGCGTCGTCGTCTCCCTCCGTGACACCGAGGCCCGCCGCCGCACCGAGCGCAGCCACGCCGAGCTGATCGCCACGGTCGCCCACGAGCTGCGCTCACCGCTCACCTCCGTCAAGGGCTTCACGGCGACGCTGCTCGCCAAGTGGGAGAGGTTCACCGACGACCAGAAGAAGCTGATGCTGGAGACGGTCGACGCCGACGCCAACCGCGTCACGCGTCTCATCGCGGAGCTCCTCGACATCTCCCGCATCGACTCCGGGCGTCTCGAAGTGCGCCGCCAGCCCGTCGACATCGGCGCCGCCGTCGGCCGCCACATCCAGGCATACGTCGCCTCCGGTCAGTCCGCCGACCGCTTCCTGCTGCGCATCGGCCAGCCGCTGCCCGACCTGTGGGCCGACCCCGACAAGGTCGACCAGGTGCTCAGCAATCTGCTGGAAAATGCGGTGCGGCACGGCGAGGGAACCGTCACCATCGACGTAGAGCCCGCGCCGTCGCCCCGCGAAGCGGAGGAAGCCGGCACGTCGGTCACGGTGAGCGACGAGGGCCCCGGCATCCCGGAGGAGTCCATGAACCGCGTCTTCACCCGCTTCTGGCGGGGCAGCAAGCGCGGCGGCACCGGCCTCGGGCTGTACATCGTCAAGGGCATCGTCGAAGCCCACGGCGGCACCATCACGGTCGGCCGCGCCCCCGAGGGCGGCGCGCAGTTCCGATTTACGTTGCCCGTGAGCACCCCGGCGTATCTGCAGTAACGCCGAACGGTGCCCCACGGGCGCATTCGCACACCTCAACCCCGATAGACTCGGCTTTTGGCACCTTGCGTCCGAAGTCAGAGACGATTCGTCTCCGAGTCGTAGACGGGGACCCTCAGCCAGCCAACCGGAAGCACGGGAAGAGATGTCGGCACCGAACAAGTCGTACGACCCTGTTGAGGTCGAGGCACTGAAACCGGAAGAGATCGAGCGCATGCGGGACGAGGCGCTCGCCGCCTTCGCCGCCGCCGGTGACCTCGACGCGCTCCAGGAGGCCAAGGTCGCCCACACCGGCGGCACCTCGCCGCTGGCCCTCGCCAACCGCGAGATCGGCGCCCTGCCCCCGCACGCCAAGGCGGACGCCGGTAAGCGCGTCGGGCAGGCCCGCGGCGCGGTGAACAAGGCGCTCGCCGCCCGCCAGACCGAGCTCGAGGCCGAGCGGGACGCCCGCGTGCTGGTCGAGGAGGCCGTGGACGTCACGCTGCCCTACGACCGCGTACCGGCCGGCGCCCGGCACCCGCTGACCACCATGATGGAGCGGGTCTCGGACGTCTTCGTGTCCATGGGATACGAGATCGCCGAGGGCCCCGAGGTCGAGGCGGAGTGGTTCAACTTCGACGCCCTCAACTTCACGCCCGACCACCCGGCCCGGCAGATGCAGGACACCTTCTTCGTGCAGGGGGCGAAGGGCGCTGACAGTGACGGCGAGTCCGGTGTCGTGCTGCGCACGCACACCTCCCCGGTGCAGGCCCGCGCCCTGCTGGACCGCGAGCCGCCCGTCTACGTCGTGTGCCCCGGCCGCGTCTACCGCACCGACGAGCTGGACGCCACGCACACCCCGGTCTTCCACCAGATCGAGCTGCTCGCCGTCGACGAGGGCCTGACCATGGCCGACCTGAAGGGCACCCTGGATCACATGGTCCAGTCGCTCTTCGGCGCGGACATGAAGACCCGGCTGCGCCCGAACTACTTCCCGTTCACCGAGCCGTCCGCCGAGATGGACATGCTCTGCTACGTGTGCAAGGGCGAGTCCGTCGGCAACCCCGACCGCTCCTGCCGCACCTGTTCGAGCGAGGGCTGGATCGAGCTCGGCGGCTGCGGCATGGTCAACCCGCGCGTGCTCATCGCCTGCGGTGTGGACCCCGAGAAGTACAGCGGATTCGCCTTCGGGTTCGGCATCGAGCGGATGCTGATGTTCCGCCACAACGTCGAAGACATGCGAGACATGGTCGAGGGTGACGTCCGGTTCACCCGGCCGTTCGGGATGGAGATCTGATGCGGGTCCCGCTTTCTTGGCTGCGGGAGTACGTCGACCTGCCGGCGACGGAGACCGGGCGCGACGTCCAGGCCAAGCTCATTTCGGCAGGCCTCGAGGTCGAGACCGTCGAGCAGCTCGGCGCCGACCTCAAGGGGCCGCTCGTCGTCGGCAAGGTGCTGACCATCGAGGAGCTGGAGGGCTTCAAGAAGCCCATCCGCTTCTGCACCGTCGACGTCGGCCAGGCCAACGGCACCGGTGAGCCCCAGGAGATCGTCTGCGGCGCCCGTAACTTCGTCGTCGGCGACAAGGTCGTCGTGGTCCTGCCCGGCGCCGTGCTTCCCGGCAACTTCGCGATCGCCGCGCGCAAGACGTACGGCAAGACCTCGCACGGCATGATCTGCTCCGGCGGCGAGCTGGGCATGGGTGACGACGGAAGCGGCGGCATCATCGTCCTGCCGCCGGAGCACGAGGTCGGCACGGACGCCATCGAGCTGCTCGAACTCGTCGACGAGGTCCTCGACATCGCGGTCACCCCCGACCGCGGCTACGCCCTGTCGATGCGCGGTGTCGCCCGCGAGGCCGCCATCGCGTACGGGCTGCCGCTGCGCGACCCGGCGCTGCTCGACGTACCGGGTCCGAACGCGTTCGGCTACCCGGTGCAGGTCTCCGACCCGCGGGGCTGCGACCGCTTCACCGCGCGTACGGTCACCGGTCTGTCGCCCGAGGCGCACTCCCCGATCTGGCTGCAGCGCCGCCTCCAGAAGGCGGGCATGCGTCCGATCTCGCTCGCCGTCGACATCACCAACTACGTGATGCTGGAGCTCGGTCAGCCCCTGCACGCGTACGACCGCTCCCGCGTCCAGGGCACCATCGGTGTGCGCCGGGCCGAGCCGGGCGAGAAGCTCACCACGCTCGACGGCGTCGTGCGCACACTGGACGCCGAGGACCTGCTGATCACCGACGACCGCGGGCCGATCGGCCTCGCGGGTGTCATGGGCGGCGCCAACACCGAGATCGACGACACGGAGGGCACGACCACCGAAGTCGTCATCGAGGCCGCGCACTTCGACCCGATCTCGATCGCGCGGACGGCCCGCCGCCACAAGCTGGCCTCCGAGGCGTCCAAGCGCTTCGAGCGCGGCGTCGACCCGGAGGCCGCGTCCGCCGCCGCGCAGCGCACGGTCGACCTGCTGGTCCTCCTCGCGGGCGGCTCCGCCGACGCCGGCGTCACCGAGGTCATCGCGCCCTCCGCGCCGCGCACCATCACCATCCCGGCCAACCACCCGGACAAGGTCGCGGGCGTCGACTACGGCCGCGAGACCGTCGTACGCCGTCTCCAGCAGGTCGGCTGCGACGTCTACGGGCAGGACGAGCTGATCGTCACCGTGCCGTCCTGGCGGCCCGACCTGACCGACCCGAACGACCTGGCCGAAGAGGTCATCCGGCTCGAGGGCTACGAGAACCTGCCCTCGACCCTGCCGAAGCCGCCCGCCGGCCTGGGCCTCACCGACCGGCAGCGACTGCACCGCCGGGTCGGGCGTGCGCTGGCCGGTGCGGGATACGTCGAGGCGCTGAACTACCCGTTCATCGGGACCGAGGTGCTCGACCAGTTCGGCCTGGAGGCCGACGACCCGCGGCGCACCACGGTCAAGCTGGTCAACCCGCTCTCCGACGAAGAGCCGGCGATGCGCACCACCCTGCTGCCGGGGCTGCTCGGCGCGCTGCGGCGCAACGACGGCCGCGGCTCGCACGACCTGGCGCTCTTCGAGACCGGCCTGGTCTTCCGGCCGACCGGCGAGGAGCACACGGCCGAGCGCCTGCCCGTCGACCGTCGTCCCACCGACGAGGAGATCGCCGGGATCAACGCCGCGCTGCCGCGTCAGCCGCGCCGCGCCGCCGTCGTCCTCGCGGGTGCCCGCGAGCAGGCCGGCTGGTGGGGCAAGGGCCGTCCGGCGGACTGGGCGGACGCCGTCGAGGCGGCGCGTACCGTCGCCCGCGAGGCCGGTGTCGAGCTGACCGTGCGCAGTGACCAGCACGCTCCCTGGCACCCCGGCCGCTGCGCCGCGCTGTACGTCACGGTGCACGGCGAGGAGACCCTCGTCGGTCACGCCGGTGAGCTGCACCCGCGCGTCATCAAGGCGCTGCACCTTCCGGAGCGCAGCTGTGCCATGGAGGTCGAGCTCGACCTCCTGGAGCAGGCGGGCACCGGCGCCCTTCAGGCGCCGCGCATCTCCGCCTTCCCGGTCGCCACGCAGGATGTCGCGCTGGTCGTCTCCCGGGACGTTCCGGCGACCGATGTGGAGGCCGCGCTGCGTGAGGGTGCGGGGAAACTCCTGGAGTCCATCCGGCTGTTCGACGTCTACGAGAGCGAGCAGCTCGGTGAGGGCATGAAGTCCCTGGCGTACGCGCTGCGGTTCCGCGCCGACGACCGCACCCTGACCGTCGACCAGGCCTCCAGGGCCCGTGACGCGGCGGTTGCCCTCGCGGGCGAGCGCACGGGGGCGGTTCTGCGGGGTTAGCCCCCCGAGGCAGGTAGTGCCGGGGAACTGCGGGTTGTTGGTCTGCTGCGGGTTCGTCGTGGCTGGTCGCGCAGTTCCCCGCGCCCCTTTCGGGGCGCCCCCCTGGAGCTCTGTGCAGTCACCTCACTCATTTGGGTGACAAGTGTGGGCGATCTGGCCCGATCGGGGCATGCGGTCGACAGAATCGATCCGGCCGAAGAGGCCGGTGCCTGCGCGCTGAACAGGGCCTTAGGGGGGCCATCGGCATGATCCGTACGAAGGCTGGGGCTCCCCGTCGGGCCAGGCCCGGGGTGAAACACCGGACAGGATGGCGGAAAACCGTCGCCCGGACGCTCGGTCGCGCCCGGACCGGCAGGCTGGGCCGCGCCCGGGCCCGCCGACTCGGCCGCACCGAGGCCCGTCGCCTCGGCCGGGACCAGCAGCGACTGCGCCGCGCGCTCGCGATGGGGCTGCCCACCGTATGGGGCGCCGTGGCGATCACCTACAAACTGGGCTGTCCGCTCGCCCAGCAGAACGGGCTCGGCGCCCGGATCGTCACCTGCGCCGTCTTCTTCGCGGTCGGCACCGGCCTGATACTGCACGTCAGGCGCGGGCTGCTCCGCGAGCTCCGGCAGATCCGCAAGGTCGCGGGCGCCGCCCAAGGTGCTCTGCTGCGACCGCTGCCACCGCGTATCGACGGGCTGAACATCGCCGCGGTGCAGTTCTCCGCGGACCGCGGGGCCACCGTCGGCGGCGATCTGTACGACGTGATCGGCACCGAATACGGCGTGCGGGTCGTGATGGGCGATGTCCGCGGACACGGGCTCGCCGCCATCGGGACCGTCGCCGCTGTCCTCGGCAGCTTCCGCGAAGCCGTCCACGACGAGACCGAACTCCCGGGTGTACTCAGGAGGTTGGAGCGCGCCCTGGCCCGCCATCTGAGGGAGCGCGCGAAAGCCGAGCACCCCTCGTCCGGGCTCGACGCCGACAGCCCAGTGGCCGAGGAGTTCGTCACCGTACTGCTCCTGGAGATCGGCCACGACGGCGAGGTGCGCGCCCTCAACTGCGGTCACCCCTGGCCGTATCTGCTGCGCGGCCACGCCGGACCGACTGGTGAACGAGGGCCTGTGGAGCACCTCACCGCCGGCGACCCCCTGCCTCCCCTCGGGCCCTTCCCTCTCCCCGCCGAGCTGCCCGTCGTCCGCTGCGGGCACCTCCTGCCCGGCGAGGCGCTGTTCCTGCACACGGACGGTGTCGAAGACGCCCGCGACAGCGCCGGCCAATTCTTTCCCCTGGCCGCCGCCCTCACCGAGGCGGACCGCACCCAGCCGGTCTCCCCCCAGTCCGTACTCCGCACGCTCTTCACCCAACTACTGGGCCACGCGGGCGGATTGCCGTCGGACGACGTAGCCATGCTGGTCCTGCGCAACGACCGAGCAAGAGTGCCAATGCAACAGGGTGAGCCTCTGGCCCACCAGCTCAAGTGACTGTTTCACGCCCCGCATGACGCGCCCCTTCAGGGGCGCGGGGCTGTGACATATGCGGCTCCGCCGCGCGGGCGCGCTCAGCCCCGGACTACCCGCAGGCAGCCCACAAACAGGCACCCTTTTCCTGCTGAGCCGGCGGAGCCGTCCGCCCCGCCACGGAGTGTCGGGCAGGCAGCTGGGCGGACGGCGCGAAACGGGCCGCCGCACTGTACGAGGGGGAGCCGGCGGCCCGGCCGGCCTCTTACGAGGCATTTCAGTCAACCGGCCCGCAACTCTCCGCAACAGCGCGCGTACTGCCCGGATTCGGGCACTCTATTCACACCCCGTGTGAAGAGGGAGGCACTACTCTCTTGGCACCGAGTCACCGGAGGGCATTCATGCAGCCCAACACTCTGCTCGACGCGATCCTCGACGAGGCCGGGATCTCGCACGCGGGACTCGCCGCCCATGTGAACCAGGCGGGGCGGGCACGCGGCCTCGCGCTTCGTTACGAACACACCGCCGTGGCGCGGTGGTTGAAGGGCCAGCGGCCGCGCGGGCAGGTGCCCGACCTGATCTGCGAGGTGCTGGCCACCCGGCTCCAACGGCCCGTCACGCTCGACGACATCGGCCTCGGCGTGCCCGGCGAACCGGCCGCCCCGCACGGCACGACGCTCTCCGGCTTCGTCGAGCGCGCCACCGCCCTGTGGCGCTCCGACGAACAGCAGCGCCCGCACATCCTCGGCGCCCCCGCCGTCACCGGCACGCCCGCCGTGATGCCCGTGTGGGAGTGGGAGAACCCGCCCGAGGACGTGGACGTCTCGCGCGGCGGACGGCACCGCGTGAGCATGTCCGACATCGAGATGCTGCGCGCCGCCCGTGCCCACTACGAGCAGATGTACCGCAAGGCCGGCGGCATCGCGACCCGCACGCGCATCGTCGGCTTCCTCAACTCCGAGACGGCGCCGCTCCTCAGAGGCAGCTACACCGACGCCACCGGCCGCCAGCTCCACCGCGCCACCGGCGGCCTGGTGGCGGTCGCGGGCATCTGCGCGTACGACTCCGACGCGCACGGCCTCGCCCAGCGCTACTTCCACCAGGCGCTCAGACTCGCGAAGGCCAGCGGGGACAGAGGACTTGGTGCGTATGTCATCGCTCTGCTGGTCAACCAGTCCCTGTTCATGCGCGAGCACCGGCAGGCCGTCGCGTTCGCCGAGGCCGCGTTGCGCGCCGCGGGACGGCACATCACTCCGGCGCTCGCGTCGGACCTCTACGCGATGCAGGCCAAGGCGTACGCACACCTCGGCGATGGCAGCAGCGCGCTGTCCTGCATCCGGCGTGCCGAGCAGGCCGCCGAGCGCATCCGGCGCGGATACGAGCCGGATGAGACCGGCTATGTCCAGCCGGGCCTGGTCAATGTGCAGGTGGCGGAGGCCCTGCTCAGCCTCGGCGACCTGGCCGCCGCCCGGGAGCACGCCGCGGCGGCCGTCGACAACCCGGCGCACGACCGGGGCAGGGTGCACCGGCTCGCGATGCTCAGCCAGATCGAACTGCGCCAGGGCAACGCGGACAAGGCGGTGGTCACCGCGGTCGAAATGGCGGAGCGGGCGCGGGGGATGGAGTCCCAGCGGCTGCGCGACAGACTGCGGGCGGTACGCGAGCACCTGGTGGCCAACGGGTGCGCGGGCACCTCCGAGGCCGCCGAACTCATCGACGGAGCACTGCGCGTACCGCTCTAGGAAGAGCCCGTCGGGGAACTCCGGAAAGAGCCCGGAGGGACCCGCGGGAGGATGCCCCAACCACTGCCGGGGGTCCCCGAGCCCTCCGGGGTGGGTAAGTCTGCGCCTACCGCTGCGCTGCGAGCGGCCCGCTGTGAGCCTGCTGTGAGGACGCTCCTGCTGCGATATTGCCATCTACTCGGCGGAAGGTGGCAGAACCGTGCAGTGGACGAAACAGAACGAACAAACTGTGTACGCAAACCGCTGGTTCAGCGTCAATCTCGCAGATGTCGAGCTGCCGGACGGTCGGCACCTCGATCACTTTTTAATACGGCTGCGGCCCGTCGCCGTGGCCACTGTGGTGAATGAGGCGAACGAGGTGCTGCTCCTGTGGCGGCACCGCTTCATCACCGACAGCTGGGGATGGGAGCTTCCGGCGGGCGTCGTCGAGGACGGCGAGGACATCGCCGTCGCGGCGGCCCGCGAACTGGAGGAGGAGACCGGATGGCGGCCGGGACCTCTGCGCCATCTGATGAGCGTCGAGCCCTCCAACGGGCTCACCGACGCCCGGCACCACATCTACTGGGCCGACGAAGGCGCGTACATCGGACACCCCGTGGACGACTTCGAGTCCGACCGTCGGGAATGGGTTCCCCTCAAGCTCGTCCCCGACATGGTCGCCCGCGGCGAGGTCCCGGCCGCCAACATGGCAGCCGCGCTGCTCCTCCTGCACCATCTGAGGCTCGGGCAGGACGCTTTGCCCTGATCCCCCCACCGCGTCCTGGGACCTAGTGGCCCAGAGCCTGATAGACCGCCACGGCGAGCGCGCCCACGGCCGTGACGACCGCTACCGCGCGCAGTGGCCAGCGGGTGTGTTCGAGTGCGACGACCCGTGCGCTCAGGTCGTCGAGCTCCTTGGCGGTCTGTTCGGCGCGATGACTGAGCAGAGCCAGCCCTCCCTCGACGCGGGCATGCGCCACATCGAGGCGGCGGCGTAACTCTGCGAGTTCTCCTTGGACCACGGGATGCTCCGGGTCGGCGGTCACGAGTCCGCTCCTTTCCGTAGTCGTCACATCCCTTACATGCGCACGGAAAGTCAACTCGCCTGGTGGACACGTGGGGAGCGTGTGCGAGGGGCATATGCGAGCCCTATGCGCACACGGTGTGTGAATGGCACGGGCCCGGCCCTCCGAAGAGGACCGGGCCCGCGTCGGCCTGAGGTTGTACGGACCGTAGTCGATCTGCTCGACGGCGAGTTTGTGGAAGACGCCGCACCTCCGGGAGAGGCGGTGGCTCCGACGGCGGTGGTCAACGCTTTTCGCGTCGGATGCGGATGCTCAGGGCGATGGCGG
The DNA here is from genome assembly GCF_008905045.1 of Streptomyces albicerus. Lineage (GTDB taxonomy): Bacteria > Actinomycetota > Actinomycetes > Streptomycetales > Streptomycetaceae > Streptomyces > Streptomyces albicerus. The sequence continues at coordinate 165,749 of NZ_VWMY01000007.1, forward strand.
AGACAAGGAACCAGAAGGCACCGAAGGCCGAGTAGCCGGCGATGGTGGACAGGCTGCTCGTCGGCGAGGCGGACATGGCAGCGAAGGAGGCACCGGCCAGGACGGACAGTCCACCGCTGATGACCATGGGCCACTGGGCACCGACGGTGCGTCGGCGCCGGATCGCCACGACGAGCTGGATCGCTCCGGAAAGGAGGGCCCAGATGCCGAACACGAGCAGAGCCGTCCCGATGGTGGAGAAGACAGCGATGATCATCCCGGCGGTGGTGGCGAGGCCGAGAGCCACGTTGGTGGTAGCGACGCGGTCCGTGGAGCCGGTGCCGGCCATGCGGCGCTCGAGGAGCGTGGCGATGACGTCCCACAGGGGGTAGACGACGAGCAGCACGGCCGTGATCACTGTGGGCTTGTCCGTCGACACGAGCGAGGCGGAGGTCGTGACGACGAGTGCCACCCAGATCAGGGAGAAGGCGACTCGGATCAGGTAGAGCGATCGGAGCCCGGAGGGCGTGGTCGTGGTCGTGGTCGTGCTCGAAGTCACGGTGGTCTGAGTCATCGGGTGTCCCGTTTTGTGATCGTGATGGTGTGAGACGGTCGCCTCGATGAGGAGTCTCAGCGGCCTCGGGAGGGGCCGTGTACTTCGAACGAAGTAGTTTTGCCATCCACTTCGAATCGAATGCTTTCTGCCGTCCCCATCGCCCGGACCGGGCTCGCCGTCTACATCATTCGAAGTACATGGCCGCAGCACACGTGGGCGAGAATCAGGCCATGGGCAAGGCGCAGAACAATCAGGACGGGTCCGTGGCACCCCTGTGGGTCCGCCGCCCCGAGGCGCTGCACCTAGGCGCCTATTCGGTGGCCGCGCTGGTGTTCACCGGCCAGATCGTGGCAGTGATCCTGCGAGGGTCGGATTGGCCGACGGCCCTCTCCGTGCTCCTCGCCGGTGGCGGTGTCGCCCTCTCATGGCGGAGGCCGTGGGCAGGACTGGTCGTGACGAGCGCGGCGTCCTTCGCCGTCACAGCGGTGGGCCACGACCCCCTGTCGGTGTGGATGATGGCGGTGCTCGTGCTGTTCTCGGTCACGCTCAGGGGGAAGCAGCCGCTGGCCGGAACCGGCATCGTGGCGGCGTTCTTCCTGGGGGCGTTCATGACGCTGGGAGGATTCCGTGGCGGCGCGATCGTGGGAGCCGCCGCACTCTTCTCAGCCATAGCAGGAGGTGCGACAGGGGCCGCGCTGCGCATCCATCGAGAGCACTGGCGCACCCTGGAGGAACGGGCCGAAAGCGCCATCGCCACCCGCGAGATCGAAGCCACCCGTCGGGTGACCGAGGAACGACTCCGCATCGCCCGGGACCTCCACGACGTCATCGGCCACCAGGTCGCGATGCTGAGCATGCATCTCGGTGCTGCGGAGATCGGGCTGCCCGAAGACGCCGAGTCCTCCCGGCATGCCCTCGTCTCAGCCAGGTCCAGCGCCCGCACCGTCGTCGTCGAAACGCAACGGATCCTCGCGCTCCTCCGCCTCGAAGACGACATCTCCGACGACGAGGCGCTCCGGCCGACCCCGGCGCTCAGTGGCCTGGAAGGCCTTATCGCCTCTTTCGAGAGCATCGGCCTCGACGTCCATCCCTCCATCGACATCCCCGCCGGTTTCGTGGAGCCCAGCGTCGGCGTGACGGTCTACCGGGTCGTTCAGGAAGCACTCACGAATGCCTACCGGCATGGAGAGGGGGCGGCAACGGTGGATGTGCGCGAGCGCGACGGCAGGATCTGCGTCACCGTGGAGAACCGCGTGGGTCACGCACTGCGCGGCTCCGGCTCGGGCAGCGGACTCGGACTCGTGGGGATGCGCGAACGCGTCGAGTCCTCCAGCGGGCGGCTGACGATCGACAGTGACGACGGGCGATTCCGGGTCCATGCGGAGTTCAGCCCCCTGGGAGCCGTCGTCTGATGACGCGGATTCTGATCGTCGATGACCAGGACGAGATAAGGGCCGGCATCAAAGCGATGCTCCGGCTCGACCCGAGTCTCGTTGTTGCGGGTGATCTCTCCGATGGACTCCAGGTCGTCCCCTTCCTCCGGGACCACCCCGTCGACCTGGTCCTGATGGACATTCGGATGCCCGGCATCGACGGTGTCGAAGCCACCCGCCGGATCCGCAAAGAGCACCCACCCGAAAGGTTGCGGGTGATCGTGCTGACCACCTTTGACCAGGACGACATCGTTCTCGCCGCCCTCCGCGCGGGCGCCAACGGTTTCCTGAGCAAGACCGTGAGCCCCGCTGAACTCGTCGCCGGAATCACCGAGGTCGTCGGCGGTGGCGGTGCGCTGTCGGCCGCCGCGACGGCCGCGCTCATCGGTCACATGACCGACAGTCCGCCCCCGGTGATCGACCAGGAACTGCTTCGACGCTTCGACGCGCTGACACCCAGGGAGCGGGACGTGGTCGTTCTCGTCGCGAGCGGTCTCGGCAACGACGAGATCGCGGCCCAGATGTCCGTGTCGCCGTTCACCGTGAAGACGCATGCGGTGCGGGCCATGACGAAGGTCGGCGCACGTGATCGAGCGCAACTCGTCTCGTTCGCCTTCCGGGCCGGCCTCTACCCCTGAGCCTGCCGAACAGAACCCCGAAGCAGGTGGCCGCCGTTGCGATGCCGAGCAGTCCGGCGCGCGGGACGGCGTGGGCAAAGCTCGCGCACCAGCCCCCCGGCACCGGACTCATTCGTCTAGGCGTAGGTGTAGAAGCCCGAGCCCGACTTCCGGCCCAGCCGACCCGCGTCGACCATGCGCTGCAGCAGCGGCGGAGCCGCGTACAGCGGCTCCTTGTACTCCTCGTACATCGAATACGCGACCGACGCGACCGTGTCCAGGCCGATCAGGTCGGACAACTTGAGCGGGCCCATCGGATGGGCACAACCCAGCTCCATGCCGTTGTCGATGTCCTCGCGGCTCGCCATGCCGGACTCGAACATCCGGATCGCGGAGAGCAGATACGGGATCAGCAGCGCGTTGACCACGAAGCCCGAGCGGTCCTGGGCGCGGATCGCGTGCTTGCCGAGGATCTTCTCGACCAGCGCCTGCGCCCGGCTGATGGTGCCCTCGGAGGTGGTGAGGGCCGGGATCAGCTCGACGAGCTTCTGCACCGGGGCCGGGTTGAAGAAGTGGATGCCGATGACCTGGTCGGGACGCGAGGTGGCGACGGCGAGCTTCACCAGCGGGATGGAGGAGGTGTTGGAGGCGAGGATCGCGTCCTGCCGGGTCACCACCTGGTCGAGCACCTGGAAGATCTCGGTCTTCACCTGCTCGTTCTCCACGACCGCCTCGATCACCAGGTCGCGGTCGGCGAACTCGCCGAGGTCGGTGGTGAAGGAGAGCCGCCCCTGGGTGGCGTCCCGCTCCTCCTCGGAGATCTTGCCGCGCTCGGCCGCCTTGGAGAGCGAGTTGTAGAGCCGGGTCCGGCCGATCTCCAACGCCTCACCGGTGGTCTCGGCGACCTTCACATCCAGGCCGGCGCGGGCGCACACCTCGGCGATGCCTGCCCCCATCTGGCCGCAGCCCACCACTCCGACGCGTGAGATGTCGCCCCAGGTGTCCGTCACATCGTGCCTTTCGCTCTCGCTGTTCACGGGCTCGGCAGCCGCCGTTGTACGGCGCCTGCTGCCGCCACGCACGTTACTCCGGATCTGCACACGATCGACGGGCCGGGTCGGGCATGCTGTGCGGGTGAACGGTCCGTGACCAGGCGGGCCCACAGCGTTTGGGGTGTTACGGCATGGGGCGTATGTCACGTCGGGGGTTCGCGGCGGCCGCGGCGGTGGGGCTGTCGGGACTCGTGACGGCGGGACTGGCGGTGGCGGCGGAGGTGTCCGGTGGGTCCGGTGGAGGCGGGTCGGCGTCGTCCAAGCGCCGTTCTGCGGCCGGTGCGCTCCGCGGTATGTGGCTGGCGACCGTAGCCAACCGGGACTGGCCGTCCAAACCCGGCCTGACCGCGGCCCAGCAGTGCTCCGAACTGCTCGCGCAGCTCGACGTGGCGGTGGAGCGCCGGCTGAACGCGGTGATCTTCCAGGTGCGCCCCACGGCCGACGCCCTGTGGCCCTCCCCGTACGAGCCCTGGTCGCAGTGCCTCACCGGTGTCCAGGGCAAGGCTCCCGGCTGGGACCCGCTCGGCACGGCGGTCAAGGAGGCCCACGCGCGCGGTCTGGAACTGCACGCCTGGTTCAACCCCTACCGGATCGCCAACCACGCCGATCCGACGAAGCTCGTCGCCTCGCACCCCGCCCGCAGGCACCCCGACTGGGTGGTGACGTACGGCGGGAAGCTCTACTACAACCCGGGTCTGCCGGCGGTCCGCGCCTTCGTGCAGGACGCGATGCTCGACGCGGTGAAGAAGTACGCCGTGGACGCCGTGCACTGGGACGACTACTTCTACCCGTATCCGGTCGCGGGCCAGGACTTCGACGACGACGCGGCGTACGCGGCGTACGGCGGGGGTTTCCCGGACCGGGCGGCCTGGCGGCGGGACAACATCGACAAGCTGGTGCGCGAGACGGCCGCCCGGATCAAGGAGGTCCGGCCGGGCACGAAGTTCGGGATCAGCCCCTTCGGGGTGTGGCGGAACGCCGCGACCGACCCGCTCGGCTCGGACACGCGGGCCGGTGTGCAGACGTACGACGACCTGCACGCCGACACCAGGAAGTGGGTCCGCGAGAACTGGATCGACTACATCTGCCCGCAGCTGTACTGGAACATCGGCTTCGCCGCCGCCGACTACGCGAAGCTGGTCCCCTGGTGGGCCGGGGTTGCGCGCGACAGCGGGACGCAGCTGTACGTGGGTGAGGCGCTCTACAAGGCCGGTGACCCGGCGCAGCCCGCGGCCTGGCAGGACGCGGGCGAGCTGTCCCGGCACCTCACCTTTGCCAAGGACTACCCGCAGGTGTGCGGGCATGTGTTCTTCTCGGCCAGAGAAGTGGGAGCGGACAAGATCGGCGCGATGGCACGCGTGGTCGCCGACCACTACCAGCAGCCGGCGAAGCTCCCACGCTGACCTGGGCCGACAAGGCCTATCGGGCGGTGTCCTTGTGCTGGACCACGCAGTCGGGGCCGGGCGACATCAGGGCCTCGTGACCGTCCTCGAAGCGGACTCGGTAGGGGGGATTCCCCTGCTGTCCGAGCACTTCGATGACTTCCGCGACCTTGTCGTGCTGCCCGACGATCCTGCCGTGCACCAGCAGATGGTCGCCTACGGTTGCTTGCATCTGTAGGGCCTCCTCGTATGGCACGGGAGTAGCTGTTCGTGGCCGCAAGTCTACGGCGGGTGGTGCCGGTTGGGACCGGTCCGTACGCGCCGCTCAGCCTCGCGCCCGTTGGGTGACGGCGATGCAGACGAGCACGGCCGCTGCCGCCAGGGGTGCGGCCGGTGTCAGGTGCTCGCCCAGGAGCAGTACCGACCACACCAGTGTGAGCAGCGGCTGCGCCAACTGCAACTGGCTGGCCTTCGGGATGCCGATCGCGGCCATCCCGCGGTACCAGACGACCAGGCCGAGGAACTGCGAGCCGGCCGCGACCCACAGCAGTCCGGTCACGCTGTGCGCGGTCAGGTGTACCGGCTCGTAGGACAGCGCGATCGCGGCCGCGGGCACCGTAAGCGGCAGGCAAAGGACCAGCGCCCAGCCGATCACCTGCCAGCCCGACATCACGCGGGCCAGCCGGCCGCCCTCCGTGTAGCCCGCCGCGCAGACCAGCAGGGCCCCGAAGAGATAGGCGTCGGCACTGGTCAGGGCGCCGCCGCTCTGTTGCACGGTGAACGCGATCACCACGGCGGCACCCGCGAGAGCCGCGGCCCAGAAGGTGCGGGACGGGCGGGTGCCGACGCGCAGGGCCGAGAACAGGGCGGTCGTGAGGGGGAGCAGTCCGACCACGACCGCGGCGTGCGCGGTGGTCGACGTCTCCAGGGCGAGGGTGGTCAGCATCGGGAAGCCGAGGACGACTCCGGCGGCGACGACGGCCAGGCCCGCCCAGTGACGGCGGCCGGGGAGCGGTACGCGCAGGGCCAGGAGGCAGCTGCCCGCGATGACCGCCGCCAGCACGCTGCGTACCGCTACGAGCGACCACGGGCCGAAGCCCTCCAGGCCCCACGCGGTCGCGGGGAAGGTGAGCGAGAAGGCGGTGACGCCGAGGGCGGCTTGGAGAGTGCCGCTCCCTGAGGGGGCGTGCGGGGTGGAGGCCCGGTCGGCGGTGGCCTGAGTGGATCCGGACCGGGCGGGCACCGCTATCGAGGTCTGTGCGGTAGCGCTATCCTGTGCTCTCATGCAAGAGCGTAGCAGTGTCGGTGATTTGGCGAATCAGTTGAGGAGAGAGCTCAACCGCTACTCTCCAGGTGGAAAGCTGCCGTCGAGTCGGGTGCTCGTCGACCGGTTCCGGGTGAGTCCGGTGACCGTGTCGCGGGCGCTGGCTCAGCTGGCCGCCGAGGGGCTGGTCGTCACGCGGCCCGGGGCTGGGGCCTTCCGGGCCGAGCCGCGCGACGCCGGGCCGGCCGTCGGGGACACCTCCTGGCAGGAGGTCGCACTCAGCGCGGACGCCGCCGCCGAACTCGTGCCACGCACGGTGGACGCCTCCGGAGTGCTGGTCACGCTGGCCGCCCCGCCGCCGGGAGTCGTCGAGTTCAACGGCGGCTATCTGCACCCTTCACTGCAGCCGGAACGGGCGATGGCCGCCGCCCTGTCCAGGGCGGGCCGTCGCCCCGGCGCCTGGACGCGCCCGCCGGTGGACGGGCTGCCGGAGCTGCGCGAGTGGTTCGCGCGGGGCATCGGCGGCGCCATCACCGCCGCCGAGGTGCTGATCACGGCGGGCGGCCAGTCCGCGCTGACCACCGCCCTGCGCGCGCTCGCCCCGCCCGGCGCACCGGTCCTCGTCGAGTCGCCCACGTACCCCGGCATGCTGGCGATCGCCCGCGCGGCCGGCCTCAGGCCCGTGCCGGTGCCCGTGGACCGGGACGGTGTGAAGCCTGCGCTGCTCGCCGACGCCTTCAAGGCGACCGGAGCGCGCGTCTTCGTCTGCCAGCCGCTGTTCCAGAACCCGACCGGTGCCGTGCTCGCCCCGGAGCGCCGCGGCGACGTGCTGCGGATCGCGCGCGACGCGGGCGCGTTCGTCATCGAGGACGACTTCGTACGCCGGCTCGTGCACGAGGACGCGGGGCCGCTGCCGCGTCCGCTGGCCTCGGACGACCCCGACGGAGTCGTCGTGCACGTCTGCTCCCTCACCAAGGCGACCTCGCCGAGCTTCCGGGTGAGCGCGCTGGCCGCCCGCGGGCCCGTCCTGGAACGGCTGCGGGCGATCCAGGTCGTCGACACCCTCTTCGTACCGCGCCCTCTCCAGGAGGCGGCCCTGGAACTCGTCGGCTCACCCGCCTGGCCCCGCCATCTCCGTGCCGTCGCGGCCGAGTTGAAGACCCGCCGCGACACGATGACCGCCGCGCTCCGCCTGAACCTCCCCGAACTCTCCCTGCCCCACATCCCGTCCGGCGGCTACCACCTCTGGCTGCGCCTCCCCGACGGCACGGACGAGCCGAGCCTCCTCGCGGCCGCCCTCCGCGCGGGCGTGGCCGTCACCCCGGGCCGCCCCTACTTCAGCGCCGAGCCTCCGGCCGCACACCTGCGGTTGAGCTTCGCGGCGGTCGCGGGGACGGCGGAGATCACCGAGGGCGTACGAAGGCTGCGGACGGCCTGTGACGAGGTGCTGCGGCCTTCGGCCCGGGGAACCTCCACGGCCGCCGAAAACGGTTCGACAAGCCGCGCCTGACCTGTGACTCTCCCGCCATGACCGACGTACCGGACCCCGCCATGACCGACGTACCGGACCCCGCCATGACCGACGTACCGGACCTCCCTGAGGGCTACGAGATCTCCACCGACCCCGACCGGATCGACGTGGACCGTGTCCACCGCCGGCTCGCCGGCGACGCGTACTGGGCGATCGACCGCCCGCGCGAGAAGCAGGAGCGGGCGATGACCGGTTCGCTCAACTTCGGGGCGTATGACACGGTTTCGGACGAGCAGGTGGCCTACGCGCGGGTGGTGACCGACCGGGCGACCTTCGCGTGGCTCTGCGATGTGTACGTGGACCGGTCCGTGCGGGGCAAGGGACTCGGTACCGCTCTGGTCGCCGCCGTGCGCGAGTACCTCCAACCCATGGGCCTGCGCCGCATATTGCTCGCCACCCACGACGCCCACGGTGTCTACGAGAAGCTGGGCTTCAAGGCGCTCGACAATCCTGGCCAATGGATGGCGACGGGTCTCCAGTGATCCACCGTCCGTGAGCATTCCGTGCGTGCCATCGATCCCCTCTTGACCTGCGGAGTCCCGGGCTCCACCATCCCCACATGCATGTTCGGGTCACGCTGATCGCCGCCGCCCGCAGCTCCTCGCTGCTCGCCGAGCGCTTCGACGACGACCGGCCGCTGGACCAGGCGGGCTGGGACGAGGTGCAGCGTGTCGCGCACGCGCTGGTGCCGTTGGCGGCGGCCGAGCTGCGGTACTGCTCGCCGACGCCCCGCAGCCGGGCCACCGGTGACGCGCTGGGCCTCGCGCCGCTGGCCCAGCCGGCCCTGCGGGACTGCGACATGGGCCGGTGGCGCGGCCTGACGCTCGGCGAGGCGATGGCCCGCGAACCGGAGGCCGTGGACGCCTGGCTCGCCGATCCGTACTCCGCGGCGCATGGCGGAGAGCCGCTGATGGAGTTCGTCCGGCGGGTGGGGCACTGGCTCGACACCCGCCCCGCCGACGACGGTGGCCGTATCGTCGCCGTGGCCGAACCCGCGGTCGTGCGCGCGGCGCTCGTCTACGCCCTGAAGGCGCCCCCGTCGACGTACTGGAACCTCGACGTCCGCCCCCTGTCGACGGCCACGCTCACCGGCCGCGCCGGGCGCTGGAACCTCCGCCTCGACGCTCAGCCCGCGCGCGTGTAGTTCCGCGCGGGGTCCGTCGGTTCCGCGCGCAGTCCGTCAGTTCCGCGTGTAGTCCGTCGTGAGGACCAGGTCCTTGGCCGGGCCGCCCACCCGCCACACCGTCCGCCAGTGGTCCGCGTCGTACACGGTGAACTCGCCCCGGTAGAGGTCCGCCGCGCACGGGTGGTCGGCGACGTGCCGCCCGGACGTCAGGTCCAGGTCGTGGAAGGGGCGGCCGTCCGCGAACCGTACGTCGGCCCGGCCGGCCCCGTCGTCGCCCGGCAGGAACCGCAGTGTGCGCTCGGCGGGCCGGGCCGCACCCTCCCAGGTGAAGGTGCCGGACTCATGGTGGAGCAGGCCGGGTCCGCCGTCGGCCGGCGCCTCGAACACCGTCGTCCCGCTGAAGGACCCCGCCGCCCCGCTCGCCAGATCCCGTACCGAGCGCTCCACGTGCCAGCTCCCGGCCAGATACGCCAACACGTCGGCCACCGGCCAGAATTCGGACATCCCTTCCGCCTCCCCGGCCTCTCCTGTGCAACCCATTGACGCCCTCCTGCCCGCTATCTATGTTGCCGTTCGAAGTATTGATCACTGTCCGATATTTCGAATCTGCTGTGCACTCGCTGGTCCTGCTGAATCCCTCTAGAGCCGCGGAGGATCCATGTCACATGCCCGCACCCGGACCCGCTGGAGACTCTCCCTCACGGCCACCGCCCTGCTGGCCGCCTCCTTCCTCGTCCCCGCCCCGGTGAACGCCGCCGCCGAGGACACCACCGACTACGCGATCACCGTCGACCCGAAGGCGTCGGGCGCGAAGATCGACGACACGATGTACGGCGTCTTCTTCGAGGACATCAACCGGGCCGCGGACGGCGGCCTGTACGCGGAACTCGTGCAGAACCGGTCGTTCGAGTACTCGACGGCCGACAACCGCTCGTACACGCCCCTCACCTCCTGGGCGACCACCGGCACGGCGAAGACCGTCGACGACGACGGCCGCCTGAACGCCCGCAACCGCACGTATCTCGCCCTGGACGGCGGCTCGTCCGTCACCAACTCCGGCTACAACACCGGTATCGCGGTCGAGAGCGGCAAGGTCTACGACTTCTCAGTCTGGGCCCGCGCCGAAGGGGCGTCGGCCCTCACGGTGACCCTGCAGGACGCCGACGGCGAGCTCGCGCAGGCCCGTCGCGTCACCGCACGCGGCGGCTGGGCCAAGTACACGGCACGGTTCACCGCGACGCGCACCAGCACCACCGGCCGGCTCACCGTCGCCGCCGGCAGTCCGGCCGCGCTCGACATGATCTCGCTCATCCCGCGCGACACGTACAAGGGCCACGGGCTGCGCAAGGACCTCGCCCAGAAGATCGCCGCCCTGGACCCCGCCTTCGTCCGCTTCCCGGGCGGCTGCCTGGTCAACACCGGCAGCATGGAGGGCTACGACGAGGCATCCGGCTGGGAGCGCAAGCGCTCGTACCAGTGGAAGGACACCATCGGTCCGGTCGAGCAGCGCGCGACCAACTCCAACTTCTGGGGCTACAACCAGAGTTACGGGCTCGGCTACTACGAGTACTTCCAGTTCTCCGAGGACATCGGCGCGATGCCGCTGCCCGTCGTGCCCGCCCTCGTCACCGGCTGCGGCCAGAACAAGGCCACCGACGACGACACCCTCCTCAAGCGCCACATCCAGGACACCCTGGACCTCATCGAGTTCGCCAACGGGCCCGTGACCAGCGAGTGGGGCAAGAAGCGGGCCAGGATGGGCCACCCGAAGCCCTTCAATCTCACCCACCTCGGGGTCGGCAACGAGGAGAACCTCCCGAACGAGTTCTTCGAGCGCTTCAAGCAGTTCCGCACGGCCATCGAGGCGAAGTACCCGGACATCACCATCATCTCCAACTCCGGTCCGGACGACGCCGGTTCGACGTTCGACACGGCCTGGAAGCTCAACCGGGAAGCGAACGTCGACATGGTCGACGAGCACTACTACAACAGCCCGCAGTGGTTCCTGCAGAACAACGACCGCTACGACTCGTACGACAGGAACGGCCCCAAGGTCTTCCTCGGCGAGTACGCCTCGCAGGGCAACACCTTCAAGAACGCCCTCTCTGAAGCCGCGTTCATGACCGGCCTCGAACGCAACGCGGACATCGTGAAGCTCGCCTCGTACGCCCCGCTGCTCGCCAACGAGGACTACGTGCAGTGGCGCCCCGACATGATCTGGTTCAACAACCACGCCTCCTGGAACTCCGCCAACTACGAGGTCCAGAAGCTCTTCATGCGCAACGTCGGCGACCGTGTCGTGCCGTCGAGCGCGACCGGCACGCCCTCGCTGAGCGGGCCCATCACGGGCGCGGTCGGCCTGTCGACGTGGGCGACGACCGCGGCGTACGACGACGTGAAGGTGACCGGCGCGGACGGCACGGCACTGCTCAGCGACGACTTCTCGGGTGACGCCTCGAAGTGGACCCACACGGGCGGCGGCAGCTGGAGCGTCCAGGACGGGCAGTACGTGCAGACCGACGAGGCCGCCGAGAACACCATGGTGTCGGCGGGCGACCCGGCCTGGCACGACTACGACCTGCACGTGAAGGCCACCAAGAAGGCCGGCAAGGAAGGCTTCCTCGTCGCCTTCGGAGTCAAGGACACCGGCAACTACTACTGGTGGAACCTGGGCGGCTGGAACAACACCCAGTCCGCGGTCGAGCAGGCCTCGGACGGCGGCAAGTCGACGCTCATCTCCAAGGCCGGGTCCATCGAGACGGGCCGCGCGTACGACATCGACATCAAGGTGCGCGGCCGACAGGTGACCCTCTACCTCGACGGCAAGGAGTGGGGCAGCTTCACCGACGACAAGCCGGCCGAGCCGTTCCGGCAGGTCGTCACGCGGGACGCGAAGACCGGTGACCTGATCGTCAAGGTGGTCAACGCCCAGGCGGCGGACGCCCGTACGGCGATCGACCTCGGTGGCGCGAAGGTCGCGTCGAAGGCCCGGGTGACCACGCTCGCGGCCGCGCCCGACGCGGTGAACACCGAGACGGACACGGCCGTCGCGCCGGTCACGTCCACCTTCTCCGGGGTGTCCGACAAGTTCACGTACACCTTCCCGGCGAACTCGGTGACGTTCCTCAGGATCAAGAAGGGGTGACCCGGCGGGCGGCTCAGGTGCCGAAGTATGCCTGGGCCGCCCGTACTCCTTCCGCCAACTGCTCCACTTCCTCAAGGGTGTTGTAGACGTAGAAGGTCGCCCGGGTGGTGGCCGGAACGCCGTAGCGGCGGACGATGGGGCGGGCGCAGTGGTGGCCCGTGCGGACCGCGATGCCCCGGTCGTCGAGCACCTGGCCGACGTCGTGCGGGTGGATGCCATCGACGGCGAAGGAGACGGCGGAGCCGCGTTCGCCGCCCTCGCGCGGGCCGATGATCCGTACGCCGGGGATCTCCTGGAGGAGCTCCAACGCCCGCACGGTGAGCGCGTCCTCGTGTGCGGCGACCTCGTCCATGCCCAGAGCCTGGAGATAGTCCACGGCCGCCGCGAGCCCCACCGCCTGCGGGGCCATCGGGACGCCCGCCTCGAACCGCTGGGGCGGCGGCAGGAACGTCGAACGGTCCATCTCGACGACCTCGATCATCGAGCCGCCGGTGAGGAACGGCGGGAGATCCGCGAGGAGTTCGCGCCGGCCCCACAGCACACCGACACCGTTCGGGCCGAGCATCTTGTGCCCCGAGAAGGCGAGGAAGTCGGCGCCCAACTCCCGTACGTCCACTGGCCGGTGGGGCACCGACTGGGCGCCGTCCACGACCACCAGCGCCCCCACGGCGTGGGCGCGCTCGGCGATCAGCCGGACGGGATTGAGTGTGCCGAGGACGTTCGACTGGTGCGTGAGCGCGACGACCTTCGTCCGCTCGTCGAGCAGCTCGTCGATGCGGGACAGGTCGAGACGGCCCTCGTCGGTGAGCCCGAACCAGTCCAGGCTCGCGCCGGTGCGCTGCGCGAGCTGCTGCCAGGGGACGAGGTTCGCGTGATGCTCCATCTCGGTGACCACGATCCGGTCGCCGGGGCCGATCCGGTGGGCGTTGCCGAGGCCGTACGCGACGAGGTTGATCCCCTCCGTGGCGTTCTTGGTGAACACGACCTCGTCCGTCCTGTCCGCGGAGGCGCCGATGAAGCCCGCGACGGTACGGCGCGCGTTCTCGTACGCCTCCGTCGCCTCGCCTGCCAGTTGGTGGGCGCCGCGGTGCACGGCGGCGTTGTGTGTGAGGTAGAAGTCCCGTTCGGCGTCGAGGACTTGGAGGGGTTTCTGGGTGGTGGCCCCCGAGTCGAGGTAGACCAGCCGGGCGCCGCTCTCCACGGTCCGGCCGAGGATCGGGAAGTCCTTGCGGAGCGTGTCCACGTCGAAGGCCACGGCGGTTCACCTCTCACGGGTACTCAGGGCATTTGGCGTGAGGAACGCTAGGCATTCTCACGGAGAATCGCAAGCGTTAACATGAGGCCGTGGATCACGAGGCCCCTCACTACCTGCACCAGCTGCAGGTCCCCGGCGAGGAGCGCTATGTCTCGCTCGCCCTGGTCAACACGCGTTTTACGCTGAGCCACGGCCCGGTTGACCTGCTGGACGGCACCGAGGCCGCGCACCTGTGGCTCGTACGGCATGAGCTGCTGCCGGACCGGGTGGCGCTGAACGGACGGCAGGCAGGCCGGCTCCTCGGCCTGCGCGAGGCGCTGCGCGCACTGTTCGAGGCGCGCACAGCCCATTCCGTGCCACCGGGGGAGAGCCTGAACACCCTCAACTCCGCGCTGGGTGCGGCCCCTTCGACGCCCCGGCTCGCCTGGACGTCCGAAGGCCCGCACCGCGCCGACGAACCCGACACCGGCAACCCGGCCGCCGCCGCGCTCTCCCTCCTCGCCGAGGACGCCACCGAACTCCTCACCGACCCCGAGGCCGACCAGCTCACCGAATGCGCCGCCCAGGGCTGCGCCCGCTGGTTCCTGCGCTCCCACGCGGCCCGCCGCTGGTGCACGACGAAGTGCGGCAACCGGGTGCGGGCGGCCCGGGCCTACGCGGCGCGGAAGGGCCGGTGACCGGGGGCGTACCGATACCGTCTCGCCTGAGCGCGAGTACCGGGCGGCCGAGCGCCCGGTCGTGGTGATCGCGGCGGGGGAGCGTCGGCCCGCGGCGGCGCTGCTCCCCGCGCTGTGGGCTTGCCGGAGCCTGGTCCGGGCATCGCGGCACCGCGACGGGGCGGCTTCCGCGAGACGGGCCGGTCCGCCTCGGCGGCGGCGCCTCTTCGGATGCGCGGGGCTGTGGCACCCGCTCCCGCCGCGCGGGCGCGCTCAGCCCGGGAGGACCCGCACGCACCGCCCCGACCGCAAATGGATTGCATAAAAGTGCAGGGAAACGTATAGTCATGCCATCCAAGAGGAGGGTTCCATGGCGGTACGTGCGGCAGTGGCCGGAGCGAGTGGGTACGCGGGCGGGGAACTGCTGCGTCTGCTCCTGGCGCACCCCGAGATCGAGATCGGCGCTCTGACCGGCAACTCCAACGCGGGACAGCGGCTCGGTGCGCTGCAGCCGCATCTGCTGCCGTTGGCCGACCGCGTGCTCCAGGAGACCACAGCCGATGTCCTCGCGGGGCACGATGTCGTGTTTCTGGCGCTGCCCCACGGGCAGTCCGCCGCCGTCGCCGAGCAGCTCGGGCCCGATGTGCTGGTCGTCGACATGGGGGCAGACTTCCGGCTGAAGGACGCGGCCGACTGGGAGCGGTTCTATGGCTCGGCGCACGCCGGGACCTGGCCCTACGGCCTTCCCGAACTGCCGGGCGGCCGCGCTGCGCTGGAGGGGTCCAAGCGCATCGCGGTGCCCGGCTGCTACCCGACGGCCGCCTCGCTGGCGCTCTTCCCGGCATACGCGGCCGGGCTGGCGGAGCCCGAGGCGGTGATCGTCGCCGCGTCCGGGACCTCCGGCGCGGGCAAGGCGCCCAAGCCCCATCTGCTCGGCAGCGAGGTCATGGGGTCCATGTCCCCGTACGGCGTCGGCGGCGGCCATCGGCACACCCCCGAGATGATCCAGAACCTCGGCGCGGCCGCCGGCGAGCCCGTCACCGTGTCCTTCACACCGACCCTCGCCCCGATGCCGCGCGGCATCCTCGCCACGTGCACCGCGAAGGCTCGTGAGGGCGTCACCGCCGAGTCCGTGCGGGCCGCGTACGAGAAGGCCTACGCCGACGAGCCGTTCGTGCACCTGCTGCCCGAGGGGCAGTGGCCCGCGACCGCGTCCGTCTACGGTTCCAACGCCGTTCAGGTGCAGGTCGCGTACGACGAGGCCGCGCACCGCATCATCGCGATCAGCGCCATCGACAACCTCACCAAGGGCACCGCGGGCGGCGCGGTGCAGAGCATGAACATCGCCCTCGGTTTCCCCGAGGAGCTGGGCCTTTCCACGATCGGAGTCGCACCGTGAGCGTCACCGCTGCCAAGGGCTTCACCGCCTCCGGCATCGCAGCAGGCATCAAGGAGAACGGCAACCCGGACCTCGCCCTCGTGGTCAACAACGGGCCCCGTCTGGCCGCCGCGGGCGTCTTCACCTCCAACCGTGTGAAGGCCGCGCCGGTGCTGTGGTCCGAGCAGGTGCTGAAGGGCGGCCAGGTCTCCGCCGTCGTTCTCAACTCCGGTGGCGCCAACGCCTGTACGGGACCCAAGGGCTTCCAGGACACGCACGCCACCGCGGAGAAGGTCGCCGAGGTTCTGGGGCAGAACGCCGGCGAGGTCGCCGTCGCGTCGACCGGGCTCATCGGCCTGCTGCTCC
Source organism: Streptomyces albicerus (assembly GCF_008905045.1). Taxonomy (GTDB): domain Bacteria; phylum Actinomycetota; class Actinomycetes; order Streptomycetales; family Streptomycetaceae; genus Streptomyces; species Streptomyces albicerus. The sequence continues at coordinate 181,489 of NZ_VWMY01000007.1, forward strand.
CGATGGACAAGCTCCTGCCGGGAGTCGAGCAGGCCGCCGCCGCCCTGAGTGAGCACGGTGGCGAGAAGGCCGCCATCGCCATCAAGACCACCGACACCGTCCACAAGACCTCGGTCGCACAGGGGGACGGCTGGACCGTCGGCGGTATGGCGAAGGGTGCGGGCATGCTCGCCCCCGGCCTCGCCACCATGCTGGTCGTCCTCACCACGGACGCCGACGTCGAGAGCGACAGCCTGGACAAGGCGCTGCGCGCCGCCACCCGTACGACCTTCGACCGCGTCGACTCCGACGGCTGCATGTCGACCAACGACACCGTGCTGCTGCTCGCCTCCGGAGCCTCCCAGGTCACCCCGGAATACGCCGAGTTCGCCGAGGCCGTACGGAAGGTCTGCGACGACCTCGGTCAGCAGCTCATCCGGGACGCCGAGGGCGCCAGCAAGGACATCAAGATCGAGGTCGTGGGCGCGGCGAGCGAGGACGACGCCGTCGAGGTGGGCCGCTCCATCGCCCGCAACAACCTCCTCAAGTGCGCGATCCACGGTGAGGACCCCAACTGGGGCCGCGTCCTCTCCGCCATCGGCACGACCCGAGCCGCTTTCGAGCCCGACCGGTTGAACGTCGCCATCAACGGCGTCTGGGTCTGCAAGAACGGCGGCGTCGGCGAGGACCGCGACAAGGTCGACATGCGCTACCGCGAGGTCCACATCGTCGCCGACCTCGCCGCCGGCACGGAGACCGCCACGATCTGGACCAACGACCTCACCGCGGACTATGTCCACGAGAACAGCGCGTACTCGTCATGAGCACTACTCGTAAGCACACCGCACTGCCCAAGGCCCAGATCCTCATCGAGGCGCTGCCCTGGCTGACCCGGCACAACGGCAAGACCGTCGTCATCAAGTTCGGCGGCAACGCCATGGTGAACGAGGAGCTGAAGGCCGCCTTCGCGCAGGACGTCGTGTTCCTGCGGCAGGCGGGCCTGAAGCCCGTCGTCGTGCACGGCGGCGGCCCGCAGATCAGCGCGCAGCTCGATCTGCACGGGCTGGAGAGCGAGTTCAAGGCGGGCCTCAGGGTCACCACCCCGGAGGCCATGGACGTCGTACGCATGGTCCTGGCCGGGCAGGTCCAGCGCGAGCTCGTCGGGCTGCTCAACCAGCACGGACCGCTCGCCGTCGGGCTCACCGGCGAGGACGCGCACACCATCACCGCCACCCAGCACCGGCCCGAGATCGACGGCGAACTCGTCGACATCGGGCGGGTCGGCGAGATCACCGCAATCGACACAGGCGCGATCGAGGCGCTGCTCTCGGACGGCCGCATCCCGGTCGTTTCCTCGATCGCCCGTTCCCAGGACGACGGACATGTCTACAACGTCAATGCTGATACGGCGGCTGCGGCACTCGCTGCGGCGCTTGGTGCCGAAACACTGATGGTCCTCACGGACGTCGAGGGACTCTACGAGGACTGGCCGAACTCCGACGAGGTCATCAGCCGGCTCACCGCGAGAGAGCTGGAGAAGCTGCTGCCCGAGCTGGCCAGCGGCATGGTGCCGAAGATGGAGGGCTGCCTGCACGCCGTCCGCAACGGCGTCAACACGGCCCGCGTGATCGACGGCCGGGTCCAGCACTCGATCCTGCTGGAAATCTTCACCGACGAGGGCATCGGCACGATGGTCGTGCCGGACGAGAAAGAGCAGAACAAGCAAGAGGGGGACATGAAATGACGGGCAGTCAGGAGCCGACGGGCCATCAGGGACCCACCGGCAACCAGGAGCTCACCCAGCGCTGGCGGGGCGCGCTCATGGACAACTACGGCACCCCCCGGCTGCCCCTCGTCCGCGGCGCGGGCGCCAAGCTCTGGGACGCCGACGGCAAGGAGTACGTGGACTTCGTCGGCGGGATCGCGGTCAACGCGCTCGGCCACGCCCACCCGGCGATCGTCGAGGCCGTGAGCAAGCAGATCGCCTCCCTCGGCCATGTCTCCAACCTCTTCGTCGCCGAGCCGCCCGTGGCGCTCGCCGAACGGCTGCTCCAGCTCTTCGGGCGCGATGGCCGCGTGTACTTCTGCAACTCGGGGGCCGAGGCCATCGAGGGCGCCTTCAAGATCGGCCGGCTGACGGGCCGGAAGCACATGGTCGCCACCGAGGGCGGCTTCCACGGCCGGACCATGGGCGCGCTCGCGCTCACCGGCCAGCCGGGCAAGCAGGAGCCGTTCCTGCCGCTGCCGGGCGACGTCACGCACGTACCGTACGGGGACGCGCAGGCGCTGGCCGCCGCCGTCACCGAGGACACCGCGCTGGTCGTCATCGAGCCGATCCAGGGCGAGAACGGTGTGGTCGTGCCGCCGCCCGGCTATCTCAAGGCGGCCCGCGCCATCACCGCCGCCACCGGCACCCTCCTCGTCCTCGACGAGGTGCAGACGGGCGTCGGCCGGACCGGGCACTGGTTCGAGTACCAGGCCCACGAGGGTGTCCTGCCGGACATTGTCACGCTCGCGAAGGGCCTCGGCGGCGGACTGCCCCTCGGCGCGACCGTCGCCTTCGGCCGCGCCGCGCAGTTCCTGAAGCCCGGCCACCACGGCACGACGTTCGGCGGCAACCCGGTCGCCTGCGCCGCCGGACTCGCCGTCCTCGACACGATCGAGGCCGAGGGCCTGCTGGAGAACGTGAAGCGGGCGAGCGAGAAGTTGCGGAACGGAATCGAGTCCCTCGGCCATCCGCTGATCGGCCGTGTCCGGGGCTCGGGCCTCCTCCTGGGTATCGTGCTCACCGAGCCGCTCGCGCCCCAGGCGCAGCAGGCGGCTCAGGACGCCGGCTTCCTGGTGAACGCGCCCGCCCCCGATGTCGTACGGCTGATGCCGCCGCTGAACCTCGGCGACGACGAAGTGGACGCGTTTCTCCAAGTGCTTCCCGGGGTTCTCGACGCGGTAGCCAACGGGGACGGACGACCCAAAGAATGAGACGACGATGAGTCAGGCGCAGGATCACGAGCACGCGGGGCCTGCCGTCCCGCAGACCCGCACCGCACGCCACCGCCGGATCGTGGACATTCTCAACCGGCAACCGGTGCGTTCGCAGAGCCAGTTGGCCAAGCTTCTCGCCGACGACGGGCTGAACGTCACGCAGGCGACGCTGTCCCGGGATCTGGACGAGCTGAACGCGGTGAAGATCCGCAACAACGACGGCGACCTGATCTATGCGGTGCCGAGCGAGGGGGGTTTCCGTACCCCCCGTGCGCCGCTGGGGGAGTCGGCGAAGGAGGAGCGGATGCGGAGGCTGTCCGCGGAGCTGCTGATCTCCGCGGAGGCTTCGGCGAATCTCGTGGTCCTGCGGACCCCTCCGGGGGCTGCGCAGTTTCTTGCCTCGGCGATTGATCAGGCCGAGCTGCATGACATTCTCGGGACGATCGCCGGGGATGACACGTTGCTGTTGATCAGTCGTGATCCGACGGGTGGGCAGGCGCTGGCGGACCACTTGCTGCGGTTGGCTCAGAACAACCATTGAGGGTTGTGTGTCGGGTGCGGGTGATCTGTGGCTTGTCGCGCAGTTCCCCGCGCCCCTGAAGGCGCTCCCGCGCCCCTAAAAGTGCTCCCGCGCCCCTAAAAAGCTGCCTCAGCCCAGCCTGTTTGCCAGGCCGCCCGTACATCTGACCTCGTCCCCCGCCGTGATGAGCAGGGCCTCTATGTCCGGCAGGGACTCCAGCCAGCCGAGGGCCTGGCGGGAGCCCATGGCGAAGGCCGCTGTTGCCCAGGCGTCCGCCCAGGTGATCCGGGGGCCCACCACCGTCACGGCGACCAGGTCGGTGACCGCGGAGCGGCCGGTGCGCGGGTCCACGATGTGCGTGCCGCGCTCGGCGGAGCCGGAGGTGGCCACGGCCAGCTCGTTCACCCCGGCCGCGGAGACCACGGCGGCCAGACCGCCGGGCCGCAGCGGGTCGGACACGCCGACCCGCCAGGGCCGGTGCGGTCCGGGGGCGCCGTACATCTGCACGTCGCCGCCGCCGTTCAGGCTCACGCCGGTCGCCCCGGCCGCGACGAGGCTCCGGGCCGCGCGCTCCACGGCCCAGCCCTTCACCATGCCGGTCGGATCGACGACACCCCCGTACGTCATGCTGAACCAGCCGTCGCTCGACCGCTCGGCCTCGGCGCACAGTTCGAGCACCTCGGCGACCTCCGGGTCGCACCGGTCGACGGTCAGCTCGCCGCGCGCGAGCCGGGAGATCTGGCTGTCCTCGCGGTACGTGCTGAACACCTCGTCCACCACGTGGAGTTGGGCGACGGCCGCCTCCAACGCGGCCTGTACGGCCTTGGGTTCGCCACCCCGTACGTCGAAGGAGAAGACCGTGCCCATCACCTCCTCCGCGTGCCGCACCGCCACGGGCGCCTCGGCGGGATCAGCCGATTCGGTGGGTTCAGCCACCGGCCTGGTCCAGGGCCGACTGCAGGGACTCCTTGTAGCCGCCGCTGGTGTACGTGGCGCCGGAGACGGCGTCGATGTCCGCGCTGCCCGCCGCGACCGCGGCCTGGTTGAGCTTGGGCACCGCGTCACCGCTGATCTGGCTGCTGCGTCCGCCGCTGGGCTGCTGCACCGCCTCGGACTTGGTGATCTTCCCGCCGCTGACGGTGATCCGGACCTGCACCGGGCCGTAGTCGGTCGTGACGGCCTTGCCGGTGAGGGTCTGCGCCTGGGCGGCGCCCGACCTTGATCCGCTCGCGTCGGCCGAGCCACCGCCACCGCCCGTGCCGCTCGCGTTGCCCGAGCCGCCGCCGGTCGCGCCCGCGTTGTCGAGAGCCGACTGCAGGGACTCCTTGTAGCCGCCGCTGGTGTACGTGGCGCCGGAGACGGCGTCGATGTCGGCGGTGCTCGCGGCGATCGCCGCCTGGTTGAGCTTGGGCACCGCGTTGGAGCTGACCTCGGTACTGCGGCCGCCGCTGGGCGCCTGCACCGCGGCGGCCGAGGTGATCTTCCCGCCGCTCATGGTGACGCGGACCTGGACATTGCCGTACTGGGTCTTGACGACGTCACCGGTCAGGGTCTGGGCCTGTCCGTTGCCCGCGGCCTGCGCTCCTCCTTGGGGCGCGACCGACTGCTGCCCCTGTGGTGCGCCCTCGGCCGACGCGGACGCCGGATCCGACGAGGGCTTCATGGTCAGCAGCAGTACGATCCCGGACACCGTGGCGGCACCGGCCAGCACAATGCGTCGCAGGGGATGACTCTTCTTCATCGGTCCGGACTCCCGTTCCTCACAGCTCGAACGACTCGTGATGGATGCGGCGGGCCGGCACGCCCGCGCCGCGCAGTGCGGTGTACGCGTCCTGCGCGAAGCCGGGCGGCCCGCACAGGAAGACGTCGTGATCGTCGATGTCGGGCATCTTGCGGCGCAGCGTCTCCGGGTTGATGTCGGGGCGCTCCCCGTCGGGGCTGTTCACCGCGTACATCAGCCGGGCACCGCGCTCGTCGGCGATGGCCGACAGCTCGTCCCACAACGCCAGGTCCTGCGTGCTGTTGGCCCGGTACAGCAGCGTGAGGTCGCCACGCGCCGCCGGCAGCGTCTCGAACAGCGCCCGCATCGGGGTGATCCCCACTCCGCCGGCCATCAGCAGCACCTTGCCGCGGCTGCGCCGGGACGCGGTCAGCGCCCCGTACGGGCCCTCCGCCCACACCCGCGTGCCCCGCTTCAGCCCCCGCAGCGCGGTGCTGTGGTCGCCCAGCGCCTTGACGGTGATCCGCAGCAGACCGGGGCGGGGCGCCGCCGACAGCGAGTACGGGTGCGAGCTGAGCCGCATGCCCGGTGCCAGGAACCGCCAGCGGAAGAACTGCCCCGGCTCGGCACCGATGCGGTGCAGCCGCTTGCCGCTGATGAGCACGGAGACGATGCCGGGCGCCTCCTCGACGACCTCCTCGACCCGCATCCGGTGCCGCAGGTTCAGCCGGATCGGAGTGATCACCCGGTACCAGAGCACCAGCGCGGTCACCGTCCCGTACAGCGCGTACCAGGCGGTGGTCGCGGCGGGCTCGACGGCGAAGTCGTTCCCGGTGGACAGCTGGTGCCAGAACGACAGGTACACGGCCGCGTAGGTGAGCAGGTGGATGTGGTACCAGGTGTCGTACGGGATCCTGCGCCGCAGCCCGCCGATCGAGATCAGGCCGATGAACAGCAGCAGACCCGTGCCGATCGCCGCCTTGCCCATGTCGGGCAGCGTCTTGACCGCGTCGATGGTCTGGTCGACGATCCCGATGCCGGCCTGCATCGACATGCCGTACATCGTCAGCCCGATGTGGGCGAGGGTCAGACAGAGCATGTAGCGGCCGCTCATGGCGTGCCAGCGGGCGACCCGGTCCGAGCCGACCCGGCGTTCCAGTGCGGGTACCCGGGCCATCTGCAGTACCACGAGAGCCATCAGATACCCGGCGAGCAGACCGGTGATCCGCCCCGCGTTCAGGACGCGGCCCTTGTCGTCCGCGATCGACGGGGTGTTGTTCCACCACAGCCAGAGCACGCCCGCCGCACCCGCCCACACGGCGATGAGCAACGGGACTGCGGGGGAGCGGCGAGGTCGGATACGGCGCATCGTCTGGCGCCGCGCGGCGCGACCGCCGGCGATCGTGCTCACGGTTCCTCCGTTGGGGGACGCTGGGAAGGGGAGTGGCCCTGGCCCACTGGTACGTCCCGGGACGGCCGTGTGTTCAACGGGCTGCGGAGCAAGCCGTGAACTGCTGAGACTCGCGGTAACCCCGCCGTCGTGCGGATGTCCTGGCGAGTGGCCGCGCGGAGGTCAGTAGCGGATGATCGAGGTCGGGCCGCTGTCCGTCCCGATGGCGATGTGCGGTCCCCGGGCCGGGTCGGCCCAGCTCAGAATGCGCCGCATCGCGTCCCGGGACACGGACACACAACCGGCCGTCGCCCCACGCCCGTTGACATGCAGGAAGATCCCCGCGCCGCGCCCCCGCACCGGCCGCTCATAGTTGAAGCCGACGACGAGGGCGTACGCGTACTGCGTCCCGTACGAGATCAGGTGCTCGGACTCGGTGGCGCGGCAGTGGGCCGGGCGCGGCTCGGTCCAGCGGTTGTAGGAGCGGGAGGCGTTGTCCTGGCACCACCACGAGTTCTGCTTCACGCGGCGGTACGCCGTCGTCGTCCCCTTGGGTGCCGGTTTGATGCCGAAGGCGTACGGCAGGCCGTACAGGCCGGTGGGGGTGGTGTTCGTGCCCTGTTTGCGGGAGCCGCCCTCGACGAGCCCCTTCGCGCCGAAGCGGGCCGGCGTGGAACCGGCCTTCACCCAGTGCCCGTCACGGCGGTTCCACCACGTGACCGTGCCGGTCGTCGAGGAGGCCCGCGAGGCCTGCGCGGTGATGAGCTGGCTGCCGCCGCCCGTGTCCGCCATACGCTCGGGCAGCGGGAGTTGGCCGGGCCGGCCGCCGGCGGCCAGCACGAACAGGGACGCGGACGCGAGTGCGACGGCTCCGAGGCGCATGCTCAGACGCTACGGGGAGGCAGCGGCAGCGGCAGCCCGGGTAGGCCATCCAGGCTGGTTTCCACGTGCTCCTTCTTCTCGAAGTACGCGTTCAGCGAGACGTCGTCCTCGCGCGCGAAGCGCTTGGCGTGCAGGTCGCGGTCCTCGTCGTACGACATGTTGGGCACCGCGTATCCGCAGGTGTCGCGGATGAGTTCGGCCGTCACGACGATGACCGCGCGCAGGCCGTGCGGCGTCGGGTCGATGCCCGGGAAACGGGTGAGGAGTTCCTCGAAGCGCGGGTCGTCGCGGAACACCGGCTCGCCGCGCCCGTGGATGCGGACGATATTGGGCGGGCCCTGGAAGGCGCACCACATCAGGGTGATCCGGCCGTTCTCCCGCAGGTGGGCGATCGTCTCGGCGTTGCTGCCGGCGAAGTCCAGATACGCCACGGTGAGTTCGTCGAGGATCGCGAAAGAACCGGTCAGGCCCTTGGGGGAGAGGTTGATCGTGCCGTCGCCCGACAGAGGCGCGGTCGCGGTGAAGAAGAGGGGCTGCGCCTCGATGAACGTACGCAGGCGGCCGTCTATGCGCTCGTGGATCTTTCCCATGTCCAACGATTATGGGCGGAAGTCCTTTGCCTGTCTAAGGAATTGCGCCCTCCTCATGATCCTCCGTGATCCCCGGGACCCGCGGACCATGTGGTCCACGGGCCCCGGGGTCGCCCCGGTCGGCGTGCGGGGCGCCCGTGGGGGGCCGGTTACTTGTTGAGCGTGCAGGCGGCGAGGGAGTCGAGGCCCTGGGGCTTGGCGGCGGTGCGGCCGATGGCGGTGGCGATGCGGTTGATGGTTGCGACGCGCTTGTCCTTGAGGGGGCCGACGATCGCGTTCTGCGCGAAGTTGGGGCCGCCCTGGCCGACGGTGTCGACGAGGCGCTTGTTGGCCTCGGCGATCTGGGTGTTCAGGAGGGCGAGGTTGCGGTCGACCTCGGCCTTCGCGGAGGCGGGGATCGCGGGCAGGCTCGGCGCGACCGCGGGGCAGTTCACGGTGCCGGCCGCGTTCGCGTTGCCGGCGTTGCCGTTGTTCCCCGTGTTGCCCGCGTTCCCGGTGTTGCCGCCCGCCGGCGGGGCGGCCGGCGCGCTCGGCGTCGCCGCGGCACCGCCGCCGTTCGCCGCACCCGTGTTCAGCGTGCAGGCGGCGAGGGAGTCGAGGCCCTGGGGCTTGGCGGCGGTGCGGCCGATGGCGGTGGCGATGCGGTTGATGGTTGCGACGCGCTTGTCCTTGAGGGGGCCGACGATCGCGTTCTGCGCGAAGTTGGGGCCGCCCTGGCCGACGGTGTCGACGAGGCGCTTGTTGGCCTCGGCGATCTGGGTGTTCAGGAGGGCGAGGTTGCGGTCGACCTCGGCCTTGGCGGAGGCGGGGATCGCGGGCAGGCTCGGCGCGACCGCGGGGCAGCTCACCGTGCCGGGGGACGCGTTGGTTCTGGCGGCCTTCCCGCTGCCGCTCTTGGAGGTTTCCCCGGCCAAGGCCGACCCGGCGATCACCGCTCCGGACAACGCCACGGCGGCCGCGCCACCGATGATCGCCACGCGGCGCTTGTGGTACTTCGGAAGAGCCCTGGACATGCGGATGCCTCACTTGGGTCAGGAGTGGGTTTACAAACGCGGCGCCGGCGTTCGGGGTGGAGTACGTGAAAGCGGTTTCCCGCGTTCAAACGTCTTCGGAATTACTTCCCGGCACCCCTCAGATTGACGAATCATGCAGAGCCTTGCATACTCATGCATGTCAGCGAATGCAGTGTGAGGAGAAACCCGTGACCGAGCGCGTCGTACTCGCCTACTCAGGCGGTCTGGACACCTCCGTTGCCATCGGCTGGATCGCCGAGGAGACGGGCGCCGAGGTCATCGCCGTCGCGGTCGACGTCGGCCAGGGCGGCGAGGACCTGGACGCCATCCGCAAGCGCGCGCTCGCCTGCGGTGCCGTCGAGGCCGAGGTCGCGGACGCCAGGGACGAGTTCGCCGACGAGTACTGCCTCCCGGCGATCAAGGCCAACGCCCTCTACATGGATCGCTACCCGCTGGTCTCCGCGCTCTCCCGGCCCACGATCGTCAAGCACCTCGTCGCCGCCGCCCGCAAGCACGGCGCGGGCATCGTCGCCCACGGTTGCACCGGCAAGGGCAACGACCAGGTGCGGTTCGAGGCCGGCATCCAGGCCCTCGGCCCGGACCTCAAGTGCATCGCCCCGGTCCGTGACTACGCGATGACCCGGGACAAGGCGATCGCCTTCTGCGAGGAGAAGGGCCTGCCGATCGCCACCACCAAGAAGTCGCCGTACTCCATCGACCAGAACGTCTTCGGACGCGCCGTCGAGACGGGCTTCCTGGAGGACATCTGGAACGGCCCGATCGAGGACGTCTACGAGTACACGAAGAACCCGGCGCTGCCGCGTGAGCCCGACGAGGTGATCATCACCTTCAAGGCGGGCGTCCCGGTCGCCATCGACGGCAAGCCCGTCTCCGTCCTCCAGGCGATCCAGCAGCTCAACCAGCGCGCGGGCGCCCAGGGCATCGGCCGGATCGACATGGTCGAGGACCGGCTCGTGGGCATCAAGTCCCGTGAGGTCTACGAGGCTCCCGGCGCCATCGCGCTGATCACGGCCCACCAGGAGCTGGAGAACGTCACGGTCGAGCGCGAGCTCGCCCGCTACAAGCGGCAGGTCGAGCAGCGCTGGGGCGAGCTGGTCTACGACGGCATGTGGTTCTCCCCCCTCAAGCGCGCCCTGGACGGCTTCATCAACGAGGCCAACCAGCACGTCTCCGGCGACATCCGGATGACCCTGCACGGCGGCCGCGCCGTGGTCACCGGCCGGAGGTCCGAGGAGTCGCTGTACGACTTCAACCTCGCCACGTACGACTCGGGCGACACGTTCGACCAGTCCAAGGCGCAGGGGTTCATCGACATCTTCGCGTTGTCTTCGAAGATCGCGGCGAAGAGGGATCTGGCGTAAGCGTTTTGCGGAGTCCGGTTCGTCACCACGTGCGGGTTGTGGTGGGCTGGTCGCGCAGTTCCCCGCGCCCCTACGGGGCGCGTCCCGTACTCAACAGCCTTGAGGAGCGCAGCAAGTGAGCAGCAACAGCGGTGACGTACGGCTCTGGGGCGGTCGTTTCGCCGACGGTCCCGCCGAGGCCCTGGCCAAGCTGTCCGCGTCCGTCCACTTCGACTGGCGGCTGGCGCCGTACGACATCGCCGGATCGCGTGCCCACGCGCGCGTGCTGCACAAGGCGAACCTCCTTGACGACGACGAGCTGGCGCGCATGCTCGCGGGGCTCGACCAGCTCGAGGCCGATGTCGCGGACGGCTCCTTCGTCGGGACCATCGCCGACGAGGACGTCCACACCGCCCTGGAGCGCGGTCTCCTCGAGCGGCTCGGCCCGGATCTCGGCGGCAAGCTGCGCGCGGGCCGCTCGCGGAACGACCAGGTCGCCACGCTCTTCCGGATGTACCTGCGCGACCACGCCCGGATCATCGGCGGCCTCGTCGCCGACCTCCAGGACGCGCTGATCGGCCTGGCCGAGGCGCACCCGGACGTCGCGATGCCCGGCCGTACGCACCTCCAGCACGCCCAGCCCGTGCTCTTCGCCCACCACGTGCTGGCCCACGTGCAGTCGCTGTCCCGGGACGCCGAGCGCCTGCGTCAGTGGGACGAGCGGACGGCCGTGTCGCCGTACGGCTCGGGTGCGCTCGCCGGCTCCTCGCTGGGCCTGGATCCCGAGGCCGTCGCGAAGGACTTGGGCTTCGAGCACGGCAGCTCCGGCAACTCCATCGACGGCACGGCCTCCCGTGACTTCGTCGCCGAGTTCGCCTTCATCACCGCGATGATCGGTGTGAACCTCTCCCGGATCGCCGAGGAGGTCATCATCTGGAACACGAAGGAGTTCTCCTTCGTCACCCTCCACGACGCCTTCTCGACCGGCTCGTCGATCATGCCGCAGAAGAAGAACCCGGACATCGCCGAGCTGGCGCGCGGCAAGTCGGGCCGGCTGATCGGCAACCTGACCGGGCTGATGGCGACGCTCAAGGCACTGCCTCTCGCGTACAACCGCGACCTCCAGGAGGACAAGGAGCCGGTCTTCGACTCCTGTGACCAACTGGAGGTCCTGCTGCCCGCGTTCACCGGCATGATGGCGACTCTCACCGTCAACCGCGAGCGCATGGAGGAACTGGCTCCCGCCGGTTTCTCGCTCGCCACCGACATCGCCGAGTGGCTGGTCAAGCAGGGCGTGCCGTTCCGCGTCGCGCACGAGGTCGCGGGGGAGTGCGTCAAGGCCGCCGAGGCCGACGGCATCGAGCTGGACGGGCTGACCGACGAGCAGTTCGCGAAGATCTCCGCGCACCTGACGCCCGAGGTGCGGTCCGTCCTCAACGTCCAAGGCGCCCTGGCGTCCCGCAACGGCCGCGGCGGAACGGCCCCCAGCGCGGTCGCCGTACAGCTCGCCGAGCTGAAGTCGGACGTGGCGGCCCAGCATGTGTGGGCCACGGCTAAGAAGAAGCGGTAAGGGAAACGCCCCTTAAGGGGCGCGGGGAACTGCGCGACCAGCCACAACGATCCCGCACCCGCCAAAGCACCGCACGAACCGAGCTCTTAGGCGGAACCGAAGGTCATCGCGGGTTACGTTGGTCGGAAAGCCGTACCGGAGCCGACCGAACGGAGCCCGCGATGCCCTTCGCACGTCTCGCCACCGCCACGACGCCCACCTGCCACATCGGCTTGGGCCTCGCCGCCGTCGGCCGCCCCGGTTACATCAACCTCGGCCGGGACCAAGACCTCGGAGAGGACCGCAGCGTCGAGACGCTGCGCACCCGCACCCACGAACTCCTCGACGCCGCCTACGCCCAGGGCGTGCGCTATTTCGACGTGGCCCGCTCGTACGGCCGCTCGGAGGAGTTCCTCGCCGACTGGCTGAACATGCGGCCCGACATCGACGACGTGGTCGTCGGCAGCAAGTGGGGTTACACGTATACGGCGGGCTGGCGCGCCGACGCCGAATCGCACGAGGTCAAGGACCACGGCGTCGCCACCTTCGAGAGGCAGCGGGCCGAGACCGCGGAGCTGCTCGGCGACCGGCTCGACCTCTACCAGATCCACTCGGTCACCCCCGACAGCCCGGCTCTCACCGACAAGGAACTGCACGCCAAGCTGGCCGAGGCGGCCGCGGGGGGCCTGACCGTCGGCTTCTCCACGAGTGGCCCCGCCCAGGCCGAGGCGATTCGCGGCGCGCTCGCCGTGACCGTGGACGGCGAGCCCCTCTTCCGTACCGTCCAGGCCACCTACAACGTGCTGGAGACCTCCGCCGCCCCCGCCCTCGCCGAGGCGCACGACGCCGGTCTCACGGTGATCGTCAAGGAGGGTGTGGCCAACGGCCGCCTCGCCGATCCGCACGCGCCGGCCGCCGTACGCGCCATCGCCGATGAGACGGACCTCGGCTCCGACGCGGTGGCCCTCGCGCTCGTGCTGCGTCAGCCGTGGGCCGGCGTAGTCCTCTCCGGCGCGGCCACGGTCGTCCAGCTCGCCTCGAACCTGCACGCCGCCGTGGTCGACCTCGACGACGACCAGCTGGCCCGGCTCGACGCGCTGGCCGAGGAGCCGGAGGCGTACTGGGAGCGGCGCGGGCAGCTGCCCTGGCACTGAGAGCCCGTGCTTCGAGGGTTCACGGGTATGCGTTTTCGCTGACAAACCTCCTGTTCGTGAGCGTCGCATGCTTCGAATGAGACATTCATGTCTCATGTGGGCTATTCTTGTCTCATGGCCGTCGATCGTGAACACGTGCTGCGCAGCGCAGCCGCCCTGCTCACCCGGAAATCCACCGCCACCATGGACGAGGTCGCCAAGGCGGCCGGGATCAGCCGGGCCACGCTGCACCGCCAGTTCGCCGGGCGCGACGCCCTCGTCCGGGCGCTGGAATCGCTCGGCATCGCGGAGTGCGAGGCCGCCCTGGACGCGGCCCGCCTGGACGAGGGGGCCGCGAGCGACGCCGTACGCCGCCTGGTGCGCGAGGTCGAGCCCGCCGCCGGTCTGCTCGCCTTCCTCTACACGGAGAACCAGCTGTTCGAGGGCGAGGAGCAGCACGCGGGCTGGGAGCGGCTCGACGCCCGTATCTCCGCCCTGTTCCGACGGGGCCAGGAGAACGGCGAGTTCCGTATCGACCTGACGCCCGCCTGGCTCACCGAGGCGCTGTACGGCCTGATCGCCTCCGGTGCCTGGGTCGTGCTGACCGGCAAGGTCGCCCGGAAGGACTTCCCGCGCATGATCACTGAGCTGTTGCTCGGCGGCGCACTCAGAAGAGACGAACCACGGAGAGAGGAATCATGACCAGCACGACGCAGCCGGCCTTCGCGACAGAGATGGAGAAGCGCCCCGGCCGCTGGCTCGCGCTCTCCGTCCTCGTCCTCGCCGTGCTGCTGGTGGCCGTCGACGCGACCGTCCTCGGTCTCGCGACCCCTTATATCAGCGAGGACCTGAAGCCTTCCGGTACGCAGCTGTTGTGGATCGGTGACGTCTACTCCTTCGTCATCGCCGGTCTGCTCGTCTCGATGGGCAGCCTCGGCGACCGCGTCGGGCGCAAGAAGCTGCTGCTCGTCGGCTCGGTCGCGTTCGGCCTCGTGTCCGTGCTCAACGCCTATGCGAGCACACCGGAGTTGATGATCGTGGCGCGGGCGCTGCTCGGTGTCGCGGGCGCCACCCTGATGCCCGCCACCCTCGCGCTCATCCGCAACCTCTTCCACGACCCGCGCGAGCGCAGCCTCGCCATCGGCATCTGGGGCGCCACCGCCTCGGCCGGTACGGCGGTCGGCCCAGTCGTCGGCGGATTCCTGCTCGAACACTTCTGGTGGGGCTCCGTCTTTCTGATCAACCTCCCCGTGATGGCGGTCCTCGTCCTCGTCGGCGTGAAGCTGCTGCCCGAGTCCCGCAACCCCGAGCCCGGCCCCTGGGACCTCACCAGTGTCGTGCTGTCCCTCGTCGGCATGGTCGGCATCGTGTACGGGATCAAGGAGGCCGCCTCGCACGGGCCGACCGTGACGGCGGTCGCCGCGGCGCTGCTCGGCGCCGCCGCGCTCTACGGGTTCGTCCGCAGGCAACTCACGCTGCCGGTCCCGCTGTTGGACATGCGGCTGTTCCGCAACCGCGGCTTCTCCGGAGCCGTGCTCGCCGATCTGCTGACCATCCTCGGCCTGTCCGGGCTGGTCTTCTTCCTCTCGCAGTACCTGCAACTCGTACAGGGCAGAGGGCCGTTGGAGGCCGGGCTCGCCGAACTGCCCGCGGCGGTGGGCGCGGTGGCGGCGGGCCTCGTCGCCGGTACGTTCGCGCGCCGCTACTCGGTGCGTGCCGTCGCCGCGGGCGGGCTGGCCGCGATAGGGCTCGCCCTGGGCGCCCTGACCCTGCTCAGCCAGTCCACCGGCTATCCGCTCCTCGGCGGCGCCCTGCTGGTCGTCGGCGTCGGCGCCGGCTTCTCCTTCACCGTGACCGCCGACGTGATCCTCTCCAGCGTCCCCAAGGAACAGGCGGGCGCCGCGTCCGCGGTCTCCGAAACGGCGTACGAACTGGGCGCGGCCCTCGGCATCGCCCTACTCGGCTCCATCGTCACCGGCGTCTACGCCGGCTTCACGGCCCCGGCGGGTACGCCTCCCGAGGTGGCCGCAGCGGCCCACGAATCCCTCGGCGGCGCGGTGGAGGCGTCGACAGCCCTGCCGAACGCGGAGGCGCTCCTCGACGCCGCCCGCACCGCCTTCGTCGACGGCATCGCCCTTGCGGCGGGCATGGGAGCGGTGGTGTTGCTGGCGGCGTCGGTGGCGGCATGGGTGCTCCTGAGAGGCCAGAAGCTGGGCGATGGGGTGGAGCACCCGTAGGCGCAGCTCCTGTTTCGGGGCGCCGGCCAGCCGCGCCCCGTAAGGGGCGCGGGGAACTGCGCGACCAGCCACGAACTACCCGCAGCCAGCAAACGACCCCCTCGGCGCTCCAAATCCGCAGGCCGCACCCCCCTTTAAGCCCGTTTTCGCCCTCACCTGATGGTCTTGGCTCCGTACCCGACGTCGTCCACACGGCCGAAGGAGCCACTGACCATGACACGTCGTATCCGTAACCGTAAGACCGTTGTCGTCGCCGCCGTGCTGGCCGCCGCAGGCATCGCCGGCGGCGGCGTCGCGCTCGCCGCCGACGGTGACGAGGCACCCCGCGAGGAGATCCGGCTAGTCGTCGAGGAGGGGGCTTCCGACAACAGCGGAACCAGCACCTGGTCCCGCGAGGACTGCCCCGAGAAGGACGGAAGCGGGGGCACCACACCGTCCGAGGATCCGAGCAACCCCGCGGCAGCGCTGTGACCACCGCCGACCCCCGCGGCGGCAGCGCCGCGGACGGGAAACTCCTCGAAGAGGCGCTCTTCGAGGTCAAGCGGGTGATCGTCGGCCAGGACCGCATGGTGGAGCGGATGTTCACCGCGGTCCTGGCCCGTGGCCACTGCCTGCTCCAGGGCGTCCCGGGCGTCGCCAAGACGCTCGCCGCGAAGACGCTCGCGCAGGTGGCCGGCGGCAAGTTCACCCGGCTGCAGTTCACCCCCGACCTCGTCCCGTCCGACATCACCGGCACCCGGATCTACCGACCGTCCCAGGAGACGTTCACCGTCGAACCGGGCCCCGTCGTCGCCAACTTCGTCCTCGCCGACGAGATCAACCGCGCCCCCGCCAAGGTGCAGTCCGCGCTCCTCGAAGTGATGGGCGAGCACCAGGTCTCCATCGGCGGCACCACCATCCCCGTCCCCGAGCCGTTCCTCGTACTCGCCACCCAGAACCCCATCGAGTCCGAGGGCGTCTACCAACTCCCCGAAGCCCAGCGCGACCGCTTCCTGCTCAAGGTCGACGTCGCCGCCCCCAGCGAGTCCGAGGAACTGGCGATCCTCTACCGCATGAGCGTCGACCCGCCCCGGCCGCGCCCCGTCCTCACCCCCGAGCGCCTCATCGCGCTCCAGCGCGCCGCCGACGAGGTGTTCGTGCACCACGCGGTCGCCGAGTACGCCGTACGCCTGGTCGTCTCGACCCGTGAACTCGCCGGTCCCGACAGCCGGTTGGCGCACGGCGCCGGCCCGCGCGCCACGCTCGGTCTGGTCGCCGCCGCCCGCGCGCTCGCCCTGCTGCGCGGCCGCGGTTACGTCCTGCCCGAGGACGTGCACGACCTGGCCCACGAGGTCGTCGCCCACCGGCTCGTGCTGTCGTTCGACGCGCTCGCCGACGGCATCACCGGCGCCGAGATCGTCGACGAGGTACTGGCCGCCGTGGAGCAGCCGCGCATCAGCCCGCGCCAGGCCGCCACCCGCCCTGGGGAGGAGACAGAGGGAGAAGCGGCATGAGCGGCACCCCGAGCCTCCGCGAACTCACCCCCGAACAAGCCCTGAAACACCTGGAGTTGCTCTTCACCCGCCGCCCCGACGGCCTCCTCCAGGGCGACCACTCCAGCCTCATGCCGGGGCCCGGCAGCGAGGTGTCCGAGACCCGTCCGTACGTCATTGGGGACGACGTACGCCGGATGGACTGGAACGCCACCGCGCGCACCACCGTCCCGCACGTCCGCCTCACCCTCGCCGACCGGGAACTGACCACCTGGATCGTGCTCGACGCGTCCGCGAGCATGGACTTCGGCACGGCCCGGATGGAGAAGCGCGACCTCGCCGTCGGCGCGGCCGCCGCCGTCGCCTTCCTCACCGAGCGGGCCGGGAACCGGCTCGGCGCGCAGATCACCGGGCCCGACGGCATCCAGCGGATTCCGCCCCGCACCGGACGCCGTCACCTCCTCACGATCCTGCGCGCCGCCCTGGACCGGCCCCGGGTTTCGTCCGGAGCGGCCGAACACACCCTGGCCGACGCCCTGCGCGCGCTGCGCACCCTGCCCGGCCAGGGGCTGGTCGCCGTCGTCTCCGACTTCCTGGAGACCGGCTGGGAGCGGCCTCTGCGGACCATCGCCCACCGCCACCAGATCCTGGCGGTCGAGACGGTCGATCCCCGCGAACTGGAGCTGCCCTCCGTGGGGTTGCTCACGGTCGTCGACCCGGAGACCGGCCGCAGGCGCGAAATCCCCACCCACTCACGGCGGTTGCGTGAGCGGTACGCCGAAGCGGCCCTGGAGCAGCGGGCGTTGATCAAAGCGTCCATCCGCCGGTCCGGCGCCGCGCATCTGCGGCTGCGTACGGACCGCGACTGGGTGCGGGACGTCATCCGGTATGTCGAGGAACAGCGACGCCGCTCGGGAGGCGGTGCCGCGTGACCGTATCCGTAGCCCTGTCGCCCGTCTCCTCTGAATTCCTTGGAGGGACCATGAGTCCGCTGGAGATGCCGTGAGTCTGCGCTCGCCCGGCTGGCTGTTGCTCCTGGTACCGCTCGCCCTGCTGATCGGCGCGTATCTGCTGGTGCAGCGCAGGCGAGGCCGGTACGCGGTCCGGTTCACCAACCTCGATCTGCTGGACAAGGTGGCGCCCAGGCAGCCGGGCTGGCGCCGCCATGTCCCCGCGGCGGCCTTCTGCGCCACGCTCGCGCTGCTGGTCGTGGGCTTCGCGCGGCCGACCTCGGAGGTGCAGGTGCCGCGTGAACGGGCCACGATCGTGGTGGCGTTCGACGTGTCGGCGTCCATGGAGGCCACCGATGTCGAGCCCACCCGCTTCGAGGCCGCCCAGCGTGCCGCGCTCGCCTTCGTCGACCGGCTGCCCGAGCGTTTCAACACCGGGCTCGTCCCCTTCAGCGGTTCCGCCACGGTCGCGGTCCCGCCGACCACCGACCGGAACGCGCTGCGCTCGGCCATCGAACGGCTCACCACCGGCGAGGGCACGGCGATCGGCGAGGCCGTCGTGGCCGCCCGGGACGCCGTCCGCATGCTGGACAGGGAAGCCGAGACCAAGCCGCCGCCCGCGCACATCGTGCTGCTGTCGGACGGCTCCAACACCGTGGGCCGGTCCGTCGAGGCGGCGGCCGAGGAGGCGGCCGGCGACAAAATCCCGGTCTCGACCATCGCGTACGGGACGGAAGGCGGGACCATTGACCTGCCGTCGGGCGACACCGTGAGCGTCCCCGTCGACGGCCCGGCCCTCCAGGACCTCGCCTCCCGCACGGGCGGCGACTTCCACGAGGCCGCGACCGGGGAAGAACTCCAGGAGGTGTACGACGACATCGGCAGCTCCGTCGGCCACCGCACCGAGGAACGCGAGATCTGGCAGTGGTTCGTCGCCGCCGGCCTCATCACCGCCCTCGCCGCGGCGGCCACGTCGCTGCTCTGGTTCTCCCGACTCCCCTGACCGGCAGCCCCGGTCCGGCTTCCGGCACCACCGGGTTCCGTACCCCGGCCACTCCGGGCCCGGGTTCCGCGACCAAGGAGGAACGACCGTGTCGTACGACCGATATCCGGGCCACGACGCCCTTCCGGGCGGCGCAGGCATCCCGGGCCGGACGGGCCTTCCGAGTGCACCGGACGGCCAGGGCCTGCCGGGCGGTGCGGCCCTCCCGGGCCGCTCGGGGCCTCCGGCCCACCCCGGCCCGACCCGCCCCCTGGGCCCGTCGCGCCCGTCCGGGCCGCCCCGCCCGTCCGGCCCGCTGGGCCCCAACGGCCCCAGGAGCGAGGGCGGCTGGGCAGCGGCGGAGTCCGGCGACCCGTACCGAGGCGAGCAACCCGACACCCCCTACCTCGGTCTGGGTGAGCCACGCGGGCCCTCCTTCCTGCCCGGGCGGCCCCCGGAGGGATTCGGGCCGCCCGTGATGCCACCGCAGCAGCCCTACGCGAGCCCGTACCAGACCCCGCAGCCCCCTCCTGCTCCCCGGCCGACACGCAAGGTCAGCCCCCTAGTGGCCGCGGTCCTCGCCGCCGTCCTCGCGGGCGGTGCCGCGGGGTACGCGGCGGGGGCCATCGGCGACGAGGACCCCGCCACGCCGGCCGCCGCGCAGGATGTCACCGGGCTCGAAGCCGTCGCCGCGCGTGTGCTGCCGAGTGTCGTGTCGATCGAGACGGCGGAGGGCCAGGGATCCGGGTTCATATTCGACGAACGGGGCCGGATCCTCACCAACGCGCATGTGGTGGCGGGCAGTTCGGAGGTGTCGATCGAGCTCCAGGACGGGCGCCGGCTCCGTGCGGACGTGCTCGGCGACGACCCCGCCAACGACGTGGCCGTCCTGGAACCGGAGACGGCACGCGGACTGCGGGCCGCCGACCTGGCCGCCGGCGCCAAGCCCGGCGTGGGCGACACCGTCCTCGCCATCGGCTCCCCGCTCGGCCTCAGCGGTACCGTCACCTCGGGCATCGTCAGCGCCCTGGACCGCTCCGTACGGCTCGGCGAGGGCGGCGAGCGGCGACGCGCCCTGCAGACGGACGCGTCGATCAACCCGGGCAACTCCGGCGGCCCGTTGGTCGACGCCGACGGCCGGGTCATCGGCATCAATACGGCCATCGCGACGTTGGACCAACAGCGGGGCGGCTCCATCGGGATCGGTTTCGCGATACCGGTGGCGGACGCGCGAGCCGCGGCGCGGGCGATCATCGACGGCAGTTGAGGGCACCGCGGGCGGCCCACTCGGCCGAGCCGCAACATGTCACAGCAGCGGAAGGCAGGTGGGGGCACACATGAGACTGCTGGTGGTCGAGGACGAGGAAGACCTGGTCGTCGCGCTCAAGGTCGGCCTGGTGAGGGCCGGCTACGCGGTCGACATCGCCCCCGACGTCGACACGGCCACGGAGAAACTGGCCGTCAACGACTACGACCTCGTCCTGCTGGATCTCAACCTGCCCGACGGCGACGGCTTCTCGGTCTGCCGTGCCGTACGGACCACACCCGGCGGCCCGCGCATCCTGATGCTCACCGCCCGCGACCGCCTCGCCGACCGGGTCCGCGGCCTGGACGAGGGCGCCGACGACTATCTGGTGAAACCCTTCGCCCTGCCCGAACTCCTCGCCCGCATAAGGGCGTTGCTGCGCCGCGAGGACGGCGGCACCTCGGTCGTCGAGGTCGGCGAACTCCGCCTGGACACCGCCCGTTTCGAGGCCTTCCGGGGCGAACGCCCGCTCCAGCTCACCCCCAAGGAGTTCGGCGTCCTGCACTACCTGATGACCCGCCCAGGACGCGTCGTACCGGCCGAGGAACTGCTCGAACACGTCTGGGACGAGTACGCCGACCCGTTCACCAACACCGTGCGGGTCACGGTCGGTTCCCTGCGCCGGAAGATCACGGGAGAAGAGGAACCGCTCATCGAGACGGTCATCAGGCAGGGCTACCGCCTCAAGGAGACGCGATGATCGCCGCGTTCCGGATCGCCAGGTCGAAGCTGCGCCTCCCCGCCTTCACCCACACCATCCGCTTCCGCCTCACCGTCCTCTACTCCGGCCTCCTGTTCGTCCTCACCGCACTCGTCCTCGGCGGGACGTACCTCGCGGTCGAGCGCAGCGGCGAGGCGCACCCCGTCAGCAAGCAGTTCTCGGCCTCGAAGTATGTGAACGACGAGTACGTCGGCGAGATCCCGGTGGTGAAGGTCCAGGAGGTCGAGGCGGCCGTCAACTACGAAACGCTCGCCAACCTGCGCCGCTTCTCCTTCGCCCTGCTCGGCGGCCTCGCCGTCGCCAGCCTCGCCATCGGCTGGGTCCTCTCCGGGCGCGTCCTGCGTCCCGTACGCGCCATCTCCCGTACGGCCGCCGAGATCCAGGCCACCGACCTCTCGCAGCGCATCCGCCTGGACGGACCCAAGGACGAACTCCGCGACCTCGCCGACACCGTCGACTCCATGCTCGACCGCCTCGACGAGGCCTTCCGCGCCCAGCGTCAGCTCATCGACGACGCCTCGCACGAACTGCGCAGCCCGCTCGCGATCATCCGCGCCAACCTGGACGCGGTGCTCACCGCCGAGGAGTCCGACGAGGCGGAACGCAGAGCCGCCGCCCGCAGCGTGGACCGCGCGACGACCCGGATGACCCGCCTCGTCGAGGACCTGCTGGCCACGGCACGCCGTACGGCCCCCGCCCTCGCCGACGCGGACGTCGACCTGGCGGCGGCCGCGGGCGAGGCGTGCGAGGAGTTCGCCCCGCTCGCCGCCGAGCGCGGGCTCGTACTGCATCGCCGCCTCACCACCGGTCTGACGGTCATCGGCGACCACGACGCGCTGCGCAGAGCCATGGGCAACCTGCTCTCCAACGCCGTACGCCTGGCCCCGCCAGGCACCCGCATCACCGTCGCCGCGGGCCGGACGGAAGGCTGGCTCTGGGCCTCGGTCCAGGACGAGGGCCCCGGCATCCTCGACGACGACCAGTCCCGGGTCTTCGACCGCTTCTGGCGAGCAAAGGCCAACGGCGGCAACCGCGACCGCCACGCAGGCCTGGGCCTCGCCATCGTGCGCCAGATCGTGGAGTCACACGGCGGCCAGATCCGCCTGTTCTCCCAAGTGGGCAAGGGCTCGACGTTCGTACTGTGGTTCCCCGCCCCGGGCGCAGAACAGACGAACACCGGCCCACCCGAGGACCAGCCCTTCTGAGACTTTCGTCGCGTCTGGGCGCCCCTTCAGGGGCGCGGGGAACTGCGCGACAAGCCACTACGAACCGGCAGCAAACAACCGACCGCAGTTCCCCAGCCCAACCAGCGGAGCTAAGCCGCTTCCTTGGCCTTCGTGGCGTACATGTCCACATACTCCTGCCCCGACAACCGCATGACCTCAGCCATCACCGAGTCCGTCACGGCCCGCAGCACATACCGGTCCCGGCCCATGCCCTCGTACCGCGAGAACTCCATCGCCTCGCCGAACCGCACGGTGACCCGCCCGGGCCGCGGGAAACCGGCCCCGCCGGGCTGGATCTTGTCCGTGCCGATGATGGCGAACGGGACCACGGGCGCGCCGGTCATCAGGGCCAGCCGGGCGATGCCGGTGCGACCCCGGTAGAGCCGGCCGTCGGGGGAGCGGGTGCCCTCCGGGTAGATGCTGAAGACCTTGCCCTCCTCCAGCACGCGGCGGCCGGTCATCAGTGCCGCGACACCGCCACGGCCGCCGTCCCGGTCGACCGGGATCATGCCGCAGCCCGTGAAGAACCAGGCCATCAGCCGTCCCTTGATGCCCTTGCCGGTGACGTATTCGTCCTTGCCGATGAAGAAGACCTGACGGTCGCAGAAGAGCGGCATGATCATCGAGTCGATGAACGTGAGGTGGTTGCCGGCCAGAATGACCGGCCCCGTGCCCGGGATGCGCTCCGCACCCTCCACCCGTGGGCGGAACATCAGGCGCATGATCGGTCCGAGCACTGCCTTGATGAGCGCGAAGCGGGACAACGGGCCCTCCGGTGTCAAGGGATCGGTATAAGTCTGTGCAGGTGAGGACGATACTCGCGGTCCCCGGGGTCTTGCACACCGGGTTCACGGACTGGATACGCAGTGTTGACCCTTGTTTACCTGCGGTGGCGCCCCGTTGCACGGCTGTCATCCGCACGAGACGGTGTGACGGACGTCGCGTCCGAACGGGGCCGACGGGGGGAACGGGTGGAACGGGGGGATCGAGTTGTACGTGTTCGCTGTGGTCGTCGTCTGCCTTCTGATCGTCGTGGGTGCCGTGGTCGTGCTCGTACGCCGGGACCGGCGCCGTTTCTCCGCGGGCGCGGGCCCGGACTCCGCGCGGATCGAGGCCGAAGCCACGCGGGGGCTGCGGGAGGCGCGGCGCGACGCCCGTGTCATCCACGACCGGGGCCCCGGGGGGATGATCGGCGGGATAGTCGGAGCCGCGCGCGACCGCGATCAGCGTAACCACTGACCGCGTACCCGCTCGTCAAGGACCCACGCCCACAGCCGACCGCGAGTTCGGAATCCGACCGCCCGTCAGCTCACGCACCTCACACGACATCCAGCATCACCCGCGTGTTCTGTCCGAGGTCTCCCATCCGTCACCCTCGCGCACCTACGATCGTCCCGCTTTGACAGGTGCAGGGCAGTATGGGGAGGAGCGCTCATGGGGACGCAGGAGTCGAACGAGGGACTGAACGGGATGAGCCCGGGACGGCGCGCGCTGCTCGGGGCCGCGGTCCTCGGCGCCGGCGGAGCGGTCCTCGGGCTGCCGGGTACGGCGAGAGCCGACGAGCGGTACGGCAGCAGTGGCTACAAGAGCCTGCCGAAGCCGACGATCATCGGACACCGCGGGGCCAGCGGCTACCGGCCGGAGCACACGCTCGGCGCGTACCAGCTGGCCCTCGACATGGGTGCGCACGTCATCGAGGCGGGCGACCTGGTGCCGACCAAGGACGGTCACCTCGTATGCCGTCACGAGCCGGAGATCGGCGGCACGACGGACGTCTCGGCGCACCCCGAGTTCGCGGACCGGAAGAAGACCAAGGTCCTCGACGGGGTCTCCACCACCGGCTGGTTCACCGAGGACTTCACGCTCGCCGAGCTCAAGACCCTGCGCGCCAAGGAGCGCATCCCCGCCAACCGTCCGCACAACACGCTCTACGACGGACGCTGGGAGATCCCCACCTTCGAGGAGGTGCTGCGCTGGCGGGACGAGCAGACCAGGAAGCGCGGCAAGCAGGTCTGGATCTACCCCGAGCTCAAGCACCCCACCTACTTCCGCAAGTTGGGCCTCGGTCTGGAGGAGCGGGTCGCCAAGGTGCTGCGCAAGTACGGCATGGACAAGAAGAACTCGCCCGTCATCCTCCAGTCCTTCGAGCCGACCAGCATCCAGCGCCTGAACAAGCTGGTCGGCAACCCTCTGGTCGTGCTCCTCTCCGGCGCGAGCACCCGCCCCTGGGACTTCGTCGAGGCGGGCGACCCTCGTACGGTCGCCGACCTGGTCAAGCCCGCGGGCCTGGAATGGATCGCCTCGTACGCGCAGGGCATCGGCCCGACCCTCGACCTGATCATCCCGAAGGACGCAAGCGGCAACCTCACCACCCCGACCACGCTGGTCAGGGACGCGCACGCCGAGGGCCTCATCCTGCACCCGTACACGATGCGCAACGAGAACCCCTTCCTGCCCGCGAACTTCCGCAAGGGCACCGACGCGGACGGCTATGGAGACGCCTTCGGCGCCTTCAAGACGTACTTCGCGACCGGTATCGACGGGGTCTTCACCGACAACCCGGACACCGGCGTCCTCGCTCGCGAGGACTTCCTGGCGGGCTGAGCCCCTCGGCAACCGCGCTCGTCAACAGCGGAACCACCGGCCCCGGTTGGGGTGACAGACGGCCGTCCCGGCAACCTCACGCCGGGGCGGCCGCGTCGTGCCGCATATGACCCACGACATGGTTGCCACCCTGCGTCCACTGCTCGCCGCCGAGGCCTCCGCCGAGGCATATGCCTCCGGGGCCGAGCCCGGCGACCTGGAACAGGCCGTCTGGCTGCGCCTCCTGGAACGCCTCGGCACCGACGGCCCGCCCGCCGACCCGGCCGCCTGGCTGCGCGGCGCCGTCCGCTCCGAGGCCCTCCGGACCCGGCACACCGCGAGCATCGAACTTCCGTACGCATCCGAGCCCGCCGACGACAGCGGACCGGGCCCGGAGCAGCTCGCGCTCACCGCCGCCCGGCGCCGCGCCCTGTACTCCGCCGTACGCAGACTGCCCGGCCGCTGCCCGCGCCTGATGGCCGCCCTGCTGTCCCCGCAGGACCTCACATACCGGGAGATCGCGGGGGAGTTGGGTATCTCACAGGGCAGTCTCGGTCCGGAACGTTCCAGATGCCTGGGATGTCTGCGCCGAATGCTTACGTCGGAGGTTGCGGCCCGCGAACCGCGGGGATAGGAGTGAGGGACAACCGGCGGAGCAGGTGAGCGGGAGGCATGCACACATGGGCATGAGCGTGACCATCTCTGCGGCGACCGAGCAGGACGCCGAACAGATCCTCAAACTGCAGTTCCTCTGCTACCAGAGCGAGGCCGAGCTGTACGGCGACTACAGCATCGAGCCCCTCACCCAGCCCCTCGACTCCCTCAAGGCGGAGCTCGCGGACGGCACGGTTCTGGTGGCCCGGCTCGGCGACGAGGTGGTGGCCTCGGTGCGTGGCGCTGTGGACGCGGATGGCACGGCCCGGATCAACAAGTTGATCGTCCATCCTCGGATGCAGCGGCACGGTCTGGGCGGGCGGTTGCTCGACGCGATCGAGATGCGGCTCAGCGAGGAGGGCGGGGCCAAGAGCTTCCAGCTCTTCACGGGGCATCGCAGCGAGCACAATCTGCGGTTGTACCGGAAGCATGGGTACGAGGCCGTTGCCACGGAGCGGGTGGATGAGCGGCTGAGTCTGGTGACGTTGGCCAAGGGTGCCGAGGCTGGGGCGTTCGTCGCTAGTGCGTAGCGCTCCGCGGGTCAGGGGGGTGCGGGTCGGTGGGTTGCGTACCTGCGGGTCCGTTGTGGCTGGTCGCGCAGTTCCCCGCGCCCCTAAAAGGGGCGCCAGCCCCCGTATGCCCGAAGGGGAGCTCTAGCCCGTATGGCCGAAGGGGTGCTCTAAGCGGCCTTGCTGAAGTTCGGTGCAGGATGGCGCGCCCCGTAAGGGGCGCGGGGCTGTGACATTTGCGGCTCCGCCGCGTGGGCGCGACCAGCCCCCACCGGCCCGCGCACGCGGCGGAGCCGCATATCGATACAGCATCACCGCGCTTCCAGCGGAGCGCTTAGTTCGGTGTGCGTGACTTGCGGAGCCAGAACATCGCTGTCACCGGGAGCAGTACCGGGATGAAGAGGTAGCCCATGCCGTAGTCCGACCAGACCGTGGCGTCGGGGAAGGCGGACGGGTCGGCGAGGGTCCAGGTGCCCACGGTCAGTACGCCCGTGAGTTCGGCGGCGCAGCACACCAGCGCCGCCTTGCGGGCCGTTTCACCGCCTCGGACGAGCGAGTACGTGATGAAGCCGTAGACGAGGCCGGCCACCGCGGACAGCGAGTAGGCGAGCGGCGCCTTGTCGAACTCCGTCGCGATCTGCACGGCGGAGCGTGACACGGCGCCGACGACCATCACGCCGTACACCCAGACCAGCAGCATGCCCGGACCGCCGATGAGCCGCGTCCGCCCGGGCTTCTCGACTTCCTCCGCGGGCTCCGCCATCTCAGCCTCCCCAGATGTCATAGAGCCGCACCTGGAGCACGGCGAGCACCACACCGCCGGCCGCGACCGTGATCGAACCCCAGCGGGTGCGCTCGGCCAGCGACATGAAGCCCGCCGCGGGAATGCAGGCGAAGGCGCCGATCAGATAGGCCACGAAGATCGTCGTGCCCTGCTCCGGCTTCTCGCCGCGCGCCAGCTGAACGATGCCGACCACGAGCTGGACGAGGGCGAGCAGTGTCACCACGGCCATGCCGATGAAGTGCCAGTCCTTGGTCGGCTGGTCCCGGTAGGCGGCCCAGCCGCACCAGGCGGCGAGCGCGAGCGCGGCGACGGCTGTCGCGACCGTCAGGGCATCAAGCATGACGCGACCCTATTACGGGCCAAAAGACCCGATGCGATCGCCCCCGGGGTGCCCCGTAGGGTCGAGGGCATGAAGATCCAAGCCGATGCCCTGCTGTTCGACAACGACGGAACGCTCGTCTCATCCCTTGAGTCGGTGTACCGGTGCTGGACCAGGTGGGCCGAGGAGTACGGGATCACCGCCGAGGAGTTCGCCCGGGTCGAGCTGCACGGCCGCCCCGCCGCCGAGATAGCCGCCGACCTGCTGCCCGCCGACCGGGTCCCTGAGGCTGTCGTACGCATCGAGCAGCTGGAGGTCGAGGACGTCGCGGGCGGAGTTCACCTGCTGCCGGGGACGAAGGCGCTCCTCGACTCCCTGCCCGCCGACGGCTGGGCCGTCGTCACCTCCGCCACGCGGCGGCTGGCCGAGGCCCGCCTCGGCGAGGTGGGCATCCGCCCCAAGACCCTGATCGCCGCCGACGACATCACGCGCGGCAAGCCCGACCCCGAGCCGTTCCTGCTCGCCGCCCGCCGACTCGGCGTGGACCCGGCCCGCTGCGTCGTCTTCGAGGACGCCCCCGCCGGTCTGCAGGCGGGCCGCGCAGCCGGGATGACCACCGTGGCATTGACCACAACCCACCCGGCCGGCGAGTTGGACGCGGACGTCGTGGCCGAGGACCTCTCGGCCGTGTCGGCGCTGGTCACGGGCGCGGGACTGGAGATCTCCGTCAGGATCTGAGGCGTGTCCACCGCTGTCCGCGATGCGGACAGCGGTTCTGGGTCACGTCCGTACGTGTGATTCACTTTTCTCATGACCACGACGAGCAGCCGCATCCTTGCGACCGAGGCGACCATGACGCCCGGTGCTCGCTGTATGTGTCGAATGTGCGCCTTCTAGAGGGCCCCTGCACCATCTGAGAGCCTCGCGCCCCGAAGCGAGACCGCTCACGTCTGCCCGTACGACCTTCTCGTACGCGACTGAGCCTGCCCCGCGCACGCAGTTCTGCCGAAGCCCGGAGTTCTCCGAGGCCCGGCTTTCATCGCCACCGCGAGAACCGTGCCGCGTTCCGACCGAATGCACCCGTGCCCGGCGCACACCCACGCCCTGCACTCGACAGTGACGGAAAACCCCAGTGATCACGACATCAGGCCTCACCAAGGTCTACCGTTCGCGCGGCCGTGAGGTCCTCGCCCTGGACGGCGTCGATCTGCACGTCCGCGAAGGCGAGGTGTACGGCGTCATCGGACAGTCCGGCGCCGGCAAGTCCTCGCTCATCCGCTGCGTCAACCTCCTGGAGCGCCCCACCGCCGGCACCGTGACCGTCGCCGGACAGGACCTCACGGCCCTTGCCGGGCGCGGCCCGCGCGCCGGCCGGGAGCTGCGGAAGGCACGCAGCCACATCGGCATGGTCTTCCAGCACTTCAACCTGCTGTCCTCGCGGACCGTCCAGGACAACGTCGAGCTGCCGCTGGAAATCCTTGGCACGTCAGGGAAGGAACGTTCCCGCAAGGCCCTCGGACTGCTTGACCTCGTCGGCCTCTCCGACAAGGCCAAGGCCTACCCGGCCCAGCTCTCCGGCGGCCAGAAGCAGCGCGTCGGCATCGCCCGCGCCCTGGCCGGCGACCCCAAGGTGCTCCTCTCCGACGAGGCCACCAGCGCCCTCGACCCCGAGACCACCCGCTCCATCCTCCAACTGCTGCGCGACCTGAACCGGCAACTGGGCCTGACCGTCCTGCTCATCACGCACGAGATGGACGTCGTCAAGACCATCTGCGACTCGGCCGCCCTCATGGAGAAGGGGCAGATCGTCGAGTCCGGCACCGTCAGCGAACTGCTCGCCACACCCGGCTCCGAGCTGGCCGCCGCGCTCTTCCCGGTGAGCGGCGACGCCTCCGCCGACGACCGCACGGTCATCGACGTCACCTTCCACGGCGACTCCGCGACCCAGCCCGTCATCTCGCAGCTCTCGCGCACGTACAACATCGACATCTCGATCCTCGGCGCCGCGATGGACACCGTCGGCGGCAAGCAGGTCGGCCGGATGCGCATCGAACTGCCCGGCCGCTACGAGGAGAACGTCGTGCCCATCGGCTTCCTGCGCGAGCAGGGACTGCAGATCGATGTCCTGGGCCAGGAGCCCCTGCTGGTGAAGGAAGGTGCCAAGTGACCTGGTCCGAAATGCAGCCCCTGCTGGAGCAGGCCTGTTGGGACACCCTCTACATGGTCGGCTGGTCCACGGTCATCGCCATCGTCGGCGGTCTGCCGCTGGGCGTCCTGCTGGTCCTCACGGACAAGGGCGGCCTGCTGCAGAACACCGTGCTGAACAAGGTCATCGGGCAGGTCGTGAACGTCGCCCGCTCGATGCCCTTCATCATCCTGATGGTCGCGCTGATGGGCTTCACCCGCTCGATCACCGGCACCACCATCGGCCGCGAGGCCGCCATCGTGCCGCTCGCGATCGGCGCGATCCCCTTCTTCGCGCGCCTCGTCGAGACAGCTGTCCGCGAAGTGGACGGCGGGCTCGTCGAGGCCGTGCAGTCGATGGGCGGCAACACCTGGACCGTCGTCCGCAAGGTGCTCGTCCCCGAGTCGCTGCCGTCGCTGATCTCCAGCACCACCACGACGATCGTCGCGCTCATCGGCTACTCCGCGATGGCCGGCACCGTCGGCGCCGGCGGCCTCGGCGACATCGCCATCCGCTACGGCTACCAGCGCTTCGAGACCGAACTGATGTGGATCACCGTGGGCATCCTCGCCGTGGTCATCTCCGTCATCCAGTTCATCGGCGACTACGCCGCGCGCGGGCTGCACCGCCGCGGCGGCCAGTCCGGCGCCGCCCCGCGGCTGAGGCTGCTGAAGGCCGCCACCGCGACCAGCAAGACCGTCTGACACCGCAGTTCTCCCCGCACACCCCAGTTCTCCCCGCACACCCCCGCGGGGTCGCACCACCCATAGGAAAGGCACTTTTCGTGCGTAACACCGCCAAGATCACCACCGCCGCCCTCGCCGCCGGAGCCCTCACCCTGGGACTCACCGCCTGCGGCTCGGAGGAGGCCTCCGGCTCCGGCTCCGACGCGAGCGGACCGCTGATCGTCGCCGCCAGCCCGGTCCCGCACGCCGAGATCCTCACCTACGTCAAGGACAACCTGGCGAAGGACGCGGGCCTCGACCTGGACGTCAGGGAGTTCACCGACTACGTCACGCCGAACACGGCGGCCGAGGACGGGTCCGTGACCGCCAACTACTTCCAGAACCAGCCGTACCTCGACGACTTCAACAAGAAGAACGGCACCCACATCGTGCCCGTCGTCACGGTGCACCTGGAGCCGCTCGGCCTCTACTCCAACAAGGTCGACAAGGCCGACGAGCTGAAGAGCGGCGCGACGGTCGCCGTCCCGAACGACACGGTCAACGAGGCACGGGCCCTCAAGCTGCTCGCCGCCAACGGGATCATCACGCTCAAGGACGGCGCGGGCAACGACGCGACCCCCAAGGACATCGCGAAGAACCCGAAGAACCTCAAGTTCAAGGAACTGGAGGCGGCCCAGACCCCGCGCTCCCTCGACGACGTCGACGCAGCGGTGATCAACGGCAACTACGCCATCGAGTCCGACCTCGAGCCCGCGGAGGACGCCCTCGTCCTGGAGTCCGCCAAGAACAATCCGTACGGCAACTTCCTCGCCGTCAAGGCGGGCAACGAGGACGACCCGCGCGTCAAGAAGCTCGCCGAGCTCCTGACCTCCGCCGAGGTCAAGAAGTTCATCGACGACAAGTACGCCGGCTCCGTCGTCGCGTCGTTCTGACCGCTGCGCCGAGGTGACGAAGTTCATCGAGGGCAAGTACCAGGGATCGGTCCTGCCGGTCACCTCCGGCTGACGCCGTTTCAGCTGCACTCACGGTGTCGACTCATCGACAAGGAGTCGACTCCGTGGTGCAGTTCGGTGCTTACATGCTGCATGCTGGGCAGTTCAGCAGGCCCGACGGTCCCTGATGGTTACGGAGCGGCGCATGACGAACACCTTCCCCGACATCTCCCTGAGCACGGAGCGGTTGGTGCTGCGCCCTCTCGAGGACGAGGATGTTTCCGCCCTGACGGAGATGATGAACGACGAGCAGGTGGTGGCCTGGACGTCCGTGCCGCAGCCCTTCACCGAGGACGCCGCCCGCACCTGGATCACCGAGTACGCGCCTGCCGAGCGCACCTCGGGCCGCGGACTCGACCTCGCCGTCACCGAGTTCCTCACCCAGCGCCTGGTCGGCGTCATCCAGCTGAGCGGGACGAATTGGCATGTCCGCTCCAGCGAACTCTCGTACATCATCGCCCCCTGGGCGCGCGGCGAGGGCTACGCGTCCGAGGCGGCCCTCGCGACCGCCCAATGGCTCTTCCGCGACCAGAAGTTGGAGCGCCTGGAACTGCGCACCGCCGCCGACAACACCGCCTCGCAGCAGGTCGCCCAGAAGATCGGCTGCATCAGCGAGGGCGTCCTGCGCAACGCCTGTATAGCGCGGACCCGTACCGAGGACGGGGGCTGGGCCGACCTGCGCACCGACTTCATCGTGTGGAGCCTGCTCCCCGAGGACATCGAGGGCGTCGCCGAGCAGCTCGCCGACAGCGGTGGTTTCACGTCGTACTCCGACTGGAACTGAACGGGAGGCGGCCGCAGACCCGCGCCCGCACCACCGGACGTCACGAGGTACGCTCACGGGGCTCCGCATGCCTGCCTGGCGGCCGCATGCCCACCTGACGACCTGCGAAGACTCCAGGAGACTGACGACGATGGCCGACCGGGTCACGGTGATCGGCTGGGACGGCTCGCCGCTGACCGACGCGGCGCGCTCGGCTCTCGGCGCCGCCACGCTCGTGGCCGGCGCGGGTCATCACCTGGTGCTCCCCGAGGTGCCCGCGGCCGCCGAGCGCATCCGGCTCGGCAGTGTCGCACTCGCCGCCCGCCGCATCGCCGCCCACCGCGGCACGGCGGTGGTCCTCGCCGACGGCGACCCGGGCTTCTTCGGGGTCGTACGCACCCTGCGCGCCCCCGAGTTCGGCCTGGAGGTCGAGGTCGTCCCCGCGGTCTCGTCCGTGGCCGCCGCCTTCGCGCGCGCCGGTATGCCCTGGGATGACGCGCAGGTGGTCGTCGCACACCGGCGCACCCTGCGACGCGCGGTGAATGTGTGCCGCGCCCACACCAAGGTCGCCGTTCTCACCTCTCCCGGCGCCGGTCCCGCCGAGCTGGGCCTGCTCCTCGACGGAGTCCACCGCACGTTCGTCATCTGCGAGGAACTCGGCACCGAGCGCGAGCGGGTCACGGTGCTCACCTCCGACAAGGTCGCCGACCACACCTGGCGCGACCCGAACGTCGTCATCGTCATGGGTGGCCCCGTCGCCTCCTCCGAGGGCGGCGGCTGGATCGCCGGACGCGACCCGGGCACCGGCCCGCGCGGCTGGGCCCTGCCCGACGACGTGTACGGGGGCGAGCTCGGCGAGGGCGAGACCGAGGTGCTGCGCGCCGCCCAACTTGCCCGCCTGGGACCGCGCGTCGGGGACCTCGTGTGGGACATCGGCTCCGGCAGCGGCGCCTTCGCCACGGAGGCCGCGCGCTGCGGCGCCGCCGTCATCGCCGTCGACCGGGACCCGAACGCCTGCGCCCGCACCATGGCCACCGCCCGCCGCTTCGGCGTACAGCTCCAGATCACCCACGGCACCGCGCCGTACATCCTGGAGAACCTGCCCGAACCGGACGTCGTACGCGTCGGAGGCGGCGGAGTCGCGGTGGTGTCCGCGGTGGCCGACCGGCGCCCCCAGCGGATCGTCACGCACGCCGCGACACGCGACGCCGCCGAACTCATCGGCAGGGACCTGACGGAGCACGGCTACCAGGTCGAGTGCGCCCTTCTGCAGTCCGTTGAACTGGACACCCGCGCCTGGACGGAGAAGGAGCGGAGCGTCGCGTTCCTGCTCGCCGGGGTACTGCCCGACCGCGCCCTGTGATCCTGTAGTCGTACCGCGCGCGGTAGGCTGGCCGATCGTTGTACTGCTCTCGGGTTGTCCGGTATTTCACCGGTCAATGTCCGGAAAACACACCAGTTTTGGGGTGCGTGTGGTACGGCAGAACCGGAGGACGCGCAACGTGGCGCAGTCCACAGCGGGCCGTGGCGGATCACCCTGTCGCGGTGGCGGACCGACCGCGACAATGCCTGTTAATGGCTTTGTCGACCGGTCGTTCGTGCCGCCCGGCGCGCATGCTCGTTGTTCATCACGGGCGGTCGGTGCGCCGCCCCGGACGAGCAGGTCGTAGGAGCACTAAACCGATGGGCGAGGGGTACGCATGACCGACACCGGCCAGGTCCCGGGCGAGGGACTGCCGGAGAACGCAGGCATGGTGGAGCAGCCGGGCGTCCCCGCCCCCGGTGCGTACACCTACCTCTCCGAGACCACCGCCGAAGACGAAGACCTGTTGCTGCTGCCGGGCGCCCAGGGCGCGTGGGGCAACGAAGTGCCTCCGCCGGCCCCGGAGCCGGTCGTCGAGGCCGTCCACGAGCCCGGTCCGCACGAGACGGCCGGCCGCGACAGCGGCTCGGTCGACCTCAGCGCCGTCCGGATGTCCTCGTCCGCTCCGCAGCCGCCCGTCGCCCGTCGCCCGCTGCACCTCGGCCCGCCGACCCCGGACAGCGCCGGAAGCCCGGTGCGCTCCCTCGCGGACCGCGGTCCGGCGGGAGCACCGGTCAACGCCGTTCCCGTACGGCACGCCGGGCCGCCCACGGCCGGTCCCGAGTACCTCGACGTGCCGCGCGACGAGGTCGCGTTGCAGGGCGCGGCCCCTTGGGGCGCGCAGCCGCAGACTCAGGTTCAGGTCGCGCCTCCGGTGGCGCAGGTGAGCGCGGAGGGCGCGACTGCAGAAACGGTCTTCCCGGAGAGCGGGGGAGCGTACGCCGGTGGCAGAGCGGCCGAGGAGGCCGCGCCGGTCGCGCAGACACCCGAGACCGGGGGCGTGCCGCCCGCCGAGGGCGAAGGTGTACCCGCCCCACAGGCTCCCGCCGAGGCGCCGGCCGCCGAGCCGGCCCAGGTCCAGGTCCAGCAGGAACAGCCGGCGCAGCAGGCCCCGGGCGTCGGCGAGGTCCCCGAGGCCGCGCCCGTCCAGGCCGTCGCCGAGACAGCCGACACCGCGCAGGCTCCGGAGGCCGCGTACGCTCCTCAGCACCCCGAAGCCGTCCAGGCCCCCGGGGTGGCCCAGACTCCGGAAGCCGTCCAGGTCCAGGACTACGGGCAGGCCCCTCAGCTCGCGGACGGCTCGCTCTTCCCCCAGGCCCCGGAAGCGCACCAGGGAGCGGACGCCGCCCAGGTCGCCCCGGAGTTCGCCCAGGCCGCACCGGAGTTCACGCAGGACCAGCAACTCGCCCAGGTTCCGCAGCACACGCCCTTCCCGGCCGCCCCCGCCGCGCACCTCCCTCAGCAGGTGGACGACTCCGGGCAGCCCGCGCCCCAGGCACACCAGCTCCCGCAGGCCGCTGACGAGGCGCAGCCCGCGTACGTGACGCAGGACGCCCAGGACCCGCAGGCCGTGCACCCGGCAGAGCCGCAGTTCCAGGATCCTCCGGCCCAGTTCGCCGAGACTGAGCCGCACGCCGCGAACCAGCAGCAGCCGCAGCCAGAGCCGATGGAAGCCGCGCCCGCCGCCGCAGCGGCCGAGGCCGTCCAGGTCCAGGACGCCGTCCAGGCCCCGCAGTTCGCCGAGCCCGCCGAGTCCGCGGAGGCGCCCGCCCAGATCGCCGACGCCGAGCCGCCGCAGGCCGTACAGGCCGAGGCACCCGCACCGGTCGCGGCTCACGACGACCAGACTCACGACGCCCAGGCCCACGACGACCACGCGCAAGGCGACCAGGTCCACGGAGACCAGCCCCAAGGCAGTGCGGCCCCCGTCCGGGGCGTACCCCTGGAAGCTCACGCGGAGCAGCAGCAGCCCGTCGGCCAGTTCGTGCCGGTCGAGGGCTCGGTCCCGACGACCCCGCACCTGGCTCCGACTCCGCCGCACGCCATGACCGTGCCGCCCCTCCCGGAGGAGCCCGTCGAGCAGGCCGCCGAGGAGACGGCGGACCCGGTCGCGGCGACCACCGAGCAGCCCGAGCCCGAGCCGGAGCCCGAACCCGCACCGCAAGAGGAGCCCGTCCTCACCCTGCCCGCCCCCCGGGAGCCCGAGCCTGCCCCCGAGGCCGAGACAACTCCCGTACCGGAGGCTCCTGTCGAGAACCCGGAGCCGGAGCCCGTAGCCGCACAGCAAGCGGACGACCTGGACACCCAGGGCGCCGACCAGGAAGAGAGCACGGCCGCCGTGGCGGAGACACGAGAGTCCACCGGCCCGGCGGCGCCCGGCTACGACGACGCCGAGCGCGAGGCCGTACTGCGCGTGATGCGCGAGCGCCGCGACATCCGCAACGGCTTCCGCAGCGACCCCATCCCGCACGACGTCCTGCTCCGTGTCCTGGAGGCGGCCCACACGGCGCCGTCCGTCGGCCACTCCCAGCCCTGGGACTTCGTCGTCATCCGCTCGGCCGACACCCGGCGCACGATGCACGAACTGGCGCAGCGCCAGCGCGAGGCGTACGCGAAGTCGCTGCCCAAGGGCCGCGCGAAGCAGTTCAAGGAACTGAAGATCGAGGCCATCCTCGACACCCCGGTGAACATCGTCGTCACCGCCGACTCGACCCGGGGCGGCCGGCACACGCTCGGCCGCCACACGCAGCCGCAGATGGCCCCGTACTCCTCCGCGCTCGCGGTCGAGAACCTGTGGCTCGCGGCCCGTGCCGAAGGCCTCGGCGTCGGCTGGGTGAGCTTCTTCGACGAGCGGGAGATGGTCCGCGAACTGGGCCTGCCCGAGCACCTCGAAGTGGTCGCCTACCTGTGCGTCGGATACGTCGACGAGTTCCCGGAGGAGCCCGAGCTGATGCAGGCGGGCTGGTCCAAGCGCCGCCCGCTGTCCTGGGTCGTCCATGAGGAGACGTACGGCCGTCGTGCGCTGCCCGGCGAGGAGCCGCACGACCTGCTCGCCGAGACGGTCTCCAACATCCGCCCGCTTGACGCCAAGGCGCTCGGCGAGGCGTGGGACCGCCAGAAGCGCATGACCAAGCCGGCCGGGGCCCTCGGCATGCTGGAGATCATCTCCGCGCAGCTGTCGGGCCTGTCCCGCATGTGCCCGCCGCCGATCCCGGAGCCGGCCGCCGTCGCGATCTTCGCGGGCGACCACGGCGTACACGCCCAGGGCGTCACCCCGTGGCCGCAGGAGGTCACCGGCCAGATGGTGGCCAACATCCTCGGCGGGGGCGCGGTCTGCAACGCCTTCGCCACCCAGGTGGGCGCCGAGGTCTGCGTCGTCGACGTGGGCGTGGCCTCCGACCTGCCCGCGACCCCCGGCCTCCTGCCCCGCAAGGTCCGCGCGGGCACGGCCGACATGACGACCGGTCCCGCGCTGACCCGCGAGGAGGTCAAGGCGGCCATCGAGGTGGGCGTCGAGACGGCCCGCGACCTGGTGGCGGCCGGCAACAAGGCCCTGATCACGGGCGAGATGGGCATCGCCAACACCACCGCGTCGGCCGCCCTGATCGCCGTCTTCACGGACAGCGACCCGGCCGACGTCACCGGCCGCGGCACCGGCATCAACGACGAGACTCTGGCCCGCAAGACCGAGGTCGTACGCCGCGCCCTGGACCTCCACCAGCCGGACCCGGCCGACCCCATCGGCGTCCTCGCGGCCATCGGCGGCCTGGAGCACGCCGCGATGGTGGGCCTCCTCCTCGGCGGCGCCTCCCTCCGCACCCCGGTCATCCTGGACGGCGTGAGCGCCGGCGCAGCGGCCCTGGTCGCCCGCGCCATCGCCCCCGAGGTCCTCGCGGCCTGCATCGCCGGCCACCGCAGCGCCGAGCCCGGCCACGTGGCCGCCCTCAACAAGCTCGGCCTCCGCCCCTTGGTCGACCTCGACCTCCGCCTGGGCGAGGGCACGGGCGCCCTCCTGGCCCTCCCGGTGGTCCAGAGCGCGGCCAGGGCAATGCACGAGGTGGCGACGTTCGACTCGGCAGGGGTGACAGAGAAGTAAGCCCGAGTCGTCTGTCTGTGGGCAGGCGTTCCGCAGGGCGGAACGGGTGGGCACAGACGGCCACC
>NZ_VWMY01000070.1 GCF_008905045.1 Streptomyces albicerus
AAGCACCGCACCCTCTACCAACCCGGGCACCAACAAACAGCCTGACCAAGCCCACAGACCTTGACCAAACAGATAGAAGCACCCCCCCCACTACAGCATCTACATGACTGTAGAAGCTAGGCCGCCCGGACAGGTTCTTCCGTGCCGCACCGACGGCATCGACACAAGCAGAGACGGCAGACATGAGCGTTATCGCATGGCTGGTTCTGGGGCTGCTCGCCGGGGCCATGGCCAAGGTCGTCCTGCCCGGGCACGATCCGGGCGGACTCATGGGTACGACGGTCATCGGCATCGCGGGGGCCTTCCTGGGCGGCTGACTCTCAGCGAGGTTCCTCGACCGGCCGGTGCAGCGGGAGTTCTTCGACGCCGCCACCTGGGGCTCGGCCATCGCGGGCGCGCTGATCCTGCTGATCGGCTACCGCATCATCTTCGGCAACTCCCGCGACTGACCGGCCACTTCACTGCACCCACCGTTTCTCGGCCATACGCGACACGGCCGGCCCCGAGGATCACGCAAACCCTTGCTCGTTTTCTACAGTGTTGTAGTTTTAACTCCCGGGCCTGCCGGGCCTGACCTGACGCATCGAGAAGGAGTACGCAGTGGGAGTTTCCCTGGCCAAGGGTGGCAATGTCTCGCTCAGCAAGGAGGCACCGGGCCTGACCGCCGTCCTGGTCGGCCTGGGCTGGGACGTACGCACCACCACCGGCACCGACTACGACCTCGACGCATCCGCCCTGCTCCTCGACGCCTCGGGCAAGGTGCTGTCCGACCAGCACTTCATCTTCTACAACAACCTCACCAGCCCCGATGGTTCGGTCGAGCACACCGGCGACAACCTCACCGGTGAGGGCGAGGGCGACGATGAGGTGGTCAAGGTGAACCTCGCGGGCGTGCCCGCCGAGATCGACCGGATCGTCTTCCCGGTCTCCATCCACGACGCCGAGAGCCGCGGCCAGAGCTTCGGCCAAGTCCGGGGCGCCTTCATCCGCGTCGTCAACCAGGCCGGCGGCGCCGAGATCGCCCGCTATGACCTCTCCGAGGACGCCGCCACCGAGACCGCCATGGTCTTCGGCGAGCTCTACCGCAACGGCGCCGAGTGGAAGTTCCGCGCCGTGGGCCAGGGCTATGCCTCCGGGCTGACCGGGATCGCCTCCGACTTCGGCGTCGGCGTCTGACACAGGCAGCCCGCCCCCGGGCCTGATCCCCGGGGGCGGGCCCGGAAACACCCTCGTCCAGGCCGATGCACCTCCCAGCCGTCAGGAGACCACGTGGCCGACCCCTCTGGCCTCCGTCCCGAGGACCGGGCGGACTTCGAAGCCGTACTGCACCTGGCGCTGGCCACCCCGGACATCCTGGGCGCCCTGCGCGCCGACCCGAGCGGCCTGGCCGCCACGCGCCTGCGCAGCCGGGCACTCGCCGACGCCGACGAGATCACGGCGGCGGCCTGCGGCGAATACCGCACGTATCTCACATGTTCCGCCTCGAACGCGTCCGCCGAGGAGACCACACCGCACCGACCCGCCGGCTCCGGCCCGGTGGCCGCCCTTGCGGTGCTCACGCTGCCGGTGGCCGCCTCGTCCGCCGCTGTCCTGCTCGTCCTCGGCTACCTGCTCCAGCTGACCGGCGTTCGGGGCACACTGCCCGGCTCGCTCATAGCCGTCGGCTGGATCCTCGCGCTCGTCGCGGCCTTGAGCGCTCTCATCGCCCTTGCCACGCTGCCGGGCACGGCGATACGCGGGCGCGGTGGCTCCGTGACCCCCGCGCGGCTGGAGCAGGCACGGCTGGACTGGCAGCAGGCCCTGCTGAAGCGCGGCATGCTGCCCCACCTGCGCCGGGCAATCAGCGAGGATCCATCCCTTCACCCCGATCCGCCCACGACACCGTCCCCCGCCACCCCCACCACCGACTCCAAGAGCAGCCCCCCGCTCACCGGCTAGCAGCCGTGCCGGTCCGGACGGGCGAGCGAGCGGGCGGGCGGGCGAGCAGACGGTCCCGGACAGTTCCCTCAACAGCACCAAACCCGAAGGAGAAGCACCCTCATGTCGGTCAACATGACCAAGGGCCAGCAGATCAGCCTGAACAAGGCCGACGGCAGCGCCCTGACCTCCGTCCGGATGGGCCTGGGCTGGCAAGCCGCACCCCGCAAAGGCTTCCTCGCCAAGCTCACCGGAGGCGGGGAAATCGACCTGGACGCCTCGGCCGTACTCTTCGCCGCAGGGCAGCAGGTCGACGTTGTCTTCTTCCAGCACCTGGTCAGCGATGACGGCTCCGTCCGGCACACCGGCGACAACCTCACCGGCGGAGCCGGCGCCGGAGGCGACGACGAATCCATCCTCGTCGACCTGGCCCGCGTCCCCGCCCAGGTCGACCAGATCGTCTTCACGGTCAACTCCTTCACCGGCCAGACCTTCACCGAAGTACAGAACGCCTTCTGCCGCCTGGTCGACGAGACCACCGGAGCCGAACTGGCCCGGTACACCCTCACCGGAGGCGGCAAGCACACCGCCCAGATCATGGCCAAGGTCCACCGCACCGGCGGCAGCTGGCAGATGAAGGCCATCGGCGAACCCGCCACCGGCCGCACCTTCCAGGACCTGCTGCCGTCCATCGCACCCCACCTGTAGACCAGGAACGCCCCGACCGCCTCCCCGATGCGCCCGGCGGTACCCGGACCCGACCCCACAGCAGACAGGACCCGCATGTTCGGACTCAGCGAGCTCGCGATCATCCTTATCGTCGTCATAGCCGTCCTCGCCGCCAAGAAACTCCCCGACCTCGCCCGCTCGGCGGGCAAGTCGGCGCGCATCCTCAAGGCGGAGGCCAGGGCGATCAAGGAGGAGGAGCAGGGTACGGCCCGGGAGCAGACGGCCCCTCGCGTGATCCCGGGCGAGACCAGCACACCCGGCACACCGCCCACCGATGCGCCCCAGTCCACCCCGCGACCGGGCGGCGAAGCGCCTCCGCGCGCCCAGAGCTGACGCACGCGGTGTTCACACGCCCATAGCGCGCAGCAGCATCGGCAAGGAATGGTGCAACTCCCGCTCCCCGTAGGCCGGATGGTGGGTGCCGGAGTGGAAATGACTGGTCACCGGGGCGCCGAGCCGCCGCAGCCGGGCATCCAGGGAGCGGGTCAGGTCGTGGATGACGGCTTCCGCCGGGTCGTACCCACTGCCCGGCGGATCGAGCGGTCCCGGATTGCCGTCCCCGGTTGAGAGGTAGACGTGAGTGCAGCGCAGGCGCTCGGCCAAGTGGTGCGGGTCGTGCGCCTGCCAGATGGCCCGCTGGGCGTCGCGGTCGCCCCACAGGGCGTCCAGGTCGCCTCCGTACGCCTCCTCCATCTGCGGCCATACCTCGCGCATCCGCGGGTGGAGGAGGTGGACGGGTCCGCTGAAGCTCGCGGCGGCGCAGAACAGGTCCGGCCCGACCGTGAAGCGGCGGGCCCAGCGGGGGCCACGTGCGGTTCGAGGCCGCCGAGTCGTTCACGGATGACGCCGCCGCAGCGCGCGCGAAGAGCTCATGCGGGTCTCCCGGGAATCCGCCTCAGCCCGGCGAGACGGCGGGAGGCGCAGTGGCACCCAGAATCCGCCCACCGACCACGCGTCCCTGCCCCGGCCCTTGCGTTGAAGCGCGCTTCAACTCGTACGGTCGTGGTGTGGCGACCGAGCGGATCGACAGGACTCTGACCATTGCCGAGACGTCCGAGCTGATCGGATTGAACCCCTCGACGCTCCGCTACTACGAACGCGTCGGCCTGATCGACGGCGTGCAGCGCGGGCCGGACGGCCGGCGCCGTTACCGGGCGTCGGATCTGGCCTGGATGGAATTTCTGGTGCGGCTGCGCACGACCGGGATGTCCATCCAGGGGATGTTGGAGTTTGCGGAGCTGCGCCGGAGCGGGGACGCCACCGTGCGGGAGCGGCTGGAGCTGTTGCGGAGCCACCAGGCACAGGTCAGGAGGGAGCACGAGGCCGTGATGCGCAGCCTCGATGCCATCGACAACAAGATCGAGCACTACGAGCGGCTGGTGGAGGAACGGGATGAGGGACGGAACGGGGACAGCGGACGAGAGGCGTGACGGACAGCGGGCGGGAGCGGAAGGCAGCGACAGGCGGGCCCTGCTGCGGTACGGAGTGGTGGGAGGGGCCAGTGCGGTGGCGGCCTCGCTGACGGGGACGGGCGTGGCGGTGGCCGGCAGCGCGGATGATGGGGTGTCCAAGCGCTATGCACGGGGTGTCGCCCGGATGAAGGAGATCGCCGGGGAGGACGCCCTCGCCACGGTGGAGGCGCTGGAGGACATCGCCCCCGATCTGGGGCGCTTCGTGGTCGAGTTCGGCTACGGGGATGTGCACGCACGGCCCGGACTCGACGTGCGACAGCGGCAGTTGGTGACCATCGGCGCGCTGACCGCCGCCGGGGACACCGCACCGCAGCTGCGGTTCCACATCGGCGCGGCACTGCATGTCGGACTGGACGCGGCGCGGGTGGTGGAGGCGCTGATCCACCTGGTGCCCTTCGCAGGGTTGCCGCGGACGCTCAACGCGGTGGCCGCCGCACGCACCGTGTTCGAGGAGCGGGGAGTGCGGGTGGAGCCGATCGAGGTGGAGCCCGGCGGAGACCGTTATGCGCGGGGCGAGGACAAACTGCGGGAGGTCGACGGCGAGCACGGCATCGAGGTGGTCGAGTCCCTGAATGACGTGGCACCGGATCTCGGCCGGTACATCGTCGAGTTCTCCTTCGGGGACGTGTACGCACGACCGGGGCTGGACATGCGGCAGCGGCAGCTCGTCACCCTGGGCGGGCTGATTGCCTTCGGTGACACCGCACCCCAGCAGAAGGTGCACTTCAACGCCGCGCTCAGGGTGGGACTCTCACCGCGGCAGGTGATCGAGACGGTCATCCAGACCGTCCCGTACGCGGGGTTTCCCCGAGCGCTCAACGCCGTCGGCGTCGTGCGCGAGGTCTTCGAGGAGCGGGGCATCCGCGCCACCTGACCGGAACAAGCCCGCGCCGTCCTGCGCCACGGACCCCGACATGCATCAGCCGATGACGGCCGACGCCATAGCCGTCCTCGAGCAGCCTGCGCAGTTCGTCCAGGTGGAAGGTCTCCCATGCCGGAGGGCCACCCGGCGGCGTGGTTCCACCAGTTGGTGTGCAAGCCGATCGGCTGGTCCGGAAACCCGGCGTCCGGCATGACTACGAGCACGCCACGCAGCTGCGGCAGTTCCTCGACATCGCTCTCCTGTGTCATGTCGCATGGTTGTCGATCCCACCGTGCATGAGGTACATGACCGGCCAATGTGGCGGTTGCCGGTTGTTGCCGGCCCTCGACTCCGGTCATGCCGTCGGCGAACCCGCGCGGGTTCCGCGAATCTGCCACCCCTTTACGCTCCGTGGTGACGCACTGGGCTGATCTGGCGGGAATCGGGCGACACAGTGGACAGCGAGACTTCCCCACCGGTGGATCGGGCTTACAGACCACGCCCGGTGAGGTGGGCGTGGGCGGACTCGCGGAAGGCCGCCACGAGGCGGTTGTGGTCGTCGGTGCGGGTGGCGAGGACGACGTGGCTCGGCTCGACGCCGTGCAGTGGGACGGTGGTGAGGTCCGGGCGGATGAGGTCGGCCCGCAGGCCGGACGAGACGATCGCGGCGGCCTGCCCGGCGGCGATGAGTTCGAACTTGTCCTCGACGGCTTCGACGAGGGGACCGTCGGGTGCCGGGCTTCCGTCAGGCCGGGGGTCGATGCGCCAAAAGGCGTTCCAGACCGGGTCGGGAAGCCGGGGCAGGGGTTCGTCGGCGATGTCGTCGAGGGTGATGGACTCCTTGCCCGCCAGGCGGTGGTCGCGGGGGACGAGCAGGACCCGGGGCTCGTCGTACAGGTCGGTCACGTGCAACTGGCCGGTGGGGAAGGGCAGTCGGGCCACCACCGCGTCCACCCGGTGTTCGAGCAGGGCCGCGCGCGGTTCGTTCCAGGCCACGTGCAGGGTGTGGGCGTCGGCGTCCGGGTGCTGGTTGCGCAGTTCGCGCACGGCCGGGGTGACGGTGAGTCCGGTGGTGTACCCGATGGTGATGCGGTGTGGCTCGGCGGCGGCGCGGGTGTACGCCGCGGCCTGGGCGGCTGAGCGCAGCAGGGCCTTGGCGCGGGGCAGGAAGACCTCTCCGGCTTCGGTGAGTCGGGTGCCTCGGGGGGTGCGTTCCAGGAGGCTGGCACCCAATTGCTGTTCTAGTCGGCGGACTTGACGGCTCAGGGACGGCTGGGTGATGTGGAGGGCCGCAGCGGCGCGGCCGAAGTGCCGGTGTTCGGCGACGGCCGTGAAGTATCGGACCAGGCGCAGGTCGAGGTCCGGTGCGGAACCTAAGTCGGGCATGCCCCGAGCGTAGTCCGGGACGGCCGGATTCCGCTGCGTCGTTGCCCCCTTTACGCAGCGGTGATGCCTGAAGTGCATGGCCATGCGAAACAGGCTTTGGACGTGAGCTGCTTCCCGCTCGGACGATGGGGGCACCGCATCAGGCGCCCTCACCACCGCACCGGCATCGAATGCATCTTTCCTGCACACGAGCGCGCCTCCCTCGAATAGCTCTCGAACAGCCGAGGAGTTGGAGACACATGCCCGAGAACCCCGAGAACGATGAAGGCTCAGCAGCCGGGCACGACCGTCGCACCGTTCTCAAAGCGGGCGGCATCGGCACCGCCGTGGTCGTCCTGCCCGGTGGTGCGGAGGCGGGCGCACGGGGACGTCCCGACGCTCAGGCCGCCGCTCAGCCGGCCGCAACGACCGAGATCACGCTCCTTGCACCGGCTCACGGTCGAGGCCCGGGTCACCCTCCTCGACGCACTGCGTGACCGCCTCGCACTGACGGGGGCGAAGAAGGGCTGCGACCGGGGCGAATGCGGCGCCTGTACCGTCCTGGTCGACGGACGGCGCGTCAAGTCATGCATGACGCTCGCCGTGATGGAGGACGGCCGACGGATCACGACGGTCGAGGGCTTGACCCGTGGTGACCGACTGCACGCCGTGCAGGAGGCGTTCATCCGGCGCGACGCCTTCCAGTGCGGGTTCTGCACCTCAGGCCAGATCATGTCGGCCGTAGCCTGCATCGACGAAGGCCGCACCGGTTCCGACGACGAGATCCGCGAGTGGATAAGCGGCAATCTGTGCCGCTGCGGCTGCTATCCGAACATCGTCGACGCGGTACGCGACGGTGCAAGAAACGCCCCGGGGGGCGGCGCGGGGGAGGCCGGACGATGAAGCTCTTCGACTACGCGCGCACCGCGCGTGCCTCCGAGGCCGTCGAGTTGGTCGCGGCCCGTCCCGGCGGCGCGTTCATCGCGGGCGGGACCGAGCTGACGAATCTGATGAAGGACGGTGTCCTCGCCCCGGATCTCGTCGTGGACGTGAACAGTCTCCCCTTGGACCACATCACCTTGCGGAACGGTCGGTTGAGCATCGGGGCCACGGCCCGGATGCGGGACGTCGCCGAGCATCCGGTGGTACGGGAGCACTTCCCGGTCGTGTCCGAGGCGCTGCTCGCCTCCGCTTCCCCGCAGGTGCGGGGCCGGGCCTCCGTCGGCGGGAACCTGATGCAGCGCACCCGGTGCTGGTACTACCGCGACCCGGGAAGTCCCTGCAACCGGCGGGAGCCCGGCAGCGGTTGCCCGGCCCTCAAGGGGCAGAATCGCTGGCACGCGATCCTCGGCGGCAGCGACCACTGCATCGCCGTGCACCCCTCCGACCTGGCGGTCGCGCTTGCCGCGCTGGACGCCGTCGTCCTCACCCTCGGACCGGACGGCCGCCGCTCCCTTCCGCTCCGGGACCTCCACCTGCTGCCGGGCGGCACTCCGCACCGGGAGACCGGGCTGCGGCACGGC
This sequence comes from Streptomyces albicerus, assembly GCF_008905045.1. Lineage (GTDB taxonomy): Bacteria > Actinomycetota > Actinomycetes > Streptomycetales > Streptomycetaceae > Streptomyces > Streptomyces albicerus. Next base: position 7,869 of record NZ_VWMY01000070.1, read on the forward strand.
GAGATGATCACCGGGGTGGAGATCCCGCAGAGCCCGCTGGCCCGTCACTCCCGCTATCTCAAGGTGCGCGACCGGGCCTCATTCGAGTTCGCAGTGGTCTCCGTGGCGGCCGCGCTGACGCTGAAGGGCCGGGTCGTGAGCGACGTGCGCCTCGCGTTCGGCGGCATCGCACCCAAGCCGTGGCGCTCCCCGAAGGCCGAACAGGCCCTGCGGAACCGCCCGTTGACCGAGGTCACGATCGCCATGGCAGGTCGCGCCCTGGTGAAGGACGCCACGCCGCGCGAACACAACGCCTTCAAGGTCGACCTCGTGCAGCGCGCCCTCGCCGACATCCTCGAAACCCTCGGAGGCAAGCGATGAGCCCGATCGTGGGCCGCCCCGTCGCCCGTGTCGACGGACGCGCGAAGGTGACTGGGGCGGCCACCTACGCGGCCGACGCATTGGTCCGGGACGTACTGCACGGCTCTCTCGTCCTGAGCACCATCGCCCGCGGGCGCATCACCCGCATCGACACCGGCGCGGCGGAGCGCGCGCCCGGCGTACGGGCTGTGTTCACCCACCGCACCATGCCCCGCCTGAAGGTGCCCACCCATCCGTCCTTCATCAAGAAGGTCCTGCCGCTGCAGGACGCGCACATCCACCACAGCGGCCAGCCCGTGGCTTTCGTGGTCGCCGACACCCTGGAGCAGGCCCAGCACGCGGCGACACTCGTCCAGGTCTCCTACGCCGAACGCACTCCCCAGGCCGTCCTCGCCGACGCGATGGACGAGGCGTACGTCCCCGCGCCGGGCAGCGACGGCCCCAACGAGATCACCCGCGGGGACCCCGCCCAGGGGTTCGCGCAGGCCGACGTCCGCGTCGACGTCACGTATACGACGCCCATGCAGCACCACCAGCCGATGGAGCCGTCCGCGGCCATCGCCGTCTGGGAGGGCGAGCGGCTGACACTGCACGAGTCCACCCAGGGCGTCACCGTCATACAGGCGTGCGCCGCCGAGGCGCTCGGCGTGCCGCCTGAGAACGTCCGCGTGCTCTCGCCGTACCTCGGCGGCGGCTTCGGAGCCAAGGGCCCTGGCCGTCCACCCTGCTCACGGCCGCCGTCGCCCGACAGCTCAAGCGCCCGGTCAAGCTGGTGCTGACCCGTGCGCACACCTACACCGCGCACGGGCACCGCGCCGAGGGCCACCAGCGGTTGCGGATCGGCGCGAAGCGGGACGGCACGATCACCGCCATCGACCACGACTCCACCCAGCAGACCTCGCGTACCGAGAAGGACAGCCTCTACAACCACAGCACGGCCACCCGCCTGTTGCACGCCTGCCCCAACCTGCACATCGCCCAGCGCGCGGTCCGCCTCGACCTGCCCGTGCCCGCCTACATCAGGGCGCCGGAGGCCATGGCCTCCCACGGCCTGGAGTCGGCCCTGGACGAGCTGGCCTACGCCCTCGACATGGACCCCGTCGAACTTCGCCTGCGCAACCACGCGTCCGTCAACTACGACACAGGCAAGCCCTGGGTCAGCAAACGGCTCGACGAGTGCTACCGGCACGGCGCCGCCGCGTTCGGCTGGAGCGAACGCGATCCGCGCCCCGGGGCGATGCGCGACGGCGACACCCTGATCGGCTCGGGCATGGCAGCCATCGCCCACTCGGCGGGCGGTATCCCGGGATCGGCCGCCCGCGTGGAACTCACCACCCAGGGCAAGGCCATCGTCCAGAGTGCCACCCACGACCTCGGGACCGGCACCTACACGGTCATGTCCCAGGTGGCCGCGCAGGTCCTCGGCCTGAAACTGGCGGACGTCGACTTCCAACTCGGCGACACGGCCTACCCGTCCGCGTCCATGTCCGGCGCGTCCTCGACCGTTCCGAGTGTCGGCGCCGCCGTCAACCGGGCCTGTACCCAGGCCCGCAAGGACCTGATCGACCTCACGGTCGCCGACGAGCGCTCACCGCTGCACGGCGTCCCGGCCGACCGGATCAGCGCGGAGGGCGGGGAGTTGTACGTGACCGACCTGCCCCGGCGCCGCGACAGCGTCCGCGCCGTCCTCACCCGCCACGGCAAGCCCCTCAAGGCCGGCGTCGAGCCCGCCCCCGAAACCCCGGCTCAGTACGCCACCGGGGCCGTCTTCGCCGAGGTCCGCGTCGACCCGCGGCTCGGCCGCGTCCGCGTCACCCGCATGCTCGGAGCGTTCGACCCCGGCCGGGTCCTCAACCGCCGGACGCTGCGCAGCCAGGTCATCGGCAGCTTCGTCTGGGCCGTCGGCTTCACGCTCACCGAGCACACCCTCGTCGACCCCCACCTGGGACGCATCGTCAACCCCAACCTCTCCGGCTACCTCCTGCCCGTCAACGCCGACATCCCCGAGATCCAGGCCCTGTTCGTGGACAAACCGGATCCCACGAGCGAGGCCCTCGGCGCCCGCGGATTCGGGCAGGCCCCCATGTGCGGCGCGACGGCGGCCATCGGCAACGCCGTCCACCACGCCACCGGGCATCGCATCCGTGACCTGCCCATCACCCAGGACAAGATCATCCGAGGCGGACGATGACCACCACCCCGGAGCACGCCACCTGGGAGCGGCTGCATGCCCTTTGGGAAGCCGGTACGCCCTGCGCCCTCGCCACGGTCGTCTCCACCTTCGGCTCCGCCCCACGCCGCCCCGGAGCGATCATGCTCTCCACCCCGGACGGCAAGGTCACCGGCAGCGTGTCCGGCGGCTGCGTGGAGGGCGCCGTGTACGACCTGTGCCACCAGGCCATCCAGGACGGCATCCCCGTACTCGAACGCTACGGCGTCAGCGACGACGACGCCGGAGCGATCGGCCTGACCTGCGGCGGCACCATCAACGTCTTCGTCGACGCGTCGACCGACGAGCCTTCCCCGAACTGGGCTACCTCGTCGAGCACATGAGGTCGGGCACCGCCGTCGCCCTGGCCACAGTCGTCGAAGGCGACGGATCACGGCAGCCGGGCGCCCACCTGGTCTGCTGGGCCGACGGCACGAGAGGAAGCACCGGCAGGTCCACCCTCGACGGTGAGATCACCGAGGCGGCCCGGCGGCTGCTCGCGCACGGCCGCCCGGGCACCTTCCCACTCGAAACCGCCAGCCCGGCCGGCGGCCTGCAGGTGTTCATCAACTGCCTGGCCCCGCCGCCCCGCATGCTGGTCTACGGCGCGGGCGAGCTCGCCGCGGCCCTCTCCCACCAAGGCTCATTGCTCGGCTACCGGGTCACCGTGTGCGACGCCCGCCCGGTCTTCACCACCCCCGAGAGATTCCCGGACGCCGACGAGGTCGTCGTGGACTGGCCCCACCGCCACCTCACCGCCGAGGCAGCGGCGCGGCGCGTCGACACCCGCACCGTGGTCGTCTCGCTGACCCACGACCCGAAGTTCGAAATCCCCCTGCTCAAGGCCGCATTGCGGATGAACCTGGCCTACGTCGGCGCCATGGGCTCGCGCCGCAGCATCGAGCAGCGCAAGGTGTCACTGCGGGCAGCGGGCCTGACGGACGACCAACTGGCCAGGCTCAGCGCCCCCGTGGGTCTCGACCTGGGCGGTGCCGACCCGGCGGAGACAGCGTTGTCAGTCGCCGCCGAGATCCTCCTGCTTCGCCACGGCGGTGGCGGGGCGGCGGCCCGCCTTTCCGCATCCACCGGCCCTATCCACCGGGAGTTCTCCGCAACCATGCCCGTGCCGGGCGCCAACGGCGCCGCATAGACCGTCGGCCCCGAGCGATTTGTGCTGCACCTCCCTGGAGCTCGACCTTTCGTTCTGACCAACCGTCACGCCAAGTTTTGTGCGGGTGTGAAAGGAGCCGTACCACAGGCAGGTGGTCTCGGCGGCGAACACCGTCTCGATGCGACCGTAGCGGACCACCGCTGGCAGGGTGAACACCCGCGTGGCGGCCGGCTCGGCCGGCGTGGCGAGCCGCCCGCCCTTCAGGCGGGGCCGCCCGCGCCGTCCGGTCGGCGGCGGAGCGAGCGCGTGGAGCACCGCGTTGGACGGCACCCGGGTGGTGAAGGTGACCGATGCGGGCAGGTCACGCAATGCACGGCCGTGGTAGGCGGCGTCGGCGACCACATCGATACGCCGGCTCCAGTGGCAGGCGGCCAGGAACCGGATCATGGAGGCGGCGAGCTCGACCTTGGTCTGCTCGCCCTTCGGGCGGTGCAGTCGGGCGGCGATGGGCAGGCACACCGGCCGGGACGGGAACGGCAGCTCCACCACCAACCCCAGGACGACGAAGCAGGTGCCGTAGCCGTTCCCATCGCGGCCGGTGGCAGAATCGTCGTGCTGCCAGGCGGCACCGAAGACCTTCTTCCCGCGCCGTTTGGACAGCGTGTCGTCCACCGCCACCGTCAGCGGGGTGCCGTCGGGCACCAGCGAGCGCACCACCAGATGGGACAGCGACGCACCAAGCGTCTGCGGGTCGCAGCGGGCGCGGGCGAAGAAGGAGTGGGCCCGGTCGTGGGACCAGTGACGCGTCAAGTTCGCGCCCAGCAGCATCCCGGTAACCGTGCCCTGGCCGATGTTCGCACTCAGTCCGGTGACCAGCGCGGCGAACGTGGAGAAGGTCGGCGAGGTGAAACTGCCGCGTAAAGCACCCAGCACGGCGAGCAGAGATGCGGGTACGGTCCGGCTCCCAAGGCATCGGCGGGTCCCTCACAGCAGGCGACATAAGCACCGCCGATGCTTCCCTGCCGTCCGCCCCCAGGCCGGACTGATGGCCACAGGTCACCCGCGCGAGCCACCTGGCTGACGGTTGATCAGAACGGCGAAATTCGAGGAGAATCGGATCATGGCGATATGCAAGAAGTGCGGCGTGCGAAAGCGCCGTTGGCCCCGTTCCTGTCCCGGGTGCCGCGCCGGGTCGGCCCGGGCGGACGTGGCCGTGGCGGGGGCCGATGTGGCCGTGGCGGGGGCCGATGTGGCCGTGGCGGCAGGACTGTTCGGGTGGATCAGACGGGCAGTCACGGGCGTTGTGCGGCGGATTCTCGACTGGACCTGACCCAGCGGGCGCGATCCGGCTCCCGAAGTCGTCGGCATCGATCACACCGGCCGGGGCAGGAACGGCAGCTCCACCACCAGCCCCAGGACGACGAAGCAGGTGCCGTAGCCGATCCCATGGCCAGTACGGCGAGCAGAGATGCGGGGACGGTCGGCTCCGGAAGCATCGGCGGGTCCCTCACAGCAGGCGACATAAGCACCGCCGATGCTTCCCTGCCGTCCGCCCCCAGGCCGGACTGATGACCAGAGGTCACCCGCGCGAGCCACCTAGCTGTGGTGTCTCAGGACGTTGGTTCCACGGCGTCTTCGAACGCCAGCTGCTGCGGGAGGATGTCGAACGGATCCGGCGGCTGGTCGAAGGTTACGCGGTAGTCGCTGCCGGAGGTCCGGCTGATCGGTGGCTTCCCGCCCAGGGCGGTGTGCGGCTTACTGCGGGGCGTTGGGCAAGAGGGCCAACTAGCCAGGTCGCGGTCAGCGTCCACGCCGCCACCGATACCGCCTCCTGCCCGCTGCAATGGCGGCTGTTCCTCCCCACAGAATGGGCCTCGGACGCCAGCCGCCGGACCCTCACCCGCATCCCGGCCGAGATCAGGCGCCGCGAGAAGTGGCGCCTGGCGTTGGACATGCTCGGCACGCTGGCCGGCTGGGGCATGACACCGCCGGTCGCGGTGGCCGATGCCGCCTACGGCACCAACGCATACCTGCGGGCCGCCCTGTCCGACTGCCGGCTCGCCTACGTACTGGCCCGTCCGAGCGGATGTGACCGCCCACCCGTTCAACGCGAAGCCCGTGGCCCCGGACCGCAACGGGCCCATCGGCTGCTGGCCTCAGCCCCGCTACCGCCGGCCCGCGCCGTCGGTGACAGCCCTGGCCGTCGGCCTTGGGCGCGCTTCACACCCCTGACCTGGCGGAACGGCTCGCGGCGATGAAACCGGGCACCCGCCAGGACGGCGAACCGTTCTGGCGGGTGCCCCTTGTCTGCGACAGGGTGGTGCCACCCGCGGTCGCAGCCATCGAGCGCGAGACCGAAGTCGCCCGCGCGAGGGACCGAGTGCTAGGCGATGCTGCCGGTGCCGCCCAGAGACCAAGTCTGGGTGCCCTTGCCATCGTTGTTGATGTTGTAGTTGATGAAGGCGTCGGCGGTCCAGTTGTTCCTGCTGGTGGTGTTCTTCGTCGCTTCCAGGTCGCAGTCGAGCGCGAAGCCGTTCTCGTCGCCGTACCGGTCGAAGTCCGCTGTCGCATCCAGGTAGATGGCCGGGCCCATCTCGCAGTAGCTACTGGCCTTGGCCACGTCACCCTGCTCGAGCCGCAGGTATATGTCGAACTTCTCGAACTTGTCGACGACCCCGCCGCCGTCCTTCCAGTTGCCGTAGGCATAGGCGACGTACTTGTTGCTACCCGACTCACGCACGACACACAACTTGATGTAGAAGTCGGTGTTCAGGCCGGGCGTGGAGAACTCCTTGTGCTGTTTGTCGCCGTTGCACTTGTAGGCGGCAGCGGCTGGGCTGGCACCGAAGGCGATGGTCCCCGCCAGAGCGATCCCGAAGGCCAATGCCGTAGTGCCTGCACGCTTCATCGCCTGCTTCATGATCTGAGCCATGTAGTCCCCCCATTGATGGTCATGTTTTGACGTCTTCGGACGAGCTGCGCTGGCCGGGGCCAGCTCCATCCCGGGGCTCATGTTGCCCCAAGTGCTGGGCACCGGCGTGTAGTTGACCGTGTTCCCTTCCCCGTCCGGGCGGCCAAGTGTGGTGCTGCCGCCGTGGGCACGGACGCTACGGCCCTCTGACCAATGTTCGTTCAACGCGTGTTAAGCGAACCTGCACGACTCGCGCGGCAGGCTTACGGCCCGGTCGGGGTCTGGTGCAACCCGCTACCACCTCGATGACCGCGACCACGGCCACTACCCCGCTCTGCGGCACCGGCTCACCACCTACGCCGAACCCCTCGCGGACACCATCGACACCGACCGCCCCGACGATCGAATCAAGGGAGCCCGGAATACGGACGCCATCTCGGGCGGCACCGGAATCCCGGGGTGCGGCTCCTGGTCGGGTGCAACCAGGCCATGGTCGGGCCTGTGGTCGGGGTGCACACCCGCCCGGGCGACACGTACAGGCCCGGCTCCCTGGGCTCGGTCAGGTAGCCCAGCTGGTAGGTGAGCACCTGTTGTTAGTCACCCACTTGTGGGAGCTGATGTTGTCGGTGACCTGGATATTGCCGCCGGTGAAGTAGTCGTCAGCGATATTGCTGGCGTAGAGCTCGTTCTTGGAGAGGCAGACGTATCCCCCGCCCCAGTCCTGTCCGGTGCCGTTGAAGAACTTGACCGCAATGCTCCCCTTGTTCAGGATGGATGACGCCTTGTTGGTGTCCGTGCCTTGGAACGGACCGCTGCTGTTGCCCCAGTCCGAGTCCCAGCTCTTGCTGTAGCCGAGGGCACCGCCGTGGCACTCGATGTCGTTATAGGCGTACATGTACCCGTACGCCGCCGCCGTGTAGTTATCGTTGCAAGCCCAGTTGTCGGCTTGTGCGCTCGTCGCGGGTACGAGCGCTCCCAGCCCCCCAAGGGCCAGAGCGGAAAGAGCCGCAGGAATTTTGCGCATGGCTGCTCCGTCTTCTGTGCGGTGTGGTGGAACATCTGCGGCCGTGTGCCGCGGAATCTGAGAGGTCCGGTGCGTCCGGACGGTCCGGTGCCGTCAGGCTTCGGAGTCGGTAATGCTTTCGGCCCGAGCCAAAGCGCCCAGTCTCATACGCTGATAGGCGGCGATGTCTTCGCTGTAGCGCTGGAGCTTCGCGGCGCGGTACTCACGCTCGAGGGCGCGAGCCGTTTTGCCCAGCGAGGTCTTTACCGCACACGTGGCTTCGGTCACCGCCAACTGCACCTCGGCGGCATGGGCCCGCGCGGCGCTCATTCCCTGCGCGAGCGCATGGCGCTCCTCCCGGATCTCGTCTGGGGACGCGTAGGCGTGGCCAGCTTTGCGCATGCACCGCGACCAGGCCTCGACCGCTTTCACGAAGCGCGGGTCCTTGACGAGATGCGGAACGTAGAGAGGCGTCAAACTCGTAGCGATCTTATTGACGCGGAACCAGGTCGCGGCGTCGCCATACAGCTTCCCCCTGGCCGCGGCCAGGCAGCCCGTGCTGGTTGTGCTGACGGTGCCGCCGGCGGGAAGATCCACCGACAGTTCGCCCTTCGAGAGGTCGCCGTCCAGGGTCTTCGTATAGCGGATCCGATCTGCTACCGGGAGGGCGTTGGCGTACGCGGCATTTGGGTCGGCCAGGCGAGCCCGCTCGGCCTTCTTCTCGAACTCCCCGCCGTAGCCGTACGTGCGCGCCCAGTTGACATCGTCCAGGACGTAGCCGTTCCCTTGGCGCTCCGCGACGCTCGCCATCGGCGCCACCCAGTAGCGGAACCCTTTGCCCTCCATGCACTTCTTGACCAGCATCGACTCGGCGTGTTCGACCAGTACCTCCTCGGCGTCGGTCAGGTCCCGCTCCTGCCCCTCGACGCTCCGGTGCACGGAGTCTTGTTCCGGGTGAGCGGCCCTTGGCCCGTCGCCCACGCTGTTCGTGCAGCCGGCCGCGGTGAATGCAGTAAGTGCCGTGATCAGCGTGACCGTGCAAGCGGCCGCAAACGCTCGCCCCATCGTCTTATGCCCCCTATTGGCTCTGCGGAGCGCACATTTCGTTGTTGTCGTCTGGAGATCGCCCCAGGCGCAATCGCAGGCCGGGTGAAGCAGACTGTAGGGAGCACTGTGGATGGTGGGCAATGCGCACGGTGCGCAGTTGCGGGGTTGCGACTGTTCACGGTGCACGGTCGGCGATGCGGAACGCGTGGACGAGTTCGTGGGTGCCGGGGCCTGGGGTCTGGAGGCTGCGCTTCAGGAGCTGTTCGGCGGCGCGCAGGTGGGCGCGAACGGTAGTGCGGCTGATGCCGAGGTTCTGGGCCGTTCGCTGGGCATCGGTGCCGGCCTCGATCCAGGCTCGCAGGGTCTGGTGCACGGTGCGGTCCGTGCCGGACTGCAGGGGTTGGAGGAAGGCGTGCGCCCAGGTGATGGCCGCTTCGGTGGACAGCAGACTGTCCACCGAAGGCGTCGGCAGCTGCTCGGTTACGGCGTTGTTGTCGGGTGGCGGGAGGTCGGTGATCGCCAGGGCCAGGGCGAGTTCGGCGCGGCTGTGAGGGTCCTGCAGGTTGAGGCCGAGGGCGTCTTGGGCACGCGTCAGGTGGGCGGTGACGGTGTTGCGGCTGATGTCGAGCAGCCGCGCCACACCGGAGCGGGGAAAGTTCAGGGCCAGGCTGGTGATGTCGAGGGTGAGCCGGGGGGCCTTTCTGATCGGCTCCAGGAAGGCATGGGCCCAGGCGAGGGCTTGCCGACGGGGGAGCAGTCCGGCCAGCGGTGGCCGGCCGTGGTAGTCGGCTATCTGGTCGGGCGTGTGGCAGGCGACGGCCAGGGCATGGCGGGCTTGATCGTAGGCCCGCGCGGTGGCCGGCAAGGACGCGGGGGCGCTGATGCCCAGCGCGTAGTGCGGGTTGTCTCGCACCAGCGCCCGCAAAGTCGCGGCCAGACCGCCGTCCACACTGTCGTCGTGGTCCATGGGCAGGAGACAGATGAGGTGGTCGTCGTAGACAGGGCAGCGCACCATCAGGCCGCGACCGTGATAGCCGGACGCATCCTGGTAGGCGTCGATGAGCCTGCCGCGGTCTGAGGGCGGGCAGCGCAGCAGGTGGATGCGCAGACGTTCAGCGTCCAGCAGCGGCGGAACGGCACCGGCCGTCATCCGGCGGGCCAGCGTCGGTTCTCCGGCCATCAGGGCCGTGAAGACCGCCAGGCGCAGCCGCGCTGCCGCCTGCTGGTAGCGCAGGGCGAGGTCGTCGGCCTGCCGGACACGGCGCAACACCTCGACCACGGCGCCGACATGGGACGCCAGCGCCAGCGCCTCGCGTGTCAGCGGCAGGGGGCTGCCCACCACCAGCACCGGACGCGGCACGTGCCGTCCCAGCGCTTCGCACCGCACATGGAACACGCCCACCCGCGAGGCCGCGGCGGCCAGCTGTCCGCTCGACAACTGCGTCAGCACCGGCTGGAGACCGGCAAGGATGTCCGGCGCGAGGCGGGCAGTGGACACCTCCACCGTGCCCGCGCGGTCGACCAGGGCGATCTCCGCGCCGAGCTGCCGCCCCAACCAGTCAATCAGCGTCTGCGAATCAAGATCGGCATCCTGGCAGACACGAGGCCTCAGCTGACGCAGCAATTCATCGAGTACCTGAGGTGTCGGCACGGCTCTCCCCCGCCAGCTTGTCGGCCGCCTTGTCCGAGTCAGCCAGCGCACACCCCGGAATCTGAAGTACCGGCGGATCCCCGCGCGGTGCTCCTTGAGCGCCTGGCCGGCCCGCTCGTGCAGCGCCAGATCCTACGGTGAAACCTTCCACTCTCAGGACGACGAAGGCCTCACCCGCAGGTGGGCCACGCCGGTCCGTCCCGATGCTCCCACCGAAGCCCGTCCCAGCCACTCCGGCTCGCCTACACCGACGCCCTGGAAAACGAACGCGCGATCACCGCGGCCGCGTTCTGGCACCGGGCCGTCGCGTTCTTCGCCGCCTGCGACTACACGTCCGAGCGCGAACGCCGCGCCGCGCTCGGAGGCCGACCGCCGATCAGCCGGACTTCGGGGAGCGACAACCGGATGGTGTTCGACGAGTCTCCAGAGCCGCTCGACACCGTCCCACAGCAGCTCACGTTCGAGGACGCCGTGGAACCAACCTCATGAGATGGCACACCTAGCCGACGGTTGATCAGAACGGCGAAATTCGAGCTGAAGGCGGCAGCGACGGAATTCCTGACACTGGCCCGTGGACATCTGTAAGCGCGGTGGCTTGGTCCGAACGACGCTAGGCGCACACCCGCGACACCGCGTCGGCCGACCGGCCACACTCCCGGCCCGATCAGCAAACCGGCTCTCGTCCATGGGGCAGCGCTTTCCGGCAGCCGCTACTGATCCGGGTCGGGCGGCTGGTCATAGGGGCTCAGGAGCCCTTCGATGCGCCGGTTGTTGATGGACTGCCGGTCGTACAGGCACTTCGCGTACCGGCTCAGCAGGACCTCGACGCTGTTGCCCGCCCGCTGGGCGACCTCGGCCGGGTCCGCGCCCGCGCACAGCCGGGTGGACAGCGCCGAGTGCCGCAGGTCGTACGGCCGCTTCGCGAGCGGGGTGCTGGTGAGCGCGGGTGGCAGGGCGAGGTCGCGGGTTTCGTGCCAGACCCGGTGGTAGGTGGTGTAGTTGATGATGCCGCCGCGTTCGCTGAAGTACAGTCGGCCGTCGTCGGCCGTGCCAGAGGTGGCGACGTGCTCGCACCACAGGGCCACCAGATTCGGCGGCAGCGGCACCACCCGCGTCTCGCCCGGCGGGCGGTTCTTCAGCCCGCGCTCGTCGTGGTACTGGCCGGTGTCGGTCCATCGCTTGCCCGCCTGCGGCAGGATACGATGCACGATCACCCGTCCCCAACCCGTTCTGGGCAGGCGGCAGTCCGGCAGAACCACCGCAACCGCCTCCTCCGGACGCAGGCCCGCGTACGCAACTCTGCCACTCGCAGCCGACAAGCTCCCCGAAAACCTCGACAAGTCCCGCTCCGATCGAGTCTCAGCAGAGCACCGACCTGCCCACCCAGCGATCTGACTCACTGTCAATGAGCAAGATCAACGAGCGTCAAGACATCGCCCGTAACGCCCACACCGCACATAATGCACACGACAAAACCGCAGATCAGGAGCCCTTGGCGACAGGTTCCAGAATCGCCACGCACTCCACGTGATGAGTCATCGAAAACACATCAAATTCGAGGACAGGAGTTCGGACTGCCGGCCTCGGTGACCTCCACATGCGCCTCCCCGCCACACTCCACATCAGAGCTCAGCTCGTCGGGACCTGACCCTGCCGGCCTTGATGCATCCAGGCGATGACGTCGAACACGCGCAGGACGCCGATGTCCTCGCCGATACCCGCCTTGTCGCGGAGACAGACCAACTGATCGCGGAAAGCGCCGTTGTCCGCCCGCAGGGCCGCAGCCAGCGCGGCCCAGAAGGAGTGGTCCGCCTTCGGCCGCTCGAACAGCTGCTTGATGCGGATGTCGTAGATGGGGATGAGGTAAAGACGCTTGCGGGCCAGCAATTTGCCTGCGACAACCAGGCCGCTGCCGTCGGGCTTGCTGGGGTACTGCTTGCTGCCGGCCAGGCGTTTCCACAGCTCCCACGCGGGTCCGCCCTCCTCCGTGAGCGCATCGCTTCCAGGATGCTCCAAGCGCGCGTCACGAGGGATGGGCGACAGCAGGCGCGCCCAGTGCCCGTCGGGGTCGGTCAGCAAGTTCATCGCCCCGTGCGGCTCGAGGGAGACACTGAGCGTAGTGATTGCCACCATGTCGTTGCTGTCGAAGCATGGCTCGGCGTCCCCGCCCCCGCCAGGCGCTCGAAGTGCGCGCCGGAATAGTACAGGTCACTGCTTGAGCGTCGTCGGGTGAAGTACTCGACCAGCAGGCGCACGGCCTTCTCGTCGTCCCAGTAGACCCCCGGGATCTTCAGTCCGATCACCGAGAGGCCCCGAACTCCCGTACGACCAGTGCTGTGTCGGTGGACGGTACACCAGCTGGAGACCATACGGTGACTTGGGCGAAAGTCGCCGCCAACGCGTACGCCGGTGCTACGCCGTTTTGAGGCGTGGGGTGGCTTCTAGAACGTCGTCCAGACGTGGGTGTCGGCGCCGTTGCCGAAGGAGTAGCGGAAGGCCGGGGCAGTTACGGCACCGAGCTGGACAGGCGTTTCCTGCTGGAGGGGGCAGCAGGAACGGGCCCGGGCTGCAACAGCTGGTCCGCACGAGTGGGCGCATTTGAGCCCAGACAGCTTCGAAGCGGAGCAACATAGCGCGGGATCGCCGGTTAGCCAAACCGGCAATCCCGCGGATCATCGATGGTCCACCGCCACTACCTGCCCCTACGTCGAAAGGAATCACCAAGACGGCTGTCACTTGAAAGCGTCGCGCGGCTGTCAGCACTCTGCGCTGCCGCAGAGCTCCTGCGGAACAGGAGCCGTGAGTGCTCAAGGTCCCGTAAGGCGCGTAGCAGCATCCCCTCCTCGCCCACCCCGTAGGGGCCGACTATCGCATCCCGAGTGCACCCGGGAATGAAGTCGACCTGCAACGGGGTGGCCTGCTCATCGGCATCAACCCTCAGCGCGTTCAATGCAGGTGACCTCACTTACGTCACTTGTTGTTTTGATCAATTCCCGGGCCGTCACCGTGATCCACTGACCCGCCAAAGGCATTGGCGCGACACGTTTCGGCAGCTTCAAACCCCATCGGCTGCGCGCAAACCGCACCGTCTTAGCAACTGGAGAATCCGAATTGCACGAACAGACCAACGAGGTGCAAGGCACCCGTTACAGCCCTACGCACATCCGCGCCACCTGGGACGGAACGGGGAGCGTGGAAGACGCCTCCAGGGCGTTGGGGTTCTCTCGGGCGAAGGGCTACGACCTGGTGCGTCGCGGGGAGTTCCCGTGCCGCGTGCTACGCATCGGCCGTACGACACGTGTCGTCACCGCATCCTTGCTCCGCGTGCTGGAAACCGGAGAGCCGGAGTACAACGGTGCCCTCGCCGGACACTGCACGCCGTCGTAGCCCACCGCGCGCAGACGCCCCGCCGGAGCCTTCCGGCGGGGCGTCGTCGTCTCACCCGCTCTCACACAGGTCTCACCAACTGTGCGGACTCCCCCGGAATGTGAGGCCCTGACCTGGCACTACGCACCTGTCATGGATCGACTGGACGCCCCTGGACGGTAGTTACGACCTGTGCCAGGTGGGACCGTCTTATCAGAGCGGCTTGGCCACCACCTGCGGCCACGACCGGCGGATTGTCGCCCTGCGGTAGCAGCGGGCGGGCTTCAGCGTGCAGGGCAGTGCTGGCCGGTGCCACTGTCTGGCCGGGAGTACGAGCGGTTGCCGCAGGGCCCGACCGCTACCGCGGCCGGGCCACCGTCCCGGGCAAAACAAGATCCCAGCCATTCCCGCGCCACCGACTCAGACGAGCTGTCCATGGCCGTTCTGTGAGCAGGTCAGCGACGCGATGCCGCTGTACCACCAGCAGACCAAGAACCTGGCCGGTTTCTGTTCAAAGCGGAGCCGGTCCTGGTTCACCGATCGCCAACTCGCAGGATGAGACTCCCCCGCCTTCATGCACCCCTGACACACCCATCTGATCTGTGCATATAGGGACGCGAGGCAGTCAGAGGCAGCCAGAGGCAGTTACTCGCGGTAGTAGGCGATCTCGTCCTGGTGGGCAATGCTGTGGCGGGCCATAACCCACCGCTGGTGAGTGGGCTGTCGCCGTCGAAGACGCTGATCGTCGGTAGGCGGGCGGCTGCCCAGTCGTAGATGCGGGGCCTTGGCTCCGTCACCGCAGGAGAGCCGCTCCCAGGCTTCGTCAGGGACGTCACCGATGAGCTGGTCGATACGCCAGCAGCCGACGAGGGACTTGACCTGCTGCGACTTCGAGCCGAAGACGGACGGAGGACCCGGGGTCCATCAGATCGGCATCACCAGATACGCCGCGGTCCGCCAGTGCCCGCAGCGCGTTCCTGGCCGCCATCACGGCATCAACCGTCGGTACAGCCGCAGCCGAGGCATGAACTTGACCGTGCCGCACCGACGGACGCCCCTCGGGCTCGCCGTGAGCAACTGCGGCGCGCTCCCCTCAAGGCGGCGAACTCCACGGACGGCCCGTAGGATCCAGTGGAGTGACCGCTGGGTCATGCGAGTTCATCACCGTCCCGGTCGCTTCCCGCCAGCACCAGCACGGCCGTGCCCGCCACGACCGTCGAGGCGGCCATGGCCACGGCCATGGGGAGCGCGGTGTTCTCTCCGCCCAGTCCGACCAGCGGGGAGACGGTCGCGGCCAGACCGAATTGCAGAGCCCCGAGGATCGCCGACGCGCTGCCCGCCGCCTGCGGGGCCCGGGCGACGGCGAGCGCCGTGGCGTTGGCCGCGATCAGACCGAGCGAAGACACCGTCACGAAGACCAGCGGGACGGCGACGTCGCGGACGAGCAGTCCGGTGCCGGCGAGCAGGCACAGCGTCGTGGCGCACACCGCCATGACGACGAGGCCGACGCGCAGCAGGAGACGGGCGCCGAAGCGCCGGACGATCCTCCGGTTGAGGGCGCTGGTGGCAGTGAACCCGATGGCGTTGGCAGCCAGGATCACCGCGTAGGTCCCGATCGAGAGACCGAAGACGTTCTGGTAGACGAACGGCGACGCCGCGAGGTAGCTGAACAGGGTGCCGAACCCGAAGGCGAAGGCAAAGGCGTAACCGAGGAACGGGCGGTCGGCGAGGACGGTGCCGGTACGGCGGAGGGTGGTGGCGAGCCCTCCGCCGCTCCGCCGGTCGTGCGGCAGAGTCTCGGGGACCAGGAAGAGCGCGCCGAGGAACGTCAGGGCCGCCAGGCCCGCGAGGACGAGGAAGATCCCGCGCCAGCCGACGGCACCAACCAGTGCTCCGCCGATCAGCGGGGCGACGACCGGTGCCACGCCGGCCGTCATCATCAGCAGTCCGTACGCCCGGGCCGCACCCGCCCCGCGCGCCCGGTCCCCGACCACGGCACGGGCGATGACGATCCCGGCGGCGCCGCTGACGCCGTGCACGAAACGGGCCGCGACGAGCAGTCCGACGGAGGGTGCCACAGCGCAGAGCAGCCCCGCGAGCACGCTCACCGCGGTCCCGGCCAGCAGCGGCCGACGCCGGCCCCAACGGTCCGACAGCGGCCCGATGACCAGTTGCCCGACGGCCAGGCCGGTCATGAACGCGGTCAGCGTCAGCTGGACGCCGGTGGCCGAGGCATGCAGGTCACGCGCCATGCGCGGAAACGCCGACAGATACATGTCGATGGCCAGCGGGGAGACTCCGTAGGCCAGGGCCAGCGCCAGCAGCATCGTGGCCGGCAGGTCCGCTCCGTGTTCCACGGGTGCGGTACAGCGGTTGAGCCGTTCGGAACGTGCCCGCCTCGCGCGCATGGCCGTCACGCGGAGTCGGCCGGCGGCCGCGCGTGCCCGTTCCGGAGTGAGTCCAGCAGCCTCGGTGATGCCTGAAGTGCCGTTCGCTGCATCAGGTCCACGACACCACGGGTGCCCCCCATTTCCGATCCCCCGCCGGCCCGGCCCGGGCCGCCGTGGCGCAGAGCGGGGAGCGGGGATCCGTGCCCGGTGGTCTGCGTCATGTTCGTCGAGTCCAGCAGGTGGAGCCGCCCGTGCCAGGGGGCCGTCTCCCGGACGAAGGCGGTCGTCCAGGCGAGGTCGTCGCCGACCACGGAGGCGGCGAGGCTGCCTCGGCCGCGCGCGACCAGGTCCGTGGCGTGGGCCGTGTCGCGGTACGCCAGCACGGTCGCGGCCGGCCCGAACGGTTCGACCTCGTGGGGTGCCGAGGCGTCGGGGTCCGCGGAGATCAACAGCGTGTCCAGGAAGGCGCCCCGCTCCGGGTCGGCGTCCACCACGCGCACCTTGCCCGGGTCGCCGTACACGAAGCGGCCGGACTCGGCGATGGCGCGCACCGCCCGCCGTACGTCGTCGCGCTGCTCCAGGCTGACGACCGCCCCCATCCGGACGCCCTCCGCTCCGGGGTTGCCGATGGTCACCCCTGCCAGCTCGGCCGAGATCGCGTCCAGGGCGGCGAGTTCACGCTCGCGCGGAACGAGGACCCGGCGGATCGCGGTGCACTTCTGGCCCGCCTTGACCGTCATCTCGGTGACGACCTCACGGACGAATGCCTCGAACAGCGGGGATCCGGGTGCGACGTCCGGGGCCAGCACGATGGCGTTGACGGAGTCGGCCTCCGCGTTGAACCGGACGGAGCGCGCCACCAGATTCGGGTGTGTGCGCAGGGTCGCGGCGGTGGCGGCCGAGCCGGTGAAGGAGAGCACGTCCTGTTCGTGGAGCAGATCGAGCGCCGTGCGCACCGAGCCCACAACCAGCTGCAGGGCACCGGGCGGCAGGACCTCGGCCTCGGCCACGATCCGGACGAGGTGTTCGCTGAGGTACGCGGTGGGCGTGGCCGGCTTCACCACGCTCGGCATGCCGGCCAGCACAGCCTGCGCCAGCTTCTCCAGCGGCGCCCAGACCGGGAAGTTGAAGGCGTTCACCTGGAGCATCAGGCCTGGTGAGGGGGAGACGAGATGGACGCCGAGGAAGTCCTCACCGCGCGCGAGGCGTTCGGTGGGGCCCTCCAGCAGGTAGGGGGCGTCCGGGAGTTCAGCCCTGGCCCGGGCGGCGTAGTCGCGCAGGACGCGGACGCCGCCGTCGACGTCGTACCGGGCGTCCGTGAGGGTCGCTCCGGCTCGGGCCGACAGCGAGTAGAGCTCCTCGCGGCGGGCCCGGACGGCGGCGGCGACCGCGTCCAGGAGGTCGGCTCGCTGCGGGAAGGTGAGGTCGCGCAGGGCGGGACCGCCGACGCGTCGTGCGTGGGCGAACGCCCCGGCGACGTCGAGCCCTTCGGAGGAGACGTGGCAGACCGTCTCGCCGGTGACCGCGTCGCGTACGGCCACCGCCGACGCGGGCGTGACCGTGGGGGTGACCCAGGTGTCCTGCAGAAAACTCTGGAGCATGGGATACGGCTGCTTTCGTCGAGGGCGGCTGGAGGTGAAGGGCTATCAGTCCACGGGGTGGTGGCCCCAGATGTCGGCGGTGTAGGTGCGGCTCACCCAGGTGCTCTCGTCGACCTGCACACCGCCCGCGCCGATCTCGATGCCGAAGCCGGCGGGCGACTTCATGTAGAAGGAGAACATCCCGTCGTTGGCGTGCTTGCCGAGCGTCGCCATGAGCTCGACGTCGTGCTCGCGGGTCCGGTCCAGGGCGCGGCCGACCTCCTCCGGGCTCGTCACCTCGCACAGGATGTGATGGGTGCCCTCGTTCTTGTACGAGCGGATGAAGGCGATGCTGTGGTGCCGCGGGTTGCACCCCAGGAAGTAGAACGTGCCCCAGGGGTAGTCGGCGGTGTCACTGAGCCGGAAGCCCAGGACGTCGCAGTAGAAGTCCACCGCCTTCTGGACGTGCGGGGTCTTCATCACGACGTGTCCGAGCCCCTGTTCGCCGGTCACGAAGTCGACGCCCAGCGGTGAGACGAACTGGCTCGGGGCGAGGCGACGGCCGCAGAACAGCTCGGTGCGGATGCCCAGAGGGCCGGTGAAGTGCACCATCCGGGTCACCTGGCGGTCCTGGCACTCCTCGTCCGTGCCGACGGCGACGTCGACTCCGGCCTCCTTGAGCCGCACCGTCATCTCGTCGATGGCCGTCGAGTCGCGGACCTCCCACCCGATGACCGTCACACCGCCGGTCTCCGCCTCGGTCAGCCACATCCGGAACGGGTGCTGGTCCATACGCAGGCGGTGGCACGCGAAGTCACCGCCCCCGGCGGAGCCGCTGTTGGCCGCAGCCCCCGGCTCGACCGCGAGACCTATCACTGTCCGGGCGTACTCCGCCCATGCATCCGGGTCGGGCGCACCGATGCCCACATACCCAAGGCTCTGGATCGTCATGGCGAAGACGATATTTGTTAGACCCTTGACGGTCAAGGCTCGTACGAATACGTTGACGCCATCGAGCCGAGGAGGTCCCCGATGTCGGGAGTAGTGCCCGAGAAGGCCCGCCTGCAGCCCGTCGACGAGGGCGAGCTGCATGAGAAGACGCTGACGTCGCTGGCGCCGTACCGCGATCAGGACGGGCGGATCTACACGATCTGGGCGACGCTGGCCCACCACGAGGAGGCGCTGCGCCGCTTCATCGTCTTCGGCAACCACGTACTGGGGAAGAACACCCTGCCGTTGTCGTCCCGGGAGCTGATGATCCTGCGGATCGCCGCCCGGGCGCGGGCCGCGTACGAGTGGGACCAGCACGTCCGGATCGCCCGCCGCGCCGGGCTCGCCGACGACACGATCCTGGCAGCCGCGACCGGCGACTGGGACGGACTGGACGAGCTGGACCGGGTGCTGCTCACCGCCACCGACTCGCTCCTGGACCGCCAGGGCGTCGACGCCGAGCTGTGGGACCGGCTGACGGCCCACCTGAGCACCGAGCAGGTCATCGACGTCCTCTACACCGTCGGCCAATACCTGACCATCGCCACCGTCATCAACACCCTCGGGGTCCAGGTCGAGGGCGACCTCGCACTGCCCCTGCCCGAACCGACCGAGCAGAAGGAAGAAGCCGCATGAAGTTCGCCAACCTCGACGGCCGCCCGGCCGTCGTCCGCGACGACCTCGCCCTCGACATCGCGGACGCCAGCAAGGGAGCGATCGAGCCGCGCCTCGAGGTGCTCTCCGACCTCTCGCTCCACGACGAGCTGCGCACCCTCGCCGAGCGGGCCGAAGAGGCGGACTGGAAGCCGTTCGCGCAGCCTGATCTGGGCCGGGTCGCCAAGCCCTACAAGGCAATCGGCGTGGCCCTGAACTACCGCGCGCACGCCGAGGAGTCCAACCTGCCCGTCCCGGACGAGCCGTCGGTCTTCGCCAAGTTCGCCTCCTCCGTGGTCGGTCCGTACGACTCCATCGTGGTGGAGCCGCAGTACGACAAGGTCGACTACGAGGCCGAGCTCGTGGTGGTCATGGGGAAGACCGGCAAGAACATCTCCGCGGCCGACGCCTGGTCCTACGTGGCGGGTGTCACGGCAGGTCAGGACATCAGCGACCGCAAGGAGCAGTGGCGCAAGCCGATCAACCAGTTCACGCTGCCGAAGTCCTACGACACCTTCAGCCCGATCGGCCCGTACCTGGTGACGCTCGACGAGTTCGAGGACCCGGACGACATCGAGGTGGCCGGCTGGGTCGACGACCTCGAGGTGCAGCGCGGCCGCACCTCGGACCTCATCTTCAGCGTGCCCGAGCTGATCGCCTGGCTGTCGAAGCGGGTCACGTTCGAGCCCGGCGACCTGATCTTCACCGGCACCCCCGCAGGCTGCGGTGTCCGCCGCACTCCTCGGCTGTACCTGACCGAGGGTAAGGTCCTGCGGACTGAGGTCACGGGCGTCGGCACTATGGTCAACCCGGTCGTCGGCGGCTGACTGCGGTCCGGTCGGACCAGAGAGGGCGGGAGATCGTGACGGAGACCGTAGGAGAAGCGGAAGCCGCGAGGCTGCGCCGGACCCGGGAGTTCTCGGAGCTGCTGCGCCACCACCATCGCGAGCTGGGCACGACCGATCCCCGGGATCTCGACGCGATCGAGATGGTCACCGATCTCACCCGCCTCGAGGCCCGGCTGACCAAGGACTTCGAGAAGCACGTCCACCGGCCGCTCGGTCTGACCTGGGCGGGCTTTCGCATCCTGAACGCCCTGTGGGCCTACGACGGGCTCGCCCAGCAGGACATCGGCCGGGTCTCCGGGTCCACGCGCGCCAGCATCTCCAGCGCGCTGACGACCCTGGAGAACCGCGGTCTCGTCACCCGCCGTCGCGTGGAGACCGACCGTCGCCAGCTGATCGTCGAGCTCACCGATGAGGGCCGCGAGACGCTGCGGAAGGCCATCGAGGCCCAGACCCTGCGGGAGCGGGCCTGGACAGCCGTCCTACGCGATGACCAGCTCAGTGAGCTGGTTCACCTGCTGCGAACCCTGGTCAATCAGGAGACCCCGGTCGCAGACTGAACGACCGCGCCCGGCCCTCGGACGACTGCCCGGAGCCCGTGGTGACGCCACCTTTCAAAATCGTCAGAACTTTGACTGTCACACCTCTGTCGAATACCCCCCTAAGCGCTTTAACGTTCAGCCACCTTCACCTGACGCCCCCCGTCGGTTTCTCAAAGGAGAGAATCATGGTCCGTCGTGTCGTCACCGGTGTCAGCCCGAGCGGCAAGCCCGTGATCGTCAGTGACGGCGAGCCGCCGCGCACCCGTCAGTTCACCCACACCCCCGGCTTCGCCCGGTCCGTGGTGTGGAACACGGCGGCGCCCGCCGTTCCGTCGGCCGACCCGACGGAGTCCCTGAAGTCGTTCGTGCCCGCCCCCGGCGAGACGATAGCCCTGACCGTCACCTTCCCGCCGGCCAGTGTCTACGCCGACCCGGCCTGGGACCCGGCGGCCGCCGCCGGCGAACAGCTGGAGGCCACCCCGGGTCTGGCGGAGCTGTTCGAGCCCGACAACCCGGGCATGCACACCACGCCCACCGTGGACTACGGCGTCGTCCTGAACGGCGAGATCGTCCTCGACCTCGACGGCGGTGAGGTCGCCACGCTGGGGCCCGGCGACCTGGTCGTGCAGAACGCCACCCGGCACGCCTGGCGCAACCCCGGCACCGAGCCCGCCACGGTCTTCTTCGTCCTGATGGGCGCCGGCGGCCCCGCATGAGCGCCCTGATGGCCGCTGCCCCGGGTGCGCCCGTCGTCGAGCTCGATCTCGCTGAGCTGCGCGACGACCCGTACCCGGCCTACGCGGAGCTGCGCCGCACCGCCCCGCTGGCGTGGGTGCCGTCGGTCGGACGGCATCTGCTGACTCGGTACGAGGACATCGTCCATGCGGAGAAGCTGCCGGAGGTGTTCAGCTCGCGCGAGGAGGGTTCGCTGCTGCTGCGCACCGTCGGCCCCAATCTGCTCCGGGAGGACGACCCGGAGCACCGGCGGCTGCGGGCTGCGGCCGAGCCGCCGACCCGCCCCCGCCAGGTCCGCGACCTGTGGGCCGGGACCTTCGAACGCACCGCGCACGAGCTGCTCGACCGGATCGCCGGGCGCGGCGAGGGCGACCTGATCGGCGACTTCGCCGAGCCGCTCGCGGCGGCCAACCTGGCCGTGGTCCTGGGGCTGCGCAACGCGAGCGCCGACGACATCTCCGACTGGTCGCGGGCGATGATGGCGGCGAACGGCAACTACGCCGACGACCCCGACATCTGGTTGCGTGCCGAGCAGGCCACCCGGGCCATCGAGGACGCGGTGGCCGAGATGGCCGAGGCCGCCCGCCGCGAGCCCGACGGCTCGGTGATCTCCTCCATGGTCCACGCGGCCGATCCGGTGGAGCTGACCGAGATCCAGAACAACATCAAGGTCATCATCGGCGGCGGCGTCAACGAACCGCGGGACGTCTTCGGGGTCGGTGCCCAGGCACTGCTGCAACGCCCGGACGTACTGGACCGGGTCGTGGCCGATCCGGGGCTCTGGAAGCGGGTCTTCGAGGAGACCGCGCGCTGGATCTCGCCGATCGGCATGTATCCGCGCCAGCTCACCCAGGACTACGAGATCGCGGGCGTCGCTCTCCCCGCCGGGAGCCGCGTGGCCCTCGTCATCGCCTCGGGGAACCGGGACGAGTCGGTCTTCGAACGAGCCGACGAGTTCGACATCGACCGACCGCACCAGCCCCATCTCGCCTTCGGAGGCGGTCCGCACTTCTGCATGGGCGCGTGGGTCGCGCGCCACGAGGTCAGCGCGCTCGCCTGGCCCCTCGTCTTCAGCCGCCTCAAGGGACTCCGCCTCGTCGAGGGCGCGGACGATCGGATGGAGGGCTGGGTGTTCCGGGGACTCACCTCGCTGAACGTCACCTGGCAAGTCTGAGCCCCGCCGGGCCCTGTGAGCCCCGCTGAGCCACTAGAGCCGTCCCCACCGGGAGGACTTCATGCCCATCGTCATCTTCGAGTTGCCCGACGGCACCCAACGCAAGGTCATTGCCAGTTCCGGGACGGTGCTCATGCAGGCGGCCGTGTCGAACGGCGTCGACGGCATCGTCGCGGAGTGCGGAGGAAACGCCTCCTGCGCCACCTGCCACGTCTACGTCGACCAACGGCACGTCGAACTGGTGGGGCCGCCGAACGACGTCGAGGACGAGATGCTGGACTTCACCGCCGCCGAACGCCGGCCCACCAGCCGGCTCAGCTGCCAGATCCAGGTCTCCGACGCACTCGACGGGCTGGTCGTCCACATCCCCGAGGAGCAGGTATGAGCGCCCCCGGCGCAGGCTCGGGTGTGGTCGTCGTCGGGGGCGGACAGGCCGGGTTCAGCGTCGTCCAGGCCCTGCGCGGCGCCGGGTACGAAGGTCCGGTCACCGTCTTCGCCGACGAGCCCCGGCTGCCGTACCAGCGGCCCCCGCTGTCCAAGAAGGCTCACACCGAACCGGAGGGCCTGGGCGTCGACCTGGTGCCCGAGTCGTTCTACCGCGAGCGGGACATCGATCTGCGGCTCGGCGAGTACGTCGCCGCCCTCGACACGGCCGCTCGCGCGGTGACCACCGGCTCGGGCGAGCGCGTCCCCTACGAGCACCTCGTCCTGGCGACCGGCGCGCGCAACCGGCCGCTGCCCGTCCCTGGCGCCGACCTCGACGGCGTCCACGCGCTGCGCTCGCTCGACGACGCCCTGTCGATCGGCAGGGCACTGCAGACGCCCCGCGACGTCGTCGTCGTGGGCGGCGGGTTCATCGGACTGGAACTGGCCCAGGTCGCCCGGGCACGCGGAGCGCGCGTGACGGTGGTCGAGCTGGCCGACCGGCTGCTCAGCCGGGCCGTCTCACCTCAACTCCAGGAACATCTGCGGGAGCGGCACGAGCGCGACGGCGTCCGGATCCTCACCGGGACGGCCGTCGAGCGGATCGAGGGCAAGGACGGACAGGTCCACCAGGTCCTCACCGACCAGGGTCCGCTCCCCGCCGACCTCGTGGTCTACGGCATCGGGGCCGCGCCCAGGGACGAACTGGCCCGCGAGGCGGGTCTGGCGGTCGACGACGGGGTGATCGTGGACGAGCAGCTGCGCTCCGTCTCCGATCCCCGTATCTCCGCCGTAGGCGACTGCGCCCGGCATCCGCATCCGCACGCGGACGGGCTCATCCGGCTGGAGTCGGTGCAGAACGCCATCGACCAGGGGGCGCTCGTCGGCCGCCGTATCGCCGGGGGCGCCGCCGGGCCGTACGAGAGTCTGCCGTGGTTCTGGAGCGACCAGGGTCCGGTGAAGCTCCAGATCGCGGGGTTGCGGGCGAGCACCGACGAGGTGCGGGTGGTGCCCGGTGACACCCCGGAACGGCTGGCCTCGTACGCCTTCCGCGACGAGCGGCTGGTGGCCGTGGAGACACTGAACTGGCCCGCCGAGCACCTGGCGGCCCGTCGGCTGCTCCAGCAGGACCCGCCCGTCTCCCCCGCCGACCTCGCGGGGTCCACGCTCGGCGCCCTCGCCCGCGCCCGACGTACGAAGGAGGTGCGCGCATGACCGGAGACTCCACCGAGGTGTGGTTCGGCGCCCACCTCGTGACGAGCGCGGCCGAGGCCGGCTCGCGCGCGGCCCTGATCTTCGCGGACAGGTCCTGGACCTATGCCGAGCTGGATCTGGCCGTGCGGCGCATGATCGCCCGTCTGGACAAGTTCGGGGTGCGCAGGGGCGACCGGGTGGTGATGCAGGGGGCGGCCCGGCCTGAGGCGCTGATCACGCTGTTCGCCGTGACACGGATGGGCGCGGTCCTGGTACCGGTCCACCCTCAGGTGACCGGCGGCGAGCTGGCGGTGTTCCGCGAGGAGACCGTGCCGCGTGCGGTGGTCGGTGACGAGCGGTTCCTGAGCGCGGGGTCGGGCGATGGCGGTGGTACGTGCTTCCGGCTGACGTGGGACGAGCTGTACCCCGGCGACGAGGAGTCGGCGCCGGCCGCGGATCCCGAGCCGCCCGCCGGGTCCGATGTCGCGATCATCGCGTTCACGTCTGGGACCTCCGGCCGCCCCAAAGGGGTCGCGCTCACGCACGACAACCTGCGCTGGAGCATGGTCAACGGCCTGTCCCTGCTGCCTGTCGGCGAGGACGACGTCGCCCTCGTCTCCACCCCGCTGGCGCACGTGGCCGTACTGGGCGGGCTTCCGCAGTACACCTGGGCACGGCGCGGAACGGTGGTGCTGGCGCCGAAGTTCGACCCGGACCTGTTCACCGATCTGGTCCGTGACCATCGGGTGACCTGCGCGTTCGCGGTGCCCGCCATGGCCGCGCTGCTGGCCCGGCACCCCCACTTCACCAGCGGTGACCTGGACACACTGCGATGGATCCTGTCCGGCGGGGCACCGGCCCAGACGGCGACCCGCGCGCAGCTCCATGAGCGCGGCATCGGGGTCGCCGACTCCTACGGGCTGACGGAGACCTGTGCGGGGGTGACGTACTCGCCGCTCGACACGGCCGCCGCCGTCGCGGGGCGTGCCGTGCCCCATGCCGAGCTGCTGGTCGTGGACGGGGCGGGGGCGCCCGCCCCGGCGGGTGTCGCCGGTGAGATCTGGGTGCGCGGGCCGTCGGTCGCCTCGCACTACTGGACGGCGACCGGGCTGCGGCCGGTCACGGACGTCGAGGGCTGGTTCCACAGCGGCGACCGGGGACGGGTCGACGCCGAGGGCCGGCTGGAGGTCGTCGGCCGGGTCAAGGACACGATCATCACCGGCGGCGAGAACGTCGACCCCGCCGAGGTCGAGAACGCGCTGGCCGACCTTCCGGGCGTGGTCGAGGTCGCGGTGTCCGGGACTCCGGACGAGGTATGGGGCGAGGTCGTGACCGCGTTCCTCGTCTCCGACTCCGGCGAACCGACGCTCGACGACGTCCGCGCCCACCTCGACGGACGGCTGGCCCGCCACAAGTGGCCCCGCCTCCTCTGCGTCGTCCCGGCACTGCCCCGAGGGGCGACCGGGAAGCTCCAGCGGCAGCGGCTGACGACGCTGCTGGACGACTGAGATCACGCACGCCGTACGGGCGGTCCGACCGGACCGCCGGGCGACCGATCACGCCGTACGACGACGGCGACGCCGTACAGACGGCACCGATGGTGCGGTTCGACGGCCGACATCAACACCGCAGAACCGCATCTCCCAGAGCTCCACGCCCCAGAGAGCCCCACGCACATCCCGCCCCCCACATCCATATCCCCGAACCATGAGATGGGGGCCGGCTCCACCGGCGACCTCTCCACCACCCACACCAAGGAGAAGCCATGAGTGCGACCATGCGAGCCGCGCGGATGCACGCCGTCGGCGAGCCGATGCTGATCGAGGAACTCCCTGTTCCCGAGCCGGGCCCCGGCGACGTCCGGGTGGCCGTGCACGCCGTCAACATCGTCCCGAACCTCGCAAACATCCTGAGCATGTGGACCACGTGGTTCCCGCACAGCCCCCTGCCCACGCTCCCGGCGATCTTCGGGCTCGACCCGGCCGGTGTGGTCGAGGCGGTCGGCGAGGGAGTCCAGGGATGGGAGGTCGGCGACCGGGTGTATGTCAACCCGGGCCGCAGCTGCGGGTCCTGTCGCTCGTGCCGCAACAACGACTCGATCAACTGCGCCAGTTACGCCTTCGCCGGGTACTTCGGCTTCTCCCCCACCGCGATCGACCTCCTCGACCGCTACCAGGGCGGCCTCGCCGAGTACATGGTCGCCCCGGCCTACTCCCTGGTGAAGATCCCCGACAACCTGTCCTTCAACGCCGCCGCCCGCTTCGGCTACCTCGGCACCATGTACTCCGCCCTCCGCAAGGCCGGCGCCGGTCCGGGCAAGTCGGTCCTGGTCAACGGCATCAGCGGCACCCTCGGCATCGGCGCCGCCCTGCTCGCGCCCGCCCTGGGCCTGACCCAGGTCTACGGCACCGGCCGCGACCAGGGCCTGCTCGACCAGGTCGACAAACTGGGCGGCGGCCGACTGCACCTGCACTCCCTCAACGACGGCCCGCTGGACGACTGGATCCACCAGGAGACCGACAACTACGGCGTCGACATCTACATCGACGCCCTCGGCCCGGGCGCCCCGCACGAAACGTTCCTGGCCGGCATGCGGGCCATGGCGCGCGGCGGCATCGCGGTGAACATCGGCGCCGTCGCCGGTGACCTGCCCATCGACATCCACCGCATGATGGACCAGCAGCTGCGGCTCATCGGCTCGGCCTGGTTCACCTCCGGCGAGGGCCAGACCATGGCCGACATGGTGGAGGCGGGCTTGCTCGACCTGAGCCCGCTGGAGCACCAGGTCATCCCGCTGGAGCAGGTCAACGAGGCCATCAGCGGCATCGCGGAGCGCAACGGCGGCTTCAGCAACTTCATCATCAGCCCGACAGCGACGTCCTGATCCCTATGACCGGGGGCCGTCGGCCAACTCCCCCTCAGGACCGGCGGCCCCGTCCCCATCCCCCTTCACCTCTCTCCTCTCGTCTCATCTCTCCTCGCTTCTCTTCGCTTTGGAGCCCCGATGCACGCGCAGAACTCCGGCCGACCGGCCGACCCCCTCGACCTTCTGGAGATCGACAGTCTGCTGACCTCGGACGAGCGCGCCGTCCGCGACACCGTCCGCACCTTCTGCGACCGGCGCGTCGAACCGCACATCGCCGAATGGTTCGAGCAGGGAGCGATCGAGGACATCCGCGGACTCACCAAGGAACTCGGCGAACTCGGCCTGCTGGGCATGCACTTGGAGGGCTACGGCTGCGCCGGGATGAGCGCCGTCGACTACGGGCTGGCCTGTCTCGAACTCGAGGCGACCGACTCCGGCCTGCGCTCCCTGGTCTCGGTCCAGGGCTCCCTGGCCATGTACGCGATCTGGGCGTTCGGGTCCGAGGAGCAGAAGGAGGAGTGGCTTCCCCGTCTCGCGGCGGGCACCGCCATCGGCTGCTTCGGGCTCACCGAACCCGACTCCGGCTCCGACCCGGGCAGCATGCGCACCGCCGCCCGCCGCGACGGCGACGACTGGATCCTCGACGGACGCAAGATGTGGATCACCAACGGGTCGGTCGCCGACGTCGCGGTGGTCTGGGCCCGCACCGACGACGGCGTCCGCGGCTTCGTCGTGCCCACCGACACCCCTGGATTCTCGGCCCCCGCGATCAAGCACAAGATGTCGCTGCGGGCGTCCGTGACGAGCGAGCTCGTCCTGGACTCCGTACGACTGCCCGGTACGGCCGTCCTGCCGGAGGTGCAAGGCCTCAAGGGACCGCTGTCCTGCCTCAACGAGGCCAGGTACGGCATCGCCTGGGGCGCGATGGGTGCCGCACGCTCGGCCTTCCGGACGGCGCTGGCCTACGCGGGCGAGCGGGTCCAGTTCGGCCGCCCCATCAGCGGATTCCAGCTCACCCAGGCCAAGTTGACCGACATGGCCCTCGAACTCGCCAAGGGCACACTGCTGGCCTTCCACCTCGGCCGGACCAAGGACGACCGGGGGCTGCGCCCCGAGCAGGTCAGCTTCGGCAAGCTCAACAACACCCGCAGCGCACTGGAGATCTGCCGGACCGCCCGCACCATCCTGGGCGCGAACGGCATCTCGCTGGAGTACCCGGTCATCCGGCACGCCAACAACCTCGAATCGATCCTCACCTACGAGGGCACCGTGGAGATGCACACCCTCATGATCGGCCAGGCCCTGACGGGGCAGGCGGCCTTCCGGTGAGCGGTGGGCCGGGCGCGGACGTGCGCCGGGTCGGCGTCGTCGGCTGCGGACTGATGGGCGCGGGCATCGCCGAGGTCTGCGGCCCGGGTCTGGCTGGACGTCGTGGTGCACGAGGTGAACGAGGAGGCGGCCAAGGCCGGTCGGTCCCGGATCACCGCCTCGCTCGACCGGGGCGTACGGCGCGGCAAGCTCACCGGTGAGGAGCGCGACGCCGCGCTGGCCAGGGTGCGGGTCGTCTCCGACCTCATGGACCTGTCCGACCGGGACCTGGTGGTGGAGGCGGCGACCGAGGACGAGGCTGTCAAGCTCGACCTGTTCGCCGCCCTCGACCGCATCGTCGTACGCGAGGACGCACTGCTCGCGTCGAACACCTCCTCGCTGCCCATCATGAAACTGGGCATGGCCACCACCCGCCCGCACCAGGTGATCGGGGTGCACTTCTTCAACCCGGTCCCGGTCCTCGGCCTCGTGGAGATCGTGCCGTCCCTGCTGACGAGCCCTCAAACCCAGACCCGGGCAGAGGGGTTCGTCACCGGCACGCTCGGCAAGCAGGTGATCCGCTCCCAGGACCGGGCGGGCTTCGTGGTGAACGCCCTGCTGGTGCCGTACTTGCTCTCCGCGATCCGGATGCTGGAGTCCGGCTTCGCCTCCGCGGAGGACATCGACACGGGCATGGTCCTCGGCTGCGCCCACCCCCTGGGCCCGCTGAGCCTGGCCGACCTGATCGGCCTGGACACCCTCGCAGCGATCGCCGACGCGATGTACGCCGACTTCAAGGAGCCCTTGCACGCCGCACCTCCGCTGCTGTTGCGCATGGTGGAGGCCGGACTGCTCGGCCGGAAGTCGGGGCGCGGCTTCCACGACTACTCGGAATCCCAGAAAGGCAGTTGACCCATGGCGCAGGAAGTACGCGGCGTGATCGCGGCGGGCAAGGACGAACCGGTGCGGGTGGAGACGATCGTGGTGCCCGATCCGGGCCCGGGCGAGGCCGTGGTACAGGTGCAGGCATGCGGGGTGTGTCACACCGATCTGCACTACAAACAGGGCGGCATCAGCGACGACTTCCCGTTCCTGCTGGGCCACGAGGCGGCGGGCGTGGTGGAGTCGGTCGGCGAGGGGGTCACCGACGTCGAGCCCGGGGACTTCGTCATCCTGAACTGGCGGGCAGTGTGCGGGAATTGCCGGGCCTGTCGGCGCGGCCGGCCCTGGTACTGCTTCAACACGCACAACGCCACGCAGAAGATGGCCCTGGCCTCGACCGGCCAGGAACTCTCCCCGGCACTCGGTATCGGCGCCTTCGCGGAGAAGACGCTGGTCGCGGCCGGGCAGTGCACCAAGGTCGACCCGTCGGTCGCCCCGCAGGTCGCCGGACTGCTGGGCTGCGGCGTCATGGCCGGCATCGGCGCCACGATCAACACCGGCAAGGTCGGCCGCGGCGACACCGTCGCGGTGATCGGCTGCGGCGGTGTCGGGGACGCGGCGATCGCCGGGGCGAACCTGGCCGGGGCGGCGAAGATCATCGCCGTCGACATCGACGACCGCAAGCTGGCCACAGCCCGCACCATGGGCGCCACCCACACCGTCAACTCCAAGCAGACCGACCCCGTCGAGGCGATCCGCGAGCTGACCGGCGGCTTCGGCGCGGACGTCGTCATCGAGGCGGTCGGCCGCCCGGAGACCTACCGGCAGGCCTTCTACGCCCGCGACCTCGCCGGCACCGTCGTCCTCGTCGGCGTACCCACCCCGGAGATGAAGCTCGAACTCCCCCTCCTGGACGTCTTCGGACGCGGCGGCGCCCTGAAGTCCTCCTGGTACGGCGACTGCCTGCCCTCCCGCGACTTCCCGATGCTCATCGACCTGCACCTGCAGGGCCGCCTGGACCTGGCGGCATTCGTCACCGAGACCATCCAACTCGACGAAGTGGAGAAAGCCTTCGAGCGGATGCACCACGGCGACGTCCTGCGCTCGGTGGTGATGCTGTGAGCGGGGCCGTACGCGTCGAGCGGGTCATCACTGCCGGGATCTTCTCACTGGACGGCGGGACATGGGACGTCGAGAACAACGTCTGGATCGTAGGTGACGACCACGAGGCACTGGTCATCGACGCGGCCCACGACGCCGACGCCATCGCCGAGGCGGTCGGCGACCGTCGCCTTACGGCCATCGTGTGCACCCACGCCCACAACGACCACATCGACGCCGCGCCGTCACTGGCCGACCGCACCGGTGCGCCGATCTTCCTGCACCTGGACGACCGTCTGCTGTGGAAACACACGCATCCCGACCGGGATCCCGACGGCTACCTCTCGGACGGCCGCCGCCTCACAGTCGCCGGGACGGAACTGACGGTCCTGCACACCCCCGGGCACACTCAAGGCGCGGTGTGCCTCTACGCCGAGGACCTGGCCACGGTCTTCGCCGGAGACACCCTGTTCCAGGGCGGGCCGGGGGCCACGGGACGTTCGTACTCGCACTTCCCGACGATCATCCGCTCGATCCGCGACCGTCTGCTGACGCTGCCTCCCGAGACCACGGTGCGTACCGGACATGGGGACGACACCACGATCGGGGCCGAGGCGCCGCATCTCGACGCGTGGATCGAGCGCGGTCACTGACAGTCGGGTTCGCGGATCGCGCCCGCCGCCGCATAATACGCCGCAGCGGGCGCACAGGTCTGACCGCGGGTGACGCGAGGGGGCCAGACACCGCCGCCACAGCCAACGAGTTGCCGCCCAGCCCCAAAGGCCGGAGTTCAACGCTGCGTAGTCAGCACCAAGTCAGCACCTCAAATTACCCCGAATCACACCGCTCCAGCTCTGCACGCGACGGCGCCGGTGAAACGCCCTGTACCGGGCTGCCTGCTCATTCGACAGGAACTCGACCGCCGCCGCGCCCTCTGAAGATCCACTGCATCGGCCTGCGAAGGCTCCGGCGTACGATCGGTCCAGGTCAAGGCGCCGTTCAGGGCTGCGAAGGCTGAGCGCGCAATCCGACACGGATGTTCCTCATCCTCCGTCCCGCCGCGCGCCGGAGCGCTCCACCAGTCGGCGGAACTCCCGCGCCGCCGGGGAGAGACCCCCCTCTGGCGCGCGGTCGCCGGAGAAGGCCAGCGCCAGCCTCCGGTGCAGACGCGGGCGCAGCGGCCGGGCCGCGACGGCATCACCTTCGCTGCCCTGCCATACCTCCTGACCGAGCGTCGGCCGCTACCTGGAGAACAATGCCGCTTCCGTCCACTACGACAAGGCCCTCGACGCGGGCTGGCCGATCGCCAGCGGCATCGTCGAAGGAGCAGCCCGCCACCTGACTCGCCGACCGCCTCGACATCACCGGCAGCCGATGGAGCGTCTGCGGAGCCGAAGCCGTCCTCACCCTCCGCGCCGTCATCAGCAACGGCGACTTCCCGGCCTACTGGACCTACCACGCCCAGAGGGAACGCGAACGCCTCTATCCCCCACCCGACCAGCACAACGACGAACTCCAGCCCTGACCGACGATCTCACCGCAAGAAGAGCCGCACCCTTCTGGTTCTGCGGTCACCGAGGCCAGGTCAGCGCAGCCGTTCAGCCACCTGCTCCAGGCCGTTCCTGATCAGCTGCCCATACTCGTCATCGCCAAGCGTGCCGATCGTTTCCTGCGCGCGCTGGAGGTGTTCACGCGCACGATCGAGATCGCCCAGCTTGCGATAGCACTCGCTCAAGTCCAGGTGCAGCGAGGGATACAGTCCGGCCACCGGAAGCGACACCCCGGCCTGCGCGACCCGTGCATCGGTGATCAGGTCGGCGGCCGCCAGCGCTCGCTGGTCCCAGATCAGCTCCTCCCTCACGTCGTCTTGCACATCGGCCATCGCGTGCGCGAGCGTGCAGCGCTGCAGGGGATCCCCTTGCTCGCCGCTGTGGCTGAGCTGCACGGCCTGGCCAATCCGGATGATCGTCGGATCCGTGACCAATCGGGATTCCTTCCTCTTCCTTCGCCGGCTGCCCCGAGGCTTCCGCCGGTCCGGCATCCCCCGGCTCGATCCCGGGCTCCGTGACCGCCTCGCCACCGGACAGGATCTCCGTCATCGTCTCCCTGGTGATCTCCAGACGGGACAGCACCGCCTCCTGCTCGGAGAGGCGTCCGGTCAACTCCTCAAGCCGAGCGCACAGTTCCCCGACCTTCTCCAGCCACGACACCAATCGCCGCCACCCCCGGAACCCGGCCACCCGACACCACGACGATCGAGCAACCAACCCCCGGTCAGCAACCACACAGGTCAAAGCTCCCCACAAAAGAGCCGCACCCATCCCGGATGGGCCGTCCACCCGTGTCCTCGCCGCCACGCACTCGGCGAGGACACGGGTGGAATGGTAGTTGTCGCTCGCCGAGCGATGATCGGCTCAGTGTCAGATGCCCTCGGCGAACGCCATCAAAGCGGCCTGAGTTTCCGATTCGGTGATTCCGTCGGTGTGGTGGCCCCATAACGGGGCGGACGGCGCTGGACGCCCCGTGTCTGTGCCGTACTCAGGCCGAGACTGACCACCACGAGCGGGCCGTCTCAGAACCAGCTCTGGTTCACGACCTTGGAGTCTGTTGCCGCCCAGCACGTCCAGGTACGGAGCCCCGCCCCACTGCTGTCGTCCGCGCAGCGGCCGGTGCCCCGGTTCTTGAACTGGATGTAACCGCCCCCGAGCTGAATCACGGTCCACTGCTGGGTGGTGCCACTGTGACACCTCACGGTGCGGAACCCGAGGTCGCTGTCGTCCAGACAGCGGCCCGTGCCGACACTCTTCAACTGGCGGTAGCTGCCGTTGGCGGTCACGGTCCACTGCTGGGTCGTGTCGAAGTGGCACCCCACTGGGCGCAACCCGAAGTCGCTGTCGTCCATGCAGCGGTTCGTGGCCCTGTTTTGGTACGTCTCCGTTGCAAGCACGGCGACACCTTCCACGTCCGCTGCCGCGGCATGCGTGCCCATCGCCCCGCTCAGCGCGAGCGCGCTGCCCGCCGTCGCGAGTACCAGCCTGTTTCGCCTCATCGTGTTTCGTCCTCTCCGGGAGTCCTTGTTGTGTGCGGCCTCCAGGTGTAGCGACCCGGACGTTGTTCGGGTTCGGCCATCGGTGTCGAACAAACAAGTCCGAAAAACGTGACGCCGCAGCGACCACTGCGACACGGTGCGAGGAGTTGACGTTGGGCTGTTACGGGCATGGGGGCCGATAGGACAGGTTCCCGAAGTACTTCGTCCACTCGGAGCGGGTGATGGTGGGGTGGCTGACTTGGCACACCTGGGTTTCGACGCGTTCGGGGGAGGTCTCCCACAGGTGGGCGGCGCGGTCTGCGCCTGCCGTGGCCAGGGTGTGGCCGTCGGGGCCGAACGCTGCTGCGTAGATGTGTTGGTCGCCGCTGGTGAGGGAGGCCAGTGCGCGGGGACCGGCCGGATCGGTCAGGTCCCACAATCGAGCGGTGCCGTCGGCACCCATGGTGGCCAGGGTGTGCCCATCGGGGCTGAAGACGGGGGAGTGAGTGGGGCCGACATGGCCGACGAGGGCCGCCGACTTGTGCAGGCGGCGGTCGGTGACGCGCCAGAGTCGTACCGTGTCGCCGAAGTCCGTTGTGGCCAGGATGTTCCCGTCCGGGCTGAACGCGGCGGCGTTGACCCCCTCCGAGAAGACCGCAGAGGTAGCCGCCTTTCTCGGGTGGAGGCGGTCGGTGATATCCCACAGCCGTACGGTGGCGTCCCAGCCTCCTGTGGCCAGGGTGTTCCCGTCCGGGCTGAAGACGGCGGTGTTGGCGCCGCCGGTATGCCCGGTGAGGGTGGCCAGTTCGCGGGGGCGGCGTGGATCGGTGACGTCCTGCAGTCGTACGGTCCCGTCCCCGCCGGAGGCGGCCAGGACCCGCCCGTCGGGACTGAACGTCACCGTGTTGACGTGTTCGCCGTGTCCGGAGAAGGTGGCCAATTTCTGGGGGACGTGGGGGTCGGTGATGTCCCACAGCCGCACGGTGTGATCCCAGCTTCCGGTGGCCAGGATGCGCCCGTCCGGGCTCAGCGCAAGCCCGCACACGGCATCCCTGTGTCCGGTGAGGGTGGCCAGTTTCCGGGGTCGGCGGGGGTCGGCCAGGCTCCACAGCCGTACGGTGCGATCGTCGCTCGCCGTAGCCAGGGTGTGCCCGTGGGGGCTGAACGCCACTGCACAGACGGTATCGGCGTGGCTGATGACAGCGGGGAGGGGGAGGTCCCAGAGCCGCGCGGTCTGGTCGTCACCGGCGCTGGCCAGCGTACGGCCGTCGGGGCTGAACGCCACGAAAACGGCGGCGTCGGTGTGTCCGGTCAGCATGGCCGGCCGACTGGGCCTGCGCGGATCGCTGATGTCCCACACCCCCACGGTCTGGTCCATGCTCGCGCTGGCGAGGGTGTTCCCGTCCGGACTGATGGCGACCGAACGTAAGCCGTCGGCGTGGCCGGTCAGGCTCGCCAACCGGGCCGGGCCTCCGGGATCAGTCAGGTTCCACAGCCGTACGGTCCGGTCCCAGCTCGCGCTGGCGAGCATCTTCCCGTCGGGACTGAACGCCACCCCGCTGACGGCGGCGGTGTGGCCCGTCAAGGTGGCCGAGTCGCGGACACGCCCGGATGCGGCGAGCGTCCACAGTCGCACGGTGTTGTCGAAGACGGCGGTGGCCAGGGTGTGGCCGTCGGGACTGAACGCCACGGACACGATCGCGCGCTTCGCGTCGTTGCGGCCGGGCAGCGTGTTCGCCGTGTGCGGTCGGCGGGGGTCGGTGCGGTCCCACAACCGCACCGTGCCATCGGTGCCGGCGGTGGCGAGGGTGCGCCCGTCGGGACTGAACGCCACGGCGTTGACGTCGCCGGCGTGGCCGCGCAGGACGGCCAGCAGGTGGGGCCTGTCCGGGTCGGTGACGTCCCACAGCCGGGCGGTGTCGTCCCAGCTCGCGGTGGCCAGGGTGCGGCCATCGGAACTGAAGGCGGCGTGGCTGACCTTCTCGGTGTGTCCGTTCAGGGTGGCCAGCGGGCGCGGGCGATGGGGGTCCGTGATGTTCCACAGTCGGGCCGTGTCGTCATTGCTGCCGGTGACCAGTGTGCGGCTGTCGGGACGGTAGGCCACTGCGTTGACGTTGTCGGTGTGGCCCGCGAGCCGTGTCGCGTAGGGGGTCGCGAACGTGCTGAGCAGGCCGCCACGGGCCTCGGTGGTGGGGGCCAGACGGTAGGCGGCGAGGCTAAGCTGAGTGGCGAGTGCGGGGTTGGCGGAGCGCAGCGCGGTGGCCTGCTGCGCGACCTTCTGGGACAGGGCGATGTTGCGCTGCTGGGTGGCGGTGTTCTGCGCGCGCAGCGCGTAGACGGTGGTGGCAGAGACAGTGAGAAGGAGGACTGTCAGCAGCACGGTGAGCCGGCGCAGGCGGCGAGTACTGCGGCGCGTGGCGGCTTGTTCGCGGTCCGCGGCGACCAGGCTCGCGTCGAGGAACGCCCGCTCCTTCATGGAGAGGGCCGTGCGGTCGAGGGCGGCGGCCATGGCCAGACGCGTGCCGCGGTACAGCGCGCCGGGATCACGCCCGAGCGTTTCCCACGCGTGTGCCGCGTCGGTGAGCTGACGCAAGGCCCGCATGGCCTCCCGGTCCTCGGTCAGCCATCCGTGCAGCCGGGGCCAGCAGCGGATCAGCGCCTCATGGGCTAGTTCCACCCGCTCGTGGTCCAGCGTCAGCAGCCTGGCTCGGGCCGCACCCTCCAGTACGGCGGCTATGTTGTCGCCGTCGGCCTGCGCCACGAGCCCTTCCAACTCCTGAAGGCGTGCCGGCCGCCTGGTGTCCTCCGTTCCTTCGCCCAGCGCGGTCAGCCGCACGAACACCTGCCGGACCAACTCCCGCTGCTGGGGATCCAGCTGTTGGTAGAACTCCTCTGCGGTGCGGGCAAGGCTGCCTTCGAGCCCGCCTACCGCCTCGAACGCCTGAAGTGTCAGAGCGTTCCCACGGCGCCGCCGCCAGGTCTGCAGCAGTGCGTGCGACAGCAGCGGCAGCATTCCGGCCTGCCCGTGTGCCTGCGCGCTGAGCGACGCCAACAGCGCGCCCTCGACGGTGAGACCGGCTCGCTGGGCCGGTCTCACCACAGCACGGCGCAGCTCGTCGAGGTCCATCGGCCCGACGGGCACCTGTGCGTCGCGCATCGCCTTCACCAGCGGCGGGTGGTGGAGGCAGTGTGCATAGAAATCGGCGCGCACACCGAGTACCACCCGGCACCGGCCGGAGGCGGCCGAAGCGGCGGTGACCAGCGCCTCCACGAAGCAGTGCCGCTCGGCATCGTCCCGGCACAGCGTGAAGGTCTCCTCGAACTGATCGACGACCAGCACGATGCCCTCGCCCTCTTGAGAGCGGGTGTCGATCTGTCGCGCAACACGGTCCAGGTTGTCCGGGTCCTGTCTCAACTCTCCGTACAGTGCCCCCGGCGTGAGGCCGGCCAGCGCACCGAGCCGCACCGCACACTCCTCCAGTGGCCGCGGCCCCGGCGTCAGCACTACTACCGTCGCCGCGGCCTGCAGGCGTGGCACCAGCCCCGCCCGCAGCAGCGATGACTTACCCGACCCCGAAGCCCCGATCAGCACCACGAACCGCTGCCGCTGAAGCCGCCCGGCCACCTCCTCCACCAGCTGCTCCCGACCGAAGAACCACGGCGCGTCCCGCTCCGTGAACGACCGCAGACCCGCGTACGGCGGGGGCGCGGTGGACTCCTCCGCCAGGCCGAGGGCGGAATCCTCTGCGCCGAGCTGGTCCGCCGTCTCCCGCCAACGTTGTTCCCACTTCTGCACATCCCCCTCGCAGGCACGCACGTACGCCAGCGTCACTGCCAGCGTCGGCAGCCGCTGTCCGGACGCCGCGGAGGACAACGTCGAGATCGAGTAGTGCGCCTGTTCCGCCATGGTCCGGTAGGGCGGATTACCTGCCTTGCGCCGCAACTGCCGTAAGCCCGCGGCGAACTCCCGTAACGGACCGTCCCCCGCGTCTATTGGTCGCTCCTTGCGCGGCATAGCCGCACCTCCCCGTTCCCCCAGGCCACAGCGTGACGGCTGCGGCACATTTTTCATGAGTTGTTTGTTGGGCACCAGTGCCTCGAAGGCGAACAATGGCGAGCCGATACACCTGGAGCGACCGGTCCGGTCGCACTTGCAGCGGTCATCGGCCGAGTCTGCAAGCCGGCGAGCCCTCGGCCTGCAGGCGGTCAGCGCCTCCGGATGGTCTGATCGGTCGCTGCGGTCCAAAACGCATGACATGAACATGGCGATCTCGCATCCGCTGCGAACACCAGCAGCGGGCGATGCGCCTGGCTTCCGAGGTTGGTCCAACAGCAATTCGACATATCTGGAGGGCAGATGAACAAACGCAGAACCATCTTTGGTGCGCTCGCCATCACCCTGGTGACGGCCCTGCCGTCGACCGCGGTGGCAACCCAACCTGACGCGAGCATCGTGGCGAGCGCACGCGCCCAGCAGATCGCCGGAGTCGACATTGTGCCGGACGATCTCGATACGCTCGACGTCGCAAATCGTCCCACCGAGGCTGCCGTCGAGGCGTTGCAGGGGGCGCTCGAACTGGCGCGGCAGCATCCTGATGACCTGAGCTATCCCTGGCTCGACACCGAGTCCGGCAAGGTGATCCTCAATTCCGTGAGCGCGAAAGGCAGTACGTTGGCCGCCGGCTTCCAGGAGAAGCACACGGGGGTCGAGGAGTCCCGGACCGCCCAGCGCAGCTACAGCGACCTCGAAAAGATCAAGCACGAGGCGATCGGTCTGACCGACAAGGACGTCCCCGACGGCAAGGCCATCTTCGAGACGACCCCGGACGGGGAGCACAACCGGGTCCTCATCACCGTCAGGCGCCTGAGCACATCCCTGGCCTCCGCGCTGGCCCGTCGCTATGGGGCGGACGCCATCGCCCTGGTCCACGCTCCCGACCGTCCGCTGGGCAGCCCTCAGAGCCGGCAGAACGACACCTCCCCCTTCTACGGAGGGGCCCGCATCATCACTCCCGACGGCAGGAGTTGCACGAGCGGATTCCCCTGGATCGACGGCGGGACGTACATGATGCTCACGGCCGGGCACTGTGCGCCCACCGGAGGCTTCGTCGACGCGCCGACCCAGAGTATGGGCTACGTGAACGAAGGGACCCGGGAGAACTGGAACGTGGGCGAGGGTACTCAGCTCTTCCCCGGTGACACCCGTTTCCGCGGCGACCTGGCACTCGTCGAGATGTACCCCAGCCGGCAGGGTATCGGGCGCGTCTACCGCGGCGGTTCGGATGCCGGCATCGGTGACTCCGCCTCGGTGAGCGGCATCTGGCAGCGTCGCGCCGCCGTGTACGACGAGGTGTGCACCGACGGCCAGCGCACCGGGGAGCAGTGCGGCTGGTTGGTCGTGCGCACCGAGTTCGACGCGCGGTCCACCGAGGGCATATGGCGCAACGTGGTAAGGGGGCAGAAGCTGGGGCAGTGCGCCCTACCAGGCGACTCCGGTTCCCCGGTGTACACGGTCAACGCCGACGGCAGCGTTACGGGCAGGGGAATACTCGACGGCTCCGGCGGTGGCGGCTCCGACGGCTGGGGCGGGCTTTTCGACCCCTGTGTCGCCACCTTCACCGACATCACAGACGCGCTGGAAGGGTTGCCGGGAAGTCCCTTGACGCAGTGATGACACGGCGACGTGGGCACGCGGCTGCCACGGCTTCGCGACAGTGGCGGCCGCGGGCCCCTGGGACATAGCGGGTGACGGCGACGAACATGAGCAGGTGACCGACGTCCGCGCCCTCATGGCGCAGCACGGCCGACAGCGGGACCGGGGTGTCACTGGTCGCGGACGACCAGATCAGTATGAGGCCCCCGAGCTCAGCGCCTTCACGACAACCTCGCCGGGGTCTCGGTCAGAGCCGCGGCATGGGCACTCAGCGGCCATTTGCCTCTGGGACCACTGGTCACCGATGCACATCGTCTCCAGCGCGTAGCGGTACTGTTCAGTGGCGCATCTCCCCAGGCCAGGGTGGCGAGGACGCGTGCCCCGGTGGTGCCGACGGGGTGGCCCAGCGAGACTCCGGAGCCGTTGACGTTCATGCGTTGCTCGTGGTCGGTCCCGGTCAGGCCCATAGCCCGTGTGCAGGCCAGGACTTGGGCCGCGAAAGCCTCGTCGAGTTCGATAAGGTCAAGGTCGGCGAGGGTGAGCCCGGCCTTGTCCAATTGCTCGCCCTCACCGCCGAATAACCCGGGCCACGACACCGACAAGGGGGGCGAGCGCGGCCATGACAGCGGCACCAACGCCCAAGGGCTGCGCGGGCAAGCGTCCGTGTCCGTCGTCATGAACGGTGACTTCGCTTGCACATCGGGCATCCACAGCCAGCACCGCACCTTCCGGTTGATCAAAGCGCCGTACGCGGCAAACCGGGTAGCGGGCAGCAGATCCCGACGCAGGCCCGTTGGGAAGGACCGGTATGCCGGAGACTGCGGCTCCATCCGAGGAGTGTCGCCTCACGATCTCTCGGCCCAAGGCCGCCTCGCGGTGGACGTCGTTCTTCGCCGGGAGGGGCCCGGGCCGATCTCCATGACAGCGCGCCGCACCGGACTGAGCCCGAAAAGGGACACCGGCCAATAGGCGGGAGCTCCGGGGACGGGGTCGTCCCTCGAAGGGGACGACCCCGCTTGACCTGCATGTTTGCCAGACCGTCGCGTCGATGCTAAGGCGGCCGCTAAACGTTGAACCGGAATATCGGCGGCAGTGCAATGACCTGCGAAAACATCCAGAATGCGCTGATGATGCAGCGCAGATCCAGCGTCCGTCAGCGGTCGATTCGGGCGGGCGGTCCACACTGATCGCCGGGGGCTCGACGGCCTTGTGAGCCTCGGGTCATACAGCC
Source organism: Streptomyces albicerus (assembly GCF_008905045.1). Lineage (GTDB taxonomy): Bacteria > Actinomycetota > Actinomycetes > Streptomycetales > Streptomycetaceae > Streptomyces > Streptomyces albicerus. The sequence goes on from NZ_VWMY01000070.1 coordinate 48,123, forward strand.
GACTCGTCAGGATGCAGGGCATTCTCCGCGATCATGCGCATGCGATCCCAGGCAGTCCCTGGGCAGGGCGACGTCGTTCAGTGGATCTGTCGCGGTTGATCACGCGATGCCGAGTGTGACCAGGGCGCGGGTGGCGTCGCGCGCGTGGTGGCGAAGGCCCGCGGCGATGTTGGTGCGTCCAGCGAGGCGGAGGGCTCCGAGGGCGAGGTTGCGCAGGCTGGCCATGGCCCGGGGTGCGTTGCCGGTGCGCACGCGTGAGACGTCCTCACTCCAGGAGGTGTCGCGTACATGGTGGATTTTGTTCTCGATGCCCCAGTGCGCGCGGACGCGGTGCGCGATTTCCGGCGCTTCGGCCTGGCCGGCCGTCAGGTCGGTGACCGCGTAGACGCGTTCCAGGGTGACCTTGCCGGTGGTGGCGGTTCGGCGGCGCCGCACGATCTGCACGGCCTGCATGGCGTGCGGGAAGGCGAGGCCACGGGTGACCGTGCAGGTTTTGACCCGGCGGATCTCGTCGCGGCCGTGGTCGGTGGCGCGGGTCTTGTCCATCAGCGGCACGTCCCGCCAGGGCAGGTTCTTCAGGCGCTGGTGCAGCAGCGGCTGGTTCGCCTTGATCACCGCGATGTAGTGGGCCTTCTTCTCCTCCACCAGGAAGCGGGCGTGCGCGATTTGGGAGTGCAGGGCATCGAAGGTGACTACCGTGTCGGTCAGTTCGAGCTCGGCGAGCATCGGCCGGAAGACGGTGATTTCGTTGGTCTTGCCGTCTACCTCGCGCTGGGCGATGACCAGGCCGGCATCGGTCATCGCGGCGAGCAGGTGGACCTGGGTGCCGTCGGCCCGACGGGCTCCGCGCACGGTCTTGCCGTCCACGGCGAGTGAGCGACGGAACCGCTCGGCTGTGTCCTTGCCGGGGAGTGGTCGGTCGGGATCGCGCGCGGCGAGCCAGGTACCGATTGCGGTATCGAGGGCGTCGCCGTCGACGCGCTGCAGGACCCGGCGCATGGTCGCCTCGGCCGGAGCGGTGGGTCCGGACGGTTCACGACCGGGGCCGCCGAGAGCGGTGAGGACGGCGGGTGGTGCATCAGCGGCCCACTCCGCAATCGCGGCAAGAGACTTCGCGCCGGCCAGTACCGCGCAGGCGGCGAGCGCAAGGACGAAGGCGAGGGGATGGCGGCGGCCCTTGGCCCGGCGCGGATCGGCAACCCCGGAGAGACAGTCCAGCAGAACCGGGTGTTCCCCAGTCTTGGGAGGCTGGACAGCAGCGAGCCGGCCCAGGCCGGCAGGGATGGGGCGATGATGAGCGGGCAGGCACGGTCCTCCATTGCGGTGATCAGGGACTCGACACCTCATGATCACCCGGGAGTCGTACCTGCATCGGTTCTGTCCCCCAGTCGATGAACTCCGCCCACGTCAGTCACTGGTGGGCGGCCCTGTGCCGGAGTGACCACTGCCCGGTGAATTCGTCCAGGTCGATCCGCAACGGCTCCAGCGCATCGGCGTCCTGAACGTCGGCCCGGATGATGCGACCGCTCCCCAGATACAGCCAGACCGCAGTTGGCGGCCTGTCGGAGGCGGCGAAGGAGTACGCCCCGCACAAGCTGACGGCGTACCTGTACCAGGTCCTTCTGCGACAAGCGGCCGGTCCTGAAGGCCGCGAGGCGCGAGCAGGTGGAGAACCGCCTCTTCCTGTGCGCCGTCACGGCCCGCACACTGCACCGGGGCATGGCCCTGCTGGCCATCCGGACGCCCGAGCGGCTCTGACACGTTCGCCGACAACGGCACGCGACCCGTCCTCTGCCCCGGAGGGAGGACGAGCCGCGGCGTTCACTCAGCAGAAGTTGGTGACGTTGAAGTCCCAGAATGCGTCCTGGGTCTTGGGTCCGGCGATCCCGGTGATGGTAAGGCCGGCACTGGCGTACCGGTTCAGGTACTTCTGCAACGCACTGATCGTGTTGGGTCCGACGATTCCGTCGACAGTACCGGCGCCGAGGCCCAGGTCGTTGAACATCTCCTGTGCAGCCTTCCAGCTGTTGGTACCCAACTGCCCGTCGATCGGGCCGGAGTAGTAACCAATTTCCTGCATGAAGCACTGCCAGTGCTTGGCCCGGGTGGTGTTCAGCCCCAGGTTGACCACCGCGAGCGTGCCGACCTCACCGGTCACCGCCTGCTGCTGGGCCGGCGTGGGGGCCGCCATGGCCGTGCCCGCGGTGGCCAGGCCGCCGGCGGCGATCCCGACCGCGGCGGTGACACTGACGAGTGCCTTCGTGAGAGCTCACATGCTGTTCCCCTCGATTGACGTGCGCTTGAAGAAGCCGACCGCACCGGCCGGCTCCGCAACGAGACTGCGGCTTGGGCGCGCTGTCCGGCCACCGTTGACGCAGAAGTGGCCTCATCCCGGGACGTCCCAGACGCTGACCTGCTGAAATGTTGCCCGCCGAGTCACTACGGCGGGACGACCGCGCGCGGGCGATGGCCGATTCTGCAGGAGGGCGGGCCCCCCGTTCGCCGTGACGGCTGATGCAGAATGAGGCCGGGACATGGGGGGCCGGGCAGAACCTGCAGCCTGCGCGAAATGGCACGCATGGGACTCCCCTTTCTCTGGCCTCGCCCATGGACCTTTACCGTAGGAGCATCGTGGGCTTCGGACTTTGTCATCCGTGCAGGGAACTTTGTCAGTAGTGCACCGCCTCAAGGTGACGTCGCATCAGGTGAGGGCCCTGCGTCTGCCCGTCGAAGCCGTTGCGCAGCGAGAGCAAATCCCGCCAAACTGGCGGCGGGAACCGTCCGTGTCTAGGGGGACTTGTGGGGGAACGGGCCGAGGCGCTGTCAGGCCGGCTCTATGA
>NZ_VWMY01000071.1 GCF_008905045.1 Streptomyces albicerus
ACCTGACCCGCGAGGTCGACCGCTGGCCGCACTTCGCCACAGCGGCCCACCGCAGCGGCTTCGGCGCGGTCCAGGCCCTGCCCATGCGGCTGCGCGACGAGGTCGTCGGCGCCCTGAACCTCTTCCACGCCACCCCCGGCCCCTTCGACCCGGCCGCCACCCTCATCGCCCAGGCCCTGGCCGACGTCGCCACCATCAGCCTCCTGCAACAACGCACCACCCACCGCAGCACCGTGCTCAACGAACAACTGCAGACAGCGTTGAACAGCCGGGTACTGATCGAGCAGGCCAAGGGGAAACTCGCCGAACGCCAGGGCATCGACATGGAACAGGCCTTCACCGCACTGCGTGGCTACGCCCGCGCCCACAACCGACGCCTGTCCGACGTGGCCCGCGCCTTCATCGACGGCTCCGAACGTCTCCCCGGTCTGTGCGTCTGACAGCGTCCAGAACGCGAAAGCGATCGCTTGGATCGCCACCCGTGCACCCGAGGCCTGGTCACGATGCCCTCCTCAGATCGTGGGCGTCGGCCATCACCTGGTCGCGCAGGCGTGCGCAGGTGCGGGTGATCAGACGGGAGACGTGCATCTGGGAGACACCGAGCTGTAGGCCGATGCGGGCCTGCGTCATCTCGCAGAAGAACCTCATGTACAAGATCTGCCGTTCGCGTTCGGGCAGTGCCCGCAGCAAGGGGCGGAGCGCCTCGCGGTTGACGATCAGGTCGAAGCCGGGCTCCACGTCGCCGAGGGTGTCGGTCAGGGGCTGGCTGTCCTCGGAGTGGCCGGGCACGGAGTCCAAGGACCGGGCGGCGAAGCTCTCCAGCGCCCCCTGACCCAGCCGTACCTCGGCCTCGGTCAGGCCGGCGTGTGCGGCGATCTCGTGGACTGCGGGGATGCGGCCGCCCAGCGAAGAGCACAGCTCATGGTCGGCGGAGCGGACCTGACGGCGCAGCTCCTGTACGCGCCGCGGCACATGCACGACCCAGAGTTCGTCACGGAAGTGCCGCTTCACCTCGCCGAGGATCGTCGGTATGGCAAAGCTCGGAAAGGCGGTGCCGCGACTGGGGTCGAAGCGGGCTACCGCCTTGACCAGGCCCAGTTGGGCAACCTGCTCGAGGTCCTCGAAGGTCTCACCACGATGGCGGAAGCGCCGGGCGAGCCGTACGGCCATCGGCATCCAGGCGCACACCACCTCCTGCCGCAGCGCGGACCTCTCCGGGCCGCCCGGTAGGGCAGCCATACGGCGGAACGCGGCGTCGGTGTCCGGCGCGTCGTCGTGGGGGCGTGTGCTTCGTGGGCTCTGTGTGCGTTGGTCCGGCATGGGCACGTGTCTCCCTGATCGGTGGCGTCACTCACCGTGGGAGCCGACAGACCGCAGCGCACAGGGGAGCAGCGAAAGCTGCTCCCACGGGCGTGCCTCTGGTCTGAAGCACACGAGGCGGGTTCCCGGACAGCCCGCTCTCAAACAGCTCTCCGCAACACAACTGCGGCCGCTCACGGGGGAGCGCGCGGGCAAACGACGCGGCCGTCGACACCCGGCCCCGCGTGCGGGCTGTCGACGGCAGTCATCCCTTCGCCCGTACCTTGGCTCGTCGCCGCGTCCCACCCCGTCTTCGACAAGCTGGTCGGCGCACTCACCGTCCATCTGCCGGCGCCACAGTGGCCCCGCGCCGCCAACGGGCCCCGACGCGGCGCCGATCCGGGGCTATGCTGCTGAACAGACGTCCCAGACCCAGGCGCCGCACCGCCCATCGGCCACGATGGCAGTCCCGTACATCTTCCGGCCCCTGAACCGAGGCGCGTCATGCCCGCTCCACGGCAACCACACGAACTCGAAGGCTCTGAGCCGTCCGCGATGGACACGGTGCGTCTGCGCAGGCTGAACCGCTGGCAGGCCGAGGGCCTGCGGGAGGACCTGGCGGATCTGTACGTGGAGTCTTCCGCAGCCGCTCCCGGTGAGGAGTTCCACGACCGGCAGAAGTTCCTGCACCGCCTGGCAAACGACGTACAGCTGCCGGGATTCGACATGCTGGTCGCCGAGGCGCAGTCCCTGGCCGGGTGTGTCTTCGGATTCCCCGTGCCGCGCGACGGCTCCTGGTGGCAGGGGTTCGACGGACCGATGCCGCAGAACCTTGAGCAACTGACCGCGTCCGGACATGTCTTCGCGATCCTCGAAACCCTCGTCCATCCGCACAAACACGCCCACGGGCTCGCCCGCCGACTCCAGGAGCGCCTGCTCGCCGATCACCAGGCTTCGCTCGGCGTCACCTTGGTGGATCAGTCCGACCGTTCAGCCTGTGCCGCCTTCAAGAACTGGGGCTGGCAGCAGGCGGGGCAGATCCATCGACTTTCCGGCCCAACGGCCTTACGGGTACTCGTTCTTCCTCTTGGCGAGCGCACGGCGGAACATCCGGACGGCCTCGCCCACAACGACCAGACCCAACGGCCCGAATAGCCGCCCCGCACCGGATCACACAGGATCAGGCCACCGCCCTGGCCGACCTGGTCGCGTTGGTGATGGACGAACTCGAACTGCGGCTGTCCGCGCTGCGCATGCTCCGCGTGGAACGGGAACGTTTGAGATCCCCGGGGTGGGCTACACAGCAGGGGCGTCCGACGGCCGGCCCGGACGAAGGCACCGGAGAGTTGAGCTCACAGCTCCCGGTGCCGTCCGCTGGGGGGCACTCCGTCACTCCCGGTCCGTCGCATGAAGGCGCCGCAGCGCCCGGCGAAGCTCCCGCTGTATCGGTTCCGGGAGCGTCTCGTCCTTCGTCGTGGCGACCAGAGCCGCAGCCACGTCCCGGAGCTTGATGTTGCAGTGCTGCGACACGCCCACCAGCAGATCCCATGCCCTCGCGCTGGAACACGGCGCCAGGGCCATCACCATGCCGCGCGCCTGGTCGATCACCGGGCGGGTGGCCAGCGCCCGCCCCAACTGCTCGTTCTTGGCACGCAGTTCGACGACCTCGGCCAGCAGAGCCGCATCGCCTGTCGAAGCCACAGCCGTGAGCAACGGCCGTTCTTCACGGGGCGCGGTCACCTGGTGCATGGTGCGTACCTCAGCAGTCCTCACAACACAGTCCTCACAACACAGTCGTCGTGCCCATCGGCGGTCAGCGGCGCGCCAGTTGCCTCTCACCGGCTGCACCGGGCTTGTAGGGCAGGCCGTAGTGCTTGAAGATCGCCTCCTCCTGGTCGGCGGGCAGCACGTCGTCGGTGCCGATCGAAGGGGCCTGCTTCACCAGCGTCTTGACATAGGCGACCTTGAGATAGCCCGGCCCGGCGATCGCGTCCTCAAGAGGGACGAACACCAGACGGTGCCGGGTGGGAAGACCGGTCCGCACCGTCGCCATGGCCGGCTCATCGGTGGTGGTGTCCACATACACCGCTTCGAGGACACCGATCTTGTGGGACTCGGTATCGACGACGTCGAGGTCGCGCCATTCCCGGACATCGGCTGCGTGAATCATGACCTCTCCCTACCGAAGGACTTGCCTGGTCGGCATGAACCTCATCGCAGGTCTGCCGTATGAAGCCGCCGCAGCGCGCGACGCAGCGCACGCTGGATCTGCCCCGGGAGCTGCTCACCCTCCGAGGTGGCGACCAGATACGCGGCCACTTCCCGGAGTTTGAGATCGCACTGCCGTGAGACATCCACCAGCAGGTTCCTGGCCGCCCCACGGCGGCAGGGGGTCAGGGCCATCACCATGCCGCAGGCCTGGTCGATCACCACACGGCCGGACAGCGCCCGACGCAGCTGATCGTTCTCGGCGAGCAGCGCGACGACATCCTGCCCGACCGGCGCGTCCCCCCGCGAGACCTCGGCCTTCGGACCCCCCCACTCTTCTTGGATCACGCTTGTGCGTTGCATGGCATGTACCTCTCCGGGCTCTCGACGTGTCCGGCCTGGCTGAAGCCGTTCCGAATTCCCTGGCTGCTGGGCCGCTGCACGGGTCACCTGCGGTGTTCGCGGTCCCGACGGTCCTCGCGCCTCCAGCGCGCTCGGTCCCGACGGCTGTAGCGACGGTCCCAGCGGTCCTGACGATCCCGGCGCTCCTGGTAGTCCCGGTAGTCCCCGAGATCGGACCTGCCGCTACGGCCCCCGCCCCCGCCACGATCGCGACCGTAGCGGGTGGCGCACAGGACCAACACCGCCGCGGCCACCCACCAGATGGGATCGAAGAAACCGAAACCGAACAAGACCATGATGAGGATGATTAGCAGGACGAACACGGCGGGCCTCCCCGGGAGCTGGGTACAGCATCGATACCGGGGACTGGGGCCTCACCCCACAGCGTAGTCCTGCCCAAAGATTCCGGATACCGTGCCACATCAGTGCGTCCTGTCCGGCACAGATGGCTGCTTGTCACCTATCCGGGAAATGCGGGGAGGGCTAGCGTGCGTCGTGCCGCCCCGGCCCCCGGCAGCGTCGCACCGCCATCGCGCTCCCCAGGGGGCGCACCGTGCGCATCGGTGCCGGAATCCGCCGCGTCACGAGCGTGGCCGTTCCCGCACGCGCCCATCGTCTTCGTCCTGCTCGCCACTGTGATGGGCCTGTCCCGGTGGGAGGACCACGTCCTGCCGTCGCCGCCCACCGAGCCGGCCGAAGCCCCCGTCGAGGCTCCGTTTACCCCAGCGGCCCCTGCCCAGCTCCCAGAACTCCTCAGTGTCGACGCTACGTTGACAAGGGAGGTTGCCAGGCGTTGACTGACAGCAGGCGTGGGGCTACACCGCTCCGGAAACCTCCGGGCGAGGCCTTCCACCTTCCGCTTCGCCCTGACCCCGCGGAACGCAGGAACTGTCCCTGTGACCGCGTGGAGGCTCGGCCATGCTTGTTTGGATTCTTCTCCTACTGCTGATCCTCGTGGTGTTCGGATTCGGCTTCACCATGCAGACCCTTTGGTGGGTCGCCGCCGTACTGCTGGTCGTCTGGATCGTCGGCTTCGCAAGGCGCGGGCGCGGCGGTGGCAGGCGTCGGTACGGCCGCCGGTAATCCACACCGGGGCCCGATCCCGCCCGCGGGAACGGCGGCCGGTACGACGATCACGCGCGGGGCCCCACTCAGCAGACACGTAGGAGGCCGACCATGAGCGTCGGGCAGACGATCAAGCACAAGACACAGGAATTCAAGGGCCGGATTACCGAACGTGTCGGCCGGACCACCCGCAACAAACGACTGCAGCGCGAAGGCAGGACCGATCGGGTCTCCGGAAACCTGAAGCAGGCCGCCTCCAAGGTCAAGCACGCCTTCAGGCGCTGACCTGACCACATGCGCCCGGGTGGTGGCCACGTCAGGCGGCCACCACCCGGCAGCCCTCAACACTCAATCAGCCGACGGGAACTGACGGCAATGATGCAGACCTATCTGCGAACCAAGAGCCAAAGAAGGCAGCCATGTTCACCGTCGTGATCATCGCTGTGATCGTCATTGGCTTGGCCACCCTCCTCTACCTCGGACGCGGAAGGGCCCGGGGCAACGGCGGCCGCGGGCTGAAGAGGCGCTTCGGCCCGGAGTACGACCGTGCCGTAGCCCGCCATGACGGCGACATCAGGGAGGCCGAGCGGGAACTCGGTGAGCGCGTGCAGCAGCACGGCTCCCTCAGGAAGCAGCCGCTGTCGCCCGAGGCCCGCGAGCACTACCTGACTCAATGGGCCGCCGCCCAGGAGCAGTTCGTCGAATCACCGCAGAAGGCCGTCGCCGAGGCGGACGCCCTCCTTGCACACCTGGCCAGGGACCGCGGTTTCCCTGACGGCGAGGAGTTCGATGAGCAGCTGGCGGCCCTCTCCGTCCACCACGCCCAGTTCGTCCAGGGCTACCGCAGCATGCACACGGCAGCCCGCGACCAGAGCGGCACCGAGGAAATGCGGGAGGCCATGGTCGAAGCCCGAAGCCTCTTCGAGGCACTGGTCATCGAACAACCGGCTGCCCCGGACCGGCGCCGCTCGCATACCCCCGACGGCCAAGGACACGCGCCGTGGCCACTGACCCGACGCCACGCGAAGGGAAGCAGCACCTGATGTCGCACAACGCCGAACACGCACGGCAGCCCCAGGCCGGGAGCCCGGTTCCCGCGATGCGGCGCGCCCCGCAGACACCTCCCACCGACTCTGCTCACGCACCGCGCGAGCCCGGCACCAGCACCGACGGCGCCGGTCGCCGGCCGGGCTCGAAGCTGCTCCCGCAAGGCGAACGTGACAAGGTCACCCTGCGTCTCCAACAGGCCCTCAACACCTTCGTCGACAGCCCACGCCAAGCGGTGGAAGAGGCTGACAGCGCCTTCGACGAACTCGCCACCCACCTGACGGACACCCTCGCAGAACGGCGTCGAGCCCTCCGCGCAAAGTGGCAGGACCCGGACACCGAAACACAGACAGAGGAACTACGGCTCGCGCTGAGGCACTACCGGGAGATCACGGAGCGCCTGCTGCGCGTTTGAGCACTCGGAGCTCCATCGTCGGCGACAGCCGCCTCATGCTGTCGCCGTGCAGGCCACAGGGCCCTCACTGGCTCGATAGTGCCGGCGGCACACGAACCCCGGTTGATCACGAGGGTGGAGTTGGTGCCGAGCGTGGCCGACCTGCCGACCTGCCAGCACACGTTGCACGGCGAGGCGCCGTTGACGAGGCCCACCCCCGACTGGCGGATGCCGTCGTCAGGTCGGTCTTGGCCTGGGCCGCCACAGCGTCCGCGGAATACCTGGCCCAAAGGACGAGGCAGGGCGGGAATCCGGAGATGGCTGTTCCCGGATGCACTCCGAGGCTTCCGGTGATCACCACGGCCGTTACCGCCGCGATCCAAGCCGATATGGTGCGCCGCAGTGGCACGTCAGGGATATGCAGCGTCATCGAGGGGCCAACTCCTGTGAGGGGGATGGCGCCTGCCTGCGTGCCCGGTCGCACGAAATCGTCTGTTTCTGTCGATGGCATATTGCGCAGGAGAGGAATCGGATCACGATTCACTCGAGTGACTTCGTCAGAATTTGCGAGCGAATCACAAAATGCAGAGAAATAGTTAATGGGCCTTAGCTGCTGATTTATTGCCCGGGCGGGCGAGGGGGAAATTCACCACAGGGCGAATCTCATGGAGACAGCCAGGGACTACTGGCGGAACGGAGACGTGCCACAGGAAGGTCACGCAGGCCCAGCGTGAGACCACTGAAGGCAACCGTCTTAGGTGCGTCGCCAGGAGCGAACCCGCTTGGTGATCTTGCGGGCAGTGTAAGCGTGATCGACCCACGTTACGGGATACACGCCTGTCATGGTCACGTTGCTACGCCAAGACATTCGACGCATGGAGGCCTAAGAAGAGTACGGATTGATGCAACACGCGAGCATGCCCGAGCCGCACTGACCGTAGTAATATTGAAGGCGGGTTGGTTCACTCTCACGTGCAACCGCCCGGAAGGGCGACTCCGGCGTGTATACGCCGGAGTCGTTGCCTTGGCCGTCAGCACGACAACAAGAGATGCTTCAACACTCGCCTCGCGGACAGAGAGCCCGCAGACTGGAAAGTTGCAGGGCTGCCGATCCGGGTACCCGGACGCGATATTCCGTGGGGCCGACACGGACCGGTGTCCTGCTCAGGAGGGAGGCGGCATGATCCAGGCAGCCGATATCCGTGAATGGCGCGATCAGGATGTCGTCGATCCGAAAGGGCACAAGATCGGCGTGCTCGAAGCGGTCTACGTGGACACCACCACCGACGAACCGGCGGTGGCCACCGTCCGGACCGGACTGCCCACCCGGCACCGTCTGGTCTTCGTCCCCCTCGATGAGGTGCTCCTCGGGCCGGACTATCTCAAGGTGTCCTACGCCAAGAGCCTGGTGAGAAAGGCTCCTTCGATCGGCACGGATGACGTTCTTCCCGCCGAGCACGAGGAAGCGATCTTCCATTACTACGGCATGACCTACCAGCCGGGCGCGGGCGGCGAACGGCAACTCGCACGCCGCTGAGCAACCGTGCCCAGTCCAAGGGAGGTGTCCGAGCCATGGTGCTCTTCCTGCTGCTCGTCCTCATTGCCGTCATCCTGGGCATCATCGGCGTGGCAGCCGAGGGCCTGGGCTATCTGCTGATCATTGGCATCGTGGTCCTCGTGGCCGGTGTGGCCTTCGCCGCCGTCCAAGGGGCCCGGCGTGCCAAACGGCATCCCCTCCGCTGACAAAGGAATCCGCTGACAAAGGAAGATGACCGTCGCCGAACACTCACATCACGGCAAGTCCACGCGCAGGAACGGCGAAGCGGAGGATGCGGCCCAAGGTGGAGCCGTACTGCCGCCACAACGGGCCGGTTACGTACGGGATGTCGTGGAAGCCACGGCGACCACGACTGAGTCACCCATGATCGTCTGCACATCGGCTGAGCCAACGATCACCGAGACTCCAAAATACACCGAAGGCCCATGTCAGATGGCCTCTGACCTGGGCCTTGTCGGTAGACCCTGCGGGACTCGAACCCACAACCAATGGATTAAAAGTCCGCTGACGGCGTTGCAGGCTTCCGGATGGCGTCCGAGTGATCACACCCTCTCCACCGCCATCGCGACGCCCTGTCCCACCCCCACGCACAGTGTGGCCAGCCCCCGCCGCCCGTCCTCGCGTTCCAGTCGGCCGAGCAGGGTGAGCAGGATGCGGGCGCCGGAGCAGCCGAGTGGGTGGCCCAGGGCGATGGCGCCGCCGTCGGCGTTGACCTTCTCCTCGTCCAGTTTCAACCGGCGGATCACGGCCAGCGCCTGGGCGGCGAACGCCTCGTTCAGCTCGACCGCGTCCAGGTCGCCGGTGCCCCAGCCCGCGCGGGCGAGGGCCTTCTCGGTGGCGGGGACCGGGCCGAGACCCATCAGGTTGGGCTGTACGCCGGCCGAGGCGGAGGTGATGATCCGGGCCCGCGGTGTGAGCCCGTACAGCTCGACGGCCGTGCCGCTCGCCACCACCAGCGCGGCGGCGCCGTCGGACAGGGGCGAGGAGGAACCGGCGGTGACGATGCCGTCCTGGCGGAAGATGGTCCGCAGGGTGCCGAGCTTCTCCAGTGTCGTGGCGGGACGCGGGCCTTCGTCGCGGACCACCTCACCGTCCTTCCCGGAGACGGGCACGGCCACGATCTCGCGGTCGAAGTGTCCGGCCTCCTGCGCGGCGACGGCCCGCTGGTGGCTGCGCAGCGCGAAGGCGTCGGAGTCGGCTCGGGTGATGCCGTCGAGCGCGGCGACCTCCTCGGCGGTCTCGCCCATCGACAGGGTGACCTTCACCGTCTCGGGGCCGGCACCGGCGGGCAGGGCCCGGTCTGCGGAGGCGAACCGCGGATTGGTGAACCGCCAGCCCAGCGAGGTGTCGTGCACCTCGCCCGGCTTGGCCCACGGCGTGCCGGGCTTGGCCATCACCCAGGGCGCGCGCGTCATCGACTCCACGCCGCCCGCGACGACCAGCTCGGCCTCACCGGACCGGATCGCCTGGGCGGCACTCGCGACCGCCGTCAGCCCGGAAGCGCACAGCCGGTTGACGCTGTAGCCGGGCACGGTGTGCGGGAGCCCGGCGAGCAGCACGGCCATACGGGCCACGTCCCGGTTGTCCTCACCCGCCTGGTTGGCGGCCCCGAGGATCACCTCGTCCACGGCGTCGCCCGGAATGCCGGCGCGCCGGACGGCCTCACCGACGACCAGGGCCGCCAGGTCGTCGGGGCGTACGGAGGCCAGCGCGCCCCCGTACCGGCCCTGCGGGGTGCGGGCCCCGTCGATCAGAAAGACCTCGTCAGGCATGGAAGTTGCTCCTCACCAGGGACGGACCGAAGCGGCAGGGGGGTGGCTCCGCGGCATGCGTACCGCCCCTTGACACGCAGTGGTGATGCTGGATTACTTGGCCGTGGCGCACGGTAACCGAATGTTCGGTCGGTTCACAAGGTGGTGAGAACGGTGACCACGACGCCCACAGAGGCGATGTTCGCCGCGGACGAAGCGTCACGTCGGCTCGGCATCGAGCTGCTGGAGCACGGCGAGGGGACCGCCACCCTCCGCATGACCGTGACCGCGACGATGGTGAACGGACACCGGATCGCCCACGGCGGCTATGTCTTCCTGCTCGCCGACTCCGCTTTCGCCTGCGCCTGCAACAGCCACGGCCCCGTGACCGTCGCGGCCGGGGCCGACATCGCCTTCGTCGCTCCGGCGTACGAGGGCGACATACTCGTGGCGAGCGCCGAGGAACGCACCCGGTTCGGTCGCAGCGGCATCTACGACGTGAGCGTCCGGCGCGGCGAGGAGGTGGTCGCGGAGTTTCGCGGCCGCAGCCGCACGATCAACGGCACGACGACGAAGGAGTCGCCATGAGCACCGCACCGACGCCCGGCGCGGCCACCGGATCCCGCCTGGGCGAGCCGCTCCCCCACGACCTGCTGGACGACGGCGAGCGCCTGACGCGCGAGCAGCTGAGGGAGCTTCAACTCGACCGTCTGCGGGCGACGTTGCGGCACGCGTACGACAATGTGGAGCTGTACCGGAAGAAGTTCGACGAGGCCGGCGTCGGGCCCGACGACTGCCGGTCGCTGGAGGACCTGTCCCGGTTCCCCTTCACGACGAAGGCCGACCTGCGGGACACGTACCCCTTCGGCATGTTCGCCGTGCCGATGGCCGATGTGCGGCGTGTCCACGCGTCCAGTGGCACCACCGGGCGCCCCACGGTGGTCGGCTACACGGAGAACGACATCTCCATGTGGGCGGACGTCGTCGCCCGCTCGATCCGCGCCGCGGGCGGCCGGCCGGGGCACAAGGTGCACATCAGTTACGGCTATGGCCTGTTCACCGGCGGCCTCGGCGCGCATTACGGGGCCGAGCGGGCCGGATGCACGGTGATCCCGGCCTCCGGCGGTATGACGGCACGCCAGGTGCAGATCATCCAGGACTTCAAGCCCGAGATCATCATGGTCACGCCGTCCTACATGCTCACACTGCTCGACGAGTTCGAGAAGCAGGGGGTCGATCCGCGGACGAGTTCCCTGAAGGTGGGCATCTTCGGTGCCGAGCCGTGGACCGAGGAGATGCGCCGCGAGATCGAGGAGCGCATGGACCTCCACGCCGTCGACATATACGGCCTGTCGGAGGTGATCGGTCCGGGCGTCGCCCAGGAGTGCGTGGACACCAAGGACGGGCTGCACGTGTGGGAGGACCATTTCTACCCCGAGGTCGTCGACCCGATCACGGACTCCGTGCTGGCCGAGGGCGAGGAGGGCGAGGTCGTCTTCACCTCGCTCACCAAGGAGGCCCTGCCGATCATCCGCTACCGCACCCGCGACCTGACCCGGCTGCTGCCCGGCACCGCCCGGCCGGCCTTCCGCCGGATCCAGAAGATCACCGGTCGCTGCGACGACATGATCATCCTGCGCGGGGTGAACGTCTTCCCCAGCCAGATCGAGGAGATCGTGCTGCGTACGCCCGGTGTCGCCCCGCACTTCCAGATCGAGTTGAGCCGGCGCGGCCACATGGACCACATGGTCGTCCGTGTCGAGGCACGCCCCAGCACCGGTCCCGAGCAGCGGGAGACAGCCGCCACGGCGATCGCCCAGGGCGTCAAGGACGGCGTCGGCGTCACCGTCGAAGTGGCGATCGTCGACCCGGAGACCCTGGAGCGCTCGCTCGGCAAGCTCCGCCGTGTCAAGGATCTCCGCGGCCGGTGACCACCGCCCTTGCGGGAGTGACCAGGTGAGCGGTACGCCCTGACGGCCGCCGGACGACGACACTGCCGGCCGTACTCCGGCGGTTCTGGCGCCCCGAAGTGGAAGGCTTCGGGGCGCCTCGCCGCGGTGGCCGCTTTCCTTACACCGCGGCGATGCCCTCCATGCCCGACTCGGCGAAGGAGGGCAAGCCAGTGGCCGTGGTCACCTTGGTGAGCGAACCGTTCCGCCCTACGCGGAAGCCATCGACCGTACCGGAAACGGCGTTCTGCACGTACACGAACTTCTCGTCCTCGGTCACCGCCAGGTCGATGACACCCTGGGACATGGCCGAGGGCGGAGTGGCGATGCCGACCTCGTTGGTGAGCGCGAGCCTGCCGCGCTGGTCCGTGCGGTAGCCGGTGACGGTGGAGTTGCCGGTGTTGCCGCCGTAGAAGAAGTCGCCGGCGCGCTCCAGCCAGCACAGCGTGTTCTGGCCGTTCGCGAGGGGCTTCTGGGCGACCTTGAGGGTGCCGTCACGACGCACCTTGTACGTGCTGACCGTCGACTCCTCGGCCTCGGCCACCAGCATCCGCCCGGACCGGTCGAAGGTGATCGCGAACGGCACGCCGCCCGCCGAGTCGTTGATCACAGGCTTGTGGGCGGGGCGTCCGTCGCGCCGCATCGGGAAGACCTCGATGGTGTTGGCCGACTTGGTGGTGACGACGAGTTCACCGCCGCCCGGAGTGAACGCGACCTGGCCTGGCGAGCTGCTGAACAGCGGCACCTTCTCGTTGTCCAGCCCCAGCGAGCGTTGCGAACCGCCCAGCGGCACAAGGCCCTTGGCGGTGATCCGGAACCCCTGCACGCTGCCTGCTCCGCCCGCGTTCATGACGTACGCGACCTTGCCCGACACCGCGATCGACGCGGGGAAGTCTCCGCCGGAGCGCACCACCCGGCGGTCCGTCAGCTTCTGTCCCTGGACCCGGAACGAGGTCACGGTGCCACTGCCCGCGTTGACCGCCAGGAGCAGCCCCGACCGGTCGTCGTACACGAGCGAGCCCTGGGAGGCGAGGGAGTCGGTGGGCGCGTCGACCTGGTCCCCGCCCTTGCCTCCCGTCGCGTAGTTGCCCGCGGCGGTCAACTTGCCGTCGTCGCCGCGCTTGAAGACGTGGATGGTGTTGCCGTCGAGTTCGTTGCCCTGCACGAAGACCGCGTGGTCGGCTCCGGCCTTCGTCGTCGCCGGGCCTTCGCGTCCGCGGGAGACCTCCCCCGCCGAGGCGACGGCCACCGTCGTCACGGCCGCCGCGGTGGCGAGGACTCCCGCTCCGGCGATCGTCAGCCGGTTCTTCGACGTCGCCCTGCGCCTGTTGTGCTTGCTCACGTCTGGCTCCTCAGGGGCTTCGCCGCCACCGCAAGTGGTGGCGGGCAGAGCCAGAGTTGCGGGTGAGACGGGTGGGGCGAGAGGCGTTCGGCCGCCGCGTCAGCTTCTCGTAAGATCCTTCGCTCGACAGATCCTTCGTCCGTCGCGCACGGCTGGGCGGAGGCATATGGAAGTCCGTGTCCCCGTACGCACTCACCTCGGGACGCCGGCAGCGGAGTCGAGCAGGGCGGCCAGCCGGGCCGGCTGTTCGTACATGGCCAGATGTCCGCAGTCCAGGTCGGTGACGTCGGCGCCACCGAGGTGGGTTGTCTGGCGCTGCTGGGCGGGCAGACGGAGGGCCCGGTCGCGCAGGAGGCGGATGTAGGTGCGGGGGATGTCGGGCAGGCCGGCTCGCGTCACCGGTTCGAGGAGCGTGCCCGCCGCGTCGTCGACCAGGTGGGACAGGACGTGTGCGGCGGTGCGCGGCGGCAGGTCACGGCAGTAGCTCCAGCGGGCGAGGGCCCGCGCGGGGCGGGGTGACACCCCGGCGCGCAGGCGTCCGCGCATCGCCGTGCGGATGAGGGGCGGGAAGCCGTCGAGCGCCGAGGTTCCCTCGCGGGGCACCGTGGCGGAGAGGAAGACCAGACGCCGGATCCGGTGTGGAAGCAGCCGTGCGACCTCGGGGATGACGACGCCTGCCAACGAGTGGCCGACCAGGACGACTTCGTCCGGCCCCGCCACCTCGATGTCGTCCGCGACCGCCCGCGCCAGGTCCTTGACGGTGAGTGTGGCGAGTTCGGCGGGGCGTGACGCGCGACCGGGCAGGTCGGGAGTGACGGCGGCGGAGAGGTGGGGCAGCACCGGCTGCCAGCACGCGCCGGTGAACCAGCCGCCGTGGACGAGGACCAGGGTCGCCGCCGTCACCGCTGCTCCACAGGCTCGGCCGGTGTGAGGTGCTCGGCCGGTGCGAGGCGGAGGTGCGGGGCGACGCTGCGGAGCTTCTCGCAGGTCTCCTCCCATTCGCGTTCCGGGGTCGACTGGCCCATGATCCCGGCGCCCGCGCGCAGCCAGCTGCGGCCGTCGCGTTGGAAGACGGTGCGCAGGACGAGGGCCGCGTCGAGGGAGCCGTCGGCGTCGGCGGTGAGGACGGCGCCCGCGTACAGGCCGCGCGGCTCGTCCTCGTACCGGCTGATCGCGCGCAGTGCGGCGGGTTTGGGGCAGCCGGTGGCGGTGATCGCGGGGAACAGGGCCGCCAGCGCGTCCCAGGGGCCGTGTCCGTCGGTCAGTTGTCCCGCGACGCGTGAGGCGAGGTGCTGCACCGAGCCGCGTTCCCGGACCGTCATGAACTCCTCGACGGCCACCGTGCCGGGGTGGCAGACCTGTGTCAGTTCCTCGACGGCGAGGCGTACGGAGATGGCGTGTTCGTGGATCTCCTTGGGGTCGCTCAGCAGGTCGTCGCGGAGGCGGGCGGTCTCGTCGCGCTCCGCGGTGCGGGCGCGGGTGCCGGCGAGCGGCTGGGTGGAGACGCGGCGGGTGCCCGCCTCGACCTCGACGACGGTCTCGGGGCTGAAGCCCGCCGCCCGCCAGCCGCCCAGGTCGAGGAGGAAGGAGCGGGCGGGGGTGTTGGCCCGGCGGCCCGCGAGGTAGGTGGCGGTCAGGTCGGGGGCCATGGCCTCGGGCAGCGGCAGGGGGCGGGAGAGTACGGCCTTGTGGAGCCGGGCCGCGCGTATGTCGTCCACGGCGAGTGCCACGGCGCGCAGATACGCGGCCGGGTCCGAGCGCACCAGCGCCTCCGGGTCGGCGGGAGCTGCCCCGGCCGGGTCCTGGACGGCGGAGGCCAACGCCTCGGCGATTCCCGCGACTTGGCGGTGGTCGGCCGTGCGTATGCGGGCCTTGCCCGGGGTGAGTTCGACCTCGGTCGACGGCACCATCAGGTGCAGTACGGGCTCGGTGCCCACGGTTCCGGTGTCCGGGTGCAGCAGGTGGGCGAGTTCGAAGGCGGCCCAGCCGTGGACGCGCCAGTCGCGGTGCGGGAGGTGCGCGAGGGCTTCGGCGACCTGTTCCAGCGGTGTCGCCGACGTGGGTTGCGTCGCTGTCCGCGTGCCGCAGCGGGCGGTGACCTGCTCCGCGTCCACCGTCACGGTCGCGGCGGGGCCGGCGGCGTACGTCCAGGTCCCGGCACGCTCGTACACGACGTACTCGCCGGCGCTGCCGCCGAGTCCGCTCCGGGCGAGCCGGACCGCCGCCTCCGCGGGGTCCGCGCAGGACTCGACGATGTGCGCGGGGCCCGGGTCGGGCAGGGCGTCGGCCCACGATGTCCACGGTGCGGTGGTCATGAACGGTGTGCTCCTTCCGGGCCGTGGGGCCCTTCGGCGGCCGGGCGTCCGGCCGGGGACTCCGCCAGGGACCTCGCCAGGGACTTCAGCGCGCCCTTGTCGGTCTTGCCGACGGCGGTCACCGGGAGGGCGTCGAGCGCCTCGATCCGGTCGGGGATCTTGTACGGGGCCAGGCCGCGCTCCCCGAGGAAGGCCGCGGCCTCGCTCCGGCCGGGCGCGGTGGCGCCGGGGACGGGGACGACGAAGGCGCAGGTCCGTTCGCCCAGCAGGTCGTCCGGGATGGGTACGACGGCCGCGTCCACGATCGCGGGGTGGGTGATCAGCTGCTCCTCGACCTCCGCGGCGGCGACCTTGTCCCCGCCGCGGTTGATCTGCTCCTTCACCCGGCCCTCGACGACCAGATGGCCGGTCGGGGTCCGGCGCACCAGGTCGCCGGTGCGGTAGTGGCCGTCGGCGGTGAAGGCGCCGGTGTTGTGCTCGGGGGCGCGGTAGTAGCCGCGCAGGGTGTACGGGCCGCGGGTGAGCAGCCGTCCGGTCGTGCCGGGCGGTACGTCGCGGTCGTCCTCGTCGACGACGCGGATCTCGTCGCCGGGTGACAGCGGGCGGCCCTGGGTGTGCAGGACGACGTCCTCGGGGGCGTCGGGTTCGGTGTAGTTGAGCAGGCCCTCGGCCATGCCGAACACCTGCTGCAGTACGGGGCCGAAGGCGTCGCGTACCTGCACGGCGTGCTCCGGCAGCAGTCGGGCGCCGCCGACCTGGAGCAGTCTCAGCGAGGACAGGTCCGTGTCGTCCCACTGGGTCGCCGTGGCCCAGACGCGGGCGGTGGGCGGCACCAGTGCGGTGGCGGTGACGCGCTCGCGCTCGATGAGGGCGAAGGCGGCGTCGGGGTCGGGCTCGTCGGTGAGTACCGCGGTGCCGCCCGCGTGCAGGGCGCCGAGTACGCCGGGGCAGCCGAGCGCGAAGTTGTGGGCGACGGGCAGGGCGGCGAGGTACACGGTGTCCGGTCCGAAGCGGCACAGCTCGGCACTGGCGCGGACGTTGTAGGCGTAGTCGTCGTGGGTGCGCGGGATCAGCTTGGGCAGCCCGGTGGTGCCGCCGGAGACCAGGAGCAGGGCCACGTCCGAGGGGGCGTTGGGGGTGGGGGGTGTGTCCGTGTCGGGCTCGTCGGGAGCGGGGGGCAGGTCGGTGCCGGGGCCTTCAGGGGCGAGGGACGCCTCCGTGCCGGGCCCGTCGAGCGGCGTGTGGGTGCCCGGGTCGCCCACGACCAGGACGTGCCGCACGCCGGGGACCTCCTTCACCACCTCGGCGGCCAGATCCCGGTGGTCGAAGCCCTGGTGGACGTCCGGGACGACGTACGCCACGGCCTCGGACAGCCGGCACAGGTGGACGATTTCGCTGCGCCGGTGCAGCGGGAGCGCCAGCACGGGCACGGCACCGAGCCGCTGGAGCCCGAAGAAGACTCCGAAGAACTCGGGGATGTTCGGCAGTTGGAGGACCACCCGGTCCCCGGCGCTGATGCCGAGCCGGGTCAGCCGGCGCGCCACGCGGTCGGCGGCGGACTCCAGCCCGGCGTAGGTGAGCCCCCGGTCGCCGTGCACGAGGGCGGTGCGGTGCGGGTGGGCGCGGGCCCAGGCGCTCAGCAGTCGGTCAAACGTTTCGCCTCGCCAGTAGCCGGATGCCCGGTAGTGCGCGGCAAGGTCCTCGGGCCAGGGCGTACAGCCGTCGAGCACGTGGATCCACCCCTTCGGTCGCGGATGCGGCGCTTCTGTTCGCGGATGCGGTTGCTTCTGATCGCGCATGTGACGTTCTCGGCGGGGGCTTGTTCGCACCACCGAAGATGTTGTAGGAAATGAATACCATTTTCAATAACTGGATGCCACCACTCCGTCTCCGCCCCATCCCCGACGTCCGGGCACCCCACAGGCAAGGCTGGTAACGAAGTGTCAGAACGCGATCTCCTGCGATCGGTCCGCCCTCTGCTCACCGACTGGCTCGGTCCCGACGCCGAGCGCGTCGCAGCGGACGACAACCTCATCGAGCAGGGACTCGACTCCATCCGGCTGATGACCGTGGCCGGCGCCCTGCGCCGTGACGGCATCCGCCTGACGTTCGCGGAACTCGCCCGCACACCGACCCTGCACGCCTGGACCGAGCTCGCCGCCGGGCGATGTACCGACGACGCCACCGCTCCCCCGGCCGCGGCGCCCGCCGAGATCCCCGCCGAGATCCCCGCCGACGAGGCGTCGCCCTTCGATCTGGCGCTGATGCAGCACGCCTACTGGGTGGGGCGCGGCACGGAGCACCAACTCGGCGGCGTGGCGGCCCACTTCTACAACGAGTTCGACGGCGAGGGCGTCGACCCGCAGCGGCTGGAACATGCCGTACGCGCCCTGCTCGCCCGGCACGCGCAGCTGCGCGCCGTGTTCGGTGACGACGGGCGCCAGCGCACCCCCGTGACCGCCGCGTGGCCGGGACTGCGCGTGCACGATCTGCGCGAGCTGCCCGAGGACGAGGCGGACCGCCGGCTGGAGCGGCTGCGCGACGAGCTGTCGCACCGCATGCTGCGGGTCGGCGACGGCGAGGTGTTCGACGTGCAGTTGTCGCTGCTGCCGGGCGGCCGCACCCGTACGCACCTCAACCTCGACATGCTCGCCGCCGACGCGCTCAGCCTGCGCGTCCTCCTCGCCGACCTGGCCACGCTCTACAGCGGCGCCGACGCCCTCTCCCCCATCGGCTACAGCTACCGCCGCTACCTCGCCGACCGTGCCGCCTCCGCCGAGCGGGAGCGCGACCGGAGGCGGGACGGCGCCTGGTGGGCCGCCCGGCTGCCGGAGCTGCCCGGCGCACCGACGCTGCCCGTTCTGCCCGGTGCGGAGGCGGCGGAGCGGCCCCGCGTCACCCGGCGCCACCACTGGCTGCCGCCCGAGCGGCGCGAGGCGCTGTTCGCCCGCGCCCACCGGCACGGCGTCACTCCGGCCATGGCCCTGGCCGCCGCGTACTGCGAGGTGCTCGCGGCCTGGAGTGCCGAGCACCGCTTCCTGCTCAACGTGCCGCTGTTCGACCGCGAGCCGCTGCACCCCGATGTGCCGCTGCTCGTCGGCGACTTCACCGGGTCGGTGCTGCTCGCCGCTGACCTGTCCGGCACAGGCTCCTTCCAGGACCGGGCCCAGGCGGTGCAGGAACGCTTCCTCACCGACGCCGCGCACGCCTCGTACTCCGGTGTGGAGGTGCTGCGCGACCTGAATCGCACGCAGCGGGGCGGCGGACGGGTGCTCGCGCCCGTCGTGTTCACCAGCGCGCTCAATCTGGGCGAGCTGTTCTCCGAGGATGTGCGCACGTGCTTCGGACGGCCCGTGTGGATCATCTCCCAGGGGCCGCAGGTGTGGCTGGACGCCCAGGTCACCGAGCTCGACGGCGGGCTGCTCGTCAACTGGGACGCGCTGGAGCGGGCGTTCCCCCACGGGATGCTGGACGCGATGTTCGCCGCGTTCCGTGGGCTGGTCGAGCGTCTCGCCACGGCGGACGCGCCCTGGCGCGAGCCCGTGCCGGATCTGTTGCCGGACGGCCGGCGGGAGGCACGCACGCGTGCCAACGACACCGAGGGGCCACGCAGCGGGCTGCTGCTGCACGAGGACTTCCTGCGCCGTGCGGAGCGCGAGCCGGAGCGGCCCGCGCTGCTCTGGGACACGGATGACGAGAGAGCCGGGGACAGGGCCGGTGGGGCGCTGTCGTACGGCGAACTCGCCGGCCGGGCGCGGCGGATCGCAGCCGCGCTCGGCGCGCACGCCGTCGGTCCCGGCGACCGGGTCGCCGTCTGTCTGCCCAAGGGGGCGGACCAGATCGCCGCCGTGCTGGGCTGTCTGATCGCGGGCGCGGCCTACGTGCCGGTCGGGCGTGACCATCCGGCGGCGCGCCGGGATCGCGTCCTGCGTACGGCGGGTGTCCGTGCCGCATTCGTGCCGGAGGCGGCCGAGACTTCCAAGATGTCCGATGCCTCCGCGGACGCCGAGCCGCTGCCCGACGGCGTGGTGCCGTTGACCGTTTCCACCGCGGTGACGTATGCGCCGGTCAAGGAGGCGGTGGCGGTGCCGGACGGCGATCCGGCGTACGTCATCTTCACCTCCGGCTCGACCGGTGAGCCCAAGGGCGTCGTCGTCCCGCACCGGGCGGCACGCAACACGATCGACGACCTCAACGACCGCTTCGGCGTGGGCGGCGACGACCGTACGTTCGCGCTGTCCGCCCTCGACTTCGACCTGTCGGTGTACGACCTGTTCGGGCCGCTCGCCGTCGGTGGGGCGGTGGTGCTCGTCGGGGAGGCGGGCCGGCGGGACGCGGCGCACTGGCACGCGCTGATGGCCCGGCACGGCGTCACCGTGCTCAACTGCGTGCCCTCCGTCCTGGACATGCTGCTCAGCATCGACGGGGACGGCGCCGCCGGGCTGCGGGTGGTGCTGCTCGGAGGTGACTGGGTGGGTGTCGACCTGCCCGGACGCCTTGCGGCGCGGGCGCCCGGCTGCCGGTTCGTCGCGCTCGGCGGCACCACGGAGACGGCTATCCACTCCACGGTGTGCGAGGTCACCGGCCCGGTGCCCGAGGACTGGACCTCGGTTCCGTACGGCACTCCGCTGCGCAACGTGCGGTGCCGGGTCGTCGACGCCCGGGGCCGGGACTGCCCCGACTGGGTGCCGGGTGAACTGTGGATCGGCGGGGCCGGGGTGGCCGACGGCTACCTGGGCGATCCGGAGCGCACAGCCGACCGGTTCGCACGGTACGAGGGCGAGCGCTGGTACCGCACGGGCGACCTCGCGCGGTACCGGCCGGGCGGCGTCGTCGAGTTCCTCGGCCGCGCCGACTCCCAGGTCAAACTGCGCGGCCACCGGGTGGAGCTGGGCGAGGTCGAGGCCGCGCTGGAGGGCGTGCCCGGGGTCGGACGGGCGGTCGCGACGGTCACCGACGGTGCGCACCGTCAGCTCGTCGCCGCCTACACGCCCGCGACGCGTCCGAAGGAGCAGGTGCGGGGCGGCGTACGGTCGTCGGTCTCGGCCGCGCGGCCCGATCCGCTGGAGGCGGAGGTCGTCGCGTCCGTGATCGGCCGGATCCTGGATGCCGCCGGGGAACGGCCCGACGAGCGGATGCGGGGGCTCGTCCATCTGTGGCGGGACTGGCTGCGGGGCTCCGGGCAGCGGTACGTGTCCGAGCCGGGGCGGGCGACAGCCACACCTGACGGGAACAGTCCGGCCGCGCCCGGCGACCCTGACGTGACATCAGCCGGCGGACCGGACGAGAACTCACCTGACGGACCGGACGAGACGTCAGCCGGTGGACCGGACGTGAACTCACCTGACGGACCGGACGAGACGTCACCCGGTGGCCGGGGTCTGGCGGAACGCGTCGCCGGGACCCGGCTCGAGCCCGTCCTCGCCCGTCTGACCCAGCGGCTGCCGGACCTGCGGGAGATGCTCACGGGGGTACGCGACCCGCTCGAGCTCCTCGACGACCCCGTCCTCGCGCCGGAGGCCGCGCTCGACGCGCTGCCCGCCAGTGCCGCGGCCGCCGCCGACTGCGCCGAGGCCCTGCGCACGCTCGGCGGGGAGCTGGGCCGTGTACCGCGAGTCGCCGTCGTCGGGGCACGGGGTGGACTCGGCGTACGACGAGTCGCCGACCAACTCCCCGTCGGGTCCGTGGAGTTCACGCTGCTCGACTCCTCCGCGAGCCTTCTCGGACTGGCACGGGAGCGGCTGGCCGCGCACGAGGTCCGGTGCCAGGCCCTGCCGCACGGCGTGCTGCCCGACGGGTTGCCGGGCGCGTTCGACGCCGTGCTCGCCCTCGGCGCACTGCACGCCTTCGACGACCCGGCCGCCGGGGCCGCCCAGGCGGCGGCCCTGCTGGCCCCCGGCGGCCTGCTGCTCGCCGTGGAGCAGGGCAGCCTGCCGCCGCTCGGCCTGATCTGCGCGGCCCTGCCGACCCGGGGGTTCGCGGGCTCGGACCCCGCCCGCCGGGCGGCCGGCAGTCCGCTGCTGCCGTCCGCCGCATGGGAACAGCTGCTGCGCGGCCACGGGTTCACCGGCGTGGACACGGCCGTACGCGATCAGGAACCCGCGCTGCTCATCCGCGCGGTGCTCGATCCGGACGCCGAGCCGTGCGACGCGGGGGCCGTACAGGACGCGGTCGCCGGGCAACTGCCCTCGTACATGGTCCCCGACCGGCTGGTCCTGCTACCCGTCATGCCGCTCACCGCGAACGGCAAGGTGGACCGGCGCTCGGTACGCGAACTCCTCGCCCGGCACACCGCCGCGGCCGAGGCGCTCCCGACGCACGGCACACCGCCCCGCCCCGGCGCCGAACAACGCGTCGCCGAGGTGTGGCGAGAGCTGCTGGGCACCCGGACCGTTCACCGCGAGGACGACTTCTTCGCGCTCGGCGGCGACAGCCTGCTCGCCACCCGGATGCTGCACCGCCTCGCCGAGCACGGCGTGCGCGGCGCGCGGATCGCCGAGCTGTTCACCCGTCCCGTGCTCAAGGACTACGCCGCCACGCTCGACCTCGCAGGTCTCAACGACGAGCAGCCGAAGGGCACTTCGGCACTCGTCGCCGACCCGGACCACGCCCACGACCCGTTCCCGGCGACCGACGTCCAGCGGGCCTATTGGCTCGGCCGGGCCGAGGAGATGCGGCTCGGCGGCGTCGGTTCGCACTACTACTCGGAGTTCGACGGCGACTCGGTCGACCTGCCACGCCTTGAGCGTGCCTGGCGGCACCTGATCGGGCGGCATCCCATGCTGCGGGCCGTCTTCGACGAGGACGGACAACAGCAAGTCCTTGCCCGGGTACCGGAGTTCACCATCCCCGTCGCCGAAGGGGAGGAACACCTCACCACTCTCCGCGAGGAGATGTCCCACCAAGTCCTCGACCCCACCCGCTGGCCCCTGTTCGACGTACGGGCGGTCCGGTACGGCGACGAACGCACCCGGATCGGCGTCAGCCTCGACAACCTGATCCTCGACGGCCTCAGCATGATGACCGTCTTCAGCGAGCTTGGCATGTTGTACGCCGATCCGGACGCCGAACTCCCGCCCGTGGAGCCGACGTTCCGGGACTACCTGACCTCGGTGCAACCCGCTCCCGAGGCGGTGGAGGAGGCGCAGACGTACTGGCGTGAACGGCTGCCCGGGCTGCCCCCGGCGCCCCGGCTGCCACTCGTCCGGGACCCGGCCGCACTCGACCGCCCCCGCTTCGTCCGCACGCCCGGAGAGCTTCCTGCCGAGCACTGGCGGCGACTGAAGGAGCGCGCACGCGAGCACGGGATCACCCCGTCCGCGCTGCTCCTCGCCGCGTACGCGGAGGTGCTCGGCACGTGGAGCGAGAGTCCCGAACTGACCGTGAACCTCACGCTGTTCGACCGGCAGGAGGTCCACCCGGACATCAACCGGGTGCTCGGCGACTTCACCTCGCTCCTGCTCGCCGCCCACCACCCGCAACCGGGCGAGAGCTGGCTGACCCGGGTACGCGGACTCCAGGAGCGGCTGTGGCGCGACCTCGACCACCGCTCGGTCTCCGCGGTGTGGGTGATGCGTGAACTGGCGCGGGCGCGCGGCGAGGGCGACGCGGCCGTGCCGGTGGTGTTCACCAGCGCCCTCGGCGTCGACGACGGGGTGTCGATGGACGCGCCCGACGGTTTCCCGCCGCGCGTGTGGGGCGTCAGCCAGACCCCGCAGGTGTGGCTCGACCTCCAGGTGTACGAGGGCCGGGACGGGGCGCTGCGACACCAGTGGGACGCGGTGCGCGACCTGTTCCCCGAGGGGCTGGTCGAGACGATGGCCGGCGCCTACGACCGGCTGCTGAATCAACTCGCCGATGGGGATTGGCAGTTGCCCCGGTCCGAGCTGCGGCCCGCCGGCCAGCGGGAGGTGCGGGACCGGGTCAACGCCACGGGGCGGCCGGGCGGTCAACACGCCCTGCACACCGCCTTCTTCGAGTGGGCCGCCGCCGATCCCGACGCCCCCGCGCTGCTGTGGGGAGAGGACGGTGCGACGACCCGGGGCGAGTTGGGCACGCGGGCCCTGCGGATCGCCGGCACGCTGCGGGACCGGGGAATCGTGCCCGGTGACGCCGTCGCCGTGTCGCTGCCCAAGGGCCCCGAGCAGATCGCCGCCGTGCTGGGTGTGCTCGCGGCGGGCGCCGCGTACGTGCCCGTCGGCGCGGACCAGCCTCCGGTCCGGCGCGAGCGGATGCTCCATGCCTCGCGGGCCCGCTGCGTGCTCGACGCGGACTTTCTCGCAGGCAGCCCGGCGGCTCCGCTGGAGGCTCCCGTGGCCGTCGACCCGGACTCCTGCGCGTACGTGATCTTCACCTCGGGCTCCACCGGCGAGCCGAAGGGGGTCGAGGTCACCCACCGGGCGGCGGCCAACACGGTCGACGACATCAACGACCGGCACGGCGTCGGTCCCGGCGACCGCGTCCTGGCGGTCTCGGCGCTCGACTTCGACCTGTCCGTGTACGACATCTTCGGGCTGCTCGGCGCGGGCGGCGCGCTCGTGCTGGTCGGCGAGGAGGAGCGCAGGGACGCCCAGCGGTGGCGCGATCTGGCCGCACGCCACGGTGTCACCGTCTGGAACTCCGTCCCGATGCTCCTGGACATGCTGCTCACCGTCTCCGACGGGCAGGCCCCGCCGCGGCTCAGGCTCGCGCTGGTCTCCGGGGACTGGGTCCCGCTCGACCTGCCCGCGCGGCTGGCCGCGGGGTCGGACAGGGCGGAGGGGCCGGAAGGGACCAGGGGGTCCGAGGGGTCCGAGGGCAGCTGCCGTCTGATCGCCATGGGCGGTGCCACCGAGGCCGCCATCTGGTCCAACGCGTACGACGCCACGGCCGGGGTCCCGGAGGCCTGGCCGTCGGTGCCCTACGGGACGCCGCTGCGCGGCCAGCGGTTCCGGGTCGTCGGTCCGCTCGGCGAGGACTGCCCCGACTGGGTGCCGGGCGAGTTGTGGATCGGCGGGGCCGGGGTGGCCACCGGGTACCGGGGCGATCCCGCACGCACCGCCGACCGGTTCGTCACGCAGGCCGGGACGCGCTGGTACCGCACCGGGGACCTGGGCCGTTACCGCCCCGACGGGCTGCTGGAGTTCCTGGGCCGGCGCGACCATCAGCTCAAGATCCGCGGCCATCGCACCGAGCTGGGCGAGGTGGACGCGGCCCTGCTCGCGCAGCCGGGGATCGCACGTGCGGTCACCGTCGCTACGGGCCCGCGGGGACAGCAGCGGCTGACCGCCTTCGTGGTGCCGGAGGCCGAGCCGGATGGGACCGAGCCGGATCTCGCGGAGGTGGACCGGCGGCTCGCCGATCACCTGCCCGCCCACGCCCGGCCCTCCGCGCTCGTCCCGCTGCCCGATGGTCTGCCGCTCACCGCCAACGGCAAGGTGGACCGGACCGCGCTCGCCGAACGGGCGGCCGGTCTCGGCAGCGCGCCCGGCGGGCGGGAAGAGCCGACCGGCGCCGTGGAGAAGCTCCTCGCCGACGCCTGGCAGGACCTGCTCGGTGCCGAACAGGTCGGCAGGGACGCCGACTTCTTCGCCCTCGGCGGCGACAGCCTGCTCGCCACCCGGCTGGTGGCCCGGCTGCGCGACGCCGGGGTACGCGGGGCACGTATCGCCGGACTGTTCACCCACCCCGTCCTCAAGGGCTACGCCACCACGCTCGACCTCGGAGAGGGAGGCGAGCTCGGCGGCGAGCAGCCGTCCGCGCCCGTACTCGTATCGGACCCGGACCACGCGTACGACCCGTTCCCGGCGACGGACGTGCAGCGGGCCTACTGGATCGGGCGGACCACCCAGCTCGATCTGGGCGGCGTCGGCTCGCACTACTACAGCGAGACCGACGAGGAGTACACCGACATCTCGGTCGTCGAGCGGGCCTGGCGGCGGCTGATCGACCGGCATCCCATGCTGCGGGCCGTCTTCGACGAGGACGGACGACAGCAAGTCCTTTCCCAGGTACCGGAGTTCACCGTCCCCGTCGCCGAGGGAGAGGAGCACCTGGCGGCACTGCGTGAGGAGATGTCCCACCAGGTCCTCGACCCCGCGCGCTGGCCGCTGTTCGACGTGCGGGCCGTGCACTACACCGCCCCGGACGGGCGGCGCCGCACCCGGATCGGCGTCAGTCTCGACAACCTGATCCTGGACGGTCTCAGCATGATGATCGTCTTCACCGAGCTGCGGATGCTGCGGGACGATCCGGACGTCGAACTGCCGCCCGTGGAGCCGACGTTCCGGGACTACCTGGCGTCGGCCCGGCCCGTCCCGGAGACGGTGGAGGCAGACCAGGCGTACTGGCGTGAACGGCTGCCCGGACTGCCCCCTGCACCCCGACTCCCGCTCGTGCGCGAGCCGTCGGACGTGGGCAGGCCGCGCTTCGCACGCCACGCCACCCACCTGCCGCAGGACGTGTGGGCTCGCCTCAGGGAACGCGCCCGCGCATACGGCGTCACGCCGTCAGTGCTGTTGCTCGCCGTCTACGCCGAGGCGCTCGGCGAGCACGCCGAGAGTCCCGAACTCACCGTCAATCTCACCCTGTTCGACCGGCGGGAGATCCACCCGCACGTCAACCGGATCGCCGGAGACTTCACCTCGCTGCTGCTCGCCGCCCACCACCCGCGAGCGGGTGAGTCCTGGCTCGGACGGCTGCGCGGGCTGCAGGCGCGCCTGTGGAACGACCTCGACCACCGCTCGGTCTCCGCGGTCTGGGCCATGCGCCAACTCGCCCTGGAACGCGGCCCGGACGCAGCGGCCATGCCGGTGGTGTTCACCAGCGCGCTCGGCATCGACGACGACCGGGCCCGGCTGCTGGACCCGCCGTACTGGTCCGTGTCCCAGACCCCGCAGGTCTGGCTCGACCACCAGGTCCTGGAGGACGCCGACGGGCTCCGCCTCACCTGGGACGCGGTGACCGGGCTGCTGCCCGACGAGCTGCCCGAAGCACTCGCCGCACGCCAACTTGCCCTGCTGGAGAAGCTGTCCGAAGCACGGGACTGGGACGCGCTGATCCTCGCCACGGGCCTCAAGGACGGGGAGCGGGTCACTCTTCCCGACAGGAGCGCCCTGCCCGAGCGGAGCGCCCCCGCCGATGCCGGAGGCCCGCCCCGCGGACGTACCGAAGAACTCGTCGCGGCTCTCTGGGCCGAGCTGACGCCCTCGGGACCGCCCGCGGGACGCGACGAGGGCTTCTTCGCGGCCGGCGGGGACAGCCTCCTGGCCACCCGCCTCATTGCCCGATTGCGCGAACTCGCGGGCGTGGAGGTGCCGTTGCGGGTGTTCTTCACCGCCCCGACCGTCGCCGCGCTCGCGGCCGCCGTCGACACCGCCCGTACCACCGCCGAGACCACCAACCCCACCTGGGAAGAGGGAGAACTGTGAGCGCCGCCGAGCTGGTTTCGGAACTGGCCACCGCTGGAGTCGAGTTGTGGGAGGAGGACGGCAGGCTGCGCTTCCGCGCGCCGCAGGGCGCCCTCACCGACGTCCTTCGCGAGCGGCTGGCCGCCGACCGGGACGCCGTCCTGGCCTATCTGCGGGACCCGTTCGCCGAGCCCCTCGTGCCCGATCCGGACGGGGAGCACCTGCCGTTCCCGCTGACCGAGGTGCAGTCGTCGTATCTGCTGGGCCGCACGGACGCGTTCGCGTACGGCAAAATCGGCTGCCACGCCTACCTGGAGTACGCGCTCCCGGGCAGTGTCCCGCCCGAACGGGCGGCAGACGCCTGGCGTGCGCTGGTCGAGCGGCACACCGCACTGCGTACCGTGTACCACCCGGACGGCCAGCAGGTGCTCAAGGACCTGCCGCCGTACGAGATTCCGGTGGCCGGGGCCGACCGTGCGGACCGAATACGCGAGGAGTTGTCGCAGCGCACGTACGACCCGGCGGTGTGGCCGCTGTTCGACGTGCGGCTCACCCACTCCGCCGAGCGGCTGCTCGTGCATCTCTCCGTCGACCTGCTGGTCACCGACTTCTCGGGTGTGCAGCAACTGCTGGGCGAGCTGGAGCAGTTGTGCGTCGGGCCGGAGCGGGCACTGGAGCCGGTGCCGATCTCCTTCCGGGACCATGTGCTCGCGGAGCGGCGGCTGCGGGACAGCGCCCGCTGGGCCCGCGACCGCGCCTACTGGCTCGACCGCGTCGACACACTGCCGCCCGCGCCCGAACTGCCGGTCCTGGCCGAGGAGTCCGGCCAGGCGGTGCGGTTCCGGCGGCTCGCGGACCGGCTGTCGGCGGGCGAGGCCGCTCAGCTGCGAAACCGGGCCGCCGCGCACGACCTGACCGTCTCCAACGTCCTCCTCGCCGCCTACGCCGAGGTGATCGGACGCTGGAGCGCCAAGCCGCGCTTCACCCTCAACCTGCCCGTCTTCGCCAAGCGGCCCGTGCATCCCGACATCGGCCGGGTCGTGGGCGACTTCACCTCCGTGACGCTGCTGGCCGTCGAGCCCGATCCGCGGGCACCCTTCACCGACCGCGCCCGCGTGCTCGGCGCCCGGCTCTTCGAGGACCTCGACCACGGGCTGTACTCGGGCGTCGAGGTGCTGCGCGAGGCGGGCCGGCGCACAGGACCGGCGCTCATGCCGGTGGTGTTCACCAGCACCCTCCAGGGGGCGGAGGCACCCGCGAGCGGCCCCGGCAAGGTCGTGTACGGCGTCACCCAGACCCCGCAAGTGTGGATCGACTGCCAGGTCATGGAGTCCGGGGGCGAGGTCCTGCTCGGCTGGGACGTCCGCGAGGGGGTCCTCCCGGACGGGCTCGTCGACGACGCGTTCGCCGCGTACGCCGCTCTCGTACGGGAGTTGGCGGCCTCCGACGCACCGTGGCGGAGCACCGACCCGGTGCCGCTTCCCGCCGCGCAGGCGGCCCGGCGCGCCGAGGTCAACGCCACCGACCGGCCGCTGCCGGAAGGGCTGCTGCACGACCGGGTGTTCGCCGCGGCCGCCGCACATCCGGAGCGGCCCGCGGTCATCGCGCCGGACCGCACCCTCACGTACGCCCAACTCCTAGCCCATTCAAGGGCGGTTGCCGCGCGCCTGCGGGATGCCGGAGTCGTGCCGGGCGACCGGGTCGCGATCGTCATGGACAAGGGCTGGGAGCAGATCCCGGCCGTGCTGGGCACGCTGGACGCGGGTGGTGTGTATGTGCCGGTCGACACGGTCCATCCGCCCGCCCGGCGTGCGCGGGTGCTCGCGTCGAGCGGGGCGGTCGCCGTCCTGACACAGCCCCGGCTCGCCGACGCGTACGAGGTGCCTTCGATCGCCGTCGACGCGCTGGAGCCGTCGGATGCGGCGGAGCCCCGGCCGGTGGACCCCGACGACGCGGCGTACATCATCTACACCTCCGGTTCGACCGGTGAGCCCAAGGGCGTCGAGGTGTCCCACCGGGCGGCGCTGAACACCGTCGCCGACATCGACGACCGCTTCGGCGTCGGCCCCGACGACCGGGTCCTCGCGCTCGCCCAGCTCGGCTTCGACCTGTCCGTGTACGACGTCTTCGGCCCGCTCGCCCACGGCGGCGCCCTGGTGCTGCCGGATCCCGAGCGGCGCGGCGATCCCTCGCACTGGTCCGACCTCGCGGCCCGGCACCGGGTGACGCTGTGGAACTCGGTGCCCGCGCAACTGCAGATGCTCTACGACTTCCTCGCGTCCGGCACAGGGTCCGGGCACGTCGCCGCTCTCGCGGGGCTGCGGCTCGGGCTGCTGTCCGGCGACTGGATCCCGGTACGCCTGCCGGACCGGGTGCGGGCGCTGCTGCCCGGGCTGCGGCTGATCAGCCTCGGCGGGGCCACCGAGGCGGCGATCTGGTCCATCCACCACCCCATCGAGCAGCCCGTCGACCCGGACCGCCCGAGCATCCTGTACGGCCGTCCGCTCGCCAACCAGACCTTCCACGTCCTCGACGAGGCGCTGCGGCCCCGCCCCGACTGGGTGCCGGGCGAGCTGTACATCGGCGGCAGCGGCCTCGCGATCGGCTACCACGGGGACCGGGAGGCCACCGCGCGCAGCTTCGTCGGCCATCCGGTCACCGGCGAGCGGCTGTACCGCACCGGCGACCTGGGCCGGTATCTGCCCGGCGGCGACATCGAGTTCCTCGGGCGCGAGGACGGCCAGGTCAAGATCCGCGGACATCGCATCGAACTCGCCGAGATCGAGGCCGCGTTGACCGGCCACGCGGCGGTGGGCGCGGCCGCCGTCCTGGCGGTGGGCGACTCGCCGCTGGAGCGCCGGCTGGTCGCCTTCGCCGAGCCGGGGCGGATCGCCGAGGCATCGTCGCCGGACGACAGGTCTTCGCCGGACGACAAGTTGGAGCGGCGGGCCCGGGCGGCCGCAGACGCCGCGGGAGTCGACGAGCCGCGGCGCGTCGCCGACTTCGCCCGGCTCCTGGACGAGGCGTCGCTCACCTCCATGCTCGACGCGCTGCGCGCCCGGGGGCTGTTCGCCGATGCCGGTGCCGCGCACTCCGTGGACGAGGTGCTGGCAGCGGCCGCCGCACCGCGTCATCACCGGGTGATACGGCGATGGCTGCGGGTGCTGAGCGGTGAAGGCCTCTTGGCGCGCGATCCGGAGAGCGGGCGCTACCGGCTGTCCGACGGCGTCGGTCGCCTGTCCCCGGCCGCCGGGTGGCAGCGAGTCGCCGACGTGTGGAGCGACGAGCTCGGGCCGACGGAGCTTCTCGACTATCTCCGTTCCAACGCCGACCAGTTGGACGCGCTGATGGACGACCGGGTCGCCGCCGTGGACCTGCTCTTCCCCGGCGCCACGATGGAGACCGCGGACGCCGCCTACCGCGAGAACGTGATGTCCGCGTACCTCAACCGAGTAGTGGCCGAGGCCCTGAGCACGGCGGCCGAAGAGCTGCCGCCCGGCCGTCCGCTGCGGGTCCTCGAGGTCGGCGCCGGGACCGGGGCGAGCACGGCCGGGGCACTGCCCGCGCTGGACGGCTTCCCGGTGGAGTGGCTCTTCACCGACGTCAGTCCCTTCTTCCTGGAGCGGGCGCGGGAGCGGTTCGGGGACGACCCGCGACTGCGGTACGGCCTGTACGACGTGGACGCCAGTCCCCGTGAGCAGGGCCTCGTCACCGGCTCCTTCGACGTGGTGGTGTGCGCGGGTGTGCTCAACAACGCCCGGGACACGGCGGCGGCGCTCACCGCGCTGCGCTCCCTGCTGGCTCCGGGCGGGCTGCTGCTGGTCACCGAACCGACCCGGGAGCACTACGAGATCCTGATCTCGCAGGCGTTCATGATGACCGGCGCGGAGGATCTGCGCCGCGCCGACGACGCCGATGGCGCGGACGCCACCTTCGTGACGAGGGAACAGTGGCTGCGGCTCTTCGAGGAGGCCGGCGGGCGGACCGAGGTGTGCCTGCCCGAGCCGGGCCACGCGCTGGAGCCGCTGGGCCAGCACGCCTTCGCCGTACGGTTCAAGAGCGACCGCAGCCCCGTCGACCCGTTCGCGCTCGCCGAGCATCTGGCGGCGCGGCTGCCTGTCTACATGCTCCCCGCCGCGCTGCACATCGTCGACGAACTGCCGCTCACCGCCAATGGAAAGGTGGACCGCAAGACCCTCGCGACGTGGGCCGCCGTGCCGGACGAGGTGGCGAACACGACCGAGGCGGCCGCCGAATCCGCCGAGCCCGCCGACGAGTTGGAGCAGCGGCTCACGGAGGTGGTGGCACGGGCACTCGGGGTGGCCTCGGTGGCCAGGGACAGGAGCCTGTTCGACCTGGGCGCCGACTCCCTGGTCCTCGCACAGCTGTCGGCCCGGCTGATCGAGGAGCTCCCGGAGGCGGCGGACCAGCAGTTCGACACACTGCTGCGGGAGTTGCTGAACCGGCCGACGGTCGCGGATCTCGCACGCCATCTGCGGGGCGGCGCCACGTCCGATGCCATCGGTTCGGAAGGCGGCGGATCGGCGAGTGCCCTGCTAACGCTCGTCGAGGACCCCGCCGCCCCTGACAGCGGGGGCGGGGTCCTCCAGGTGCTGGTGCACGAGGGCATCGGCACCATGGCTCCGTACCGTGAACTGGCCGGAGCGCTCGGCTCGTACGGCCCGCTGGTCGGCCTCGCCGTCGGTGACGTCGACACCTGCGTGGACATCCCGGCGGACCGGTTCGTGGAGCGGCTCGCGGCCGAGCACGTACGGCGGCTGACCGCCACCGGAGCGGACCGGTTCCGGCTCACCGGCTACTGCCTGGGCGGGCAGCTCGCCACGGAGATCGCCCGGCAGCTCACCGAGGGCGGGGCGCTCGTCGAGCGGCTGACGGTGGTCAGCAGCAGCCCGCCCGCGTTCGTCTGCGAGGACGAGCTGCTGATCGAGCACGCCTTCGCCCGGGTGCTCGGCGCGGCCCCGGCGGCCGCCGGATACCCGGACGACGAGGAGGAGCTGGGGGCGGCGCTGCGCGCGATCCTCGACGCCACGCCGGGCAGGGTCGAGGCCGGGGCCTTCGCCGCCCTGTGCGGTGAGCCGCGACTCGAGGCGGTGGCCCGCCGGATGCGGGCCCTGGCCGAACTGCCGCAGCAGGAGCGGCTCGCCGCGATCGCCCGCACACTCGGCGGGGACGGCGACGCGGCCCATGTGCCGGGCCTGTACCGGGTGTTCCGGCACGCCTTCGCGGCCGCCTCACTGCACACCACGGAGCCGTACGCCGGGGACATCACCCTCGTCCGGCCGCGCGGGCGGCTGCGGTTCCTGGCGGGGTTCGGGCAGGAGGCGGACGAGCTGTGGCGCGAGGTGTGCCTCGGCGATCTGACAGTGGTCGATGTCGAGGGCGACCACTTCAGCTGCCTGCGCGCGCCGCAGGTGGCGGAGGTCGCGGCGGCGGCCGGGGGCACGCCGTGAACCGCGGGCGTACGGCCCCGGTCGCGGTGGGTGTCGTCGGCGCGGCCGGGGCGGTGGGCCGGGCCGTGCTCAACGAGCTGCTCCGGCTCGGGGTCGGGCCGGTGCGGGCGGCCGTGCGCCGCCCGCCGGACCGGCCACTGCCCGCGGGGGCCCGGCTGTGGTCCGAGCCGGTGGACGTGACCGATGCCTCGGCCCTGGCCGCGTTCTGCGCCGAGTGCCGGGTGGTGGTCAACGCCGCCGGGCCGGTCCGGGCCGTCGGCCACTGGGTGGCGGCGGCCGCCCTGGCGGCGGGCGCGGACCTGGTCGACGTCAACGACACGGCCGAGCTGCCCGGACCGCCGCCGTACGCCCGGCTGCTGCGGTGGCGCACGACAGTGATCGGGGCGGGGTTGATGCCGGGACTGGCGGGGCTGCTGCCGGGGCTGCTGGTGGCGGACGGAGCCACCGCCCGGAGGAACGCCGGCATGTGGGCTTTCGGTGGGGAGGCGCCCGGCCTCGGCGCCCCCGCACGGGTGACCGTGCCGGGCGGCCGGGCCGGCCATGCGCGGCAGACACCCGCACCGGCCCCGCTCGGCCCGACGGCCACCGGCAGGCGGTCGGCCGGCGATCGGATCGCCGGGCCGGCTCCCTCGGCCGCGTGGTCCGCGGGTGGGCGCCCCGACTCTGCGAGCGGCGGTCGTCTCCTCGACGGCCGCGCCACCGGTGTCCCGGTCCCTCGCGGGCAGGCCGGCGCCTCGGCCGCGGTGCCCGCGACGGCGACGGCCACCTCGGGCGAGGCGCCCACCGGGGCACGGGCCGCCGGGGATCCGGCGACCGGCGGCGCGCTCACCGAGCCCGGCGTGTCCGCGGACGGTGACGCGACCGCGGACCGCGCCGAAACGGCTCGTGCGGCGCTCACCGTGCGCGTCGGCGGGCTGCCGCACTTCCCGCCCGCGGCCGCGCGGGACTTCATGGAACGGCTCGCCCGGCCGGGCGGCGAGGTGACCGCCGTCTGGCGCGGCGGGCGCAGAGTGCCGGGTGCGCTCGCCGTCGAGCGCGACGCGCGGCTGCCGTACTTTCCCGGGACCGTGACGGCCATCCCGTACCTGACCGAGGAGGCCATGGGCGTCGCCCGCCGGTACAGCGTCGGCGAGGTGCGCTGGTACACCGTGTTCGGCGGCGAGCACGCCCGCGCGATCCTCGACCGTTACCGTGCCGGGCTCCCACCGGGCCGCACGGTGGACGAGGCGGCGGCCGAGCTGTCCCGCGCGACGCTCACCGACCTCGCGGGGCGCTCGCCCCACCAGGTGGTGACCTGCGAGCTGGACGGGCGCGGCCTCGTGCTCACCGGTACGGACTCCTCCGCCCTCACCGGCACCACGGCCGCGCACGCGGCGCTCGCCCTGCTGAGCGGTGAACTCCCGCCCGGACAGCTCCACTTCGCCGGGCTCCCGGAACCCTCGCGCATCGCGCGACGCATCGCCGAGGCGCCCGCCGTCACCGGGCTGCGACTGCTGGACGGGCCCCTGGCCGAACTCCCCGTAGAAGAAGGAATCCTGTGACCCGAGTCGTCGTCTGCGGCACCGGCTTCGGCCGCGTGTATCTCAGCGCCTTCCAAAAGCCGCTCGAGCCGGAGCCGGACTTCCCGTTCCGGCTCACCGGGATCCTCGGCCGGGGCAGCGCCCGCTCCAAAGCGTGCGCCGAACGTTACGGCGTCCCCCTCCTGACCGATCCCGACGACGTACCCGAACTGGCCGACCTGGCCTGCGTGGTGGTGCCCAACGGCGTCGGCGGCGGGGACGGCGCCGCCCTCGCCCAGCACCTGATGGCACGCGGAGTGCACGTCCTGCACGAGCATCCGATCCACCGGAGCGAGCTGGCCGACTGCCTGCGCACCGCGCGCCGGCACGGCGTCCAGTACCGGCTCAACACCTTCTATCCGCACCTCACACCGGTACGCCGTTTCCTCGCCGCCGCCCGCCATCTCACCGAGCGGCAGGAACTGTTGTACGCGGAGGGTGCCTGCGCCATCCATGTCTCGTACGACCTCGTCGACATCCTGGGTCAGGCCGTCGGCGGGCTGCGCCCCTGGCAGCTGACCGACCCGGCTCCGGGCGGCGGTCCCTTCAGCACGCTGGAGGGGCGCCTCGCCGGCGTCCCCCTCACCCTGCGTGTGCTCAACCAGCTCGACCCCGAGGACCCCGACAACCACACCCACCTGCTGCACCGGGCCGCCCTCGGCTTCACCGGCGGCACCCTGACCCTGGCCAGTACGCACGGCCCGGTGCTGTGGAGCCCGGCGCTGCCCGCACCCCGCGGGGACGACGGCGAACTGGACTTCGACGCCGAAGCCCTCGACCTGGTGCGGCTCCCCGGCGTGCAAGCGGTCGGCCCCACCGAGGCGCCCACACTCCGGGAGGTGTACGCACAGGTCTGGCCGGACGGGGTTCGACGCGCCCTGCGGGCGACGGCGGCCGCGATCGAGGCGGGCGACGATCCGCTCCGCGCGAGCCAGTACCACCTCACGCTCAGCCAGATCTGGCAGGACCTCACCGCGCGGCTCGGCTATCCGGACCTCGTCCGGCGCCCCGCGCCCCAGCCGGTCACCGCGCCCGAACTGGCCGCCGCGGTAAGGAGGGAGGGCCTGTGAACCGGGTGGCCCTCGCGTTCAACCCGCTCGACCTCAGCCACACCGACGACCCGTATCCGCGGCTCGCCGCCCTGCGTCGCGACCGGCCGGTGTCCACGCCACTGCCCGGCTGGCACGTCGTGGTCCGGGACGCGGACGTACGGACGGTTCTCGCGGATCCGCAGGCATGGTCGAGCCGCCGCAACAACACCTCCGTGCCGAACACCCCTGAAGCGGAACGGGAGTTGGCCCTCTCCCAGCTGGACCCGCCCGGGCACACTCGGCTGCGCCGCCTCCTCTCGCCCGCCTTCGCGCGCACCACGGTGGAGGCGCTGGAGCCCGTCGTACGGAAGCGGGCCGAGGTCCTCGCCGATCAACTCAGGCACGGCGAGGGCTCGGTGGACCTCGTCGCCGCGTTCACCGCGCCGCTGCCGCGTGCCGTGCTGGCGGCCTTCTGCGAAGTGACGGAGGCGGATGCGGCGGAGTACGACCGCTGGGCCGCCGCCTTCACCGATCTGCTCGGGCAGCGGGCCCGGCCGGAGTGGCCCGGGTTCGAGGAGTGGGCGCGCCGGGCCTCCGACGGGCCCGCTCTCAGCGGCGTACTCGGTCAGCTCGACAGGGCCGAGGCCGTCACCTTCCTGCACTTCCTGATCGTCGCCGGGGTCCCCAACCTCCGTCACGCGCTGGGGAATCTGGTGATCCGGCTCCTGCGCGCGGACCACTGGCGGGCCGTCGGGCTGCCGGAGGCGATCGAGGAGTCGCTGCGGCTCGATCCGCCCGCGCTGTGGCAGATGCGCACCGCGACCTGTGACGGCGTCCTCGCGGACACCCCGATACGGGCCGGGGAGCGGGTTGTCGCCGTCGTCGCCTCCGCCAATCGCGACCCGGCGCGCTGGGGCGAGGACGCCGACGCGTTCCGCCCCGGGCGGCCGGGGCTGCGCGCCCACCTGGCCTTCGGCAAGGGGCCGCACGCCTGCCTCGGCGCGTCCCTGACCCGGCT
Organism: Streptomyces albicerus; assembly: GCF_008905045.1. Classification (GTDB taxonomy): domain Bacteria; phylum Actinomycetota; class Actinomycetes; order Streptomycetales; family Streptomycetaceae; genus Streptomyces; species Streptomyces albicerus. The sequence continues at coordinate 35,797 of NZ_VWMY01000071.1, forward strand.
CCAACTCCGGGTGGCCGCCGAGGTGTTGATCGACCGCTTTCCCGGGCTGAGGCTGGAGCCCGGTTTCCGATTCCGCCGCGCGGGCGACTTCATGAGCCGGGGTCCGGCCGCGCTGCCCGTCCACCTGGAGTGACCCGAGTGACCCAACTGACCACCGCCGCCTCCCGCTGGCTGCGCCGCCCTCTGCCCCGCCCTGCGGCACGGGTCTCGCTCGTGTGCTTCCCGCACGCGGGCGGCAGCGCAGCCTTCTACACACCCTGGGCCCGGCTGCTACCACCCGACGTGCAACTCGTCGCCGTGCAGTACCCCGGCCGCCAGGACCGTCTCGGCGAACCGCCGGCCGAGACCATGGACGAGCTCGCGGAGGCCGTCGCCAAGGTCCTACGGACGGACGGCGCCGACGGCCACGAACTGATCCTCTTCGGCCACAGCATGGGCGCCTCGGTGGCCTGGGAGACGGCCCTGCGGCTGGAGGCCGGAGCCGGCCCGGCACCCCGGCACGTCTTCGTCTCCGGGCGCCCCGGACCACGCCACCAGCGGCCCGGCCAGGTGCACCTGCGGGACGACGACGGGCTCGCCGCCGAACTGCGCCGCCTCGACGGCACCCACACCGAACTGCTCGACGACCCCGAGATACGGGCCGTGCTGCTGCCCGCCGTCCGCGCCGACTACCGGCTCATCGAGACGTACCGGCCGGACACGACGGCCCGGCTGCGCTGCCCCCTCGGCGCGTTCACCGGGGACGCGGACGAGGAGGCACCGGTGGACGACGTCGCGACGTGGCGCACCGCCACCGCGGGCGCCTTCACCCAACGGGTGCTGCCCGGCGGGCACTTCTACCTCGTGCCGCAGGCCGAGGGGCTCGTCGCGGCGGTCCTCGACGCGTGCGGCAGCAGTCCTGGACGGTCTGTCCACCCCGTACTTCCCTGACCTGCCCCTCTCCCCTCTCCCCTCTCCCCTTTCCTCTTCCCTGCTCCTCCCTCCTCCCTCCTCCCCCACTCCCGTACTCCTGGAGCGACATGACCACGCTGCCCCAAGCCGCCCCGACCCGCGTCGACCTGGCCGTGCTCGCCGACCTCGTCACCCCGTGGGCGATCCGGGTCGCGGCAACCCTGCGCCTGGCCGACCACATCGCCGCGGGCCGGACCCGGCTGCCCGAGCTCGCCCGGGCCTCGGATGCCGACGCCGACGCGCTGCGGCGCCTGCTGCGCGTGCTCGTCGGACGCGGTGTCTTCGCCGAGCCGGAGGAGGACACGTACGCGCTGACGTCCGCGGCCGAACTCCTCAAGGAGGACGGGCCGTTCGGCATGCGGGCCTGGTTCGACCTGGACGGCATGGGCGGCCGGATGGACCAGGCCTTCGGCGGGTTGCTGCACACGGTGCGCACCGGAGAGCCCGCCTACCCCCTCGTGCACGGCCGGTCGCTGTGGCAGGACACCTTGGAGGATCCGGAACTCGCCCGTTCCTACGCCGAGTTGATGGCCACCCACACCACGTGGGCCGCCCCCGAGGTCGTCGCCGCGCACCCCTGGCCCGAGCACGGTCATGTGGTCGACGTGGGCGGGGGTTCCGGATCCCTGCTGGCCCGGGTACTCACCGCACGACCGGGGCTGCGCGGCACCCTGCTCGACCTTCCGGAGGCCGCGGAGGAGGCCCGCCGGGCCCTGGAGGCCAAGGGGCTCGGCGCTCGCGCTTCGGTGCATTCCGGCAGCTTCTTCGACCCGTTGCCCGCCGGGGCGGACCTGTATCTGCTCACCTGGGTGCTGCACGACTGGAACGACGACGACGCGTTGCGCATCCTGCGCCGCTGCGCTGCCGCTGCCACCCCCGGTGGCGGTGGCGGCGAGATCCTGATCGTCGAGAACCTCGTCACCGGCGGCCGCCGCGCCGACGTGGCCGCCGCCATGGATCTCCGGCTCCTGGTGCTGTTCGGCGGCCGAGAGCGTACGCCCCGGCAGCTGGACGACCTGATCACCCGCGCCGGGCTACGCGTCACCGGCCGCCACGTCACCGGAACGGGCATCCACCTGGTGACCTGCGCGGCCGGCGAGCAAGCGACCGACCGGCAGTAGCCAACCGACCGGCGGCACGGCCCGAGGCCGTCCCGCCGCCGTTCGTTCAGCGCGTGGACCCGGCCAGACGCCAGCCCCGCGCCCCATCGCGTTCGCTCCAGAAGGCCGCGTAACGACCCCCCAGAGCCAGCAACTCCTCGTGCGTGCCCTGCTCCACGATCCGCCCGCCGTCCAGGAAGGCGATCAGATCGGCGCCCCGGATCGTGTCCAGGCGGTGGGCGACGACCATCACCGTGCGGTCGGCGGTGAGGGCGGCCAGGGCCTGCTGGATCGCGGCCTCGTTCTCGGCGTCGAGCGCCGAGGTCGCCTCGTCGAGCAGCACGACCGGCGCCCGCTTGAGCAGAGCGCGGGCGACGGAGATCCGCTGCCGTTCGCCGCCGGACAGGGCGGCGCCGCCCTCGCCGACGCGGGCCGCCCAGCCGTCCGGCAGCCGGTCCGCGATCTCGTCGACCCGGGCAAGCCGCCCGGCCTCCCGCACCTCCTCGTCCGTGGCGCCCTCGCGCCCGGCACGGATGTTGTCCTCGATGGAACCCTCGAAGAGGTACACGTCCTGGAAGACCATGGCCAGTTGGGACATCAGCTGGTCCGTGGTCAGATCGCGCACGTCCGTGCCACCGATGCGAACCGTGCCCGCGGTCACGTCCCAGAACCGGGCGATCAGCCGGGTCACCGTGGTCTTGCCGGAGCCGGAGGGGCCCACCAGCGCCACGGTCCGCCCCGCCGGGACGCGCAGGCCGAGTCCGTCGAGGACGGTGCGCCCGTCGCCGTATCCGAAGGAGACGCCGTCCAGCTCGATGCCGTGGGCGTCCGCTTCCGGGAGCTTCGCCGCGGTGCCGGGCTGCGGTAGCGGTTCGGCGGCCAGCACCTCGTCCAGGCGCTCCAGGGTGCCCCGCGCCATCCGCAGCGACCCGCCCAACTCGGCGGCCGCGCCCATCGGTTCGACGAACCGCACGGCGAGCACGAGCACCGCGATCAGCTCACCGGCCGCGACGGACCCGTCCAGCGCGAGGTACGTGCCGAGCAGCAGTACGCAGGTGAAGCAGAGCTGCACGGCGAGAGCGAAGCCCGCGATGCCGGGCACTCCGATGCGTACGGCCGCGCGGGCCTCCGCATGCTGCTCGCGGAGGGCACCGTCGAGGAGTTCGTGGTCGTCGACGGTCCGGCCGAAGGCCCGCAGGGCGGGCTGGTGGCGGGCGAACTCCACGAGCCGGCCCGCGGTCTCTGCGGACGCCGCGTGCGACTGCCGGTCCACGCGGGCCATCAGCCGTCCCGACCACCGGTACGCGGCGGCCGCGACCGGTGCGCACACCAGCATGGCCAGCGCGAGCCGCCAGTCGAACACGAAGGTGGCGAGGACGACGACGGCCGGGGTGACGAAGGCGTTGCACAGCGGGCGCAGCAGGTTCGCCGCGGCGTTCATGACCTGTACGACGCCCTGGCCCGCCAACTGGCCGAGCGCGCCGACCCGTTCACCGCCGAACCAGCCGAGCGGCAGCGAGCCGACGTGGTCGCCGAGGCGGTGGTGCAGGGCGCGCCCGAGCTCGGCGCTGAAGCGGTTGCCGCGTACGGTCGCGGAGAACGCCGCGGCCCCGTACGCCGTCGTGGCGGCGGCGAGCGCCGCGACCCAGGCCCACGCCTCCCCGGGGTCGTCGCCGAGAAGCCGGGTGAGCAGCGGCACCAGCAGGGCGTACGCCACTCCCTGGAGCGCGGCGGCGAGGGCGGCCCACAGAGCCACTCCCCTGAGCCGGACGGTGAGGTCGCGCCCCAGGACACGTATGAGCAGCGCGGTCATCGCGCGTCCCCCTTCCGAGGGTTCTGAGGACTCCCGGGGATCTTGGAGTTCCGGGGATTCTGGAGTTCCCACGTCCGCGCATAGAGGCCGCCCAGGGCCAACAGCTCGTTGTGGGTGCCTTGTTCGGCGATGCGCCCGCCGTCCAGGACGACGATGTGGTCGGCGTCCCGTACCGTCGCGAGCCGGTGTGCGATCACGAGCAGGGTGCGGCCCTCCACGAGTGCCGACAGGGCCTGCTGGACGGCGGCCTCGGACTCCGGGTCGGCGAAGGAGGTGGCCTCGTCGAGGACCAGGACGGGTGCGTCGGCGAGCAACGCACGGGCCACGGCGAGGCGTTGGGACTCGCCGCCGGACAGCACCGCGTCCTCGCCGACGACCGAGTCGTAGCCGCGCGGCAGACGTGTGACGCGTTCGTGGATGTGCGCGGCGCGTGCCGCCCGTTCCACCGCCGCGTCGTCGGCGTCCGGCCGGCCGAGCCGGATGTTGTCCCGGACGGTGGTACGCAGCAGATGGGGTTCCTGGAAGACGAAGGACACCCGCCGGTACAGCTCGGCCGGGGCGAGTTCCCGGACGTCCGTGCCGCCGACCCGGACCGTGCCGGCGGAGGCGTCCCAGAAGCGGGGCACGAGCCGGGCGAGCGTGGACTTGCCGGAGCCGGAGGCGCCGACCAGGGCGGTGACGGTGCCGGGCCGCAGGGTGAGGTCGATGCCGGTCAGGACGGTCGTCGAGCCGTCGTAGCTGAAGCCGACGTCCGCCAGTTCGACGGTGCTGTCCGGGCCCGGGGACGCCGGGGCGGGCGCCTCGGGGAGGGTGGGCGTCGCGAGCAGCGCGTGGATCTGGCGGGCACTCTGCATGCCGCCCTGCACGGCGTGCCCGGACTGGGCCAGGCCCATCACCGAGCCGGTGAGCGCCGGGCCCAGCAGCACGAACGGCACGATGTCGACCGCGTCCGCCCAGCCCTGGACGACGAAGAGGGTGCCCGCGGCGGTCGCCAGCAGCAGCGCGGCCGGGCCGGACAGGGCGAGCGCGGCCGAGGTGCTGGCCCGCGTGGTGCTCATGATCCAGTCGCGGAAGAAGACGGCGAAGTCGTCGGCCGCCTCCTCGTACGCGCGGTGGGCCCGGGCGGTGCGGCCGTACGCCTTGACCACCGTGATGCCGTGGACGAACTCCACGACGGCGGAGTTGACGCGGCCCATCGAGCCGAAGAACCGGGCCGTCACGTCGTCGGCGCCGGACATGGCCTGCTTGAAGAAGTACGCGCCGAGCAGCAGCGGCAGCAGTGCGACGAGGGCGAGTCGCCAGTCCACGACGAACAGGTACGTCAGAGCCGTCAGCGGTGCCACGACGGCGGCGGTGACTTCGAGGACCGTGTGCGCCACCAGGTGGTGCAGGGCGGAGATGTCGTCGCCCGCGGCCTTCTTCACCTCGCCCGAGCTGTTCTCGGTGAACCAGCCGAGAGGCAGCCGGCCCAGATGCCGTGCAAGCCGTCGGCGCAGGCCGAGTTGGAGGTCGGCGTCGGCGTGATGGGTGAGGGTGCCGGCGGCGGCGTACAGCACGAGACGTGCCACGAGGGCGGCCACACCTGTCCAGGCGGCGGCCCAGGCACGGCCCTCGTTCGGTCCGCCGGACGCGAGGAGTGCCCGGGCCAGTTCGGCGACCGCGATGAACGGCACCATCGCGCAGACCGCGGCGGCGGCCTGGGCGAGGACCGCGGCGGTCATGCGGCCGCGGACGGGGGCGAGCAGTTCGCCGAGGCCGGGCGGTTTCCCTGCGGCCTCCGGCTCGGGCGACATGGGGGTGTCGGGTGTGTCCTCTCGCGTGTCAGCGAGAGCCGCGCCGGTCATGAGTACTCCTGTCGGGTGGGGCGTCCGGCGGTGCGGAGCACCGCGAAGTCGGGGGCGAGCGGTGTGCAGTGGAGTCCGGCCTCGGCCGCCTCCTCGGCGAGGGCGTCCAGTCCGATGCCGGACCAGGGCAACGGGACGGCGTGTTCGCGCAGCAGCACGCCGTCGTGGCGTACGCGGTAGGTGAGGGTCCAGCCGTCGGCGCCGCCCTCGCTCCACGACTCGTACTCCAGGGCTCCGACCCGGCGGGTCGCGAGGCGCAGCGGGGCATGGGTCGGGGGCGCGGTGCGGTCCAGGACGTCGACGACGGCGGGAGCGCCAGGTGCGAGGCGGTCGCTCAACAGCCGCCACAGCGCGGCGCGTTCGGCGGTGTCGAGGTGGCCGACGACGCCGAGGGCCACGGCCGCGCACAGCCGGGGCGGCAGCGGTGCGTCGTCCAGCGTGCCCGCGACCACGGTGACTCGGGCGGCGAGCCCGGGCGTGCGGGCGAGCCGTGTGGACAGCGCGATCCGCATGCCCGCGGACGGCTCCACGGCCAGCACCTCGACACCGGGCAGGGCCTCTGCGGCGGTCTCGGTGGACAGACCCGTGCCGGCGCCGAGGTCGAGCAGTGGTCCGTGGGCCGAGTCGGCGCCGTCGAGCGCACGGCGCAGCAACGGGCCCAGCCGCGCCCAGGAGGGCCCGGCGAGCAGGTCGTAGAACTCGGCGGCGGCGCCGTACGTATCGTCAGCGGCACCCTGCGGACTCTGCGGAACGGAGGACGTGTCAGGCAGGGACATCGGCGGGCTCCCCGGCCGGGGCGGTCAGCTGGTCCTTGTCGCGGATCAGCGTCCAGGACGCGACGGCGGCGAGCAGGCTCACGACCGCCGCGGCCACGCAGATCTGCGCTAGTCCCGCGGTGAGCGCGGTCCTGGCGGCGTCGAGGACGGGCTCGCGCGCCGCCCCGGGCAGCGCGCGCTCCAGCTGCCCGAACTGCCCGGACGCCACCGCGTCCCGTACCGACTGCCGCATGTCCACCGGCACTTGGAGCGCGGCGAGCCGCGAGTCGTCCAAGTCCGCGTCGATCCGCGCGCTGAACACCGCGCCGAACACGGCGACACCGGTGGCCGTGCCCAGCGGGAAGAACGTGTTGGTCATGCCTGAGGCCATCCCGGCCCGCTCCGGGGGTACGACCCCGACGGCTATGCCCATCAGCGGCGGGAAGGCGATCGCCCCGCCGATGCCGAGCAGCACGAGCCCCGGCAGCATCACCAGCCAGGAGTCGTCGGGACCGACGCGGGCCATGGTGAAGAGCCCGATCCCGGTGATCACCGTGCCGAGCGCCATCACGCCCCGTACCGGCAGCGCCTTGAGGAGGAGCCCGCTGAACGGGGCGACCAGCATGATGAAAGCCGTCATCGCCAGCAGCCTCAGCCCGGTCTGCAGCGGACTGTGCCCGAGCATCCCCGACAGCCACAGGATCAGGAACGGCAGCACGCCGAAGGTGACCACCCGGCAGACGAAACTGAGCACGATGGCCCCGGTGAAGGACGGCACCCGCAGCAGCCGTACGTCGAACATCGCCGCGTCCCGCCGACGTGCCTCCCACCACACGAACGCGGGCACCAGCAGCGCCCCGCCCACCAGCGGCAGCAGGGCGGAGGCGGCCGTCCAGCCGTCCTCGGGGCCGGTCACCAGGCCGTAGTTGAGGCCTAGGAGCGCCCCGGCGGCGAGCAGCAGTCCGACGAAGTCGAAGCCGCTCGCGGGGCTCGGCCCGCGCTGCGGACGGGTCTCGGTCACCTTCAGCGCGGTCCCGGCCAGGATGAGCAGCCCGACGGGAAGGTTGATGTAGAAGATCCAGCGCCAGTCGAGGCCCTCGACGACCGCGCCGCCCACCAGCGGGCCAAGGGCGGCAGCGGCGCCGCCCGCCGCCGAGAACATGCCGATCGCGGACTGCCGTCGCCGCCCCTCGTAGGCCCCGGCTATCAGCGCCAGTGCCGTGGACATCACCATCGCCCCGCCCAGGCCCTGCAAGGCCCGGCAGGCGATCAGCGTCCCGACGCCGGGCGCGGCCCCGCATCCGGCCGACGCGGCGGTGAACACGGCGACCCCGGCCGCGAACAGACGGCGGCGGCCCGCCCGGTCGGACAACGCCCCGGCGGGCAGCAGCAGCGCGGCGAAGACCAGGGTGTAGGCGTTCACCACCCACTGGAGTCCGGTCAGTCCGGCGTCGAGGTCGGCGGCGACCTCGGGAAGGGCGACATTGACGACGGTGATGTCGAGCGTCATCAGTACCGCGGCCAGTGACGTCATGGCGAGCAGCCAGCCGTTGCCGGTCTCCCGGCCGGCCTCCTCGCTCCGCTGCTGGTTCCGTGCGTCCTGGGTCATGAGCAACAGCCCCCTGCACAACACATGGGTGATGGGTATACGGCGTATACATGGCGACGGACTGCGGCGCATCGACATGCCGCGGTCCGGGAGATCCGCCCGCACACGTTCCGAGGGCACAGCCCAGGGAACGGCCGGGGTGGACCAGTCCTTACAACAGGCCCCGCAGCAGGGCCTCCAGGCCCCTGACGAAGGCGTCGGCCTCCGCGCCTTCGCGCGGCGGCCGGGCGAGCATCCGGCTCAGCCGGGGGTGCTCGTCCATGCGGACCCTGGTCATCAGCTCATTCCGGGCGGGGCGGCCCTCGGGCCCCAGCGCCGGCAGATACGACAGGTGGCCGAAGGTGTACCACCACAGCGCCCAGTACGCGTCCACCGCCCGCTCGTCGCCGAGCCCGGCCTCCTCCAGCAGCGTCAGCACATGCTCGACGAACCGCGAGGCGCGCGGCCCGAACAGTTCGCCGCCCTTGAGTACCTCCACCACCCACAGCTCGGCCGTCAGATGGTCGTGCAGCACGCGGAAGGCCAGCACCAGCCGTTCCGTCACCGGCCCATCGCCGTCCGGCAGGACGAGTTGCTCCGCCACGTCGTCGAGCATCGCCACCAGCAGCTCGCGCTTGTCGCCCACGTGCCGGTACAGGGCCATGGCGGTCACGCCGAGCTCCGACGCCACCCGGCGCAGCGTGACCGCGGACAGTCCCTCCCGCACCGCCACCCGTCGCCCGACGGCGACGACGGCGGCCCGGTTCAGTGCGGTACGCCGCTTCTGCGGCCGGGGGAGTTCCTCGCTGCTGTCGGTCGTCGTGCTCGGCATACCGCCACCCTAGAGTCACCGTCATCGGCCTCCTTCGCCGGACGCCGCCGACCGCAAGGAGGCGGCGGGCGCGGTCCGCATCCGCCGGGGCACGGCCGCGACCAGCGCACGCGTCACCTCGTGCACCGGGCGGCTCAGCACCCGGTCCGCCGGGCCCGTCTCGCGGATGCGTCCCTCGGCGAGCACGGCCACCCGGCCGCCGAGGCGCGCTGCCACCGACAGATCGTGGGTGACCATGACGACGGCGAGCCCGAGGTCCCGCCGCAGCCCGGCGATCAGCTCGACGACACCGACTGCCACCGACGGATCCAGGGCACTGGTCACCTCGTCGCACAGCAGCACTTCGGGTCCGGTCGCGAGCGCCCGGGCCAGGGCGACCCGCTGCCGCTGCCCGCCGGACAGCGCGCCGGGAAGCCGCCCGGCGAGCTCCACGTCGAGGCCGACTTGGTCCAACAGCCGCTCTACCGCCCGTTGTTGACGGTCCGTCGGCAGATCGCCGCCGAGTCGCAGCGGCCGACCGATGATCGCGGCCACCGTGTGGCGCGGGTTGAGTGATCCGTACGGATCCTGCGGCACGAGTTGCACCTGCCGCCGTTGCCGGGCGCTCCGGTCGCGTACGTCGCGGGCCAACTCCTCGCCGCTCAGGCGGACGCCGCCGTCCGTCGGCCGGTCGAGACCGGCCAAGCAGCGCAGCAGTGTGGACTTGCCGCTGCCGGAGGGGCCGACCACGGTCAGGCAGTCTCCCGGTTCCAGACTCAGTGACACACAGTCGAGTACGGGGGTCCGGCGCAGGAGGGAGACGCCGGCCACGGCGAGCAGAGGGACACGGGGCCCGGACACATCTGCGGGCCCGAGTTCCGGTGTGGGGCCAGGTTCCGGAACGGTCGCCGACTCCGGAGCGGTCGCCGATGCCGGAGCGAGCCCCGATTCCGGAGCGGGCCCTGATTCCAGGGCGGGCCCCGATCCCGGGCCGGGCGCCGGTGTCGGGCCGGGCGCCGGTGTCGGAACGAGCGCCGGTGTCGGAACGAGCGCCGATGTCGGAACGAGCCCAGCGGCCGCCGCGAGAGCCCGCCCCCGGCCACTGCTCGGCGCGCTCAACACCGCCTCCGCAGAGCCTTGTTCGACGATCCGTCCGGCGTCCATGACCGCCACCCGGTCCGCCACCGAGGCGACCGAGCCGAGATCGTGCGAGATCAGCAGGACCGCCGTGCGCGTCTCGTGCCGCAGTCGGGTCAGGTCTGCGAGGAAGGCCGCGGCGGTGACCGTGTCGAGCGCGCTGGTCGGTTCGTCGAGGACCAGCAGCCGTGGCTCGGCGGACAGCGCGACCGCCAGCGCCACCCGCTGCCGCTGGCCTCCGGACAGCTGGTGCGGACGGCGTCGTACGACCTCGTCCGGCCGCAGGCCCGCAAGCCGCAGCGCCCGCTCGATCCGCCCCGGCCACTGGGACTTGGGCACCTGACGGGCCCGCAGCACCTCGGTGAGCTGGGCGTCCACGCGCAGATACGGCGAGAGCGCGGTGCGCGGGTCCTGGGCGACGTACCCGCACACCGACGCCCGCAGCCGCCGCAGCGACCGCTCGTCGAGGTGGAGCACGCCGCGCCCGTCGAGCCGTACTCCTCCGCCCGTGTGCCGCAGCCCGGGCGCGACATGCCCCAGGGCGGCGAGGGCGAGCGTGGACTTGCCGCTGCCCGACTCGCCGACCACGGCGAGGAGTTCACCGGGTGCGAGGCCGATGTCCACTCCGTCCAGTACGGCGTGCCCGCCCTCGGCCTCGATCCGCAGCGCGCGGACGGTGAGCAACTCGCCCGTCTTGTCGGGCACTTCCGCGGCGGGCACTTCCGCGGCGGGCCGGGACTTCCGGCGGCCGGCGGCCCGCACGCTTGGCCCCGGGAAGGCGGCGTCCAGGAGCAGGTTCGTGGAGAGCAGGAGTACGAGCAGCAGGCCCGCCGGGACCAGGACGGCGAGCGGCTGGAGGGTCAGGCCGTCGCGGTTCTCCATGACCATCAACCCCCAGTCGGCGGTGGGGGGTTGAGGTCCGTATCCGAGGAAGGAGGCCGTGGCGACGACCGAGACCGCCCCGAGGAAGCGGATGCCCGCGTCGGCGGCCAGGACGGGAGCGAGGTTGGGCAGCACCTCGCGCCCCAGCACGGACACCGCGCGTTCGCCGCGCGCGATGGCCACCTCCACATAGTCCTGGCCGAGGATCCGCAGGGTCGCCGCCCGCACCACGCGGACCGTCTCGGGCAGCAGCACCAGCCCGGCCGCCACGGCGACGCCCGCCGTGCCGCGTCCGGTCGCCACGACCACGACGCTCAGCAGCAGGAACGCGGGCAGTCCGAGCAGTACGTCGGCGAGGCGCAGGATCAGCGAGTCCGTCCAGCCCTTGCGGTACGCGGCCGTCATGCCGGCCGCCGCTCCCAGGGCGCACACCACGGCCGTCACCGTGAGCCCGGTCAGCACCAGCGTGCGGCCGCCGGACAGTGCCCTGCTGAGTACGTCGGAGCCCAACTGGTCAGTTCCCAGCGGGGCTTGGCCGCTGCCGGGCGCGTACGGGATGTCCACCGGCTGGGTGACGGCGTGCGGCGCGAACAGCGGTCCGAGCAGCGCGACCGCGCAGACCAGGAGCAGGACGACGAGGGCGGCCCGACCGCGCCACCGTCGGCGCCCCGGGGGACGTACGGTCGCCGGCGCGGCCGGGTCAGACTGCGGCCGTACAGGAGTGAGGGTCGTCATGGGTGCCTCTGTGCGGGTTCGAGGAGCGGGACGGCCAGGTCCGCGGCGAGGTTGGCGGTCACCGCGATCGCGGCGCCGAGCAGGGCCACCGCCTGCACCACCGGCACGTCACGGGAGGCCGTGGCGTCCACCAGGAGCGCGGCGAGTCCCGGATAGCCGAACAGGGACTCCGCGACCAGTGCCCCGCCCAGCAGATAGGCCACGGACCGGGCCAGCATCGGCACGGCGGGACCGAGGCCGGCCGGCAGGACCAGCCGCAGGGCGACCCGCCGCTCCGGCACCCCGTTGAGCCGCGCCGCCTCGACCGCCGGGGACCGCGCGGCCTCCGCGACGCCCGCCCGCACCAGCCGCAGGTTCTGCGCCAGGCACACCGACACGAGCGTGAGGACGGGCAGCACGAGCACGGACGGTTCGTCCAGCGGGCCCTGCCCCGCGCCGAGCAGTGACACGGCGGGCAGCCAGCCGAGCCCGGCCGCGAACACCAGCATCAGCACGGCGCCGGTGACGAACTCCGGGACGGCGGCGAGACCCAGGGCCGTACCGGACACCAGCCGGTCGCCGCGCCGCCCGGCGCGCAGCCCCGCCCACAGGCCGAGTCCGACCGCGAGCGGCACGAGGACGGCCAGCGCCGCGAGGCCGAGGACGAGCGAGTTGCCCAGCCGGTCGGCGACCAGCTCCCCCACTGGGCGGCCGTTCGCGTAGCTGGCCCCGAAGTCGCCGCGCACGGCGTGCCCCAGCCAGTCGAGGTAGCGCAGCGGGGCCGGCCGGTCCAGGCCGAGCTCCGCCCGCACCCCGTCGACGGCGGCGGCGTCCGCCTGCGGGCCGAGGCGTGCGGTGGCGGCGTCGCCGGGCGCGGCCTCGGTGGCGGCGAACACCAGCACCGAGACCGCGAGCAGGACCAGCAGGGCCCCCGCGACCCGCCGTACGGGCCCCGCCGCCGTCCTCCGGAGCGTTCTCATTCGACGAACGCGTCCCGCAGACTGGGGTAGTCGGCGTACCCGCGCGCCTTGATGCCGTGGGCCTTCGCGGCCGCCCCCGACACCGTCGGCACCCGGGCGAACAGCGCCTCGCCGCCCTGGTCGTGCAGGTACTCCTGCAGGTCCGCCATGCGGGCCGCGCGCTGCTTGTCACCCGTCGCGCGGTTCATGGCGGCGATCAGCGGATCGACCTTCGCCGCGTCCCCGGTCCCGGTGATGGGGAAGGGCGCTGCAGAGCCGTAGTAGGTGCGGATCATCAGCGGCAGCGGGTTGGGGTGGTAGGCCGCCGTCTGGACGGGCGTGCTGAGGATGGTCTTGAAGTCGCTGTAGTAGTCCGCGGCGGGCACCTTGTCGAGGGTCGCCCTGATCCCGGCCTTCGCCAGCATCGGCACGATGGCGGTGGCGCTCTCCTCGGTACCGTAGTCGTAGTTGCTGGTGCGGATGCGCAGCGAGAGCCCGCCCGCCCCCGCCTCGGCGAGCAGCTTGCGGGCCCGCTCGGGGTCGTACGCGGTCTGCGCGATACCGTCGTCGAAGTACGGCTGGTGCGCGCCCACCAGGTCATTGCCGACCTCGCCCTGACCGAGGGTCACCGTGCGCACCAGGGACTCCCGGTCGAGCGCCAACTTGACGGCCCGCACGACACGTTCGTCCGTGAACGGCTTCAGGCCGAGGTTCATGGGCAGGGAGAGATCGACCCACAGGTCCTTGGGCGGCAGTTCGATACGAAGGGCGTCGTTGCCGCGTTCGGTGCGTACGGCGGTGAGGGCGAGGCCGCACGCGTACTCGAACTGGCCGGCCTTCAGACCGCTGAGCCGGGCCGCGGCGTCCGTGACGGAGATCAGCTCCAGTTCGTCGAGGTAGGGTCCGCCGCCGGCGGCGTCCCAGTAGCCCTCGCGCGGCGCGAGGACGCTGCTGCGCCCCGCCTGCCACTTCTTCAGGACGTACGGGCCGCTGCCGGGCGCCTTCGCGAAGTTCTTGGTGCCGTCGGGGAAGACGAACATCGAGTGCGCGAGGGCGAGATCGAAGAAGCCGTCGGCCATGGTGAGCGGCAGTTCGACGGTCCGCGCGTCCTTGGCCCGGGCCTTCTTGAGGTCGAGGTGCGTGATGAACCCGCCCTGCGGGCTGCGCTTCTGCACCAGGGTGCGCAGGCTGAACAGCACGTCGTCCGCGGTGAGTGGGCGCCCGTCGCTGAAGGTCACGCCCTTTCTGATCCGTACGGTCCACCGCGTGGCGTCGGCGTTGGGCTCGACGGACTCCGCGAGCCGCCACACCGGCTTCCCGCCGTCCAGTTCACCGAGGGTGTCCCACACGAGCCGGGCGCGTACGTAGTCGACACCGACGTTGGCCGCGAGGGTGGGATCGGTGGACTCCGCGCTCCCCCCGATGAACGCCGCCCGCAGCTTCCCGCCCTTGCGCGGCGTGGCCGACGCCTTCGCGGCGGCGGGTTCCTCGTCCCCGCCCCCGCAGGCGGCCAGCGCCCCACCCGCGGCGATCCCCACCGCTGCCCCCGTGACGCCGCGCAGCACGGCCCGCCGAGTTATCACTACGTCGCCCTCTTCTCCTGGTCACGCCACGACGCCCGGGCGAAGAAGACGCCCGAGGTATACGACGTATACGACTGTAGGCGTATCGACAATCATTTTCAACAGCCTTCGCGGTGCCGACTGCCGCGCCCGGCGAACGGCGCCGGGCGGGATGCCCGTGCCGCCGTCCGCGAGCAGGCGGTTACTTGTGCGCGGGACCGCTCACTTCCCCCTCCACACGGGGGCGCGTTTCTCCGTGAAGGCCCGGGCGCCTTCCGCCGCGTCGGCCGACGCGAGAACGGGTTCGGTGATCTCACGCTGCATGGCGTGGGCATCCGCATCGGTGTAGCCGATCGACGACGCCATCACCTGCTTGGATGCGCGGACCGCGAGCGGGCCGTTCGGCGCGATCCGCGCGGCCAGTTCACGCGCGCCCGCGAGGGCCCCGCCCGGCTCGGTGAGCACGTTGACCAGCCCGTGGGCATGGGCCTTCTCGGCGGAGAGCGGGTCGCCGGTGAGCGCGACCTCCATGGCGAGCTGGTACGGAAGCACCTTGGGAAGCCGCAGCAGTCCGCCGCCGGCCGCGACAAGGCCCCGCTTGACCTCAGGCAGTCCGAAGCTGGCGCCCCGCGCGGCGACGATCATGTCCGCCGCCAGCGCGAGTTCACACCCGCCGGCCAGTGCCCAGCCCTCGACCGCGGCGATCAGCGGTTT
>NZ_VWMY01000072.1 GCF_008905045.1 Streptomyces albicerus
GGGCTGGAGTCTCCAGCCCGCCCGGCACTTCTGTGTGTCGTCAGACGCAGACTTTCTCCGGCTCCTCGGCCTCCACCTCACGCACCCGCACCTCACGCAGGCTCACCGCCGCCAGGACCGCCGCCCCCAGCAGCAGCACCGTCCCGGCGATCGCCGCCGCCTGCATTCCGCTGGTGAAGGCCTCGCGGGCGGCGGTCACCAGGGCTTCGCCCGCCCGGCCCGGCAGTTGCCGGGCCAGGGCAAGGGCCGCGCCGAGAGTCTCGTGGGCCGCGTCCGGGGCGGCGTCGGGCATCTCGTGGCGGTACACCGCGGCGCCGATGGAGCCGAGGAGCGCCATGCCCAGCGCGCCGCCGAACTCCGCGCCGGTCTCCAGGACCGAGGACGCGGTGCCCGCCTTCTCGACCGGGACGGTGCCCAGCGCCAGGTCCATCATCTGGGACATCACGGTGACGATTCCGGAGGCGATGACCCCGGCCGCGCCGAGCACCAGCCACATCGAGTCCGTACCGGAGACGGTCAGCATTCCGTAGCCGCAAGCGGCGATCACGAAGCCCCCGGAGACGACGTACGCCCGGTTCACTCCCCGCTGCACCAACTGGGCGGCGACCGGAGCGGCGACGCCGACCATGGCGGAGGGGAGCAGCCCCCACAGCGCGGCCTCCATGGGGCTCTTGCCGAGCACCGACTGGAGGTACTGCGTGGTGAAGAACGCCGAGCCCATCATCGCGAACATGGACAGCAGGTTCAGCGAGACGGCGGGCGCGAAGCCGCGGCCGCGGAAGAGCGAGGGCGGGATCATCGGAGACTCGATCGTGCGCTGGCGGTGGACGAAGAGCGTGGCGAAGAGCAGACCGACGGTCACCGAGACGACGTAGCGGACGTTCCACCCCTCGGACGGGATCTCCTTGAGGCCGTAGATCACCGGCAGTACGGCGGCCAGGGACAGCGGCACGCTCAGCAGGTCGAAGCGGCCCGGGGCCGGGTTCTTGGACTCCGGCAGCAGGATCGGGCCGACGATCAGCAGGAGCACCATCGCGGGCAGGTTCACCAGGAAGACCGAGCCCCACCAGAAGTGCTCGACGAGGACGCCGCTCATCACCGAGCCGAGGGCGACGCCGGCCGTCGTCACGCCCGACCACACACCGATGGCCTTGGCGCGCTGGACCGGGTCCGTGAACATCGTGCGGATGATCGCCAGCGTGGACGGCATCAGGGTCGCGCCGCCGATGCCGAGCACCGCGCGGGCCGCGATCAGCGTCTCCGCGCTGTTGGCGTACGCGGCGACCAGCGAGGCCGCGCCGAAGGCGGCCGCGCCGATCAGGAGCAGCCTGCGGCGGCCGATGTGGTCGCCGAGCGAGCCCATCGTCATCAGCAGCCCCGCGAGCACGAAGGCGTACATGTCGAAGATCCACAGCTGCTGGGTGCCGCTCGGCTCCAGGTCCGCGCTGATCTGGGGGATCGCGAAGTAGAGGACCGAGACGTCCATCGAGACCAGCAGCAGCGGGAGCATCAGGACACCCTGCGCGGTCCATTCCCGGCGGCCGGCGCGGGGCGCGGGGTCGGTGGTCGTGCCCGTCGGATTCGTCATGCCGAGGAATGTACGGGTGTCTTAAACGCTTGTCTAGCACGCATGTGTAGGACAGATGTGTAGGACGCTCGTATGGCACGTTTGTCTAGGACGCTTGTCTGTCCCGGAGGTACGCTGACCCGCATGGGACACCGTGAGGATCTGCTCGAAGGCGCCAAGCGCTGCCTGTTGGATAAGGGCTTCATGCGCACGACGGCGCGCGACATCGTCAAGGAGTCGGGGACGAACCTGGCGTCGATCGGCTACCACTACGGGTCGAAGGACGCGCTGCTCGCGGAGGCGTACATCTCCATCGTCGAAGGGCTCTCCGACGATTTCGACTCGGGCGAGCGGGCCACGGGCGACACCGAGCCGGGCTCCCTGGAGCGGTTCCACGCGGTCTGGTCGAACATCATCGGCACCATGCGGAAGCCCGGCTCGCCGTGGCACCTCAGCATGGAGATCACGGTCATGGGCGACAAGCTGCCGGGGGTGCGCGACCACCTGGCCACGGCGCAGCGCGAAGCGGCGCGCGGCATCATCCCGATGCTGATGGGCGGCCGGGAGGAGGACGTCCCGGAGGAGGACGTCGACACGCTGGGCAGGTTCTATCTGACCCTGATGAACGGGCTCATCGCGCAGTGGACCTTCGACCCCGAGACCGCGACCAGTGCCGACGAACTCACCGAAGGTCTGCGGCGGGTGATCGCGGCAGGGGCGGGAGCGGGGACGACGGCAGACGCGGCTGCAGGTGCGGCTGCGGGGTCTACGGCAGAGGAGCCGTCCTGACGAGCCTGCCGTCGCGCATCTCCGCGACGCGGTCGCAGAAGTGGCGTACGAGCGCCATGTCGTGGCAGATGAACAGATAGCCCAGGCCGAGACGCTCCTGGAGCTCGGCCAGGAGGTTGAGGATCCCCGCGCGCAGGGACGGGTCGAGCGCGGAGACCGGTTCGTCGAGCACCAGGAGCTTCGGCCCGCAGGCCAACGCGCGGGCGATTCCGGCGCGTTGGCACTGTCCGCCGGAGAGCTCATGAGGACGCCGGTCGCCGTGGGACGGGTCGAGTCCGACCTGCTCCAGCAGCTCCGCCACGCGTTCGGGACCGCTTGCGGAGTCCCAACTTCCTTGTACGCGCAGGGGTTCCGCGATCGCGTCACGGATGCGGTGGCGGGGGCTGAGTGATCCGTACGGGTCCTGGAACACGGGCTGCATCGCCGGCCTGAGCGGCCGCAGCCGGCGCTCGTCCAGGGAGGTCAACTCCCGCCCGTCGAACCACACTTCACCGCTGTCGGGGCGGCGCAACTGCAGCACGGCCATGGCTGTGGACGACTTGCCGCAGCCCGAGGGGCCGATGAGGCCGAGGGTCTCGCCGGGGGCGATCTCGAAGGAGACCTGGTCCACGGTGGTGCGGGAGCCGTGGCGGACGACGAGGTCGCGGACGTCCAGAAGAGGGGTCACACGGACTCCAGGAACAACTCGGCGGGGTGGTCGGGGAGTTCACGCCACCGGTGACAGGCGACGGTACGGCCGTCGTGGGTCTCCGGCTCGGGCCGCTCCGTACGGCAGCGGGTCGCGTCCGCGAGGGGGCAGCGGGGGGCGAAGGCGCAGCCCAGTGGGAGGTCGCTGGGGTTGGGTGGGGTGCCGGGGATGGAGGGGAGTCGTTGTCTGCGGGTACGTTGTGGCTGGTCGCGCCCCGCGGCGGAGCCGCTGGACGTCACAGCCCCGCGCCCCTTACGGGGCGCCGACGCCAGCAAGCCCGCCGTGTACGGCGCCCGAGGTCGCGCGAACACCTCCTCCACCGGGCCCTCCTCCACCAGTCGGCCCGCGTACATGACCAGCACCCGGTCGGCGTGTTCGCGGACGGTGGGGAGGTCGTGGGTGACCAGGACGAGCGTCGTGCCCGTGGCCTCGCTGCGGTGAGCGAGGAGGTCCAGGATCTGGCGCTGGGTCTCCGGGTCCTGGGCCGTGGTCGGTTCGTCGGCGACCACGAGGGCGGGGGAGTGGAGCATCGCCATGGCGATGACGGCCCGTTGGCGCATGCCGCCGGAGAACTCGTGCGGGTAGGCGCGCGCCTGGTCCGCCGCGATGCCGACCTCCTCCAGCGCGGCCACCGCCCGGGCCCGCGCCGCCTTGCGGGAGACGCGGTCCACGGACCGTACGGCGGCGGCGAGCTGGTCGGCGACCGGATGCACGGGGGAGAGCGCCGAGAGCGCGTCCTGGGGGACGAGGGCGAGACGGCGGCCCCAGAGGGCGGCGCGTACGGAATGCCGGGCGCCCACCAGTTCGTACGACCCCATCCGTACGCTGCCCGTCACCGTCGCCTCGCGAGGTGGCATGCCGAGCAGTGCGCGGGCCGTCAGGGACTTGCCCGCGCCCGACTCGCCCACCACGGCGAGGACTTCACCCTCGCGTACGTCGAAGGAGAGGCCCCGTACGGCTTCGACCGCGCCGAAGGAGACATGCAAGTCCTGGACGGAGAGGAGGACTTCGGGGTTCAACGGGCCGGCTCCTTGCGTGGACGGAGAGCGGTGAGGGCGAGACGGGTGCGGGACGGGCCGGTCCTGGCGCCGCCCTCCGCGAACGCCGCCGACGACACCGCGAGCCCCGCAAGGAGCGCCAGCGCGACCGCCGGGGCCAGGGCCGCCCACGGGGCGCGTTC
The DNA here is from genome assembly GCF_008905045.1 of Streptomyces albicerus. GTDB lineage: Bacteria > Actinomycetota > Actinomycetes > Streptomycetales > Streptomycetaceae > Streptomyces > Streptomyces albicerus. Next base: position 4,225 of record NZ_VWMY01000072.1, read on the forward strand.
CACGTATGCGCGCGACTCGTCCAGGAGCAGCCCCCACTCCGGTGCGGGCGGCTGCGCGCCGAGGCCGAGGAAGCCGAGGGAGGCGAGGGCCAGGGCGATGCCGGGGAGGCGGAGGAGTGCGTGGCGGGTGACCGGGGCTGCCACCGAGGGGAGCACATGGCGGGTGAGGATCCACAACGGGCTTGCTCCGATGGCCCGTTGGGTCAGCAGGAACGTCGACGCGCGGACCTCCTGCACCAGCGCCGCCGCGTGCGCCGCCAGCGGAGGCCATGAGATCAGGGCCACGGCCAGTGCGGCACCGCCCGTGCCGGGCCCCGCGGCCGCCGCGACCAGGATGCCGACGATCACCGGCGGCAGCGCGTTCGCGATGTCCGAGGCGCCGGTGGTCAGGCTCGGCAGGAAGCCGATGGCCAGCGCGAGCAGCAGACTGGCCAGGCACACCGCGGCCGCCGTGCCCACCGTCGAGGCGGCTCCGTGCCCGAGCCGGGCCAGCACGTCACGGCCGAGCCCGTCCGTGCCGAGGGGATACGCCCAGGAGGGGGCTTGGAGGCGGGCGGTCGTGTCCACCGTGTACGGGTCGCGCAGCAGCCCCCAGCCGATGCAGGTCAGGAGCACGAGCCCGAGCACCGCAGGAACGGCCGGATGCGCGCGGACCGGGCGGGACGCCGGCAGGGAAAGCCCCGCGTCGCGCAGGGCGGGGCCCAGCAGCCGGCGCCGTACGACGGCCGCCGCCGCACCCGTGACGAGGCCAAGCGCGAGCAGCGCCAGCACGGCACCCTGAAGCAGCGGCAGGTCCTGCGACTTGGCCGCCCCCAGAGCCGTACGCCCGATGCCCGGGATCGCGAACACCGCCTCCACGGCGACCGCGCCGCCGGTGAGGCCGACGGCGACCATCCCGAACTGCGGTACCAGCGGCGGCAGTACGCGACGCAGGGCGGCGGCCGAGATGCGCGCTTTGTTGACCCCGGCGCCCCGCCACAGCTCCACCCACCGCTCCTCGAGTACGGCGGGCAGCGCGTCCGCGACCAGGCGGCCGAGCAGTCCGCCCGCGGGTACGCCGAGCGCGACGGCGGGCAGGATCATGTACTGCGGACCCAGCCAGCCGGAGGTCGGCAGCCAGCCCAGCCACACCCCGCCCACCAGCAACACGACGGTGGCCAGCAGGAATTCGGGGAGCGCGGCGAGCATCGCGGCGAACGAGCCGGCCGAACCGCGGCCCCGTACGAGAACGGGAGCGACGATCAGACACGTGATGAGCAGGGCGACCGCGAGCGCCGCGCCCATCAGGGCGAGCGACACCTGGAGTCCGGAGACGACCGACGGCAGGACGTCGGTGCCCGAGACCCAGGACGTGCCGAAGTCGCCGCGCGGCAGACCGGAGGCCCAACTCCCCAGCAGGGAAAGGGGCCCCGCGTCCAGGCCGAGGTCGGCGCGGATCGCGGCCAGCGCCTCCGGTGTGCCCTCCTGTTCGGCCGAGCGGGCGCGCAGGACGGTGAGCGCGGGGTCGCGGCCGGAGAGCCAGGGGAGCAGTCCGACGGTCGCGAGGACCGCGACGAGGCAGCCGAGCCGGGTGAGAGCGGCCCGGCCGCCCGGGGTCGACAGAGGAGCCAACAGGCGTGCCACGAGCGTCACTTGACGTAGGTGTCCGCAGTGATCAGCGCGCGCTCGCGCGGGTCGTGCTCGACGTCCACGACACCGGCCGCGTCGCCCTGGATCACGCGCTCGTGCAGCATCGGGATCGCGGCGTCGGTGGCCAGCACGGCGGCCTCCGCCTCGATGACGGCCTTGCGGCGCGCGTCGCCTGCCTTCGTCTCGGCGGCCTTCTCCAGGGCGGCGTCGACGGTCTTGTCGGTCAGCTGGGAGATGTTGAAGGAGCCGTTGGAGCCGAAGTCGCTGTAGAGGTACGCGGCCGGGTCGCCGGAGTCGAGGATGGTCGCCCGGGACAGGATGAACGCGTCGAACTCGCCCGCCAGCGCGTCGGATTCGATGTTGGCGTACTCGCGGACGTCCAGCTTCACCTTGAACCCGGCCTTCTGGAGCTGCTGTTGCAGCGTCTGGGCCACCTCGGGCAGCTCGGCGCGGTCGGTGAACGTACCGATGGTGATGGTCTTCCCGGCCGGGTCACCGGCGTTGCCGCGCTTGACCGGTGTCCGCAGGTCGGCGGCCCAGGGGAGGGCCGGGCCCAGCAGCCCTTCCGCGACGTCCGCGCGGCCCTCGTACACACCCTTGACGATCGACTCGGCGTCGATGGCCTCGCGGGCCGCGGCCCGGAGTGAGGCGTCCTTGAAGGGACCGCTCTCGGTGTTCAGGTAGAGGGTGTTGGTGCGCGGCATCGGCACCTCGGTGACCAGCTCCTTGTCGAGCAGCGCGGCCTGCGACACCGGCACCGCCTCGACGACGTCGGCCTCGCCGCTGCGCAGGGTGGCCGCGCGGGCGGTGCCGTCCGGCACGAACTTCACATCGATACCGGGGGACTTGGCCCTGCCGCCCCAGTAGTCGTCGTAGCGGTCGAGGGAGGCGGACGACGTGCCGTTCACCTTCGTCAGCTCGAAGGGTCCGGTGCCGGCGCCGACCGGGCTGACGGTCTTCCCCTTGTACGCCTTCGCCGCCAGGATCGACAGCTGCGGCGAGCTCAGCCGCTGCGGGACCAGCGGGTCCTCGGTCGTGGTGGTGACGGCGACGGTCTCGCCGTCCGCCTTCACGGTCAGGTCGACGCCGTCGAGGATGCGTGGCTTGGGGGAGGCGGTCGCGGCCGTCGTGAGCGACCGTACGACGGACTCGGCGGTGAGCTTCGTACCGTCGTGGAAGGTGACGCCGTCCCGTATCTCGAAGGTCCAAGTCAGGCCGTCCTGCTGCCACTTGGTGGCCAGGGCCGGTTCGGCGTCGCCGTCCGCGTCGAGCGTCACCAGCGTCTCGGCGGTCGACCAGCGCGACAGCTTGAACGCGTCGTCGGACAGCGGCGAGAGTCCGGAGCGCGGCGGGTTCATCATCGCGATCCGCACGCGCTTGCCGTCCCCGCCCGCGGAGTCGTCCGAGGCGGATTCCGAAAAGCAGCCGGTGAGCAGCAGGGTGGAGGCTGCGGTGACCGCGGAGAAGGGGAGAAAGCGGGCGGTGAGGCGCACGGAACACTCCGGGTAAAGGGAAGGTCATGGAGGCGTGGGCGCACCGTAGCACGATGACAATCGTTTTCAGTAATGCTGTCCGGATTCCGTCATCCCGGGACGCGAGGACGTACTGGACGGCGGAAGCGGCGTCCTCGGTGATGTGCGTGGGCGACAGGTCTCGTCGGTCCAGGGGCGGCCGCCCCGAGGCCCAACACCGCTGCGTCCTGTGAGTCCTGGCGGCGGTACGGGAGGGTTCCCGGCGCGTCCGGGCAAAGCTTGTGACATGGATGAGGACGAGAGGGCCGACAAGGAGCCGACGAAGCCGGGGGAGTCGGAGGAGTCGGAGCTTCTGCCGGCCTGGGGGTGTGTCGTTCTCCTGTGCGGCGTGCTGGTCGCCCTGGTGGTGTGTGCCGGAGCGATCTTCCAGGTCCTGGCCACGACGAACGTCAAACTCGTCCACACAGGAGGCCCTGCCCCGGACACCGAGTTCAGCTCCCGCCACGTGGGCGCCGGTCTCACCGACAACGAGCGCTACACCTTCACCTGGCGGGTGCGCGACAGCCTCGAAAGCACCCTGAGCGTCCGGCGGTGGTTGTCCGTGCCCCACCTCCGCCGCGTCGACGACGTGTCGGGCGCGCTGACCGCGTACGTCCCGGCGGGCTGCGTGGACCGTGCGATCCGGTGGCGGATCACCGTCAACGGGCGGGAGGCCGGCGCCGGTACCTTCCAGGGGCAGGAGGCATACGTTGTTCCCACCGACTATTCCTCGGACGGCGACCTGGACACCGTCGTGGTAGCCGCGGACTGGGACGGTGGCACCGAGGCGTGCCCCCGATTCCGGCTGGTGTGGGACACCAAGGCGCTGGAGCCGTAGATCGCCGACGAATCCGACCTGCACCCACCCACGCGAGGTCCACTACACCGTCACGTCTGGTGCACCCACAAGTTGAGCCAGAGTCAAAATTCACCGAAATCCACATGCCTCAATCCGAGGCGTTCCGCGTGCCCGCCGGGCCGGGAGGCTGGTTGAGTGCATGTTTCGACCTTCGGCGTCGTCGGACCACGTGCTGCTCGACGCGGGGGACCGGTCCCGGCCTGGTAGCCCTACTCTCGCGACATGACTTCAGGGGCAGCCGGCGACGCGTGGGCTGAGGCCGCGGGGCTGAACAACCGCGGTCTCGCCCTGGTAGAGGAGGGACGGCTTCAGGAGGCGATCGTCGCTTATCAGCGAGCCGTCGACGTCAGCCGGGCCGCCGGTCTCCCGAAGGCCCTGGCAACCGCGTTGGACAACCTGTCAGTGACCACTGCATGGTGCGGCCGGATCAAGGAGGCTCTCGCCGCCCATGGCGAGGCCCTCGCGACTTTCCAGTCGCTGGGCGACGTGGACGGCGAGAGCAGCGCGCTGTCCAACCTCGCTGCCATCCACATCAGAGCAGGCTGGTCCCAGGCCGCAGTCGCCGCGCAGCAGCGAGCCATCGAGGTCTGCCGCGCTGCCGGCAACCGGTCGGGCGAGGGCCGGGCCCGCTCGCACCTCGGCCAGGTCCTCGCCGGGGAAGGGCATCTGGCAGGCGCGATCCAGGCCCACCAGGAAGCCGTCGACATCTGGCGCGGGCTTGCCGACCGGGAAGCCGAGGCCCGGGAATTGAAGACCCTGGCCCTTCGGCTGGCCGAGGCACGCCGGTACACCGCCGCGCGGCAGGCCGCGGAACAGGCCGTCAGCGTACTCAGGGGCATCGGCCGGCAGGCGGAGGCCGCCGATCTCGGGGAGTGGCTGGAGTCTCTCCCGGTGAACGGGGCTGAGGAGCCCGGGATCCCGGGGAGGGACGAACGCACGGCCTTGACCCGGGTCCACACCGTGGGCTGTGTTCCGTCCCTCGCCGCTGCCGGCGCGGTCATCACCTTCCTGTTGGAGGGCCCGTGGATTCTGGTGGCGGCGCTGTCCGTGGTCGCCGCCGTGGGATGGGGGACCTGCATGAATTCCCTCGCCTGCCTGGCCGTGGGCGCGGTGATCGTCTGGAAGTCCTGGGGGACGTGGTGGCTTCTCGGCGGTCTGGCACTGCTGGTGATCGGCAGCATCTCGCCGGCCTCGGCTGCCCGCGTGCGTATGACCGGCACCCAGGCAGCGCTCGGTATCAGCACCCGCCTCGATCCGAGTGAGGCGAAAGGCCGGGAGGGGCGCCAACAGGAGGATTGAGCCGCGCGCCTTTGGTCGAGTCGGCTCACGAGACACGGCCGTATCCGGGATCGATGAGTGAGCAGGCGGCCGATACTGCCGTGCGTAACGGCCTGCGAGTTCGCGGAACACCGCGGCAAGCCGGATGAGGTAGGGGCGGCGCGGGCTCGGGAACGCGCGCACGGTTCCGACGCCCCGGAAACGCCGGCGGCGATGCGCGGCGCGGGCGATCTCGCAGCCGTTGACGCGGCGAACTCGGCGCCGCCAGACCGCCCGCCCTACTGAACGTCACCGATGCTCATGATCACCCGGAAACGCTCGAACGGTGCTCATGATCACCCGGAAACGCTCGAACGGTGCTCATGATCAGGCGGAATTGCTCACGAAACCGTGGATCCAGGACGCATCACAGACGCCGTGCCTTCAGCGCCATGTGCAGGAGTAGTCGGTCCTCGCCGTCGTCCAGGTCCAGGCCGGTGAGCTGTTCGACGCGGGACAGGCGGTAGTAGAGGGTCTGGCGGTGGATGCCCAGTTCGGCGGCCGTGCGGCCGGCCTGGCCGGCGCAGTCGAGGAACACCTCGGTGGTGCGGGCGAGTTCGTGGTGGGCCGGGGCCAGGAGGGGGCGTACGGCCGGGTCGTGGGCGGCGTCCGCGGGGAGCATCGTCAGCAGGCGGAACGCGCCGATGGACGCCCAGCGGGCGACGGGACCCAGCCGGGGTTCCGCCAGCGCGGCGCGCGCCGCGGCCGACGCCTCCTGCCAGGCGGCGCCGAGGTCGGCGAGACCGGTACGGGGGACGGCGATTCCGGCCGCGGGCGGTCCGGAGCGAGGGCCGCGCGGCTCCGCCGCGTGCCTGGGCCCGGCGGCCCGAGGTTGGTCTGCCGTCTGCGTGGCTCCTCCCGGACCGCCGGACTCGTGTGGCGGCTGCGCGTGCCCCGGGCCCCGGGGGCTGTCCGCCCCCTCGCGGCGCGTGGATGCCGCGGCGCCGGTGGCCGGTTGCCCGAGCTCGGCTCCCCGTACTCCCTGTGCTCCCCGTACTCCCTCGGCCCTCTCCAGCAGGCGCGCGGCCGCTGTCGTCGCCGGGGTCAGGACCTCCGGTGAGCGGAGGCGGACGAGTAGGGCCAGGCCCTGGTCGGTGGGGCCCCAGGGGAGGGTGCAGAGGGCGGTGGCGGCCGGGATGGTGCGGACCGACGGGGCGTCGTCGGGGTTGGACGAGGGCCACGGGGCCACGCAGATGATCGTGTGGAGGGCGTCCGCGCGGGCGCCGAGCGCCGTGCGGAGGTCGGCCACCGCCATGTCGCGTTGCCAGCCGCTGTCGGCGGTCAGGACGGCGCGCAGTTCCCGGGTCAGGTCCGCGCCCGCCTGGGCCTCGTCCGCCAGGAGGGCGCCGATGCGGGGGGTCACCTCCATGGCCGCGGAGAGTTGCCGGTCGGTGGGGCCCGGGTCGTCGGCCAGGAGCCATACGTAGCCGAGGACGACCCCCCGATGGCGTACCGGGAGGCAGACCCGGCCCCGGTAGACGCCCGCCTCCGGGGTGGGCGGGATGCGGACCGGGCCCGTGGCCCGGGCGATGCCGAAGCCCTCGAACCACGTGCGGACCGCGGCCGTGGAGCGGCGCGTGAGGATCGACCGGGCGCGTACGGGGTCCAAGGAGGAGGGGTCCAGCTCGCCCTCGCTGTCGTACGCGCCGAAGGCGATCAGCTCGAAATCGCGGTTCTCCAGCGTCGCGGGCGCCCCGAGGAGCTCCGAGATCTCGTCCACCAGCTCCTGGTAGTCACCCACGTTTTTATAGGGCGCAGCGTCCGACGTCACCCGGGCATTCTGCCCCATTTACGCGCGGCCTTCATACATCTGTCTGAGATCCAGGGCACGGATGCGTGACAGCTGTCGATGGCCGACGATCGGAGGGATCCTTAAGTTTCACGGTGGTTCTCCGTGCCGTCCCCGACTGGTCGGGATTCGGCCTCCTGCTGGCCCTTGTGGAGGTGCCCCGTGCTGGGTCCCGTGATTCTCGCCGCGTCGCGCAGCGACCGGATCCGTCGTCTGGTCTCGGCGGCCCCGGTGACCAAGCAGGTCGTCGACCGGTTCATCCCCGGCGAGTCCGTCGACGACGTAGTGCCGATCATCCAGGACCTCACGGCCAAGGGCCTTGAGGTCACCATGGACGTCGTCGGCGAGGACATCACCACCCCCGAACAGGCCATGGCCGCCCGTGACGCGTACCTGGAGCTCATCGACCGCCTCAAAGAGCTGGACCTCGGCGCGCGCGCCGAGATGTCGGTGAAACTGTCCATGTTCGGGCAGGCGCTACCCGGCGGCCACGAGCTCGCCCTCGCCAACGTCCGGCCCGTCGTCGAGGCCGCCGCCGCCATCGGGACCACGGTCACGCTGGACGCCGAGGACCACACCACCCTCGACTCGATGTTCGCCATCCACGAGGAGCTGCGGAAGGACTTCCCGCAGACCGGCTGCGTGATCCAGGCCTACCTCTTCCGCACCGAGGCCGACGCCCGCCGTCTCGCCGCGAGCGGCAGCCGCGTACGGCTCGTGAAGGGCGCGTACAAGGAGCCCGCCGAGGTCGCGTACCAGCAGAAGGCCGAGACCGACAAGGCGTACGTCCGCATCCTGCGCATCCTGATGGAGGGCGCCGGGTACCCGATGATCGGGTCCCACGACCCGCGCCTCATCTCCATCGCCCAGGAGCTGGCCCGGCGCGCCGGACGCAAGCTCGACGAGTACGAGTTCCAGATGCTGTACGGGATCAGGAGCGACGAGCACCTGCGGCTCGCCGCCGAAGGCCACCGCATGCGGGTCTACACCGCGTACGGCACCGACTGGTACGGCTATTTCATGCGCCGCCTCGCGGAGAAGCCGGCGAACCTCCTCTTCTTCGCCCGCTCGATCCTCACCAAGAGTTGAGATCAAGAGCTGACCAAGAGCTGAGACCCAAGAGCTGAGACCAAGAGTTGAGAACAAGGGCCTGAGCCCCGAAAACACCGCTCACTAAGGAGTACGGAAACCATGGACGCTGTGACCCAGGTCCCCACCCCCGTCAACGAGCCGGTGCACGGCTATGCCCCCGGCTCGCCCGAGCGCGCCCGCCTGGAGGCCAAGCTCAAGGAGCTCGCCGAGAACCCCGTCGACCTGCCGATGACCATCGGCGGCGAGAAGCGGATGGGCGGCGGCGACCGCTTCGACGTCGTGCAGCCGCACAACCACAAGGCCCGCCTCGGCACGTACGCGAACGCCACGCAGCAGGACGCCCAGGACGCGATCGACGCGGCCCTCGCCGCCGCGCCCGCCTGGCGCGCGATGGCTTTCGACGACCGCGCCGCGATCATCCTGCGCGCCGCCGAGCTGCTGTCCACGACGTGGCGCGAGACGCTGGCCGCCTCCACCATGCTCGGCCAGTCCAAGACCGCCCAGCAGGCCGAGATCGACTGTCCCTGCGAGCTGATCGACTTCTGGCGCTTCAACGTCAAGTACGCCCGTGACCTGCTCGCCGAGCAGCCGCCGGCCAACTCGACGGGCGTCTGGAACCGCCTCGACCACCGCCCGCTCGAAGGCTTCGTCTACGCGATCACGCCGTTCAACTTCTCGGCGATCGCGGGCAACCTGCCGACCGCGCCCGCGCTGATGGGCAACGTCGTCGTGTGGAAGCCGTCGCCGACGCAGACCCACGCCGCCGTGCTGCTCATGCAGCTGCTGGAGGAGGCCGGTCTCCCCAAGGGCGTCATCAACCTCGTCACCGGTGACGGCATCGAGGTTTCCAAGGTCGCCCTTGAACACCGGGACCTCGCGGGCATCCACTTCACCGGCTCGACCAAGACCTTCCAGTACCTGTGGAAGACGGTCGGCAACAACATCGAGAAGTACCGCACGTACCCGCGGATGGTCGGCGAGACCGGCGGCAAGGACTTCGTCGTCGCCCACCCGAGCGCCGACCGCGCGGTCCTGAAGACGGCCCTCACCCGCGGTTCCTTCGAGTACCAGGGCCAGAAGTGCTCGGCCACCTCCCGCGCGTACGTCCCCGCGTCCATCTGGAACTCCGGCTTCAAGGAGGAGTTCGCGGCCGAGGTCGACGGCATCGCGATGGGCGACGTCACCGACCTGTCGAACTTCATCGGCGCCGTCATCGACGAGCGTTCCTTCGCCAAGAACAAGGCGGCGATCGACCGCGCGAAGTCCGACCCGTCCTGCACGGTCGTCGCGGGCGGCTCGTACGACGACTCGGTCGGCTACTTCGTCCGTCCGACCGTCGTCGAGTGCTCGGACCCGGCGAACGAGGTCTTCACCACGGAGTACTTCGGCCCGTTCCTCGCGGTGCACGTCTACGAGGACGACCGGTACGAGGAGATGCTGACCCAGATGGAGTCGGTGTCGGACTACGCGCTCACCGGCGCGGTCATCGCGAACGACCGCGCGGCGGCGGCGTACACGATGGAGAAGCTCCGCTACGCGGCCGGCAACTTCTACGTCAACGACAAGTCCACCGGTGCCGTGGTCGGCCAGCAGCCCTTCGGCGGCGGCCGCGCCTCGGGTACGAACGACAAGGCGGGCGCCCCGCAGAACCTGATGCGCTGGACACTGACCCGCGCCATCAAGGAGACCCTGGTCCCGCCGACCGACTACCCGTACCCGCACATGGGCTGACGTCCCAGGCGCACTTGCGGGCACACTCACGGGCCAGGCACCCGCCGGCAAAGGGCGGTGACCTGGCCCGCGTGCGTGTCCGTCCGGGCAGACTCTCCATCATGACGTGGACGAAGAGCGCGACCGAGACGGTCACGACCGACGACGGCTTACGGCTGTGGGCGGCCCGGAGCGGACGCGGCGGCCGGGGCGAGCCGCTGGTGCTGTGCCACGGCGGGCCCGGCCTGTGGGACATGTTCGAGGACGTGGCGGGGCTGTTCACCGACACGGCCACAGTGGTCCGCTGGGACCAGCGCGGCTGCGGACGGTCGGAGCGGTGCGACGGGCCGTGGACGAGCGAGCGGTTCGTGGCCGACCTGGACGCGGTGCGCCGGCACTTCGGGCTGGAGCGGATGGCGCTGCTCGGCCACTCCTGGGGTGCGCAACTGGCGCTGAGCTACGCGCTGGCCCACCCGGAGCAGGTCAGCGCCCTGGTCTATGTGAGCGGTATCGGGATCGGGCCGGACTCCGAGTGGTACGACGCGTACAAGCGCAACTTCACCGCGCGGCTCGGCGAGCGGCCCGAACGGCTGGCCCACTTCCATGAGTTGACAAGCCGTCAGGGCCCGACCGAGGCCGAGCAACGGGAGACGGCCGTGCTGCGGTGGTCGGTCGAGTTCGTGGACCGCGAGCGGGATCTGGAGCACGCCGGGCGCATGGCCGACCCCTGGTTCGAGATCAACGATGACTGCAACAAGGTCCTCAACGCCGAGCGGAAGAGCACCTGGGGCACTCCGGAGCTGTACGCGGCCTGCCAGACACTCGACCTGCCCGTGGTCGTCGTCGACGGGGCGCGGGACATCCGGCCGCGCTCGGCGGTGGACTCGCTGGAACGGGCCCTGCCACGCGTGCGGCGCACGATCCTCGCGGAGGCCGGGCACCTGCCCTGGGTCGAGGACCCGAAGGGCTTCCGGGAGGCGGTCACATCGGTACTGTGATCGGCCCCGGGGGAGCCGATCACAGTACGCGCAGGCGTCAGCGGTCGCAGCTCGTACGGCCCTCGTGCCAGCGGCAGGCCAGCGCCGCGAAGCCGCCGTCCGTCACGACCGGGACGGTGAGGGTGTCGCCGCCGCGGACGACGTGCGGCTCCCGGACCAGGCCCGACGGGCCGTCGGTCACGGTCTCCACGAGCCACTTGCCCGCGCCGAGACGCATGGGTACGTCCACACTCTGGGCCGCGCCCGCGAACGTACCGCCGATGAACCAGCGGCCGTCGGCCGACCGACGGGCCAGTACCGCCGAGCGGCCCGGGTCGCCGGTGAGCAGCCGGGTCTCCTCCCACCCGCTCGGCAGTTGCTCCAGGTAGCGGCGGGCCTCCGGACGGCCGTCGTACGACTCCGGGGTGCCGGCGAGGTTCTGGATGCCGGACTCGTAGAGGACGGTCAGGCCCAACTCGCCCGCGTCGGAGCCGACGTTGGGCCGGTACGGGCGGTGGAAGGCGCCCGGTGTGAAGTCCATGGAGCCGATGACGTTACGGGTGAAGGGGAGCGCCGCCAGTTGCTCGGGCGTGTTGTTGCGCTTCTCCTCGCCGCCGACGCCCTCCAGCGTCATCACGTGCGGCCAGGTGCGCTGGATGCCCTTGGGGATCGTCGAGCCATGGAAGTTGACCATCAGATGGTGCTTCGCGGTGTCCTCCAGAGCCTCGTCGTACCAGCGCATCCGCTCCTGGGACTCCGAGTCCATGAAGTCGATCTTCACACCCTTGACGCCCCAACGCTCCAGCGTGGACAGCCACTTCTCCCTTTCGACGGGGTCGATGAGGAGGGTGTAGTGGAGCCAGACCTGGATGTCCACGCCGCGTTCCTTGCCGTAGCGCACCAGCTCGGGCATCCAGCTGTTCGTCTGCCAGTCGGGGTCGATGACATCCCACTCGCCGGGCTTGTAGTACCAGCCCGCGTCCACGACCTCGTACGGCCACTTCCGCTCGGCCGCGTAGTCGACGTACTTCTTCTGCGCCTCCAGGCTCTGCCCGGCCTCCTTGCCGCCCGCGAGCCAGGTCCAGAGAGCGGGTCCCGGTTTGATCCAACCAGTGTCGCGGACACGGGACTTGGGGGCGAGGTCGTCGGTGAACGTCGACTCGGTGACCGTGGCCAGATCACCGGTGATCACCGCGCGCCAGGGGGTGGTGAGCCTGCCGGACACCTGGACCGGCTCGTCGTTCCACAGACTCACGCCGTACGTCGACGAGTCGGCGGTGTGGGTGAGGTGGGCGCCCGCGTAGCTGCCGGAGAGGTCCGACTCGGCGATCAGGGCGTAGCCGCCGTCCGTCTTGAAGAGGGCCTGCATCATGTACGCGCCCGCCGGGGCCGCGGCCGCCGACGGGTAGCGGGAGAAGCGGAGTTCGTTGTCCGCGCGGTAGCCGCCGAGCACGGCTTCCGCCGTGGCGGGGAGGGTGAAGGCGGAGGTCTCTCGTAGGACGTTTCCGTGGTTGTCGGGCAGGACGTAGCGGTAGGCGACGCCGTCCGGGGCGACCCGGGTCAGCAGGTCGAGGCGGGCGCCGTCCGCCGTGCGGAAGCGGAAGCGGGACTCGGTCATGCGGACGACACGCTTGTGCGACTTGCCCGCCCGGACGGTGTAGTGCTCCGCGATCGTGCGGTCGGAGCGGCCGGTGAAGGTCAAGTCCTTGGAGAGGTCGGCCTGTTCGGTGACGAGGCCGACGGGGGACGGTTCGATGACCGTACGGCCGGCGCGTCTCACCGCCAGGGTGGGGCGGCCGTCGGCCGGGTCGAGGGAGAGCACGGCCGTGGGGGAGCCGTGGGGGCCGCGCACCTCCCAGGACGCGGGAGCCGGGGGAGCCGCGGAGGCCGCGGGGGCTTCGGCACGGGCCGGAAGCGCCGCCGTGGCTGTGGCGAGAAGTGCGTAACAGAGCGTCAACACGATGGTGCGGGCCCGGGGTTGGACCGCCATGTAGAACCCCTCCTGTCGCAGTCATCCGATGACTGGTGGATGAATGTGAGAGTGGAGGGGCTATTGTGGGCTGTCAAGGAATACGACAGCATCAGACATCGGATTGCTGATGAGCGGTTCAGTAAGGGAGGGATGCGGGTACCCACCCAGGAGGATCACTCCGGGAGCGTGAGGACGATCTTGCCTTTGGTGTGCCCCGACTCCCCGAGCTCATGGGCCTTCGCCGCCTCCGTGAACGGCAGGACCGCGTCCACATGGATGCGTACGCGGCCGCCCGCCAGCAGGGAGGCGATCTTCCCCAGGCGCGTGCCGGACCGTTCGACCTGCACGACCGCGAAACGCATCCCGCGCGCCTCGACATCCTCGGGGGACAGGCCCAGGTCGCCGGGGAGGGCGGACACCAACAGGCCGCCCGGACGCAGGGTGCTGAGCGTGCGCGGTCCGTAGTCGCCGCCGACCAGATCGAGGGCGACGTCCATGTCCCGTACGGCCGTGGCGAAGTCCGTGACCGTGTAGTCGACCGGCTCGTCGATGCCCAGCTCGCGGAGGAGATCGTGCTTGTCGGCGCGGGCCGTGCCGACGACGTAGGCGCCCTCCGCCTTGGCGATCTGCACCGCCGCGTGCCCGACGCCGCCTGCCGCCGCGTGGATCAACACCCTTGTGCCCGGGGCCACTCGGGCGATGTCGATCAGGGCCTGCCAGGCGGTGAGGGTCGCGGTGGGCGCGGCGGCCGCGTGGACGTGGTCCAGGGACGACGGCTTGGCCGCGAACTCGTCGGCGGGGGCCGTGACGTGCTCCGCGTAACCGCCCGCCAGGATCTTGCCGAAGACCTCGTCACCCGGCCGGAACCGGCTGACGCCCGCTCCGACCTCCTCGACCACGCCGGAGACATCGGCGCCGAGTGTGAACGGCGGAGCCCCGAAGAGCGGCGCGACACCCGAACGCACCAGCCGGTCAACGGCGTTGACGCCCGCCGCCCGCACCCTGACCAGAATCTCCCCGGGTCCGGGCACGGGCCGCTCCCGCTCCTCGATCTCCAGGACCTCGGGACCGCCGAAACGGTGCTGGGTGATCACGCGCGTACGTGGAAGTGCGGTGGTCATCGGGTCTCCCTCCCGAAGCCGGTTTCACGGACCGCTCAACTCTCCATCGTGCTCCCGCGACCGGGCTTGCGCATCTAAGCGGTCTCGGGGAAGTGAGGCACGCCCCCACGCCGCCCGGCACGGCACCTCGCCGCACTGCCGCATCACCCAAGTACGTCCAGTACGAGGGCGATGCGGCAGCACGCCGATGCACCGCACCGGACGACGCGGGAACGCACCCCACTTCCCCGAGACCGCTTAGCGGAACCAGGACGAAATACTGGGGCGATGGCCAACCGACTGCGTACCGCCCACACAGCGGACCTCACCCCCGCCGAACTCCGCGCCGCCCGCACCCTCCTGGACGACGCCTTCGAAGGGGACTTCGACGACGAGGACTGGGATCACGGACTCGGCGGCATCCACGTCCTCGTGCACGACGAGACCGGACTCGCCGCCCACGGCTCCGTGGTCCAGCGCCGCGTTCTGCACCACGGCCGGTCCCTGCGCACCGGTTACGTCGAGGCCGTCGCGGTCCGCCCGGACCTCCAACGCAGGGGCCTCGGCGGGCAGGTGATGGCCGCGCTGGAGCGGGTGATCGACCGTGCCTACGCACTCGGCGCACTCTCCCCCACCCACGAGGGCGAGGGTCTGTACACCTCCCGCGGCTGGCAACTCTGGCCCGGCCGCCTCAGCACGCTCGGCCCGGCCGGCCCCGCGCCGCTCCCGGACGAAGAGGTCCTCGTCCGGTACGGGGCCGACGGCCCCCTCGACCCGGCACACGACCTCGTCTTCGACTGGCGCGACGGCGACGTTCTCTAGCCGTCGGGCCGATGCCCGCGCTGGAACTGCTGCCGCCGCAGAAGGCATCACCGCAGGTCAGGGCCGTGTGACCCAATCCACCGTCTCAGATAGTAGGAAGTCCGACTAATTGTGGAGACAGATGCCCGGTCCTCGCCTAGCTTTGTAGAAGCCGAACGTCTCGCTCGACCAAGCGAATGGCGGTCGTGAGCCGGAGCCCTTGGCAGGCAACCCCTGCGGCACCGCTCCCCGCCCCATCCGGCGTCTCGTAGTCCCTCACCGCACTTCCGGCGGTCACTGCCGGAGGCAAGGAGTCGATTCATCATGGCCGAGACGACCGTCCGCCGCCGAGTCCGTCACACCTCCCGTACGAGCGAGTCCGACCGGAAGAACGCCGCCGCCGCGCTCCAGCGCGCCCTCGACCGCAGGGACAACGGCGGCGAGACGGGCCACTGAGCCCCGCCGAGAGTTGAGCGCCACAGAGAGCTGAGCGCCACAGAAGCCGGGAGCCGCACCCGCACGGGGTGCGGCGCGGGGCCTCACGCCCCTCGCCGCACCTCGAAGTAGTCGATGCGCTCGCCGTTCTGCGCGAGCGCCGACACCTTGAGCTTCGCGGCCGCGCCCGTCTCCGCCTCCACAGAGAGGAAGGAGTAGCCGGTGTACCGCACCCTCGACCACTCCACGGTGTCGGGGTTCTCGTCCCGCGACTTCGTCCAGTGGTAGGTCCGCACGGACTCGCGGTCGGCGACGTTCCCCTCGTAGCTGTCCTTCACCCCGTCGGGGAAGTGGTAAAGGCTCTTGCCCGCCCCACCCGCCGTGACGTACACGATTCCGTCCCGCGTCGGATCGGTCGACGCGCCGATCGGCACCGGCCTGCCCACCTTGCCGCCCTTGATGGCGTCGGTCCGTTCGTACACGTGGTTGTGGCCGTTGATCACCAGGTCCACCCGGTGCTTGGCGAACAGCGGCACCCAGGCGTCGCGTACGCCGCCGTCCGAGGCGTGGGTCGACGTCGAGTACGCGCAGTGGTGGAAGAAGACCACGATGAAGTCGACCTCCTCGCGCAGTTCGCGGAGCCGCTTGTCGAGCCAGGCCGTCTGCCTGCCGTTCGAGTAGCCCTTGTTGGCGGGAATCTCGTACGACACGTCGTTCGCGTCCAGCGCCACGATCCCGACGTTGCCGTATGTGAAGGAGTAGACGCCCGGGGCGTTCTTCGCGTCGAAGCCGTTGTCCGGGAGCGTCCAGCGTGCCGACTGGCCCCCGTACCCGTTCGGCGAGTACCAGGCCTCCATGTCGTGGTTGCCGGTCGTCACCATCCACGGAACGGACTTGGCCACCGGCTCGGTCTGCTTGAGGAACAGGTCCCAGGCGGTGGGGGCGTAGTAGTCCGACTTCTTGCCGTGTCCCGTGTCGTCGGCGTAGCAGATGTCCCCCGCGTGCAGGTGGAAGGACGGGCGTTGGCCGATGAGCACGCGGTCGGTGGCGAGCGCGTCGGGGGTGACGCCCTGGTCGCCGAACGCGGTGAACACGAACGTCTCCGGGCGGGCGGGCGCGGTGCGGAACGAGCCGACCGTGGAGTGCCGTTCCTTGGACGCCGGGTCGAAACCCTCGTGGCCGACGCCGTAGTAGTACGTCGTGCCGGGGCGCAGGCCGTCGAGCGCCGCGTGCAGGTAGTACTGGTCCACCGCGAGCCGCTGCCCCGCCAGCTCCGGTGTGTGCAGGTCGCGGACCTCGGCCTCGATCTTCCGGCTCAGCTCCCACGGCTTCAGCCCCACGCGCACGTACGGCTTGCGCACCGCGAGCGGCACCTGCCAGGAGATCCGCATCTGGGTCTTCGGGTCCGCGCCGAAGGCGAGATGACGGCCGAAGGGCGCGACGACCGACCCGTGCACCCGCTCGGTCGCGGTCGCGGTGGCCGACCGGCTCGCGGTCGCCGTGTCCGTACCGGAGCCCGAGCCGGAGCAGCCGGTCAGCAGTCCGCCGGCCACGGCGCCCGCGGTCACCAGCGCCCGGCGGCGGGTGAGCTTCGTCCGCAGGTACTCGTACTGCTCCGCCATGCTCATCCGGCGTGCGAGCTGCGGCGGGATGCCGACGTCGGGAGTGTCCATGCCGGTGAACTTCCCAGCGCGCGCCAACAACCGCCAGACGTACGGGTGAACGGAAGTCGACAGGTTGATGCGCGGCCACTCGATGGCGTCCGTATCGTGTCCGTATCGCGGACAGCCGGTGTCATCCCGTGGGACGAGGAGTAGGGTGCCGACATGTCTCGCAGCATCAATCTCGCAGTGATCCCCGGTGACGGCATCGGTCAGGAAGTCGTGGCCCAAGGCCTGAAGGTCCTCTCGGCCGTCCTCCCGCAGGATGTGAAGCTGGAGACCAAGGAGTACGACTTCGGCGCCAAGCGTTACCACGCCACCGGAGAGACCCTCACCGACGCGGACGTCGACGCGCTCAAGAAGCACGACGCGATCCTGCTCGGCGCCATCGGTGACCCGAGCGTGCCGTCCGGCGTCCTGGAGCGCGGCTTCCTGCTGAAGCTCCGCTTCCTCTTCGACCACCACGTCAACCTGCGTCCGTCGAAGCTCCTTCCGGGTGTCGCCACCCCGCTCGCGGGCCAGCCCCAGATCGACTTCGTCGTGGTCCGCGAGGGCACCGAGGGCCCGTACACCGGCAACGGCGGCACCATCCGCAAGGGCACCCCGCACGAGGTCGCCACCGAGGTCTCCGTGAACACGGCCTTCGGTGTCGAGCGCGTCGTCCGCGACGCCTTCGCCCGCGCACAGGCCCGCCCGCGCAAGAAGCTCGCGCTGATCCACAAGAACAACGTGCTGGCCTTCGCGGGTCACCTGTGGACGAACGTCTTCAACAAGGTGGCCGAGGAGTTCCCCGAGGTCACCACCGAGTACATGCACGTGGACGCGGCGACGATCTACCTCGTCACGCAGCCCGAGCGCTTCGACGTGATCGTCACCGACAACCTCTTCGGCGACATCATCACCGACCTCGCCGCGGCCGTCTCCGGCGGTATCGGCGTCGCCGCGAGCGGGAACATCAACCCCTCCGGCGAGTTCCCGTCCATGTTCGAGCCGGTGCACGGCTCGGCCCCGGACATCGCGGGCCAGGGCAAGGCCGACCCCTCCGCCACCGTTCTGTCCGTCGCCCTCCTGCTGCGTCACCTCGGCTACGAGACCGAGGCCGCCCGCATCGAGGACGCCGTCTCCGTCGACCTCGCGGAGCGCGGCACCACGACCCGTACGACCGACGAAATCGGCGACGCGCTCGCCGCCCGAGTATCCGGCTGACCCGCCGGTACTGCTCAAGCCGCCGGGTCGCTTCCGCACCCGGCGGCTTTTCGTATGCCTTGCCGGGTGCCACCATCAACCCCTGGGCCGCATTCACACCGTTTCTGCCCCCATGGCCTCGATGGCACGGGTGGTACCCCATTCGGCTCACCTCACGCGATAATCGAACGCGGAGCCGCGGAATGAGGAAATGCTCGGACGTCCTAACACTGGCCACTGGCAGTACAGGCGTGAGCGCGGCTCGTCACACACAACCGGTGAAGGACAACCACTCATGACGACGCCCACGATCGAGCTCAAGCCCTCCTCGTCCCCGCTCTCCGCGGCGGAGCGCGAGGCGATCCTGGCCAACCCCGGGTTCGGCCGCCACTTCACCGACCACATGGTGACGATCAAGTGGACCGAGGGCCGCGGCTGGCACGACGGCCAGCTCACGCCGTACGGCCCGCTCTCCCTCGACCCGGCGACCAACGTCCTGCACTACGCGCAGGAGATCTTCGAGGGCCTGAAGGCCTACCGGCAGCCCGACGGGTCCGTCGCCACCTTCCGCCCGGACAAGAACGCCAAGCGCTTCCAGGACTCCGCCCGCCGCCTCGCCATGCCGGAGCTGCCCGTCGAGACGTTCATCGAGGCGTGCGACGCGCTGGTCCAGCAGGACAAGGCGTGGGTGCCGGCGCACGGTGGCGAGGAGTCGCTCTACCTGCGCCCGTTCATGATCGCGACCGAGGTCGGCCTGGGCGTGAAGCCCGCGAACGAGTACCTCTTCCTCGTCATCGCGTCGCCCGCGGGCGCCTACTTCCCGGGCGGCGTGAAGCCCGTCTCGATCTGGCTCTCCGAGGACCGCGTGCGCGCCGTCCCCGGCGGCATGGGCGACGCCAAGACCGGCGGCAACTACGCCGCGTCCCTGCTGGCCCAGGCCGAGGCCGCCGCGAAGGGCTGCGACCAGGTCTGCTACCTCGACGCCGTCGAGCACAAGTGGGTCGAGGAACTGGGCGGCATGAACCTGTACTTCGTGTACGGAGCCGCGTCCAATTCAAAGCCCGTGATCATCACCCCCACACTCACCGGCTCCATCCTGGAGGGCGTCACCCGCGACTCGCTCCTCTCGGTCGCCCGTGACCTCGGTTACGAGTCCGAGGAGGGCCGCGTCTCCATCGACCAGTGGCAGCGCGACACCGAGAACGGCACCCTGACCGAGGTCTTCGCCTGCGGCACGGCGGCGGTCATCACCCCCGTCGGCACGGTCAAGTGCACCGGCACCGAGTGGCAGCACTCCGGCGGTGAGCCCGGCGAGGTCACCGTGAAGCTGCGCGAGGCGCTGCTCAACATCCAGCGGGGCACGGCGGAGGACAAGCACGGCTGGATGCACCAGCTCGGCTGACGCGTGTCGGGGAAGACCGGGGTCCGCGCGGACCCCGGTCCTTTCTCTGCTGCGCGGGCCCCGTCCGTGGGTCCGGATCAGACACCGGTACCGGCATCCGGATCGTCCTCGGTCCTGAAGTGGACGACGAGGCCTACCGGCAGTTGCGTGTACTCGACCTCGCGCAGCTCGGACACGGCACCCTCCGCTACGACCCCACGTTGGCCCGCTGGTGCTCGGTCGTGGAGGATGCCGGCACCTGAGCCGGAGCCTTCCGCGCCGTCAGCGCCAGGTGGGCGGCGCCGCCCACGAGCCCCGACAGCAGAAAGCTGCAGTCCACCCCGCCCGTCACCGACAGCAACGGCCCCTCGTACGACGGCAGGGACACAGCCAGTACACCCACTACCGCGCCCAGGGCCCAGGACACGGTCGCCGGGAGGTTCCACCCGGACCGGTACCAGTAGATCCCGCCGCGGGAACGGCGGTTGAAGACCTGGAGTGCGTCCGGGTCGTACACCCCCCGACAGCGGGCGAAGCCGATGAGTGTGATGACCGCCCAGGGCGTGCCGATCGCGGTCAGCAGCAGGACGAAGGACGTCATCGCGTGCTGCGCGCTGGACGTGTAGTGGCCGACGAAGACGCAGGCCGTGGCGACGACCGCGGCCGCGTACGTGGCGCGGGCGCGGGAGGCGCGGGGCAGGATCGCGTCCAGGTCGAGGCCCATCGAGTAGAGCATCAGGCCCGCGTTGCCGACCGATCCGGCGGAGGCGGCGAGCAGGAGCGGGAGCAGATACCAGGTGGGAGCGGCGGAGACGAGCGGGCCCGCGTAGTCGAGGGCCGCGCGAGCCGCGTACGCCGTGAAGGTGCCGAAGAGCTGAGGGATCAGCAGGCCGGCGGTCAGTCCCAGCCAGGTCGCGTGCAGGACCGTCCGGGAGGAGTGGCGGGACGGCGAGATGTAGCGGGTGTAGTCGCCGAGGAGCGTGATGAACGCGATCGGGCCGGACAGGCCGGCGGCCACCGCCGCCAGCAGCCACGTCTGCCAGAAGCCGCCCAGCAGATAGCCGCCGGTCTCCGGCAGGGCGGACGTGGTGAAGTGCGGGGCGTACGCGATCACGCCGAGGACCAGCAGACCCGTCATGCCCACGGCCAGGATCCGGGACAGCCCCAGCAGCACCCGGTAGCCGTACACCGCACCCGCCACGGTCGCCGCCGAGAGCAGGGCGTAGACCAGTGCGTACGAGAGGTCGGAGGCGGGCAGTCCGAAGAGGCGGTGCAGCACGCCCACCATCACGTCGCCGCCGATCCACACGGTCAGTGCCGTGTAGCCGAGGGCCAGCAGGAGCCCGACGACCGAGCCGACCAGCCTGCCCCGTACGCCGAACTGGGCGCCCGACGACGTCGAGAGGTTGGTCGCCGTGCGCAGGGACACCAGCGCGAGCGGGGCCGTGAGGGCCGTGCCGACGAGCGTGCCGGCGACGACCGAGGTGACCGACTCCCACCAGTCCAGGCCGAACGACGGCGGCAGCCAGCCGAAGACGATCACCCCGAGGCAGAGGTTCGAGCCGAGCAGGATCGAGACCAGATCGCGCGGACCGCTCGTCCGCTCCTCCTCCGGGATGGTGTCGACTCCGCGCTGTTCCATCGCTGTCGGCATGGCTGGTCCCCTTCGATCGGCCGCCTGATTGTTAGAGCAGCGTTCAATCTGAGCTATCTTCTCCCTACCCGTCAATGCTTCGCTTCAACGAAACTTGCAGTTAGAGTGATGCTCTAAGAATTGCCATGCAAGGAGGTGCCCGGCGTGAGACTGACCCCCACGGAACGTGACCGGCTGTTGCTCTTCGGCGCCGCCGAGCTGGCCCGCGCCCGCCGGGC
Source organism: Streptomyces albicerus (assembly GCF_008905045.1). GTDB lineage: Bacteria > Actinomycetota > Actinomycetes > Streptomycetales > Streptomycetaceae > Streptomyces > Streptomyces albicerus. The sequence goes on from NZ_VWMY01000072.1 coordinate 25,516, forward strand.
CCGCGGTCTCAGGCTGAACGTGCCGGAGGCGACCGCGCTCATCGCGGACACCGTCTGTGAGGCCGCCCGTGACGGGCGAAGGCTCGCCGAGGCCATCGAGGAGGCCAGGGCCGTGCTCGGGCCGGACGACGTGCTGCCGGGTGTCGCCGATGTCGTGACCGAGGTGCATGTCGAGGCCGTGTTCGACGACGGTTCACGGCTCGCGGTCGTGGCCGATCCCATCGGAGGCGGCGGGTTGGGGGCCGGCGCGCCCGGCGCACTGCTGCCCGGGCCCGCACACGCCGAGCCCGGGGCGGTCGTACGGCTCGCGGTCACCAACACCGCCACCGTGCCCGTCTCCGTCACCTCGCACTTCCACTTCTTCGAGGCCAACCCGCGGCTCGACTTCGACCGGGCGGCGGCCTATGGGATGCGGCTCGCCGTCCCGGCGGGATCGTCGGTGCGGTTCGGGCCGGGGGAGCGTGTCGACGTCGGGCTCGTGCCCGTCGGGGGCGATCGGGTCGCGATCGGGTTCGCGGGGCTGGTGGACGGCCCGTTGGACACGCCCGGAGCCAAGGAAGAGGCCCTGCGCCGGGCGGCCGCCTGCGGATATCTGGGAGCCGGCACTCACACACCCGAGAGCGCCGAAGGAGCCGATCGATGAGCATCGACCCGTACGCGTACGCCGCCACTCACGGTCCCCGCGCCGGCGACCGTGTCCGCCTCGGCGACTCGGGGCTGACCATCCGCGTCGAGTCGGACGCCCAGCACTACGGGGACGAGTTCCTCGCCGGATTCGGCAAGACCGCCCGCGACGGTCTGCATCTCAAGGCCGCCGCTGTCCGTGACACCTGTGACGTCGTGATCAGCAACGTCGTCGTGATCGACGCGGTGCAGGGCATCCGGAAGGTGTCGATCGGGATCCGTGAAGGGCGGATCGCGGCGATCGGACGGGCCGGGAACCCCGACACCCTCGACGGCGTCGACGTCGTCGTCGGCACGGGCACGTCCATCGTGTCCGGTGAAGGGCTGATCGCCACCGCGGGAGCCGTCGACACGCACGTCCATCTGCTGTCGCCGCGCGTCATGGAGGCCTCGCTCGCCTCCGGTGTGACGACGATCGTCGGCCAGGAGTTCGGGCCGGTGTGGGGCGTCGGAGTCAACTCGCCCTGGGCGCTGCGGCACGCTTTCAACTCGTTCGACGCCTGGCCGGTCAACATCGGCTTCCTGGGCCGGGGTTCGTCCTCGCACGAGGCGCCGCTGGTCGAGGCGCTCGCGGAGGGCGGTGCGTCCGGCTTCAAGGTCCACGAGGACATGGGCGCCCACACCCGCGCGCTGGACACCGCGCTGCGCGTCGCCGAGGAGTACGACGTCCAAGTCGCCCTGCACAGCGACGGGTTGAACGAGTGCCTGTCCGTCGAGGACACCCTGCGCGTGCTCGAAGGCCGTACCATCCACGCCTTCCACATCGAGGGCTGCGGCGGCGGCCATGTGCCGAACGTCCTGAAGATGGCGGGAGTCGAGAACGTCATCGGCTCCTCCACCAACCCGACCCTGCCGTTCGGCCGGGACGCGGTCGCCGAGCACTACGGGATGATCGTCTCCGTCCACGACCTGAAGACCGACCTGCCGGGCGACGCGGCGATGGCCCGCGACCGGATACGGGCCGGGACCATGGGCGCCGAGGACCTGCTGCACGACCTGGGCGCGATCGGCATCACCTCGTCGGACGCGCAGGGCATGGGCCGCGCGGGTGAGACCGTACGCCGGACCTTCGCGACGGCCGGGAAGATGAAGGCCGAGCTGGGGCCGCTGGAAGGGGACCACTCCGGCGAATCCGGCGACGACAACACACGCGTCCTGCGCTACATGGCGAAGCTGACCGTCAACCCCGCCATCGCGCACGGCCTCGCCCACGAGGTCGGCTCCATCGAGGTGGGCAAGCTCGCCGACATCGTGCTGTGGCGTCCCGAGTTCTTCGGCGCGAAGCCGCAGCTCGTGCTGAAGTCCGGCTTCCCGGCGTACGGAGTCGTGGGCGACCCGAACGCGGCGACCGACACCTGCGAACCCCTCGTCCTGGGACCGCAGTTCGGGGCACACGGCGCGACCCCGGCGGACCTCTCCGTCGCCTTCGTGGCGCGGGCCGCACTCGACCAGGGCAACGACACCATGCCAACGCGCCGCCGTCGCGTGGCAGTTCGCGGCACCCGCGGGATCGGTCCTGCCGATCTGCGCCTCAACTCCCGTACGGGGACGGTCGACGTGGATCAGCGCACTGGGCTTGTCACCCTCGACGGCGACCCGTTGCGCTCCGAGCCGGCCGAGTCCGTCACCCTCAATCGCCTGTACTTCCTCTAAGGATCTCCCATGTCTGCTGCCGCCGACGGCTTCCGCATGCCCGCCGAGTGGACCCCGCACGAGCGCACCTGGATGGCGTGGCCAGGACCGAACGCCACCTTCGACGACCCGGACGACCTCGCCGAATCGCGTGCGGCCTGGGCGTCGGTGGCCCGTGCCGTACGCCGCTTCGAACCGGTCACGGTCGTGTGCGGGCCCGGTCAGTCGGCCCAGGCGCGGACCCTGCTGGGCTCGGGCATCGACACCGTCGAACGCGAGCTCGACGACGCCTGGATGCGGGACATCGGCCCCACCTTCCTCACCGACGGCAAGGGTGAACTGGCCGCCGTGGACTGGACGTTCAACGGCTGGGGTGCCCAGGACTGGGCCCGCTGGGAGCACGACGCCAAGATCGCGGCATACGTGTCGGACCTGGCCGGGGCACGTACGTACGCCTCGCGACTCGTCAACGAGGGCGGCGCGATCCACGTCGACGGCGAGGGCACCGTCCTGCTGACGGAGACCGTGCAACTCGGCCCGGAGCGCAACCCCGACTGGACCCGCGAGGAGGTCGAGGCCGAGATCCACGGCCTGCTCGGCACCCGCAGGGCGATCTGGCTGCCGCGCGGGCTGACCGGCGACTACCCTCCGCACGGCTTCGGAACGCTCGGCCATGTCGACATCGTCGCCGCCTTCGCCCGCCCCGGAGTCGTCGTCGCCCACTCCCAGCCGGACCCGGCCCACCCCGACCACGAGATCAGCGAGGAGGTCATCGGGCTGCTCACGCGTCAGACCGACGCGCGCGGCCGCCGTCTCGAGGTCGTCGAGATCCCCGCCCCGACGGTCCTGGAAGCCGACGGCCACTGGGCCGACTACTCCTACATCAACCACTACCTCTGCAACGGCGGAGTCGTGCTCTGCGGATTCGACGACCCGCGTGACGAGATCGCGGCCGGGATCTTCCGGCGGCTGTTCCCCGAGCGGACGGTGACGCTGGTGGACGCGAGGGCGATCTTCGCGGGCGGGGGCGGCATCCACTGCGTCACACAACAGCAGCCGAAGGCCTGAGAGCGGCGCAGGTCAGGTAGAACGTACGGGTGAACGTACTGCTCTGCGCCGCCTGCGGGCGGCGGCTGACCGAGCCCGTCCGGCAGCTCGACGAGATGCCCGAGTACCCGGGCTGGGACGGCAGACCCGACGCGGAGGGGCGGCGGCACGGTCCGGCGAGCGTCCCGCGCGGCACGTACGTGGTCGATCCGCTGCCCTTCGGGGCGCCGTTCGAGCCGTATGACGGTGACGAGGACGCGTACGACGGGATCGTGCCCGGCGGGATGTGGATGTCCGACGAGCGGGGCTCACTCGTCTCCACCGGGCCGCGCGGCACGTACGTCCTGCACCCGCTCGACGTCGTGGACCTCGACTTTCACCCCGACACGTCCCGCTGGGGCGGCTGCTGCGGCGCGAGTCCCTACAACGGAGTCAACCGCGTCTGCTCCTGCGGCGCCGAAGTCGCCATCGAGGCCAGTGACTGCTCGGGCGGCTACGAGACCCGGCTCGTCCCGGAGGCCGTTCGCGTGGAGGCAGCCGCGTGACGACCCGTCGGCGCAACACCGCCCCGCCCCGTGAGGACGTCCTGGCCGCGGCCATGGACATGATCGCCGAACGCGGTCTGGAGAAACTCACCATGGCGGCGCTCGGCCGCGAGGTCGGAATGAGCAGCGGCCACCTCCTCTATTACTTCCGCTCCAAGGACGAGCTGCTGCTGCGCACCCTGGAGTGGAGCGAGGGGCGGCTCGGCGTCGAGCGTGGAAGGCTGCTCATGCGGGCGGCTCCGGCGCGCGAGCGCCTCGACGCGTACGTCGACCTGTACGTTCCCGACGGCCACCGCGACCCGCACTGGACGCTCTGGCTGGAGGTCTGGAACCGCTCGCAGAACGCCGACGAGGACGCCCGCGAACGCCAGGCCGCCATCGAGGGCGCGTGGCACCGCGACCTCGTCGCCCTGCTCGCGGAGGGCATCTCGCACGGCGAGTTCCGCCCGGTCGACCCGGACCGTTTCGCGGCCCGCCTGCGCGCCCTCCTCGACGGCTTCTCCATCCACGTGGCGATCGGCCTGCGCGGCACGGCACGGGACCAGGTCCTGTCCCACGTACGGGAGTTCCTCGACGAGTCACTCACTCCCTCGGACGTCTGAGACCCCGTCCAGGTTGTACGCAATCCGACCGATTGACCTGTGCCAGGTGGTGCGTTTGCATCGGGTGAGCCCTCGGCGAAGGGCCGGGGATCAAGCGCTCACGGGGAAACAGGGGGAAGCATGCGCAGGACCATGCGGGGGGCGTCCGTCGCGGTGATCGCGGGGGCGATGTTAGCGGCGGGAGTGACGACGTCGGCGGCCGCGGCGCCCGAGCCGGAGACCGAGCGGATCACACTGTCGGCGACGGGGGAGCAGGGCGACGGGAACTCGTACGGACCGCAGTTCAGCGCCGACGGCCGCTACGCGGTCTTCACGGCGCGCGCGACCAATCTGGTGGCCGGCGACACCAATGGGAACTCGGACGTCTTCGTGCGCGACCTGCGCAAGGGGACGGTCGAGCGGGTCAGCGTCAGTTCGGACGGCGCTCAGGCCGACGGCGGCGAGTCCTCCGCGCAGGCCATCAGCGCGGACGGACGGTACGTCCTGTTCAGCTCCAACGCCAGGAACCTGGTCCACTGGGACAACCCGCCCACGAACGGCGCGGCCGAGGACATCTACCTGCACGACCGCCGCACCGGCACCACGGAGCGGATCAGTGTCGCCATCGACGGGGGTTCCGCCTTCACGGCCCACGCCACGATGTCGCCGAACGCCCGCTACATCGCCTTCAACGCCAAGGCCGACCGGATGGAGAACGACCCGGGTGACCTCTTCGGGATCGTGTACCTGTTCGATCGCCGCACCGGCACCGTGGAGCGGATCAGCAACCGGGACCGCCCGGACAACCCGTCGCTCCTGCAGGGCCTGAGCGACGACGGCCGCTATGTGGCGTACACGCAACTGGTGCCGCGCAGCTCAAACGGTCGCACGTGGGTGCACGACCGCCGAACCGGCACTGAGGAACAGGTCAACGTCAAGGCGGACGGCACCCCGGCGGAGCGGTACGCGATGCCCGCCTCGTTCTCCGCGGACGGCCGGACCATCGCCTTCGAGTACTGGGGTGACGAGGAGCTGGTCCCGGGTGAAACCCCCGGCACCGCCTCCACCGTCTATGTCCGCGATCTGCGCAAGGACGTCACCCGGCGCGTCAACGCCGGTCCCGCCGGTGAGAACCGGGTGAGTGAACCTCGGCTCAGCCCGGACGGCCGGTACGTGGCCTATCGGGCGGAACCGCGTCTGGCGGACGGGCGGTTCGGGCCGGCCAACGTCTACCTCCGCGACCTGCGCACCGGCGGCACCCGTCTGGTCAGCGAGACCGTCGCGGGCGAGCCCGCCACGGACGCCGACGTGGCGGTCTACTCGGTGAGTGCGGGAGCCCGGCGCATCGGCCTCGGCAGCTACTCCGCCCAGCTCGTCCCGGACGACACCAACGGTCACTACGACGGCTTCGTCCGTCGCCTGCGCTGAGTGACACGACGTTCACATACTGAGACACCCGTGAGCACGGGGGCGGTGCTGTGCCAGACTGCCCCCGTGCTCTCGTTCGCCATGATTATTGGCAGCAGGCGCGCCGGTCCGCAGTGACCGCACCGTACGACCACGTACGGGCGGACACCGTCGTCCTCGACCCGCGCGCAGACCTCTCGCACCCGCGAGAGGTTTTTCTGTTTCCTGGCCCACCTTCAGCCGGAACCGGAGCGCGAGGGATCATGGACGGTGGAGCCGGTCATTCCGGTAGACCGAATCCGATACAGGAGCCACTAGAGATGACGGACGCAACCGACGAGAATCGCGACCCCTCCCGTCGCGGCCCTTCCCGCGTCGACGACGATTTCCACGTCTTCGACACGACGCTGCGCGACGGTGCGCAGCGTGAGGGGATCAACCTCACCGTCGCGGACAAGCTGGCCATCGCGCGGCACCTGGACGACTTCGGCGTGGGCTTCATCGAGGGCGGCTGGCCCGGCGCCAACCCGCGGGACACGGAGTTCTTCGCCCGCGCGCAGCAGGAGATCGACTTCAAGCACGCCCAGCTCGTCGCCTTCGGCGCCACGCGCCGGGCCGGCGGCAAGGCGAGCGAGGACCCGCAGGTCAAGGCGCTCGTCGACTCCGGCGCTCCCGTCGTCACGCTGGTCGCCAAGTCCCACGACCGGCACGTGGAGCTGGCGCTGCGCACGACCCTCGACGAGAACCTGGAGATGGTCCGCGACACCGTCTCCCACCTGGTCGCGCAGGGCCGCCGGGTCTTCGTCGACTGCGAGCACTTCTTCGACGGCTACCGCGCGAACCCCGAGTACGCGAAGGCCGTCGTCCGGGCCGCCTCGGAGGCCGGCGCCGACGTGGTGGTCCTGTGCGACACGAACGGCGGCATGCTGCCCGCCCAGGTCCAGGCCGTGGTCGCGACCGTCCTCGCCGACACCGGCGCGCGCCTGGGCATCCACGCCCAGGACGACACGGGCTGCGCGGTCGCGAACACCCTCGCCGCGGTGGACGCGGGCGCGACCCACGTGCAGTGCACGGCGAACGGCTACGGCGAGCGCGTCGGCAACTCCAACCTGTTCCCGGTCGTCGCCGCCCTGGAGCTCAAGTACGGCAAGAAGGTCCTGCCCGAGGGCGCGCTGTCCGAGATGACCCGCATCTCGCACGCGATCGCCGAGGTGGTGAACCTGACCCCGTCCACGCACCAGCCGTACGTGGGTGTCTCGGCGTTCGCGCACAAGGCGGGCCTGCACGCCTCGGCGATCAAGGTCGACCCGGACCTGTACCAGCACATCGACCCGGAGCTGGTCGGCAACACCATGCGGATGCTGGTCTCCGACATGGCGGGCCGCGCCTCCATCGAGCTCAAGGGCAAGGAGCTCGGCGTCGACCTGGGCGGCGACCGCGAGCTGGTCGGCCGGGTCGTCGAGCGGGTCAAGGAGCGCGAACTCGAGGGCTACACGTACGAGGCCGCCGACGCCTCCTTCGAACTCCTGCTGCGCGAAGAGGTCGAGGGCAGGGCCCGCAAGTACTTCGACGTGGAGTCCTGGCGGGCCATCGTCGAGGACCGCCCCGACGGCAGCCACGCCAACGAGGCCACGGTCAAGCTCTTCGCCAAGGGCGAGCGCATCGTCGCCACGGGCGAGGGCAACGGCCCGGTCAACGCCCTCGACCGCGCCCTGCGCGTGGCCCTGGAGAAGATCTACCCCCAGCTCGCCAAGCTGGAGCTGGTGGACTACAAGGTCCGCATCCTGGAGGGCAAGCACGGTACCCAGTCCACGACCCGCGTCCTGATCTCCACCTCTGACGGGACGGGCGAGTGGTCCACGGTCGGCGTCGCCGACAACGTGATCGCCGCTTCCTGGCAGGCCCTGGAGGACGCGTACGCGTACGGGCTGCTGCGGGCCGGGGTGGAGCCGGCGCAGTAGCCGCCTGCGGCCGGGGCGGTTGGGCCGGCCTTTTTCGCCCCCGCCGCCCCTACCCGTCCCATCCTTCTGGGGCTCCGCCCCAGACCCCGTCGGGGGCCGGCCCCCGAACCCCCGCTCAAGCGTGTGGGACGCCGGGTGCGGGTTGGGTGTGGCTGGTCGCGCAGTTCCCCGCGCCCCTAAAGGGGCGCAGCCCTCGGCAGGGGCGAAACCTCCCACATGACCCCTTGACGGGCCCCTGGGACGCCAGTTGACTCGCGTTCTGACTCAAATGTCCGGAGCAGTACGAGAGTTGACAGCCCAGCGTCCTCAGTCCGGCCGAAGGGATAGTCATGCGGAAGGCCCCGCGCAGAACCGCCCTGCTCGTCTCCGTGTCGCTCTTGTCAGGCCTGCCGGCCCTCGCCTCGCCCCCTGCCGCCGCCGGCGAGGCGAAGGTACGGCTCACGACCGGCGCCGTGCACCCCGTGGCGGAGGGCACGCCGGCACGCGTGTCCCTGTCCGTCACCACAGGCACGGGCGGCGCCCCACTCACCGAGCCCGTGACGGTCGCGTACACGGCCACCGGCGACGACGTCGGCCCGGTGAAGGGCGAGATCACCTTCCCCACGGGCACGGCGTCCGGTGCGACCCGAACCGTCACCGTGCCGACACTCCGGGACGACTCCGCGGAGACAGCGGAGACGGTCCCTCTGAAACTCACCGTCAAGGGAGCCGAGGCACCCGCCGCGGATCCCCGGATAGTCGTGAACGCCCACGGACTGCCTTATCTCGACCCGAAGTTACCGATCGAGAAGCGTGTCACGGACCTCCTCTCCCGTATGACCCTGGAGGAGAAGGCCGGCCAGATGACGCAGGCCGAACGCGGCGCCCTCGCCTCCGAGGGCGACATCACGGCGTACGCCCTCGGCTCCGTCCTCTCCGGCGGCGGCTCCACGCCCACGCCGAACACTCCCGAGGCGTGGGCCGACATGATCGACGGGTACCAACAGGCCGCTCTGTCGACGAGGTTGCAGATCCCGCTCATCTACGGAGTGGATGCGGTGCACGGCCACAACAACCTCGTCGGCGCCACGATCATGCCGCACAACATCGGCCTCGGCGCGTCGAGAGATCCGGGGCTCGCGCACAAGACAGGCGCGGTGACCGCCGCCGAGACCCGGGCCACCGGCGTCCCCTGGGACTTCGCCCCCTGTGTGTGCGTGACGCGCGACGACCGCTGGGGAAGGGCGTACGAGTCGTTCGGCGAGGACCCGGCGCTGGTGAGGTCGATGGAGACGATCATCCAGGGTCTCCAAGGTGCCCGAAGCGGCAAGGACCTGAAGCGGGGCGACAAGGTACTCGCCACCGCCAAGCACTTCGTCGGCGACGGCGGCACGGCGTACGGCTCGTCGACCACCGGCACGTACACCATCGACCAGGGCGTGACGACCGTGACCCGCAAGGAACTTGATGCGGTCCATCTCTCCCCGTACGAGGAGGCCGTCGACCGGGGCGTCGGCTCGGTCATGCCGTCCTTCTCGTCCCTCGACGTCATCGGCGACGGCCGGGGCGCGGTGAAGATGCACGCCCGCGCCGACATGATCAACGGCGTCCTCAAGGACCGCATGGGCTTCGACGGCTTCGTGATCAGCGACTGGCAGGCCATCGACCAGATTCCCGGCGACTACGCGAGCGACGTCCGTACGTCGGTCAACGCGGGCCTCGACATGATCATGGTTCCGTACGCGTACGCCGACTTCCGCTCGACCCTGATCGCCGAGGCCGAGGCGGGACGCGTCAGCGAGGCGCGGATCGACGACGCCGTGTCCCGCATCCTCACCCAGAAATTCAGGCTCGGGCTCTTCGAGAAGCCGTACGCCGACAGGGGCGGTGCGTCGGCGATCGGCTCGGCCGGGCACCGGGCCGTGGCCCGTGAAGCGGCCGCCGAGTCCCAGGTGCTGCTGAAGAACGCGGGCGGTGTGCTGCCGCTGAGGAAGTCGCAGAAGGTGTACGTCGCCGGGTCCAACGCCGACGACATCGGCAACCAGACCGGCGGCTGGACCATCACCTGGCAGGGCTCGTCCGGGGAGATCACGGACGGGACGACGATCCTGGAGGGGATGCGCGGGGCCGGGGGCGATGTCACCTACTCCAAGGACGCGTCGGCGCCGACGGACGGCCATGACGTGGGTGTCGTGGTCGTCGGCGAGACCCCGTACGCCGAGGGCGTCGGCGATGTCGGCAACGGCCACGACATGGTGCTCTCCGCAGCCGACCAGGCCGCCGTGGACAAGGTGTGCGGTGCCATGAAGTGCGCGGTGCTGATCGTTTCCGGACGGCCGCAGCTCATCGGCGACCGGCTCGGCGACATCGACGCGCTTGTCGCCTCCTGGCTGCCGGGCACGGAAGGCGACGGCGTCGCGGACGTGCTGTACGGGAAGCGGCCCTTCAGCGGGCAGCTCCCTGTCACCTGGCCGAGGTCGGAGGCACAGTTGCCGATCAACGTCGGCGACTCCTCGTACGATCCGCAGTTCCCGTACGGATGGGGGCTGACGACGCTGACCAAGGTCCCGGAGGGCGGTCAGGCAACACTCAAGGCCCTCGCCGCCGCGGCCGCCGTGGCCGAGAAGACCGGATCCGAGGAGGCCGGGCGCGTGATCGTCACCAAGGCGCGGCTGATCGTCCAGCAGAAGGCGGGGCAGAAGATCACGGCGGCGGTCGCGAAGCCCTTCGCCGACGCCGACCATCTGCTGCTCACCGGACGGTACGGGGCGGCGGTGGCGAAGCTGACGGCGGCCTACCGGGCCGCCTGACCGCGCACCAGGCACGGCTGCCCACCAGTCACGAGGTACGTTTTCGGGCGCCCAGGAGTAGCTTCGAAGGTATGAAGGCCGTACTGACCCGAGGACTCTCCGTACTCCTGATCGCGTTCGCGGCCCTGGCGGTGCTGACCGTCGGGGCCACCGGCGCGCACGCGGCCACGGACGTCTCGACGGTCGCGGACGCCCTGAAGAAGAGCCCCGTGTACGTCGACCCGTCCGTGTCCGGGCAACTGCCGGAAGCCGACGCCGACGCCCTCGCCGAGAAGATCGAGAAGGCGGACAAGCCCGTCTTCGTCGCCGTGCTGCCGGCGGACTTCCCGAAGCAGGACCTCTTCCAGAACCTCCGCACCGCGACCGGCATCACGGGTCTCTACGCGATCCGGCTCGGTGACGAGTTCGACGCGAAGGCCGACTCCACGGTCCTGCCGGAGGACGGCGTCAAGAACCTCGTCACCAGCGTCCGGGGCGAGGACACGAAGACCCAGCTCAGCAACTTCACCGACCGGGCTCTCGCCAACGTCGGCGGCTCCGCGCCCAGCGGCTGGAGCGAGGGCGACGACAGCGTCCCGACCGGTGCGCTGATCGGCGTCGGCGCGGCGGTCGTGGCAGGCGGCGCGGGCGCGTACACCCTGGTCCGCCGCAACCGCCGCAAGCACGAGGAGGAGCAGCGGGAGGCGCTGGAGAAGCTCCGCGTCGTCGTGGACGAGGACATCACCGCCTTCGGCGAGGAGCTCGACCGGCTCGACTTCCACCCCGCGGAGGCGGGCGCGGACGACGCGATGCGCGCCGACTACGAGCGTGCCCTCGACGCGTACGACAAGGCGAAGTCCTTCATGGCGGCGGCCACACGCCCCGAGGAGGTGCGCGCCGTCACCCAGTCCCTGGAGGACGGGCGCTTCTCGCTCGCCGTGCTCGCCGCGCGCCGCGAGGGCCGGCCCGTTCCCGAGCGCCGGGCCCCCTGCTTCTTCGATCCGCGCCACGGTCCTTCGGTCGCCGACGCCACCTGGACGCCCGGGGGCGGGGCACCCCGCGACGTGCCGGTCTGCGCCGCCGACCAGGTCAGGCTGGCCGAGGGCCACGACCCCGCCGTCCGCGAGGTCGACACGGAAACCGGCCGCCGCCCCTACTGGGAGGCCGGCCCGGCCTACGGCCCCTGGGCCGGCGGCTACTTCGGCGGCGGCATCCTGCCCGGCCTCCTCATCGGCACGATGCTCGGCTCCATGATGGCCAGCCCGTCGTACGCGGCCGACTACGGCTCCGGGTACGGGAACTTCGGCGGCGGAGGCTACGAGGGCGGCGACGTGTCCGGCGCCGACTTCGACTCCGGTGACTTCGGCGGCGGCTTCGGTGGCGGCGACTTCGGAGGCGGCGGGGACTTCGGCGGCGGCTTCTGAGGGAGGCGGCTTCCGGGCCTTGGCGGAACGGGAGCCACCGGCCGAGGATGTGAGGCGTGACGAGTCTCTACGAACACGCGGGTGGGGAAGAGGCCCTGCACCGCCTGGAGGAGATCTTCTACACGAAGGCGCTCGCGGACCCTGTACTGCGCGAGGTCTTCCCACGCCGTGAACCCCACCACGTCGACCGTCTGACCTGGTTCACGGCCGAGTCCTTCGGCGGCCCGGACCGCTTCACCCGCGAACTCGGCTTCGCGCACATCATCGACGTGCACCGCGGGCTCCGTATCACCGACGAACAGCGCGACCGCTTCGTACTGGTCTATCTCGAATCCCTCGACGCGGCGGGACTGCCGGACGACGAGCCGTTCCGCGCGGCCGTGCGCTCGCACGTCGAGTTCGGGGCGGGGGTCGCGCAGCGGAACTCCCTGGCGGAGACGGACGAGGAGCTGCATCCGTTGCGCGAAGTCCCGCACTGGGACTGGTAGTTCGGCTGCGACGGGGATACGGACGCGGGCACGGGCCCGGCGCTGGGCAGCGCCGGGCCCGTGGACGTCGTACGAGAGACGAGGCAGGCGTCAGAGAGTCGACGCGGCCGAGGCGATGGCCGAGGCGAACGTCGAGACCTCGGTGTAGACGCCGGGGGCGTCGGGGCGGGCGCAGCCTATGCCCCAGCTGACGATGCCGACCTGGACCCAGGCGCCGGCGTTGTCCTTGCGGAACATCGGGCCGCCGGAGTCGCCCTGGCAGGTGTCGACGCCGCCTTCCTCGAAGCCGGCGCAGATCTCCTCGCTGGAGACGAGACCCTCGTACTGGTCGTAGGACCGGCAGACGGCGTCGCTGACGAACGGCACGGTGGCCTTCAGCATGTAGCGCTGCTGAGCACCGCCCTCGCGGGCCGCACCCCAGCCGGCGACCGTGAAGTCACCGGTGTTGTACTGCGAGGTGGTGGCGATCTTCAGCGTCGGCAGGTTGATGGGCTGGGCGAGCTTGATGAGCGCCCAGTCCTTGCCGGTGCCGTTGTAGCCGGGAGCCTGCAGGACCTTGGTGGAGCGCACCTGGACCCGGCCGCTGGTGGACTGCAGGTCCACGACACCGGCGGTGGCGGTGATGCTCGTGTTGTTGCCGGAGCCGCTCACACAGTGCGCGGCGGTGAGCACGATCTGCTGGGTGTAGAGCGCGCCGCCACAGCCCATGGAGAGCCGGACCATGAACGGGAACTCGCCCTGCGCGGCGCGGGTTCCGCCGACGACGGGCGCGGGGGCGGCCGTCGCGGCGGAGACGGGCTGAAGGCTGATGACCGCGAGGGCGGCGGCGCCGGCGACCGCGCATCTCTTGAGCGCCTTGAGGAGGTTCTTCAACGTGATGCCTTCCGTGGGGGGTTGACATACGAGCTGGTGGAACCGAACCGAACGACAGAAATGGCAGGAACATGCCAAATCATGCGGCAAAAGATCGCGTGATAGCTGGCATGAGCTGGTCAATTTCTGTTGAGGGATTATGAGAACGCCATGAGCGCCGCCACAAGGGGCGAAAACCGGCCGCACCTATCCGGTCAGGTTCGGTCGGGTCCCGGTGGGTCACGGTGGGTCCCGGCCGGTCCTGTCGGGACCGGTCGGCTCCGGGTCAGGCCACATGGAGGCGCCTGGCGACCTCCGGATCGGACAGCCCTCAGGGTGCGTGACGCGTAACTGGCATGGTCGGCACCGGAGTTCAGTCCGCCAGATCCGGCAGAGCAAGCCACTCCTTCCACGACAGATCCCGCCCGATGAACCGCGGCCGCTCGAAGGGCCATGCCTCCCCGATCCACCGCGGCACGAGCGCGTCAAGGTCCCGCTCCAACGTGCTCCCCACCTTCCCGTCCACCACCCACCAGGAGATCTCGGCATCGGCGCCTGCCTTCTCCGGCGGATCGATATAGACACACCCGTACTCGGCCGTCTCCGCCTCATCGAACAACACGTAGTTGAAGGACTCGTGAGCCGCGATCTCAGCCTCGTGCCGCTCCAGATCCTCCCGGTTCGCCTCGTACGTGATCGTGTCGGCGGGCCATCCCCAGGCCTCCCCGAAAATGGACCACAACCGCTCCCGCGACCCCATGACGGCCGGGTAGTCGATGGGCGCGTCCGCCCCGGTGATCGGACGCAGATGATGCCCACCGGGCACGTCGACGCGCAGCGGATGTACGAAGTCAGCGGGCAGCCAAGTCATGGCCGGAGGCTAACGGCCTGTCGGCCGCCCCGCATGGGATTATTCGCGACGCGTCCCCCGGAGCCGTATATCCGCCTTCCTGGGAGCCGTACCTGCTCCTTCCCGGAGCGGTATCCGCTACTTCCCGAAGCCGTACCTGCTACTTCCCGGAGTCGGAGAAGGCACCTCTCCCGCCCCTCTCCCACAGGCATATCGCTCACCGGCGGCATGCCACCAGCCGGGCGGCGAGACCCCGTCGACCTGGGCGGTCGCCTGACCGGGATGCAGCCCGAGCCGACGCAGGGCGCCCGCTGCCACGTACACCGTGATCCATCCGCGCGGGCGCCCGTCGTCCCCTCGCCCGCACAAGTGATCCCACCGCACCTCGCCGGGCACGTCGAACGGCATCCAGTCGATGCCGCGTTCGCGCAGTCAACCGCGCACGGCGGCAAGGGGGTTGGGGCGCCCGGACACGTTCTCGTACGAGGCGACGACGACCCATTCGTACGCGCTGTAGCCGCTCATACGATCCATGATGCCGGAGCCACCGAGCCGGCCCGTCTCCGACTCTGCCTCCGTCGGCTCACGCCACTCACGGCACGTGCATCTCGCGACCGGTGAATTCGATGGAGCGGCGGGCAGCGCCATCGTGGCAGTCGGGCAGGCCCGAAGTAGTGGCGATGCTCTTCCTTGCCGGTCACCGAGCTGTGGAACGTAGTCCCGCGAAAGCCGATGTGGTCGCCGTCTGCCGGGCCAACAAGGCCGACCATGCATCGGGGCCGTTGCCGAGGCGGGAGCCGGCCTGCAGGAAGCCGTGTTCCGCCGCCGGATTCGGGACGATGCCGCGCAGCGCGGGCGTGGTGAGTCCCTGGAAGATGCCGTTGAGCGGGTGTTCTTGAAGGTCGCGCCTGCGGAATCCAAGTGATCAGTAGGCTTCCCCCATGGCTGAGGGTGGGAGCGCGGACGTCGCTGGTGCCGGCCTCGACGATCAGAGGTGGTCCAACACCCGCGCGTGGGTGGAGAAGGGGTTGCGCGAGGGAGATCGCATACGTGCCGTTGTCCCGCTGCGAGGCGGGTGGACATCGCAGATGCGGCGCCTCGATATCGAGGGGAACGGCGAGCCGTACTCGCTCGTCCTGCGGTCTTTCGTCAAGCCCTTCTTCGTGAAGCACGCGCAGGGGTTGCTCACCCGGGAAGCCGACGTGCTGCGCCTGCTCGCGAACACGTGTGTGCCTGCAGCCGGCCTTCATGGTGTGGATGAGCGGGCGGAGCACTGCGACCACCCCTCACTGCTGATGTCGTTGTTGCCCGGCAGCGTGCGGCTGGGCGAGGAGGACGTCGAGCAGAGGACCGAGTTGCTCGCTCGGCAACTGGTCGGCATTCACGGGCTGCTCGTGCCGGCGCAGGCCCGCCCGCGGACGTACCAGGCCTGGACCGCGCCCGAACGGGTCCAGTTACCCGAGACAACACAGCGGCCTGAGTTGTGGCGACGCGCCGTGGACGTCATCCGCCGCCCGCCCCCGCCGTACCGGCCTTGTTTCCTGCACCGCGACTTCCACCCCGGCAATGTGCTTTTCACAGGCCGTGGCGCCGACCTGGTGATCACCGGCGTCGTGGACTGGGTGGAAACCTCCTGGGGCCCACCCGACCTGGACGTGGCCCACTGCGCCACCGCGCTCGCCCTGCTCCACGGTGCTCACGCCGGGATGCGGCTGGCAGATGACTATCTCGCAGCCGGGGGCGTCCTGAGCCAGGACCCGACAACTCACCTGTACTGGCGCTTGTTGGATGCGCTGGCCTTCGCACCGGACGCAGAGAAGGTCGCCGTGCCCTGGCGGGAACTCGGACGGCACGACCCGACCTCCGCCGTCCTCACCCACCGTTTGGAGGACTACCTCATGGAGCTCTTCGACCACTACGGCTGACCGCATGCCAGTCGAGTGATGGGAAGGGCTGCCTGATGGTCTCTCAGAACCGCCCCCAGGCCGGCGACGCCGACCCGATCTCCTGGCAGCCATGCCACCGCGTGAGGCCCTTCGCGCGTGGATGGACGCTTCATCGACCTCGACTTGGCATCGTCATCGTCATCGCCACTGGCATGGCGAGTCACTGCGCGCCGTCGTCGACACCAGGGCCCGATCAATCGCAATCGCACGCGTTGGACGCCGATTCCGCCGTGCACCGCTGGCAACTCCCGCCTCTGCCCGGAAAGATCGCCGGCATGGCATCCCACGCGAACCAGCCCCGCGCCCTGTCCTTCGACACTGTTGCCACGCAGTACGCTGCCGCCCGCCCGGGCTATCCTCCGGCCCTCTTCGACGCCGTGGAGGAGCTCGCCGGCCGAGCGCTGGCCGACGCCGACGTGCTGGACTGCGGGGCCGGCACCGGTATCGCCACCCGGCTGCTGCGCGAGCGCGGCGCCCGCGTCGTGGCCCTGGAGCCGGGCGCCGGGATGGCCGCAGAGCTGCGCCGGGCCGAGCCGGAGGTCCCGCTGGTGCGAGGCGAGGGGAACCGCCTGCCCTTCGCCGCCGGCAGCTTCGACGTGATCACCTACGCCCAGGCCTGGCACTGGACCGACCCGGCCCGCTCCGTCCCCGAGGCGCTGCGCGTGCTGCGTCCGCACGGCGTGCTGGCCCTGTGGTGGAACCAGGCCGACGTCCGCGTCGCGTGGGTCGCGGCCGAGGAGGACCGGCTCGCCCCCTTCACCCGCGGCTTCCCGACGACTGTGGCCGAGCTGTTCGCCCCGTTTCCGGTTCGGGTGTCCACCCGCGAGATCACGTGGTCGCGCCGGATCACCGTCGAGGAGCACACCCGCAACCTCGGCACCCACTCGCACTTCGTGATCATGGACCCCGTCGAGCGGGCCGAACTCCTCGACGCGAACCACACCGCACTGGCGCGGCTCTTCCCCGACGGCGAACTCGACGAGCCGTACCGGTGCGGCCTCACCGTCGTACGATCAGCCACCACTCAGGCCTGACCGGAACCGGAACCGCAGCGCATCCGCCTTCAGCCCGGCCCGTTCCGTTCAGTAGGTCAAAATCTGTCCTATATGCCTTCTACGGTGTCCCCATGGACAACACGCTTGATGGTGTGGGAATCAAGGCCTTCGAAGACGCGACGCAGCTGGAGGCCTGGCTGTCCGCCCACTCCGGGCTCCGGAGCGGTGTCTGGCTGAAGATCGCCAAGAAGGGGTCCGGCCAGGCGTCCGTCACCGTGGCGGAGGCGCTCGACGTGGCCCTCTGCCACGGCTGGATCGACGGTCAGCGTCGGGGCCTCGACGAGTCGTACTACCTGCAGAAGTACACCCCGCGCAGGCCGGGCAGTCTCTGGTCGATGGTCAACGTGCGCAAGGTCGAGGCCCTCACCGCAGCCGGCCGGATGCGGCCCCGGGGGCTCGCCGAGGTCGAGGCCGCCAAGGCGGACGGCCGGTGGGACGCCGCGTACGAGTCGCAGCGCAACGCCACGGTCCCGGACGACCTGACCGCCGCACTGGACCGCAGCCCCCGCGCGAAGGCCGTCTTCGAGGGGCTCGGCCGGACGGACCGGTACCTCGTCATCCTGGGCCTGCTGAAGGCCAGGACCCCTGAGGTCCGGGCCGCCCGGCTGGAGAAGGCGATCGGCGGGCTGGAGTCGGGGGCGGACCGCGGGTGAGGTAATCCGCTCGTGGGACGGCCTCGGTGACGTGCTGGAGACCCCGTACACCCGAGCGCCCGCCCCCCGCTCACAAGGAGCCGGACGACGGGCGCGCTCAGGATGCCTGCGGAAGCCGCGGGCTCAGGCAGCGTTCTTGATCGCCGAAATGTCGAAGTTCAGCTTGATCTTGTCGGAGACGAGCACCCCGCCCGTCTCCAGCGCCGCGTTCCACGTCAGACCCCACTCGGAGCGCAGGATCTCCGCCTTGCCCTCGAAGCCGACGCGCTCGTTGCCGAACGGGTCCTTCGCGGAGCCGTTGAACTCCAGCTCGATGGAGAGCGGCTTGGTGACG
This sequence comes from Streptomyces albicerus, assembly GCF_008905045.1. Classification (GTDB taxonomy): domain Bacteria; phylum Actinomycetota; class Actinomycetes; order Streptomycetales; family Streptomycetaceae; genus Streptomyces; species Streptomyces albicerus. Next base: position 43,743 of record NZ_VWMY01000072.1, read on the forward strand.
CCGAGGATGGAAAGGTCGCCGGTGATCCGGTAGTCGTCGCCGCCCAGGGCCTCCGCCTTGGTGGAACGGAACGTCATCGTCGGGAACTCGTCCGTCTTGAAGAAGTCCGCGCTCTTCAGGTGACCGTCACGGTCGGCGGAACCGGTGCTGATGCTGTCCATCTTGACGTCGATGGACGCGGTCGACTGAGACGGGTCGGAGCCGTCGAGGTGCAGGCTGCCGGTGAAGTCCAGGAAAGCGCCCTTGACGTTCGTCACCATGGCGTGCCGGGCGACGAAGCCGATCGTCGAGTGGGACGGGTCGATCGTGTACTCGCCGGTGAGGGCGGCCAGCTCGGGGTTCACGGCGGCGGGCGCCGCGGTGGTGGTGTCGGTCGTGTCCTTGCGGCCGAAGAGACTCATGACTAGCTCCTTGGGGGACGAGCCCCGGCCTTGCGCCGAAGCTGTTGAACCTTCAACGGCATTGACCGTAGACCTATTCCGTACGGATTTCAACAAAGGGCGTGCCGTGTTGGGTCGGTTACGCCCAGTTGTCATTGGTCTACACCTAAGATCACCCGTTGCCCCTCTGGTGAGCACGCGGCTCCTCGGGCACCATCGCCTGCCATGACTCCCACCCGCCGTACGGTCCTGCTGGCAGCGGCGCTCACGGCGAGCCCGCTGCTCACGCCCACCTCCTCCGCGTACGCCGCCGCCGACGAAGACGTGGAGAGGGAAAGGGGAGACGTGGAGAGAGAAGGTGTAGAGAGGGGAGGCGTCGAGAGAGAGGGCGTCGAGAGGTACGTGGACGACGCGTACGACCTCCTCCGACGTCGCTGGCTCGACATCGCCCTCGGCACCGGCTACGACCCGGCCGCCGAGCCGTACGCCGCCCGCCTCGCCGAGACCGGAGAACTGGCCCGCGGCTTCCGGCAGACCATGACCCCGACCAGCACCTCGCTCTGGCCGGGCCACCCGTACGACCCCCCGTCCGGCATCACCCAGAGCTACAGCCGGCTGTGGACGATGACGCAGGCGTACGTACAAGAGGGCACCGGCTCCACCGGCGACGCGACCCTCCGCGCGGACATCCTCCGCGGCCTCGACCACCTCTCGGCCACCGTCTACAACCCCTCCACCACCCGCTACGGCAACTGGTGGGAATGGCAGATCGGCAGCCCCCGGCTCCTCATGGACATCGTGGCCACCCTCCACGACGAGCTCACGGACGCCCAGGTCGCCGCCGCGTGCGCCGCCGTCGACCACTTCATCCCCGACGCCATGCTCCGCGACTACTCGGGGACGTCGACCGGCGCCAACCGTGTCGACCTGTGCCGCTCCGTCGCCCTGCGCGGCATCCTCGGCCGCGCCCCGGAGAAGCTCACGCTCGCCCGGGACGCGCTCTCGCCGGTCTTCCCGTACGTCACGAAGGGGGACGGGCTCTACGCCGACGGGTCGTTCGTCCAGCACACCTGGGTCCCGTACTCGGGGACGTACGGGCAGGTCCTGCTCGACGGACTCGGCCGCCTCTTCGCGCTGCTGGCCGGGTCGGACTGGGAGGTGACCGACCCGAACAAGCGGATCATCCTGGACAGCGTGGAAGGTGCCTACGCGCCCCTGATCCACGACGGGCTGATGATGGACAGCGTCAACGGGCGTGCCATCAGCCGGGGTTACCTCAAGAGCGACGACCGGCAGGTCATGCGCAGCGACCACTTCCACGGCCAGGCGATCATCGCCGCGATCGCCCTCCTCGCCCAGGGCGCGAGCGCGGCGGAGCGCGAACGCTGGTACGGGCGGATCAAGGGCTGGATCGAACGGGACACGGTCACACCGATCTTGACGGGCCGTCAGTTCGGCGTCGCCGATCTGGCCCGGCTGCACGCGGTCGCCGACTCGCCGGTCGCGCCCGCGCCCGAGCCGGTCGGCCACCGTCTCTTCGCCGCCATGGACCGGGCCGTCCACCGCCGTCCCGGCTTCACCGCCAACATCGCGATGGCAAGCGACCGGATCGCATACTACGAGTGCGGCAACGGCGAGAACCCGCGCGGCTGGCACACGGGTGCCGGAATGCTCTACTGGTGGGCCGCGCGGGCTGAGCGGTCCGACCGGTCCGACCGGTCCGACCAGTACACAGACTGGTTCTGGCCGACCGTCGACTGGTACCGGCTGCCCGGAACGACCGTGTCCACCAAGCGACTTGCCGACAAAGCAGGCGGCGAATGGGGCGAGCCCAAGCCCGCCGTGCGGTGGGTCGGCGGCACGACGGACGGGGAGTTCGCGGCGATCGGGCAGCACCTGAAGGGGCTCGGGTCGACCCTGGAGGTCCGCAAGTCGTGGTTCTGCCTCGCGGACGCGATCGTCTGCCTCGGCGCGGGGATCACGGCCACGGACGGCGTCCCCGTCGAGACGATCGTGGACAACCGCAACCTGGGGGAGGGCGGCACCCAGACCTTCGTACGAGGTCCCGGGTGGGCCCACCTCGAAGGCCACGGCGGCTGGGTCCTCCTGGACCGACACGACCTGCACACCCTCCGCGAGGACCGCACCGGTGCCTGGTCCGACATCAACACCACCAGCACCACCGAACGCCGGACCCGCCGCTGGCAGACGCTCTGGCTCGACCACGGCACGGACCCGGCGGACGCCTCGTACGCGTACGTCGTCCTGCCCGGCGCCTCGCGCGGCACGGTCGCCGCCCGCGCCGCCGACCGCCGCCGGCTGTCGGTCCTCGCCAACGACCCCGCCTGCCAGGCCGTGTCCGTGCCGCCCCTCGGCCTGACCGCCGCCAACTTCTGGCAGGCGGGAACGGCGGGCCCGCTCACCGCCTCGGCCCCCGCGAGCGTGCTCGTACGCCGCCGCGGCCGCACCGCTACCCTCTGCGTGAGCGAACCCCCGCGTACCGGGGAGCCCCTGGAGATCGTCTGGGACCACCCCGTACGCCGGGTCGTGCGGGCCGATCCGGCCGTCGAGGTGCTCGCCACCGGACGCCGGCTGAGACTGCGCGTCACTCCGGGGACGGCATGCGCCACGCGCGAATGTGAGGTGGCTCTCAGCTGACGGCTTTGTCTGACCTCTACAAGCCACACGCCCTCTGAGCAGTCAGATCGCCTGCATGCCGTCGGGGTTCTGTTCAGGGGTACCAGTAAAACGGGCCGGAGACTGTACGGAGTCGACGGCCCGCTTTCCTTGGTGGACTTCGTAAGGTCGCTACATGACCGTTTTGGACGAGACCGGATCCTCGGCCGGCGAACCCGCCGACGCCCGCGGGCGTGTGGCCGAACTGCACTCGATCCGTGCGGAGGCTCTTCGCGGACCCAGCGACAAGGCGACCGCGGCGCAGCACGCCAAGGGCAAGCTGACCTCGCGGGAGCGGATCGAGCTCCTGGTGGACGCCGGTTCGTTCAACGAGGTCGAGCAGCTGCGGCGGCACCGGGCGACCGGCTTCGGCCTGGAGGCGAAGAAGCCGTACACCGATGGCGTGATCACCGGCTGGGGCACGGTGGAGGGCCGCACGGTCTTCGTGTACGCGCACGACTTCCGGATCTTCGGCGGCGCGCTGGGCGAGGCCCACGCCACGAAGATCCACAAGATCATGGACATGGCCATCGCGGCCGGGGCGCCGCTGGTGTCACTCAACGACGGGGCGGGCGCCCGGATCCAGGAGGGCGTGTCCGCGCTGGCCGGGTACGGCGGCATCTTCCAGCGCAACACCCGCGCCTCCGGGGTCATCCCGCAGATCAGCGTGATGCTCGGCCCGTGCGCGGGCGGCGCGGCCTACAGCCCGGCGCTGACGGACTTCGTGTTCATGGTCCGTGAGACATCGCAGATGTTCATCACCGGACCGGACGTGGTCAAGGCGGTGACCGGCGAGGAGATCACCCAGAACGGCCTGGGCGGCGCCGACGTGCACGCCGAGACCAGCGGCGTGGCGCACTTCGCGTACGACGACGAGGAGACCTGCATCGCGGAGGTCCGCTACCTCCTGTCGATGCTGCCGCAGAACAACCGCGAGAACCCTCCGGTCGTCCACTCCGAGGACGCGGCGGACCGCCGCTCGGACGTCCTGCTGGACCTGGTCCCGGCGGACGGCAACCGGCCGTACGACATGGCCAAGGTCATCGAGGAACTCGTCGACGACGGCGACTACCTGGAGGTCCACGAGCGCTGGGCCCGCAACATCATCTGCGCGCTGGCCCGGCTCGACGGCCAGGTGGTCGGCATCGTCGCCAACCAACCGCAGAGCCTGGCCGGGGTCCTGGACATCGAGGCATCGGAGAAAGCTGCGCGCTTTGTCCAGATGTGCGATGCTTTCAACATCCCGATCATCACTCTTCTGGACGTACCCGGATTCCTGCCGGGCGTCGACCAGGAGCACGGTGGAATCATCCGCCACGGGGCGAAGCTGCTGTACGCGTACTGCAACGCGACCGTGCCGCGGATCTCCCTGATCCTGCGCAAGGCGTACGGAGGTGCCTACATCGTCATGGACTCCCAGTCGATCGGCGCGGACCTCACGTACGCGTGGCCGACGAACGAGATCGCGGTGATGGGCGCGGAGGGCGCGGCGAACGTCATCTTCCGCCGGCAGATCGCCGAGGCCGAGGACCCCGAGGCGATGCGGGTGCGCATGGTCAAGGAGTACAAGGCCGAGTTGATGCACCCCTACTACGCGGCCGAACGCGGCCTGGTGGACGACGTGATCGACCCCGCGGAGACCCGCGAGGTCCTCATCCGCTCGCTCGCGATGCTGCGCACGAAGCACGCGGACCTGCCTTCCCGCAAGCACGGAAACCCGCCCCAGTAGTAACTCGGCGGACCCATCGCGGCAACCCCGCGGACCTCTCTCTCACGGAGACTGACACCTATGGACATTCCTGATATTCGCGTCGAGAAGGGCCACGCCGAGCCCGAGGAAGTAGCCGCCATCACGGCAATCCTCCTGGCTCGCGCCGCCTCCGCACCGGCGGCCACCCCGACCCACCGAGGCCGCGCGAAGGCCGGCTGGCGCCGCCTCGAGCGCGAGCCGGGCTTCCGCGCCCCGCACAGCTGGCGCTGAGCCTCACGCCTCACGAAGGGCCCCCTCTTATGGGAGGGGGCCCTTTCGCATGCCTTGTCGGCTGCGGGCCGGTGGGGGCTGATCGCGCAGTTCCCCGCGCCCCTAGAAGGGGCGCGGGG
>NZ_VWMY01000073.1 GCF_008905045.1 Streptomyces albicerus
TCCGGCGTTTGAGGACGAGGCCGAAGGCCGAAGCGGGGGTCTGGGGGCAGCGCCCCCAGGGGCAGCACGGCCGAGGGGGTGCACCTGGCAACCCAGGTGCACCCCCTCGCCGCCTCAAGCGGAGCGTGAGCGCTAGCCCTCGACGCCGAGCTTCTCCAGGATCAGCTCCTTGACGCGCGCCGCGTCGGCCTGGCCCCGCGTGGCCTTCATGACCGCGCCCACCAGAGCGCCCGCCGCCGCGACCTTGCCGCCGCGGATCTTGTCCGCGATGGCCGGGTTGCCGGCGATGGCCTCCTCGACGGCGGTCGTCAGGGCGCCCTCGTCGGAGACGACCTTCAGGCCGCGCTTCTCGACGACCTCGTCCGGGGTGCCCTCGCCCTTGAGGACGCCCTCGATGACCTGGCGGGCCAGCTTGTCGTTGAGGGAGCCCTCGCTGACCAGGGCGGTCACCCGGGCGACCTGCTCGGGTGTGATGGCCAGCGCGTCCAGGGACACACCCGACTCGTTGGCCGTACGCGCCAGTTCACCCATCCACCACTTGCGGGCGGAGGCCGCGTCGGCGCCCGCCTCGATGGTGGCGACGATCGGGTCGATGGCACCGGCGTTGAGCATCGACTGCATGTCGTGGGCGGTGACGCCCCACTCCTCGCGCAGCCGGTTGCGCCGGGCCAGCGGCTGCTCGGGCAGGCCCGCACGCAGTTCCTCGACCCACTCACGGGTCGGGGCGACCGGGACGAGGTCGGGCTCCGGGAAGTACCGGTAGTCCTCGGCCTCCTCCTTCACGCGGCCCGAGGTCGTGGACCCGGTGTCCTCGTGGAAGTGGCGGGTCTCCTGGATGATCGTGCCACCGCTGCTCAGGACCGCGGCGTGCCGCTGGATCTCGAAGCGGGCCGCGCGCTCGACGGAGCGAAGGGAGTTGACGTTCTTGGTCTCACTCCGCGTGCCGAACTTCTCCCGGCCGTGCGGGCGCAGCGACAGGTTCACGTCGCAGCGCATCTGGCCCATCTCCATGCGGGCTTCGGACACACCGAGCGCCTTGATGAGCTCGCGCAGCTCGGCGACGTACGCCTTGGCGACCTCGGGAGCGCGCTCGCCCGCACCCTCGATCGGCTTGGTGACGATCTCGATGAGGGGGATGCCGGCGCGGTTGTAGTCCAGGAGGGAGTGCGAGGCGCCGTGGATACGGCCCGTGGCGCCGCCCACGTGCGTGGACTTGCCGGTGTCCTCCTCCATGTGGGCGCGCTCGATCTCCACGCGGAAGACCTCGCCGTCCTCCAGCTGGACGTCCAGATAGCCGTTGAAGGCGATCGGCTCGTCGTACTGAGAGGTCTGGAAGTTCTTCGGCATGTCCGGATAGAAGTAGTTCTTCCGGGCGAAACGGCACCACTCGGCGATCTCGCAGTGCAGCGCGAGACCGATCTTGATCGCGGACTCGACGCCGGTCGCGTTGACGACCGGGAGCGAGCCCGGCATGCCGAGGCAGGTCGGGCAGGTCTGCGAGTTGGGCGCGGCGCCCAGCTCGGTGGAACACCCGCAGAACATCTTCGTCTTGGTGCCGAGTTCGACATGGACCTCGAGGCCCATGACGGGGTCGTACGACGCCAGCGCGTCCTCGTACGACACCAGGTCAGTCGTGACAGTCACGGTGAAACTTTCCCTCTCAGCCCAGCAGGACGTCGTCGTCGCCCAGGCGCTTGAGCTCCCGGTAGAGGATGGCGAGGCCGGTGACGATGGCGGCGGCGGACACCGCCGCGTCGATCAGCCGGAGCGTGTCGTTCTCGGAGCGGGCCTTCTTGGCCTGCTTCACGACGCTGACGGCACCGAACGCGGTGGTGGCGATGGACAGGTACGTACCGGACTTCGACTTCTTGAAGCCCTTGGCCTTGGACAGTGCCTTGCTCACAGCGACGGAGCCTCCTCGATCAGCGGGTGCCCCCAGCGTTCCACGAACGCGGCCTCGACGGCGGCTCCCACCTTGTAAAGGCGGTCGTCCTTCAGCGCGGGGGCGATGATCTGCAGGCCGACGGGCAGGTTGTCCTCCGGCGCGAGGCCGCAGGGCAGCGACATTGCGGCGTTGCCCGCGAGGTTCGTCGGGATGGTGCACAGGTCCGCGAGGTACATCGCCATCGGGTCGTCGGCACGCTCGCCGATCGCGAAGGCGGTGGTCGGGGTCGTCGGGGAGACGATCACGTCGACCTGCTCGAACGCCTTCTCGAAGTCGCGCGTGATGAGCGTACGGACCTTCTGGGCGCTGCCGTAGTACGCGTCGTAGTAGCCCGAGCTGAGGGCGTACGTGCCGAGCATGATGCGGCGCTTGACCTCGTCGCCGAAGCCCGCCTCACGGGTGAGGGCGGTGACCTCCTCGGCGGAGTGCGTGCCGTCGTCGCCGGTGCGCAGGCCGTAGCGCAGGCCGTCGAAACGGGCGAGGTTCGACGAGCACTCGGACGGCGCGATCAGGTAGTACGCCGACAGGGCCAGGTCGAAGGACGGGCAGTCCAGCTCGACGATCTCGGCACCCAGCTCCTTGAGGAGCGCGACCGACTCGTCGAAGCGCTGTACGACGCCGGCCTGGTAGCCCTCGCCGCGGAACTGCTTGACGACACCGACGCGCATGCCCGCCACGCTGCCGTTGCGGGCGGCCTCGACGACGGGCGGTACGGGCGCGTCGATGGAGGTGGAGTCGAGGGGGTCGTGTCCGGCGATGGCCTCGTGGAGGAGGGCCGCGTCCAGAACCGTACGGGCGCAGGGCCCGCCCTGATCGAGGGAGGACGAGAACGCCACCATGCCGTATCGCGAGACGCCGCCGTACGTCGGCTTCACGCCGACCGTGCCGGTGACGGCGGCGGGCTGGCGGATGGAGCCGCCGGTGTCCGTGCCGATGGCGAGGGGCGCCTGGAAGGAGGCGAGCGCGGCGGACGAACCGCCACCGGAGCCGCCGGGGATCTTGGTCAGGTCCCAGGGGTTGCCGGTGGGCCCGTACGCGCTGTTCTCGGTGCTGGACCCCATGGCGAACTCGTCCATGTTGGTCTTGCCGAGAATGACGACGTCAGCGGCCTTGAGCCGCTTGGTGACGGTCGCGTCGTACGGCGGAATCCAGCCTTCGAGGATCTTGGACCCGACGGTGGTCGGGATGCCCTCGGTGGTGAAGATGTCCTTGAGCGCGAGGGGCACACCGGCGAGCGGCCCGAGCTTCTCGCCCCGCTCCCGCTTCTCGTCGACGGCGCGGGCCTGGGCGAGCGCCCCCTCCCGGTCGACGTGGAGGAAGGCGTGCACCTTCTCGTCGACGGCCTCGATACGCGCGAGGTGGGCCTCGGTGACCTCGACGGCGGTGAGCTCGCCGGAGGCGATCCTCCCGGCGATCTCGGACGCGGTGAGCCTGATGATGTTGACGTTGCTGTTGTCCGTCATGGTTCTTAGTCCTCCCCCAGGATCTGCGGCACCTTGAAACGCTGCTGCTCCTGGGCCGGGGCGCCGGAGAGCGCCTGCTCGGGGGTGAGCGACGGACGGACCTCGTCCACGCGCATGACGTTCGTCAGCGGCAGCGGGTGGGAGGTCGGCGGTACGTCTTGGTCGGCGACCTCGCTGACGCGGGCGACCGCGCCGATGATGTCGTCGAGCTGGCCGGCGAAGTGGTCGAGCTCTTCGCCCTTCAGCTCCAGACGCGCCAGCCGGGCGAGGTGGGCGACCTCCTCGCGCGTGATGCCAGGCATGCAGCGATCCTCAGGGGTGAGTGTGTGTGGTTTGGCCCAATCCTATGGGTCGCGACGGGATCCCCGTACATCGGTTTCCCGGGCGCCGGTCGGCAGAGGGGATGCACGACGGACGGGCGGCCGCCGACGGCGAGGCCCGCCCACGGGAGGACCCGCACCCGACGGACGCGCGTCACGGGTGGTGCTGGCGGGAAACACAAGCCCGGCCGGAGGCCGGGTGCACCCCCGCCGAACCGCACACGGACGACTGGAGAACCAACCGGACGCCAGGACGCCTACTCGTCGGCGGCCGCCGCGGGCAACGCCGCCCTCGGCCGCTGCCACCCCCGGGACCCCCGGGCAAGCAGCCACGCGGTGGCCTCCTCCGCGGGCATGGCCGCAGCGACGAGCCACCCCTGCACGGCGTCACAGCCGAGATCCCGAAGCCGCTCCCACGTCTCGTCGTCCTCAACGCCCTCGGCGACGACGAGAAGCCCCAGCGAATGGGCAAGATCGACAGTGCACCGAACGATCTCGGCATCCTCGTTGTCCACAGCGAGCCGAGCCACAAAGGACCGGTCGATCTTCAACTCGCTCACCGGCAGCCGCCGCAGATGCACCAGCGACGAGTACCCGGTCCCGAAGTCGTCGAGCGACATCTTCACGCCGTGCCCGGTGAGTCCCGCCAAGGTGTCGGCCGCCCGCTGCGGATCCTCCAGCAGCACATGCTCCGTTATCTCCAGCTGCAGCGCCCCTGCAGGGACCCCGTGCCGGGCGAGCCGCGCGGCCACCGCCCCCGCGAACCCGGGCGTGTGCACATCACGCGGCGACACATTGACGGCGACCGGGACCCGCAGCCCCTGGGCCCGCCACCGTGCCACCTGCCCGAGCGCCGTCTCCAGCACGTACTCGGTCAGATGCGGCATCAGCCCGGACGACTCGGCGATCGCTATGAACTCGTCCGGCGGCACCTTCCCGCGCTCGGGATGCACCCACCGTACGAGCGCCTCGAGACCGGCCACCTGTCCGTCGAAGCGGACCTTCGGCTGGTAGTGCAGCTCCACGTCCCCGGCGTCGAGGGCCCGCCGCAGGTCCCCCAACAGGCCGAGTCGGTCAGGAGTGTTGGAGTCCCGCTTGGACTCGTACACCTCCACCCCCGTACGGTCCCGCTTCGCCTGGTACATCGCGACGTCCGCCCGCCGCAGCAGCCCCTCCGCGTCGAGCGCGTGGTCGGGGAAGACGGCGAGCCCGGCACTGGCCTCGAGCACGAGCGTCAGCCCGTCGAGGTCGAGCGGCGACCCGAGCGCGGCAACGAGATTGCGGGCGACCCGCGTCGCGGACGTCGTCGAGTCGGCGACGGGCAGCAGTACGGCGAACTCGTCCCCGCCGAGCCGCGCGGCCTCCGCCCCGCGCGGCAGTGCCACCCGCAGCCGGTCCGCTATCTGCAACAGCAGCCGGTCTCCCGCGAGGTGTCCCAGCGTGTCATTCACGGACCTGAAGCGATCGAGATCGATCAACATCAGGGCGGAACGTGCACCGATTCGCTCGGCATCGTCCAGTGCCCGCCAGGTCCGTTCGAGAAGCCACTGCCGGTTGGGCAGTCCGGTGAGCGGATCCCGCAGTTGCTCCTCGGCCCGGGCTCGGGCTATCCAGAGCGTGGAGTCGAGAGCGATGAGGGGGACGGCGAAGAGCGGCAGGAGTACGGGGAGGGCGATCGCGACGACGCAGATCAGCGGGGCGATGCCGAGCAGCGCGACGGCGACGAGCCCCTGTCTGACCAGGGCAGTACGGGCCACGGTGGGCAGTCCGGCCGTGCGCGGCGCATGGAGGTACCAGAGCAGCGCGCGGGTCACCGCGAGATACGCCCCGGCCACCAACACCACCGAGGGCGCGGTGTAAACGGTCCAAGTCTCCGGTTTCCAGGGCGTCTCGACGGACGGCACCCGGCCGAACACGGCGAGCACCAGCGCCCCGGCGCCGATGCCGAGGATGTCCACCGCGCCGTGCAGCACGCCCTGCCGCCAGCGGTGGCGACGGGCTATGCCGACGAGTACGACGACGGTGAGGCTGACCATCCCTGCGGGCACCCAGCCGTACAGCAGCAGGACGGCGAGGGTGAGGGCCGCGCCGGAGCCCGTGCCGCCCCACCAGCGGGAACGGCCGAGCGCGACCAGGTGGCCGACGATGATGCCGACCAGGACGGCCAGCGCCCAGCCGACGGAACCGGACGGAAAGAGCGCGTGATTGCCGGTGAACGCCCGGTAGAAGCCGGCGCCCAGTACGAACGCGGCCGCCGCGACGACCGCCGCGGGCAGCGCGGGCCAGGACATCTGCCGCTCGGACTCCTGGCCCGGCATCTGGGAGTGGGATCCGGGAACGGCACTGAGGCGGCCCGGACCGCGCTCGTCCGTCGCGGTGTACTGTCCGGCGGCGCGCGGTGCCCGCTCGCCCGGTCGCTCCGCCGGCCGCGCGGCCCGGAGGCCCGCACCGAGCTCCCGGCTTCGCTCCAGCAAGGGGTGCCTCCAGCGCCACACGCCGGTCACCCAGCGCGGGCGCAGCCGTGAGTCCGGGGCGGCGCTCTCGGTCGGTTCCATTCCCGTCCCTCTCACAGCCGGCGGTGCCCACGCCACGCGGCCCGATGCCCGACTAACCTTCAACGGCACCGCGTCTTAAAACCTTTCCCCAGACTCCTGAAGAGCAGGGGATGCCCCAACCGCAGCTGGGCACGGCAGGCGCACACCTCAACAGTAGGCCGCAGAAGGCTTCCACGGGCAGCGGTCGTAGACGGTTGCCCGAATGCGACCCGGCCACCCGTATGCATCTGGTATGCGCCGAACGGGTGGTCTTCAACCGCTACTCCTCGGTCGGAAGCGCGACTTCGGCCGCCGCCTCCGGTCCTTGTTCGAGCAGGACGGCGAAGCCCTCCTCGTTCAGAACCGGCACTTTAAGTTGCATTGCCTTGTCATACTTCGAACCGGGATTGTCACCCACGACAACGAAAGATGTCTTCTTCGAAACAGAACCGGTCACTTTCGCTCCCCGGCTCTGCAGTGCCTCTTTCGCTCCGTCGCGTGTGTGATGTTCCAGGGTGCCGGTGACGACGAGGGTGAGCCCTTCGAGCGGACGGGGTCCCTCGTCCTCGCCGGAGCTCTCCTCCTCCATGCGGACGCCGGCCGCCTTCCATTTGCGGAGGATCTCCTGGTGCCAGTCCACCGTGAACCACTGCTTCAGCGAGGCGGCGATGGTGGGTCCGACGCCCTCGACGGCAGCCAGCTCCTCCTCCGTGGCCTGCTGGATGCGATCGATCGAACGGAACTCACGGGCCAGGGCCTCGGCCGCGACCGGGCCCACGTGCCGGATCGACAGGCCGGTGATGATCCGGGCCAGCGGGCGCTCCTTGGCGGCCGAGATGTTCTCCAGCATCGCGAGCGCGTTCTTCTTGGGCGCGCCCTCCTGGTTGGCGAATACCGTGGCGATCTTCTCCTCGCCCGTCTTCGGGTCCCGCTTGGGCAGTCCGCTGTCCTGGTCGAGGACGTACGCCTTGATGGGCAGCAACTGCTCGATGGTGAGGTCGAAGAGGTCGCCCTCGTCCCCGAGGGGCGGCTCGGCGGGCTCCAGCGGTTTGGTGAGGGCCGCGGCGGCGACGTATCCGAAGTTCTCGATGTCCAGGGACTTGCGCCCGCCGAGGTAGAAGAGGCGCTCGCGCAACTGGGCCGGGCAGGTGCGGCCGTTGGGGCAGCGCAGGTCGATGTCGCCCTCCTTGGCGGGCGCCAGCGCCGTGCCGCACTCGGGGCACTCGGCGGGCATCACGAACTCCCGCTCGCTGCCGTCACGCAGATCGACGACCGGGCCGAGGATCTCCGGGATGACGTCACCGGCCTTGCGCAGCACCACCGTGTCGCCGATGAGAACGCCCTTGGCCTTGACCACGTCCTGGTTGTGCAGTGTCGCGAACTCGACCTCGGAGCCGGCCACGGTGACGGGCTCCACCTGCGCGTACGGCGTGACACGGCCCGTACGGCCCACGCCCACGCGGATGTTGACCAGCTTGGTGTTGACCTCCTCCGGCGCGTACTTCCACGCGATCGCCCAGCGAGGGGCGCGGGAGGTCGAGCCGAGGCGGCCCTGGAGGAGGATCTCGTCGAGCTTGACGACCACGCCGTCGATCTCGTGCTGCACGGAGTGGCGGTTTTCTCCGTAGTAGGCGATGAACTCCCGTACGCCTTCGAGGTCGTCGACCACCTTGCTGTACGGGGTCGTCGGCAGGCCCCATCCGTGCAGGAGGTCGTAGGCCTGCGAGAGGCGGCTCATGCCGTCGAAGCCCTCGAGGGCGCCGATGCCGTGAACCACCATGTGCAGCGGTCGGGTCGCGGTGATGCGCGGGTCCTTCTGGCGGAGTGAACCCGCCGCCGCGTTGCGCGGGTTGGCGAAGGGCTTGTCGCCGGCCTCCACCAGGCGGGCGTTGAGCTCTTCGAACTTCTCCATCGGGAAGTAGACCTCGCCGCGGATCTCCACGAGGTCCGGAATGCGTTCGCGGCTCTGGAGGCGGTCGGGGATCTCCGCGATCGTACGCACGTTCGGCGTGATGTCCTCGCCCGTTCGGCCGTCGCCGCGGGTCGCCGCGCGCGTGAGGCGGCCGCGCTCGTACGTGAGGTTGACCGCGAGGCCGTCGACCTTCAGCTCGCACAGGAAATGGTGGTCGGAGGTGCCGACCTCCTTGGCGACGCGGTCGGCCCAGGAGTCCAGCTCCTCGTCGTCGAAGGCGTTGTCGAGGGAGAGCATGCGCTCCCGGTGCTGGACGGCCGTGAACTCCGTCTCGTACGCACCCGAGACCTTCTGGGTCGGCGAGTCCGGCGTGCGCAGTTCGGGATACTCGTCCTCCAACGCCTCCAGGGCACGCAGGAGTTTGTCGAAGTCCGCGTCGCTGACGACCGGCGCGTCCTTCACGTAGTACCGGAAGCGGTGCTCCTCGATCTGCTCAGCGAGCTGCGCGTGCTTCTCCCGTGCCTCGGCGGGCACGGGTTGTGCAGCCGAGGCAGTCTGTGCGTCCTTGTCGCCGGCCACCGTGTTGTCCTCCCGTTACTCTGGGTTGTCCGCGAGTGATCTCGCCGCCCGGACGCAGTGGGCGAGCGCCCTGCGCGCGTACTCCGGGGAAGCGCCCGCGAGTCCACACGCGGGGGTGAGCGTGACCGCGTCCGTGAGAAGCCCCGGATTCAGCCCCAGCCTGCGCCACAGCGTCCTGACACCCATGACGCTACCGGCAGGGTCTGACAATGGGCCGTCCGTGCCCGGCACGACACCGGCGAAGAGCCTGGTGCCTCCTTCCACCGCTTCCCCGATCGCGTCGTCGTCACGCTCGGTGAGCAGCGCGAAGTCGAAGGAGACGGCGGCCGCTCCTGCCCTGCGCAGCAGCGCGAACGGGACGTCGGGGGCGCACGAGTGCACGACGACCGGGCCGCCCTCCTGTACGCCGATGACGTCGCGCAGCGTGGCCTCGATGACCTGCCGGTCCACGGCCCGGTGGGTGCGGTAGCCGCTCGCGGACTTCACCTGGCCGCGCAAGACGGCGACGAGGGACGGCTCGTCGAGCTGGAGCACGATCTCGGCGCCGGGGACGCGACGCCGTACATCGGCGAGGTGCTCGCGCAGTCCCTCGGCGAGCGAGCCGGCGAGGTCGCGGCAGGCACCGGCGTCCGAGAGCGCCACCTCGCCGTTGCGCAGCTCCAGTGCGGCCGCGAGCGTCCAGGGCCCCACCGCCTGCACCTTCAGCGGCCCCTCGTACCCCTGGGTGAACTCCTCCAGGGCGTCGAGGTCTTCGCCCAGCCAGGACCTGGCCCGCTTGGTGTCCCGCCCCGGCCGGTCCCCGATCCGCCAGCCGCTGGGCTCCACGCGCGCGTACAGCTCGACCAGCATCCCGGCGGTCCGCCCGATCATGTCCGCGCCGGGGCCACGGGCGGGCAGTTCCACAAGGAACGGCATGCCCGTCTCCGGGCCCTCGAAGGTCCCGGCCACGGTCTTGGCGGCCTCCCGGGCGTCCCCGCCCGGCATCGACCCGATGCCGGACGCGGGGCCGGGCCTGAACTCGCTGTCTTCGCTCACATCGGCAGCCTACGGAATGCCTGCGGAATGGGGATCCGGGCGTCGGGCCGGTCAGCGGCCCGGGCGTACCGTCACGTCGTTGATCTCCGCGTCCCGGGGCAGGTCGAGGGCCATGAGGATGGTCGTCGCGACGGACTCGGGGTCGATCCACTTCGAGGCGTCGTACTCCTTGCCCTCCTGCTGGTGGACCTTGGCCTGCATGGGGCTGGCGGTGCGGCCGGGGTAGACGGTGGTGACGCGGACGCCGTTCGCGTGCTCCTCGTGGCGCAGGGAGTCGGCGAGGGCCTTCAGGCCGTGCTTGGAGGCGGCGTACGCGGACCATTCGGGGCCGGCGTTGAGGCCGGAGCCGGAGTTGACGAAGATCACGTGGCCCTGGGCGACCCGGAGTTGGGGCAGGAAGTGGCGGGTCAGCTCGGCGGGCGCGATCAGGTTGACGTTGAGCTGGTGGCGCCATGTCTTGGGAGTCAGCTCGCCGACCGGGCCGAGGTCGACGACGCCGGCGATGTGCAGGAGCGAGTCCACCCGGTCGGGCAGCGTCTGGTGGGAGAACGCCCAGGAGAGCCGGTCCGGGTCCGCGAGGTCGCCGACGAGGGTCCGGGCCCCGGGGAACTCGGCTGCCAGCTCCTTCGCGCGGCCCGCGTCGCGCGCGTGCAGCACGAGATCGTCCCCGCGCGCGTGGAGGCGGCGGGCGACGGCCGCGCCGATGCCGGAACCCGCCCCGGTGATCACATGAGTAGCCATGCCGCCATGCTCGCAGCACGCGCGTATCCGATTCGCCTCCGGGGCGCCGGCCGGTGTCGGGGGCGCGCCCCTCCGGATCACTGCGTGCCTTGGCTCTCCTCCAGGTAGGCCAGCGCCCCCACCGGCTCCTCGGCGAAGAACACCAGGTCCGTGAGGGGCCGCGGCAGGAATCCCTCGTCCTCCATACGGCGGAACTGCTCCTTCAGGCCGTCGTAGAAGCCCGCGGTGTTGAGCAGGACGACCGGCTTGTCCGTGTGCCCGTGCTTCTTGAGCTCCAGGATCTCGGTGGCCTCGTCGAGCGTGCCCGTCCCGCCCACCATGATCACGACGGCGTCGGCCTTCTGCAGGAGCAGTGCCTTGCGCTCCGCGAGGTCGCGCGCGAAGAGCATCTCGTCGGCGCCCGCCCGCGCCTTGGCGGCCAGGAACTCCACGGAGACGCCGAGCAGCCGCCCTCCCGCCTCCTGCACCCCGTCGGCGACCACCTTCATGAGCCCGACGTCGGAACCGCCCCACACCAGAGTGTGCCCGCCCTTGCCGAGCAGCTCGGCGAAGTCGCGGGCGGGGCGGGTGTAGCGCTCGTCGAGGTCGGCGGCGGAGAGGAAGACGCAGATGTTCATGAGTCCACGCTACGGGTCGGCTCTGACATCACGAGCCGGACCTGACCTCGTGGGCGGGCTCCGGCATCGCGGTCACGCGCATCTTCGACTGACGGTGCGGCAGGGTCTCCCAGTCGTCCATGAAGCGGGCCGACAGGCCGTGCTTCGCGGCGAGTTCGACGAGGGTCTCCGTGCGGTAGTAGAAGTCCTCGTGCAGGACCTGGTGTTCCCTGCCCTCGGTCCGGTCGAAGGTGAAGTCGAAGAAGCCGCCGGGCGAAAGGATCCGGCCGACGTGCGCGAAGCACTCCTCGATGACGTGCGGCGGCGAGTGCGAGAACACGCTGTGCGCGTGCACCACGTCGAAGTACGCGTCGGGCAGGAACGCGAACGTCAGGTCGTCGGTGAGCGTCAGATGGGGCAACTTGGCCTGCAGGCCTTCCCGAACGAGGGTGTCCTGGGCGGCGATCAGGATGTCGGGCGAGATGTCGATCCCGTAGTACTGGCCGCTCTCCAGGTAGTCGATGAACAGCCGTCCGGCGCGCAGGTTCCCGCAGCCGATCTCCAGCATCCGGTGCTCCGGCTTCAGTCCGTGCCGCACCAGGTAGTCGAACTGCATCCGGCCGATCTGCGTCCACCGGTCGCGGGACGGGTTGTGGCCCACCGCCGCCTCGGCGCAGCGCGCGGCGTCGGAGGCCATCACGGCCCGGTAGTACGCGATGTGGTCACGGCCGTACCGGAGCCGCAGCCAGGCGTCGCGCGCGGCCCTGCGCGCGTGCGCGGGCACCCTTCTGGGGTGCCGCAGGGCGTAGCGCACCTGGTGGGTGAGGGTCTTGCGGTTGCGGGTCAGCCTCGTGGCTCCCATGAGGACCTCCGCCGGAGAGAAACCAGGGACGGACAGGGGGACGAAGAAATGGCCGAAAAGCCGGGGAAGAACACGACAGCAGCCTGCGCTGTACGGGGCAAGACCGCTACCCGAGGAGGCCGAAAAGCCGTGACCGAAGGCCACCGCATCACCATCGAGCAGGGCACCGAGCACGTCCGTGTCGTACACGGCGGGCAGGTGCTCGCGGAGAGCACGCGCCCGCTGCTGCTGCGCGAGACGGGCCTGCCCGTGCGCTACTACCTCCCCGTGGAGGACGTACGCCTCGACCTGCTGACGCCGTCCGAGACCCACACCCACTGCCCGTTCAAGGGCGACGCGTCCTACTGGTCGCTGCCGGACGCCCCCGACCTTGTCTGGACATACCCCGACCCGAAGCCGGAGGTCGCCGAGATCAAGGACCACGTGTGCTTCTACGAAGTAGAAGTCGTCTGAAGTAGAAGTCGTCTGAGGGATTTCAAGCACTTCACTCCAAGCACTGCCATTTCAGGCACTCCCCTCCCGCACCGATGAGTTCCGGGCCGCCCGGCAGTCCTCACAGGCATGGACAAGAAGACGATCTCGCGCGACGGGACACCCATCGCGTACGAAGTCAGTGGTGAGGGCCCGGCGGTCATCCTGGTGACCGGGGCCATGGCCACGGGCGCCTCCGACGCGCCCCTGGCGTCGCTCCTCTCGGACCGGTTCGGCGCGGTCGCGTACGACCGCAGGGGCCGCGGCGAGAGCGGTGACACCTTGACCTTCGAGGTGGCCCGGGAGGTCGAGGACCTCGCGGCGCTCATCGAGGCGACGGGAGACGGCAGCGCGGCGCTGTACGGCATGTCGTCCGGCGCCGCGCTGGTCCTGGAAGCGGCGGCGAGCGGGTTGCCGATCAGCAAAGTCGCCGTCTACGAACCGCCGTTCGCCGTCTACGAAGGTGGCGAGAAACAGCGCGCCGAGTACACCGAGCGCCTCACCGAGCTGCTCGCCCAGGACCGGCGCGGTGACGCGGTCGAGCTGTTCATTGCCCTGACCGGAGCACCCCCTGAGGTGATCAGGAGCATGCGGCACTCCCCCATGTGGCCGGGTATGGAGGCGGTCGCCCCGACCCTCGCGTACGACAACGCCGTCATGGGCGACGGACTGGTGCCCCGGAAGCGGCTCGCCTCCGTCCCCGTGCCCGTACTGGCGCTGGCGGGCGGCACGAGCCCCGAGTGGATGCACGAGGCCGCCCGGGCGACCGCGGAGGCGGTGCCGGACGGGACGTACCGCGTGCTGGAGGGCCAGGGCCACATGGTGGATCCGCAGGTGCTGGCACCGGCGCTGGCGGAGTTCTTCGCGGCGTAGGGCGAGACCGCATGGTGCAGACGCACGCGCGCGTGGCGGCCATCTGGGCGTGACCGCACCCTCACGCGCGTGTTCGCCGGTCGCCTGAGGCCCCCCACGGGGTTGGGGGTCTCAGGCCACCGCGGTCGCCGCGCGTGTGGTCGTCGCGATCGTCGCCGAGCCCACCACGCGCGTGTCGTCGTAGAGGACGATCGCCTGGCCGGGGGCGACACCGCGGACCGGCTCGGCGAACCGCACCCGGAGCTCGCCGTCGACGAGCTCGGCGGAGACCGTCGTCTCGCCGCCGTGGGCGCGGAGCTGGGCCGTGTAGGTGCCCGGGCCGGTCGGGGCCGCGCCGCACCAGCGGGGCTTGACGGCCGTCAGGGCGGAGACGTCCAGGGACGCCACCGGGCCGACTGTCACGGTGTTGTCCACGGGCGAGATGTCGAGCACGTACCGCGGCTTGCCGTCGGACGCCGGGGTGCCGATGCGCAGGCCCTTGCGCTGGCCGATCGTGAAGCCGTACGCGCCCTCGTGCGAGCCGACGACCGTGCCGGACTCGTCGACGATGTCGCCCTCGGCCTTGCCGAGACGCTTCGCGAGGAAGCCCTGGGTGTCGCCGTCGGCGATGAAGCAGATGTCGTGCGAGTCCGGCTTCTTGGCGACGGCCAGGCCCCGGCGCTCGGCCTCCGCGCGGATCTCGTCCTTGGTGGTGACCGTGTCGCCGAGCGGGAAGAGCGCGTGCGCGAGCTGGCGGTCGTCCAGCACGCCGAGGACGTACGACTGGTCCTTGGCCATGTCGGAGGCGCGGTGCAGCTCGCGTGTGCCGTCGTCGTTCACGATCACCTTGGCGTAGTGGCCCGTGCAGACCGCGTCGAAGCCGAGGGCGAGGGCCTTGTCCAGCAGGGCCGCGAACTTGATCTTCTCGTTGCAGCGCAGGCACGGGTTCGGGGTGCGGCCGGCCTCGTACTCGGCGACGAAGTCGTCGACCACGTCCTCGCGGAAGCGCTCGGCGAGGTCCCACACGTAGAACGGGATGCCGATGACGTCCGCGGCGCGGCGGGCGTCACGCGAGTCCTCGATGGTGCAACAGCCACGCGCGCCCGTGCGGAACGATTGCGGGTTCGCCGAGAGGGCGAGGTGGACACCGGTCACGTCGTGCCCCGCTTCCGCGGCGCGGGCGGCGGCGACGGCGGAGTCCACGCCGCCGGACATGGCGGCCAGTACACGGAGGGGGCGCTGCGAGGTCTCAGTCATAACTCTTCAAGGGTACGGGTCCTCGGGAACCGGAGCCCGCGAGTATCCGTTCACGACTACATGCACGATCAGGTGGGGGAGACGAAGAGCGACTCGGACCGGCGCATCGGACGCCGTGCGCTGCTCATCGGCGGGGCCGCGGCCGCCGTGGGCACGGCCGTGCTGGCCCGTGACGAGCTCGGGCGCCTGTGGTGGCGGCTGCCGAGCGTGGAGAAGCCGCGCGAGGAGGGCGCGGTCGACTTCCGGGGCGCGCGCTGGGTGGCGGCGTCCTCGGCGAACTGGCGGCGGGCGGACCGGCCCGAGGACTACGGCATAGACCGCGTGATCATCCACGTCACGCAGGGCAGCTTCAACAGCGCGGTGAAGGTCTTCCAGGACCCCGGCCACGGCGCCGCCGCGCACTACATCGTCCGTAAGGACGGCCACATCACACAGATGATCCGCGAGCTGGACGTGGCCTTCCACGCGGGCAACCGCGACTTCAACGAACGCAGTGTGGGCATCGAGCACGAGGGCTTCGTGGACCGGCCGCAGGACTTCACGGACGCGATGTACGAGGCGTCGGCGCGTCTGACGGCCCGGATCTGCGCCCGGTACGACATCCCGGTCGACCGGGAGCACATCATCGGCCACGTCGAGGTCCCGGGCACGGACCACACGGACCCGGGCCCGCACTGGGACTGGGACCGGTACATACCGCTGGTGAAAAAGGCGGCCGAGCGAGCGGCCCAGCAGCCGACCGGGTCGGCAACGGGCAGCGCGTGAGCGCGTAGCCGGGAGGCTCCCCCGTCACGCTCCCGTTTTCCGGACCGGGCAGGGCGGCAGCCCGGGAGCGAGGGCAGGGGCTGCAGGGCGGCAGGGCGGCAGGGCGGCACGGTGACAGGGCGGCACGGTGACAGCGTCGGTGCGCGCCCTTCACGGCGACCGCCTCAGCTCACCCCCGGCGCCGGCCCCGGGCCGGGGCAGGCCGCCGACTCAGGGAGCGGCCGCCCCCGCGCCTGTCCCCGCATCGGCCCCGGCGTCCGTGCCGGCACCCGCGTCCGCCTCGCCATCGGTTCCGGTGTCGGTGCCGCCATCCGTTCCCGCGTCGGTCCCGCCGTCCACGCCCGCATCCGTCCCGCCGATCTGCTCGCCGACCGCCTGCTCCTCGCCGACCACGAGGCTCACCGTGCTGCCGGGCTCTGCCTGGCCGTCCGCCGGGTCCTGGCTGATGACCCGGCCGACCTGTTCGGCGGGGACTCCCTGGGTGCTGACGACGGGGATCAGGCCGGCGTCACGGATCGTCTGTTCCGCGTCGGCCTGGGGCATTCCGGCCACGGAGGGTACGTTCACCGGCTCCGTCGTCGGGGCGTTCGCGATCAGCAGGGTCACCGTGGAGCCCTTGGCCGCCGTCGTACCGCCCTCTGGGTCGGTGCCGGCGGCGAATCCGGGCTCCACATCGGGATCGTCGGTGCTCTCGGTCTCCACGGCGAAGCCCGCCTCGGTCAGCACCTGGGTCGCGTCGGCCTCTGAGCTGTCCCTGACCTCGGGCACCGGGACCTGCTCGGTGGTCTCCGTCGGGCCGGGGTCGGGCAGGTCGATCGGGACCTCGTCATCGGGATCCTTCACGTCCACGACGACCAGGGTCTTCTGTTTCTCGTCCGCCTTCTCGACCCGTACGATCCGGTCCTTGTCGACCTTCCACTTCTTGTTGCCCTTGCCCTTGTTCTTGAACTTGATGTCGACGTCGCCGGGGTCGTGGTCGCTGACGGCGAGGGGATTGCCGCAGTTGCACTTCACGCGCGGCAAGCCGAAGACATCGACGAGCACGGCGGTGCCCGCCTCCAGGAGGGCGTCGTAGCGGTTCGCCTTGCCCTTCTTGTAGCCGTGGTTGACGACGAGGGTGTCGTTGGCGAGGACCACCTCGGTGAGGGACTCGACGAAGTCCTTCACCCGCTTGTCCTTGGCGCTGATGCCGAGGGCCTTGGCCCAGGCGGCCTTCTTCTTGCCGTTGCCCGCCTTCAGCAGGAAGTCCAGCAGCAGTTCCGGGTCGCAGACGTCGAGCTGGCGGCTGCCTCCGTACAGCCCCTTCTCGCTGCCCTTGCGTGACCCGCCCTTGTCGGTGAGGTTCCGCCCGAGGTTGATGCCGTCCCCGAGATCTCCGGTGAAGAAGGCGTTCTCGGCGACGTAACCGACCGCCTCCGCGGCGGCCGTACGAGCCATACACGCCAGGCCCGTCATGGACCCGAGGGTCAGGGCGAAGGCGAGGAACGCACCCGCGGTCCTCAGGCTGAACATGCGAAATCGCTTAGCGGCGCGCGCCATGTCGTGCTCCCCCGTTCGCGCCCGGACCTCGACCGGTCCGACGCCTTCAACGGTCCCAGCGCCAGGGGGGATTCACCATCCTCGTCACTCTTTCGTGAGGGCGTATTTCGGCTCCGTCCAGCGCCGCGGGCGCACTCCACCACCGGGCCGACCGCCTGCACGACGCCGCTCCGCCGCGTGGGGGAGAACCAGCCACGAACGACCCGCGGCCCACGAACCGCCCAACCGGCCGAGCCCTCAGCTCACCTCAGCCGAGCCCTCAGCCCACCTCGGCCGAGCCCTCAGCCCACCTCGGCCGAGCCCCGCGCTCACCTCAGCTGAGCCCCGCCGTCCTGGCCCGCTCCACCGCGGGACCGATCGCCTTCGCGACCGCCTCGACGTCCGTCTCCGTCGAGGTGTGGCCGAGGGAGAAGCGGAGGGTGCCGCGGGCCAGGTCCGGGTCCGTGCCGGTGGCGAGGAGGACGTGGCTGGGCTGGGCCACGCCCGCCGTGCACGCGGAGCCCGTGGAGCACTCGATGCCCTGGGCGTCGAGCAGCAGGAGCAGTGAGTCGCCCTCGCAGCCGGGGAACGTGAAGTGGGCGTTGGCCGGGAGGCGGCCCTCGCTCGACGGGTCGCCGCCGAGGATCACGTCCGGCACGGCCTTGCGTACGGCGTCGATCAGGTCGTCGCGCAGTCCGCCGATCTCGCGGGCGAACCACTCGCGCTGCTCGGCGGCGGTCCGGCCCGCCACGGCGAACGCGGCGACGGCGGGTACGTCCAGGGTGCCGGAGCGTACGTGGCGCTCCTGGCCGCCGCCGTGCAGGACGGGTACGGGGCTGTACTCGCGGCCGAGCAGCAGGGCGCCGATGCCGTACGGGCCGCCGATCTTGTGGCCCGAGACGGTCATCGCGGCGAGGCCCGACGTGCCGAAGTCGACGGGGACCTGGCCGAAGGCCTGGACGGCGTCGGCATGCAGCGGGATGTCGAACTCCCCTGCCACGTCGGCGAGTTCACGGACCGGCATGACCGTGCCGATCTCGTTGTTCGCCCACATGACGGTGGCGAGGGCGACGTCGTCGGGGTTGCGGGCGATGGCCTCGTGCAGGGACTCGGGGTGGACGCGGCCGTACTGGTCGACCGGGAGGTACTCGACCGTGGCGCCCTCGTGTTCGCCGAGCCAGTGGACCGTGTCGAGGACGGCGTGGTGTTCCACGGGGCTCGCGAGGACCCGGGTGCGGGCCGGGTCCGCGTCGCGGCGGGACCAGTACAGCCCCTTCACGGCGAGGTTGTCTGCCTCGGTGCCGCCGGAGGTGAACACCACCTCGCTGGGGCGGGCTCCGAGGGCGTCCGCCAGGGTCTCGCGGGCCTCCTCGACGGTACGCCTGGCCCTGCGGCCGGCGGCGTGCAGGGAGGAGGCGTTGCCGGTGACGGCAAACTGGGCGGTCATTGCCTCGACCGCCTCCGGGAGCATGGGGGTGGTCGCGGCGTGGTCGAGGTAGGCCATGGTGAGCTCGATTCTACGGGCCCGCCGTTCACGACCTCGGCCGGTGGTCCCAGCGGTACCGCGCCGCACCCCGGCAGCCCGTGCGCGCCGCTCCGGAGCCGCGGGCCGGCTTCAGCCGCCGAAGCTCCACGACAGGGTGCTGTCCGCCGACATGAAGGCCACGAGGACCAGCAGGTCGGCGATGCCGAGGCCGAGGCCGAGGAAGGCGCGGCCGCGGCGGGCGGTGCCTCGGTAGAGGGCCGCCGAGGCGAGGGCGATGGCGATGGGGCCGAGGAAGATGTTCAGGGCCAGCAGGCCGACGAGGCCGAGGATGAACGACGCGACGGCCATGCCGTCGGCGTCACGGACGGCACTCCGGCGCCGCGGGGCGGCAGTGGTGAGTTCCATGTGTCTGCTCCCAACAGGCAGTCATGACAGTCAGTCGTGAACGTGAGTCGTGAACGTGAGTCGTGAACGTGAGTCGTGAACGTGAGTCGTGAACGTCAGTCGTAACCGGCGGCAGTGACGGTCAGCAGTAACGGGCGGTCGTGCGTGATCAGTTGCTGGTTTCGCGTCGCCGGCCGTGGCGCTCGCGGACCGCGAAGACGGCCAGCCAGACGCCGATGACGGCGGCGGCGACGAGGGTGAAGGAGAGCGGCGCGTGGGCCACGGTGCCCAGCATGACGCCCAGCAGCAGGAGCGCTGCGACGAGGAACAGCATGAGATGCCTCTCGTGGATGTCCGGCGAGTCGCGGTGTCCGGTCCGGATGTTTCGGGGACTCCACGACTCGGTGAACGCTTGTTGTTACAGTTGTTCACTGACTTACGAGTCTAGCGCGTCGGACGGCTTCCCCATTACAGAGAACAGTTGTTAACTACATGGCATGAGTCACACCCTCGGCATCCGGCAGGCCCAGAAACAGAAGACCCGACAGGCGTTCCTGGACGCCGCGTTGGGCCTGTTGGAGGAGCAGAGCCTCAGCAGCCTGGGCCTGCGCGAGGTCACCCGGGCCGTCGGCGTCGCCCCGACCGCCTTCTACCGGCACTTCCACTCGACGGCGGATCTCGGCGTCGCCCTGGTCGAGGAGGCGCTGGGCAGCCTGCACCCGATGATCTCCGGCACCGTGTCCGCGTCCGGCGACAGCGACGAACGCATAGACCGGGCCGTCTCCCTGATCGCCCGTCATGTGCGCGAGCACCCCGCGCACATCCGCTTCATCGCCCGCGAGCGCAACGGCGGCGTACAGAAGGTCCGGGCCGCGATCGCGGAGCAGATGGACCGGTTCACCGACGAGGTGAAGGCCGAACTGGCCAAACAGCCCGAGTCGGCCGGCTGGAGCGACGACGACCTGCTGATGCTCGCCGGCCTCTACGTCGACCAGATGCTGATGACCGCCAGCACCTTCCTGGAGGCGGCCCCCGAGGACCAGGAGCAGGTGGCTCAGGTGGCCACGCGCCGGATGCGCCTGATCAGCATCGGCCGCCGCCACTGGCTGGGCTGACACTCGCGGAGACAGCGAGAGTGCGGAGGGCGCGTACGAAGCTGTCGTACGCGCCCTCCGCGCCCTTCACCACCGACTGCGAGCCGGTCAGCCCTGAGCCTGCCCGGCCTGTGGCTCCGGCACAAACCACGTCAATCGCACCGTTGACGCGTCTCCTGGTACAGCCCCGTGACGGAAGCGGCCACCCGGGCCAGTTCCTCGCGCACTTCGGGCGGTGAGAGGACCTCAAGACGGTCGCCGAAGGCGAGCAACGGCCGTGCCTCGCCCACGAGTCCGTACGCGAGCCGCGCCGTGACCCACGGGCTCACCCCGTCGTCCTCGGGCGGCTCGGTGAGCGCGCCGCCGTGCAGGCGCAGGAACAGGTCGAAGCGGTCGCGCCGCACCCGCACGGTGACGTCGATCCCGCCCGGCCGCTCCTCCACCTGACGCCGCAACACCTCCCAGGCGTCGGCGAGTTCGACCCCGGGCCTGCGTCGCACCGGCTCGTCCGTGAGGCGGGCGGAGCGCACCCGGTCGGCTCGGAAGAGCCGCGGCCCGCCACGCCGGTCGGCGACGAGGTACCAGACGCCGGCCTTGGAGACGAGCCCGTAGGGGTCCACGGTGTAGGTACGCGCCTCGGTGTCGCCGCTGTGGCGGTAGCGCAGCCGCAGCCTGCGGTCGGCGAACACCGCGTCCTGGAGCGCCTCCAGGTCCACCGCGCCCTGCGGGCCGCCCTTCCAGCGCGTGGCGTCGACGAGGATGCGGCGGCTGGTCACCTCGGCGGCGGGCCGGTACGGCTTCGGCAGCGCGGCCATCACCTTGCGCAGCGCGGAGCCGAGGGCCGCGTCGAGACCGAGTGCGGCGTGCGCGCCCCGGGCGGCCAGGATGAACAGGGCGCGCGACTCGTCGGCGGTGAGCCCCGTGACGTCCGTACGGAATCCGGCGAGCAGCTCGATCCCGCCGTGCCGCCCGCGCTCGGCGTACACCGGGACGCCGGAGGCCGACAGCGCCTCGACGTCCCGGTAGATCGTCCGTACCGACACCTCGAGCCGCTCGGCGAGTTCACGCGCGGGCACCCGGCCGCGGGTCTGGAGCAGCAACAGGATCGACAGCAGCCGGTCGGACTTCACGCGCCCAGCCTACGAAGCGGTGGCGCTCCGCTGGGTGCGGGTGCTTCGTCTGCGGGTGCTTCGTGGCTGGTCGCGCAGTTCCCCGCGCCCCTGAAGGGGCGCTGCCGAGCTGCACCTGACTTCGCCGGACGCGCTTAGCCGAGTCGCACCCTGGCCAGTTGGCGGGACTGTGCGACGAGTCGGTCCGCGCTGTCCCACACCTCGGCGTCCTCCTCCAGGAAGCCGCCGGCGAGGTTGCGGGTGGTGATCGAGACGCGCAGCGGGCCCGGCGCCGGACGGCAGCGCACGTGCACGGTCAGCTCGACGGTCGGGACCCAGCCGGACAGGCCGAGTTCGAAGGCGGTCGGCGGCAGGGCGTCCACGGCGAGCAGCAGCGAGAAGGGGTCCGGGTCCCGGCCGTCGGCGAGGCCGAACCAGGACCGCATCTCGCCCTTGCCGGACGGCGATCCGAGGGCCCAGCCCAGCGTGGAGGGGTCGAGCTTGAGCATCAGCCGGTCGGTGATGGCGGAACTCCCGGGGACGGGAGCAGGTCCGTCCTCGGGGCCGAAGCACTGGTCCATCGGCGGGATCGCGGGCGGCTTCGCGCTCGTGCGGACGTCGTCGGGCAGGTCGTCGAGGTCGCCGTACGAGGCGAGCACGCGGATCCGCTCGATCTCGCGGCCCGCGTCGTCGTACTGGAAGAGGGATGCCTGGCCGGTGGAGAGGGTGCGACCGGTGCGTACGACGTCCGTGCGGACGACCGCCGGGCCCGGGTGGGACGCGGTCAGGTAGTGCGCGGAGATCGTGAACGGGTCGGGATGCGGCAGGGCGTCCGCGAGCGCGCGGCCCAGGACGGCGAGGAGGTAGCCGCCGTTGACCGCGTTGATGATCGTCCACCCGGCGGACAGGTCGATGTCGTAGACGCCGGGTTCGCGCCGGGTGACCGCGGTGTCGTGGTCGAACTCGCTGTCGCCGATCCTGGCCCGTACCGCGTGCAGGGAAGCTGCTTCTGACATGCCTGAACGGTACAACAGGAAATTACTAAGCAGTAGCTTTTTCTGTTTCGATCACGTGAATCACGAGGAACCCCGTGGTGGAGCCGGCGGCGGAGGGTCTCACTCCGGCACCTCTACCGCCGTCGAGCGCCGGTTCCATGCCCGGGGCGCGCGCCAGTGGTACCGCATCGCGAGCAGCCGCAGCACGAAGGCCGTGACGACGGCGAGCGCGGAGGTGAAGGGGGTCAGCACGTCGTAGCGGATGCACAGGACGGCCATCGTGGCGCCGACGATGGCGGGCACCGCGTACAGGTCGCGGTCCCAGCGCAGCAGCGAGGGAACCTCGTTGGCGAGGACGTCGCGCAGCACGCCGCCGCCGACGGCGGTCGCCAGGCCGAGGGTCGCCGAGGCGGTGAGGCCCAGCCCGTACTCGTACGCCTTCGTGGTGCCCGCGACGCAGAACAGGCCGAGGCCCGCGGCGTCGAAGACGTTCACGCCGAACTGGATCCGCTCCACCTCCGGGTGGAGGAAGAACACGAGCAGGGCGGCGAACAGCGGGGTGATGAAGTACCCCAGATCCGTGAAGGCCGCGGGCGGCACCGCCCCGATGACCAGGTCCCGGAACAGCCCTCCGCCCAGCGCGGTGACCTCGGCGAGGACGGCGATGCCGAAGACGTCGAAGTTCTTGCGGACGGCCAGGAGGGCGCCGGAGATCGCGAAGACGAAGATGCCGATCAGGTCCAGCACGTGCTGGACGGAGGGGCTGAAGATTTGCTGGAGCACCCCTACATTCTCACCCAGCACCGAGCCCCTGCCTTACATTGCAAGGCAGGGGCTCGGTGCTGCTTACTTCTCTGTTGCTTACTCCTGCTGCTTACTTCTCCTTGGCGGGAGTGTCGTCCTCGGAGGCGGGCTCGGCTGCGGCGTCCTCCACCGGGGCCTCTGCGGAAGCCTCGTCGGCCGACGACTCCGTGGCGGCGTCCTCGGCCGGCGCCTCCGTGGAGGTCGTCGCCCCCTCGGCCACCCTCGCCGCCACTGCCGCCGACGTCTCCGCCGACTCCGCGAGCACCTCGTCGGCCACCAGCTCCGCCGCCTCCTTCGCGGCGGTCAGCAGCACCGTGTCCTGCGGCGCCTGGTCCTCGAAGTTCTCCGGGTGGTGGCAGGCCACCTGCTGACCCGGCTTCAGCTCGAGGAGCGGCGGCTCGGTGGTCGTGCAGATCTGCGTGGCCTTCCAGCACCGCGTGTGGAAGCGGCACCCGCTCGGCGGCGAGATCGGCGAGGGCACGTCGCCCTTGAGCAGGATGCGCTCGCTCTTGGCCGACTTGCGCCTGGGGTCCGGGATCGGCACGGCCGACATCAGCGCCTTGGTGTACGGGTGCATCGGCGCCTTGTACAGCAAGTCACGGTCGGCCAGCTCGACGATCTTGCCGAGGTACATCACGGCGATACGGTCCGAGACATGGCGTACGACGGACAGGTCGTGCGCGATGATCACGTATGTGAGGCCCAGCTCCTGCTGGAGGTCGTCCAGCAGGTTCACCACCTGCGCCTGGATCGACACGTCGAGCGCGGAGACCGGCTCGTCCGCCACGACCATCTTCGGGTTGAGCGCGAGCGCGCGGGCGATGCCGATGCGCTGGCGCTGGCCGCCGGAGAACTCGTGCGGATAGCGGTTGTAGTGCTCGGGGTTGAGGCCGACCACCGACAGCAGCCGCTGGACCTCCTTCTTGATGCCGCCTTCGGGCTCGACGCCCTGGAGCTTGAAGGGGGCCCCGACGATGGTGCCGATCGTGTGGCGCGGGTTCAGCGACGAGTACGGGTCCTGGAAGATCATCTGGACGTCACGGCGCATCGGCCGCATCGCGCTCACCCCGAGGTGGGTGATGTCCCGGCCCTCGAACTCCACGGTGCCCGCGGTCGGTTCGAGCAGCCGCGTGATCAGCCGGCCCATCGTCGACTTGCCGCAGCCCGACTCGCCCACGACGCCCAGGGTCTCGCCGGACCTGACCTCGAAGTCGATGCCGTCGACCGCCCGGACCGCGCCGACCTGCCGCTGGAGCAGGCCCTTGCGGATCGGGAAGTGCTTCTGCAGCCCGGTCACCTTCAGGAGCGTCTCGCCCGGGGCGGCGTCCTTGGTGAGAGTCGTCGCGCCGGCGCTCGGTGCAGGGGTGGTCACTGCTTTGTCCTCTGCATTCTCACTCACAGCTTCGGCGCAATCTCTTCGGTCCAGATCCGTTCCCGCTGCTCGTGCGTCATGTGGCAGGCGGCCCAGTGCTGGCTGCCGACCTCGGTCAGCTCGGGGCGGACCGTGCGGGTGACGTTGTCCTTGGGGACGTCCGCGTACGGGCAGCGCGGGTTGAAGGCACAGCCCGACGGGATGTTGATCAGCGAGGGCGGGGAGCCCTTGACCGGGATCAGCCGCTCGGTCTGCTCGCGGTCGAGACGCGGCATGGAACCCAGCAGGCCCCACGTGTACGGGTGCCGGGGCTCGTAGAAGACCTTCTCGGCCGGGCCCCGCTCGATGCAGCGGCCGCCGTACATCACCAGGATGTCGTCGGAGAGCTCGGCGACGACGCCCAGGTCGTGGGTGATGATGATGACCGCGGAGCCGAACTCCTTCTGCAGGTCCCGGATGAGGTCGAGGATCTGCGCCTGGACGGTCACGTCCAGGGCGGTCGTCGGCTCGTCCGCGATCAGCAGCTCGGGGTTGTTGACCAGCGACATCGCGATCATCGCGCGCTGGCGCATACCGCCGGAGAACTCGTGCGGGTAGCCGTCGACCCGCTTGTCCGGCTGAGGGATCCCGACCCGGTCGAGCATCTCGATGGCGCGCCTGCGGGCCACCTTCTTGTCGACCTTGTGGTGGATCCGGTACGCCTCCACGATCTGCTGGCCGATCGTGTAGTACGGGTGCAGCGCCGACAGCGGGTCCTGGAAGATCATCGCCATCTCGCGGCCGCGCAGCTTGCGTACGTGGTCGGGGTCGGCGGAGAGCAGTTCCGTGCCGTCGAGCCAGATCTCACCGGAGATCTGCGCCTTGCGCTTGCCGTACTGACCGGCGGTGTGCAGGCCCATGATGCCGAGCGAGGTCACCGACTTGCCGGAGCCGGACTCGCCCACGATGCCGAGGGTCTTGCCCTTCTCCAGCGTGAAGCTGAGCCCGTCGACGGACTTGACCAGGCCGTCGTCGGTCGGGAAGTGCACCTTCAGGTCGCGGACTTCGAGGAAGGCGGAGGGGGCGGGCGAGGCCGTGTCCACGGGCTCGGTCATGGCCGCTCCGCTCTTGCTGAGTTCGGTCATGAGAGCCTCACTCGGGGGTCGATCACGGCGTACAGCAGGTCCACCAGCAGGTTCGCGACGATCACCGCGAGCGAGGTGATCAGCGTGACGCCCAGGATGACGGGCAGGTCCTTGTCGCTGATCGCCTTGAGCACGGCGGCGCCGAGGCCGGGAAGACTGAAGGTGGTCTCGGTGAGGATCGCGCCACCGATCAGCGCACCGAGGTCCATGCCGAGCATGGTGAGGATCGGCGTCATGGTGGAGCGCATCGCGTGCTTTCCGATGACGACGGGTTCGCGCAGGCCCTTGGCGCGGGCGGTGCGGATGTAGTCCTCGCCCAGGACCTCCAGCATGGTGGCTCTGGTGATCCGGGCGTACATCGCGGCATAGAGGAAGGCCAGCGTGATCCACGGCAGGATCATGCCGCCGAGCCAGCCGGTGAAGCTCTCCTCGATGGGGACGTACTGGGCGTCGAGCCAGCCGAGGCCGTAGCTGAAGATCGCCAGCGACAGCAGACCGGTGAAGTAGATGGGGAGCGAGACGCCGCCGAGGGCGATGACCATCGCGCCGCGGTCCCAGAGGGACCCGCGCTTGAGCGCGGACAGCACACCCGCCGCGACACCGAAGATCAGCCACAGTACGGCGGCACCGAGCGCGAGAGCCAGGGTCACTGGGAAGCGGTCGGTGAGCACCGGCCAGATGGCCTGCTCATTGCGGAAGGAGTAGCCGAAGCACGGCGCCGCGCACTCCGTGACGTCACCGCCGGCCGCGTAGGTACGCCCGGCGAAGAGGCCTTTGAAGAACTCCCAGACCTGGACGAAGATCGGGTCGGCCAGACCGAGCTTCTGCCGCACGGCCTCGATGGCCGCGGGGTCGGCCTGCTTGCCCACGAACATCGTGGCCGGGTCCACGCCCGCCCAGCGGGGGACGAGGAAGAAGATGCCGAAGACCACCAGAATGATGACCACCAGCATCACTGCGGCGGCGAAGAGCCGCCTGATGAGGTATGCGAGCACTGCTCTCGGCCCGGCGGCGGTGCCGCGGGCCACCGGAGGTCGTCCGGTGGCCCGCGGGTCACGCCGCGCCGGCCTTCACCTGCCTTTCGTGCCGTATGGCGGGTGCGCCGGTCGGGATTACTTCTTCAGGCCCAGGTTCACGAAGTCGTACTGACCGCTGTAGTTGTCGGTCGTGTAGACGTTCGCGAGACGGTTGGAGCGCCAGTTGATGAACTTCTCGAAGACGAAGGGCAGGTAGTAACCGCCCTCCATGACCTTGTGGTTGATCTCCGTGGAGATCTCGGTCTTCTTCGCCTCGTCCAGCTCCGTGACGTAGTCGTCGAAGAGGCCGTCGATCGTCTTGTCCTTGATCAGGGCGAAGTTGTTGTTGCCGCTCTCAAGGATGTACTTGCCGCTCCACAGGGGCAGACCGTAGCCCTGGACGGTCGGGAAGTCCGGGCCCCAGCCCATGATGATGATGCCGTAGTTCTTCTTCTTGACGTTCTCGGGGCTACCGATGATGCCGGTGGTCTGCGCACCGTCGAACTGGTCGATCTCGACGTCGATGCCGACCTTCTTCAGCGAGGCCTGGAGGGACTCGGCGGTGGCCACCTCGACCGGCTTGTTGTTGCGGACCGCGATGGTGGTCTTGAAGCCGTTGGGCTGACCGCAGGCCTTCAGCTCTTCCTTGGCCTTGGCGGCGTTGCCGTTCTTGTTCGTCGTGGCCGACTCGTACGGGTCGTACTTCTGGCCCTCGGAGCCCGGCACGGACGGCGGCAGCATGTTGGTGCCGATGTCACCACCGGCGACCGGGCCACCACGTGCGGTCTGCAGCGACTCGTGGTCGGCGCCGTAGATCACGGCCTTGCGGCAGTGGATGTTGTCGAACGGCTTGACGCTCTGCGGGAAGACCGCGTAGCGGATGTAGCCGGAGACCGGGTTGTCCAGGTTGCCCTTGTGCTGCTTCAGGGCGGTGGTGCGGCCCTGCGGGGACAGACCGGTCTGGCCGATGTCCAGGTCGTAGTCGCCGTTGATCAGACGCTGGTCCATGTCATTGGCGTTGGTGAACAGCGTCAGCGAGATCTTGTCCGGGTACGCCTTGCGGATCGGGTCCGAGGACTGCTTCCAGTTCTCGTTGCGGACCAGGACCAGCTTCTTGTTCGGCGTGTACGACTGGAACTTGTACGGGCCGGAGGAGAAGGGCTTCAGGCCGTACTTGGACTTGGTGTCCTTGTCCTGGCGGACCGGGGCCGCCGAGGCGAGCCCGAGGATGTCCTCGAAGTCCGAGTTCGCCGCGGGCAGCTTGAAGACGATGGTCTTGTCGTCCGGGGTCTCGATCGCCTTCAGCCCCAGCTTGTCCGCGGACTTGTCCTTGTACGGGCCCGGGTACTCGCCCTTGGGGTCGAGCACGTCCTTCAGGTAGACCGGACCGCCGGACAGGACGTCCTGCGCCCACACGCGCTCGATGCCGTACTTGACGTCCTTGGAGGTGATGGGCTTGCCATCCTCCCAGGTGACACCGTCACGCAGCGTGTACGTGTAGGTCTTGCCGTCGTCGGAGATCTTCGCCGTGCTGGTGGCGAGGTCCGGAGTGACCTCGGCGCCCTTGGCTCCGGGCTCCGCCTTGCCGGTCACCAGTGTGCGGCTGTAGTACCGCATGAAGTTCCAGGCGAAGCCGTAGTAGCCGCGCGTGGTGTCCCACGAGTCGGCGTCCTGGGCGCCGGCGAACTTCAGCTCGCCGCCCTTCTTGGCGAGGGAGGCCTGCGCGACCTTGTTGTTCGCGGCGTTGAAGCCGGCCGCGCCGCTCTTCGAACCGCCGTCGTCGTCGTTGCCGCCGCCGCACGCCGCCGTGGACAGCAGCGCAGCGACCACGGCTGCGGCGGCCGCAGCTTGCTTGCGCCGCCCTGTGGTGCGTTGGGTAGTCACTCGGATCCTCCGTGTGTGTAGCGGCCCGTCGACAGATGACGGGCCCTGGGGGTACGGCAGTTCAGCGAGAACCCTTCGGGTCGAGCGCATCGCGTACGCCGTCGCCGAAGAGGTTGAAGGAGAGCACGGTGATGAAGATCGCTACGCCCGGGATCACCATGTACATGGGATCCGAGTCGTAGTAGTCGATCGCGGAGGAGAGCATCTGTCCCCATGAGGCCGTGGGGGGCTTGACGCCCACGCCCAGGAAGCTGAGCGCCGCCTCGGTGAGGATGTTCGTCGGGATCATCATCGTCGTGTACACGATGATGGGCGCGACGAGGTTGGGCAGCAGCTCCTTGAACAGGATGTAGAACCGCCCTGCCCCGAGGCTGCGCGCCGCCTCCACGTACTCGCGCTCGCGCAGGGACAGCGTCTGGCCCCGCACCACACGGCCGACATAGGGCCAGCCGAAGAAGCCGATCACCAGGATCATGACGAACAGGCGTACGCCCGTGCCCGTCAGGCCCAGCATCTCGTTCGGCATGACCGAGACCAGCGCGATGATGAAGAGCAGCTGCGGGAAGGCCAGCAGACCGTCCATCACCCGGCTGATGATCGCGTCCACCCAGCCGCCGAAGTAGCCGGCGAGCACACCGAGGATCGTGCCGAGCACCACCGCGACCAGGGCCGACAGGAAGCCGACCAGGAGCGAGACCCGGGCGCCGTAGACGATCCGGGCGAAGATGTCGCGGCCGCTGACCGGCTCGACGCCGAGCAGGTGGTCCCCGCTGATACCGCCCCAGGACCCCGTGGGGGTCGAGAAGAGCGGGTCGATCAGGTCCTCGTGGTGGGTCTCGGGGTCCTGTCCGACCAGGTTCGTGATCACGGGCGCGAGCAGCGCGATCGCGATCAGCACGAGCACGACGACGCCACCCGTCAGGGCCAGCTTGTCCCGCTTGAGACGCTCCCAGGCAATGCGGCCGAGGGAACGTCCTTGTACCGCCTTCGCCTCGGCGGAACCGGCGACGAGCGCCGCCTCCTCGGCCGCGCTCGGGGCGGCTTCGGCCGTCGGCTCGTGCAATGGTGCCGTCATCGTGGCAGGGACCCCTCTCAACCGGCGGTAGCCGGCCCACACGTGCCGCTGTAGCGGCGTGATCAGTCCGTTGTACACGGGGGCGAAACCCCCTGGACCGGGAGTCTTCAACGCCTCAGCGATCTGTTGCCAGACTTGACGGTGAATGGATGCGCAAACGTGATGCTGTCTGGGGGGTTCCGTTATCCGAACGCCGGGTAACGGGGGTCGGACGCGGGACACTTGGGGCGGAAGGGGCCTTGCATCCCATTTACCCGCGTAGATCAGGACATTCCACCCGAGGTTGATACGGGAGAGGAAGCGGGTGCTCCACGGGATGGACGCGGGCGGGCTCGATTGGTCTCAACCGCAGACTCGGATGATCTCAACCGCAGGCTCGGATGGTCTCAGTCGCGGACCCGGATGGTCTCCGTCTCAGTACGTGCCCGGGAACCCGTATCCGCCGGCCGCCGGCGCCTGGGCCGGCGCCGCGTGCGCCTCCCGGTCGTAGAACGGCCGCGCGTTGACTCGCAGCCACAGGGCCACCGGGTCGTACTCGTCGGACATCGCGACCGTCGACACCGGAAGGCCGTCCGGCACCGCGCCGATGGACTGCTGCATCATCGCCCGTACCGAGTCCACGGCGGGCGGGCTGGTGTCGTACACATCGAGCCCGATGGCGAGATACGGTGCGCCGAGCGCGGGCTGCACCCAGGCGCGGCGCAGCGAGCGGACGGCGGCGGTCCGATGCGCGTTCTGTGTGAGCAGGGCGTAGAACTGCGGGATCTCGATGCCCGGCTCGGACAGCCGGAGCGGGCCCGCGGGCTGCCGCTCGAGGCCGGTGGCGATCCGGCGCAGATCCAGCCAGGGGATGCCGACGCCGCCGCCCGGCGCGTGCGGGTTCAGCCAGAGGCCGTAGTGGTCGGGGTAGAGGGTGCGGGCGACGTCGAGTCCGTCGACCACCTCGTACGAACGGTTCCAGCCGCTGGCCGAGAGCTCCTGGGCGGAGGTCACACAGGGTGCGTAGCCGAAGCCGTCCACCTCCATGTTCCCGTACTGGGCGTCGGGCGAGCCGGCCTGGCCGTGCCAGAGCAGCATCCAGACCTGGCCGGACGACGGGGTCGCGAGGGCACGCAGGAGCGCCTCGTAGGCGTCGTAACGCCCGGGCGTCACTTGGCGCAGCATGTGCTCGACCTGCCCGGCCGCGGCCGTGCCCGACGCGCTCACCTTCTACCGCCCCTTCGCGACATCCCTGACATACGGGTTCCATTCGTCCGGGGTGCGGCGCTCACTTGAACGTGGCACGACCCCGACCGAGCCATGAAACCAGCTTAAGTGGCGATCCCGACAGCACCGTTGCGCTCCGCTGGGAAAGGTGGTGAGAGCTCGGGGCTTTCTGCCCGTGGGGAGCTGCGGGTTCGTTGTGGTTGAGCGCGCCGTTCCCCGCGCCCCTTCGGGGCGCGTCCCAGTGGGGCGGTGGTGGCTAGTGGGGGTGGTTGTAGAAAGGGCGTACCTGGGCTCGTAGCCAGTCGCCCACCGGGTCCTGGGCCACGTCCAGGAAGACGACGTTCACCGGGTGGTGGACGGGGGCCCGGCCCAGGGCTCGGGCGACGGCGTCCAGCGGGAGGGTGCGGGCGTCGTCGTGCCAGTGGGTCAGTTCGACGCCGATGAACATCACGGGGGTGCCGCCCTCGATGCTCGCCAGGCAGCGGCGGGCGCTGCGTACGACCCCGGTCGCGTCGAACTCCGCGGCGGCCGCGGACAGGAAGTCCACCGGGTCGTCCTGCCAGTCGGGCTGGAAGAGGCGTACCCGGCCGCCGCTCGCGGGGCCGTCCAGTTCGGTCCGGCCCGCCCGGCACAGCTCGGCGACGGCGGGCGGCGGCAGCGGCACGCCGACCGTGCCGTCCGGGTTCACCACGATGCCCACCTGGGGCGGCAGACCGCGCGCGAACTCGACGGCGGGCGCCACCGTGTACGACATGTGGTCGCCGACGACCTGGCGGAACTGCTGCTCCGAGCTGAAGACCGGCACGTACGCCTGTCCGCCGAGCTCCATCGTGGCCAGGTCGAGCGGGCCGCTGTGCGGGCCGCCGCCCCCGGGCAGCGGCACCCAGACGAAGCTGCGGCCCAGGACCTCCACGATCCGGAATCCCGCTGAAGGCGAGGCGGCCGCACCCAGGGACGCGGCCAGCACCTCCTCCAACTCGTTGCCGGGCCAGCCGACATGGGGGTGCGGGTGTGCCTGTGCCGGAATGTCCTGTGCCGGGAAGTCCATCTCTCTACCGCCTGCTCGAACCGCCTTTGCGGGTAATGAGATTACGCGTACGCGCCGTCAGCTGCCGAAACCTCCGTGGCCGAGGCCTCAGCCGCCGAAGCCTCAGTCGCCGAAGTCGATCCGCCGCAGCACGTCCGCCGCGGTCCGGTCGATGAGGACCGCCGAGCCGCAGCCCTCCGGCAGATCACCCTTCTCCACGGAGCGCAGCAGCCGGGCGACCGCGCCGCGGTGCCGCGCGAACGCGTACCGCGAGACGCCG
The DNA here is from genome assembly GCF_008905045.1 of Streptomyces albicerus. Classification (GTDB taxonomy): domain Bacteria; phylum Actinomycetota; class Actinomycetes; order Streptomycetales; family Streptomycetaceae; genus Streptomyces; species Streptomyces albicerus. Next base: position 31,707 of record NZ_VWMY01000073.1, read on the forward strand.
CGGCCGCGCTCGCGCTGGCCGTCCAGGGCCGTGCCGGGGTCGACGTCGAGGAGCAGCAGGTGCAGCGTGCCGCCGCGGCGCCGGGCGTCCCGGGCGAGCCAGCTGCGCACCCAGGCCTGCGTACCGCAGTCGTGCACGACGACGCCCTCGCCAGAGCGCAGGGCCCGGCGCAGGCCCGCGTAGTGCGCGACGCGGACGAGGGGGCGGTAGACCGCGTACGGCAGGAAGCGGGCCAGGCGGCCGTCCCAGCGGTCGCGGGTGTCCTGGGAGTCGATGCGGCGGCCGGTCACCGCCCGGCGCATCAGGGTCGACTTGCCGCTGCCGGGCAGGCCCGTGACCACGACCAGGTCGGCCGCGCCGAAGTGGAGGCCGTGCGGGCTGCATCCCGCGCGGTCCCGCAGATCGCGGACGACGGGCGCCGGAAGCGGGCCGCACGCCTCCCTGGCCGGGACAGTGGGCTGCTTGGGCAGCGCGATACCCGCGCTCGTCGCGTACGCCGTGGTCCTGTTCACCCTGATCGTCCTCCCCATGGGGTCGGGAGACCCATCCCCGTCGAGTGTAAAGAGAAGGTAATGCGCGAGACCCCTCGTTTCTGTTCTTGTCATGCCACAGCCCCGTCACAGATCACTGTGGGTACCTGTGGACCCTGCGCGACCCCTGTGCGGCCCCTGTGCGGCTGTGTGCGGACTCCCCTGCCGTGCCGTCCCGATGCGTGCAATGATGTGCGCGCCAACTGCATACCGGCCGCTTGAATCCGCGCGGGAGAGTTCCGGGTACGTGTACACGCAGGTGTACGAGTGTCCGGGCGCCGAAGGAGCAAGTCCCTCCCTTGAATCTCTCAGGCCCCATTACCGCGCGGGCGAGGCACATCTGAAAAGCGAGCCGCTGACCAGTGGCTCCACCCAAGGTGCAAACCATTGACCACTCCCTTTACGGGTGGTCATGGCGAACCTCTCAGGTTCCGATGACAGATGGGGAGGAACGACCTCGCCGTCATGCCTTGGGAGCCCCACCGATGAGCAGTAACGCCCCCGTTGAACCGCGCCGCACGGCGCTCGATGCCCTGCATCGCTCGCTCGGCGCGACGATGACCGACTTCGCCGGCTGGGACATGCCCCTGCGGTACGGCTCCGAGCGCGACGAGCACCTCGCCGTACGCACCAGGGCCGGCCTCTTCGACCTCTCCCACATGGGCGAGATCACCGTGACCGGGCCACAGGCGGCCGCCCTGCTCGACTTCGCGCTCGTCGGCAACATCGGCGGCGTGAAGGTCGGCCGCGCCCGCTACACGATGATCTGCCGCGAGGACGGCGGCATCCTCGACGACCTGATCGTCTACCGGCTCGCCGAGACGGAGGCCGGGTCATCTCACTACATGGTCGTCGCGAACGCCTCCAATGCCCAGGTGGTCCTGGACGCCCTGACCGAGCGCGCGGCCGGATTCGACGCCGAGGTCCGCGACGACCGGGACGCGTACGCGCTGCTCGCCGTCCAGGGCCCCGAGTCCCCCGGCATCCTCAAGTCGCTCACCGACGCCGACCTGGACGGCCTCAAGTACTACGCGGGCCTGCCCGGCACGGTCGCGGGCGTCCCGGCGCTCATCGCGCGCACCGGCTACACCGGCGAGGACGGCTTCGAACTGTTCGTCGCCCCGGCCGACGCCGAGAAGCTCTGGCAGGCGCTGACCGAGGCGGGTGCCGCGGCCGGGCTCGTCCCCTGCGGGCTCTCCTGCCGGGACACCCTCCGTCTGGAGGCGGGCATGCCGCTGTACGGGCACGAGCTGAGCACCTCGCTCACTCCCTTCGACGCGGGGCTCGGCCGGGTCGTGAAGTTCGAGAAGGAGGGCGACTTCGTCGGGCGCGAGGCCCTGACCGAGGCCGCCGCCCGTGCCGAGTCGGAGCCCCCGCGCGTCCTCGTCGGCCTGATCGCCGAGGGCCGCCGCGTCCCGCGCGCCGACTACCCGGTCGTCGCCGACGGCAAGGTCGTCGGCGAGGTCACCTCCGGCGCGCCCTCCCCGACCCTCGGCAAGCCGATCGCGATGGCGTACGTCGACGCCGCGCACTCCGCGCCCGGCACGCCCGGCGTCGGTGTCGACATCCGGGGCACCCACGAGCCGTACGAGGTCGTGGCGCTGCCGTTCTACAAGCGCCAGAAGTGAACACTGGTCCGCAGGCCCCGGACGTGACGCCGGCTCGCAAGCGCCGGAAGTGACACTCGTCGGCAGGCGTCAGAAGTGACCCTGGGCACATCCGCCCAGCTCACCAGCACTCCCCATGCATCAGCACTCCCCCGCGTACAGGAGAATTCAGGCCATGAGCAACCCCCAGCAGCTGCGCTACAGCAAGGAGCACGAGTGGCTGTCGGGCGCCGAGGACGGCGTCTCGACGGTCGGCATCACGGAGCACGCGGCGAACGCGCTCGGCGATGTCGTGTACGTCCAGCTCCCGGAGGTGGGCGACACGGTGACCGCGGGCGAGACCTGCGGTGAGCTGGAGTCGACCAAGTCGGTGAGCGACCTGTACTCGCCCGTGACGGGCGAGGTCACCGAGATCAACCAGGACGTGGTGGACGACCCCGCGCTGGTGAACACCGCCCCCTTCGAGGGCGGCTGGCTGTTCAAGGTCCGGGTCGCGGAGGAGCCGAAGGACCTGCTCTCCGCGGACGAGTACACCGAATTCTCCGGCTCCTAAGGACTCCTGACACATGTCGCTTCTGAACACGCCCCTGCACGAACTCGACCCGGACGTCGCCGCCGCCCTCGACGCCGAGCTGAACCGTCAGCAGTCCACCCTCGAGATGATCGCCTCGGAGAACTTCGCCCCGGTCGCGGTCATGGAGGCCCAGGGCTCGGTCCTCACCAACAAGTACGCCGAGGGCTACCCGGGCCGCCGCTACTACGGCGGCTGCGAGCACGTCGACGTCGCCGAGCAGATCGCGATCGACCGGGTCAAGGAGCTGTTCGGCGCCGAGTACGCCAACGTGCAGCCGCACTCGGGCGCCTCCGCCAACCAGGCCGCCCTCTTCGCGCTGGCCCAGCCCGGCGACACCATCCTCGGTCTGGACCTGGCCCACGGCGGCCACCTGACCCACGGAATGCGGCTGAACTTCTCCGGCAAGCAGTTCAACGTGGTCGCCTACCACGTGGACGACTCCGGCCTGGTCGACATGGCCGAGGTCGAGCGGCTCGCCAAGGAGCACCGGCCGAAGGTGATCATCGCCGGCTGGTCGGCGTACCCGCGGCAGCTGGACTTCGCGGAGTTCCGCCGGATCGCGGACGAGGTCGAGGCCTACCTGTGGGTCGACATGGCGCACTTCGCGGGTCTGGTCGCGGCCGGTCTGCACCCGAACCCGGTCGAGCACGCGGACGTGGTCACCTCCACCACCCACAAGACGCTGGGCGGCCCGCGCGGCGGCATCATCCTGGCGAAGAAGGACTTCGCGAAGAAGCTCAACTCCTCGGTCTTCCCCGGCTTCCAGGGCGGTCCGCTGGAGCACGTGATCGCGGCCAAGGCGGTCTCCTTCAAGGTCGCCGCGAGCGAGGACTTCAAGGAGCGCCAGCGTCGTACGGTCGAGGGCGCGCGGATCCTCGCCGAGCGTCTGACGGCCGCCGACGCCCGTGAGGCCGGCGTGAACGTCCTGTCCGGCGGCACGGACGTCCACCTGATCCTGGTCGATCTGCGCGACTCCGAGCTGGACGGGCAGCAGGCCGAGGACCGCCTCCACGAGGTCGGCATCACGGTCAACCGCAATGCCGTCCCGAACGATCCGCGCCCGCCGATGGTGACGTCGGGGCTCAGGATCGGTACGCCCGCCCTCGCCACCCGCGGCTTCACCGCCGAGGACTTCGCCGAGGTCGCGGACGTCATCGCGGAGGCGCTGAAGGCGCCCGCTTCCTTCGGGGCGGCCGACGCGGAGGCGCTGAAGGCCCGGGTGAAGGCCCTGGCCGACAAGCACCCGCTGTACCCCGGTCTGAACAAGTAGTTCCTTTTGTGGGGTGTCCCGCACACTCGTAGGTGAGCGGGACACCCCACGCCCTGCACCACCCCGTATTGAGGAGTCCCCGTGGCCATCTCGGTCTTCGACCTGTTCTCGATCGGCATCGGCCCGTCCAGCTCCCACACGGTCGGCCCGATGCGTGCGGCGCGGATGTTCGCGCGCCGCCTCCGGAGCGAGGACGTGCTGGCCTCGGCGTCCTCGATACGCGCGGAGCTGTACGGCTCACTGGGCGCGACCGGGCACGGGCACGGGACGCCCAAGGCGGTGCTGCTCGGCCTGGAGGGCGCCTCGCCGCGGACGGTGGACGTGGAGGGTGCCGACGACCGGGTCGAACAGATCAAGTCGTCCGGCCGCATCGCCCTGCTCGGCGAGCACGAGATCGACTTCTCCTTCTCCGACGATCTGGTCCTGCACCGCCGCAAGACGCTGCCGTACCACGCGAACGGCATGACGCTGTGGGCGTACGACGCCTCGGGTGCCGAACTGCTGTCGAAGACGTACTACTCGGTGGGCGGCGGCTTCGTCGTCGACGAGGACGCGGTGGGCGCCGACCGCATCAAACTGGACGACACGGTCCTCAAGTACCCCTTCCGCACGGGCGACGAGCTGCTCCGGCTGACGCGCGAGACGGGCCTGTCCATCTCCGCCCTGATGCTGGAGAACGAGCGGGCCTGGCGCACAGAGGAGGAGATCCGCGAGGGGCTCCTCGCCATCTGGCGGGTGATGCAGGCGTGCGTCTCGCGCGGCATGTCCCGCGAGGGCATCCTGCCCGGCGGCCTCAGGGTCCGCCGCCGCGCCGCCGTATCGGCCCGCCAACTGCGCGCCGAGGGCGACCCGTTGGCCCACGCGATGGAGTGGATCACGCTGTACGCGATGGCGGTGAACGAGGAGAACGCGGCGGGCGGCCGCGTTGTCACGGCCCCCACGAACGGCGCGGCGGGCATCATCCCGGCGGTCCTGCACTACTACATCAACTTCGTGCCGGGCGCCGATGAGGAGGGAGTCGTACGCTTCCTGCTCGCGGCCGGCGCGATCGGCATGCTCTTCAAGGAGAACGCCTCCATCTCCGGCGCGGAGGTCGGCTGCCAGGGTGAGGTCGGCTCGGCCTGCTCGATGGCCGCCGGCGCCCTCGCCGAGGTCCTCGGCGGCAGCCCCGAACAGGTCGAGAACGCCGCCGAGATCGGCATGGAACACAACCTCGGCCTCACCTGCGACCCGGTCGGCGGCCTCGTCCAGATCCCCTGCATCGAACGCAACGGCATGGCCGCCGTCAAGGCCGTGACCGCGGCGAAGATGGCGATGCGCGGCGACGGCTCCCACAAGGTGTCCCTCGACAAGGTCATCAAGACGATGAAGGAAACGGGCGCGGACATGAGCGTCAAGTACAAGGAGACCGCTCGGGGCGGGCTGGCGGTGAACATCATCGAGTGCTGAGGGTGAGGCGGACGAAGTGAGGGAAGATCAAAGGTAGTTGCCCCCACAAGCACCACGGTGCACCGTCCCCCCACCACCGCACGGAGGAACCACCATGCTGCGCGGCATCGACGTAAGTGCCTACCAGTCGTCCTCGTACAACACCGAAGGTCTGTCCTTCGTCTTCGTCAAGGCCACGGAAGGCCGGACGTACGTCAACCCGAAACTGAGCGCGCAGACGAAGAGGGCCCGGGACGCCGGATGCGTGGTCGGCTTCTACCACTTCCTCTGGCCGGGCAACCTCACGGCCCAGGCCGAGTACTTCGTCAGCAAGGCCCCGGAGAAGGCGGGCGACATCCTGGCCGTCGACTGGGAGACGACGAGCGACGGCACCCACGCGAGCAACGCCGAGAAGGACCGCTTCATCCGCAAGGTGAAGGAACTGCGGCCGAACCATCGGGTGATTTTGTACGCGAACAGGAACTACTGGTTGAACGTCGACACCACCTCGTATGCCGGTGACGGCCTCTGGATCGCCGACTATGTGACCGCCGGCAAGCCCCGCATCCAGGCGAAGTGGCGCTTCCACCAGTACACCGACGATCCGCTGGACAAGAACGTGGCGGACTTCGAGAGCAAGGCTGCCCTGCGCGAGTGGGCGACGAGCGCCTAACGCCCTTACTCACGTAAGGGGGCGGCCAGTTCCTCGCGGAGTCGCTTCGCCGGTGGATTGTGGATGTAGCTGTTCAGCCAGTCGAAAGTACGGAGGCTGGGCGGGAGAGATTCGTACCAGGCAAGACCATAGAGGTTGCACTTCGTACAGACGAGAGCACGCACGCACTCCCCGCAGCTCCGCCTGCCCGGGCAGCACGCATGGTCATGGTCGATGTGCATGACCCCTCTCCCGCCGGCATCGGCAGTTCCGCATACCGCGCAGTTCCCTCCCTGGTACCGCAAGAGCAACTCGAGGAACTCCTTAGTCACGTTGTAGTGACTCAGCCGAACGCGTTCGGCGTTGCACGGCTTGCAATAGGGTCTTGGCGCACCTGCCGCGTTGAGCACCGAATACTCCGACACGGGCTTGTTCTCGCCGCACCCAAGGCAGGCGATGATCCCGCTTTCGACCATCGCCCTGTAGACGCCGTTATCCCGCCTTTTGCGCAGAGGAGACAACGGCCTTCCCGCCCTTCGCTGGTTGTAGTGAGCGGTGCAGAGCCCTGTGGCCCGCACCGCTCTCCCGCACCCATCGAATTGGCATGGCCTGTAACTCGCTTGTTCGGCAATGCGGCTCTTGATGGGAGCGAGATCCCTGCCACGCCGAAGCTGTGCGTAGTGGGCACTGCACAGCCGTCCCGTAAAGGTGTGCCGCTCCGATGACCGGCCGCAGGCCCATCCGCTCCCCTCGGCCACACACAATCTGCCCGACTCGACACGCCCACCCTCGATAGAACTCATGATCGGATGAACGAGCCGGGCCGATCACGAGTTACGCCCGAAAACCCGCCATCCGCTAGGCCGTGTTTTAGCTAGCGGGTGAGTCTTGGGCGGATAGTTCTTCGGCCAGTTCCATACAGCGCAGACGGGCTGGGGAGAAGTCGTAGGGCATCTTGCCGATGGCTTCGAACACGCTCATGGAGTCAGCCTCCCGCCTGCCAGAGCTGAGGTCGGCCTCGTCCTCGCCGTCATCGGCGGTGGCAGGGTGCAAAGTGTCCCAGGCGTCGAAAAGGTCATCGTCGTCCTTCCCCAGGCCGGACTCCTCGATGACGGCCTGCAGGGCGCTTTCGAAGGCGTGCCGCTCGACGGCCACCTGAGCCACCCGTGGATCATCGACGGCGACGCTGTCATCGAGTGCCTCCTCGGCGTCATCGATGCGGTCGGAATCCTCCCGCAGAGTGGGATGCGTGGCCAGGACGACGAAGCGGGTGGCCTGGACGGCCGCGCCGAGCGGGCCGAAGATCCGCTCAGTGACCAGCAGACTGTCCAGGTCCGCCTGACGCAGGGAGCCCTCGGGCAGGCTCTTGAGACGGTCGGTGACGAAGTCGGAGAGCAGGCCCATCCGGCTGCCTTCGGTGCGCATCCGCTGCACAGCGGTCCGCTGCCGCCGCAATTCCGCCTCCTGCTCGGCGAGGGTTTCCTCCAACCGCTCCAGGATGCCCGCGATACCGTCTCCGCTGTCCGCACCGGCGGAAGCCGTGCCGGTGGTAAAGGCGTCACGGATGTCGTCCAGGGCGATCCCGGCATCGGCCATCTTGCGAATCCACAGCAGTCGGATCATGTCCTCGTACCCGTAGCGGCGGCGGTCATCGCCGCCCCGCTCAGGCTCGGGGAGCAGGCCGATCTCGTGGTAATGGCGAACCGCCCGCGGCGTGGTGCCGGCGAAGGCCGCCGCGTCACCGATCTTGACCTGGCGGGGTGGCATGAAGGACGCATGCATGAGCAGGGACCTTTCCTCAAGGGACCGGGACGTAAGTCCACCGGACCACATGCCGCTACGGAAGGTGCAACCCCATACACACCGCCCCGCGCCAATGCCAGGAAACGCGCTCTTCCTCCGTAATGACCGCAGGCCCGTCCTTTCCTGCTGGGGCATCCGCACGACGGCAGGCTGAGGGTTCACAGCCACTGATGAATCGCCGCGACCTGAACCGTCGCCTCGAACCGAACCGCAAGTTTGTCGAACCGGGTCGCCACGGCCCGGTGCTGCTTGAGACGGCTGATCCCGCATTCGACCGCATGCCGGGCCTTGTAGTCCTCGCGGTCGAAGACGGGCGGACGGCCACCGCCACGGCCGCGGCGCCTGCGGTTGCGGTTGCGGACCTGATCGACCGGCTCAGGAATCGTGCACCTGATGCCACGTCTGCGCAGGTAGGCGCGATTCGCGCGTGAAGAGTACGCCTAAATCGCCTCGCACCCGCAGCGGGCGGCTTCTCGGCCGGCCGGCACCAGGCCGGGCCACCCCGATCGCGTTCAGGACCGGCTCGAACTGCGGACTGTCACCGCGCTGCCCGGCGGTGATCAGCAGCGACAACGGCTTCTGTCCCTGCTCACACGCCAGATGAATCTTCGTGGTGAACCCGCCTCGCGACCCGCCCAGTCCATGGTCTTCAGGTTCGGCGCTCACTCCGCCCGGCGGTTCCTTCTGCACAGCACCGCGCCGGCGGGCACCGGCAGCATGCTGGTGTGCCCGGCAGAAGGTGGAGTCGACATTGACCTCCCAGAAGATCAGCCCGGCCGCATCAGCCCTCGCCTGCCACAACGTCAACAGCCGGGCCCACACACCCCGACGCTGCCATCTCCGGAACAGGCCATACACCGTCTGCCACGGTCCGTACTCGAACGGCAGGTCCCGCCACGGAACTCCGGTCCGAACCCGCCACCGCACACCGTCTACCAGCCGCCGACAGCCAGGCCACCTGCGACTTATGCCCACCGCAGGCAGCAACGACTCCAGCACCGACCACTGCTCATCAGAAAGATCCCCTCGCCCCACATCTTGATCATCACCGTGCAGGGCGCGCACAGGAATCCGAACCTAAAACACGGCCTAGATCCGTACCACGATCTTGCCCGTGTGCTCATTGCTCTCCATCAGGCGGTGTGCGTCCTGGATGCGGTCGAGCCCGTCGAAGACCTCGCCGATCACCGGCCGGAAACCGCCGTCGCGCAGGCCGGCGTTGAGGAAGGCCGTGGAGCGGCGCCGACCGCCCGGCGTGGTGATCAGGGCGAAGTTCGCGTACGTGTGGACGGTGACGGGCCAGTTCCAGGGGAGCTCGGCGGGGCGCGGGTCGAGCCAGCCGTACCAGACGACCGTGCCGCCCTCGGCGAGCGCGTCGCCCAGCGGGCGGAAGGCGGGCCCGCCGATCGCGTCGAAGATCACCTCGACCCCGCGGCCGCCGGTGAGTCGTCTGGTCTCCTTGGCCACCGTCTCCGCACCCGAGCCGCCCGACACGATCACGTGCTCCGCGCCCAGGTCGAGCAGCTGTTGCCGCTTCGCCTCGGTGCGGGTCGTGGCGAGCGGGATCGCGCCGATACGGCGGGCGACCTGGATCGCGGCGGTGCCGACACCGCTGGACGCGCCAGTGATCAGCACATGGTCGCCGGGTTTCGTCCCGGCCGTTTCCAGCAGCGCCCCGTACGCGGTCGTGTACGTCAGCCAGGCGGCGGCCCCCGTGACCGCGTCCACCGACTCCGGGCGCCGTACGACCGCGGTCTCGGGCAGCACGACCCGCTCGGCGTACACACCCTGTGCACTCATCTCGATGCCGGGCCCGGTCATCACGAGGTCCCCGCCGGCGAGTTCGGTGACGCCCTCGCCGACGGCCTCGATCACGCCGGAGGCCTCGTAGCCGAGGCGGGAGGCGGGCAGGGAGGGCTGGTAGTAGTAAGTCCCGGCGCGGAACAGGGCTTCGGCGCGGTTCAGCCCCAACGCCTCGACGCGGACGAGGACTTCACCGACTCCGGGGTCGGGTACTTCGGCGTCCTCGATCTTCAGGACTTCAGGCCCGCCGAGTTCATGAAAAAGCACGGTCCGTGCGGTAGTTGGCATACCCATGACGCTAGAAGCAGGCGGCGAGACGATCCATGTCCACTGATCTCGATTTCCTGTCCGCACGTCTCGCCGGGCGAACGGGCCTCTAGAGTCAGGGACATGGACGTACTGAGTGACGCCATCGCCGCGATGCGCGCCGGGCGGCCGCACTCCTCCCGACAGGCCAAGTACGCGCCCTGGGGCTTGGAGTTCGAGCCGTCCGCCGGTGCCGGGTTCCATGTGGTGCTGCAGGGTTCGGCGTGGCTGATTCCCCGGGAGGGCCAGCCGGTGGCGCTCGGGCCCGGCGACGTGGTGTTCCTGGCCCACGGGCGCGGGCACGGGCTGGCCAGCGATCCCGGCGTACCGCTGGAGGAGGTCCGGCTGCGGGAGGACGGCACCTGGCCCGAACCCACACCCGCCGCGGAGCACTCGGGCGAGGGCCCCGCCACCGTGCTGCTGTGCGGTGCGTACCAGCTGAACCGCGCCCGGGCGCACCCCCTTCTCTCCGAGCTGCCGGAAGTCGTCCACCTCCCCGCCCGGATCGGCGCGCACCGCTCCCTGCGCACGGCCGTCGAACTCCTCGGTACGGAACTGGAGGACCCGCAGCCCGGCTCGGACACGATCCTCACGTCCCTCCTGGACACACTCCTGCTCTACATGCTGCGCGCCTGGTGGCAGCGCGAGCGCCACGGCTCCGGTCATCCCACGGGCTGGTCCGCTGCCCTCGCCGACCCGGCCGTGACGGCCGCCCTCCACGCCATCCACGAGGACCCGTCCCGCCCCTGGACGGTCGAACAGCTCGCCCTCGGCGCGGGACAGTCCCGCGCGACCTTCGCCCGCCACTTCACCGCCCTGGTGGGCCGTCCCCCGCTCGCCTACCTCACCTGGTGGCGCATGACGACCGCCGGCCGCCTCCTCCGCGAGTCCGACACGCCTCTCCGCCTGGTCGCCCAGCACACCGGCTACACCTCGGAGTTCGCCTTCGCCAAGGCCTTCAAGCGGGAGTACGGGGTGGCGCCGGGGCAGTACCGGAAACAGGCGTCCTGAGCGCGGGCCGCCCGGACATGGCGAAGGGGTGTCCGGCACGGCCGGACACCCCTTCCGCTCCGCCTACTTGTCCAGGTGGGACCAGAACTCGTCGAACGAGAGCAGTTTGTCGCCGTTGAGGTCCTGCGCGGCGATGACCGCCTCGGCGACCGACTCGGTGACGTTCCAGTCGCCGCCCTGGGCCAGGGCCTTCTTGAACTCGGCGGCGGTGATGTAGCCGTCCCCGTCCACGTCGATGCGCTCGAACGCCTTGCGTGCTTCCTCGATGTCCGCCACCGGGTCCGCCCCTTCTCATGTGCAGTACTGACTGGGGTCAGATTAACTGCCGAGGTGAGCGCGGAGTGCGGCGACCACCCACCCGAACTCCCCCGTGTGCGGCGGCTTGGGTTCCCGGCCCCTGATGATCGACGCCAGCTCTCGGTAGCGGGCGGCCTCCGTCCAGGAGCCCGCCTCAAGCCGTTCCAGGGCGGCGACCCGATCCTGGTCGCCCAGGAGATCGTCCAGGACCGCGGCTGCCTCGGGTGCGTCCGGCGCGATGCCCTGTTCGCGAGCCCGGCCCACCGCCTCGACCACGCGCCCGGCGAACCCGAGCGAGGCGCCCTCCGAGGTGTCCGGGCCTCGACCGCGGGCGTTGAACTCGATCACCTCGCGCATCCGCACCCGGAAGTCCGGGTCCTGCATCAGCTCGGCCAGCTCCACCCACGCGTCGACCTGTTCGGTCGTGGGATCGTCCGGCAGGTCGATCGCGGTGTGCCGCATACGGTTGCGGATCGCGAGGTCCGCCGCGTCGAGGCCGCCGAACACCTCGTCGACGAAGTCCTCGATGATCCGCCTCCGCTCGGCGGCCGACAGTCGCGCCAGTTCGGGGGTCTGGGGGTATCCCCCAGAAAGCACAGCATGAGGGTCATCTCCTCCGCGGTCGAGCCGCGTCGCGCCACGGTCGACAGCACCGCCCGGGTCACCTTCAGCGCCCGGATCTGCGCATCCAGGGCCGTCACATACGTGGCCGCCACCTCCGCGACCGTCGTCTCGCCCGCCACCACCTGGCGTACGTGGTCCAGGCCGAGGCCCAGTTCCCGCAGCGTACGGATGACTTCGAGGCGGGCCACGGACGCGGCGTCGTACAGCCGGTAGCCGCCCGCCGAGCGGGTCACGGGCGGCAGGGCGCCCGCGTCCGACCAGTAGCGGATGGTGCGCACCGGCAGTCCGGTGCTCCGGGAGAGCTGCCCGATGGTGAGCAGCCCGGTGCCGTCGTCGATCATGTCGTGGAGTCTGGGCCTTCCAGTGGGTGGAGACTCAAGGGCGAGCGAGGGGAAGGGGCGGCGCGGTGGCCGGCACTCTGCGGGACATTCTGGACGCGGCGGCTCGAGGAGTCTTCCCGCCGGCGGACGGCGGCATCACCGTCGTGCCGCAGCACTCTCATCGCGATGCCGGCGTCATCGCCTTCACCGCGCACTCCGTGGTCTTCACCGACGAGGAGGAAGGGTGGGTACGCGGGGCGCTGGCCCGGCTCGACTGCGATCCCCTCGCGGCGACCATGAATCCGCGGTTCCTGGCGGCGTTCATGGAGCGTACGGGGCGTACGACGGACACGGTCGACCTGCTGACGGTCGCCACGCCTCTGTCCGGTCCGCCGTCGATCGGCGTGACGGAACTCGACGATCCCGACCATCCCCGGGTCGCCCGCGCCCGCAAGCGGCGTGACGACGTGCGGGTGTGGGCCGTCGACGGGGGCGTACTCGTCCTGGGGCGCGGGGTCGCGGGGCGGCTCGAGGCCGCGATCGAGGTGGACGAGGGGGTACGGCACCGGGGGCTGGGGCGTGCGCTCGCCTCGGCGGCGCGACGGCTGAGCGGGGGCGAACCGGTCTGGGCGCAGCAGGCCGCCGGGAACGCCCGCAGCGTACGGGTGTTCCAGGCGGCCGGGTTCCGCCCGGTCGGGGCGGAGGCGCTACTCGTCGCTCACTGACTCGGTCGGCTCACCGGGTCAGTGCCAGGGCTCGTAGTACGGGTTGCTCTCGCAGTCGCTCATGATCTCGGTCTTGGTCTTCTTGTCGACCGGGCAGACGCCGATGATGTACTGCCGCGCGATACCGCCCGGGAAGGCGACCTCGACCTGGTCGGCCCACTTGTGGGTGTCGCCGATGGTCTTGTTGACGTCCACGCCTCCGGGAGCGTCGATGTAGTAGTTGTAGCCGCTCTTCCACCACGTCTTGTAGAGGTCGTGGTCGTAGCTCGTGGAGACGTACGGCGAGGGCTGGTTGACGAGGACGTACTGCTCGATGTCGTACTGCCCGTTCACGACGTCCTTGGGATGGAAGCCCTGCTCGAAGACGACGGACGGGCCACGGCCGTCGCTGCGGTAGAGCGTGCCGCAGGTCTTGCGCCAGACCGGCTCGGGCGTGATGCGGTCGACCTCCACGCGGCGGTCCACGGCGGCGTGGACGGGGTCGGCGAACTTGGGACAGGTGGGGGCGGCCTTCGCGGCGAAGGGTGCCTTTGTGGCGGAGAGGGCCTTCGTCTCGGCGGGGAGCGTCGCGGCGGACGTCGCGAAGACGGCCGAGAGGGACAGGACGACGGCAGCGGCCCGCCGCCGCAGGCGAGTTGTGATCATGGGGAGCACGATCTCGGTTCTGCGGGGACGGGCCGTGGATCTTCACTCGTATGGCGGCGTGTCCGCCGACGGGCGTTGCCGCAGGTGTCTCAACTTCTTCGGTTGCCTCGGTTGTCTCAGCGGAAGATGCCGGTGTGGCCGAGCGAGTAGCGGCCCGGCTGCGGGTACACCGCGAGGCCGTGCGGGCCGTTGCCGACCGGGATGCGGGCGAGTTGGACACCGGTGCGGGTGTCGATGGCGTACACCTCGGAGTCGTAGCGGCCGGAGAGCCAGAGGACCTTGCCGTCGGCCGAGACCCCGCCCATGTCGGGGCTGCCGCCGTCCGGGAGGCGCCACTTCTTGGTGAGCCGGTCCTGGGTGAAGTCGAAGACGGAGATGGTGCCCTCGCCCCGGTTGGAGACGTACATCTCGCGGGAGTCGCGGCTGACGTACAGGCCGTGGCAGCCCTTGCCGGTGGGCAGGAGCTTCGGCTTGTCGAACTTGTCGCCGTCCAGGACCCACATGCCGTCGGCCATCATGTCGGCGATGTAGAACTTCTTGCCGTCCGGGGAGATCTTCACGTCCTGCGGCATGGCGCCCTCGAAGGGCAGTTTCTGCTGGCCGACGACCTTCATCTTCTCCGTGTCGACCTTCAGCAGTTCGCCGCTGAACTCGCAGGAGACGATGAAGTACCGGCCGTCGAGCGAGAAGTCGGCGTGGTTGACGCCGTAGCAGGTGACGGGTTCCGTCTTGAGCCGCTTCATCGTGTGCGGGTCGCGGAAGACCAGTTCGCGGTCGAGGGACGCCATGACGACGGCGTACTTGCCGTTCGGCGTGAAGTAGAGGTTGTACGGGTCGTGGACCTCGACCTCCTTGCCCGCCTTGCCGGTCTTCGGGTCGATGGGGGTGAGGGTGTGGCCGCGGTTGTTGTTGACCCAGAGGGTCTTCATGTCCCAGGAGGGGACGACGTGCTGGGGCTGGACGCCGACCGGGATCGTCTCGATGACCTCGTAAGTCTTCGGGTCGATGACCGTGACCGTGTCGGACTCGGTGTTGGGGACGTAGACGCGGGACGGGAAGTCCTTGACGACCGGGGAGAGCTTGTTCGGGCGGTCGGCGGCGTAGACGTCGGTCTTGTCGAGGACGGGCGGCATACCGGGCAGCCCCTTGACGACGGGTTTCTCCGGCTTGGCGGGCTTGGCGGGTTTGACCGCGCCCAGTGCTCTGTTCTCCCCCTCCTCGGACTCGGTGCCGCAGCCGGCGAGGGCGAGAGCCGCGAGTACGGCGACCGCGGTCAGGGCGCGCTTGGTGAGGTTCCGGTGTTTCTTGTGGGGCGTCAGCATCAGGTCAGCAACTCCGTGGTGGTCACCGCGCGCAGGCCGCGGCGGTCGAGTTCGTGCAGGAGGGCGGGGAGCGCGGCGACCGTGTCCGCGTACCCGAAGTGCAGGCTCACCACGGATCCGTTGCGGATCTCGGTGGTGACCTTGCGGGTGATGGCGGGGGCGCCGGGTGAGGTGAAGTCGAGCGAGTCGACGTCGTACGAGAGGACGTGCGGGTAGCCGGCGCGGCGGGCCAGTGTTTCCACGAGGGGGGATGCGCGGGCGGCGCGGGAGGGTCGGAACCAGCTGCCGATCGAGCCGGTGAGGCTGCGGAGCCGCTCGGCGCACTCGGTGATCTCCGCGTACGCCTGCGCCTCCGGCATCGAGTTGATGTCGAGGTGGTGCTGGGTGTGGTTGCCGAGGTCGTGGCCGCCGTCGAGGATGCGGCGGGCCAGGGCGGGGTGGGCGTCCAGCCACGTCCCGACGGCCAGCACGGTGATGTGGGCGCCGTGTCTCTCGGCTTCGTCGAGGAGGGCACGGGCGGTCGTGGGGTCGCCCTGGCCGTGGAAGGTGAGGGCGATGCGGGGGTGGGTGCGGGGGCCGTGGGTGATCTGGGTCGGGTGGTGGGGGAAGGCGCGGGGCGCCTGCGGCGGGCTGCCGGGTGGGGCGGCCGGGGCCGTGACTGCGCGGGTCGCCCCACAGCCGGCGAGGGTGCCTGCGGCGGTGAGGGCGGCGGCTGTTCTGAGGGCGGCGCGACGGTCGGTCGTGGTCACCGCACCATTTAAGGGCGAGTTGGGGCGAAAAGTAGCGATTGAACCGATTGGCGTGCAGGTACGGGTCGCTCCGCGGGGTGCGCGTAAGTACGCCTGAGGGCTCGGGGGGTGGGGGGTGGTTGGGCGGCTGCGGGTTGTTCGTGGCCGGCGTCGCTGGGTTCGCCCCCGCCGCCCCTACCCGTCCCATCCTTCTGGGGCTCCGCCCCAGACCCCGCTCCTCAAACGCCGGAGAGGCTGAGATACCCA
>NZ_VWMY01000074.1 GCF_008905045.1 Streptomyces albicerus
CGTCCCCGACGGGCACCCAGCCACTTCCGCGCCCTCTGTACCGCCCTCAACTGACCCCGGCAAGATCGCCAACAGAGTCACGGCATTGCCCCTAGACGCGCAGTTTGTCTCGTGCGCTGTTGTGGTCGGCTGGGAGCAAGTTCTGGGTGTTGCGTGACGGGGATTGAGCATGTTCTGCGGCCCCGGAGCGGAGATGAGATGGGGGCGGGAGGATGGGCGGGTGCTGTCCCAGGTTCGGGGTCTGACTCATGATTTCTCTGACCGAAGTGTCCTGGTGTCACAGCGTCGGCCGTTGGCCGGGGATGGTGCGTTGCCGGTGCCGGGCCGGCGGGGCGTGTCCCGATAGGGGCCTGCCGATCGCTGTGGCGTCCTCACGATTCTGACCGCCTGCTGCTGCCCGGTACCGGCAGCGCGACGCGGCATCGGACCGGAAGGGGAGCGGGCATGTCCAGTTCGACCATGCCCAGTACGCCGCCTGCTCCGCAGGCTCGCCGCCGTCGCCCTGCGGGGGAGGTGGTGCTGGGAGTGGACACGCATCGGGATGCCCACGTGGCTGCGGTGCTGTCCGTGATGGGGACCGTGCTGGCCACCGACGAGTTCCCGGCTACCGCGGCCGGATACCGCGACTTGCTGAAGTGGGCCAGGAAGTTGGGGGCCGTGCGGCGGGCCGGGGTGGAGGGGACCGGTTCCTTTGGGGCGTCGCTGTCGCGCTATCTGCTGGCCCAGGGCATCGACGTGTTTGATGTGAATTGGATGGACCGGGCTGATCGTCGTCGGCGCGGCAAGTCGGATCCGCTCGATGCCCAGAACGCGGCGCGAGCCGTGTTGAGCGGGCGACGGGCCGGTGCAGATCGCGAGAATGTACAAACTCACGAAGGCGTCGGCAGTCAAAGCCCGCACCCAGGCCATCAACCAGCTCAAGTCCGTCCTCATTACCGCTGACCCCGCCTTGCGGGAAGAGCTAGCCGGACTGGGCAATGCCGAACTCTTCCGTACCTGCGCGCGGTTCGCTGACGTGAGCAGTCGTGAGGAGGTTGGCAAGGAGTCGGCGCTGCAGGCCACTCGGATCACGCTGGGTCTGCTGGCGCGCCGGATCGGACAGCTCTCCGAGCAGATCCGGGATGTGGACGCTCGTCTGGCCCGGCTCGTGGAATGTCATGCCCCGCAGCTGCTCGAGGTGGTGGGGGTTGGTCCGGACACGGCCGTCGCTCTGCTGATCACGGTGGGGGACAATCCGGAACGCCTGGACAGCGAGGCGTCTTTCGCTGCGCTGTGCGGGGTCAGTCCTGTCGAGCGTTCCTCGGGACGCCGGCAGTTCCGTCGTCTCAACCGTGGTGGCGACCGTCAGGCCAACGCCGCGCTCCACCGCATCGTATTCACTCGTCTGCGGGTCGACCCGCGCACTCAGGGCTACTACGAGCGCCGCATCAAGGAGGGAAAGACCCGGCGTGAAATCGTCCGTTGCCTCATTGGGCTACGCGGCACGCGAGGTCTTCCACCTGGTCAAACAGCTACAGTCGGCACCCCGCTCATAGGGGCTGTGACGCATTACGTGGAGTGCGTCGTCACCCTCGAGCCACTGCCCGTTCGCCGGTACCTCACAGCGTGGGCGCCCGCCGCGGGCTGAACTGCGTGACGACCAGGTCTCCCGGCTTGACGGAGGTGACGTGTGTGCCGGTCGCCTCCACCACGCCGAGGAACTCGTGTCCCATGGGGCGGCCGGTCCCGGTGGCGGGCATCGGCTTGTACGGTCACAGGTCGCTGCCGCACACGCACGACAGGACGGCGCGCACCACGGCGTCGGTGGGCTGCTGGACTTTCGGGTCGGGACTATCCTCGATCCGGACGTCCCGGGAGCCGTACAGCACGGCTGCGACTCGACGACACCGAGGAACTCTGCCCCATGCGCTGGCCGTGCTCGCCGGCCGGCAGGGCAGGGAGCCGTAGGACCACAGGTCGCTGCGGCAGTCGCGGCGCAGCCCGGGTGTGCAGCGTAGTCCCGTGTCGGCCAGCTGGCCGACCTCGGCGGGGGTCACCCGAGCGCGGAGGGCGCGCAGGAAGCGGCCCAGCTTGGTGCCCCGCTGGACTGGTGCTCACGACATCACCTGGACTTTGAAACCGCCTTGGGCTGAGATGGTCTCAAGAGTCGCAGGGCAGAGCGTGGCACCAGGACACCGGAAACGCGAGCCTATAGATGCCTGACTGAGAGCACGCATTCTGCCTATTCAGAACCGAGCTCGACAACTTCGTCCACTTCTGCTTTTCGGGTGCTCAGTTCGGCAACGGCACGCTCCACATCGTACTGCTCGGCAATTCCTTCATCCTGCCGCATCAGGGAAACCAGGTCCGCCTTGGCGTGGTCCAGTACCCCCATATCCGAATAGGCGGATTTTACCCTGTCGCTCCATAATCCGATATCCCGGATGATGGGAACGATTCGGCCAAAGAGGAGTGACCGATAGAGAGTGATGAGCTCTGAACTGTCTACGTGCCTCATGCACTCGTCGAGCGGCAAGTCCAGCGTTTCGAAGATCTCGCGTCCAGTGAACCTGTCGCGCATCAGGTAAGAGCCTTCGATCACGAACTCCTCCCGCTCGGCTTTCTCCTTGCTGGTCAGCTCGGAATAGTAATCCTTGAGCGCCAGCCGCCCGAATGCCACGTGTCGAGCTTCGTCCTGCATCACATAGGCGAGGAGTTGCTTGACAAGCGGCGTGGTGGCCATGTCCCGATAGAGCCCGAAGGCCGCCAGCGCCAGTCCCTCAATCAGTACTTGCATGCCGAGGTAGGGAAGGTCCCAGCGGCTGTCCGCCAGCGACTCGGCCAGCAGCTTTGCCAGGTCCTGATTGATCGGATAGTACATTCCGATCTTCTCGTGCACGAAGCGACTGAAGAGCTCCATGTGCCGCGCCTCGTCCATTACTTGAGTTGCGGCATAGAACTTGGAGTCCTGGTCCGGCACCGACTCCACGATCCTGGCGGAGACGGTCAGCGCTCCTTGCTCGCCGTGGAGGAACTGGCTGAACAGCCAGGAACCGTGATGTCGGTCAATCTCGTCGCGGTCCTTCTGCGACATCTTGTTCCAGATGTCAGATCCGAATAATGGCTTGAACTCCGCAGGCAATCCGGCAACGTCGAGAGGATCGACCTCCTTCCCCCAGTCGATACGTTTCTGGGCGTCCCACTGCTTGTCCTTGCCTTTTTGGTACAACGCAAGCAGCCGGTCCCGACCTCCGTCATAATCCCAGGAGAGACGAGCCGCCCCTGCCATCGGTACATTCCAGGTATCAGTAGAGACTGGGACGGAGTAAAGCTCGTATGAACTCACGGAGTGGCCTCCCTCGGCCGAGTGATCATCTGCATCTCGTGGTGCGCGGGCGCCGTACTGGTAAGGGGCGGCCATGACGAGAGGTCGATAGTCATCGGGCTGGATGGCCAGCACCGGTCTCAGCCGTCAGGGTTCTTCGCCAGCGCTTGCTCGGCCCCGAGCGACAGGATGTGTATGGCTCTGGGACAGGCCCGAATCGTGTGCATGGACCCGCCAACCAACGCTGCCCGCAGGCGTAGCGATGGGGCGGCCCGACGTCTCCGGCCGCTCAGGCTTTGTTCAGCCGTGCGCCCAGGGCACGGATGATCTCGGTGCCGAGGACGGCCTGGCCTCGGGCGTTGAGATGGATGCCGTCGGTGCTCCAGACCGACTCTTCGCGCCCCGTCGGGTGGCTCTGCATGTCGACGTAGACGGCGTCCAGGCGCTCCGACACCGACCGCATTCGCTGCGACAGTACTGCGAGGCGCTCACGGGCCACGTCCCGGTACCGCGCGTCGAAGTGCGGGTTGCCGATGATGTCGAAGAAGCCGGAGGTCACCAGCGTGCCGCCGACTTCGCGCAGCGGCGTGAAGAGGGCTTTGAGTTCGCGCTCCGCGGCGTCCGGGTCGAAGACCTTGCGCAGGCCGTCGTTGCCTCCGCACAGCGCGATCACCAGGTCGGGCTTGAAGTCCAGCGCGGGCTGCAGCTGGCTCTCGCGTACCTGCGAGGTCACCAGGTCGCGCTGTCCCAGGTTGAGGTGTACCAGGTCCGGCCGTACCTCGCGGAGGGCGGCGATCACCAGGCTCGACCAGGGCTCGGAGCGGTAGCCGCGGCGCGGCTCGCTGATGCCCTGGGCGACGCTGTCACCGACGATCACCATCCGGGACCAAGGGGCCCCCCGAAGCATCGCCGCTCCCTCGGCCGGTGACATCACATGAGGGTCGTTGTACTCCGTCACGTCGACCGTTTCCACGTCCAAGTCCTCCCGTGAGCCCTGTGTCCTACCGATCAACAGTGGCACCCGACAACCGCGCCCCGCTGGCGGAAAAGCGACATCATCGCTGTGCCGCGTCCCTGGCGGCGCAGGCCTCGCGGCGCTGTCCCTCGCCCGCCGCTCTCTCTACCCCTTGCGGGCGCGGAAGCGGATGCTGTGGCCGCGGCGGTCCCGTTCCACGACGGCGTGGTCGAACCCGGCGGCGGTCAGCCGCTCCCTGAAACCTTCGGGGCCGACGACGTTCATGGTGTCGCCGAGGTGCAACAGCCGGAACGGCAGCGTCAGTTGGCTGTCACTGCCGGCGAACACACCACCCGGCCGCAGCACCCGGAACGCCTCGGCGAGCAGCCGGTCCTGGAGCGTGCTGGTCGGCACGTGATGCAGCATCGTGAAGCACACCACGGCGGAGAAGCCGCCGTCGGGCAGCGGCATCGCGGAGGCGTCCCCCTGCAGGATGCGCGCCCGACCGCCCCAATACCGTTCGAGCCGCACCGCTGTCTCCCCATCGATCTCCAGCGCAGTGAGCTTGGGGACGCGTTCGACGAGGGCGCGGAGGTTGGCGCCGTACCCGGGGCCCAGTTCGAGAACGCTCTCGCCGAGCTCGACGCCCTCGAGCGCCCAAGGCAGGATCTGCCGCTCCGTGCACCTGGCCCACATCCGTGAACTGCACAGCGCGCGGTGTGCCTTGTTCATTGGCATGCGCCGACGCTAACGCCGGGCGCACTGTCGCCCGCTGACATCGGCGCGCCAGCGCAATCTCAGCGCGCTGCCCTACGGTCCCGTGGGTCCGGCACGTCGACGCCGGGCTCATCCGACGGGCCCAGTGCGTCACCACCCGGCCGTATCCGGCCACAGACCTCTGGGGACGCGCATGACCACCCACACGACAGACTCCCGTCCCGGCTTCCTCACCGACTACGCGCCCACCCGCTTCCGGCGCAGCCTCTGGCCCTTCTCCCGGGTGCCCGCCACCGGACGTATCGGAGAGGTGTGGCACCTGGCAGCGCGAAACCACCCCGGGCAGCGCGTGATCGTCGATCGGGCTCCGGACGTCGACCCGGAAGGGCCGCTGGAGCGCACCTACCCCGAGTGGGCCGCGCTGGTGGACGACTTGGCGGGACGGCTGTACGCCATGGGCGTACGGGAGTGGGACCGCGTCGCCGTCGTGAAGCGCAACCATCTGGATATCTCGCTGCTGGCCTCCGCCGCGGCGCGCATCGGTGCCGTACCGGCACTGATCTCCGACAACCACGCGCCGGACACGCTCGCCGTGCTCCTCGAACGCCTGGAGCGCCCTTACGTGGTGACCGACCGCCGGGCCCTGGACGCGATGGGGCTCGACACGGGGACCGTCGCCAAGCTGGCCGAGCGGGCCGCGTGCGTCGACGGTGCACCCGCCGACCGTCCTGATGTGCTCGACTTTGGCGGACTGCGGGGCGGGCCCGCGCCCGCGAGGCGGCTGCGGGCGTACGACGAGCCCATGGTCATAACCCACACCTCGGGCACCACCGGTGTGCCCAAGCTGGTGCTGCACTCGGCCGCCTCCCTCTACTCCCTGGGGCTGGTGGAAGCCGAGCGGTGGCCGGTGTTCCGGCTGCGCGTGGACGACACCGTGGCCTTCTGCCAGCCGTACTCGCACCAGCGGGTGATCACCGGTCTGCTGCCGCTGACCACGGTGGGGCCGAAACTTCTGATGCTGTCGGACCCTCAGGGTCCCAGGCTGCGTGAGTTGTTGGTGCAGCACGCCCCCACCCTCGTGGAGACCCTGCCCAACGCCTTTCTCGCGTGGGAGGACCTCGCCAGGGACCCCGGCAAGCCGTTCCGCAGGGTGCGCGTGTTCGTGAACTCCTTCGACGCGATACACACCCGGACGATCCGCGCCTTTCTGGCGGCCACCAGCCGCAGGTTCCCGGTGTGGGTCCAGTCGTGGAGCCAGACCGAGGCGGGCGCCGTGGCGATCCGGCCCTACATCCGCAGGTCCGTGCGACGTCGTGGCCACCGGCCTCCCCCCACCCAGATGCTGGGATGGCCGGTGCCCGGGTTCGGCAGGCTGCGCGCCGTGGACCCGGCGACGGGCGCGGCGGTGCCGCACGGCGAGGTGGGGCTGATCCAGTTCTCCGCTCCCGGCCGCTGCCTCACCTACGTCGGGGAGCGCGCACGCCATGACCTCAAACGCCAGGGCGACTGGTGGAACCTGGGAGACATGGCGGTTATCAACCGCTGGGGCGCGGTGCGCCTCATCGACCGCGAGGTGGACCGCATTCCCGGTGCCAGCGCCCTGGAGATCGAGGACGTACTCCTGGACCGTCTGCCCAGCACGACGGAAGTCATTGTGCTGTCCGTCCAAGACGGCCTCCCGCAGCCCGTGTACAGCACGCGGCACGACGTCCCCGTCGACCCGGCCGAGTGGCGTACCGCCACGGCCGGACTGCCGGAGCTGGCCGAGCCCCTCCAGATCCGCTGGGACGAATTCCCCCGCACCGCGACCTGGAAGGTGCGCCGCGTGATGCTCCGCGAGCAGCTGATCGCGGGCACGTCGGGAATTGGCTACGGCCAGTGGACCTGACGCCATGGCCGATGGCCCCGGCCCGGCGACCCATGGGCTCGCCCCGGTGGCCCGAGGCGTGCGCGGCCACGCCGATGGCTGAGGTACCCGTCTCAGTTGAATCTCAGAGCCGTTCCAGCCGGAAGTTGAACGATGAGCCCGAGGTAGTACCCCGTCGCACTGATGGTGCGTCACCCCGTCATCTAAGGAGCCCGGTGTGATTGTCCTTGGCTACAACGGCTTTACCAATGGTGCCGACACATTCGGGCGGCTGTATGGAGCGACCGGGATCGACCGGCACAGCATCCTGGGTCACGACGCGGCCGTCGCGCTGTCCGTGGACGGGGAGTTGGTGGCCGCCGTCGAGGAGGAGCGGCTGAACCGGGAGAAGAAGACCTCCGACTTTCCGGCGAACTCCCTGCGGTGGTGCCTCAACATCGCCGATGTGCGCCTGGACCAGGTCGACGCCATCGCGTTCCCTTGGTCGTTCTCCTCCGATGTCGTGAATGCGATGATCCAGGACATCAGCGGCAGTGGCTTGCCCGTCGAGCAGAAGTTCGACCGGCTCAGGCGGTTCGGTGAGCTCTATGGAGGGCTGGTCAGCAAGGAGGCACTGCACGCCGACTTCAAGCAGCGGACCGGCTACGACCTGCCGGCGGAGAAGCTCGTCCCCGTGCCGCACCACTTGGCCCATCTGATGTGCGGCTACTACCTGTCCGGGGAGCGGGACGCGGCGTTCATGGTGAGCGACGGCCGCGCCGAGCGGCTCTCCTCCGTCATGGGCGAGGTGCGGGACGGGGAGGTTCGGCTCTTCGAGAAGTCGGCCATCAGTGTCAACCACTCCCTCGCCCTGCTCTTCGGGGAGATCACCCGCTATCTCGGCTTCATGCCCAACAATGACGAGTACAAGGTGATGGGACTGGCGGCCTTCGCCCCGCCCCCGTCGGACAACCCTCTCCTCCGACACGTGGTCGAACTGCACGAGGACGGCCGCTACACCCTCGCTCTCGCCAACGACCCCAGTGGCACCCGCGGCTACTACCCTCTCCTGGACCGGCTCTTCGGCGGCGACGAACGACGCCGTGAGGAGACGGAGTTCCGCGCCACGGTGGCCGCCGCCGCGCAGCAGATGGTCGAGGTGGTCACCGCGCACCAACTGCGCGCCCTGGAGGCCGACACCGATCTGACTCGGATGATCTACGAGGGCGGCCTCGCCCTCAACTGCGTCAACAACGCCAAGCTCCTGGAGAACTCCCGCTTCACCGACATCCACGTCAGCTTCGGCGCGAGCGACCCGGGCGTGGCCATCGGCGCCGCCGTCTACGCGGGCAGGCTCAAGGGGCGATCCCGCCCGATTCCCGCCACCCCGTATCTTGGCCCTTCGTACGACGACGGGCAGATGCTCCGCGCGCTGCACGAGCACGCCGACCGGGTCGAGTGGACCGAGCTCGACGAGGAGGCGGTGGCCGAGCAGACCGCCAAGCTGCTCAGCGAGAAGACCGTCGTCGGCTGGTTCCAAGGTCGCGCCGAGTACGGCCCGCGAGCCCTGGGCAATCGCAGCATCCTCGCGAACCCCGGGTTCGCCGACATCAAGGACATCATCAATATCCGGGTTAAGCACCGGGAGCCGTTCCGTCCCTTCGCTCCGGTCGTCCTGGAGTCCGAGGCGGAGCGGGTCTTCGAGATGGGCAAGAAGGCGTCATCGCCGTACATGACGTTCGTCTTCCCGGTGCGGCCCGAGTTCCACGACGTCATTCCCGGCGCCATGCACGTGGACGGCACCTCCAGGGCGCAGACCGTCACTGCGGAGTCGAACCCGAAGCTGGCCGAACTGCTCCGCAACTTCACGGAGTTGACCGGGGTGCCGTGTCTGGTGAACACGTCGTTCAACGTCGCCGGTGAGCCGATCGTCTGCTCGCCGACCGACGCACTCGGCTGCTTCCTCCACACCGAGATCGACTGTCTGGTCCTCGGGCGTTTCCTGGTCGTCAAGAAATGACGGACGTCGACATGGCGCAGCCGGGGCAGATGGACCGTCAGTCGGTCGGCGTGCTGCTGGAAGCGGCGCTGTCCAGGCTCACCTGCGGAACCGGCCGCGAGGCACCGCTGGAAGAGGCGTGCATCGCCTCCGTCGAGTGTGCGCTGCAGCTCTCGGCGATGGCTGAGCGGGCCAGGCGGGCACCGGACGACGAGGGACTGGGCCGGCAGGCGCGCGAGGCACTGGCCGCCGCCCGCGCCTCGGTCCTTGCGGCCACCTGCGCGGTCAGGTCCATCGAGGACAGGCGGCGCGGCCTCCCTTGGCGCGAGGCGTGAACGCGACGGGCACGGCGGGCCGAGGCCAGGACCCCGGTGCCTCCCTCACCCGGCGGCTCGCCGAGTGGGCCGCGAGCCTGCGCCATCCGGACCTGCCCGAACGGATCGAGGAGTATGCGACCAGCCAGGTCATGTCGCATCTCGCGGTGGTGCGGTCGAGCCTGGGACACCCCCTGGGGCGCAAGCTGGTGCGGGCCTTCGGCACACCGCTCGCGCATGACCCCTGCCGGGCTGCGCAGGTGATGGCCGCGCTGTCCTCGTGCCTCTACTACGAGGACAGCATGTACGCGGGCCATGTCACGCACGCCTCCGTGGGGGTCCCGCTGGCCTTCCGGCGGGACCAACGGCTGGATGGGCGTGCCCTGTTGACGGCGGTCGTCGCCGCGAACGAGTGCGCCGCCCGGGTCACCGCCGCCGGTGTGCTGGGTCCGCTGCGCGGTCAGGGGACCTCATACACCCAGCTCATGGGCGCCGTGGCGGCCCGGCTGCACGGCGCGGGCGCCCCGGCCGAGCTGTGGACGGACGCCTGGGGGCTGGCCCTCGCGATGCCGCCGTGGCCGCTGCGGCGGGCGCTCCTCGGAAGCGAGGCCAAGGTCCTCTCGGCGGCGACTCCGGTGCGGACCGCGCTGGATGCCTGCGACGCGGCGGCCGCGGGGCTGCGGGGCGCGGACGACATCCTGGAGCACCCGGGCGGCCTGCTGGCCAAGTTCTCCCACGTGCCGTCGCCGGAGGCGGTCACGGCCGGACTCGGCACGCGCTGGCACACCGAGACACTGACCTTCAAGATCCACCCGGCCGGCGCGTACGTGGATGGGGCCGTCGACTGCGCCGCACAACTGCATGCCCGTCTCTCCCGGGAAGACATCCGCGACATCGAGGAGATCGTGGTCTCGGCGGCTCGGCTGACCATCGCCATGGACCAGGAGGGTGCCCCGTACATCAACCGCGAGCGTTCGGCGATCATGGCGCTCAACGTCTCCGTCGCCTACAACGTGGCGACCGCCCTGACCACCGGGTCTGTCGTCCCTGCCGACCTCGCCGAACCGGCGACCGCGGACCCCCTTCGCTGGTCCCTCGCGGACCGGGTGCGACTGGAGTACGACGCCGGGCTGAGCCGCGAAGTCCTGCGCGCGACCGCCCCATTGGGCGAGGCCCTGCGCCAGGCCGGAGAAGGCGGCAGACAGTGGCTCGCGGACTTCATGGGCGAGGGCGCGGCAGCGGCCGCCGACGTTGGGGGACCGCCGAGCGCCACGTTCCAGGAGGCCGACAAGGCGGTGGGCGCCCGACTGCGGGTTACCTTGCGCGACGGCCGGGTGGTCACCGCCTCGTGCCGGCGGCCGAGAGGAGCAGCCGGACCCGAGACCAGGGACACGCACCGCGAACTCGTCCGGGACAAGCTCGCGTTGTCCGGAACCTCCGCCGAGGTGATGGACGGCCTGGAACGTCTCGCCTCGCTGGACGCACGACAGGTCGACGCTCTCGTGAGCAGAGCGCTGTCCGAACCGCTGCCCACGTCCGAATCGCCGCCCACCTTCGATCCACTGCTCGAGTCCGGCCTGCCGCACGGCGCTTGAGCGTCCCACACAACGCCCGACTCCCGCACAGGACGCGGGAGTCGAAAGAAAGGGGTACTGCACGATGTCCGATCACGCGCCCAGGTTCACCTATCCGACGAAGCGGACCGACCCGCTCGTGCCGCCCGACGAGTACGCCCAAGCGTTGCGCGAGGAGCCGGTGTGCCCGATCACTCTCGCCACCGGCGACCCCGCCTGGTTCGTGGCCCGCCACGAGGATGTACGGACCGCGCTGTCGGACCGGCGATTCAGCAGGGAGGCACTGTTCCGCCCCGGCGCCGCCCGCGCGCAGGTGGTCGAGCCCGACCCGAACAGCATGCTCACCATGGATCCCCCGCGGCACACCCGGCTCCGCAAGCTCGCCAACCGGGCCTTCAGCCCGCAGCGCGTGGAGCGGCTGCGGCCGTACATCGAGGAGGTCGCGACGGAGCTGCTCGACGCCATGGAGGCCGGTCCGCCCGAGGGTGATCTCGCCGAGGTGTATGCGCGCCCGCTGGCGCTGCGCGTCATCTGCCGCACCCTCGGCGTGCCGTTCGAGGACTACGACAAGTTCGGGGCCTGGTCGGACCGGTTCATGTCGCTCACCAAGTACCCGCCCGAGGAGATCAACCAGGCCAACGAGGACATGCGGGCCTACTTCGCCCGGCTGATCGGCCTCCGGCGCGAGGAACCCGGCGATGACCTGATCAGTGCCCTGGTGCGGATTCACGACGAGGAGGGCGAGCCGTCCGAGTCCGAGATCGTCGGCCTGGGCGCGCTGCTGCTGCTCGCGGGGCACGACACCACAGTGACGGTGCTCTGCGGCGGGACGGCGACCCTGCTCGGCAACCCTGACCAGCTCGCGTTGCTGCGTGAGGATCCCACGCTCTACCCCGATGCCGTCGAAGAGGTGGTGCGACTCAACGGCCCCGGCGGCGGGACCTCCATCCGGATCACGACGAGCGACGTGAAGGTGGGCGGCACGGTCATCCCCGAGGGTTCGGCCGTCCTCGCCTCGGTCGGCACCGCCAGCCGTGACCCCGAGGTCTACCCCGATCCCGACCGCTGCGTGATCCAGCGGGAGAACCGCACCCAGGTGGCCTTCGGGCAGGGCCCGCACTTCTGCATCGGCGCGGGTCTCGCCCGGGCCGAACTGGCCATCAGCCTCCGCGCCCTGTTCGACCGGTTCCCCCGACTGCGGCTGGCGGTGCCGACGGAACAGTTGCGCTGGAAGGACTTCGCCGCCCTCGGGGGCTGGGAAGAGCTTCCCGTCGCCTGGGACTGATCGCGCGATGTCCCCGTCCCCGTCCAGGTCCTCGTCTCCGTTCCCGTCTGCGCCCGCGGTCGCGTTCTTCGACGTCGACGAGACGCTGATCTCGGTCAACAGCATGTCCCGCTTCCTGCGCCACCACTTCCAGGTCTCGGGCCGGCCGCGCTCCGCCCTCGACGACGCGGTGCGCGGGTTGCGGGCTCTCGCGGAGCGCGGTGCGCCCCGGGCTGATGTGGCGCGCGCCTACTATCGCCACTACGCGGGCTGCGACGACCGGGAGCTCGCTGTCCAGGGCCGTGCCTGGTTCGCCGCCGAACTGCGCGCCGGAGGCCTGTTTCTGAGGGACAGCGTGGCGGCGCTGCGGGAGCACCGGCGCACGGGCGAGACGGTCGTACTTGTCTCGGGATCCTTCGCTCCGTGCCTGGACCCCATCGCGGAGCGGCTCGGCGTCGACATGGTGCTCTCCGCGCGGCCCGAGACGGTCGCCGGCGTCCATACCGGCAGGCTCGATGCCACGATGATCGGTGAGGAGAAGGCCGCCGCGGTGCGCGCCCTGCTCCTGGAGCGCGGGATCTCCGGGGATCGCTGTCATGCGTACGGTGACCACGCCTCCGACCTGGCGATGCTGCGCGCCGTGGGCCATCCCGTGGCGGTGGGCACGGACCCGGTCCTGGCCCGGCACGCCGAGGAGGGCGGGTGGCGGCGGCTGCCCGGGGCCGCCCCTTCCTGACCCGCGCGGCCGGGGTGCGGGCGGTTTCCGGCCGTCCTGCCGCACCCCGGTGACCTTGTCGAAATCCTGCCAGCGCACGGCCCCGAACCTTGCGAGGGTGAAGGCCGTCCATCGGTTCGACGAAGGGTTGAAGACTCATGGGCCGGAACCCGGATTCGGTTGCCGGGCAGCCGAATTACCCGGTGGTGATGACGCTCGCGGCGGGCGCCATCTTCCTTTCGATCCTTGACGCCACCGTGGCGAATCTCGCGGTGACGGACATGCATGACAGCTTCCCCGGCGCCTCTGTGACCGATCTGACCTGGGTCATCTCGCTGTACGCCATCGTGTTCGCCTCGTTCCTCGCCCCCGCGGGACGTCTCGCGGACGTGGTGGGGCGACGCCGGCTCTACGTCGTCGGCATGGGCCTGTTCACCGTCACCTCGCTGCTGTGCGCCGTGGCACCGAACCTCCCCACGCTGCTGGTCGCCCGCGCCCTGCAGGGCCTAGGGGCGGCGGCCATGATTCCGGCGTCCCTCGCCGTGGTCCTCGCCGATGTGGCGCCGCAGCGCAGGGGGGCCGCGATCGGGCTGTGGAGCGCCGCCGCGTCCGCTGCGGCGGCGGCCGGGCCGAGCCTCGGCGGGATCCTCATCGATGCCGTCGGCTGGCGCTCCGTGTTCTTCATCAACGTCCCTCTCGGCATAGCGCTGCTCGTCGGGATCAGGGCGGTGCGCGGATCGACACGGACCGGGCAGGGCCTTCCTGATGTGCTCGGCACGGTGCTCCTCGCGGCGGGCACCGGGCTCGTCGTGCTCGGCATCACCCAGGGGCAGGAGTGGACCTGGGACGACGTCCGCGTGCTCGGGTGTCTCGTCGGCGGCCTCGTCCTACTGGCGCTGGCACTGGTGCGGGCACAGCGCCACCCCCGTCCCGCCCTGCAGACCAGGCTATGGCGCAGCAGGGTCTTCGCCCTGGCCAATATCGTCTCCTTCTTCTTCGGCGCGGCGCTGTACGCCTGGCTCCTGGTCGGGGCGCTCTTCCTGGTGGATGTCTGGCAGTACTCGCGGATCTCGGCCGGCCTGTCCATGAGCCCGGGGGCGCTGCTGTCCGCGGTGGTCGCGGCACTGGTCGGACGGTCCCTGAGCAGGCGCAGCCCGCATCTGGTGGTGTTCTGCGGCGCGATGACGCTGGTGGCGGCCGGACTGTGGCTCAGCCTGACGCTCTCCTCGCAGGCCGCCCTGTGGAGCATGTGGATCCCGGTCGGACTGCTGGCCGGTGCCGGGATCGGTGCTGTCAGCACCGGGGTGTCCAGCGCGGCGGCCCTGTCCGTGGAGCCGGCGGACTTCGCCGGTGCCACCGGCCTCAACATGGCGGTGCGGCAGATCGGCGGCGCCCTCGGTATCGCGGCACTGGCCGCGATCCTGCCCGCCCAGACCTCCTCCGAGCCCGCCCCGTACAGCCATGTGGTGTTCTTCAGCTGCGCCACGGCGGCTGTCGCGGGCCTGCTCGGCCTCGGCTTCTCCCAGCGCCGGAGCCGCCCGAAGCCGGAGACCGGACAGGCTGCCGCGGCGGCGACCGCCGCCGTCGCTGAGAACGTCAGCGGCAAGGGGGCGGAGCTGTGACGGCGTGGGAGGCGACATCTGCCGGACGGGAGTGGGCTGTTGAGGAACGCGTCACCGTGAACGCCCGGGCCGAACGGGTCTACGCTGCCGTCGCCGGCATCCGGCGGATGGGCCGGTGGAGCCCCGAGTGCTGGGCCGTCCTCTCCTGGCGCGCAGTGCCCCGTGAGGGCGACCGCTTTGTGGGGTTCAACCGCCGGAGCAGATCGGTGTGGTTCACCTCCTGCCGGGTGGTACGCGCCGAACGGGACCGTGAGTTCGCCTTCCGCGTCACCTCCTTCGGTCTGCCCATCGCTCTGTGGGGCTACCGCGTGGAGCCTCGGGCGGACGGTGTGGAGCTCGTCGAGTACTGGGAGGACCTGCGCCGGGGGCGTGGCGCGAAGGCCGCGGAGTTCCTCGGCAGGACCTTCACGGGGACGCCGCCCGCGGAGCGCGCGGGCGTCAACCGGGCCAACATGCACACCACTTTGCACAGGATCAAACGCGTCGTCGAGCAGCAAGGAGATCTTCGGTGAGCTCCCCGTCCGCTGTGGAGAAGGCATGCGTCCATCGGGACGCACAGCGGCCCGGCCGATGTCCCGTGCCGCCCCATGCAGAGGACGCGGCCTGTGTCGCCATGGGCCAGGCCACCGGGACCGAGGCGGCCGCGGCCACGACAAGCGCGAGTTGCGCGTGGGCCCCTGGCCGCGCCGACAGGCAGCACCTGACGGTGGCGGAGGCCGTGGACTCGGTTCGTCGCATCGCACGGGCCGTGCCCCTGCCCGTCACCGCCACCACCCGGTCGGGCCGCGCCCAGTCCCCGATGAGGTGACCGAAACCGTGACCGTGGTGGCCACCGACACTGTCCGCGTCCATGTGGAGGATTCTCCCGGCATGGAACCGACGCCGCACGGCGTCGACGACCGGTATCGTCACAGCGCGCCGACCGGTGAGCTCACGTCCGCCGCGAGCCCGAACTGTTCCTCAACACCCGTACGGACATGCACGTCGCCGGTTCGGGCTTCCCCGAGGAGCGGTTCGTCCTGGTCCTCGATCCTGCTGATGCCCGTGCGCCGGCCTGGGCCGAATTGCTCTTCGTGCCCGTCCTGTTAGAGCTCGGCGAGCTGCGCAAACTCGCCAACGCCGCTCTGCCGGGCCTCCCCGCCATGGCGGTTCCGGGCGCCCCTTCGCTGAGCGGGCTTCGCGCGCTGGAGACATGCGGCGCCTCGACCGGGAGACGTTCCCCAACCCGCCTACGGACTGACGGGCCGCGTGCCGAGCCGCCGGAGCGGGGAGCCTGCGCATCCCTCAACAGCGGCGTGGGCCACGAGGACATGGACAGGCCGCCGACCCGCACGTCTCCCGCCGACCCCCCGGCGGCTGAGGCCACGGGCCGGACCGTTCAACGCCCGTGACCGGGCTGCTGACTTCCCTTCTTTCAGGAGATCATCGTGAACGGCACCCCCCTCCACGAACAGCACGACTCCCATCCCGGCATCGGGAGCGAGGACTCCACTTCCCTCGCCTGCGCACCCTGGCGGCGATTCATCGTTCTCGGCGACAGCGGCGCCAAGGGCCTGGGATCCCCCCGCGGTTCCGGCTGCGGGCCCTGGGCGGACCATGTGGCCGAGGCGCTGAGGTCGATCCGGCCGGACCTGGCATACCTCAACCTGGGTCGGCGTGATCACTCGGCGGCGCAGGTCCGAGCCAAGCAGCTGGCCAAGGCGCTGGCCTTCCGCGGCGACCTGGCCGCGGTCGTCGCCGGAGGCCACGAGGCCGCGCACGAACCCTTCGACGTCGACGCCACCGAGGCGGAGCTGGGCAGAATCGTGGGCCCGCTCCGGGACTCCGGCGCCGACGTGATCACCCTGGGGCCCTACGGCCCAGGCCTGTTGGCGCCGGTGGCCGAGGAGCACAGGAGCGGGCTGCAGCAGCGGCTGAGGCTTCTCTCCGAGCGCACCCGTGAACTCGCGTTGCGGCACGGCGCGTTGCACGTCGACGTGACGGCACGGACCCTCGCTGCGGAGCCGGGGACGCGTGACCGGGACAGCCGGCGTGTGGACACCGGCGGTCGGACCGTCGCCGCCGCGGTCATCCACCGCCTGGTGACACACCTCGACGCGACGGAAACCGCCGCGTAGCCGCGATGGTTCCGGCCCGGGTGAGGCCGGGGCCGGAATCTCCGGCGCCCTTTCTCCGATCCCGATCCGGCCGAATGGTGAGCGCTCATGTCCGAGTCAGTCATTGTCGCGGGAGCGTGCACGCCCAGTGCAGACCTCTTCGGAGGGTTGGGGGCTCTTTCCTCGGTCTCCCTCGGGGCGCTCATCATCGAGGGCGCGCTCGATCGCGCAGGCATCTCGGCCATCGACGTGGACTACGTGATCACGGGTCAGGAGCAGGCGCGGCAGGTGGCGCAACGGTCCTGCATCCCCGACCGGGTCCCGGCGATCTCCGTGAGCAGGACCCGCCTGTGCAGTCTGAACGCCGTCGCGCTGGCAGACCAGCTCATCCGCAGGGGAGAGCAGGACGTGGTCGTGGTGGGCGGAGTGGACCCGATGGGTGCTCGTTCCGTCCGGGGGACGCACAGAAGACGGAGGACGGAAGGTGCCGTGCTGGACGCGATGATGGGCGGCATCCTCCAGCGACGTGACAGCGCCGCGGAGCTGGACCCGGTCGAGGGACCGGGACTTTCACGGCGTGCCGACTGCGCGGTGGCCATCGTCCTCATGCGCCGCACCAAGGCCGAACGCCTCGGTTTGCCCTGGCTTGTCGGGGTGGGCGCCCACAGCATGGTCGTGAGCTCCACCGGATCGCCGTACGCGCAGGCCGTCCGCGCCGTTCGGCAGGCGCTCCGCGAGGTGCCCGCGACACCGCAGGACCTCAGCCTCGTCGAAGCGAGGAAGACGCTCCCCGCACTGGACCCGGACGGCGCCACGGGCCCCCTGTCTGCCTCGCGCCCTGTCTTCGACACCACGGGGATACGCATGCTGCTGCGCCTGGCACAGACCCTCAAACGGCGGGGGCGGGGGATGGGCGCCGCGGTGATGTGGGGAGACCATCGGGCCGAGGCGGTCATCATCTGTTCCGATGCGCCCTAGAGGCGGTGCCCGCCGCCCCCCCGGCCCGGAGCCATATGTCTCATGTCCCCGTGTCTGCCCGCTGAAGCGTGCGTTTCAGCGGGCTACCAGTGTGCCGTGGAAGATTGCGAGTATTACTGCCGACGGTCGGACGGATTCATATGGGAATTCCTATCGGGGAAGCCGTGGACGGCAACGATATCAGCGGGAAAGTATCCGAACTCCGGGAAATCCGGGAACGACTGGAGTTGGGTCCCGGCGAGCGGGCGACTCGGGCACAGCGAGCCAAGGGAAAACTCACAGTACGCGAGCGCATCGAGGTGTTCCTCGACTCGGGGACCTTCACCGAGATCGAGGCGTTCCGCAGACACCGAGCGACGGGCTTCGGAATGGAGGACAAACGGCCGCATACGGACGGGGTAATCACCGGATGGGGAACGGTCCACGGCCGGAAGGTCTTCGTGTACGCCCATGACTTCCGCATCTTCGGCGGGGCCCTAGGCGAGGCGCATGCGGAGAAGATCCACAAACTGATGGACCTGGCCGCGGCCACCGGAGCCCCACTGGTGAGCCTCAATGACGGTGCCGGAGCACGGATTCAGGAAGGCGTCTCGGCATTGGCCGGATACGGCGGTATCTTCCGGCGGAATACTCAGAACTCCGGTGTGATCCCACAGATCAGTGTGATGCTCGGCCCGTGCGCCGGCGGCGCCGCATACTCCCCGGCACTGACCGATTTCGTCTTCATGGTGCGCGGCACGTCGCAGATGTTCATCACAGGACCGGATGTCGTCCAGGCCGTCACCGGGGCCAAGGTGACGCACGACGAGCTCGGGGGCGCCGATGTGCACGCGGCGACCTCAGGAGTCGCGTCTCTCTCCTATGACGACGAGGAGACCTGCCTGGAGGACCTCCGTTTCCTGCTGACGCTGCTGCCCTCGAACAACCAGGAGCCGTCCCCCTGGGAGCCGTCGGCCGATCCTTCCGATCGCGGAACGGACCGGCTCCAGGAGCTTGTTCCCGCCGACCCGGGCCGCTCCTACGACATGCGCGCGGTGATCGCCGAAATCGTCGACGACGGCGAGTACTTCGAGGTGCAGCCGGCGTGGGCCACCAATGTCATTTGTGCGCTCACCCGTCTCGACGGTCATGTTGTCGGCGTGGTCGGCAATCAGCCCGCGGTCATGGCAGGGGCGCTCGACATTCACGCGAGCGAGAAGGCCGGCCGGTTCGTGCAGTTCTGCGACGCCTTCAGCATTCCCTTGGTCACCCTGGTCGATGTGCCGGGCTTTCTGCCGGGGGTGGACCAGGAACACCAGGGCATCATCCGGCACGGTGCCAAGCTCCTGTACGCCTACTGCAACGCCACTGTTCCCCGGGTCCAGTTGATCCTGCGCAAGGCCTACGGCGGTGCGTACATCGTGATGGACTCCCGGTCCATCGGGGCTGACGTCTCGCTGGCCTGGCCGACCAACGAGATCGCGGTCATGGGTGCCGAGGGCGCCGCGAATGTGATCTACCGGCGCGAGATCGCCGCGGCCGCGGACCCCGAGGCCCTGCGGGCCCAGAAAATCAAGGAGTACCAGGGAGAACTGATGCACCCCTATTACGCCGCGGAACGAGGGCTGGTCGATGATGTCATCGATCCTGCGGAGACGCGGTCGATGCTGATCCGCTCCCTGGAGATGCTCCGCACCAAGCATGCTCCGCTGCCTTCACGCAAGCACGGGAACCCGCCGGCGTGATCGTATGAGCGACTGATCGTCGCGTTCGTTGTCCTCTGCGCTGTCACGTCCGACAACAACTGCCATGTCGCTCCTGGCATCGCACGCATCGAGACATCTGAATATTGGCCATCGAGGTTGCGCGAGTCGCTTGCGGCGCGGCGCCTCGCGCCTCCCGCAGGGAGGTGACCTGGGCCCGTACTGCCACCCCGGAGATCGATGGGAGAGGTCACCCAATTTGGTTGATGTGTTTCCCGCCATGGTCCATTGGATTCCGGACGAAATCATCGTTGGAGTGCGGTTGAATCGCGAAGAGTGAACACCTATGCTCCCTGGAGGCGAATGAGTGTCTCTGTCTGTCGTTTTATGCGTTTGGTGGAGAGCGCGCAACCCCTTCTTCACCCACCATTTGCCTTCATCTACCAGTAGGCCGGGAGGAGCGCCAGCCCCGCGGCCCGTTCGATGGTCTTGGGCATATCGCCCGGCATCGGGGTCCGCACTTATCACTACGTCGGCTGCCGACACGTCGGAGAGACGGGGGATTCGCATGCAGATCAGGCTTCTTGGACCGCTTCAGGTGATCGAGGAGCACGTTCCGATCGATATACCGGGAGAGAAGCTCAGAACGATCACGGCGGCCCTGGCTCTCACGCCCGGCACCCCGGTGCTGGCCGTCGACCTGTTGGACGAGCTCTGGGGTGATCATCTCCCGAAAACCGCAGAGAACTCTCTTCAGTCGCACATCGCACGGCTGCGCCGCATTCTCGCCAAACAGACCGGTAAGCCAAGTACCCGGGATCTCATACGCACTTCGCACTCCGGGTACTTACTTGACGTCGATCCCGCCGATGTCGACGCGCTGTGGTTCACACATGCCGTAGACGTGGCGAGCCAGTATATGAACCAGGATTTTGAGCGGGTCGTCAAGTTGCTCACCGAGGCATTCGCCGTATGGCGGGGCCCCGCTCTGCTGGACGCGGGGAACGGCATGATCTGCCGCATCGCCTATGCCCGACTGGAGGAAACCAAGCTCATCGGCCGGGAGTTGTTCGTCGAGGCGCACCTGAAACTCGGCAGGCACCAGCAGGTGATTCCCGAACTTGAACAGCTCCTCACGCAGCACCCTTTGCGCGAGCGCTTCTGTGAGCAGTTGATGACCGCCCTGTATCGCTCCGGCCGGCAGGCGGACGCCATCAGCGCCTACCGAAGGGTTCAGCACAATCTCGCCGCGGAACTGGGGATCGACCCGGGTCCGGGCATGCAGCGGAAGTTCAAGGAGGTACTTCAGCAGGAGGAGAATCTGCTGCGAGGTACTTCAGGAGGGGAATCTGCCACCGCAAAACTGACATTGCCCGGCCGGGGCCAGCTCAAATGGACTTAGTCACCCGCAGAATGTGCCACACGGCGCGTAAACTGGCTCCGCCCTCGAAGGCGAGATACTCGGGCAGTACCAGCTGCGGGCCCCATTTCTCCTTGTACGCCAATTGGCTGGCGGCCGGGTAGACGGATTCCCCTTTTTCCGCGAGAAATCGCAGGAACTTCCCTGTCAGGGCGCTGCTCGACGCCAGCTCATGAGACGCGTCCAGGCCGGTGAAGGGCGTGAAGCCGAAGTGCAGCCACTCGGCCTTTTCCCGCGAAAAGGTCTCCAGCGCGGTGGCGTTGATGGCCTCCATCACCCCGGGCCCGGCGTCCGGCAGGCGCCGACTGAGGTCGTGCAGCCAGCCGGAGCGGGATCCGTGGGCGGGAGAGTAGGAGATGTAGGCCACCGGGCAGCCGTCGATCCTCCCCAGGAACAGCCGTCGGTGCCGCTGCACCGGGCCGCCGATCTCCCCGACCAGGAACTCGATCTCCTTGACGTGCCTGCCTTTTCCGCGCAGCCAGGCCGAGTCGATCCTCTCGATGCTGTCCCGGTACTCCGCGAACGAGACCTCCTGGACGTCTAGGCCGCCGCGCCTGGCCCGGGAGATCTTGTTGCGCAGCTTCATGAAGCGTGAGCCGCGCAACGTGAACTCGGGGAGATGGACCGAGTAGGAGGAGCCCACCTGGTTGAGGACGAATCCCTCTGCCGCGTACAACTCGGCATCGGCTCGCTGCAATTGGATGCCGGCGATCGTGCGCTTTCGGTCGCGTGCGTACTTCCTGAATTCTCGAAGAACCGCCGTCTGGCGGTCCTGAGGTCCGAAGACCCCACCGAACTGTATGAAGAATCGGCCTGCCTCCCGGTATGCGACGAGTTCACCGCCGTCGCCGATGAACACCTCGTTGTCGGCGTTCAGCGCCAAAAAAGCGCTAGGGTTCTCCGCGTACTTCTGAATGGCCGTCAGTGCGGCCTGAGCGGCCTCTGCGCTCGCCCGCGGTATGTCTGACACTTGGCTCATACGTCGCACACTCCCCATCGACCGACCAAAGCTTCGGGCAATGTACTCCAGGCCCACTGAATTCGGCTGAAGCTACGGTGTCAGTGGATTTTCAGCAGACTCTCAGACGGCCCTGTAATGATCGCCGACGTGGCCTGCAGCGGCCGTCTGGTCCGGTTGCACACTGAAGGAGTGAGCGTGGGCAGTACGCAGTTGTCCCGTACGATTTCACAGCGCCAGCTTCAGCACGGCATGCGTCAGGTTCCCGCGCGCCTGCGTACCTATCAGTCCTATGTCAACGCCCAACAGGTTCCCGGCGAGGATTGGGTCTACGTACTCAACGCGGATTCCTTACTGGACGACGTATTCGCCAGTCTTACTCTCAAACGGAAACTGGAGCAGGGCCGGGTAGCGCCGGACGACCTGCCGGCGACCGTCGTCGGACGTGTCGCCAAGGCCGACCGCGCCACAGTGGAGCGGGCCGTCGAGGCCGCGGCCGAGGCGGCCCCCGCCTGGAGTGCCGTGCACCCGGGCACCCGCATCGACACCGTGGGGAGGCTCCTGCACGCGCGCCTCGCCGAACACGCCGAGGACATCGCCGCCATCCTGGTCGAGGAGGGGCACCCCTTGGCCCTGGCCCGGTGGCAGGTGTCCGGAATGCTGGAGTGCTTCGGCCCGGAGTCGATCAGCTTCTACCGTTCCCAGATGCTCCAGGAGTTCCACCGCGGCGAGCGCCGTCTCCAGGTGCGTCGGCAGCCCGACGGGGTGGTCTGCCTGAACCCTCCGCAGAACGCGCCCCTGTCCAGCGCCCTTCTCGGCGTGACGGCCCTCATGGGCGGCAACGCGCTGGTGGTGCGGGCCCCGCGCAGCGCGCCGCTCGGAGTCATGTACGTCATGCAGGAGATCGTGGCACCCGTGCTGGACGAGGTCGGCGCCCCGCCGGGCACGCTGAACGTCGTTTGCGGCGACCCGGCGCCGATGCTGAGCTGCTGGCTGCAGCATCACGCGGTGGACGACATCATCTACTTCGGCAGCAGCAGCAACGGCCTGAAGTTCGAGGAGCGTTGCATCGCCGCGGGCAAGAAGCCGATCCTGGAGCTGGCCGGCAACGACGTCGTCACCGTGTGGAAGGACGCCGACGTCGAACTCGCCGCCGAGGCCCTCACCGAGAGCTTCTACGGTTCGGGGCAGCTGTGCATGATCCCCAATCAGGTGCTCGTGCACCCCGACGTGGCGGACGCGCTCGTGGAGTCCCTGGTCCGGCAGATCGGCCACATCCGTCCGGGCCACCCGTGGGAACCCGACGTGCTGCTGACGCCCGTGCTGCGCAACGAGAAGTTCTTCAACTGCCTCCAGGACGCCCGTGACAAGGGTGCCGAGGTGGTCTGCGGGGGACACGCCATGCAGCTCGACGAGACCCGCGACCCCAATGGCATCTTCCTCGAGCCGACCGTGATCGTCGTGCGCGGCGTCGAGGGAGCGCGCGAGTTCGAGGCCGTTCGGCACGAGACGTTCTTCCCGCTGCTGCCCCTGGTCGTCGCCGAACCCGCCCCCGACACCGAATTGCTGGCGGAGTTCATCGGATTCGTGAACTCCAACCACTACGGGCTGCGCAACTCGCTGTGGGCCAAGGACCCCGAGGTCATCGACGAGTTCGTCACCCGCGTCCGCACCGGCGGCCTGTTCAAGGTGAACGACTCGCACATCGGCTTCCTGCCCTATCTGCCCACGCACGGCGGGACCGGGCTGACCGGAGGCGTCTTCGGCGAGGCCAACTACCCCATCCTGCGGACCTCGCACCTCCAGGGCGTGAGCATCAGCTCGGGATCCCAGCCCCGGGACGCGGTCTTCGGCGCCTGGCAGAACCTGATCAACGAGCGCCCCTGAACCAGTCGTTCGCACAAAGACGTTCACAAGGAGACGACGTCATGCGCTCAATGAACACGGCTCGACGCACCTGTGAGGAGTTCCTTCCCGGCCTGCTGGGCGAGCTCGAGAAGATTCCGCTGGCCGACCTGGAGAAGCCGGGCAGCCCGGCCATCGAGCTCTTCCGCGCGCACGGAGGTCCGGGGCTCGTCATCCCCAAGACCTACTCGGGAAGCGGGGCCACACCCTTGCAGGCGGTCGCTGTCACCCGTGCGTTGGGCGCCGTCGCGCCCTCCCTCGCGGTGGCCACCACCATGCATCACTTCTCCGTGGCCACACTGTTCTCGCTCGCCGACAGCCTGCAGAGCGGCGGGGTGGAGTGGGCGCTGCTCGAAGGGATCGTCGAGCAGGGGCTGCTGGTCGCCTCCGGATTCGCCGAGGGCCGCCCGGGCCGCGGCATCCTGAGCCCCACGGTCGAGGCGACGCCCACGGAGAACGGCTACCGCGTCAGCGGGTCGAAAAAGCCCTGCAGTCTTTCCCGTTCCATGGACCTGCTCACCGCGAGCACCGCCCTGCCGAACACGGACGGCACGAGTGACATGGCGGTGCTCCTGGTGCCCCGGCAGGTGGAGGGCCTGACCGTGGAGCCGTTCTGGTCGAGCTGGGCCCTGGCCGGGGCCGAGAGCGATGAGGTGCGGCTCAAGGACGTCTTCGTCAACGAGCAGCAGGTGATGCGCACGGAACTCGGCGAGGCGGGCGAGCTGGACGAGCTCCAGACGGTCGGTCTGATCTGGTTCGAACTGCTCATCACCGCCTCGTACGTCGGGATGGCGGGCGCACTGGTCGAGCGCGTCCTGGAGAGCGGCCGCGGCACGCACACCGAACGGGCCGAGCTGCTGGCCCAGTACGAGACGGCCACCCTCCTCACCGAGGGCACGGCTCGCATGATCATGGACGGGGCGGCGGGCAACGAGGGTCTCGGACGGGCCCTGGTCGCGCGGTACGGGGCGCAGGACGCGCTGCGTGGCGCCGTGGGCCGCGCGGTGGAACTGCTCGGCGGGATGGCCTTCATCGGCTCGGGCGACATCGCCTATCTGGCCGCCGCCTCGCACGGTTTGTCCTTCCACCCCCCGTCCCGCTCCAGCTTCATCGAGCCCTTCCTCGAGCACGCCGACGGCCGGCCGTTGCGTCTGGCATGAGGAGCGTCATGACCACTGTCCCGTCCGCGCAGACACCAGGCCGCGAAGAGATCGGCCGCTTGTACCGGACGCGCCTGAGCAAGGGGCGCGCCACCCTCGGCGAGCTGCTGGGAGGCGAACTGGAGACGGAGTCCCAGGGCGCCTGGGTGACCACCGCGACCGGCCGACGGCTGCTCAACTGCGCCGGCTACGGCGTCCTTCTGATGGGCGCGCGGCACCCCACCGTCGTACGCCGTGTCGCCGAGCAGCTGCACCGGAACCCGGTGGCCACTCGCGTCCTCCTCGAACCGCAGACAGCACTGGCCGCCGACTCGCTGGTGGCGAAGGCCCCGGCGGGACTCGACCGGGTGCACTTCGCCTGCTCGGGCGCCGAGGCCGTGGAGACGGCCATCAAGATCGCCCGCAGCTGCGGCAAGGACCGGCTGATCGCCACTCACGGCGGCTACCACGGCAAGACCATGGGCGCCCTCAGCCTCACCGGCAAGGAGCTGTTCCAGGAGCCGTTCCGCCCGCTGCTTCCGGGCACCCGCCATGTGCCGTACGGCGATGCCGAGGCGTTGGCGGAGCAGCTGAAGGAGGCGTCCGGCCGGGCCTGTGTGGTGATCGAGCCGGTCCAGGGCGAGGCGGGCGTGGTCCTCCCGCCGCCCGGCTATCTGCGGACGGTCCAGGAGCTGTGCCGCGCCCATGGCGCGCTCTTCGTGCTGGACGAGATCCAGACCGGACTCGGCCGCCTCGGCACCTGGTGGGGCGCGGACGAGGAGGGGCTGACCCCGGATCTGCTGCTCTCCGGCAAGGGCCTGGGCGGGGGCATCATGCCCGTCTCCGCGGTCATCGCGACCGCGGAGGCGTTCCGCGCCCTCGACCGGGACCCGTATCTGCACACGTCCACCTTCTCCGGCATGCCGCTGGCGATGGCCGCCGTGCGGGGCGCGCTGGAGGCCATCGAGGAAGAGGGTCTGGTGGCCCGGGCCCGCGATCTGGGCGTCGAACTGCTCGAAGGGATCGGCCGGATCGCGAAGGAGCACTTCGGCGATGTCGTACGGGAGGTACGGGGCCGTGGGCTGCTCCTCGGCGTCGAGTTTGCCGAGCCGGGACCGGCCGGCGACCTGCTGGTCGAACTGATTCAGCAGGGCGTGGTGGCGAACCACTCGCTCAACTCCCACCTGGTGCTGCGATTCACCCCGCCCGCTGTCCTCAGCCCCTCGGACGTGCAGTTCCTCCTTGCGGCCGTCGACCGTGCCTGCCGCGCGCAGGCAGCCCGCTATGTCCCGACTCTCGAAGGTGGCGCCGCCCATGCGCATCGTTGACGTAACCATCGGTGTCCCCGATATCGCCGCGGACGCGGTGTACGACCGGGTGAAGGAATTCGCTCGTTACCCCGAACTCGCGCCGGTGGTCCGCTCGGTCACCGTCCATGACCTCAGCGAGGTGGAGGAGACCAGCGACTGGGAGGTGTACTTCCGCAACGGCATCCTGCGCTGGACCGAGTCCGACCACTTCGACCGCCAGGCGCTCACCATCACCTTCACCCAGCTCGACGGCGACTTCGAGTCGTTCGAAGGCACTTGGCGGATCCTCACCGCGGGGAACGAGGTACGCGTCGGCTTCCGTGCGGAGTTCGACTTCGGCATCCCCAGCCTCGCGGGAATCCTGGAACCGGTCGCCGAGCGGGTCATCAAGGAGACCATCGCCCGGGTGGTGCTCGGCCTGTTCGCCTCGGGCACGGTGGTGGGTGACGAGGCGCTGGCCCGAGCCGTCGCCACCGCACCGGCCGAGCCGATGGCTCCCGTGTCCGCGGCCCAGGTCGGCTGATGGACACCAAGAACCTGTTCATGACACCGGTGACCGCGCGGCTCGTCCGGGCGGAGTACGGGCTCGGCCTCGTCGTCGCCACAGCCCTCTTCTTCGCGCACCTCGACGAGGTGCGGTGGCTGCCCGCCCTGGCGCTGTTCGTCTACATCGACCTGATCGGCTACATCCCCGGGGCCATTCAGTACCGGCGCCACAAAGGGCAGCTCCACAAGGCCTATTACGTCGGCTACAACGTCATGCACTCCTTGGTCACTCAGGGCCTCGTGACGCTGGGGTGGATCTGGCTGTGGGGCTTCGAGTGGGCGCTGCTCGCGCTGCCCATCCACCTCTTCGGCGACCGGGCGCTGTTCGGCAACTATCTCAAGCCCTTCGGCCTCCACTTCGAGCCGGAGACGCACCAGGCGTACCGCCGCTTCCGCAGCGAGTTCGAGGCCGAGCACACCGCCGCCGACCGGGACCCCAAGAGCACCGGCGCGCTGTCATGGCCCTAGCCACCCGACAGTCACCCTCAACAGCCCGGACGGCCGACGACACCGCTGTCGTCACCGCGATGCGCCACTTCGTCACCGGGGTGACGGTACTCACCTGTGGGGTGGGAGACGAGGCCGAGGGCGTGACGGTCAGCACGTTCAGCACCGTCCCGGGAGAGCCCCCGATGGCCTGCGTGGCGCTGCGCAGCGGCAGCCGTGGACTGCGCGCCATGGCGAACAGCCGAGTCTTCGTCGCCAACGGCCTCGCGGCCGCACAGGAGCCGCTGGCCCGGCACTTCGCCCGCCGCGGGCGGCCCCGCGGCCTGGGACAGCTACCGCCGGAGGCCTGGCTCGGCGGCTTGGCCGACAACGTACCGCGGCTCAGCGGAGCGGTGGCGTGGCTGGAGTGCCGGCCGGAGCTCACCGTTCCACTCAGTGATCACGAACTGGTGGTCGCGCGGGTCGTCTCAGCGGTCCACAGCGGCGGCACCCCGCTGGTCAATTTCGCCTACGACCTGCACTCCGGCCCCTCCACCTCCGCTCCGCGGAAAGGGATTGAAAGGGATTCCTCATGACGACATCGACGACCGAGACCGCAGACATTCCCGCCGAAGCCGACTGGGACACGGCTCCCTCGCTCCTGGACGGTGCGGAGAGCCTCGAACTCGCCCCGGCCGTCTGCAATCTGCGGTACTGGCTCAACGCCGTTCCGCACGGCACACTGCGCGGCAACGTCCTCGGCCACGCGGCGAACGTACGACCGTTGGAAGTGGTCAGGGAGCCCGGCCCGCTCAACAGCGCGCTCACCCAGGAGCTTGCCTACCGTTCCATCGCCGAGGAGAAGGCCACCCGGGCCATCGGTTACATGACGGCGCTGGCGCCGGACAACGACACCATGGAGTTCTACGCCACCCAGCTGATCGACGAGGCCCGTCACGCCATGGTGTTCCGCAGCCACCTGCTCGAACTCGGCGTCCCGCAGGCGGAGTTGTTCGCCACGGTGGCCCGCCTCGCGGCCACCGACCAGGAGCGGATCCTCGTCCCCCTGGAGAACCTCGGGCTGCGGGTGTTGCGCGACGAGCGCGACTTCATCGGCGGAGTGCTGGTCCTGACGGTGCTGGTCGAGGGCGTACTGGCACCGGCAGCCGAGCTGAGCGAGCGCAAATGGCGGGTCTTCGACCCGGCGGCCGCCGACATCGAACGGGGCGCCGGAATCGACGAGATCCGGCATCTGACGGTCGGCAGCGCCATCGTCCGCGACCACCTGCGCGAGAACCCACACGACAAGGAGCGTCTCCTGGAGCTGATCCAGGAGGGCTACGCGTTGTGGGACAAGCTACCGACCACGGAGCAGCTGATGCGCCGCGAAGAGCTCTTCCAGCAGGGCGTCGAGCAGCACAGGGACCTGCTGGG
This sequence comes from Streptomyces albicerus, assembly GCF_008905045.1. Taxonomy (GTDB): domain Bacteria; phylum Actinomycetota; class Actinomycetes; order Streptomycetales; family Streptomycetaceae; genus Streptomyces; species Streptomyces albicerus. The sequence goes on from NZ_VWMY01000074.1 coordinate 28,205, forward strand.
CGACTACGAGATCTGGCCCGGCCGCCGCCTGGCGGACACCACCGCGCAGGAGCGGCTGGAAACCGGACACGAGTGGGCCTCGCGCATGCAGCGGACCCGGCTCGCCTACATGGGCCTCGAGGAGGCGGTATGAGCGCCCTGGACAGGAATCCCGTCTCCTCGGCCGAGGAGACGGCGGACACGGCCAGCCTGCAGGAGATCACCCAACTGGTGCGGCAGGCCGGTCTCATGGACTCCCAGCCCGTCTACTACACGTTCAAGATCATCACGAATCTGCTGCTCCTCGCGGCCGGCTGGACCCTGTTCGCGCTGCTCGGCGACAGCTGGTGGCAGCTGGCGGTGGCAGCCTTCCTCGCCGTCTGCTTCGGCCAGACCGACCTCGTCGGCCACGACTCCGGTCATCGCCAGATCTTCCGCACCCGACGGGCCGGCGACGTGATCGGCTACACCCACGGGAATCTGCTCACGGGCGTGAGCTTCGGCTGGTGGGTCGGCCACCACACCAAGCACCACAACTATCCCAACCACCTCTCGCTGGACCCCGACATCCTCCGCCGACAGGTGATCTTCGATGCCAAGGACCGGACGAAGCGCACCGGATCCGTCGGCCGGTTCATCGTGCGGCACCAGGCGTGGATGTTCTACGTGGTGATCCTGATGGAAGGGCTGCGACTGCACGCGTCCGGCTACGTGGCGGCGCGCAAGGGAGCACTGAAGCGCTACGTGGCCCTCGACCTGGGTCTGCTGACACTGCATCTGGCGGCCTATCTGACCGCGGTCTTCATGGTCCTCTCGCCAGGCATCGCCGTCGCCTTCATCGTCGTTCACCAGGCCGTCTTCGGCTTCTACATGGGACTGATGTTCGCGCCCAACCACAAGGGGCTGCCCGTGCGCGACGGAGAGCAGGAACAGCTGGACTGGCTCACGCGGCAGGTGATCACCTCGCGCAATCTGGTGCCCAACCGGATCACGGACTTCTTCTACGGCGGGCTCAACTACCAGATCGAGCATCACCTGTTCCCGTCCATGCCGCGCAGGAACCTGCGCCGCGCCCAGCCGCTGGTGAAGGAGTACCTGGTGCGCAACGGCCTGCCGTACGCCGAGCAGCGGCTGCTGCGGTCCTATCTGAACGTGGCCGACTATCTCGGTGAGGTCAGCCAGGAGGTGGCCACGCTGGAGCACAGCGCGTCGGTCCAGGGAACACGGTGAACGCCGACACCGCGGTGCTGTGCGGCCTCGGCACCTGGCTTCCGCCGCACGCGGTCACCAATGACGACCTGGCGCGGGAACTGGACACGTCCGACGACTGGATACGCAGCCGTACGGGGATCGGGACGCGCTATGTCGCCGCGCCGTCCACGGCCACTTCGGACCTCGCGGTGGAGGCCGGCCGGCGCGCGCTGAAGTCCGCGGGATTCGAGTCCGTGGACGCCGTCGTGCTGGCCACCACCACGCCGGACCACCCCTGCCCGGCCACCGCTCCGCTGGTGGCGACCCAGCTCGGCCTCGGAACCGTGGCCGCCTTCGACGTGGGTGCGGTCTGTACCGGCTTCCTGTACGCCCTGGCCGTTGGCGCAGGGCTGATCGCCGCGGGCACGGCGGGCAGCGTGCTGGTCATCGGCGCGGACATGTACTCGAGCATCCTCGACCCGGCCGACCGCTCGACCCGCGCCATCTTCGGCGACGGCGCCGGCGCGGTGGTGCTGCGGTCTGGTGGCGCCGACGAGCCCGGCGCACTCGGCACGCCGGTGCTCGGCAGTGACGGCACCGGCAGCGATCTCATCACCATCCGCTCGGGCGGCTCACGCGAACCACTGGGCACGATCGGTGCGGGCCACCCGGATCCGTACTTCCGGATGGCGGGCAAGGCCGTCTTCCGTAACGCCGTGGAGCGCATGGCCGATGCCTCACTGACCGCGGCGCGGCGCGTCGGCTGGGCGGCGGACGACATCGACCGGCTCGTCGCGCACCAGGCCAACCTGCGGATCCTGCACGCAGTCGCGGACCGTATGCGACTGCCGCGCCACCGGTGCCCGGTCCATCTGGACCAGGTCGGCAACACGGCGGCCGCCTCCATCCCGCTGGCCCTCTCGCACGCCGTGACCACGGGCCGGTTGGCACCGGGGCACCGCACCCTGCTCACGGCGTTCGGCGGCGGGCTCACCTGGGGAGCCTGCGCCGTCCGCTGGCCCACGATCACCCCCGTGTGAACACACCCGCCCTCCCTCTCATCCACCCGCACTCACCCGTTGAGGAGCACGACATGACCAGCACGTACGACCGTCTCGTGGGCCTGCTGGCCAAGAGCTTCGGCATCGAGGCCGACGAGGTCGCACCGGCGAACACCTTCGAGGACCTGGAACTGGACTCGCTGGCGCTCGTGGAGCTGACCCTGGCCGCGCAAGAGGAGTTCGGCATCACCCTCACCGACGACGACCTTCACGCGAAGAGCTCCCTCACCGAGGCGGCCGAAGTACTCGACGCCAAGCAGGTGACGGTCTGATGACCGCGGCCGATGGCCGGTTCGACGCGGCGGTCACGGGCATCGGCATGGTCACCCCGGCCGGCCTCGGCACCGCCGCGTCCTGGGACCGCATCAAGTCCGCGGACGGCACCGCCGCGCAGCGGGTGCCCGCGCTCGCCGGAATCCCGGCCGACATCGGCTGCTGGATATCCGACTTCGACCCGGCTGCCGCGGTGGGCAAACGCAAGGCCTGGCGCCTGGACCGCAGCAGCCAGTTGGCGGTCGCGGCGGCGGCCGAGGCCCTTGCCGACGCGGGCCTCGACCCGGCGAGCTGGGACGGCGCCAGGGTGGGCGTGGTGCTCGGCAGCGGCATCGGCGGGGCATCGGCCTGGGAGAAGCAGCACCACGTCCTGCTGGAACAGGGCTCGGAGAAGGTGTCCGCCATGCTGATCCCCATGCTTGCGGTCAACATGTCGGCCGGCTACATCGCCATGGAGTTCGGGGCCCGCGGGCCCAACTTCGTGACGGCCACGGCCTGCGCGTCCGGCACCACCGCCGTGGGCGCGGCGCGCGAACTGCTCCGTGGCGGGCGCTGCGACGTGGTGATCACGGGCGGCACCGAGGCGTGCCTCATCCCCTCGATCATCTCCGGCTTCCAGCAGATGGGGGCGCTCTCCGGGCGCCGCGACGACCCCACCGTGGCCTCACGGCCGTTCGATGTGGACCGGGATGGCTTCGTGCCTGCTGAGGGCGCCGCCGTCCTGGTCCTGGAGCGCCCGGAGAGCGCGCGGGCCCGCGGGGCGCGCATCCGCGCCAACATCAGCGGATACGGGGCCTCGGCCGACGCCTACAACGCCACCGCCCCCGAACCTCAGGGCACCGGCGCGGAGTTGGCGCTTCGGGCGGCCCTCGACGACGCGAGGGCCGAGCCCAGTGCGGTGGACCATGTCAACGCGCACGGCACCTCCACCCCGCTCAACGACCTGATGGAGGCTCGGCTGATCCGCCGGGTGCTCGGTGACCGGCCGACGGTGACCTCGGTCAAAGGGGTGACGGGGCACTCGCTGGGCGCCTCGGGGGCGATCGAAGTGGCCGTCGCGGCCCTCACGGTGGAGCACCGTCTCATACCGCCGACCGCGAACCTGGACAGCCAGGACCCGGAGATCGACCTGGACGTCGTCGCCAAGGCGGCACGGCCTGCCGATGTGGAGGTCGCTGTCAGCAACTCCTTCGGATTCGGCGGCCAGAACGCCGTGGTGCTGCTGACCCGCCCCTGAGGCCGTACCTCGTCGAGCCGCTGCACGGTCCTTCCGTGCGGCGGCTCTTCGCAGCGCGTACCGTCGCGACGCAACCGACTCCGCCGGACCCATGGCGTGGATCCGGCGGAGTCGTTGCTGCCTGTGCGCCGATCGGCTCAGCCGTCCTCGACGACGGTGAGCCGCCCCTCGGCGATCGCGTGGTGGACCTCGTTCTGCCGCTCCTCGAGCTCGCGGCGCTCGGCGTCCAGCGCCTCGGCCTGCGCCTCGTCCGCTTCCATGAGCTTGAGCAGGTCACGGTCCGCCATCTCGAGCACGCCCATGTCGGCGTAGGCCTGCTGGACCTTGGGCCCCCACAGCCCGATGTCCTTGACGCAGGGCACGATCCGGGTGAAGAGCCGTGAACGGAAGGCCTGCATGCGGGGGCCCCGGTTCATGTACTCCATGCATTCCTTCATGTCGAAGCCGAGCGTCTCCCACACTTCCTGCATGCGCAGGCGGTCACGCATCAGATAGCAGCCCTCGACGATGAAGTCCTCGCGTTCCGCGATCTCCTGGCGGGTCAGCTCCTTGTAGTAGTCCCGCAGCGCGAGGCGCCCGAAGGCCACGTGCCGTGCCTCGTCCTGCATGATGTAGGAGAGGATCTGCTTGGGCAGCGGCTTGTCCGTCTTGTCGCGCAGGATGCCGAAAGCCGCGAGGGCGAGGCCCTCGATTAGCACCTGCATTCCGAGATACGGCATGTCCCAGCGGGAGTCGTTCAGGGCCTCGCCCAGCAGGGACTTCAGATGCGGGCTGATCGGATAGCTCATACCGATCTTGTCGTGCACGAAGCGTGTGAACAGCTCCGCGTGCCGCGCCTCGTCCATGACCTGGGTCGCCGCGTAGAACTTGGAGTCGATGTCCGGCACCGACTCGACGATCCGGGCGGAGCAGATCATCGCGCCCTGCTCCCCGTGCAGGAACTGGCTGAACTCCCAGGCGGCCATGTGCCGTCGCAGCTCCTGCCTCTCCCGTTTGTTCAGCCGGGCGTACTGCCGGGATCCGTACAGCGCGAGGGTGTTCTCCGGCGTACCGAGGACGTCACAGGGATCCACGTCCAGGGACCAATCGATCCGCTTGGTGCTGTCCCACTGCTTGTCCTTGCCCTTTTGATAGAGGTTCAGCAAACGCTCTCGGTCCGTGTCGTACTCCCAGGTGAACGTGTTCCGCCCCTGCATCGGGAAGGACCAGGCGGCGCTGGTATCCGTCTGCGCGCCGTCGACCGTTCCGCTCATGAGCACTCCCCTTACGTGGTACGGATGGTGGTCCTGCGATCACGAAGGCTCGGGCGGGGACAGGACCGGCAGTACCGCCGGCAGGACGTCCAGCGCGTAGCGCGTGCGCCCACGCTGGACCTCGCCGTCCCACTCGAAGGTGAGGGGGGCGCCGTCGGTCCGTTCGATCTCGATGCGACGGCCACGCCGGTAGATCACCTCGGGCCGTTCGAGATGCCGCCCCTCACGGGTCAGCCCAGGCAGCTCCCGGGGATCGAGGCTGCCGGTCACCACGCAGACGTCGAGCAGGCCGTCGTCCAGAACGGAGCGGGGCAGCACGAGGAACCCGCCGCCCCGGTAGCGGCCCCCACCGACATTGGCGAGGATCACACTGCCGTCGTGGACCACCTCACCGTCCACGAGAACCCTCGCCGGATGAGGCGCGAAGTCGCGCAGCGTGGCGGCCACCGCCTCCTGGTAACGGACACGACCGGTGAGCCGGGTGAGCCCCGCGGCCGTCTCCAGCGCCTCGGCGACAAGACCGGAGCAGGCGCCCAGCAGAACGGTGTCCTGCGTCTCCTCGACGCGCGCCATGTCCAGCTGCCGGATCCGAGGCCGCTCCGTTCCGAAAGCGATGGCGAGCGACTCGCACCAGGGGCGGTCCTGCCAGATCTCCTTGTAGAAGGAGTTGCCCGTGCCGGCCGGAACGCAGAGCAGGGCCGGGCCGCTGAGTCCGGGCTCGGCTTCCACGGCCGCCACGAGGCCGTCCGCCACCTCGCTCGCGGTACCGTCACCGCCGACCGCGAGCACGGCGTCCGCGCCGTCCTGTGCGGCCTTCACCGCGAGCACCCGCGCGTGCCCCGGATACGCGGTCCGGACCACGCTCACCTCTCCGACGAGCCCCTCACAAGCCGCAGCGATGTCCGTGACCGGAATCGAAGCCGCGCTCCCTGCCCGTTCGTTTGCGACAATCACTGCGTTGTGTGCCCAGTGGCTCATACTTGGCTTCCTTGTCCGAATCAGGGCGGCCGAACGGGCGTGTCAGCGCTGGGAGTTGCTCCGATGGGCAGTGAGCGTTCGCTGTGGTGGGCGGAGAGAGCAGGATTCGAACCTGCGTGGGGCCTGAACCCCTGACCGGAGATGAACTCCAACCCCCATTGGGCCGCTATGGGTATCTCTCCTCGCCGACCTTCGCGGCCGACATGAAGACCATGACACCCCCGGCTTGCAGGCTGCTGAAACGGACGTCTCAGCCCCATGACGTGCGGACCCATCTGCCAACGGGATCACGGACGTTCGTCCCAACCCACGCGCCCCCCGGACGCCCGCGACCGTACCCCGTCGGCGGCACGACTACCTGATGCGCCGGTACGGAGGCTCCAGCGACGGGAACTGGGCCCCGGTCGGTGTGGGCAGCATTCCTATTACCGCGCGGCCGGGCACCTCGAACCTGCGGCCAAGCGCTTAGAAGGCGCTTGGGCTATCCGCGGACCACTTGCTCTGACCTGCGACTTTCTGTCCCCTGACGTACTGTCAGTCATTTTGTGGGACGTATGTGGGATCAGGCGGTCGTGGGAACCGTGGGGCGCCAGCGTGTCTCCGTGGCTCGGCGTAGCCTCACACCATCCTCACACGCTCGACGGCGATCGCGGAAATAAATCTGCCGCCCCCCGGCGTTCTCGATCTTCGAGCCGAGGAGGGGAAGGTGTCGGGCCTGAAGCTGTTCCACACGACGAATAGCGGCGTGACGGAGGTCGCGCCGCGTCTTGCTGAGGTCGAGGCTGATGTGCAGAGCCTTATCGAGGCGCACATGGAGACGATGCTGGGAGTGCGGTTCCTCGCGAGCGAGTACGTCATCGACTGTGTCGACGGCGGACGGATCGACTCGCTGGGGCTCGACGAGAACGGGGCGCCGGTGATCGTCGAGTACAAGCGCGGCACGGATGCCGGTGTCATCAATCAGGGCCTCTTCTATATGGCCTGGTTGATGAGCCACAAGGACGCCTTTCGGAGTCTGGTCCGCGACCGGCTCGGGGTGAGGGTCGCGTCCCAGGTCCTGTGGAGTGCACCCCGGCTGATCTGTGTCGCCGGTGACTTCACCTGCTACGACGCGCACGCTGTCCGCGAGCACCGCCGTAGCATCGACCTGGTCCGCTACCGCTTCTTCGGCACGGACCTCATCGGACTTGAGACCGCGGCCTCCGTCACCGGACATGCGACTGTCCCCAGGGCGGCCCGTCGACGGGCGTCAGCGGTGCCGAGTGCCCGAAGGCGAGACGGGGCAATGACAGAGCTGGCTGCGGCGGTCGACGAGGTCTTGCTCGGCCTCGGGGACGGCGTCACCCGGGTCCAGCGCAAAACCTATTGCGCCTACCAGCGGCTGCGGAACTTCGCCTGCGTCTGTCCGCCGCAGAAGGCCAAGCTGCTTGTCTATCTCAAGGCGGATCCGAAGGGGGTCGACATTGTTTCCGGATTCACCCGGGACGTGACGGGGCTCGGCCACCATGGTACGGGCGATCTTGAGGTGCAGCTTCGTACGAAGCGGGACCTGGAGCGCGCGCAGGATCTGTTCCGCCTCAGCTACGCCGCGGCGTAGCGGCTTCTCCTCCGGGTGGCTGGTCCGGTGGGGTGTGTGGTTGTGGGCTGTTGTCGTGGTGCTGCCTCTCGACGTGGTGGTCAGGACGTGGCGGTGGACTATCAATGATGCGGGATCCCCGGTTTGGCTAACCTGGGATCGGGTGCTATATGCGGGTCGTTGACGCCGCTTACCTGCGAGGCGGACCGGCGTCGACGAGGATGCGGGCGCCGCCCAAGGGCAACCTCGCGGCCTCACGGTGGGCCAGTGGCCGGTGACACAAACCGTGGAGGTCACTCGTCCTGGAACGGCCGGATCTGACGCATGGCCAGCACCGTGCCGTCCCGGCTGATCGAGACCACGCCGTTCCAGTTGCGGTCCCAGAAGGTCCCGTGCCGCTTGGCCCTCCACGTGTGCACCCGTTGCCGATAGGCGGCGACGTCGGCGTGGCGTTTGTCTTCCTCCCTGGTAACGAGGGCACCGAGGATGTCGGCCGCGACGCCGGAGAACGCCTGGACCCGCTCGCCGTTGAGCCGGAAGACATGGTCCGTGCCCTCAAACTTCTCGCCCAGCAGCGTGTAACCCGCGTCCTGGACGCTGCCGGCCGCGGCGTGCGCGAAGCCCTGGAAGAAATCACTGCCCTGACGTGTGGTGAGCAGTGCGGCGGTGGATTCCCCGTCGCCGGCGAACGCCGTCAGGCCGGCGGCGTCGGCGTGAGCCAGGGCACGCTGGAACCACTCGTATTCGTCGGGACCGACCTGGCATCCGGGTTCGGAGGAGTCGGGGTCCTTGCCCTTGCCCGGCTTGAAGATGCCGATGGCCGGGTTCTTGTCGCCCACAGGCAGGCCGATGTCGGCGGCGGGCGTGCCTTTCGGGATATGCAGCCAGCCGCCGGGGCCGTCGGCGTGCAGGGCGTGGACGGTGAGCGGGTCGCTCAGGGAGATCTCCGTGCTGAACAGCAGGGCCGGCGTTTCGTTCCAGGCTCCGATGTGTACCCCGTCCGCGTGGACCGCTGCGGAGGCGAGTTGCTCGTATGCCTTCTGCCGGTCACTGTGGTTGCCCTTGCACGCGATCGGGAAGACGCGTGAGGACTCGCCTGGTTTCCAGACTTCGGCGAAGAACTGCGGGCGGTAGTGGTAGCCGACGGTCTTCGTTTTCGCCTTGTCCCGGCTGGTCAATGTCCAGCCGGCCCGCAACGCGGTGTCGGCGCGGACGATGGAGACACTGTGGTCGGGATAGCGGCGGGTGAGGATTTCCTCGCTCACGGCCAATGCGAAGGCATGCCCCAGCTCCTCGGATTGCAGCGCCTTGTAGTACATGGCGATCCGTTTGCCCTCCTCGGACACCGTGAGGTGGGTTCCGGCATTCGCACTCAGCGCTTGGCAGTACTTGAGGGCGCCCCAGTGTTCAGCCAGCCCGCGCGATGCGCCACGCTGGGACAACGCGAGGCCGCGGCCGAGGTGGTGCAGTACATCCCAGAACGACAACCGCACCGTCAGGCCGAGTTCCTGGCTGGGGAGCGGGCGCAGTCCCGGCTTGCGTCGCAGCGGTGCGTATGTGTCTCCCTGCTTGGTCTTGCCCTCCTCCTGACGCTTCTGGAACGTCTCCTTGCGCTCACGTTCCTTGTCGGCCGCAGCTTCCTCGACCTTGCCCACCAGTTCTCGCGTTGAGTACACCGGTACGGTCACTTGCTGCTGGAGGCTGTGCAGGACTTCTTCGGTCTTCATGGTGCTCGTCACGACTGCCCCTCCCCAGGTCGGATGTCCGGTCAGCTGTGCAGGGCCGACCGGTCACTCAGTCGAACAGCGGCGCCAGTACGTTTGGGCCCGCCAAAATGCGCCAGGCGGGGATACGGAGAACTCGCTCGACGCTGCCCGCCTTCGCCCCCCGGCCGCCGGATGGCAGTCCGATCAGCAGGCCGGCTCGCTCGTGCATCAGGCGCAGGTGCCGCGCTGGGTCACGGCCGGGTAGTGGTCCGGCGTCGACCAGTACCGCGGTGTTGCCCTCGGGTGCGGTGAACAGCAGGTCGACCCGCTGCCCGCCGGCCGCGGCGTCGCGTTCCAGCTCGACGACGCCTCGCGAGGCGAGGAGCTGCTGCACGATGTCGGCGAGGTCCCTGCGGCGCGGATCCTGTTGTGGGTCGGGGCCATGTGCGGGAGCCTGGTGTGCATCGACGGCCCGCGCCCGGTTCCACAGGACTGAGCGTGACGACAGCAGGTGCGGAAGCCCGGTCTGCTGCTGCCAGTAGCCATGGTCGCCCACGGTGATCAACTGGGACTTCGCGCGGGTGATCGCGACGTTCCAGAGGTTGACCTGGCTCGCCACCCAGTGCGCCGTCCTCGGAGGTGTATTGGCGGTCGCCACCGGGCTGAGGACCATGACGTCGCGCTGACCGCCCTGGAAGGCATGCACCGTGCCCACCCGCACCCGGTCGCTGCCCACCATGCGCTCCAGGGCATCCTTCTGCGCGCGGAAGGGGGTCACTACACCCACCGTTGCGGTCTCCGGCAGGTGCTGCAGCAGTTCCTTCACGATGTCGGTCACGGCGGCGGCTTCGGACGGGTTGCGCCACGACTTTCCGCCAGCGCCGCGCGCTGACTCGCTGGAAGGAACGCTCGCCCAGGCCAGCACGGGAGCGGTTTCCCCGGTGCTCATGAGGTCCACCGCGGGTACCTGCCCCCGTACGTCGGTCAGGATCTCCAGCGCGCCGGAGTAGCAGTGGCCGTTGACGACGTCGGCAATCTGCGGATGGCAGCGGTAGTGCTCGTCGAGCAGCAGGGCGGTGTCGCCGTTCTGCGCGGCGGCGTGGTAGGAGGAGTGGGCGTGGTAGGCGAGCCGTCGGTCCTCCAGCCAGGCCGCGCTGAGTCCCGTCCTGACACGTGCCTGGCGCTCCTGCTCCGGTGAGATGCCGGGGATGTGACTCAGCTGCATCGGATCACCGATGATCAAAGCCCGCCGGGCGCGGAACAGCAGCGGCAGCACCGCAGCGATGGAGCACTGGCTGGCCTCGTCGATGACGACCAGGTCGAAGAGCTTGGCGTTCGGCCGCAGCTGACGCACCGCGTGCGTGGTGATCGCCCACCCCTTCAGATGGCCCAGCAGATTCAGGTGGCTGCGCTGGGTCCCCGAGTGCTGCCGCAGCGTCTGGAGTCGCTGGTTCAACAGCGATCGCCCGCGGCTGAGTGCCTCCGCCGACACTGCCGCGCACAGCTCCGTCGACAGTTCGGCCCGTGTCGTGGCGCAGGCCGCGCGAGCCTGACGTACGGCCTCCTCGTCGTGGGTGAGCTGGGCTGGCGTGAGTTCACGCACCTGCCGCTCCAGGTCTGTCACGTCCGCCAGATTGTCGAGGATTTCCGAGACGACGGGCCGTTCGCCGGTCCACGCAGGCAGTTGCGCGGCCACCTGCGGGCTGGCAGCCGAGACGAACGCATTCATCGCACGCTTACGCCGCCAGCGTCCCCACCAGCCCCCGGCCGTCGCCGCTCTGCGGGTCCGCGCTTCCCAGCGTGCGAGCGTCGAATGATCGTCGGTCGCCCACATCTGTGACAGGAGCAGCACCGGAAGTCCGATCCTCGCGGCGAGCTCCGCACGCTGCTCAAGCACTCGGGCCAGCTGCACCTCACCCTCGACCTGTCGGCCGGCTTGGTCGCGTAGAACGGTGACGCGAGCGCGGAGGTTGCGAAGCTCACCCGCCACCGTGGCTGAGCTGCGGCCTGGCTGTGGAGGCGGATCCGACAGCAACTGCTCCAGCTTCGCGGCCTCCTTGACCAAGGCGTCGACGTTGCCGGTACGCATCATCAGGCCAGGAGCGATGTCGTCGCACCGCTGGGCGACGACGTCCACCGCCTCGTTGTTGGTGGACGCCACCAGAACCGACTCGCCGGCCGCGACACAGGTGGCGACCACCGAGGTGACGACCTCGCTCTTTCCCGTCCCGGGCGGACCGGTGGCCACGGTCAGGGGCTGCGTCATCGCTGAGACGACCACCTGCTCCTGGCTCTCGTTGGCCGGTCCTGCGGCGACCACGAGTACCGGATCGGTTTTTGAAGCGGCGGCGGCACGGTTCAGCAGGGCATCCAGAGCGGTACCGGGTATCTCGTCCGTACGCGTGGAGATGGCCAGCAGATTCTCCACCAGCCCGTCGGTGGCGAACCGCTCCACGCTCGAAGGAGCAAGAATCACCGCGGCGTTGTGCGCCCCTGGGCGCAGGGCCTCGTTCACCGAATCCGCACGGAGAGCGGAGGCGTCGAGCGGTTCGAGCTCCGGCAGTCCCAGCTCGCGGAGTAACTCCCGTACGGCTCTGAGCATCTGGGCGTCATTGCCGTGCTGCCATGTTGGCTGCCAGCGGGCGAGTAACTGGGCAGCCTCGTCCTCGGAGAGAAGCTCGGTCACCACCTTGGTGTGCAAGGACGGCACCCCACTCGGACGGAGCACAGCCCGCCCGCTCTCGTCCGGAGCCAACTCCATCTGCTGTATGAGCAGCGGCGCGATGCCCACGTCCGTGCGCCGACCGCCCTCGCCGCGGGAGGGGAGGGTGACGGCTGGATACCCGTACCAGTACTCGTGCTGATCTGCGGCGCGCCCCGCCCCGTCCTTCGTCTTGCCACCGCCTGATGCGTGCGCTCCGGGCAGCCGGGCTGGAGCCGGCAGGACCGAGCCCAGACCGGACTGGATGGTCTCGGGTCCTTCGTCCACCAGGAAGTACTGCGAATTCCGCCCGGTCCGCCGGTCGGGCAGCATGCTCGCCGCGGCCTGGGAGCTCAGGCACTGGGCGTAGTAGCGGAGCAGCCGCTGCCAGTCGTTGGCGTTCTCGCTGTCGGCAGCGGCCCGCTCGCGTGCTTTCAACTGGGCAGCCGACGGCGGAGCCGGCTCACCAGGCAGAGCGGGAAGGCTGACCGGACGAGCCACCGATCTGGCGAAGTACAGCGTATGGGTGGCGCGGAAGGTGGACTTGGTCGGGCGTTGCTCCTTCGGTAGACCTTTTCGCACCATCTGCGCGTTCAGATACTCGAAGAGGTCCTCCGGCGATATCCAGCCGCTGTCCTTGATCCGGCCATTTCGCAACCCCTCGACGATTTCGCCCGTGAACCGCGAGGTACCGAGTGTCGACCCCTCGGGAGCCATGGCGGAGGCGGGCTGCAGCGCATCTGAAGCGGTGATGAAGTACACGCCGGTGGGACGTAGCAGGGTGCTGCGTTCCGCTTCACCCGATTCCGAACCCTCTCCGCCCTTGGCACGCCAGCCTTGGACGACCGAACCGCTCGCGCAGCAGTCAAGCAGCACGATCTTGGATGCGGCGCGGCAGGACTGCAGCGTCCGCTCGAGGAAATCCGCCGATACCGCGGTACCGGGCAGATCGGCTCGGTCACTGTCTCGGGTGAGGAAGTACAGCTGATTGTCGGATTCGCAGAACTCGCCGTGCCCGCTGAAGTACAGCAGCGCGCTCTCGCTCTGCTGCCGCTCCTCGAGGAACGACTCGATGGCGTGCAGCATCTCGGCACGCGTCGGATCGGCCACCACGTCGCAGTCGTTGTACTGGCCGATCTCCGTGTTCTGCAGGACTTCCTTCAGATAGTGCAGATCGGCACGGACCGCCGGAAGGTCGTGGTAAGCGTCGCTGTCGTAGGTCGAGACGCCGATCAGGATGGCGTAGCGGTCGTTGTTACGCACCCTCGGTCAGCCTGCCGTCGAGGTGTCGCCCCGGCCCGCTGCGCCGCCGGTCGCGTCAGCGTCTGCCGGTAAGGAGCCATTGGCCAGGAACCGTTCGAGACGTTCGTCGTCCTCGCGGGCCTCGCGACCGGTAATCCGCAGCGTGGCTCCGTCGGGTCGGGTCGCGATGATCGTGCGCTGAGGCACCTTGGCCAGCCACACCTGAACGCAGGCTGCCGCGAACGAGCCGGCACTCAGGACCAGACCGACGACCCCCACTACGTCGCCACCTTTGTCGGTGCCCACAGAGGGACCGGTCGAAGGCAAGCGAAGCGAGGCCGTTGGATCGGCCTCGGACACCTCGGCCAGCAGTTCGCGGGCGTCGCTGCGTGCCCTCAACGGATCGTCGTCGATCACAGAGATCAACAGGTGCGGCTGACCTTGGCTGTCGCGGTCGTTGCTCACGCGTCCCCCTGCGCCGTCGGCGGTCGACATAGATGCTTTGGGAAGCTACCGGAGTAGCTGCGAGAGGAAACGTGCAAATTCGGTCGGCCGATTGTTGACGTGAAACCTACTTCGCTCTCGCAGACGGTGTTATCCGGCTGGAGTTTCGTAGAGCCGACGGCCCGTTCTGGATGTGGGCCGAGAGGGGCCGTTGGACCCAATCGTGGCCTGAAGCAGGGGCCGCTCGACCCTATCCAGCCGGTGGGCCCCACCGACGATCATGTGGCGGCGGCCGGGAGGCGGCGTGCCATCCACCGTACGCGCGGCGCTTCCTGGTCCGTGAGGCGCTCCGGGCTACCGGCGGTGCATCGTTTCCAGGGCCGCGGCCAGGACGTGGGGATCATGGTGGCCCTTGTAGACCGCGGGCGGGTGCGTGTCGAGCCGGAGGAGTTGGGACACCGCCGTCCAGGCGGTTCGCACTGAGTACTCGACGGTGAAGACGACGTCGTCGGGCACTTCCGCGAACTGTCCCATGAAGGCGAGATTAACCGAGCCTTCGGATACGACCTTGGGCTGGTCGTCGCGGCGGCGGGCCAGGAACTGGCTGGTGATGTACGGCATCAGGCAGGGCACGACGGTGGAGGTCTGAAGGATCTGGGCCGCCTTCGGCTCGTCGAAGTGCAGGTGGTGCAGGACCTCTTCGAGGATCTCCCGGCCGGAGCACATCGTCATCGGTTTGGGTGTGTGGTTGCCCGCGTGGCCGGGGAACAGGCCGTAGCCCCACCAGACCGAGAAGTCCTCGGGCTGGTCGCGGTAGACGGGTTGGCGGTTGGCGACGATGGTGAGCAGCCAGTTGGAGTCGGTGAACGTCATCATGCCGCCCCGGCCGGTCTCCCGACCGCTGAACTCCTCCAGCGCCTTGAGGAACGCCGGATCCTTCGTGGTGACGGTGAACGACTCCCAGCGGGACTCCTTGACGTGCTTGTGGAAGGCGTCCGGGTTGCCGAAGTCGTCGCGTCCCCGGGCCAGTCGATGCCAGAGCAGCCACGCGTCCGAGCTGCGGGGAGGCGGCGGCGGTGCGGAGGTGTGCGAGCCGAGGCTGGAGGCGTCGGTCATGGAGCCGTTGGTGACCAGGACCAGGTCCTCGGGGGCTACCTCGATCTGCTCGTCACGGCCGCTGCGGGACAGGTAGATGCGCTCAACCCTTGTACTCCTGCGGCCCGGTGCGAGCCCGAGGTCGGTGACGTGGCATCCGGTGTGGAGGGTGACGTCGCGTTCGCGCAGCCAGGCGGTCAGGGGGCGCACGATGGAGTCGTACTGGTTGTAGCGGGTGCGGCGGATGCGCGACATGGAGGCGAACTCGGGGAAGAGGTGGATGAAGCGCCGGAGGTAGCGGCGGAACTCGATCGCGCTGTGCCAGGGCTGGAAGGCGAACGTGGTGCACCACAGGAGCCAGAAGTTCGTGGCGAAGAAGTGCTCGCCGAAGCAGTCGGTGATCTGCTTGCTGTCCAGGTGGCCCTCCGGGGCAGCCAGGCAGCGGACCAGGTCCAGTCGGTCGCGTTCGGAGAATCCCATCGAGCGGGTGTCGACGATCTTCCCGTCGCCGTCGACGAGGCGTGCGATGTCGTCCCAGGCGAAGTCCTCGCGCAAGCGTGATCACCGTTGGACGCGTAGGGCGGAGTGTCGGTGGCGTGGTAAGGGGTAGCCGAGCAGAAGGCCGATGGCGTCCGTCCCGCACGGGCTGCTGCGCCCGGGACGCTGTCGGCGCTGGGGCGCCGACCGAATACCACGCCAGGCATGGTGAAGGCGGGCCCGGCTGCCGGCACCAGGGCGGTCAGCGGTGCCGACTAGTGTGCTGTGCGGCTGGTGCCGGGGCAAGAGGGCGCGGTGTGGTTGTGAGATTCGCTGTGTACGGCGGCTTCGCGGGGCTGCTTTGGCGGGTTCCGGTGCCGTGGGCGAGTTCCTCGGCGAGGTGGGTGAGCAGTGGGGCCGGTGTGTAGGGGGAGGCGTGGATCGCCCAAGTGGGATGGTCGATGCTGGGACCGGCCCAGAGGGTCCAGGAGGCGAGGGTGCTGTGCGGGTTTTGGGCCGCGAAGGCGTCGAACTGGACGCCGGCGTCGGCTTGGAGGGTTTCCCAGCGGATCCATCGTCCGTCGACCGTGTGCCTCCAGCCCGCGTCGGTGAGGGGATGGGTGGCTTCGGTGACGGTCTTCTCGGTGGCGGGGCCGCCGATGGCGGTCTCCCAGGCGTCTCCCTCGGCGAGCCTGTTCAGCAGGGTCTGGAGGACGGGTGCTGGGGTGGCTCCGGAGAGGGTGAGGTGCCACATCCGGTCGGAGACGGGGGTCTCGTAGGCGGCGATGGTCCAGGCAGTCTCGCGGGTTCGGCTTCGTGGACGAGTTCGGCCCGCAGGGTCTGTTCTTCGTGGATGGCGTGGGTGGTGTCGTCGGACCAGGTGCGTTCCCTGTCAAGTTTTGCGTGTTGAACCCTCGCTGTGCGGAGCCCCCGACAATTGTGGCGGTGGATGGTTCGATCGGCTTGCGCCGCTGCGAACTACGGAAGTGCCTGGGCCCACTTGCACAGGTTGTAGAAGCCGTCCAGCCGCGTCCAGGCAGATCCAAGACAGGTGCATAATGCCTGCTCAGCGCATACCAGTCCGCCGGAGTCGGCACAGTCGGTGAGAGCTGTGTGAGAGCGCGGGTGAGAGGAAGAGGCTCCACAGGAGCACTTCGGTGGGGCCTCTTCCTCTCACAGATCACCCCCGCGCGGTCACCACTACGACCGTGCGGAGAGGGCGTTCTGGCGTACCGGATCCCTGTGAGACGACGAAGCCCCGCAGGTTTACTCCTGCGGGGCTTCGTCGTGCGACGGTTTACGACTGCGTGCCACGTCCGGGGTGGAGACCGCTGTACTCGGGTTCGCCGCTTTCGAGCACACGGAGCAAGGACGCGGTGACAACACGAGTCGTACGGCCGACGCGTAGCACGCGGCACGGGAACTCTCCGCGACGCACCAGGTCGTAGCCCTTCGATCGGGAAAACCCAAATGCCCTGGAAGCGTCCTGGACGGTCCCCGTTCCACCCCAGGTGGCACGGATGTGCGAGGGGCTGTACGGGGCGTCCTGCTGCTCATTGCTCAGCTTGTGCATATCGGATTCCTCAGTCCCTTTCATGATGGCGCGGCTTGGGTGCGATCAACTTGCTTTAAAACTGCGGGAGACGTCTGGGGCTAACGCCTATGGCGGGCAAGTGGACCGCGAAGGCGGGCCAGTAACTGGTCAGAGCAGCAGGGCTGCAAGAGCGGTCACCCCGTTTCGCTGGCTGGGGGCGCTGTCGATGGGCCGGGACCCAGGGGAACTCGCCGTCGGTCTTACCCAGGTCGTGACAAGACTTGGCCACGTCGCCGTCACTGAACCATCAGTCCAACTGCGTATCTCGAAAGATCTGGAGGGCGGCCAGGCCCTGTCCCTCACGAGCGACAGGGCAGTGTGAAGCGCAGGCGAGCGCGGTGAGTTGCGTTGTGCTGGTCTTGGCGATGCCTTTCGACGTACCGACAGGTAGTGGCGGTGGATCACCAATGATGCGCGGGATCGCCGGTTTGGCTAACCGGCGATCCCGCGCTATGTTGCCTCGCTCCGAAGCTGTCTGCGCTCGTCTGACCATGGAGCCTTGTAGAACCGGCGCTGCGGCTGAGCCGCTACCCATGTGACATGCATCCACCACGGTCGGTCTATTGCGGAGTCCACCACGTGCGCGGCCCTCCTGGAGTGGGAGTGCTTGGCCCTGGTTCGCCGATCGACTGCGGCGCGGGATGTCGTCGAATGCGACGCCGACGGTCAGGTTCGCGTCTGCCCTGCTAATCCTCAGTCACTACAAGTCGACTTCGCTGCGCATATCCGCCGTTACTGGCCGACCGATGTTGCCAAGAACCCGGCGTAGTGGCTGAGTATTGTTCCCTGAAGGTATTTGCGCAGGTCAGGGCGCGTTCTTAGGTTGGAGAACCTGCCCCGGGGTCGAATTGGGGTCGAATTTGCCCGTGCCAGTCTTGGATCGCAGGCATCGGCAGTGTCGTTGCTCGGCGAAAGGGCTGTGACCAGGGGATTCCCGCCCGGTAGTGCGACGGTTCGGACAATACAAAAATATTGTCCGAACCGTCGCTCTACCTAAATTAGCAAGAAATGGACTTCGGTGGCGCACTGTCGGTCCGCGCGCATACCTTCGCGCCTGCTTGCATCAGAAGATCCGGACGCCCCTGACAACGACCGGATCGCGTATGCCGGTTGGCCGTCTGAGCTGGAGCCGCTCGATGCGGTGGGCGGCGATAGGACGATCGATTGCGAATGTTGCGGCACATGCGATCCGCCTGTGGCGGCATCGATGGTGCCCGTCGTGACCGGATGAAGAAGGGGGTCGCTGCGGCCTAGGCGGTGTTTCTCGGATCTCCTGATGTGAGTGGGGTGTTGGGGTCAGGCTGGCGGTATGGGCCGTGGGGATTTAACGAATGCGG
>NZ_VWMY01000075.1 GCF_008905045.1 Streptomyces albicerus
ACCCGTCCCATCCTTCTGGGGCTCCGCCCCAGACCCCGTCGGGGGCCAGCCCCCGAACCCCCGCTCCTCAAACGCCGGAGGGGCTGATTTTCAGCGGGGGCGCAGCCCCCAGGGATGGGACGGGTAGGGGCGGCGGGGGCGGAAACACCACCTCCACCCACAGCCCGCCCTCCACCCGGGCCCGAGCCTCCACCACTCCCCCATGCGCCGCGGCGATCGCGGCCACGATCGAGAGACCCAACCCCGCCCCCTCCCGAGACCGCACCCGCTCGGCCCCCAACCGCCGGAAGGGCTCGAACAGGGCCCCGATCTGATCCCCCGGCACCACAGGCCCGCTGTTCGCGACCCGCAAGGAGGCCCGCCCCTCGACGACCCCGGTCCAGACGGTGACCCAACCCCCCTCCCCCTCGGGCAAGTTGTGCCGCACGGCATTCTCGGCGAGGTTGCTCACCAGCCGCCCGATCAGCTGAGGATCCCCGAGCAGCGGCGCGGGCATGAGCTCGGCGGACACCCGGGGCCCGGACCCGCCGTCGGGCAACAGCTCACGCACGAGAGCGGCGAGATCCACGCACTCCCGCTCCCGCACCCCCCGCTGACTACGCGCCAGCGTCAACAACGCCTCGATCAACCGCTCCTGCTCCTGCCCCGCGGCCCGCACCCGCAGACAGGCCGACCGCAGAGCGGCGACATCGGCGTCGGGATCGGCGAGCGCGACATCGACGATGGCCTGCTGAAGGGTGAGCGGCGTACGCAACTCGTGCGACGCGTTCGCGACGAACCGCCGCTGCGCCTCGAAGGCACCCTCGAGCCGAGCGAGCAGATCGTCGAACGTATCGGCGAGATCCTTGAGTTCGTCGTCCGGCCCGGCCACGGCGAGCCGCCGGTGGAGATCGTCCGCGGAGATCCGCCGAGCCGTGGCGGTCATCGTGCGCAACGGCGCGAGCACCCGCCCGGCGACCAGCCACCCGAGCGCGAGCGAGGCAACCGCCATGACGCCGAGCGCGACCCCCGACTCGACGAAGAGCTGATGCAACTGGTCGCTGCGCTGGACGGCCAGCTGCTCGCGTACGTATCCCTCGACGGCGGGCGCCCCCGCCCCCAAATCCCCGGAAGGCACATCGGGCCTGCTCACCGCGATCTGGTCGCCCCGATCGGCCACGAGCGCGTACGTGAGCGCCAGCAGCACCGCTCCCGCCGCCACGAAGAGCCCGCTGTACAACAAGGTCAGCCGCCACCGGATGCTCTGCGGCCCACGCAACCGCAGGTTCTGCGGCCCACGCAGCCGTATGTTCCGCGGTCCGCGCATCGCGAGGCGCATGGTCACACCCGGTATCCGGCCTGCGCCACCGTCTCGATCAACGGCGGCTCCCCGAGCTTGCGCCGCAACCGGCTGACCGTGACCTTCACGGTCTGGGTGAACGGATCGGCCGCCTCGTCCCAGGCCCGCTCCAACAGTTCCTCGGCGGACACGACGGCACCGCGAGCACCCATCAGCAACTCCAGAACGGCGAACTCCTTTGGGCTGAGCGGCAGTTGGCGGCCATCGCGCGACGCCACCCGCCGAGCGGGGTCGAGCCGCAGATCGCCGTGGACCAGAACCGGCGGCAACGCGGGCTGCGCACGCCGCCCCAACGCCCGTATCCGCGCGACCAGTTCGGTGAACGCGAACGGCTTCGGCAGATAGTCGTCGGCGCCCATCCCGAGCCCCGCGACCCGGTCGGCGACCGTGCCGGACGCGGTCAGCATCAGTACCCGCGCCCGGCTGCCCCCCTCGGCCAGGGCCCGGCAGACCCGGTCTCCGTGCAGCCCGGGCAGATCACGGTCGAGTACGACGACGTCGTAGCCGTTGACCGTGGCCCGCTCCAGCGCCGCATGGCCGTCCAGCGCGGTGTCGACGGCCATCCCCTCTCTGCGCAGTCCCGCCGCGACCGTCTCGGCGAGCTCCTCGTGGTCCTCGACCACCAATACGCGCATCGGCATCTCCGGCTGCGTCTCCGGCTGCTGCGAACCCTGCGGCCAGACTGCC
Source organism: Streptomyces albicerus (assembly GCF_008905045.1). Taxonomy (GTDB): domain Bacteria; phylum Actinomycetota; class Actinomycetes; order Streptomycetales; family Streptomycetaceae; genus Streptomyces; species Streptomyces albicerus. The sequence continues at coordinate 2,027 of NZ_VWMY01000075.1, forward strand.
CGCCCGGCGGTAACAGGGTGGTAAGGGCGCCCGTTCCCGTGCCGTAACCGCCTGAGAGATGAGGTGGCTTGAGGACTCGTATCCGAAGCACACCCAGGAGGAACCTCATGCCAAGTACGACGAAACGGCACCGTCGGCTGACCGTGGCCTGCGCCCTGATCTCGGCCCTCACGCTCGGCGGGGTGTACGCGGGGCAGTCCATCGCGGCGGACTCGCCCTCGGGCGGCGAGTCGTCGACGAACCCCCCGAAGGACGACTCGACCGACTCGACCGACTGGGAACGCCAGGACGACGCGTCCCGCGAGTACGCGGAGTGCATGCGCGACAACGGTCTGGAGGACTTCCCCGACATCGTCATCTACACGGCGAAGGACGGCCGCGGCGTGAAAGTGAAGATGGACGGGGGCAAGGGCAAGCACCCCGCCCCGATCTCGAAGGAGTACCGGAAGGCCGCGCAGGCCTGCCGTCACGTCCTGGAGGACATCGGCGTGGATCTTCCGGTGCCGCCCGACGAGCCGCCCAACTGGAAGGACCGCCCCTCGCCGCCGGACTGCGGCCAGCGCGAAGGCTCCGACGAGCGGAGCGCCGGACTCGTCCAGAGCAGTTCCGGACTCGTCCACAACAGCTGACGCACCGCGGCCCCGGACGGATCAACTCCCGTCCGGGACCGCGCCGTTCACACCGTCAGCCGCACACCGCCGCACATCGTCGGCGGCACGCCATCAGCAGCACGCCGTCGGCCGCACGCGATCAGCCCTCGATGGACGTCATCACATGCTTGATCCGCGTGTAGTCGTCGAACCCGTACGACGACAGGTCCTTGCCGTAGCCCGACTTCTTGAAGCCGCCGTGCGGCATCTCCGCGACCAGCGGGATGTGCGTGTTGATCCACACGCAGCCGAAGTCGAGGACCTTGGACATGCGCATCGCGCGCGCGTGGTCCTTCGTCCAGACGGAGGAGGCGAGGGCGTACTCGACGCCGTTCGCGTACTCGACGGCCTGGGCCTCGTCCGAGAAGGACTGCACGGTGATGACCGGGCCGAAGACCTCGTTCTGGATGATCTCGTCGTCCTGCTTGACGCCGGAGACGACGGTCGGGGCGTAGAAGAAGCCCTTCTCGCCGACCCGGTGGCCGCCGGCCTCGACCTTGGCGTGGGCGGGCAGGCGCTCGATGAAGCCGGTGACCTGCTTGAGCTGGTTCGGGTTGTTGAGCGGCCCGTACAGCACGTCCTCGTCGTCCGGCTGCCCGGTCTTCGTATCGGCGGCGGCCTTGGCGAGCGCGGCCACGAACTCGTCGTGGATCGACTCCTGGACGAGGACGCGGGTGGCGGCCGTACAGTCCTGCCCGGCGTTGAAGTAGCCGGCCACCGAGATGTCCTCGACGGCCTTGGCGATGTCGGTGTCCTCGAAGACGACGACAGGTGCCTTGCCGCCCAGCTCCAGGTGGACCCGCTTGACGTCCTTCGCGGCGGACTCGGCGACGGACATGCCCGCGCGTACGGAACCGGTGATGGAGGCCATCGCCGGCGTCGGGTGCTCGACCATCAGCCGGCCGGTGTCGCGGTCGCCGCAGATGACGTTGAAGACGCCCTTGGGGACGATCGAGCCGATGATTTCGGCGATCAGGACCGTGGAGGCGGGAGTCGTGTCCGACGGCTTGAGGACGACCGTGTTCCCGGCCGCGAGCGCCGGGGCGAACTTCCACACGGCCATCATCATCGGGTAGTTCCACGGCGCGACCTGCGCGCAGACGCCGACCGGCTCACGGCGGACGATCGAGGTCAGGCCCTCCATGTACTCGCCGGCCGCGCGGCCCTCCAGCATGCGCGCCGCGCCCGCGAAGAAGCGGATCTGGTCGACCATGGGCGGGATTTCCTCGGACCGGGTGAGGCCCGTGGGCTTGCCCGTGTTCTCCACCTCGGCCGCGATCAGCTCCTCGGCCCGCTCCTCGAAAGCGTCGGCGATCTTGAGGAGGGCCTTCTGCCGCTCGGCGGGGGTCTGGTCGCGCCAGGCCGGGAAGGCCGCGGCCGCGGCCGCCATCGCGGCGTCGACGTCGGCCTGGCCGGACAGCGGCGCGGTGGCATAGGCCTCGCCCGTCGCGGGGTTGACCACGTCCGTGGTCCGTCCATCGGCGGCATCGCGGAACTCTCCGTCGATGTAGTTGCGCAGACGACGCAGCTCGGTGCTCACTGCCGGCCCTCCTGTCAGGTGTCCAATGGCTGAGACATCCACCCTAGTCCGACGCTCCACGTTTTCAACACCCCCGAATGGCCCAGAACTGCGAAATCCGCACATGGCGGCGGCGTAAACAACGAATTTCATCAATCGACCCTTGCGGAACTGCTGAGGCCTCATGCACAGTGAGCACGTGTCCAGTCGTAGCGCAGAGCCGAAGGGCTCCCGAGAGACCCGGTCGGGGAACCACACTCCCCCGCTGGACAGCGTCTCCCTCGCCATCATCGAGCAGCTCCAGGAAGACGGCCGCAGGCCCTACGCCGCGATCGGCAAGGCCGTCGGCCTCTCCGAGGCGGCCGTGCGCCAGCGCGTCCAGAAGCTGCTCGACCAGGGCGTGATGCAGATCGTCGCCGTCACGGACCCCCTCACCGTGGGCTTCCGCAGGCAGGCGATGGTGGGCATCAACGTCGAGGGCGACCTCGACCCGGTGGCGGACGCGCTGACGGACATGTCGGAAGTCGAGTACGTGGTGATGACCGCGGGCTCGTTCGACATCCTCGCCGAGATCGTCTGCGAGGACGACGACCACCTGCTGGACGTCATCAACAAACGCATCAGGGCCCTGCCCGGCGTGCGCTCCACCGAGAGCTTCGTCTACCTGAAACTCAAGAAGCAGACCTACATGTGGGGAACCCGATAGCCGTGAGCACCCAGCCGAAGGACCTCAGCCGGACCGCGTACGACCACCTGTGGATGCACTTCACCCGCATGTCCTCGTACGAGAACGCGCCCGTCCCCACGATCGTCCGGGGCGAGGGCACCTACATCTACGACGACAAGGGCAAGCGCTACCTCGACGGTCTCTCGGGTCTGTTCGTGGTCCAGGCGGGCCACGGCCGCACCGAGCTGGCCGAGACGGCGTTCAAGCAGGCGCAGGAGCTGGCCTTCTTCCCGGTGTGGTCCTACGCCCACCCGAAGGCCGTCGAGCTGGCCGAGCGCCTCGCGAACTACGCTCCGGGCGACCTGAACAAGGTCTTCTTCACCACGGGTGGCGGCGAGGCGGTCGAGACGGCCTGGAAGCTCGCCAAGCAGTACTTCAAGCTGGTGGGCAAGCCGACCAAGTACAAGGTCATCTCGCGCGCGGTCGCCTACCACGGCACCCCGCAGGGCGCCCTGTCCATCACCGGCCTGCCCGCCCTGAAGGCCCCGTTCGAGCCGCTGGTCCCCGGCGCCCACAAGGTCCCGAACACCAACATCTACCGTGCCCCGCTCTTCGGCGACGACCCGGAGGCCTTCGGCCGCTGGGCCGCCGACCAGATCGAGCAGCAGATCCTCTTCGAGGGCCCGGAGACGGTCGCGGCGGTCTTCCTGGAGCCGGTGCAGAACGCCGGCGGCTGCTTCCCGCCGCCGCCCGGCTACTTCCAGCGCGTACGCGAGATCTGCGACCAGTACGACGTCCTGCTGGTCTCCGACGAGGTCATCTGCGCCTTCGGCCGGCTCGGCACGATGTTCGCCTGCGACAAGTTCGGCTACGTACCGGACATGATCACCTGCGCCAAGGGCATGACCTCGGGCTACTCCCCGATCGGTGCGTGCATCGTCTCGGACCGCCTCGCCGAGCCGTTCTACAAGGGCGACAACACCTTCCTGCACGGCTACACCTTCGGCGGCCACCCCGTGTCGGCCGCGGTCGGTATCGCCAACCTCGACCTGTTCGAGCGCGAGGGCCTCAACCAGCACGTGCTGGACAACGAGAGCGCGTTCCTGACCACCCTCCAGAAGCTGCACGACCTGCCGATCGTCGGCGACGTCCGGGGGAATGGTTTCTTCTACGGCATCGAGCTGGTGAAGGACAAGGCCACCAAGGAGACCTTCACGGACGAGGAGTCGGAGCGTGTGCTCTACGGCTTCGTCTCCAAGAAGCTCTTCGAGTACGGCCTCTACTGCCGCGCCGACGACCGCGGTGACCCGGTGATCCAGCTGTCCCCGCCGCTGATCTCCGACCAGTCGACCTTCGACGAGATCGAGGGGATCGTCCGCCAGGTGCTGACGGAGGCCTGGGCGAAGCTCTGATCTTCCATCTGGATGGATCTTCCGTCTGGATGATCAACACCGGCCCCGGTGGCGCCCGTTCGAGTGAGAATGGGCGCCCCGGGGCCGCGTGCTGTCCGGCCTCCCGGCCCCGACTCCCTAGCGTGCCCAGTGACCGATCGGCCCTGCCTTCGTTCCCCCGGACGGGGGACCGAGCGACCTCTCCGCTTAGGCACGGCACATCAGATCTGAACCGAGGTGTACGCGATGGTGGCTCCGCCGGACAACGACGTGCTGTGGGCACGCGCCCTGCACGTCAAGCACAACGGCTCGCCCGCGCTCACCGGCGTCTCGCTCGGCGTGCGCGAGGGCGAGATCCTCGCCGTCGGCGGCCCGCGCGGCAGCGGCAAGACGACCCTGCTCCAATGCCTGTCGGGGCAGGTCATGGCCCAACAGGGCGAGGTCTGGTTCAACAGCACGCCCGTGCACACCATGGGCCCGCTGACCCGCGAACGGCTGCGCCGCGACCGCTTCACCTGGATCGACCCGACGCCTGTCCTCGTCCCCGAGCTGAACGCCTGGGAGAACGCGGCCCTGCCCCTGATGCTGCGCGGCGTCAGCCGCCGGCGGGCGAAGACCACCGCCCTGGAGTGGCTGGAGCGCCTCGACATCGGCGGCTGCGCCCGCAAACGCCCGTACGCCCTGCTGCAGGCCGAGCGCCAGCGCGTGGCCATCGCCCGCGCGCTGGCCCCGACGCCGACCGTGCTCTTCGCCGACGAGCCGACCGCCCCGCTGCACCGCGCCGACCGCGCGCACGTGCTGCGTACGCTCACCACGGCGGCCCGTTCGCACGGCATCACCGTTGTCCTGGCCACGCACGACGCGGACGCCGCGGCGCTCGCCGACCGCACGGTGTCGCTGCTCGACGGGCGGCGGGTGAACACCGTCCATCTGCCGCCGGTGGCCGAGACGGAAGGCCGGGCCGCGTGCTCGCTCTCCGCCTAGCCCGCAGCGCCCGCCCTGCCGTCCAGTTCCGCAGACTCCTGGTCGCGGCGGCTTCGGCGGGCACGGGCTTCCTGCTCCTGTGCACCCTCGGGTACGCGATGGGGCACCCGGACGCGTCCGCCGCGGCCGCGCTCCGGCTCGCCTGGTGTCTCGTTCCGCTCGCCGCGACCGTGCAGTTCGCGGTCGCGGTCGCCCGGACCGACCCGGCCACCCGTCCCCGGCAAGGACTGTCGGCGATCGGTCTCGGCCCCGGCCGCCTGATGGTCCTCGCGGCGATCTCGACCGCCGTGTCCTGCACGCTCGGTTCGATGGTCGCCCTGCTCTTCTTCCTGCACCTGCGCGGCGACCTGACCGGCCTCCCCTTCGACGGCGACGCCGCCGACCTCCTCGCGGCGAACGAGCCGCTGCCCCTCCCGGCCGCGCTCACGCTGCTGGCGCTCGTACCGATCACCGCGTCGGTGGCCAGTGCGGTGGTGCTGCGCCCGCGCGGCGTAACGCTCCGTGGCTCCACAACAGGCGGGCGCCCGAGGCGACTTGGCGGCTTCGTCGCGTACGGGCACGGGCACGGGCGCTCCGGCGAGCGCACGGGGTTCGGCGCGTACGGACGCTTCGGGGCACACGGCCGGACCGGGGGCCGGGGCGGCGACGGACAGGACGCGCCCGGACGCTCCGGGCGGGGCGGTGCTGTCGGCGCGCAGAGCACGCCGAGCACGCCGAGCACATCGAGCGCTCTTGCCGAACACACCGGGCACAGCGAGTACGGCGAGTACGGCGAGTACGGCAGCCCGGGGGCCTCCGGCAGCGCTGCCGCGCACGACGAGCCCGGCCGCCTCGGCGCCCGCGACAGGGCCGACGCAAGGGCCGACGGCCGCTCCGACGGGCAGGGCTTCTCCGACGGCCCAGGTCTCTCCAGCTCCCGCGCTGCTTCCGGCTCCCCCTCGTATGACCGGCTCGACGCACCCGTCGGCGTCGGAGGGCGCGACCGCCGCGACAACCCCGTTCACCCTGCCGTCGCCGACAGCCCCGGGCTCCCGAGCTTCCCCGGCCACACCGGTCAGCCCGGTCAGCCCGATCAGCCCGATCAGCCGAGCCATCCCAGCCACCCCCTCGACCCCCAGCACCCCCCGGCCCCCCTCCCCACCCCCGGCGGCCTCCCCTGGGGCGCCGCCGTCCTCGCGGCCGGCCTCGCCGTGGAGACGTACGCCGGCCGTACCGCCCCCGCGCCCGGAGGTCCCGCGCTGCCCGGCGGCCTCTCGGGCGGGCCACTCGGGGTGCTCGTCGGCTGGGCGCTCACGGCGGTCGGGCTGGCGCTGGCCGGGCCCGCGATCACCCATCTCTGCGGCAGGCTGCTCCAGACGGTGCGGCCGGGCGCGCTGCGGCTGCTCGCCGGACGGGTGCTCATGGAGGAGGCGGCCCGTATCGGACGCCCGCTCGGCGTGGTGTGCGCGGTGGCGTCGGGCGCGTACGCCATGGCCGTGCTCTACACCGGCACGCGCCCCGACGTCGGGCCGCTCACCACGCTGGGCGCGCTGCTCGTGGCGGGGTGCGCCGTCGCGACGCTGCTGACCGCCGCGGTGGAGGCCAGGAACGCGCGCGCCGCCACCACGGCGGCCCTGCTGCAGCTCGGGGCGCCCGCCGCGACGCTGCGCAGCGCCGCCGCACTCCGCGCGGGCGCCCTGCTCGCCCTCTTCGGCCCGCTGACCTGGGCGGTCGCGGAGCTCGCGGCGCTGCCGCTGGCCCACTGACCCGCGTACGCGAGACGACTGAACCCGCGTGTGAAACCTCGTGCGAAAAAAGCTCGCGGACGCCGATGATTTTCCGGCAGCCTCCCGGTCTACCCCTCCGAACAGCACATCACCCGACGGGAGAGACCCCACATGTACCAGCAGATGATCTTCGTGAACCTGGCCGTGAACGACCTCGACACCTCGAAGAAGTTCTTCACGGAGCTCGGCTACGCGATCAACCCGCAGTTCTCCGACGAGAACTGCGCGAGCGTCGTGATCAGCGACACGATCGTCGCGATGATCATGACGAAGCAGCGCTACGCGGACTTCACGAAGAAGGAGATCGCGGACTCGACGAAGACCAGCGAGGTGCTGCTGTGTCTGAGCGCCGAGAGCCGCGAGAAGGTGGACGAGCTGGTCGACAAGGCGATCGCGGCGGGCGGTTCGGCGAGCGGCGAGACCCAGGACTACGGCCAGATGTACGGCCGCGGCTTCGACGACCCGGACGGCCACACCTGGGAGGTCATGTGGATGGACCCGGCGGCGGTCCAGGGCTGAACCGGCCGTGCTTACATGGGCGGGTGCAGACGAGCCCCGCCCATGCGGCCCACCACGACGACCGTGAGATCGAGACGCTCGAGGAGTTCGACGCGACCGTCTCGGCCCGCAGGACACTCGCCGGCTTCCGCGTCCAGGCCGTCGATCTGACGGACCGTACGAGGGAGTTGCTGGCCACCGACACCGCGGGCGCCGTCTTCCTCGGCTGCCCGATGCGGAAGAACGCGGCGGCGAAGGTCCGCGCCGACGGCGCGCTTGTCTTCCCGCCCCTCCCCGGTCTGCCCTTCGACCCGTACCGCGGTCACCTCTACGGGCCCGACGAGCTGTTCGCGTCGCTCGAGAAGGGGTACGAGGAGACGCCGGACGCCCTCGCGTATGCCTGGTTCCAGCGGACCAAGGCAGACGGCGACATATACGCGTCCATGCTGCGCTCCGTCCACGACGACGCCATCTCCGACGCCCTCGACGAACTCCTGCGCGGGGCACGGGTGGTGGGCGTGATGGGCGGCCACGCCATCGCGCGCGGCACGGACGCGTACGGCGACGCGGCACGGCTCGGCCGCACACTCTCCCGCGCCGGGTACGCGGTGGCGACGGGCGGCGGCCCCGGTGCGATGGAGGCGGCGAACCTCGGCGCGTACGCGGCCCCGTACCGCGACGCCATGCTGGAAGAGGCGTGCGAACTCCTCTCGAAGGCACCGTCGTTCACCCCGTCGATCACCGACTGGGTGCGCGCCGCCTTCGAGGTGCGCACCCGCTGGCCGAAGGGCAACACCTCCGTCGGCATCCCCACCTGGTTCTACGGCCACGAGCCGCCGAACGCCTTCGCCTCCCACATCGCCAAGTACTTCGCCAACGCGACCCGCGAGGACGGTCTGCTGGCCCGCTCGAACGCGGGCGTCGTCTTCCTGCCCGGCGCCGCAGGCACGGTCCAGGAGATCTTCGACAACGCGACCCCCAACTACTACGAGTCCCGTGGCGAGCCCACCCCGATGGTCCTCGTGAACCGCGCCCACTGGACGAACCGTCTCCCCGCCTGGCCGCTCCTCCAGGCCCTCGCCCGCGAGCGCCCGATGGAGTCCCGGATCGCGCTGGTGGACCGGATCGAGGAGGCACCGGAAGCGCTTACCCGGCTTGCGCGGGCAAACGAAGGCTAAAGCCAACGGTCAAGACGGACAGACGGATTGACAACCGGAGACGGAGCCCAATAAACCTGTGAGGCATCTGGGGCCGCTGTTGTTCGCGGCGCTCCCACACCCCCCCTCGTTTGTTGTGCATCCCGTGAAGGGCAATCGTGTCCATATCTCGCCGTACCGCACGTTCCGTGCGCATTCTCGGCGTTGCCTCCGCCTCGGCCGCGCTCACGCTCGGCCTCGCTGGCAACGCGCTCGCCTGCGACATCAGTGAGTTCTCGGCCGTCGCCAAGTGCGACGGCGCCAAGGGCGTCATCAGCGTCACCGACAAAGACCCCACGGGCGTCCCTGCCACGGTCACCGTCTACCTCGAGTCGAACGGCGCGGACGAGAGGATCGTCGGCAGCCAGAAGGTCAAGGGCAGCCGCGAGGGCGTGACCATCGACTTCGAAGAGAACTGGAAGCCGGAGGCGACGTACCGCATCCACGTCAAGGCCGGCAACCAGGTCGACGAGGACATCAAGCCGAACCTGGTCACCCCGTCCGAGGCGTGCAAGTCCTCGGACACGTCGACACCTCCGGCAACCCCGACGCCGTCCCCCTCGGACGAGGCCTCCTCACCCGCGACGCCCGCGGACACCCCGACGCCGTCGGAACCGGAGAGCACCTCGCCCGCACCGGCCGGGGAGGGCACCCCGTCTCCCGCTGGTGGCGGCTCCAACCTCGCCGAGACCGGCTCGAGCTCCAACACCGGCGCGATCGCCGGGATAGCGGTCGCGCTCGTCGCGGCCGGCGGCGCCGTGATGTTCGCACTGCGCCGCCGCGGCGCGTCGAACGCCCGCTGAGTACTGCCCAGTTGTGGCCCGTCCCCTCACGAAGGGGCGGGCCACCGCTGTCTCCGGGTCCTGTCCGACTCCCGGTCCTGTCCGACTCCCAGTCCTGTCCAGCTCCCGGTCCTGTCCAGCTCCCGGTCCTGTCCGGCTCCCGAAGGCCTCCAGGCGGTCAGCCGAAGGTGGCCCGCTCCAGCCAGAAGTCCAGCAGCTCCCGCTCCCCCAGGACCTCCAACTGCCCGCCGTCCAGCGGCAGTCGGCGGTAGAAGGCGAGCAGCACCTCGGTGAGCGGCCCGCGCAGCGCGACGGTCGCCTTCTCGTGGCCGCGCCGCCAGTCGATGCCCTTGTCGTCGAACTCGATGAGCCATTCGGCGTCCAGGCCCGGCTCGGCGTCGGTGGCGTGGAGGTGGATGCTGCGACCCGCCCCGCGCAGTTCCCGCGCGGCGTCGTCGGGGTACTTCTCCTGCGCGAACCGTACGATCTGCAGCCACTCGTCGATCGCGTCGGCCGCCAGCTCCGGCGCGACCTCGTACGTCACGCCTGCGGCGATAGCCGCGTCGGCCCGGTGGATCACCGTCTCCTGCGTCATACGCCGCGCCCAGAACCCGGCGCTGTGCTCCCAGGCCCAGGACCAGGCCGCGGCCTTGGCCCCGGCGGCGCGAAAGGCCTCGGCGGCCTTCTCGGCGCCCTCCGCGAGCCAGGTGTCGAGCGCGGCGGGGTCGTCGTCCTCCGGCCCGTCGAAGTCGGCCACCTGCTCGACCGGCACGTTCTTCGTCGCTCTCGTCCGCACGATGTGCTCGGACCAGCGGTGCGCTTCGCCCACATGTACGGCAAGCTGCCGCAGCGTCCAGTCCGGGCAGGTCGGCACGGTCGCGGAGAGATCGGCTCCGGCGAGGTGCGACCTCAACATCGCGGTCTGGCCGACGATTTCGTCGCAGTAGCGGTCATGTCCGAGTAGCGTCATGAGCCGCACCTTAAGCGGCCCGGGCTCCCCCGAGCACGACAATTTCCGCTGCGTCGAAGGTCACCCCGACCTCGCCCCCGGTCTCCGGCGCGTCCCGCAGCGCGCACGCCGCCTCGAGGCGCGGCGCGTCCTCGGGCTGCAGATGTACGGCCACATGGGTGCCCCGGAAGGTCCGCGCGGCCACCGTGCAGCGCAGCCCCTCCGCGGCCGGTACGAGCCGTACGCCCGCGGGCCTGACGAGCAGCGTGACCTCGCCCTGCGGGGCGTCCGAGGGCACCGGCACCTTGCCCCACGGCGTGTCCGCGGCCTCCCCGCTGACGGTCGCCCCGACCACGTTCTCGAAGCCGAGGAAGCGGGCCACGAACTCGTCGGCCGGCCGCTGCCACACCTCAAGTGGCGTACCGGACTGGGCGATCCGCCCGTCGCGCATCACCACGACCCGGTCCGCGAGCGCGAAGGCCTCGCCCTGGTCGTGGGTGACCGCGAGCACGGTGGTGCCCAACTCGCCGAAGAGTTCCCGGAGTTCGACCACCAGTCGTTCCCTCAGCGAGCGGTCCAGCTGGCCGAGCGGTTCGTCGAGCATGAGCAGCCGGGGGCGGGGCGCGAGGGCGCGGGCGAGTGCGACGCGCTGCTGTTCCCCTCCGGAGAGGGAGGCGACGGCACGCGTGTGGGAGCCGGGCAGCCCGACGAGCTCCAGCAACTCCTGTACGCGTACGGCCTGTTGGGCCTTCGAATCCCCGTGCATCCGCAACCCGAAGGCCACGTTGCCGCCCACGTCGCGCTGCGGGAACAGCTGGTGGTCCTGGAACATCAGACCGACGCCCCGTTTGTGCGCGGGCACACCGTCGAGGTCCCGGCCGTCCAGGAACACCCGCCCGTCGTCCAGGGGTTGGAGCCCCGCGACCGCCCGCAGCAGCGTCGACTTGCCACTGCCGCTCGGCCCGAGCACACACACGATCTCGTGCTCGGTGACATCGAGACCGACGGCGTCGAGCACGGCCCGCCCACCGAACCGCACGGTCGCCCCGTCGAGCCTGAGCATGGGATCGGGCCTCGGCGTGGACTCGGGCCTCGGCGTGAGCTCGGGCGCCCGCTTGGGCTTGGGCGTGGTGTCGCGCATGGTCAGAACTCCCCTGTCCGGTCGGTGCGGAGGCGTTCGAGGACGAGCAGCGCCACCGCGCACACCACCATCAAGATCGTCGAAAGGGCCATGGCCTGCCCGTAGTTGAGCTCGCCGGCCCGGCCGAGCAGCCGGGCCACGGCGACCGGCAGCGTCGGATTGTCGGGCCGCGCGATGAAGACGGTCGCGCCGAACTCGCCCAGCGACACGGCGAAGGCGAACCCGGCCGCGATCAGCAGCGCCCGGCGCACCATCGGCAGATCGACCTCGCGCCACACCCGCCATGGCGAGGCCCCGAGGACCGCCGCCGCCTCGCGCAGCCGTCCGTCCACCGCTCGCAGCACGGGCAGCATGGTCCGTACGACGAACGGGACGCCGACCAGCGCCTGCGCCAGCGGCACCAGAATCCAGGTGCTTCTGAGGTCCAGCGGCGGCTCGTCGAGCGCGATGAGGAATCCGAAGCCGACGGTCACGGCGGAGACGCCGAGCGGCAGCATGAGCAGCGCGTCGAAGCCCCGTACGAAACGGCCGGCGTCCCTGCGGGTGAGCGCGGCGGCCGCGAGTCCGCCGATCAGCAGGGCAATGGCCGTGGCGGCGAGGGCGTACTGGAGTGAGTTGCCGATGGCGTCGATCGGCGGGACGAGGAAGATACCGCTGTCGTCGCTGGTCAGCGCCTTGTAGTAGCCGAATCCGGGGGCGTCGAACGATCGCTCGACCAGCACGGCCAGTGGCAGCACCAGCAGAACGGCGATGGTGCCGAGGACGGCGGCGAGCAGCGCCCACTGCCCGGCCCCGCGCGGCCGTCGCGCCGTCCCGGAGGCGTCGACCAGGCGCAGGGCCGTCTCCCGCCGCCGTACGGTCCAGGCGTGGACCGCGAGGATCGCGCCCACCGCCACGAACTGGACGAGCGTCAGCACGGCGGCCGTCGACAGGTCGAAGATCTCCGAGGTCTGCCGGTAGATCTCGACTTCGAGCGTCGAGAAGGTGGGGCCGCCGAGGATCTGCACCACCCCGAACGACGTGAAGGTGAAGAGGAAGACCATGAGCGCGGCGGCGGCGACCGCGGGGCCGAGCGCCGGGAGCGTGACCTTGCGCCAGGCCGCGAACCGCGAGGCACCGAGCACCCGCGCGGCCTCCTCCTGACGCGGGTCGAGCTGCGACCAGAGGCCGCCGACCGTGCGGACGACGACCGCGTAGTTGAAGAAGACGTGCGCGAGCAGGATCGCCCACACGGTCGTGTCGAGCCGCACGCCCCACAGCTCGTCCAGAAGCCCGCCCCGGCCGACGAGGGCCAGGAACGCCGTGCCGACGACCACGGTCGGCAGCACGAACGGGACGGTCACGACGGCCCGGAGGATCTGCTTGCCCCTGAAATCGAAGCGCGCGAAGACGTACGCGCCGGGGAGCGCGATGAGCAGCGTGAGCGCGGTCGAGGCGAGCGCCTGCCAGGTCGTGAACCACAGGACGTGCCGGATGTCGGACTGGGCGAGCACGTCGCCGATCCGCCCGAACCGCCAGACCCCGTCGGCCTTCAGCCCGCGGGCCGTGATCGCGGCGACCGGGTAGGCGAAGAACACCGCGAAGAACGCGACGGGCACGGCCATGAGACCGAGCCGCGCCGCGCTCCCCGTACGGGCGCGGCGCCTCACCTCGGCGCGGCGCTTCACCTCGGCACGAGGCTCTACTTCAGCGGGGGGCTCTACTTCAGTACGAGGGAGGTCCACGACTTGACCCAGTCGTCACGGTTGTCGGCGATCTTGGCGGGGTCCAGGGTCTCGGGGTCCTCGGCCGCCGGACCGTACTTCGTGAACTCTGGGGGCACCTGGGCGGCCTCACGGACCGGGTACACGAACATGTTGAGCGGCATGTCGTCCTGGAACTTCTTCGTGATCAGGAAGTCGATGAGCGCCTTGCCGCCCTTCGTGTTCTTCGCGTTGCTCAGGAGTCCCGCGTACTCGACCTGCCGGAAGCAGGTGCCGCTCGCGACACCGGTCGGCGCGGTCTTCGGCTTCGGGTCGGCGTAGATGACCTCGGCGGGCGGCGAGGAGGCGTACGAGACGACGAGCGGCCGGTCCGCCTTGGCCTTCTTGCCGCCGGCGGAACCTGAGAACTCCTCGTTGTAGGCCTGCTCCCAGCCGTCGACGACCTTCACGCCGTTGGCCTTGAGCTTCTTCCAGTAGTCCTGCCAGCCGTCGTCGCCGTACTTCGCGGCCGTCCCGAGCAGGAAGCCGAGGCCGGGCGACGACGTGGACGCGTTCTCGGTGACGAGGAGGTTCTTGTACTCGGGCTTGATCAGGTCGTCGAAGGACGTCGGCGGTGCCAGCTTGCGCTTGCTGAAGTAGGCCTTGTCGTAGTTGACGCAGATGTCACCGGAGTCGATGGGCGTGACCCGGTGCTTGTCCTGGTCGACGCGGTACTCCGGCAGGATCAGGTCCGACCCCTTGGCCTCGTACGACTGGAACAGCCCGTTGTCGAGCGCCCGCGACAGCAGCGTGTTGTCGACTCCGAAGAAGACATCGCCCTGCGGGTTGTCCTTGGTGAGGATCGCCTTGTTGACGGCCTGCCCGGCGTCGCCGTCCTTGAGGACCCTGACCTTGTACCCGGACTCCTTCTCGAATGCCTTCAGCACTTCCTTGGTATAGGCGAAGGAGTCATGACTGACGAGCGTCACGGTCTTGGACCCCGAGCCCTCGTCGCCGGAGTCGGACGAACCGCACGCGGCGAGTGCGGCAAGGCCGAGACCGGTGGCCGCGACCACGGCCGTGATCTTCTTTGTGGTGCTCACTGAATTCCTCCTGGCTGACCAGGAAGAGACGCGGCCCTGCCCGGGACCTCGGTCGGGTCCCGGGCAGGGCGCAACAGCTTGAGTAGTGACCGAACTTCCTACCCAGAATGACCTGGGCAAGGTTCAGAGGGTCTGCGGGCTCTCCCGCACTCTCAGCGCTGTGGCGCTCCCCTGTCGGAATATGAAGATGTACGTACGCCCGTCAGACTACCGCTCGGTCGCCGCGAGCTGCCCGCAGGCCCCGTCGATCTCCTGGCCGCGGGTGTCCCGGACGGTCACCGGCACGCCGTGCGCCGCTATCGCCTCGACGAACGCCTTCTCGTCCTCGGGCCGCGAGGCGGTCCACTTGGAGCCGGGCGTCGGGTTCAGCGGAATCAGGTTCACATGCACCGGCTTGCCCTTGAGCAGCCGGCCGAGCCGGTCACCGCGCCACGCCTGGTCGTTTATGTCCCGGATGAGCGCGTACTCGATGGAGAGCCGGCGTCCCGACCTCGCCGCGTACTCCCAGCCGGCATCCAGCACCTCGCGCACCTTCCACCGCGTGTTCACGGGGACGAGGGTGTCGCGCAGCTCGTCGTCCGGTGCGTGCAGGGAGATGGCGAGGCGGCACTTGAAGCCCTCGTCGGCGAACCGGTGGATGGCAGGGACGAGACCGACCGTGGAGACGGTGATGCCGCGCTGGGACAGCCCGAGCCCGTCCGGCTCCGGGTCGGTGAGAGCCCGGATGGACTGGACGACCCGCTTGTAGTTGGCGAGAGGCTCGCCCATGCCCATGAACACGATGTTGCTGAGCCGCGCCGGACCCCCGGGGATCTCCCCGTCCCGCAGAGCCCGCATCCCGTCCACGATCTGGTGCACGATCTCACCGGTCGACAGGTTCCGGTCGAGGCCGGCCTGCCCGGTGGCGCAGAACGGGCAGTTCATCCCGCACCCGGCCTGCGAGCTGATGCACATGGTGACCCGGTCGGGATACCGCATCAGCACGGACTCGACGAGAGTGCCGTCGAAGAGCCGCCAGAGGGTCTTGCGGGTGGTGTTCTCATCGGTGGAGAGATGCCGCACGACCGTCATCAGCTCGGGCAGCAGCGCCTCCTGGAGCTTGGCGCGCGACCCCGCGGGGATGTCGGTCCACTGCTCCGGATCGTGCGCGTACCGCGCGAAGTAGTGCTGCGAGAGCTGCTTGGCGCGAAACGGCTTCTCACCGATCGCGGCAACCGCCTCTTTCCGCTCGGCAGGCGTGAGATCGGCAAGGTGCCGCGGCGGCTTCTTGGCTCCGCGCGGGGCGACGAAAGTGAGTTCTCCGGGCTTAGGCATGGCTGTACCAGTGTCGCAGATCGATTCGTGTGACCTGAGCCCCGAGCCGTGCGCTGTGGTCGTCAGTGGTCGTCCCTGGTCTCCCTGGTCGTCGTCGGCTCTCCTCCGACGGCCCACACACGGCCCGACGCGACAGGCGTTCTCACTGGCCGGCGCGCTTACGAGAGTACCCGCGTCCTGGTCCGACAAGTCCCCGCTCCACCATCGGCGCAGTTCGCGACACCAGAAGTCGGGATTGTCGTTGACGGAGCATGAAGATCATCGCTTCCGTCGCGCTCATCGCCGCGACTCTGCTCCTGACCGCTGCTGTCCCAGCCTCGGCAGACGGGGACTACGGGACTCGCCAGGCCGGCCAGCAGGACTCGCCCAGCTCTGTGGCCGACTCCGTAGACAACAACCCCATGACGATCAACATGGAAGGGGATTCGGACAGCGACCTCACGCAAGGGCTCCTTCCGCGCGTCGTGGGACGGGTGCTCTAGCGGTACCTGAGTGACGTGACACGAAGCCGGGCCAAGGCGGGGACTTCCGCGTCCCCGCCGACGGCCGCTCGTCGTCGCGTCAAGGCTCGATGATCTGAGTCGGGGCGAATACGGCCGCCGGCTCTACGGTTCGATGACAGGGGCTCAAGGTCCGGCGTCACCGGACATTGGGCAGGGCGTTGCCACAAGGGCCACACCAGGACCTAGAATCGAACTTGTGTCCGAAAAAGTGTCTCGCCTGGATCGCCTGCGCAGCGTCCGCGAATGGCTGGCCTGGCAGCTGCGCCGCACTGACGACACCATCGCTGAGCTGGAGCGGCAGGAGGTTGCCGCTGCCCGTACAGCGCGCACGCTGCCCCCACCCACGCCTGGGTGGAAGCTCGCCATGCGACGAACGGGCGGCAGGCCCACCCCCGACGCCGTCCACACAAGCGACTGCGGCATGGCCGGTGAGAACACGAAGCCACTGGCACGCGAGCAAGCCCTGCGATCGATTACGGAAGACGGCGTCGCTGCGTGCCCCTACTGCCGGCCCGACACCGACCTCGGTGTGCTGTGAACCGCGAACAGTCGCAGCCTGAAGGAAAGGGCACCGCACCCATCGTCGTGCATCGCGTGGCGGGCACCGGCGGGCGCCGGGTCACGATCCGCGCCCAGATGGCCGGCCTCGCCCACAGTGACGCCGACCTGGTCGAGTTTCTGCGCCGCGCGGGCCTGCCGGACGCGTGGGAGCTGCTGGACGATCCGCACTGGGTGGAATGGCAGGGCGGCCAGCCGCACCAATACGGCGCGGGCTGACAGCGCCACGGGCCGCGTCTCTGTCGGTACCTCTGGTTGCGGATTGTTGCGGAGGAAGGGCCCGGAGGCCGAGGTGCAGCTTCCTGCTCCCGCCCCCATGGCCGTCCGTGTTGAGCAGGCAGGAACGATTACCAGAGCGGGCGGCTCAGCAGCGTCATCGCCGCAGACAGCAGCGTCATCGTCGCAGACATACGAAGAGGGGCCCGCCACCCTGTGGACAACGAGCCCCTCACGTACACCTGTGCAGGTCAGGCCGGCTTCTGAGAGCCTCAGCCGGACCCGACGAAGATCACCATCAGCAGCCACACCACCGGCGCCGTCGGCAGCAGCGAATCCAAGCGATCCATGATCCCGCCGTGCCCCGGCAGCAGCGTGCCCATGTCCTTGATGCCCAGGTCCCGCTTGATCATGGACTCGCCGAGGTCGCCGAGCGTGGCGCTGGCCGCGACCGCGAGGCCGAGGAGCAGGCCCTGCCACCAGGTGCCGTCGTCGATCAGGAACTCCATGCACAGCGCGCCCGCCGCCATGGCGAAGGTGACCGCACCGAGCAGGCCCTCGCGGGTCTTGCCTGGACTGATGCGCGGGGCGAGCTTGTGCTTGCCGAAGCGCCAGCCGACGGCGTACGCGCCGGTGTCGCTGACCACGGCCAGCAGCAGGAACGTGAGGACCCGCCGCGCACCGTCGTCCGCGGTGAGCATCATCGCCACGAACGTGGCGAGGAACGGGATGTAGAAGGCCGCGAAGACCCCCGCGGTGACGTCCTTGAGATAGCCCTCGGGCGAGTCCGTCATCCGCCAGACCAGGACCGCGAGCGCGGTGAGCGCCATCGCCACCCAGGCACCCTCGGCGCCCCGGACGTATCCGGCGACGACCATCGCCGCACCGCCCAGGGCCAGCGGCACGAGCGGCGCCTTGATGCCCTTCTGCTCCGCGAGCCGCGACGTCAGTTCCCACAGGCCCACCACGACGGCGACCGCTATCACGCCGACGAAGACGGCCTTGACGACGAACAACGACGCGACGATCACCGCGCCGAGCCCGACCCCGACCCCTATGGCAGCGCCCAGGTCGCGGCCCGCGCTCTTCTTCTGCGGCGCGGGTGCGGGTTGTGCGGCGCTGGACATGGGCTCCTGCGGATTCTGCGCCTTGTGTGACGGAGCCTGGTGCTGCGACGGCGACGGCGGCGGTGTCGCGTCGCGGAACAGGGGGCCGCCCGTCCGAGCAGCCCCCCGGTCGTCATCCTGGTCTCCGCCATGCGCGGGTACGTCGGGCACGATGGGCATGGGGCGAGTGTGCTGCGCGTCATGCGCATCGTACGCGGGACCCGCCGGGGCAGCCCCCTGGACAGGCCCCTGGTCGGAAGGCCCCCAGTACCCGGCTTGTGGCGGTGCCCCCCAGGAAGAGTCGTTCATCAGACCTCGAGCAGCTCTGCTTCCTTGTGCTTGAGCAGCTCGTCCACCTGGGCGACGTACTTCGCGGTGGTGTCGTCGAGCTCCTTCTCCGCACGGCGGCCCTCGTCCTCGCCGACCTCGCCGTCCTTGATCATCTTGTCGATGGCGTCCTTCGCCTTGCGGCGGACGGAGCGGATCGAGACCTTGGCGTCCTCGCCCTTGGTCTTGGCGACCTTGATGTAGTCCCTGCGGCGCTCCTCGGTCAGCTCGGGGAACACCACCCGGATGATATTGCCGTCGTTGCTCGGGTTGACGCCGAGGTCGGAGTCACGGATCGCCTGCTCGATGTTGCGCAGCGCGCTCTTGTCGAACGGGGTCACCACGGCCATGCGCGGCTCGGGCACCGAGAACGAGGCCAGCTGGTTGATCGGCGTCAGCGCGCCGTAGTAGTCCGCCACGATCTTGTTGAACATCGCCGGGTGCGCACGACCGGTGCGGATCGCGGCGAAGTCCTCCTTGGCGACCACGACGGCCTTCTCCATCTTCTCCTCGGCCTCGAGGAGGGTCTCTTCGATCACCACTTGCTCCTGCGTGTCTTGAGTAGGCCCGGCTGCGATTCCTTGTCGGGTCGGCGGCCGGCTGCGTCGCGTCTTATTCCTGCACGGTTCCCGACCGGCAGGACATTGTCCATCCCCCGGTCAGGCCCGACTGCCCTGGTCACCCACAAGCGTGCCGATCTTCTCACCCTTGACGGCTCGGGCGATATTGCCCTCCGCCAGAAGCTCGAAGACGAGGATCGGGAGCTTGTTGTCGCGGCACAGGGTGATCGCGGTCATGTCGGCGACCTTCAGGTCGCGGGTGATGACCTCGCCGTAGCTGAGTGAGTCGAACTTGACCGCTTCGGGGTTGGTCTTGGGGTCGGAGTCGTAGACCCCGTCCACGCCGTTCTTGCCCATCAGCAGCGCCTCGGCGTCGATCTCCAGGGCACGCTGTGCGGCGGTGGTGTCGGTGGAGAAGTACGGCATGCCCATACCGGCGCCGAAGATGACCACACGGCCCTTCTCCAGGTGGCGTACGGCCCGCAGCGGGATGTACGGCTCCGCGACCTGCCCCATGGTGATGGCGGTCTGCACGCGGGAGTCGATGCCCTCCTTCTCCAGGAAGTCCTGGAGGGCGAGGCAGTTCATGACCGTGCCGAGCATGCCCATGTAGTCGGAGCGGGCCCGGTCCATGCCGCGCTGCTGGAGCTCGGCCCCGCGGAAGAAGTTGCCGCCGCCGATGACCACGGCGATCTGGGCACCACCGCGGACGACCGCGGAGATCTCCCGGGCGATGGCGTGCACCACGTCGGGGTCGACGCCGAGTGCCCCGCCACCGGCGAACGCCTCACCGGAAAGCTTCAGCAGGAAGCGCCCGGCTCCCTTGCCGTGATCGCTCTTTTCGTCCTTGTCGGCCTTGGTGGTGGTCATGGAGATCTCGCCTCTTTTACGTGTCGCACATACGAAGAAGGCCATTGCCGGTGGGGTGTTGGTGGCAACCCATGCGCGGCAATGGCCTCCTCGTCAGATCTGCTGTCGACCGTCACGCACGCGCGTGACGGCGTACGCGGACGACTGCTGTCGACCCTATAGGGGTCGCGCGCCGATCGCGGTACGGACTCAGATGCCGACCTTGATGCGTACGAAACGCTTCAGGGTGACACCGGCCTCGTCCAGGACCTTCTGGACGGACTTCTTGTTGTCGAGCGCGTACGGCTGACCGAGGAGGGTGGCCTCCTTGAAGAAGCCGTTGACGCGACCCTCGACGATCTTCGGGAGCGCGGCCTCGGGCTTGCCCTCGGCGCGCGTGGTCTCCTCGGCGACGCGGCGCTCGGACTCGACGACCTCGGCCGGAACGTCCTCACGGGAGAGGTACTTCGGCGCGAAGGCGGCGATGTGCTGCGCGATGCCCTTGGCGAGGTCGGCGTCGGCCTTGTCCAGCTCGACCAGGACACCGATCTGCGGGGGCAGGTCGGGCATGGTGCGGTGCATGTACGCGGTGACGTAGGCGCCGGAGAACTGCGCGAAGCGGTCCAGGACGATCTTCTCGCCCAGGTTGGCGTTGGCCTCGTCGACGAACGCCTGGACCGTCTTGCCGGCCTCGATCTCGGAGGCGAGCAGCGCCTCGAGGTCGGCCGGGGAGGTCTTGGTGACGTGCTCGGCGATCGTGTTCGCGACAACCTGGAACTTCTCGCCCTTGGCGACGAAGTCCGTCTCGCACTTCAGCTCGACCAGGACACCGGAGGTGTTGTCGTCGGCGATGATGGAGACCACGGCGCCGTTCTCGGCGGAGCGGCCCTCGCGCTTGGCGACGCCCTTCTGGCCCTTGATGCGCAGCGCCTCGACGGCCTTGTCGACGTTGCCGTCGGCCTCGTCCAGGGCCTTCTTGCAGTCCATCATGCCGGCGCCGGTGAGCTCGCGGAGCTTCTTGACGTCAGCGGCGGTGTAGTTCGCCATGATCTGTGAATCTCTTCTCGGAGTTCGAAGTCTCGAAGTCGGCGTCCGCCGCTGATCGGGCGGGCGTCCACCGAAGATCTACGGTCTGCGGGTGAACGGCGGGCGGCGCGCTGGGCGCCGCCCGCCGTCACTCAACCGTGACGCTGGTTCGTCAGGCCTGCTCGGCGTCGGCCGGCTTCTCGGCCTCGGCGTCGGCCGGAGCCACAGCAGCCGGAGCCTCGGCAGCGGGGGCCTCAGCAGCAGGGGCCTCGGCAGCGGCCGGAGCCTCGGCCTCGGCGGCGGGGGCCTCAGCGGCGGGAGCCTCGACGGCAGCCTCGTCGGCCTTCTTCTCGCCACCCTCGAGCAGGTCACGCTCCCACTCGGCGAGCGGCTCGCCCGCGGCCTTCTCGCCCTTCGCCTCGGCGGCGGCACCGGAGCGGGCGATGAGGCCCTCGGCGACGGCGTCGGCGATCACGCGGGTGAGCAGGGTGACGGAGCGGATCGCGTCGTCGTTGCCCGGGATCTTGTAGTCGACCTCGTCGGGGTCGCAGTTGGTGTCCAGGATGGCGACGACCGGGATGTTGAGCTTCCGGGCCTCGCCGACCGCGATGTGCTCCTTCTTGGTGTCCACGATCCAGACGGCGCTGGGCACCTTCTGCATCTCGCGGATACCACCGAGGGTCTTCTCCAGCTTGGCCTTCTCGCGCGAGAGCACGAGAAGCTCCTTCTTGGTGAGACCGGAAGCGGCGACGTCCTCGAAGTCGATCTGCTCGAGCTCCTTGAGGCGCTGCAGACGCTTGTAGACGGTCGAGAAGTTGGTGAGCATGCCGCCCAGCCAGCGCTGGTTGACGTAAGGCATGCCGACGCGGGTGGCCTGCTCGGCGATGGCCTCCTGCGCCTGCTTCTTGGTGCCGACGAACATGACCGTGCCGCCGTGGGCGACGGTCTCCTTGACGAACTCGTAGGCGCGGTCGATGTACGACAGCGACTGGAGCAGGTCGATGATGTAGATGCCGTTGCGCTCCGTGAAGATGAATCGCTTCATCTTCGGGTTCCAACGACGGGTCTGGTGACCGAAGTGGACGCCGCTTTCCAGCAGCTCCCGCATCGTGACGACGGCCATGGCCGTACTCCTTGGTGTTCTCGGTTGTGCCGCGCGTGCCGGACGGCACTCGCGCCTGACGCCCGCGATGCGCCTTGCCGCTAGGGACCGAGAGGCGCTGACACCGACTGTTTGATGGCCTGGTGTCGGGGCGTGCGAAGTCGACCCGGTGACCCGGATCGCCACAAGAAGTGTACGGGACCCGCGAGGCGCCGGGTGACGCCGCTGTCCACAACCGGCGGTTACTCCACAGATCCCGGCCATGATCCACTTTTCTCCGCCGTTCACGGGACCGTTCTCGCATGCGAGCAGAACGATCTCTTCGTACGTGGCTGACGCTGCTGTTGGCCCTGACGGTGGCCGCCCTGGGCGCCGTCCTGCCCTCGGCTACGGCACGCGACGGCGACTTCGGCGGCGCGGCGCCCCCGCCGCCCGCCGACATCTCGGTCCCTG
Source organism: Streptomyces albicerus (assembly GCF_008905045.1). Lineage (GTDB taxonomy): Bacteria > Actinomycetota > Actinomycetes > Streptomycetales > Streptomycetaceae > Streptomyces > Streptomyces albicerus. The sequence goes on from NZ_VWMY01000075.1 coordinate 24,369, forward strand.
CCGTGGGCCGTACCTGGCCCGTGGGGTCGCGTCCCCCGGTGATACGGGGCTGGGAACCCCCGGCGACCGCCTACGGGCGGGGTCACCGCGGCGTCGACCTCACCGCGGCCCCGGGCAGCCCGGTCCGGGCCGTCGCCCCGGGACGCGTCTCCTTCGCGGGCCGGGTCGCGGGCCGCGGAGTCGTCTCGGTAGAACTGAACGGCACGGGAGACCCACCCCTGCGCACGACGTACGAGCCGGTGCGGGCCACGGTCAAGAAGGGAGCGGAGGTGGCGGCGGGCGAGGTGGTCGGCGTCCTCGAACCGCTGGGCCCTCACTGCCCGACGTCATGCCTGCACTGGGGACTGCGCCGGGCGGACGCGTACCTGGACCCCCTGTCCTTGCTGCCACCGTGGCTGCTCAGCCGGGGTCCTTCGCGGTTGCTGCCGGTGATCGGGGTGCCGGGCCGGTGAGGGGGGCGCCAGGCCGGCCGATGATCGGGGTGTCGGAAGATACGGCGCCGCCCACCCGGGCGAGCGGCTGTGACCGCATGTAGGCGATCTCTTCGTCGGTGAACGCCATGACATCCTCCGGGCCCACGTATGAGGGGACTTCCGTGTGAGGGGGACTTCCACCTTCCATACGAACGGCGTCCCTTCGCCGCGACACGGCCCGACACGTCCGGATGTGCCCCCGACGGCCGACGCCGACCCTGGCGCGGCAGAACGAGACCCCACCCCGACCAGCTCCGGGAAGGCTCAGCCCCGTACGCCTCGCAACGCCATCGAAACGGCTGCGTCAGTAATCACGACGGGATCCTCGGCCGCGCCGATCTCGATCCTCCGCACCGCCGCGTCCACGATTCCCTGAAGGAGCATCGCGGCCATACGAGGCTGCTCATGCCCCATGTCCCGCAGCGCCTCCACGATCATCGCGACGAGCCCCCCGTGAGCCGCGCGGATCTTCTCGCGCGCACCCGCGTCGAGCTCACTCGCGGAGATCGCCACGACAGCCCGGTGCCGCCGGTCCCCGACCAGGGCGAGTTGTCGGCGGACATACGCCTCGACCTTGCCCTCGGGTGTCCCGGCCAGCGACATCGCCGCCTCGACCTCGGCGGCCCAGACCGGGAAGTCGACCTCGCAGAGCTCTTCGACGACGGCCGCCCGCGACCGGAAGTACTCGTACACGGAGGACCGCGCGAGACCCGTCCGCTCGGCGAGCGCCGGGAACGTCAGCGCCTCCGTCCCGCCCTCGGACAGCAGTGACCGTGCCGCGTCCAGCAGGGCGGCTCGCTGCATCGACCGGTGCTCGGCCACGGAGGCCGCTCGAATCCTTGGCACGCCCCCACTTTACGGACGCCCCGCGCAAGACGGGAGACTCTCGCCCGTCAGGGCCTGATCCATGGCTCCCCGGCCGGAAAGGGTCCCACCATGAACGCACCCTGCCGACGGGGCACGGCCGCACGACACGTGCACCGCCGAGACCACCGCCGCGCGCCTGAGGCAGGGACGATTCAGCGAGGTCAGCGTCCAAAACTGGCAAGCTTCGCCCGAAGCTGGAGCACGGACTTGGTGTGGATCTGGCTGACCCGGCTCTCCGTCACCCCGAGCACGTTGCCGATCTCAGCGAGCGTGAGCCCCTCGTAGTAGTAGAGCGTGACGACGGTCTTCTCGCGCTCGGGCAGTGTGTTGATGGCCCGTGCCAGAAACCTGCGCAGCTCCCGGTCCTCGGCGACTTCCACCGGATTGTCGGCCGCGGTGTCCTCGAGCGTGTCCATCAGGCTCAGCCGGTCACCGCCCTCGCCGCCGACGTGCAGCAGCTCCTCCAGGGCCACCACGTTCGCCAGCGACAACTGGCTGAACACCGCATGCAGATCGTCCACCGCGATGCCCATCTCAGCGGCCACCTCGCACTCCGACGGTGTGCGCCGAAGCCGCGCCTCCAGCGTCGCGTAGGCCCGCTCCACATTGCGGGCCTTCTGGCGCACGGACCGCGGGATCCAGTCCAGCGCCCGCAGTTCGTCGATCATCGCGCCTCTGATCCGCGTGATCGCGTACGTCTCGAACTTGATCTCCCGCTCGATGTCGAACTTCTCGATGGCGTCGATCAGCCCGAACACTCCCGACGAGACGAAGTCCGCCTGCTCCACATTGGGCGGCAGCCCCACACTCACCCGGCCCGCGACGTACTTCACCAGCGGCGAGTAGTGCAGGATCAGCTGCTCGCGCAGCCGCTCGTCGCCCGTGGTCTTGTACGACCTCCACAGCTCGTCGAGCGTCGAGGGGGCGGGCGGCCGCACGCCGCCTCGGGCAGCGGGGGGAACAGCCGCCCGGTCAGACCCGGAGGTGTGCTGGGGCATTCGTCGCCTTGTGCCGTTCTGCCGTGAACTGGGGGTGCCTGAGTGAGCTGTCGGTCTGATGTCGAGTTGCCTGTCTGAGTCGGAATCCCCGTGAGCGTAGCGTGACTGGAGAGTCGCAGTGTGCGAACAGCGGGGGATGAACCGTGCGCAGATACGTTCCGCTGGGCGCCCCTCAGGGTCACGATCGTTGCCGTGCGTAACCACCGTGAGGCGCCAACTACGGGAACTACCAAGGGTTTCTGAGGTTCGCCCGGACGGCCGAACACTCTCGGTCAACATCGCCCCCGATCCATGCCGACGGAGATCGTGGCCTGGCGTGTCAACTTCCAGCCGTCGCCGTGTCGTTCGACGAACCCAAGTGAGCGGAGTTCGTACAGCCTCGCGATCGCGTCGTCCACCGTCGTCCCGGCGCCCCTGGCGATCTCCTCCGGCGACGCGGTCTCCTGAGCCGGCAACGCGGCCAGCACACGGGCGGCAGGCGGGTCCAGGAGGTCGCGCGGCAGCACCGGCCCACGCCGGTCCGGGGCCAGCTCGCCCATGTCACCGACCATCTCGGCGACTTCCGCGGCATCGGTGACCAGCACCGCGTCCCCGCGCAGGAGTTCGTGCACGCCCGCCGAGAGCGCGCTGGTGGCCGGCCCCGGTACTCCTATCGCGTACCGGCCCAACCGCTGGGCCGCGCGGGCGGTCACCAAGGCGCCGCTTCGGTACGCCGCCTCGACGACCACCGTGCCGCGGGTCAACGCCGCGATGACCCTGTTGCGGAGGATGAATCTGCTCGGCGTCGGATGGTCGCCGGGCGGCAACTCACCCACGACCAGCCCCTGTTCGGCGATCCTGTTGATCAACTGGGTGTGCCCGCGCGGGTAGGGCCGGTCGACCCCGCAGGCGAGCACGGCGACGGTGGCCCCGCCCGCGCCGAGCGCACCACGGTGCGTCGCGCCGTCCACCCCGTAGGCGCCTCCCGACACCACGACCCACCCTCTCTCGGCGAGCCCCGAGCCGAGCGTGGTCGCCATGTGGGCGCCGTACTCGGTGCAGGCCCGCGCGCCCACGACCGCGACGGAACGCAGCGCCCATATCCGCAGGCTGGGCCGTCCCCGCACCCAGAGCCCGGTGGGCCGGGCGTCCCCGAGGTCGTCCAGCTGTGCGGGCCACTCGGAGTCCCCGGGGCAGACGAACCGGGTCCCGGCGTCCCGTGCCGCCGCGAGGTCCCGCTCCGGGTCGGCCCGCTCGGCCCGGGCCCGCAGCCCCTCCCATCTCTTGTCGGTCACGCCCGGTAACTGCGGTCCGCCTCCGACGAGCCGCCGGACCACCTCCGCCGCCCCGATCTCGCGGAGCCAGCGCCCGCAGACCTCGTCCCCCGGTTCGATGAGGCGGGCGAGGAAGGCCCGGTGGAGCCGCTCGTCGTCCTCGCTCACGACAACGCCCCGATCGCCATCGGCACCCCCCGTGGGACCCCGGTGCGCAGTTGCAGGGCGAGGGCGACGTCCGTCGCCCTGGGACGGTCGTGCCCCACCAGGTCCGCGACGGTCCAGGCGACGCGCAGGACACGGTCGAGACCGCGGGCGGTGAGCACGCCGCGCTCCAGACTGCGCTCCGCCTCGTCCATGGCGCCCACGGACGCGTACCACTGACTGCGCAGCTCCCGTCCCGGCACTTCGCTGTTCGTCCGCCAGGGGGTGCCCGTCAGACGCGCGGCGGCCCGCTCCCTGGCCGCTCGGACCCGGTCGGCGACCGTCTCGGTGGATTCGCCCCGCGCGCCCCGCTCCGTGAGTTCGGAGCGGGTGACGCGATCCACCTCGACCCTCAGGTCGACCCTGTCCAGCAGCGGCCCGGAGAGCCGGGCCTGGTAGCGGCGGATCGCTGAGGGAGGGCACTCACACAGGGTGTCCCGCTGCGAGAAGCGTCCGCAGGGGCAGGGATTCGCCGCCAGCACCATCAGGAACCGCGCCGGGAACCGCACGACACCCGCGCTGCGCGCGATCACCACATGCCCCGATTCCAGGGGCTGGCGCAGCGCGTCCAGCGCCTGGCTGCTGAATTCAGGAGTTTCGTCCAAAAAGAGAATTCCCCGGTGAGCAAGCGACACCGCGCCCGGCCGTGCGATTCCCTGGCCGCCTCCGACGAGTGCCTGCATGGTCGCCGAGTGGTGCGGGGCGCAGTAGGGAGCGACGTCGACCATGGGTTTCCCCGGTGGCAGCAGGCCCGCGACCGAATGGACGGCCGTGACCTCCAAGGACTCGCCCTGGCTGAGGCGCGGCAGGATGGCCGGCAGCCGCTCGGCGAGCATCGTCTTGCCCGCCCCCGGAGGGCCTTCCAAGAACAGGTGGTGCCCGCCGGCCGCGGCGACTTCCACGGCGGTCCGTGCCGAGTGCTGGCCGACGACGTCGGCGAGGTCGTGTCCGTGCTCGTGTTGCGCGGCTCCCATGCTGTGTATGCCCGTGGCCGCGCCCGTGCCCGGCATCCGCAGGCCGGCGAGCAGCGGATCCGGCCTGCCCTGCTCGTCCGGGTCCTCGTCGGGCACGGGTTCGTCCGTGAGGACGGCGATCAGCTGCCGGAGGCTGCGGACGCCGAGCACGGAAACGCCGGGTACCAGTGAGGCCTCGGCGGCCGCGCACTCGGGCACCACCACCTGCTCGTATCCCGCGTCCGCCGCGGCCAGCACGGCCGGCAGCACGCCCCGTACGGGCCGGACCCGCCCGTCCAGGCCGAGCTCACCGATCATCACGATGTCGGAGAGCACCCGCGGGTCGATCCGCTCGGAAGCGCCCAGCGCCGCGCAGGCGATGGCGAGATCGAATCCGCTGCCGCCCTTCGGCACCGAGGCCGGGCTGAGTCCCACCGTGAGCTTCTTCTGGGGCCACTCGCCGCCGGAGTTGAGCACGGCCGCCCTCACCCGGTCCTTGCTCTCCGTCAGGCTCTTGTCGGGCAGCCCGACCAGGGTGAACGCCGCGACCCCGGGCTCCAGGTCCGCCTGGACCTCGACGACGACGCCCTCCACACCGACGAGGGCCACCGAACACGTACGCGCGAATCCCATCAGGCCACCCCCCGCACGTGCTCCACGACGGGGGCGCCGCGGTCGGGCAGGAGGACTCCGACGATGTCGATGCGGACGCCGCCTGGTGGGGAACCTCCATGTTCCTGCAGCCAGCGCTCGGCGAGACCGCGCAGCCGCTGCGCCTTCACGGGCGTGACGGCGGCCATCGGATGCTCGAAGGTCCCCGTACGGCGGGTCTTGACCTCGCAGACGACCAGCGCGTCGCCGTCCCTGGCCACGATGTCGATCTCGCCGGTCCTGCCCGAGCGCCAGTTGCGCTGCAGGACCGTCATTCCGGCCTCGGTCAGCCGCCGCGCGGCCAGATCCTCGCCGTACTTGCCGAGTGCGTTGCGCGCCTTGGACGTATTCATGTCGGCACCACCTCCGGCGCCAACATTGAGGCCGCAGCCGCTCGCTAGTGGATCTTGGTGGACAGCCGCTCGGTTGTGGACAACTCAGTCACCCACACGGGCGGCCACTCCCGACCCGTCAGCTGCTGGGCAGCTCGAGATCGCTCTTGTTGAGCTCCTCGATATTCACGTCCTTGAACGTGAGGACCCGGACCTGCTTCACGAACCGAGCAGGCCGGTACATGTCCCACACCCAGGCGTCCGCCATGGACACCTCGAAAAACACCTCGCCCTGGACCGAGTGCACCTGCATCTCGTAGTCGTTGGTGAGGTAGAAGCGCCGTTCGGTCTCGATCACATATTTGAACAGACCGACGACATCGCGGTACTCCCGGTAGAGCTTCAGCTCCATCTCGGTCTCGTACTTCTCGAGGTCCTCGGCGCTCATGGCATGTTCCCCTTCAGCCGTGCGTCCCCCTATTGTGCGCCAGCCCCGCGAGCCCCTAGACGATTTCCGTGTCGAGGGTCTCGGGCCTGGCCGGGGGCCCTTCGTCGAGCAGCCTGCGCAGCAGCTCGGCGAGTCTGGTCGGATACACCGTCTCATGTGCCTGGTTAAGTTCCTGGCACGTCCACCAACGCGCTCCGGCGACACTGCGCCGTTCCAGCTCGGTCAGCCCCATGGCCTCGGTCGCCGTCTGCGTCGTACGGGCCAGGTAGTACCACTCGTCCTGGTCCCAGCGTCGCCCCGCGAAGGGGAACGAACAGGTCCGCCGCCACAGCACCGGACCCAGTTCGACCTCGGTGATACCGGTCTCCTCCGCGAGTTCCCTCAGGGCGGCCTCCTCGCGCGTCTCGTCCCCCTCCACGCCGCCGCCCGGGGTGAACCACCAGTTGTCCGACGGATCGTCGGGTTCATGGCCGTACAGCAGCAGGATGCGCTCCTGGGGATCGAGCAGCACCACCCGGGCGACCCTTCGCAGCTCACCGAGCCCACCGGGCCCCGGGACCGACCGCTCGGACCCTGCCGCCGGCCGCTCGCCCGCTCCTTCAGGCGCCTCAGCCGGCAAGGGCCTGCTCCCTCGCCCCTGAACCGCTCCGCCGGCGCCTCGAACGCTTGGCGATCGGCTCGTACGCCGCCCCGCCGAGGACGAGAACCGCGCCCGCCACGACCGCCGTGAGGACCAGCCGCAGGGGCCCCGGCTCGGAGATGTCGCCGAGCGCCTCGAAGCCGCTGGGGCGGCCCAGCATGCCGTTCATGGGCCACGCCACCGCGTCGACGCGGGCACTCACCGCGCCGCGCGACACCGTGCCGCTGCCGGCCTCCGTGAGGTGGGCCGTGGAGTCGAGGGAGCCGCTGCGCTCGTCGCCGAGCAGGAAGAGCCGGCCCTCGGGGACCTTGACCTCCGGGATCGCGGTCGACTCGGCCTCGCTGCCCTTGGGGAGATACGGTTCCTCGATCTTCTTGCCGTTGACGGTCAGCTTGCCGTCCGTGCAGCAGGCGACCGTGTCACCGCCCACCGCGACGACCCGCTTGACCATGGGGAGGTTGCCCCAGCTGGCCTGCTTGAAGACGACGACGTCACCGCGCTCGACCTCGGAGCCGTCGATCCGCTCGGCGAGTACCCGGTCGCCGCTCGCGATGGTCGGTGACATCGAGTCGGTCGGCACGGTGTAGGGCTGGTAGACGACCGCGCCCCAGGCGAATCCGCCGAGGAAGAGCACACAGCCGAGGGCCACGGCCAGCCCCGACAGCTTGCTGCCGAGCCGCCCGCGGCCCTCGTCCGTACGACTTGTCCCGCTCATCCCAGTGCTCCCCAACTCGGAGAATCGACCCCGTGGCCCAGGTCCGGGCCCCGAAAGATCGGCGATCTGGGACGGCACCCTACCCGGCGGTACCCGGCCCAGAAACCCTGGTGTTCCCGACGGTAAGACGGCGCCTGCGCCACAGCACCAGGGGCACCGCGCCCGCGAGACCGAGCGCACCCGGCGCGGCGGCGCTGAGGTCCTGGTCGAAGGTGTCCGGCACCGGCAGCGTGGACCAGCGGGTGGGCGGCCAGGCGACCACGATGGCGCGGCCCACGACATTGTTCACCGGCACGAAGCCCTTGTGCTTGTCCTGCTGGTGGTAGCGGGAGTCCAGCGAGTTCTGCCGGTGGTCACCCATGACCCAGATTTTATCTTCGGGGACCTTCAGCTTGAACTGGCCGCCGCCGTCGTCCATCGTGCACGGCGTGTTCCCGGGGTACACGTAAGGCTCGTTCAGCGCCTTGCCGTTGACCCTCAGGGGACCGGTGCCCTTGCACTCGATGGTGTCGCCGCCGACGCCGATGACGCGCTTGATGAGGTCCTTCTCCTCGGCGGAGGGCATCAGACCGATCCAACTGAGGGCCTTCTGGATCGCGTTCGGATTCGGGGTCGGCTCGCCCGCCAGCCAGTTGTCGGGGTCGTGGAAGACGACGACCTCGCCGCGCTCCGGCTCCGAGCCGAACCACGGGGTCAGCTTGTCGACAAGGACCCGGTCGCCCTGCTGGAGGGTGTTCTGCATCGAGTCCGAGGGGATCGAGAACGCCTGTACCAGGAAGGTCTTGATCAGCAGCGCGAGGACCAGCGCGATGCCGATGAGCAGCGGGAGTTCCTTCCAGAAGGACCGCGGCTTCTTCGGCTTCGAAGCGGCGTCGTCGCCGTCCACCTCGGTCTTGCCGTCGTCGTCACCGGAGTCACCTCCGGCCGTCCCGGTGTCCTCGACGGCGTCCTGTGCGGCCGGGGGGACCGTCTCTTCCGGTCGTTCCGGTCGCTCCTCTGGGCCCTCGTGTCCGGACCGTGCGCCGACCGCCAAATCCCCCACATCCACTCCTCACTCCGTGCCGCCGCCTGCGACGGATGCGACGCAGGCCCACCACTCCCATAACGAGCGGGAGTTCCGCAGGGGTCGGGAGCGGGATCAATCCGTATCGATCCGCGGTGGCCACCCTATGCGACTCGCCAATGGCGGTGGTCGACCCGCCGGGCGCGTCGGGCACAGAGGCAAATGTGTCCGGTTCCTTGAGACGGCTCCAGTGGCCGATGGGCCAGGCGATGAGCATGGCGCGGCCCACGATCTCGTCCTCGGAGACGGTGCCGTTGTACTTCTCGGTGCGGTGGAAGCGGGAGTCGGCGGAGTTGGACCGGTGGTCGCCCATGACCCAGAAGCGCCCGGCGGGCACCGTCACCTCGAAGGGGATCGTCGAGGGTTTGTCACCGGGGTTGATGTACTGCTCGTTGAGCGGCATGCCGTTGACGGTCACGCGGCCCTGGGTGTCACAGCACTTGACGGTGTCGCCGCCGACCGCGACGACCCGCTTGATCAGGTCCCGTTCGTTGTCGGAGGGCAGCAGGCCGATGAAGGTGAGCACCTCCTTGACCTGCTTGACGACGATGGGGTCGTCCTTCTTCACCGCCGGCTGCTCGTCCTCCAGCCATCCGCCGGGGTCCTTGAACACGACGACGTCACCGCGCCCGGGCTTCGAGCCGAACCACGGCGTGAGCTTGTCGACCAGGACGCGGTCGCCGATCCGGATCGTCTGCTCCATGGAGCCCGACGGGATCACGAAGGCCTGGACGAGGAACGTCTTCAGGACGAGCGCTATGAGCAGGGCGACCCCTATCAGGAGGGGTATCTCCTTGATCGCCGAGCGCTGCCTGCGCCGCTTGACCTTGCGGGCGAGCTTGCGCCGCTCGGCCCGGCCGGGCAGTACGGGGCCGCCGGTGCGCCGGGTGCCGGTGGGCAGGAGGTTCTCGGCGGCGCTGTGGGCGCCGCGGGGCTTACCGCGGTTACCCATGGACACCGTCCGCTTTTTTCGACGCGCCTTCGTTCGACGCGCCTTCGTTCGACGCGTCCGCCTTCGCGGCAGGCACGCGCGCGTAGTCGTCGGCGCGCTCCAGACGGGTCCAGTGGCCGATGGGCCAGGCGATCCAGTCGGCTCTGCCGATCACGTCGCCGACGGGGATCATGCCGCCGCCCGGGGAGCCCAGGTGGTCGCGGGAGTCGCTGGAGTCGCCGCGGTGGTCGCCGAGGACGAAGAGGGTGCCGTCGGGCACGACGAGGTCGAAAGACACCTCGGACGGCTTGTCCCCCGGGTACAGAAACGTCGACTCGTCGACCGACCGGCCGTTCACCTCGATCCTCCCCTGCCTGTCGCAGCAGACCACATGGTCTCCCCCCACACCGACGACACGCTTGATGTAGTCGGCGTCCCCGAAGTAGCCGGTGCCGTCGAACACGACGACGTCACCGCGCCTCGGCTCAGCACCGAAACGGTACGCCAACTTATTTACGAGAACGCGGTCTCCGATCCTCAATCCAGGCTCCATCGAGCCACTGGGAATTTGGAACGGCTGCATCACGAAACGACTCAAAAGCAGCAGAAACAGCAGGAAGAACAGCAGGGTCAGGCTGACCCGTCCGCCGGGCAGCCAGTCGGCGGCCCGGCTCACCAACGCGAAACGCGACCGCCCCTCCGACTCCTCCGTGTCCGAGGTCTCCTCGGATGCGGCGGGGTGGGAGGAGCGGTCGCGCTCCGTCTGCTGTGCTTCGGCGTCCATCGAGGCCAGATGCTATCCGGCCCTCATATGGACCCGGCGCGAGCTCAGCTCTCGCGCTTCTCCTTGATCTTCGCGGCCTTGCCGCGCAGGTCGCGCAGGTAGTACAGCTTCGCGCGACGCACGTCACCGCGGGTGACGAGCTCGATCTTCTCGACGATCGGGGTGTGCACCGGGAAGGTGCGCTCGACGCCGACGGAGAACGAGACCTTGCGGACCGTGAAGCTCTCACGGACACCGGCGCCCTGGCGACGGATGACTACGCCCTTGAACTGCTGCACACGGGAGCGGTTGCCCTCGATGACGCGGACGTGGACGTTGACGGTGTCACCCGGGCGGAAGGCCGGGACGTCGCTGCGCAGCGACGCGGCGTCGACGGAGTCGAGCAGGTGAGACATGATCGTCTGCTTTCTGCGCTGATGCCACAGGTCATCAACGGAAGTAGGTGTTCCATAAGGGAGGCTGTCCGAGTCGGGGCGGGCGTCGTGTCCCCCTGTGGCAGGGGCGCACGCCGGACGACGTACAGCAGCGGCCTATTCTTCCACGGCCTCTGGTCTGCGCCAAAATCGGCCGTCGGGCCCGGGCTCCCAGCCGAGGATGGAGAGCATTTCGCGGTCCTTCTTGTCGAAGGCGGCGGGGTCGCAGCGCTCGATGAGGTCCGGCCGGTTGGCGGTCGTGCGCTTCAGAGCCTCGTCCCGGCGCCAGCGGGCGATCTTCCCGTGGTGGCCGCTGAGCAGCACGTCCGGGATCTCGCGGCCGCGCCACTGGGGCGGTTTCGTGTACACGGGCCCCTCCAGGAGGTTGGCCATGGCTCCCGGCGCGAAGGAGTCGTCCCGGTGCGACTCGGCGTTGCCGAGGACCCCGGGCAGCAGCCGGGCCACGGCCTCCGTGACGACCAGTACGGCCGCCTCGCCGCCGGCCAGCACGTAGTCCCCGATGGACACCTCGTAGACGGGCATGCGGGTCGCGTACTCGTCGATGACACGGCGGTCGATGCCTTCGTAGCGGGCGGGCGCGAAGACCAGCCAGGGCCGCTCGGAGAGCTCGACGGCGAGTTCCTGGGTGAAGGGGCGCCCGCTGGGTGTGGGGACGACCAGGACGGGTCCGTGGGATCCGGTCTCGTAGCCGTCCGCCAGTACGGAGTCCAGGGCGTCGCCCCAGGGATCGGTCTTCATGACCATGCCGGGGCCGCCGCCGTAGGGGGTGTCGTCGACCGTGTTGTGCCGGTCGTAGGCCCACTCCCGCAGATCATGCACGTGCACATTCAGCTGTCCACGCGCGCGTGCCTTGCCGACCAGGGAGACGTTCAGGGGTTCCAGGTACTCGGGGAAGATCGTGACGACGTCGAGCCGCATCAGGCGTCGGCCCCCGAGCCGTCCGAAGCGTTTTCCGCATCCCTGGAAGACGCGATTTCGGCCCTGTCGTCGATCAGTCCGGGCGGCGGGTCGATGACCGCCCGCTGCTCCTCCAGGTCGATCTCGACGACGATCTCCTCGACGAACGGGATCAGCACCTCGCTGCCGTCGGCCCGCTCCACCACGAAGAGGTCCTGCGAGGGCAGGTGCGAGATCTCGGTGATCCGTCCGACCTCGTCACCGCCCTTGGTGACGACGTCCAGGTCCATGAGCTGGTGGTCGTAGTACTCGTCCGGGTCCTCGGGCACCTCGTCCGGGTCGACCTCGGCGATCAGCAGGGTGTTGCGCAGTGCCTCGGCGGCGTTGCGGTCCCGTACGCCCTCGAAGCGCAGCAGGAGGCGGCCGCTGTGCACCCGCCCCGTCTCGATGGTCAGCGGACCGGCCGAGGCGGGGTCCGTGGCCAGGACGGCGCCGGGCGCGAGCCGCAGCTCCGGCTCGTCGGTGCGTACCTCGACGGTGACCTCGCCCTTGATGCCATGGGCGCGGCCCACCCGCGCGACTACCAGCTGCACTTGCTCGCTCTCCTGTCGTACGACTACGGGCCGGGGACGGCCCAATGGCCCTCCCCGGCCCGAGCCGGTGTTGCGTTTACGTCAGCGGACGTGATCCACGTCGACCAGGTCGACGCGAACGCCGCGACCGCCGATGGCGCCCACGACGGTGCGCAGAGCGCGTGCGGTGCGACCATTGCGGCCGATCACCTTACCGAGGTCGTCGGGGTGCACCCGGACCTCGAGAACGCGCCCGCGGCGCAGGTTGCGCGAGGCGACCTGCACATCGTCCGGGTTGTCGACGATGCCCTTCACGAGGTGCTCGAGAGCCTCCTCGAGCATGCTCAGGCCTCGGTCGACGCGGACTCGGCGGGGGCCTCGTCCTTCTTCTCAGTCTTCTTCTTCTGGGTGATGGCCTCACCCTTGCCCTCGTCCTCGCCGCCCAGGGCGTCGAACACCGGGCGCGTGGCCTTCGGCTCGGCCACGAGCAGCGGAGCCGGGGCGGGCTCGCCCTTGTACTTCTGCCAGTCGCCGGTCAGCTTGAGAATGGCGAGAACCGGCTCGGTCGGCTGCGCGCCGACACCCAGCCAGTACTGCGCACGCTCGGAGTCGACCTCGATGCGCGAGGGGTTCTGCACCGGGTGGTACAGACCGATCTCCTCGATGGCCCGGCCGTCACGGCGGGTACGGGAGTCGGCGACGACGATGCGGTAGTGAGGCGAACGGATCTTGCCCAGACGCTTCAGCTTGATCTTGACTGCCACGGAAGTGGTGTCTCCTGGTCTTGACGTGGTTGGGCACGGCGAAGTTGCCGCGTGGGGTTGCGGTACCCGAGTGCCCGATGGACGCGTCAGCCGGAGGAGAGAGGGGTCCTGTGCGGCTGTCGAGTACAGCTGGCCATTCTGCCACACCCTGACGGGCGCCTCGACCCGGGCAGCGCTCGGTCGGCCCGCGGCACAGTCGGGCCCGGTGCGGGTGTCGCCGTCGCCCGGCGCGGGTGTCGCCGTCGAGGTGGGGCCGTTGCGCAACCCGGCACCCACGAGATGCCACTGCGCCCTCCTGCACCACCCCGGCGGCACGACGGCCCGCCGCTACGGCTGCTGTCCGCTCAGCCCGCTGCCGCGCCGACCACCTCCGGGATACGGAACGGCTTCCCGCACCCTCCGCACACGATCGGCGCCTGGGCGAGGACCGAAGGAACGACGCGGACATTGCGCCCGCAGTCGCAGACGGCCTTCACGCGCACGCCTCCTCCGGAGGAGCCGTGCCGTGCGGCCGGGCCCCGGAAGCTGCGAGCGGTGTCCGCGGCGGTCGCGACCGTGTGCGCCTTGAGGGCGCGCTGCAGTCGCTCGATCGTCGGGCGGTAGCGCCGCTTCGCCTCGGGGTTGAGCGTGACCAACGAGAAGCCGCTGCTGGGGTGCGGCTCCTCGGGGTGGTCAAGGCCCAGCTCCTCGGCGATCGCGAGGAATCTGCGGTTGTGGTACCGGCCGGCGCGGGAGGTGTCGCGGACTCCTCGGGCGGCGGCGATGCCGTGGACTGCCTCGTGAAGCAGTCGTTCGAAGGAGAGCTCGTGCCCGCAGGCGGACGACGATTCTCCGATCAGGGACTCTGGCGCGGCAAGATCGGGCAGCTCGGGGTGGTGCCGCTGAATGTCGGCCCACGCCCCTGCCAGCTCTGCGGCGAGAACAGGTGGTGTCGTGCTCACGTAATGACAACGAGCCTGGGTGCCTCTGTGTTCCTATTCCGGGGCATCCCAAATAATTTGCACGTACCCGTCAGTTGCCGCTGATGCGTCCTGACGAGGGCGGGTGCGCTGATCTGCGGAGAAGCCTCACAGTTCGCACCTAGCCGGTACGTAGTGACGCGTACGCCCCGGCACGTAGACGGTGTCCGCACGCCGCGTCACCTGTGGCCGTCAGATGCGCAAGAGGCGTTTCGGTCCTTCTCGCGCCGGAACGCCGGGGCTCAGTAGGCGCGGGCCACGACGGCGACGTTACCGGGTGCGTCGTCGGTCGCGGGCACCGACCCGTCCTCGGCAACCAGACACCGTACGGTCACCGCGTGCGCCGCGAGCTTGGCCTCGCCCTCTTCGCCGAGGGCGGCCCACGGGATGCGCGCCCAGCCGCCGGCGACGGCGGCCTCGACGGCCTCCTCGATCGTCGACACCTCCGACGTCCGGGACTCCCGCCGCGCGCGTGACTGGGTCAGAAGCAGCGCCTGGTCCTCTTCGAGGACAGTGGGCAGCAGTCGCACGAGTGAGTCGATCGCCACCGGCTCCTTGCCACCAGGGATGCGGCGGGCCAGCATCGCGGTGCCGTTCTCCAGGTCACGGGGGCCGACCTCGATGCGTACGGGGACGCCCTTGAGCTCCCAGTCGACGGCGCGGCGGCCGAACGGGGTGTCCGTACGATCGTCGACCTGGACCCGTACGCCCGCCGCCTTCAGCTGATCGCCGAGCTCGCGGACCTTGGCCAGAACCGCATCGTCGCCCTTGATGGCGAGGACGACGGCCTGTACGGGGGCGAGGCGCGGCGGCACCCGCAACCCGTTGTCATCGCCGTGCGACATGATCAGGCCACCCACCATGCGGGTCGACGACCCCCAGGAGGTCTGCCAGACGAGTTCCTGCCTGCCGTCCTTGGACAGGTACTGGGTGTTGAAGGCCTTCGCGAAGTTCTGGCCCAACTCGTGGCTGGTGCCCATCTGGAGGGCCTTGCCGTCGCCCATCATGGCTTCCAGCGTGAGGGTGTTGATGGCACCGGCGAACCGCTCGCTCGGTGTCTTGCGCCCCAGCACGACATCGATCCCGAGGACGTTGACCATGAAGTCCGCGTACACCTTCTCGTGGATGTGCGCGGCGTAGTCCCGGGCGTCCTCGTACGTGGCGTGGGCCGTGTGCCCCTCCTGCCACAGGAATTCCGTCGTACGGAGGAACACGCGCGGGCGCATCTCCCAACGGACCACGTTCGCCCACTGGTTGATCAGCAGCGGCAGGTCGCGGTAGCTCTGCACCCACTTGGAGAAGTAGTCGTTGATGATCGTCTCGGAGGTGGGGCGGACGACGACCGGCTCCTCCAGCTCCTTGCCTCCGCCGTGCGTGACGACCGCGAGCTCCGGCGCGAACCCCTCGACGTGGTCGGCCTCCTT
Organism: Streptomyces albicerus; assembly: GCF_008905045.1. Lineage (GTDB taxonomy): Bacteria > Actinomycetota > Actinomycetes > Streptomycetales > Streptomycetaceae > Streptomyces > Streptomyces albicerus. The sequence goes on from NZ_VWMY01000075.1 coordinate 39,731, forward strand.
CGTCAGGTACGACTGCGGGATGAAGAGCGGGAAGTACGCGTTCTGGGCGCCCGCCTCCTTGATGCGGGCGTCCATCTCCTGCTGCATCCGCTCCCACAGACCGTATCCGTACGGCCGGATCACCATGGTGCCGCGCACCGGACCGTTGTCGGCCAGCTCGGCCTTGTTGACGAGGTCCTGGTACCAGCGCGGGAAATCGACCGCCCGGGGGGTGAGAACGGGTGCTTTTGCCATGGCGCGATGGTACGGGCCCAGGTTGCCGGAATGTGAAATCTCGCGGCGTACGCCCGTAGCGCACAAGCCGGGCCCCATAACCCCTGGACGCCACGACGAGCGCGGAGTTTCCTGGCATACGGGGGGAGTGCGAGCGCACTGTACGGGGGCGGAGAAACGGGGCACAGAAGCAACTCTCGGCTGATTGGGGCGCTTTCGATGACACCTACGCTCGTGCGGCATCACCTACCTCACACGGGGGCGGCGCCCCGGGTGGATCCGTGGGCACGCGCGCGTGACTGGGCCGAGATTCAGGAGCGGATGCTCGTGCCGCTCTACGAGGCCGTCTACGAGCGACTAGAAGTGGGCTCTTCCACCCGGCTGCTGGGCCTCGAGTGCGGGTCCGGTCTCGCTCTGCTGATGGCTGCGTCGCGCGGCGCCGCGGTCACCGGTGTCGATGCCCGCGCGCCGGAGCGACTGGCTCTCGCGCGGGAGCGTTTACTGCCGGAGGCGTGGGGCACGCGTGCGCGTGCCGGTACGCGGCTGGTGGACGGAGGCCCGGCGGACGCCGGGGACGCCGGGGCGGCCGGGTACAACCTGGTGACCGCCTTCGAGCCGATCGGATGTGTCGCCGGGGACTCCGAAGGGCTGGGTGAGTCGCTGGCGGCGGCTACTCCGCTCGTCGGGCGCGGCGTTCCCGTGGTGCTCGTCGGCTGGGGGCCGCCGGAGCGGTGTGCCACGTCCTCCGTTCTGCGGGTTGGCGCCAAGCTGGCGGATCCGCTGCGCAGTACGGGTAGTTGGCGACCCGCCCTCCGGGACGACCTGGAGGAGGTCGCCCAGCGTGCCGGTCTCCGGCCCGACGGGTCCGGGCGGGTCGCCTGTCCCTTCGGGTACGCCGACGTCGACAACGCCGTGCGTGGTCTGCTCTCCACGGGTCTCTTCGACCCCGCCGTCGCGGCCACGGACCAGGCCCAGGTCGACAAGGAGCTTCGCGAGGCCCTGCATCCGCATCGGCGGCGGGACGGGACGGTGTGGATGCCGAACGTTTTCCGGTATCTGATCGCGCGTACGGGTTGAGGCAGGGGGGTAGCAGGGGGTTCTTCGCCCCCGCCGCCCCTACCCGTCCCATCCTTCTGGGGCTCCGCCCCAGACCCCGCTCCTCAAACGCCGGAGGGGCTGAAATTTTCGCGGCCCGGGCCGACACCTCCAGCCCGTCCGGCGTTTGTTCATACGTCGCTGGGGGCGCCCTTCGAACGAAGGGCGCCCCCAGCGACGTATGAAAGGCACGCGCGAAAGGAACCGCGCGAAAGGAACGTACGGGACGAACCGTCAGCCCATGAACTTCTTGAACTCGTCCGGCAGCTCGAAGTCCTGCGGCTGCTGGCCGCCCGGCAGGCCGAAGGCGCCGCCGGCCTGCCCCGCGGCCTCGCGGCGCGCGGCGGCCTCCTCCTCCTGCTGCTTGCGCTTCATCGGGTTGCCGGAACGCTGCTTGCCCTTGGCCTTCTTGGGCTGCTTCTTCGTCCGGCCGGCGCCGCCCCCCGTGCCCGGCATCCCGGGCATACCCGGCATCCCGCCGCCCTGAGCCATGCGGGACATCATCTTGCGGGCCTCGAAGAACCGCTCGACGAGCCCCTTGACCGCGCTGACCTCGACACCGGAACCCTTGGCGATACGGGCACGCCGCGAGCCGTTGATGATCGTCGGCTCCTGGCGCTCGGCCGGGGTCATCGACTTGATGATCGCGGCCGTGCGGTCGACGTCGCGCTCGTCGAGGTTGTTGATCTGGTCCTTGATCTGGCCCATGCCGGGGAGCATGCCGAGCAGCTTGGAGATGGAGCCCATCTTCCTGACCTGCTCCATCTGGGCCAGGAAGTCGTCGAGCGTGAAGTCCTGGCCCTTCTTGGAGGCCAGCTTCTCGGCCATCTTCTCGGCCTCTTGCTGCGAGAAGGTCTGCTCGGCCTTCTCGATCAGCGTGAGCATGTCGCCCATGCCGAGGATGCGGGACGCCATGCGGTCCGGGTGGAACGCGTCGAAGTCGTCCAGCTTCTCGCCGTTCGAGGCGAACATGACCTGGCGGCCGGTGACGTGCGCGATGGACAGCGCCGCACCACCGCGTGCGTCGCCGTCGAGCTTCGAGAGGACCACGCCGTCGAAGCCGACGCCGTCGCGGAAGGCCTCGGCGGTGTTGACCGCGTCCTGACCGACCATCGCGTCGACGACGAAGAGGATCTCGTCCGGCGAGACCGCGTCACGGATGTCCGCCGCCTGCTGCATCAGCTCCTGGTCGATACCGAGGCGGCCCGCGGTGTCGACGATGACGACGTCGTGCAGCTTCTGCTTGGCGTACTCGATGGAGTCCTTGGCGACCTGGACCGGGTCGCCGACGCCGTTGCCCGGCTGCGGTGCGTAGATGCCGACGCCGGCGCGCTCGGCGACGACGCTCAGCTGGTTCACCGCGTTCGGGCGCTGGAGGTCGCAGGCGACCAGCAGCGGGGCGTGTCCCTGGCCCTGGAGCCACTTGCCGAGCTTTCCGGCGAGCGTGGTCTTACCGGCACCCTGCAGACCCGCGAGCATGATCACGGTCGGCGGCTGCTTCGCGAAGCGCAGCCGCCGGGTCTCGCCGCCGAGGATGCCGATGAGCTCCTCGTTGACGATCTTGATGACCTGCTGCGCGGGGTTCAGCGCCTGCGATACCTCGACCCCGAGGGCCCTCTCCTTGACCTGTTTGATGAAGGCCCGTACGACCGGCAGCGCGACATCCGCTTCCAGCAGGGCGATACGGATTTCGCGCGCGGTGGCGTCGATGTCCGCCTCGGACAGGCGCCCCTTGCCGCGAAGGTTCTTGAATGTCGCTGCGAGGCGATCGGAGAGAGTGTCGAACACGGCGGTCGCGAATCCTCAAGTCGGGGGCAGGGGGGCAGGTCCGCCCTCCAGGGTATCTGGCCGCGCCAGAAAGGGTCTCCACCCCGTCGCGGGGTTCCAGTCGAGATCGGCGAAGTCGGGCGTCGCGCAAGGGGCGCGGGGCTCTTACAACGTGCGGCTCCGCCGCGATGGGGTCCCCCGCTCGATCGGAGCCGAGAGTGGCTCGAGCGAATCCGAGAGTGGGGGAGCGACCAGCCACAGCCGACCCGCAGACAAAGAAACGACCCGAGCGGAGCTCACTCGCGCAACGTGTCCTCCAGTGAACGAGCCACCGAAGCCGCCTGCTCCCCCGGCAACGGCGCCGCGTCCGGACCCGTCACGTAGAAGGCGTCCACCGCGTTCGCGCCCAGCGTGGAGACGTGTGCGCTGCGCACCCCTACGTTCGCCTCCTCCAGCGCGCGCCCGATCCGGTGCAGCAGCCCGGGGGCGTCGTGGGCGCGCACCTCGATGACGGTGGCGAGCCTGGATCCGGCGGAGGCCACGGTCACACGGGCCGGCGGCGCCACGATGCCCCGCCTGCGCGGGTAGGCGGCGTCCCGCTCGGCAAGCTTCGCGGCGATGTCGAGGGAGCCGTCGAGGGCCCGTACGAGATCGGCGCGCAAGCGGGCGGCCTGCGGCAGCGATCCGTATTCGGCGGCCACCCGCCAGTCGAGGAGCAGGACGGTGCCCTGGACGCTGTCGGGCAGGTCCAGGGCCCGGAGCTCCGCCGTCCGCACGGTGAGCCGGTGCATGGCGAGGACACCCGCCACCGCGGGCAGTACGCCCTTCTGGTCCGGCACCGCGATGAGCAGTTCCACGCCGAGCGGTTCCGGGTCGCCGGAGGGCTCCTCGCTGGGCGGCTCGGTCTGCGCCCGCAGCGCGAGCACGGGACCGCCGGTGCGGAACGCCTCGATGGCGAGCCGCTCCTGTTCGGCGGTGGTCGCCGCGGCCTCGGGCTCCTCGGGGTCGTCCCCGGCGAGCGCGGCGGAGACCCGCTTCACCAGGTCGGCGACGAGGGATCCGCGCCATGAGGACCAGGCGGCGGGCCCGGTGGCCAGCGCGTCCGCCTCGGTGAGCGCGTGCAGCAGTTCCAGCGTGCCCTGCGAGCCGATCGCCTCGGCGACCGAGCGCACGGTCGCCGGGTCCTCCAGGTCGCGCCTGGTCGCCGTCTCGACGAGCAGCAGGTGATGGCGTACGAGTGTGGCGAGCACCGCCACGTCCGCGCGGTCGAAGCCGATCCGGGCCGCCACGTCCCGGGCGATGATCTCGCCGGCCACGGAGTGGTCGCCGGGCCAGCCCTTGCCGATGTCGTGCAGCAGGGCGGAGACGAGGAGGAGGTCGGGGCGGTGTACGCGGCGGGTGAACTCGGAGGCGCGTACCGCCGTCTCGATCAGGTGGCGGTCGACGGTCCAGATGTGCACGGCGTTGCGCTGCGGGCGGCAGCGGACGCGCTCCCAGTCGGGCAGCAGCCGGGTGATCAGGCCCTCCGCCTCCAGGGCCTCCCAGACCTCGATGGTCGAGGGGCCCGAGCCGAGCAGAGTGACGAGCTGTTCGCGGGCCTCGGCGGGCCAGGGCGTGGGCAGCGGGCGGACCGCGGCGGCCATGCGGCGTACCGCGTGCAGCGAGAGCGGCAGACCCGCCTGGGCGGCCGCCGCGGCGGCGCGCAGCGGCAGCACGGGGTCGCGCTCGGGGCGGGCGGCGCGGGCGAGGACGACCTCGCCGTCCTGCTCGACGACGCCCTCGGCCAGCGGGGAACGCTCGGGGGTCGGCTTGCCGCCGCCCAGCATGGCGCGCAGACGCGGACGTACAGCGCGCGACCGCAGCACGCGCCCCACCTCGCGCCAGGTGACATCACTGGCGTACGAGACGACGCGGGCGGCCTCGTACACCTGGCGGAGCAGGGTGTCGGCGTCCAGCAGGCCGAGTTCCGCGGCGACCTGGTCCTGCTCCTGGAGGGAGAGGCGGTCGGTGGCGCGGCCGGTGGCGAGGTGCAGTGCGTCGCGGACGTCCAGCAGCCGCTTGCGGGCGTCGGAGAGTCCCTCGCGCGGGGCGTCGGCGAGCCAGGAGGCGGCGACGGCGCGCAGCGCGGTGGCGTCCCGCAGGCCGCCGCGCGCCTCCTTGAGGTCGGGTTCGAGGAGGTACTGCAACTCGCCCTGGCGCTCGGCGCGTTCGGCGCACAGTTCCTGGAGTTCGGGGAGACGTTTCGGCGCCTGGTTGCGCCAGTCGGCGAGGACGGCCGTACGCAGGCCCGCGGTGAGGCCGAGGTCGCCCGCGATGTGCCGGGCGTCCAACAGCCCCAGCTGCACCTTGAGGTCCTCGCCCGAGGTCTTGCGTGCCTCGGCGGGCGTACGGACGGAGTGGTCGAGGGCGAGGCCGAGGTCCCAGATGGGGTACCAGATGCGGTCGGCCAGGGAGGCCACCGCGCCCGGGTCGGCGCTGCCGTCGTGCAGGAGCAGCAGGTCGAGGTCGCTGCGTGGGGAGAGTTCGCCGCGGCCGTAGCCACCGACGGCGACGAGCGAGATGCCGCGCAGTCCATCGGCGCCGGCGTCGAACAGGCCGGTCAGCCAGTCGTCGGTCAGTTCGGCTAGGGCCGC
>NZ_VWMY01000076.1:0-30507 GCF_008905045.1 Streptomyces albicerus
GTGGACGCGACCCACTTCAGCAAGGTGTTCAAACAGGCCTACGGAATCTCGCCTCGCGCCTGGCGCGACCAGAACCACCCCCGCTCCTCCGCGTGATGGCCTCCGCGCGCCCGCGTTTCGCATGACCGACCAGGTCAGGGTTTCGCCAGTTCGGCGCGGATCTGGGGCAGCACCTTGGTGCCGAGCAGTTCGATGGCGCGCAGGAAGTCGCGCTGGGGCATGCCGCCGACGTCCATCTGAAGGATCTGGCGGGTGTGACCGAGCAACCCGTGCAGGTGGAGGATGCGGTCGGCGATCTCGTCGGAGCTGCCGACGAAAACCATGCCGTCGGGGCCGTAGTTCGCGGCGCGGCCGGCGCGTGACGGGGCGGGGCGGCCCAGTTCGGCCATGCCCTCGGCCATCATGCGGTGCTCGTACTCCAGGTAGGTCGACCGGGCCCGGGTGCCGGACTCGGCGACGAACCCGTGCATGGAGACCGCGATGTCGGCTCGCTCGGCGGGGTGGCCGGCCTCGGCCCAGGCGGCCCGGTAGGCGTGCCCGTATCGCGCCCAGTGCTCGGGGGTGCCGCCGAGGACACCGAGGAACATCGGCAGCCCGAGCTCGACGGCGCGGTACACCGAGTCCGGGCTGCCGCCGGTGCCCAGCCAGATCTTCAGCGGCTCCTCGGGGCGGGGGAAGACGGTGACGTCCTGCAGCGGCCGCCTGCGGTGGGGGCCGCGCCAGGTGACGTTCTCGCCGGCGTTGACCGCCATCAGCAGGTCGAGTTTGGAGGCGTACAGCATGTCGTAGTCGTGCTCGTCGTGGTCGAACAGCGGGAAGGTGATCGTCGAGGATCCGCGTCCGGCGACCAGCTCGATACGTCCGGGAGCGAGGGACGCGGCGGTCGCGAGCTGCTGGAACACCCGGATCGGGTCGTCGGTGGACAGGACGGTGACCGCGGTGCTGAGCTTGATCCGGCTGGTGGAGGCCGCGGCGGCGTTGACCACGGAGGTGGGCGAGGACAGCGGCATCGCCCGCATGTGGTGCTCGCCCACCCCGAAGAAGTCCAGACCCACCTCGTCGGCGAGCTTGATGGCCTCCAGCACATCGCGGAGGGCCTGGGCGGTGGGGCCGCGGCTGCCGTCGGGCAGGCGCGGGGTGTTGCCGAAGGAGTAGACGCCGAGTTCCAAGGTCATGGCGGGAGTCCTGGCTTCAGTTGCTGATGGCGGGCATGGCCCGCCGGTAGCGGGTGTCGGTGAGCTGCGCGACGAGGAACGCGGCGATGTCGGCACGGCTCATGGCGGAGCCGACCTTGTCGTGGCCGAGGAATCCGGAGCGGATACGGCCGGTGGCGGGTTTGTCGGTTGGGTTGGTGATGCGGGCGATGGTGTAGTCGAGATCGGAGCCGGTGACGGCCTCGGTCATGCCCTTCAGCTCGGCCAGCGCGTTGGGGAACATCAGCCCGGCCGCGACGGGCAGTACCTTGTGCTTCCAGTGCGGCTTGTCCTGCGGATCGGCCAGTGAGGGCGTGGCCAGCCCGATGAACCGGGCCACCTGCTGCGCCTCCATGGCCTGCACGATGGTGCGAGTTCCGTCGGTCACCGCTGTGCCGGTCGTGGACCGCTTCAGGGACGGGCCGAGCGCGCTGACGACCGCGTCGGCGCCGCTGACGGCCTGCTCGACGGCATCGCGGTCGGACAGCTGCCCGGTGACGGCCGTGAGGTGGGAGTGGGTGAGGGCGAGTTTGGCGGGGGTGCGGACAAGGGCGGTGACCTGGTGGCCGTCGTCCAGGAGCTGCTGGACGACGAGGCGGCCGATGCCGCCGGTCGCGCCGAAGACGGTGACTCGCATCAGGTGTGGTTCCTCGCGGTGGCAGTCAGAAGGAAGGGATCAGAAGGAGGGATCAAAAGGACGGGGTCAGAAGCTGTACGGGCCGAAGCGTCCCCAGGCCACCAGGGCGGCCAGGATCAGCAGGACGGCGTTGAAGGCGATGGCGCCGGATTCCTTGCGGCGGGCGTGGGTGATTGCCGCCAGCACCATCACGACGACCAGGCCGGTCGCGGCCAGCGGGGTCAGCACAGGGGCGATGTCAGTCGCAGCGGGAAGGATCAGGCCGAGGGCGGCGGCGAACTCCACGATGCCGATGAAGCGGACGGTGGCCTGGGAGAAGTCGACCGTCCAGGGCAGCTGGCCGACCAGCTTGTCCTTGGGCTGGGTGGACTTCATGACGCCGGCCATGGCGAACATGGCGGCCAGCACGGCCTGCACGATCCACAAGAAGACGTTCACGTACGGATTCCTTCGGGGAGGGGACAGGGTAGGGAGGGGGCGGATGCCCCCCTGAAGCGGGGTGAGCCGGCCGGTCAGGCGTTGAACACGGCCTCGGAGCGGTCGCGGTTTTCGTGCAGGTCCCAGTACAGAGGGGCGATCTGCTCGGGCGTGGCCGTCGGGAAGCCCTCCGGGCCGCCCCCGCCGATCCACACGTTGATCGCCACGTGGGCGGCGTGCACACCGCTGCCGGCCAGTTCCTTGTTCAGGTCGATGACCCAGTTGCGCAGGGCCGCGCCGGCGGCGTTGACGTTGCCGAGCATGGGATTGGGATCCACCGAACCGCCGCCCGTGGTGAACAGCAGGGTGCCGGCGCCCGCCTCGCGCATCGCGGGAAGCACCGTGCGGGCGGCGGCGACGGCGCCGTAGAAGATGTACTCGATCTGCGGCTGCAGATCGTCCACCGTGACCTCCGAGGGGGCGACCATGGTGAGGCCGGGCTCCGGGGAGTGCGGGGCCGGGGAGTACTCCAGTACGTCGATGCCGCCGAAGCGGGCCTTCACGGCGTCCAGGGCGGCGGTCAGGGAGGCCCGGTCCAGGACGTCGGCGGTGAACGCCTCGGCGGTGATGCCTTCCTGGCCGAGCCGGCCGACCAGCGTCTGAAGCTTCTCCTTGGTGCGGGAGATCAGGGCGACGTCGAAGCCGCCGCTGCCGAAGGTGCGGGCGATGGCCAGGCCCATGCCGGGGCCGGCGCCGACGATGGCGAGAGTGGGCACGATCAGGTCTCTTTCCGTGAAGCGACGGATGTCAGGAGCAGGCGATGGCGATCTTGCCCGGGGTGCCGGCGCCGAAGGCGGCGAAGGCCTCCGTGGCCTGCTCCAGCGGGTAGGTGGCGGTGACCGGCACCCGCAGTGCGCCGGAGGCGACCTGCTCGGCCAGGGAGGTCAGGATCCGGGCGTCGGGGTTGGCCATGATCGTGTGGACGGTGACGTCCTGCCCCTTCACGGCGTCCTGGGTCAGGCCGGTGGTCGAGGCGAGCTGTCCGCCCGGCCGGAGCAGAGCGGCCAGCGCCGCGCCGTCGCCCGCCAGGTGCAGCACCGCGTCCACACCCTCCGGGGCGATCACGCGGACCTGCCCCTGAAGGTCACCGGTGAAGTCGACCACCTGCACCTCGGCGTCGGTCAGGCCGGTGACGAAGTCGGTCTGCGCGCCGGGGCGGGCGGTCGCGATCACCTTCGCGCCGCGGGCGGCGGCGAGCTGCACCGCCAGCGCGCCCACCCCGCCGGAGGCCCCGGAGATCAGCAGCGTCTCGCCCTCGGCCAGGGCCACCGCGTCCAGGCTCACCAGGGCCGTGGCCCCGGCCACGCCCAGCGCGCCCGCGTCCCCCGCCGTCAGGCCCGCGGGGATGCGGGCGACGCCGTGTCCGGCGGGCACGGTGACGTACTGGGTCAGCGACCCGGCGCCCAGGAAGGGCTTCAGCACGACACCGAAGACCGCGTCACCGACCGCCAAGCCCTCCACGCCCTCGCCCAGCGCCTCGACGGTGCCGGCGAAGTCCTGGCCGAGGACCAGCGGGTACCGGTGCTCCATGAATGCCTGCGTGTAGTCGGCGGCGATGTCGATGCCGTTCAGCGAGGCGGCGGCCACCTTGACCAGCAATTCCCCGGCCTCCGGGCGAGGCATGTCCACTTCCGTCACGGCCGGGGTCGAGGGGACGGATTCGAGCGTGGCAGCGCGCATGAAAGCACCCTTCCGTAAGTGAAACGGCCTCCCCGTTTCTACTTCCGCACAGCCTAACAACAGAACTGGGGAACCCATTCCACTTGGATAGAGTGAGGGCATGACTTCTTCCGCAGTTCCCGGCGACACCCCGGAACAGCAGCCCGGAGCGGGACTGCGCGCCGACGCCGAACGCAACCGCTGCCTCATCCTGGCCGCCGCCCGCCGCCTCTACGCCCGCGCCGGACTCGGCGTCTCCATGGCCTCCATCGCCCGCGAGGCCGGCGTCGGCCAAGCCACGCTCTCCCGCCGCTTCCCCACCAAGGACGACCTGGTCGCCGCCGTCTTCGCCGAACGCATGGACGCCTACACGGCCGCCGTCACCGAGGCACTCGCCGACCCCGACCCCTGGCACGGCTTCACCGGCTACCTGCACGCCATCTGCGCCATGCAGGCCGCCGACCGCGGCTTCGCCGACGTCCTGACCATGGCCTTCCCCACCGCCAAGACCCTGGAAGCCCGCCGCGCAGAGGCGTACGACCGGCTGCTCGAACTGATCACCCGCGCCAAGAACACCGGGCATCTGCGCGACGACTTCACCGACCAGGACGTCGTCATCCTGCTCATCGCCAACGCCGGAGTCGTCACCGCCACCGGCGACGCAGCCCCCGACACCTGGCGCCGCCTCGTCGCCCACATGATCCGCTCCTACGCCGCGCCCGGCGCCCCGATCCCCCCACTGCCCCAAGCGCCGCCGCCCACCGCCCTCTACCGCGCCATGGTCCGCCTCTCACGAGGCCCGGGCACCGCCTAGGGCGGCGGCCTCGGCCCGTAGTACGCGTTCGCGCGAGGTCCTCGCCGACGGCGGTGGAACTCGCCCAATCGGCCGGAGTGCACTCTGGGACGGGCACTCCAGGAGGAGTGCGGCAGCAGCCAGGCGCGCCGGCGTCTCGTCGGCCCCCTCACCGCGATGCCCGTGGCGTCCTCGCGCACGTCAGTGCCGGACCCGCCAGGAGCAGGCTGCCGTTCCGCTGACCGGTACGGGAACGCTCAGCACCGCGCCGGAGGCGGCAGTCGGGTTCTTCACCCCGTGCCGGGCCGTGGTGATGAACAGGCGGTTGTCGCTGGGGTGCAGACACACCGACGTGGGGTGGGGGGCCGGCACGGTCAGGGTGTGGAGCAGGCGTCCGTCCGGGTGGTACCGGCGGACCGCGCCGGCGCCCCACATCGCGACCCACAGGCAGCCCTCGTCGTCGACGGTCATGCCGTCGGGGCTTCCTTCGCCGTTCCGCAGTTGGGCAAAGGTCTCCGGGCCGCCGAAGAGGTCGCCCGAGATCGGGTCGATGCGGCAGCGGAGGATGGTTCCGACGGCTGTGTCGGCGACGTACATGGTCGTGCCGTCGGTGGTGAACGCCGGGCCGTTGGCGATGGTCAGGCCGTCGAGGACGCGTACCACCGTGCCGTCGGGATCCGTCCGGTAGAGCGAGCCCGCGCCGGGGGTGGCATCGTAGGCCATGCTGCCGGCCCAGAAGCGGCCGGCGGGGTCCGCGACGCCGTCGTTCATCCGGCTGGGGACCGGGGTGCGGTCCTCGGGGCGGTCCAGCCATTCCACTGCGCCGTCGGCGGTGAGCAGGGCGATGCCGGTGCCGACGGCGGCGATCCAGACACCCGGCCGGTCGCTCACCGGGGCGACGGCGCCCAACGGCACGGCGAGCCGGGCCAGTTGGCGTGGAGCCGCCGGTCCGGTGTCGTCGCGCATTTCGAAGAGCCGGCCGCTGAGGATGTCGACGTACACGTACCTGCCGTCCACCCAGCGGCCGCCCTCGGCGAGTTCGTACCCTCCGTCCACGACGACTGTCGCGGGCACTGCCGTTGATGTCACGTTCGGTCTCCTGAGTCAGCGAATCGTCGTGCCGTCCGGCTGGTCGAACAGGCCGAGTTCGTCCTGTGTCGGCAGGCCTTCCCAGTCGCCCCGGGTGGCGACGGCGAAGGCCGCGGTGGTGACGGCTCGGTGCAGACGGGCCGGGAGGTCCACGCCGTCGAGGAGTCCGGACAGGTATCCGGCCACGAAGGCGTCACCCGCGCCGACCAGGTCGACGGCGTCGACCTGTCGCGCCGGGCAGTCGGTCGCCCCGTCGGCGGTGAAGGCCGTCGCGCCGCGTGCGCCACGTTTGACGACCACCTCTCTGACGCCGGCGGTCAGCACACCGCGCGCGGACTCGGACTCGTCTGCGGCCGGCCGCTCCAGCACCAGCGGCAGCTCGTCCTCGGAGGCTATGAGCAGGTCGGTGTGGGCCAGCAGCGGTCGCAGGACCGTGCGGGCGCGGTCGGAAGTCCACAGCCGCGAGCGGTAGTTGACATCGAGGCATACCGTGATGCCGGCCTCGCGAGCGGTCGTGGCGGCGGCCAGGGTCGCCTCGGCCGCCGACGGTCCGAGCGCCGGGGTGATGCCGGTCAGATGCAGGACGCGGGTTCCGGGGGCCAACGCAGGCAGTACGTCCGCCGGGGAGACGGCCGAACCCGCCGAACCGGCGCGGTAGTAGCTGACCCGCGTCAGCGTGCCCAGGCGGGGTTCGGTCAGCAGCAGTCCGGTGGGCCGGCCGGTGTCGTCGGTGACCGCGTGGGTGGTGTCGATGCCCTCGGCGCGCAGAGTGCGCAGCACCAGGGCGCCGAGTTCGTCCGCACCGACCCGGCCGGCCCAGCGCACCCGGTGCCCGAGCCGGGCGAGACCGATCGCGACGTTGGACTCGGCTCCCGCGACGGACAGGCCGAGGCTGCCGCCGAGCCGCAGCGCGCCGTGGGCGCGGAGCGCCGCCATCGTCTCGCCGAAGGTCACCACCTCGGGTGAAGCCTGTGCCGTCACGGCGTCTCCCCTGCGGCCACCTTGCGGAACACGGCCGCCCGGGCGCGGAGTCGGTCCAGGTCGCCGCCGTCGGCCGCATCCCCGACGAGGGGCGAGCCGACGCCGACGGCGAGGGCGCCCCGGTCCAGGTAGTCGCGGGCGGCCTGCGCGTCCACTCCGCCGACGGGCACGAAGGGCACGTCGGGGAACGGGTCGCGCAGGGCCCGCAGATAGCCGGGTCCGCCGAGGGAGCCGGGAAAGAGTTTGATCGCGTCGGCGCCGCGTGCGAGGGCGAGTTCGATCTCGCTCGGTGTCAGGGCTCCCATCAGCACGGGTACGCCGTACGGTTCCAGCCCGTCGACCAGGGCCGGGGTGACGAGGTAGGACGCACCGGCGTCCACGGCGCGGGCGGCGTCCGCGGCCGTGCGCACCGTTCCGGCGCCGAGGAGTGCGTCGGGGCCGAGTTCGGCGCGCGCCTGCCTGATGACGGTCAAGGCGTCGGCGGTGGTCAGTGAGACCTCGACGGCGGCGATGCCCTCCTCGGCGAGGGTGCGTAGGGTGCGCAGGGCGGCGGCGGGGTCCTTGCCGCGGACGATCGCCAACAGGCGGTGGGCTCGGAGCGATTCCACCAGGTTCATGGGAGCGTGCTCTCCTTGGGCGTGGGGTGCGGGGGTCGGCCTGACAGTGGTCACCATTCGGTGAACGCCCCGTCGGCGCCCCGCCATACGGGGTTGCGCCAGCGGTGTCCGGTCTCGGCGGCGCGGCGTACCGCCTTCTCGTCGATCTCGACGCCGAGACCCGGGCGGGAGCCGACCACGGCGTATCCGTCCTGGAATCGGAAGGGTTCGGGGTCCATCACGTACTCCAGCAAGTCGCACTGCTGGTTGTAGTGGATGCCCATGCTCTGTTCCTGGATGAGGAAGTTCGGTACGGAGAAGGCGATCTGGAGGCTGGCGGCCAGGGAGATCGGGCCGAGGGGGCAGTGGGGGGCCATGGCGACGTCGTACGTCTCGGCCATGGCCGCGATGCGGCGGACTTCGGAGATGCCGCCGGCGTGCGAAAGGTCGGGCTGGGCGACGGCGATGCCGCTGGCCAGTACCTCGCGGAAGTCCCAGCGCGAGTAGAGGCGTTCGCCGGTGGCGAGGGGGATGCTCGTGGACTCCACCAGGCTGCGCAGGTTGCCCGAGTGTTCCGGTGCGACGGGTTCCTCGACGAACAGCGGGTGCAGTGGTTCCAGCAGGGGCAGCAGGCGGCGTGACATGGCGGTGGAGGCCCGGCCGTGGAAGTCGACGGCGATGTCCCGTTCGTCGCCCAGTACCTCGCGGACGGCCGCGACACGTTCGACGACCTCGGCCGTGCGGGCGGGGGTGTCGATCGGGGCGAGTTCGGCCGAACCGTTCATCTTCACGGCGGTGAAGCCCGCCTTCATCTGTTCCTCGGCCAGCTCCGCGACGTCGCTTGGGCGGTCCCCGCCGATCCAGGCATACATGCGGACGCGGTCACGTACCGGGCCGCCGAGGAGGCGGTGCACCGGGACGCCGTAGGTCTTGCCGGCGATGTCCCACAGTGCCTGGTCGATGCCGGCGACGGCACTGGAGAGGATGGGGCCGCCACGGTAGAAGCCGCCCTTGGTGAGCACCTGCCAGTGGTCCTCGATGCGCAGCGGGTCCCGGCCGACGAGGTAGTCGGCCAGTTCATGGACCGCGGCGCGTACAGTCTCGGCGCGTCCCTCGATGACGGGCTCGCCCCAGCCGGTGACGCCCTCGTCGGTGGCGACGCGCAGGAACAGCCAGCGCGGGGCCACCAGGAACGTCTCAAGTCCGGTTATCTTCAAGGAGTTTCCTTCGGCAGCGTGTCGGTCACGACGTCGTCCCCGTCTCCCCCGTCCGTCCCCTCCCGCACGGCCGCCAGGTCGTGGGAGGCCTGCGCCAGGAGTGACTCGACGGCGGTCACGGCGGCGTCCGGATCACCGGCTTCGACCGCGTCCAGCAGTTCCTGGTGCACGGGGATGGAGTCGGAGAAGTGCCGGGCGCCGTGCACGATCCGGTCACGTACGCGCAGACCGGCCTCGATGACGACCTCCATCCGGCTCAGCAGTTCGTTGTGGGCGGCGTCCAGCAGGGCCCGGTGGAACGCCAGGTCCGCCTCGACCATCGCGTCCGCGTCCGCCCCGGCGGCCGCCATGGCGTCGAGCGCGTGGCGCATCGCGTCCAGGTCGGACGCGGTGCGGCGGGTCGCGGCGAGCCGGGCTCCGGCGGGCTCGACTATGGCGCGGACCTCGGCGAGATCCTCCAGGAAGCCGTCGGTCGGATCGCTGCTGCCCTGCCAGCGCAGCAGGTCACTGTCGAGCAGGTTCCAGTCGGCTCGGGGCCGGATGGTCGTACCGCGTTTCTGCTTCGACTCGAGCAGGCCCTTGGACGCCAGCACCCGCATCGCCTCGCGCACCACCGTCTTGCTGACGCCGAGCTCCGTCTCGAACTTGACCGGGTCCACCACGGAGCCCGGCGGGTAGTCGCCGCGGATGATGCGCCGGCCCAGCTCCTCCACCGCCTGGCCGTGCAGCCCCTTAGGGGGATGGGTCACCACGTTCTCCGTTTCCGTTCAGCTTCTGTTCGCGGCGGCCGCGCACGGCTCACCGCTCGGTGCATGCCACTCAGGAGGACTCCTTCATGACGCTCCATCCTCCATCGACCACGAGGCCGGCTCCGGTCACATAGGAGGCGTCCGCCGATGCCAGGAAGGCGACGGCAGCCGCCACCTCCTCCGGCTGCCCGAACCGTTTGGCCGCCGTGGCCGCCACACTGCGCGCCCGGTCGGACTCCGGGATCCCCTCCCACGCGGCGGTCAGGATGGGTCCGGGCAGCACCGTGTTGACCCGGATGTCCGGCCCGTACTCGGCGGCCAGTTGGCGCCCCAGCGAGCACAGTGCACCCTTCGCGGCAGCGTAGGCGGCGTGGCCCGGCAGGCCGATGACCGCGTGCACCGAGGAGGTGAGGACGACGGACCCCGAGGCCTCGCGCAGCATGGCCGCGAAGGTCTTCATCCCGCGCCAGGCCGGCTTGAGCAGGACGGCCATCTGACCGTCCCACTCGGCCTCGCTCAGCTCGTGGGCGGGCTTGTTCAGTTGGGCGAAGGCACTGCTGTGCAGCACGTCCAGCCGCCCGTGACGCTCGTCGACGTGACGGGCCAGGTTCTCCCAGTCGGCGGCCGAGGTCACATCGCAACGTACGTACTCCGCGCGTCCTCCGCTGTCCTCGATGCCTGCGGCGAGCGCCTTGCCCGCCGTGTCGTCCACGTCCGTGACCACGACGGTCGCGCCCTCGGCCGTGAGCCTTCGAGCCGTGGCCGCGCCTATCCCGTGTGCGGCGCCGGTGATCACCGCCACTCGCCCCGCCATCCTGCGGCACTCCGTCATCGCGTGTGTCTCCCCTCTGATGCCTGCACCCACCATAGCTGTTTCAATTAATTATGAATATATCTTGACGGCGTGGCGATGACGCTCCAAGACTGACCGGCATGCATGAGGCACCTTCAGTACCGATCGACAGCCGGCGGCACCTGCGCCCGGCCGGGATCGCCTTCGGCGGCGACTACAACCCCGAGCAGTGGCCCGAGGAGGTGTGGGCCGAGGACGTCGCGCTGATGAAGGAGGCAGGCGTCTCCATGGTGACGGCCGGGATCTTCTCCTGGGCCAAGGTGGAGCCCTGGCCCGGGGAGTACGACTTCGCCTGGTTCGACCGGGTCATGGACAACCTCGCCGGGGCAGGTGTGGCCGTATGCCTGGCCACCATGACGGCGTCCCCGCCTCCGTGGCTGTCCAGGCTGCACCCCGAGATCCTCCCCGAGACCGCCGACGGCCGCCGCATGTGGCCCGGCGGACGCCAGCATTACTGCCCCTCCAGTGCCGTGTACCGCAAGTACGCCGCGCGCCTGGTCGAGAGACTGGCCACCCGGTACGCCGACCACCCCGCGCTGGAGATGTGGCACATCGGCAACGAGTACGGGTGCCACACCCCGCAGTGCTGGTGCGACGAGTCGGCGGCCGACTTCCGGCGCTGGCTGGCAGACAGGTACGGCGACATCGAGGCGCTCAACGACGCCTGGTCGACGGCCTTTTGGGCACAGCACTACGAAACCTTCGACGAAGTGCTGCCACCGCGGCTCGCGCCCACCTTCCCCAACCCGGCCCAGCAACTGGACTTCGCCCGGTTCTCCGACGACGCGCTGCTGCAGTGCTACCTGACCGAGAAGGAGGTGCTGCGGCGGATCACACCGGACGTGCCCGTCACGACCAACTTCATCGGCGTGCACAAACCCGTCGACGCCTTCCGGTGGGCCGCCGAGGAGGATGTCGTCTCGGTCGACGTCTACCAGGATCCGCACGACGAGGACACGCACATCTCGGCGGGTTTCATCTTCGACGTCACTCGCTCCGCCCGCGCCGGTCAGCCGTGGATGCTGATGGAGCAGGCCCCCAGCGCGGTGAACTGGCGTGACCGCAACGGGCCCAAGCCACCAGGGCGGATGCGGCTGTGGAGCTGGCAGGCGGTCGCCCAGGGCGCGGACGCGGTGCTGTACTTCCAGTGGCGCCAGTCCCGGGGCGGCGCCGAGAAGTACCACTCGGCGATGGTCCCGCACGGCGGCACCGACACCCGTACCTTTCGCGAAGTGCGCGACCTGGGCCGCGAGTTGGCCTCTGTGCCGCAGATCGCCGGCACACGGTCCACCGCCGATGTCGCCCTGGTGCTGGACTGGAACAGCTGGTGGGCCCTGGAGCTGGACTCGCACCCGTCCACCGCACTGGACCAGATGGACATCACGCTCGCCCACTACCGGCCGCTGTTCGAAGCGGGCATCGCCTGCGATGTCGTACCCCCCGATCGCGACCTGTCCGGCTACCGCCTCGTCGTCGTGCCCAACCTGTATCTGCTGAAGGAGCCGGACGCCGAGCGACTCACCGAGTTCGTACGCGGCGGCGGCCAGCTGCTGGTGTCGTTCTTCTCCGGCATCGTCGACGACTGCGACCGGGTGCACCTGGGCGGATACCCCGCGCCGCTGCGCGAGGTACTGGGCCTGCACGTCGAGGAGTTCTGGCCGCTGGCGGAGAAGGCGACGGTCGACGTCCGGCACTCGGACGGCACGGTCAGCCGCGCCGACCTGTGGTCGGAGACCGTCGTGCTCGAAGGGGCACAGACGGTGGCCGAGTTCGGCCCGGGGCCGCTGGCCGGGCAGCCGGCGGTCACCCGCCACTCCTTCGGCGAAGGACAGGCGTGGTACGTCGCGACGCGTCTCGCACCCGAGGCCATGCGGGCCCTGACCGACGACGTGTGCCGTACGGCGTCGGTCGGGCCCGTCCTTCCCGGGCTTCCCGAGCACGTCCAGGCGACCGTGCGCGAAGGCGACGGCGGACGGTTCGTCTTCCTGCTGAACCACGGTCAGCACGAGGTGCAGATCAGGCTCCCCGCGCCGATGACCGACGCCCTGGCCCAAGGGGCTGCTCCCACCGACCGCGTCACGCTGCCGGGAGCCGGAGTAGCCGTACTGGTCGAGCCGTAGACAACTGATCGAGCCGTAGACAAAGGGACGCAAGGAACACAAGGACAGACACGCATACCTCACCACCATCGCGGAGGTCAGTGCTCGGGTGGGGTGTCGGGGCACTCGCCGCGCTCCCGGCCCTCACCGCCTGCGGCGAGACCGTCGGAGCCGCCCGCACGACCCGGCAGAACCCGACACGCCCCGGCCAGAAGGTAAGACTCGTCTTCTGGACCTGGGTGCCGATGCAGAACACCGTCGACCTGTGGAACCGGACGCACCCCGACATCCACGTCGAGATGCAGACCATCCCCCAGAACGTGCAGGGCGGCTACCAGAAGATGCACGCCTCGCTGACGGCCGGGAACCCCCGGACCTGGCGCAGGTCGAATACCACGAGCTTCCCGGCTTCATGCTGGTCAACGGCCTGACGGACCTGAGCGCATACGGTGCCGACGAGCTGCGCGACAGCTACGTGCCGTGGCAGTGGGACCAGGGTGTCTTCGACGGGCGGGTCCGTACCATCCCGCAGGCGTCGGGCCCGATGGGCCTCTTCTACCGCAAGGACCTCTTCGAGAAGTGGGGCATCGAAGCGCCCGCCACCTGGGCCGAGTTCGAACAGGCCGCCCGCGTGGTCAAGGCCCGCGGCGGCGCCCGGCTGTGCACGTTCGCGCCCAACCAGCCCAGCTGGTTCGCCGCGATGTGTTGGCAACGTGGTGCTCGGTGGATACGGACCGAAGGCGACGACTGGATCGTCGACATGGACAGCGACCTTTCGCGTGAGGTGGCCGACTACTGGGAGCGGATGGTCCGCGACGACCTCGTGTTCGTCGGGCCCGACATGTCCAGCGCCTGGTTCAGGCAGGTCCAGACCGGACAGATCTCCGCCTGGGTCAGGCCGCAGTGGGGCGATGCCATGCTGCGCAGCAACGCACCGGGCACCAAGGGGAAGTGGCGGGTCGCTCCCCTGCCGCAGTGGACTCGGGGAGAGAACGCCTCCGCCAACTGGGGCGACCCGCTACGACAAGACCCCGGAAAGCTACTTCGCCGGGCTTCACCTGCGTGCCTCGGTGATCTGGATCAAAGACCTCACCCGAACCAGAGCCGAGAGCCGCGCAGGTCGTCGAGGGACGTAGCTTGTCGGGATCGCAGTTGCGGGCTCTCAGCGGCAGCTGCATTCCCGGATGTCGGGAGTGCGGTGGCCCGCTGCCGCCCGGGGAGTGGGGATTGTGCACCACCGGCGCGGTGTCGGCCCGCGGGCTCAGGTGAGGGCGGTCGCCAGGCAGGCGAAGGCGGCGATGATGACGGCGACGCGGACGTAGTGCCAGCGGTCCCAGCGCTTCATCTGCTCCTTCCAGTCGGCCGGCCGGCTGCCGGCGGTCCACGTCTTGACCCGGTTGTTGATCGGGACGAGCACCAGGATCGACATGAGCACGCTGACGATCAGCAGCGCGGCGGCGGTCACGACGAGGCCGGTGCCATCGTCGTCCCATCCGGCGACGGCCCAGACCCCGACTAGGACGAGCGAGCCGATGTACCAGAACGGCATCACGGCGCCGCCCAGTCGGGCCCCATGGACGCGGCCGCGCAGGCCGTTGTCGCCGGGGAGTGTGTTGAGGATCGGGTTGCTGAAGAAGGGGACGGAGAACTCCACCCCCACCATCACGCCGACGACCACGGTGGTGACGACCTCGAGTGCATTGAGCATGACGACCCCTCGTGATATCTAGCATCGCTAGCTGATGAGGCAACGCTAGTACTGCTGCCGCTCGCTTGTCTAGCGATGCTAGGATCGAATCATGTCGGTACAGGAACGCAAGCAGCGCGAACGGGCGCAGCGTGAGCGCCTCATCGTGGCCACGGCCCGCGAACTCGCCGAGCAGCAGGGCTGGGACGCGGTCACCACCCGGCGGCTCGCCGAACGCATCGAATACAGCCAGCCCGTCCTCTACAGCCACTTCCGCGGCAAGCGCGAGATCATCGGCGCCGTCGCTCTGCAGGGCGCTTCCGAGATGGCCGTGGCGATGCGGGCCGCGACCGCCGCCGCCGACGGCCCCCGCGCCCGGGTCACCGCGCTGGCCCGTGCCTACCTCGCCTTCGCCGAACGCCATCCGGCGGTCTACGACGCCCTGTTCCAGCTCGACGGCGGCCTGGCGTACGCGCAGGAGGACACCCCCGAACCGTTGAAGGACGCCTTCGCCGCGCTGCTGGAGTGCCTCAGCGAGGTCGCCGGGGACGGCGTGCGCCCGGAGCTGTTCACCGAGACGTTCTGGGCGTCCCTGCACGGACTGGCCACCCTGACCCGAGCGGGACGGCTCCCGCCGGAGGACACCGAGCGCAGGACGGAGCTGCTGGTGGACCGACTCGCCATGCTCTGACGCACCGTCCTGGATGGCACACGGCCGGGGTCCTCGGGCCCCGCTGCCTGCCTGCGACATCGCTTCCGGTCGCTCGCGCCCACACGGCGCAGCCGCAGATCGCCGGCCCCGTACCCCCGACGGGGCACCCGGCCCGGAAGCTGCGGTGCTCATTGATCACGACTCGATACGCGCCCGAGTACGCAGTCATACTTCGCGGTGGGTGGAGTTCTCCCTCTGGGAAAATCGCCATGCTCAGGCTCCGGGACGAATATGTGATGCGGGCCGTGTTGGCCGGCCCATAGGGTTGCGCCCATGCCGACGGCTGCCTCGCCTTTGTCCGCGTATCCCCCGTTGAACGTGCAGGTGCACACGCCCCGACTGTCCTTGCTAGGGGCGACAGATGAGCTCCTGGAGCGCTTGGTCCCGACGGTTCGCAAAGGCGTGGTCACGCAGCCTCCGTGGCCTTTTGACGATCCGATGTCCCTCTATGAGGAGAGCCCGCAGCGCGAGTGGGGCTGGCTTCGGGGGGTGTGGTCGGGCCGAGGCCGGGTCAGCGCGAGCCTTTGGCGTCTGTACTTCGTCGTGGTCATCGACGGCGAGCCGGTGGGCATGCAGGATCTGATCGGCATCGACTTCGCCACGTTTGGAACGGTCACCACATTCTCCTGGCTCAGCCCGGACGTGCGGGGCGGCGGCTTGGGCAAGGAGATGCGGCAGGCGGTGCTGCATCTGGCCTTTGATGGGTTGGGGGCCCGTGAGGCGAGCAGCGACGCCTTCTTCGACAACCATGCCTCGAACCGTGTCTCCCAAGCTCTGGGTTACGTGCCGAACGGCGTCAGCTGGGACACCCGGCGCGGCGAGCCGGCGGAGATCACACAATGGAGGCTGACCCGCGAGCAGTGGATCAAGCGGCGGCGCGAGGACATCGAACTCGTCGCCGTTGGCGACTGCCTGCCAGTCCTCGGGATCGACCCGCCACCAGCTGACTGATCACCAAGCCACCCAGGGCAGACGCGCGCTCTCCTCGCGTGGGCCGTCAGCCTCACCTTTGCCTGGATCGACACCAGAGCTGACTACCTCACAACAATATTCAGGGTCTTCCCAGAGGAAGAGCTACACCCCTTCGCGATCTGGTTCGACGCGGGTGGATGGGACCGGACCCTGCGAGGTGCTGGGCATGCCTTTCTTCAGGAACTGGCCGGTGACCGCATCCGCGTGGAGTCCGCGGGGCCGGAGCCGGACGAGCGGGTCAACCCGCTGGTGGTGCGGGCGATGGCTGAGGTCGGCATCGACCTGTCCGGCCGCACCCCTCGGCAGCTGACCGAGGAGACCGTCGGCGCCAGCGAGGTCGTGGTGACCACCAGCGGCGCGGACGCCTGCGCCACGCTGCCCGGTCAGCGGCACGTCGACTGGCCGGTGGAGGACGTCGCAGGCAAGGACCTGGACGGCGTCCGGGCCATCCGCGACGACATCCGGGCCCGCGTCGAACGCCTGGCCACCGACCTGACACCGCGGCCACGCGATCAGTGACAACGGCCCGACCCGATACGCCGCGCAGGACGGCAGAGACTCAAGACACAGGCGGCGAGAGGCACTCGTGTGCAGGAACGCCGTGATGTCGCACTCTCCGGCGCCGCGATGACGGTACAGGATGTCCGTATCCGATATCCCCCACGCGGAGGTCCCGGCCCATGACGCCGACGAGCACCCGGCGATTCCGGCTGGTCCAGACCCGGGCACCCGGCGCCGTGATTCTCATCCGGCTGTACGTGGGCGCCGTGTTCCTGTCCGAGGGGATCCAGAAGTTCCTCTACCCGGACGCCCTGGGCACCGGCCGGTTCGACAAGGCAGGCATCCCCGCGCCCGGCTTCTTCGCCCCATTGGACGGCGTCCTCGAAATCGTCTGCGGGGCGCTGATCCTGGCCGGGCTGCTCACCCGGCTCGCCACCGTCCCCATGATCGTCGACATGGTGGGTGCGCTGCTCATCACCAAGCTGCCGATCCTGTGGGGCGACGCCCCGCTGTTCGACGGCGCCGGCGGCTGGTGGGACTTCGCCCACGAGTCCCGCACCGATCTCGCCCAGTTGTGCGGCAGCCTGTTCCTGCTCCTCGTCGGCGCGGGCGCCTACTCACTCGACGCCCGCCTGCACACCAGCCTCTCCGGCGCACCCGCCGCGCCCCTGCCAGCCCGACGCTGACCGGACGGCGTCGGGCTCAGGTGGGAGCCTCGCCCCCGAGCACCTCGCGCGCCAGTTCCGCCAGCGCCTTGCGGTCCTCCGCCAGCGCCTGCTTCCTGACCTCGGTCGCCTTGTACACCGCCGCGTGCGGCCGTCGACCACCCGCTGTTCGGACGTCAGCAGGCCGTCCGCCTCCCGCCGGCCGCCGCGGCGGCGGCCGTGCGGGCATGGCGTGCCGGGGGTTTGACCGCGGTCTGCGCTTTCAACGACGAAGTGGCGTTCTGGGACTTCCCTGCTGGGCAGGGTCGGCAGCGCGGCGACTCGGCGGCCGTGGCCGTGGCTGTCCGGCAGTCTGCCTGAGCCTCCCCGGAACCGCCGTCGCATCGCTCACTCCCCGCTCAGGCGCGGGTCGACATGGATCTTGGGGCCGGCTCCCGCACCCGCGGGGCGATCACCGGCGAGTATTGACCCGACCTGGTCCAGGCCCACGGTCGCCCCCACCAGGGGCCGGGGATCCACGAGCCCGTCCGCGTACGCGGTGACGGTCGCGTCGAGGGCGGGAGACGCCGAGAGCACACCGACCGCGGTGACGTCCTTGAGCGCGAGCGTGCGGGTGTCGATCCGGCTCGGTTCACGGCCCAGACCGATGTAGACAACACGGCCACCCGGCTCCACCAACTCCAGTGCCAGAGCGGGCAGTTGGGAAGCGTTGGAGGCGTCGACGACCGCGTCGAACGGAAGGTCCGGGAGGGTGTCCTCCCGCCAGAGCCGCTCGAACCCGAGGCGGCCCGCGAAGTCCAGGGAACTCTGTGTCTCGCCCATGAGGTGCACGTCGGCGCCCATGGCCCGCGCGAACATCGCGACCAGCAGCCCGATGGTTCCCGGACCGAGGACCAGTACCCGTTTGTTCCGGTCCGGCGCCGCGGCGCGGGCCGCGCGCAGGGCGTTGCCGCCGGGTTCCACCAGGGCGCCGAGCACGGCGTCGACGGATGCGGGAAGGGCGTGCAGCGAGGAGGCCGGTACGGCGACTTGCTCGGCCAGTGCTCCCGGCCGGGGCCCGCGGACGCCGAGTTCCTCCCGCTGCTCGCACACGTGCTGCTGACCGCGTGCGCAGCGGCGGCATGTGCCGCAGCCCAGCATGGTGTCCCCCGTGACGCGCCGCCCCAGCCAGCCGACGTCGACGCCCTGCCCGACGGAAGCGACGCGGCCGGACCATTCGTGGCCCAGGCGCAGCGGGTAGGCGGCCAACCCCTGGTGCAGGTAGGCCATGTCGCCTGTGAACAGCTCGACGTCGGTGCCGCACACCCCGACCCGTTCGACGTCGACCACAACCTCGCCGGGTGCCGCGGACGGCTTCGGCAGGTCCTGGACTTCGTACGTGCGAGGACCCGTGAGGACGAATGCGCGCATGACGCGCGCTCACCGGGGCCCGACGGCGCGCTGGCGCTGTGCGCCGAGCCCGCTGATGCCCAGCTCCATCACGTCACCGGGCTTGAGCCACACCGGCGGGTCGAAGCCCATGCCGACGCCGGGCGGGGTGCCGGTGTTGATGAGGTCGCCGGGCTCCAGGACCATGAACTGGCTCAGGTGATGCACGATGAAGTACGGGTCGAAGATCATCGTTTTGGTGTTGCCGTTCTGGCGGCGCACCCCGTTGACGTCCAGCCACATGTCGAGCGCGAAGACGTCGTCGATCTCGTCGGCGGTCGCGAGCCAGGGTCCGGCGGGGTTGAAGGTCTCGGCGGACTTGCCCTTGGCCCACTGCCCGCCGCGTTCCAATTGGAAGGCGCGTTCACTGACGTCATTGACGACCAGATACCCGGCGATGGCGTCGCGTGCTTCCTCGGCCGATTCCAGGTAGCTGGTGCGCTTGCCGATGACGATGCCGAGCTCGACCTCCCAGTCGGGCTTGGTGGAGCCGCGCGGGATGCGCACATCGTCGTTGGGACCGACGAGGGTGTTGGGCGACTTGGTGAACAGGATCGGTTCGTCGGGAACCGCCATCCCGGATTCAGCCGCGTGGTCGCGGTAGTTGAGGCCGATGCAGAGAATCTGGTGCGGGCGCGCGATGGGGACGCCGATGCGCATGAGGTACACGGGCTCAATCTCCAGATTCGGGTGGGCAGTTCAGGAGTAGGGGCGGGCTGGCCCGGTCGGCCGCGATCTCACCGGTCGGGGCCTGGGAGCTGACGCTTCAGGGGAGCGGTTCTCCCAACGGGCCGAGTCAGGGAAGCGGCTCGCCCAACGGGCCGAGCAGCCCGCGGACTTCGTCGTACGCGCCGACCAGCGCGTTCAGCGGCGTGCGATAGGTCAGCGCGCTGATGCTCACCGCTCCGGACGGGGCCGTCGCCGAGGTTGCGTACACGGGCAGCGCCAGGCAGTTGACACCGGGTTCGTTCTCCTGGTCGTCCAGGGCGTAACCCCGCTCCCGTGTGGTCTCGAATTCCTGGTGCAGTGCGGCGGCCGTACAGCGCGTCAGCGGGGTGCGCCGCTCCAGAATGCCGTCGCCGATCCAGGCCTCGACGTCGACGAGGGACCTCAACTCGTGGGCGAGCAGCAGCTTTCCGACCCCGGTGGTGTGCGCGGGGTTGCGGCCCCCGACCGTGGAGGTCAGGCGGACGGCGCCGGTGGGCGGGTCGACCTTGGCGCGGTAGACGACTTCATGGCCGTCGAGCACCGCATAGTGCACGGTCTCGTTGAACCGCTCGGCCAGCGCCTCCAGGACGGGGCGTACGCGGACATGCTCGGGGCGGGCCTCATGGTGCGCGAAGGCCATCCGCAGGAACTCGTCACCGAGCAGGTAGTGCCCCCGGGCGTCCTGGTCGGCGAGACCCGCTCGGCGCAGGGACTGCAGGGCGCGGTGCACGGTCGGCTTGGGGCTGGCGATCACGCGCGTCAGCTCCTCCAGGCCCGCGCCGTCCGGGTGACGCGCGAGTTCCTTGAGGACGGCGAGCACCCGATCCGAGCCCACAAGTCCCTTACTCTCGCGCCCAGTTGAACGAGGTGTCGGGGGCTCACCCTTCTTGCTGCCGGGGGCTTTCGGTCCGTCGAACGTCTGCGTATCGTCCATGACATTCCGGAGATTAGACCGCCGTACCGACTATTGGAAAGAGTCGCGTGTGAAGCTCCGAAGCTCACAGTGGTACACGGGCCAGGACCGCAACGCCTACATCCACCGGGCCTGGATGCGCCGGGGCGTACCGGACGACGCCTTCACCGGCCGCCCCCAGATCGCCATCGCCAACACCGCGTCGGACCTGACCCCCTGCAACGCCCACCTGAGCGAGGTCGCCGCCTCCGTCCGCAACGGCGTGTACGAAGCGGGCGGCATCCCGCTCGACCTGCCGGTGGTGTCCCTCGGCGAGACCCAGATGAGGCCGACCGCCATGCTCTGGCGCAACATGGCCGCGATGGCCACCGAGGAGATGCTCCGGGCCAACCCCCTTGACGGAGTGGTCCTGTTGGGCGGGTGCGACAAGACGATCCCGTCGCTGCTGATGGCCGCCGCGTCGGTCGACCTGCCCGCGGTCGTCGTACCCGGCGGCCCGATGCTCACCGGCACCTTCCGGGGCAAGCCACTCGGCTGCGGCACGGATGTGTGGAAGCTGTCCGAGGAAGTGCGCGGAGGCACGCTCACCCAGGAGGATTTCACCCGCTCCGAGTCGGCGATGATCCGCAGCCGCGGCCACTGCAACACCATGGGCACGGCCTCCACCATGGCCCTGGTCGCCGAGGCCCTCGGCGCCGTCGTGCCGGGCGTGGCCGGAACTCCCGCGCCCGACAGCCGCCTGCTGCAAGCCGCACACGACACCGGTCGCCTCGCCGTCGAGATGGTCGGCGCCGACCGCCGCCCCGCAACCTTCCTCACCAAGGCGTCCTTCCACAACGCGATCGTCGCCCTCGCCGCCATCGGCGGCTCCACCAACGCCGTCGTCCACCTCCTCGCGATCGCAGGCCGCCTCGGCATCGACCTCACCCTCGACGACTTCGACCGGATCGGCTCGCGCGTCCCCGTCCTCGTCGACCTCCAGCCGGCCGGCCGGTTCCTCATGGAGGACTTCCACCGCGCCGGCGGCCTGCTCACCGTCCTGCGTGAGGTCCGCGACCTGCTCGACCCCGACGCCCTGACCGTCACCGGCCGTCCCCTCGTCAACTACCTCGACGACGCCCCGACATGGGACACCGAGGTCATCCGCACCCGCGAACAACCCCTGCTCGCCGAGGGCGGCATCGCCGTCCTGCGTGGGAACCTCGCCCCCGACGGTGCCCTGATCAAACCGGCCGCCGCTTCCCCACACCTCCTCCAGCACCGCGGCCGGGCCCTCGTCTTCGACTCCATCGAGGACTTCCACGCCCGCATCGACGACCCCGACCTGGACGTCGACGCCGACTCCGTCCTCGTACTGCGCGGCTGCGGTCCCAAGGGCTACCCGGGCATGCCCGAGGTCTCCAACATGCCCTTGCCGAAGAAGCTGTTGGAGCAGGGAGTGCGGGACATGGTGCGGGTCTGCGACGGCCGCATGAGCGGCACCGCGTACGGCACGGTGGTGCTGCACGTGGCCCCCGAAGCAGCAGCCGGCGGGCCGCTCGCCCTCGTCCGCACCGGGGACGTCGTCAGCCTCGACGTCGCGGCCCGCCGCATCGACCTCGACGTATCCGAAGACGAACTGGCCCACCGCACCCCGAACAAGACCACCCTCGACGGCTTCGCCGCCCCGCGCCGCGGCTGGGAACGCCTCTACGTCGACCACGTTCAACAGGCCGACACCGGCGCCGACCTCGACTTCCTCATCGGCTCCAGCGGCTCCGACGTCAGCCGCGAATCCCACTGATGGGCACCGGGAGTTACGGGTCCATCCACCCCGGTCGACAGCCCTCTGCCGCAGACCAGGTGACCTGCCAAGGGAACCCCACAGGAGAGACATGACGATGACCTCTGCCCGAACTGCCCTGGTCACCGGCGGGGCCAGCGGCCTGGGCGCCGCTACCGCCGGACGTTTGCGGGCCGACGGGGTCAAGGTGACCACGCTCGACCTCGTCGGCGTCGGCGCCGACGTCGAGGCGGACGTGACGGACGAGTCGGCCCTGGCGCAACTGGCCGCCAACATCGGACCGTTGGACATCCTGGTGAACTCCGCCGGCATCGTCGGACCGAACGCCCCGCTCGTCGACACCACGCCCGAGCAGTGGCGCCGCGTCCTCGACGTCAACGTCAACGTCAACGTCATCGGGACCGTGAACACCATGCGCGCCTTCGTGCCCGGCATGCGCGAGCGCAGCTGGGGTCGCGTCGTCAACTTCGCCGGCATGGCCGGCAGGGACGGCAGGGACGGCAGGGACTGCAGGGACGGCAGGGACTGCAGGGACGGCAGGGACGGCAACCCCAACCTGTCGATCTGCTCCGCCTCCAAGGGGGCCGTGATCGCCCTGACCAAGTCCGCCGGCAAGGAGCCGACCACCAGCGGCGTCCTGGGGACCTAAAGACGACCTGCATCGAAGGCGACCCGAATCCAGGCGTCCAAGCGCGATGAGTTTCGTCATGATTCCTCGTCTGTATCCACAACAGATCGTCAGCCGCACTCGAGGAGAGCACCATGACCGCTATCTACACCTGGGATGTCTTTGCCACCCTCGACGGCTACGGCTCCTACGGCCCCGACGGCGACTGGGGCGGCTACTGGGGAAAACAGGGTCCTGAGTTCCTTGACAACCGCCTCGCCGTGATCAGCGAAGAGCAGCGGATGGTTCTCGGGGCCAACACCTTTCGGCAGTTCGTGGAGCTGCTGGGTCCGATCCCGGAGGCCGACCTCGACCCGGTGAACTCCCGGATGCGAAGCATGCCGACAACGGTGGTGTCGACGATACTCGCAGGACCCTTCGCCTGGCCGGACGTGACCGTCGTGGCCGGCGACGCCGTCGACGTCGTCGCCCGGCTCAAGGAGGAGTCCGAGGTGCCGTTGCGCTCGCACGGCAGCCTGTCGTTGAACCGGGCGCTGATGGCCGCCGGGCTCGTCGACCGCGTCCAGGTGACGATCTTCCCTGTGATCAGCGGTCAGACCGGGACCGACCCGATCTTCGAGGGCGCGGCCGACTTCGACCTCGAGCTGATCGAGAGCCGGACGTTCGACGGCCACACCCAAGAGATCATCTACCGGCCCACCCTGCACAGCTGAACACGACCATGCACTGCACCAGGCCCAGCGCTCTGAAGTTCGCCTCGGTGAGGCCGACCATCGTTCTTTCCACTCTGCCCGTGGCCCGTTCTTGACGACCGCCGGCCTACGACCGTTGGCCAGCCCGGTGCGGCGCTCTGCCGGGGGGTCAGCCTCGTGGGATGACCCGTGCAACTCAGGGGCCTGGCAAACGGGCTTGAGGACGGACCGCCGGAATTCAAGTCCGCGGTTGTCTCGCCCATTCCCGGCAGCGTGGCCTCGATCCCTCATCGCTGAGTACGGGCTGAGTACGGGATCGGTCAGGCCCGGGAGATCCTTGCCGTCACCGGTCATCGGGCCACAAACGGAACGCGACGTGCCCGGTCAGCGGGCGCACCATCCGGACATAGGTCGAACCGCGTTCACCTGCACCGCTCCCGTGTCTCGGCGGATCGTCACCCCCGCCCGCAAGGTGGATCGCTCCACAGAGCTCCGCCGTCCGGGTCCCGGTGCGGGCCCAGCTCCGGCCCGGTCGTGATGCACACGGGCGCACCAACGCGCGCTTCCACGGACGCAGGTCACGGCCGTGGAAGCGCCATCGGCGCGGATACTCCGCGCCACGCGGCCCCGTGGGCCACCGCACGCGGCCGGCCATCGCACGGTCTCATACTCTCTCCGGGTTCATGGCGCACAGGAGGTGGCGATGTCACCGCGTTTCGACAGCGTCACCTAATTGTTATGGCGGATGACAAATAGCGCCTCCCGCACTCTGGCGCACGGGTTCCGGGGCGCCGTAAGTTCCCGCTCACAACATTCAGCCGGGCGGATCACCCGACACCCGGCAATTCGTCCGAGAGCGCGCTTCTCGCCTTCCTTCTCACCACCCTCGTACGTCCGGTCGTCCGGCCGTAACACCAGAAAGGACCCTGCCCATGCGCAAGGGACTCCTCCTCACCGCCGCCTCGGTGGCACTGGTCAGCTCGCTCACCGCCTGTGGCGACGACTCGTCGAGCGGCAGTGACTCCGGCTCCGACGCCAAGCCGAAGATCGGCGTGATCCTCCCGGACAGCAAGTCCTCGGCCCGCTGGGAGACCGCGGACCGCAAGTACCTCTCCGAGGCGTTCAAGGCGGCCGGCGTCGAGTACGACATCCAGAACGCGCAGGGCGACAAGCAGGAGTTCCAGACCATCGCGGACCAGATGATCACCAGCGGCGTGAACGTCCTGGTGATCGTGAACCTGGACAGCGGCACGGGTAAGGCGGTTCTGGACAAGGCCAAGGCGCAGGGCGTCGCCACGATCGACTACGACCGGCTCACCCTCGGCGGCTCCGCCCAGTACTACGTGAGCTTCGACAACACCGCGGTCGGCAAGCTGCAGGGCGAGGGCCTCAGCAAGTGCCTGAGCGACATGAAGGCCAAGAAGCCCATCGTCGCCACGCTCAACGGCTCCCCGACGGACAACAACGCCACTCTCTTCGCCGAGGGCTACAACGGCGTCCTCGACCCGAAGTACAAGTCGGGCGACTACGTGAAGGGCCCGGACCAGTCCGTCCCGGACTGGGACAACGCCCAGGCCGGCACCATCTTCGAGCAGATGCTCACCAGCGAGCCCAAGGTTGACGGCGTGCTCGCCGCCAACGACGGTCTCGGCAACGCGGCCATCGCCGTCCTGCGCAAGCAGAACCGCAACGGCGAGGTCCCGGTCACCGGCCAGGACGCCACTGTGCAGGGCCTGCAGAACATCCTCGCGGGCGACCAGTGCATGACCGTCTACAAGGCGGTCAAGAAGGAGGCCGACGCCACGGCCAGGCTCGCCATCTCCCTCGCCAAGGGCGAGAAGGGCGAGACGAACGCGACCGTCGAGGACCCCGAGGGCAAGCGCAAGGTCCCGTCCGTGCTGGAGACGCCGGTGGCCATTTACAAGGACAACGTCAAGGACGTCGTGGACGACGGCTTCGTCACCAAGGCAGAGCTGTGCACGGGCAAGTACGCCGCCCTGTGCGCCAAGGCCGGCATCAAGTAGCCCTGACCGGCCGACCGGACCGTTACCCCTGGTCCGGCCGGCCCGACCGCGGGTCCCGGGGCTCCCACCTCCCCGGGACCCGCGACCTCACGACCGTAAGGAGCCGTCTTACATGACAGCGACCCCGATCCTTCGACTGCGCGGGATCGACAAGAGCTTCGGTGCCGTGCAGGTACTGCACGACGTGTCCTTCGACGTCCACCCGGGGGAGGTGACCGCCCTCGTCGGAGACAACGGCGCGGGCAAGTCCACCCTGGTCAAGTGCATCGGCGGGATCCACCCGTTCGACGGCGGCGAGTACTGGTTCGAAGGTGAGCAGGTCCAGGTGCACAGCCCGCGTGAGGCGGCGGCCCTGGGCGTCGAGATCGTATACCAGGACCTGGCGCTCTGCGACAACCTCGACATCGTGCAGAACATGTTCCTCGGCCGCGAGAAGCGCCGGGGACTCGTCCTGGACGACGCGACGATGGAGGAGATGGCCGCCCAGACCCTCGAAGGTCTTTCGGTCCGTACCGTCAAGTCCATCCGTCAGCAGGTCTCCAGTCTCTCCGGCGGCCAGCGGCAGACCGTGGCCATCGCCAAGGCCGTGCTGTGGAACAGCAAGGTCGTCGTCCTGGACGAGCCGACCGCCGCGCTCGGTGTCGCCCAGACGGCACAGGTCCTCGAACTGGTCCGGCGGCTGGCCGACAACGGTCTCGCCGTGGTCCTGATCTCGCACAACATGAACGACGTCTTCGCGGTGTCCGACCGGATCGCCGCCCTCTATCTGGGCCGGATGGCCGCCCAGGTCAGCACGTCGGACGTGACGCACTCCCAGGTCGTCGAACTCATCACCTCAGGCCGCAGCGGGGACCTCGGCCTCGCCCACAGCAACGGAGTCACCGCATGACCGCCGCAGTCGCCCCCGAGAAGCCGGAGCTGCCCCGCGGTCCCGGTACGCCGAAGAAGAACGGAGCGGCCGAGGCCGCGAGTCTGCGCTCGGTCGCCCGGAACTACGTCGAGCGGGTACGGGGCGGCGAGTTGGGCGCCCTCCCCGCCGTACTCGGCCTGATCGTCCTGTGCGTGTTCTTCGCCGCCCTGCGCCCGGTCTTCCTGTCCGAGCTGAACTTCGCCAACCTGCTGACCCAGGGCGCGGGCAGCATCGCCATCGCCATGGGCCTGGTCTTCGTCCTCCTCCTCGGCGAGATAGACCTGTCCGCGGGGTACGCCAGCGGGGTCTGCGCCGCCGTCCTGGCCATCCTGCTCACCGACCACGGATGGCCCTGGTACGGCGCGGCGGCCGCGGCGATCCTCAGCGGCACGGTCATCGGCCTGCTGCTCGGCCTGCTGGTGGCGAAGGTCGGCATCCCCTCCTTCGTGGTCACCCTGGCCGCCTTCCTCGGGTTCCAGGGCATCGTGCTGATGCTGCTGAAGGAAGGCACCAACATCTCCATCCGCGACCAGACGATCCTGGCCGTCGCCAACAACAACCTCTCCCCCGCGCTGGGTTGGGTACTGCTCGCCGTCAGTGTCGGGGCGTACGCGGCGATCCAGCTCCGGAAGAACCGCAACCGCCGGCAGCGCGCGCTCGCCCCCGCTCCACTCACCCTGCTCGCAGTCAGGATCGGCGGCCTGGCGGTGCTCGGTGCGATCGCCGTCCACCTGCTCAACCAGGAGCGCAGCCGCAACGTCATCGTCGACTCGCTCAAGGGCGTGCCGATCGTGGTGCCGGTCATCGCCGTCCTGCTCGTCGCCGGTACGTTCCTGCTCCAGCGCACCTCGTTCGGCCTGCACATCTACGCGGTGGGCGGTAACGCCGAGGCGGCCCGCCGGGCCGGCATCAACGTGGCAGCCATCCGGATCTCCGCGTTCGTCATCTGCTCGTCCCTGGCCGCGGTCGGCGGCATCATCGCCGCGTCCCGGGGCAACTCGGTCGACCCCAACACCGGTGGCAGCAACGTGCTGCTGCTGGCGGTCGGCGCCGCCGTGATCGGCGGGACGAGCCTGTTCGGCGGGCGGGGCAGGGTCGTCGACGCCGTGCTCGGCGGCATGGTGGTCGCGGTCATCCAGAACGGCATGGGCCTGATGGGGTACAGCTCAGGGGTCAAGTACGCTGTCACGGGTTCGGTTCTGCTGGTGGCCGCAGGCGTGGATGCGCTGTCCCGTCGCCGGGCCGTACAACGATGAGGTCTGGGGCTCCATGAAAGCCGGTCCCTCGCAGGAGGAGATTCGCCGGCACAACCTGGGCACCCTGCTCCGTCATGTGCACATCGGCGGATCCATGTCGCGGGCCGTCCTGGCCGAGCGCATGGGACTCAACCGCAGCACCATCCTGGGTCTGGTGAGCGAGTTGGGCTCGGCCGGCCTGGTCCGTGAGGAACTGCCCCGTGAGACCGGCAGGGCCGGCCGGCCGTCCCTGGTCGTACGGCCCGAGTCCGACCGCGTGTACGTCCTCGCCTTCGACGTGGGCGTGGACCGGCTGGCCGTCGCGCGCATCGGCCTGGGCGGGGTCTTCCTCGACCACAGGGAGATCCCCGTGCTTCCCGGCCATCGCGACGCCGGGAAGGTGACCGAGGTCCTCGCCGGCTCCGCGCTGGACATGGTGGGCACGGCACAGCGCGGCACCTACTGCGTCGGCGTGGCCGCCGCCGTCCGCGGGATGGTGCGCCGACCCGACGGTCTCGTCCGCGCCGCGCCCTATCTCGGCTGGGAGGACGAGGAGTTCGGCGAGGACCTCATGCGCCGGCTGGGCCTCGGCCTTCCCGTCTCGGTGGGTAACGAGGCCAGTCTCGGTGCGCTCGCGGAGCACCTGCGCGGTGCCGGGACCGGCTGCCAGGACCTCGTGTACCTGCATGGCGACATCGGCATCGGCGGCGGTGTCATCACTGGTGGCCAACTGCTGGGCGGCGACTGCGGATACGGCGGGGAGATCGGGCACATGGTCGTCAACCCGCGGAATGGCAGGCCCTGTGGCTGCGGGGCGCGCGGCTGCCTCGAAGCCGAGGCAGGGGAGCGCGCCCTGCTGGAGATCGCGCAGCGCGACCCGGCGGCCACCGGCCGGGAAGCCGTACGCGCCGTCGTCGAAGCGGCCGACCGGGGCGACATCACCGCCCGCGCCGCCCTGCACGACGTCGGCGACTGGCTCGGCATCGGCGTCGCCAACCTGGTCAATGTGCTCAACCCGCGCACGGTCATCTTCGGCGGGACGCTCCGCGAGGTGTTTCTCGGCTCGGCCGCCCAGATCCGCAGCCGTATCAACCGCCTTGCCCTCACAGCCTCCCGCGAGAACCTGCGGCTGCGCGTGGGGGAACTCGGCGACGACGCGGTGCTCATCGGAGCCGCCGAACTCGCCTTCTCCGAGATCCTGGTCGGCCCTCTGGAGACACTGGCCCGCGCCGGTGCGTAGCCAGTACGCCGGCGCGAACGGCACGAAGCCAGACCGCGGCGCTTACCCCGGATCGCGTCCGTGACATTCACCACCGCCGACGAGGCGATCCAGCGCCCGGCGGCCCTGTGACTCGGATGCGCCGACTGCTGTACGAGCGGTCGCAGTACTCGAGCGTTGCGAGACTCGCCCCCGGCCGGGTGGTGAAGGTGCGGCCGCAGATGCATGCACGCCTGTCAACTGCGGGCGCCGGGCACGTCGATGAACGGTGCTCGATCGAGCACCGTGAGGGCCTGCTGACGCTCGCCATTCGGCTCCGGCCCCAAATCGAGCGGCCCAGCTCAAGGGTGTAGCTCGTCTTAAGGGAAGAGCGCGATCAAGCGATGGCTTGAGCGTGTCAGGGTTCCCGACTGCTGCGGCCACCGCGGCCCGCAGTTCGGCTGTGTTCACCCCGACCTCGACACGGCGAGCGGCATCCTGGCCCGCGGCGGCACCATCCTCGGCTCCCCCGGGTCCGTCCCGAGCACCTGCGCGACGGGGTGGAGAGAGCCAGGGGCCGCCTCCCCGGGCTCGACGCGATCATCCCGATTGGCGGCGAGGGCGCGCCGAAGCCAGCCTGCCTGCGTCCCGGCAGAGCGGCACAACGAGGCGGAATGCGTGGCGTGACATGAGCTTCCGCCCGCGCCCCGCGCCTGCACCGGAGATCGGTAAAACAGTTGCCCGCCCAAGCCCCCCACGACCGCGTCATCATCGGGACCCGACCGCCCCTCACGTCCCAGGGAGACCGCGATGACCACCGCCCCCTTCCCGGACATCGTCCGCACCGGCACGGTCGTGATCGGCACGCGGTACGTCGGAGACCCCGACCAGCAGCAGCTCGTCACCGATTGCGAAACCCATACGCTGGACCGCACTCCCCCGCCGCGCGGCCTCACCGCCGTGAGCTGGTTCGTGAGCACGGACGGCGAGACCGTGCTGACGCTCGCGCAATGGGAGGGCGCCGATCTCGGCCCACTTCCTGCACAGCGTCGACGGCAGCCGCGTCCTGCTGTACACCGAGTGGACCAGCGTCGAGGCGCACCAGGAGGCCGCCGGGGCCGGTGACCATGACGAGGGGCACGAGATCTTCGCCGGCACGCCCGGGGTACGGCCCACCGGCGGCGGGCGCTACCACCTGCACCGCGCCCGGCCCCTCCCCCTGCGGTGACCGAGGCGCCCGGCGTCGCACACGCCCCGCATCGACCGTGCGGGCAGTGGATCATCCCGGCAGACTCTCCGGTAACGTGAGGGTATGAGCCATCCGCACCCAGAACTCAAAGCCGCCCCGCCGCTACCTGACGGAGGACTGAGGGTCACCGCCCTGGGTGGCCTGGGCGAAATCGGCCGGAACATGACCGTCTTCGAGCATGCGGGCAAGCTGCTGATCGTCGACTGCGGTGTGCTGTTTCCGGAGGAGACCCAGCCCGGCGTGGATGTGATCCTGCCCGACTTCACCTCGATCCGGGACCGCCTCGACGACATCGTGGCCGTCGTCCTCACCCACGGGCACGAGGACCACATCGGGGGCGTGCCCTATCTGCTGCGCGAGCGGTCCGACATCCCTGTCGTCGGCTCGAAACTCACCCTCGCCTTCCTGGAGGCCAAGCTCAAGGAGCACGGCATCCGGCCACGCGCGGTGCGCGTGCGGGAGGGCGACCGGCGCGGCTTCGGCCCCTTCGACTGCGAGTTCGTGGCGGTCAACCACTCCATCCCGGACAGCCTCGCGGTGGCCCTGCGCACCAGCGCCGGGATGGTGCTGCACACCGGTGACTTCAAGATGGACCAGTTCCCCCTCGACGACCGGATCACCGACCTGCGCGCCTTCGCCCGCCTCGGCGAGGAGGGCGTGGACCTGTTCCTCACCGACTCCACCAACGCCGAAGTACCCGGCTTCACCACCTCCGAACGCGAACTGAACCCCGCGATCGAACAGGTGATGCGCACCGCACCGCGGCGGGTCATCGTCTCCAGCTTCGCCAGCCATGTGCACCGCATCCAGCAGGTCCTGGACGCCGCCCACCAGCACGGCCGCAAGGTCGCCTTCGTGG
>NZ_VWMY01000076.1:30672-44858 GCF_008905045.1 Streptomyces albicerus
CTGGAGAAGCTCCCCGACCACCGGATCACCTTGGTGTGCACGGGCTCCCAGGGCGAGCCGATGGCCGCCCTGTCCCGGATGGCCAATCGGGACCATACGATCCGTATCGGCAAGGGCGACACCGTCCTGCTCGCCAGCTCCCTCATCCCCGGCAACGAGAACGCCATCTACCGGGTGATCAACGGCCTGACCCGGTGGGGTGCCAACGTCGTCCACAAGGGCAACGCCAAGGTGCACGTCTCCGGACACGCCAGCGCCGGGGAACTCGTCTACTGCTACAACATCGTCCGACCCCGCAACGTCATGCCCGTGCACGGCGAGTTCCGTCACCTGCGGGCCAACGCCGACCTTGCCATCCGTACCGGCGTCGACCCCGAGCGGGTCGTCATCGCCGAGGACGGTGTCGTCGTCGACCTCGTCGACGGCCGCGCCTCCATCACCGGCAAGGTGCCCGCGGGCAACGTCTACGTGGAGGGCATGGAAGTCGGCGGCGCCACGGAGGCGTCCCTCAAGGACCGCGTCACCCTCGCCGAGGAGGGCGTCGTCACGGTCGTGGCTATCGTCGACGCCGACACCGGCGCCTTGGCCGAGGCCCCCGACTTCCTGGCCCGGGGCTTCGTCCACGACGACACCACCTTCGAGCCGGTCATCCCCGTCATCGAGAAGGCCCTGGCCGCCGCCGCGCAGGAGGGCGTCGGCGATGCCCACCAGCTCGAACAGCTCATCGCCCGCGCCGTGGCCAACTGGGCGTTCCGCACCCACCGACGCAGGCCGTTGATCATCCCCGTCATCATCGACGCCTGACCGGGCCGCCGCCCAGCTCCCCGCTCCCGCGCCGGGGCGGAGCATGCGTCGCACGCCGGCAACAGCACCCGTGCGTCCACGAACGTCAGAAAGGTGAACGATGAGCCTGCGCTTCGAGGAGATCGACTGGCAACCGACGCCGATCGGTGAGATCAGTCTGCGCCGGCGCCGCCACCCGGTCTCGGGCGACGATGTGTACGAGGTGAAGCTCGGCGACGAGTTCCTGATGTCCAGCCTCTTCACCACCGGCGAGATCGCACTCACGGAACTCGCACTGGCGAAACTGCCGGACACCGAACTGGACGTGGCCGTCGGCGGACTCGGGCTCGGGTACACCGCCCAGGCGGCGCTTGAGGACCCCCGGGTGCGCTCGCTGACCGTCATCGACGCGCTCGCCGAAGTCATCGACTGGCATCAGCGGCACCTGGTGCCCCTCGGGGCCCAGCTGACCTCGGACGCCCGCTGCCGCCTAGTGCACGGCGACTTCTTCGCACTGGCCGCCGACCCCCGCGGTCTGGACCCACGGGAGCCGGGCCGCCGCTTCCACGCCATCCTGCTGGACGTCGACCACTCACCGCGCCAGGTCCTCCACCCACGCCACGCAGCCCTCTACCAGCCCGCCGGGCTCCGCGCTCTTGCCGAACACCTCCACCCCGGCGGGGTGTTCGCCCTGTGGTCGAACGACCCGCCCGACGAGCAGTTCGCCTCCGTACTCACGGACGTCTTCGCACAGGCCGCGGCCCATGTCGTCGACTTCGACAACCCACTGCAGGGCGGTACCTCGACCAACACCGTCTATGTGGCCGGCACAGCACCGGCCACGCCGTAGGAGCGTCGGAGGAGTTCGGCGATGTCGCGAGCCGCGTCGCGGGCCGGGCGGCCGACGCCGATCAGGGTGGCTGAGGCGGGGCCGGTCCAGTCGCCGTAGCCGAGCAGGTGCAGGCGTGGCTCGTCCACGGAGCGTGTCCCGGCCGTGGGGATGTGGCCGCGTGGGCCGCGCAGTCCCAAGGGTGCGAGGTGCGAGAGGGCGGGACGAAAGCCGGTGCACCAGATGACCGCGTCCGCCTCGGCCCGGGTGCCGTCGGCCCAGGCGACGCCGTCGCGGGTGAGGCGTACGAACATGGGTGACGCCTTCAGGAGCCCCGCGTCGCGGGCCTCGCGCACGGGCGGTACGGCGACGATGTCACCCAGGGACGCCACTCCGCCGGTGTCGGTGCCGCCCTCGTCGAGGGCCCGGCGGCGGGCGGTCGCCGCGTCGAACAACGCCCGCCCGTCGATGTCGTCGGCCAAGAAGCGCGGCGGGCGCTGGGTGACCCAGGTCAGCTCGGTGTCGTACGCCAGGTCGGCGGCGATCTGAGCACCGGAGTTGCCACCGCCGACGACGATGACCTTCTGCCCGGCGAAGTCGCTCGGGCCGCGGTACTCCACGGTGTGCAACTGGCGACCTCGGAAGTCCGCCCGCCCGGGGACGGCGGGCAGGAAGGGACGCCACCAAGTGCCGGTGGAACTGATGACAGCCCGCGCACGCCAAGCATCGGAGTCCGTCTCCACACGCAGGAATTCACGGTCCCGGTGTACGCCGAGGACGCGTACGGGCCGGTGGATGGCTAGCTCGTACCGCTTCTCGTACTCGGTGAGGTACTCCACGACATGCTGCGCGTCCGGATAGACCTCACCCTCCTGTACCGGCATGGGGCGCCCCGGCAGCGAGGAGTACGCGGCCGGGGAGAAGAGATGGAGTGAGTCCCAGGTGTGCTGCCACGCGCCGCCCGGCTCGGCCTGGGCGTCGAGGATGACGAAGTCCAGGCCGAGGCGGCGCAGATGGTAACCGGCGGCGACCCCGGCCTGGCCGCCGCCGATCACCACCACATCAGCGTGCTGCGTCATGCCGCCCGCGCCGCCGCACACAAGGGGCATCGCACCATACGGGCCGGGGCTCGGTATGGAGCAGCGAGCATCGACCCACGACGGACCTCGTTCACGACCACGCGAGCATGCTCCTCACAGACTGCGGCGCCGCAGTCGTGGCAGACACCGACGGCCGTGCTGGTCGCTCCCTGCGTGCGGCTGTCGAGGCGCTGCATCAGCGGGCTCCCTCCGCGGTGGCCAGTTCGGACGGGGTGAACTTCTTGCGCCAGGCCAGTGACACGTACACCAGCGCGACCAGAACCGGCACCTCGATGAGCGGGCCGACGACACCGGACAGGGCCTGCCCGGAGGTCACACCGAACGTGCCGATGGCGACCGCGATGGCCAGCTCGAAGTTGTTGCCGGCCGCCGTGAACGCGAGGGTCGCGGTGCGGTCGTACGCCAGGCCGATGACCTTGCCGAGCGCGAACGTGCCGAACCACATGACGGCGAAGTAGACCAGCAGCGGCAGCGCGATCCGTGCCACGTCCAGCGGCTGCGAGGTGATCGTCTTCCCCTGCAGGGCGAAGAGGATGACGATCGTGAAGAGCAGCCCGTACAGGGCCCAAGGGCCGATCTTCGGGAGGAAGTCGGACTCGTACCGCTCCCGGCCCAGCTTCTGCTCGCCGAACCGGCGGGTGAGGAACCCGGCCAGCAGCGGGACGCCGAGGAAGATGACGACATTCAGCGCGATCTTCCACATGGAGATGTCGAGCTGCTCGCCCTCACCGAGACCCAGCCAGCCGGGCAGCAGGTCCAGGTAGAACCAGCCCAGCAGGCCGAACGCCAGCACCTGGAAGACCGAGTTCAACGCCACGAGCACGGCGGCCGCCTCACGGTCACCGCAGGCGAGGTCGTTCCAGATGATCACCATGGCGATGCAGCGGGCGAGCCCGACGATGATCAGCCCGACGCGGTACTCGGGCAGGTCCGGCAGGAAGATCCACGCCAGCGCGAACATCACGGCCGGGCCGACGACCCAGTTGATGACGAGCGACGAGACCATCAGCTTGCGGTCGCCGGTGACCGCGTCGAGCTTGTCGTAGCGGACCTTGGCCAGGACCGGATACATCATGATCAGCAGGCCGACGGCGATGGGCAGCGAGATGCCGCCGATCTCGACCTTGGCGAGGGCGTCGTTCAGGCCGGGGATGAGGCGGCCGAGGCCGAGGCCGAGGGCCATGGCGGCGAGGATCCACACCGCGAGGAAGCGGTCGAGCGTCGACAGCTTCGCGACGACCGAGGACTCCTCGGTCGTCGCGGGTGCTTCGGTGGGGGTCACGGACAGGCTCTCTTTCGGTCGGTCTCGATGGTCGTACGCGCGGTGTCGGCCAGCTCGCCGAACATGCCGGCCAGGGCGTCCAGCACCTCGGGGTGGAGCTTGTAGTACGTGAAACGGCCGCAGGGCTCGGTCTCCACGACGTTCGCCTCGCGCAGCACCTTCAGATGGTTGGAGACATTCGTCTGCCGCGCGCCCGTCTCCGCCACGAGGTGGCTGGCGCACAGGGTCTCGTGGGCGAGCAGGGTCACGATCTGAAGCCTGAGCGGGTCGGCCAGAACCCGCATCAGTTCAGTGTTGGCTGACGTCATCATGGGCTGATACTGTCACATCAGTGGCCGATGATGCCACCGGGTGCTGATATCAATCGGGCCTGAGCCGTCGCGAGACAAGAGAGACCTCCTGATGTCCGACAAGCCCTCCGTGCTCTTCGTCTGTGTCCACAACGCCGGCCGCTCCCAGATGGCCGCCGCGTGGCTGACCCACCTGGCCGGAGACCGCGTCGAGGTCCGTTCGGCGGGCTCCAACCCGGGCGCCGCCGTGAACCCGGCCGCCGTGGAGGCCATGCGCGAGGTCGGCATCGACATCTCCGCCGAAGTGCCGAAGATGCTGACCGTGGACGCGGTCAAGGAGTCGGATGTCTGCATCACCATGGGCTGCGGCGACACCTGCCCCGTCTTCCCCGGCAAGCGCTACCTGGACTGGCAGCTGGAGGACCCGGCGGGCCAGGGCGTCGAGGCCGTACGCCCGATCCGCGACGAGATCAAGACCCTGATCGAGGGCCTCATCAAGGAGATCGCCCCGGAGAAGACGGCATGAGTGAGACCCACGAGACCGGCGAGACCTCGGACGAGATCCGCAACGTCATCGTCATAGGTTCCGGGCCTGCCGGATACACCGCCGCCCTCTACGCTGCCCGCGCCGAGCTCAAGCCGCTCGTCTTCGGCGGCGCCATCTTCGTCGGCGGCGCGCTGACCACGACCACAGAGGTCGAGAACTTCCCGGGCTTCCCGCAGGGCATCGACGGCCCGGTCCTCATGGAGAACATGCGGGCCCAGGCCGAGCGCTTCGGCGCCGAGATGATCGACGACGACATCGTCGAGGTCGACCTGACCGGGGACATCAAGACCGTCACCGACACGGCCGGGACCATCCACCGGGCGCGCGCAGTGATCGTCGCGACCGGCTCCGGCTACCGCAAGCTCGGCCTGCCGCGCGAGGACGAACTCTCCGGCCGGGGCGTCTCCTGGTGCGCCACCTGCGACGGCTTCTTCTTCCGCGACCGCGACATCGTGGTCGTCGGCGGCGGCGACACGGCGATGGAGGAAGCCACGTTCCTCACCCGCTTCGCCCGCTCCGTCACCGTCGTCCACCGCCGCTCCACCCTGCGCGCCTCCCAGGTCATGCAGAACCGCGCCTTCGCCGACGACAAGATCTCCTTCGCCTTCGACAGCGAGATCGCCGAGATCAAGGAAGCAGACAGCAAGCTCGCCGGGGTCGCGCTCCGGGATGTCTTCACCGGCAAGACCCGCGACCTGGACGTGACGGGCCTGTTCATCGCGATCGGCCACGACCCGCGCACCGAACTCTTCACCGGTCAGCTGGACTTGGACGAGGCGGGCTATCTGAAGGTCGAGTCGCCCTCGACCCGTACGAACATCCCGGGCGTCTTCGGCGCCGGCGACGTCGTCGACCACACCTACCGCCAGGCCATCACCGCCGCCGCCAGCGGCTGCGCGGCCGCCCTGGACGCCGAGCGATACCTCGCCGCACTCGCCGACACGGCGCCCGCGGAGCCGGAGAAGACCCCGGCCGTCGTCTGAGCGATCCGCGGTCCTGGCCCACGCTCCCGTCCCCCTATCGATCCCCTGGGGACGGGGGCATTCGCGCATCTCAGGCTGTGTCGCAGGCTGAAATCCGAGAACCCCACGAACCCCAGGCGAACATCTGTCGGACTGACGCCGACGGTACGGCGAAAGCGCCCGGCGCACGCGCCCCCGCTCCATACGGTGTGCGGACACACGTATGGCACATACAGCAGACGCACGTATGGCGCTTACGACGGGCGAGGGTGCGGGGGCGAACTCGTGGAATGGCTGAACGCCGAGAACCTGGTGGCGGTGGGCACGGCGGTACTCGGCCTCGCGGCGTCCGTCGCCGTCGTCTGGTACGAGCGCCGGGTTCCACGCCGCAGACACATCGGCTTTCGCGTCCAGATGGACACTCCGATCGGCAGCGACGCCCGCAACGGCGGACGGGCCAACGTACGGCTCGGCCTGTTCAACGAGTTCTCCGACCTGTCCGACGCCACCCTCGTCCTGCTGCGCATCGAGAACGACGGCTCCCTCGGCATCGTCTACG
Source organism: Streptomyces albicerus (assembly GCF_008905045.1). Lineage (GTDB taxonomy): Bacteria > Actinomycetota > Actinomycetes > Streptomycetales > Streptomycetaceae > Streptomyces > Streptomyces albicerus. Next base: position 37,025 of record NZ_VWMY01000076.1, read on the forward strand.
ACGACTACACCAGCCGTGAGCGCCACGGCCTCACCGCCGTCTTCACCGGCCGCACCATCCGGGGCATCGCCATCACCCAGCCCTCGGACACCGCCCATCTGATGGACCACTTCACTCCGGTCGCGGGTCTGCGCCACGAGGGCGACACCTTGTTCCTCCCGAAGGTTCCGCTCAACAAGGGCCACCACTTCAAGGTGCTGGCGCTGCTGACCGGCGGCGGGGTCGGCTGCGAGGTGACGGTGACCGGCGGCCTCCGGGACGGCGAGGTGAAGCCCAACCGGGGTATGACCGCGGACGACAAGCCGCCGCTCTTCAGCCGCCCGGCCCGTCTGATCACGATTCTGTTCACCGCGTGCATCATCACCCTCGCGTCCATCATCGTCATACGCAACGACGACGTGCCACCACCCATCGGCTGCGCCAAGGGAACCCTGACCGTCACCGGATCCACCGCCTTCGCCCCGGCGGCGGAGAAGCTGGGCGAGAGCTATGAGAAGGCATGCCCCGGTTCGGACATCGTGGTGGAACCACACGGCAGTACCGCCGGGGTCCGGGCGCTCGACGCGGCGGGCGCCGAGTCGGCCTCGCCCGGCGGCTCACCGTCCCTCGTCGCCTTCTCCGACGGCCCCAAGCCGAACGGCTACCCGGAGCTCGAGGAGAACCCCGTCGCGGTCTCCGTCTTCACCCTGGTGGTGAACGACCGGGTCGCGGTGAAGGATCTGACCCTCGACGAGGTACGGAAGATCTACCGGGGCGAGATCCGCAACTGGCAGGATCTCGGCGGGCCCAACCTGCCCATCCTCCTGGTCAGCCGTGACGCCAACTCCGGCACCCGTGAGGTCTTCCAGCGGCAGGTTCTGGGACGCAACGAGCCCGCCAACTCCTCGCGGGACTGCCGCACCAAGGACGATGCCAATGCCACGGTCACCCGCTGCGAACTGGACAGCACAGCACAGGTGTTGAGCACGGTGGGGCGGTTGCCCGGCGCGATCGGCTACAGCGAGCCCCGGGCCGCCTCCGCCGTGAAGGGCCTGCACTCGCTGCGCATCGACGGACAGGCCGCGACCGTCGAGACCATCGGCACCAGCGGATACCCGTACCGGGAGATCGAGTACGTCTACACCTACGGTCGCCCTGCCGCCGACTCGCTCGCCGCCAGCTTCGTCAACTACCTGAGCCGCGGCGCAGGGCAGGACGTCATCCGCGACCAGGGCCATTTCCCGTGTTTCGCCCCGGAGGGCCTGCGGCTCTGCGGCGGGAAGTGGCAGTGACTCCTGGGCCACGGCCACACCCCGGTGGAGCGGTTTTCTGCCGTCCGCCGCGATGCCGGACGCGGGGAAACTGATCGGCCTCGCGTCTGCCCTGACGGAAGTTCGCGACGCCCTTACGCGAGTGAGTGAAGAGGCATCAGGCGATAGAGGGTTCGAGGATCGCGCGCACCCTGTTCAGACCGTCGTGGTTCACCGAGTACCAGGACCAGGTGCCGCGGCGTTCGCGGTTCAGGAGTCCCGCCTCGGTCATGATCTTCAGGTGGTGGCTGACGGTCGGCTGCCGGAAGCCCAGGCAGTCGGCGAGATCGCACACACATGCCTCGCCGGCAGGTGCGCGCTCGATGATCCGGAATATCTGCAGCCGCGTGGGGTCGGCGATGGCCTTGAGCATGACGGCGAGTCGCTCGGCCTCGTCCCGCTCGATGAGCAGGCACGCCAGGCCGGGGGAACAGGTATCGGCCTTCGTCTCGTCCGCTACCTCCGCGGCACCCAATTCAGTGATAGCCATCTATTCACCATAAGGGCCGTTCGAGTGCCTCGTGGGCGTTCGAAGACCCCGCGAACAGCTCGTTCACTCACCGTTCACTTTGGTTGCAGGCTATGCAAGAAATAGACAGCTACCTATGATGCATGGCCGGGGGCAGGAATCGGGACCCCCTGCGGAGGAGCTGCACCATGAACGAGCAAAACCCTCCCGGCGGAGGCCGTCGGTCCGCTCCGTCTCTGCGGGACATCAACCCCGTACTCGAACGCATCATCCTGCGGCTGGCCGCCCAGCACTGCAGGTCCTTCTCACGGGAGACGGTCGAGAACTATGTCGAGGAGTGCTCCTGGCTGCTGTCGGCGAAAGCGAGTGTTGCGCACCATCTCCCGGTCCTGGTCGAGCGGTTCGCCGACCAGCGGCTAGGTGCGCTCGCCCGTGGCATGGGGCTGTCTCCGAAGCCGGTGCCCGAGGTGCTGTTCGTGTGTACGGAGAACGCGGGCCGCTCGCAGCTGGCGGCCGCCCTGATGCGGCACCGGGCGGGCAAGGGGATCCGCGTCCTGACCGCCGGTTCCGCGCCGGGCACGGAGATCGCCCCGGTGGTGCTGCAGCTGCTCGCGGAGCAGGGCCTGGACGCGGACGACGAGTTCCCCAGGCCGCTGACCGCCGAGGTCGTCACGGCCGCCGACGTCATCGTCACGCTGGGCTGCGGCGATGCCTGCCCCGTCCGGCCCGGGCACCGCTACCTGGACTGGAATCTGCCGGACCTGGGCGGGCTGGACATCGAGAGCGCACGGGCGGTACGGGACCGGCTCGCCACCCGTATCGACGTACTGGCGCGTGAACTGTTGCCGACAGGTCTTCCCCGGACATGAGTTGTCCAGGTGAGGGGCGATACGTAGCGTCATCGACGCGCAGATCGCCATTCCCAGGAGGCCCTTCCGTGACCCGTGTGATCGCCGTCGGCGGCAGTGACGCCGGTATCAGTGCCGCCCTGCGGGCCCGCGAACTCGACCCGGACAGCGAGGTCACCGTCGTAGTGGCCGACGCCTACCCCAACTTCTCGATCTGCGGCATCCCTTACTACGTCTCCGGCGAGGTCACGCACTGGAGCAACCTCGCCCACCGCACCGCCGAGGACCTGGCGGCCACCGGCATGGACGTACGCATCAACACCCGCGCCACGCACATCGATCCGGCCGGCAAGCGGCTGACGGTACGGGATGCGGACGGGCACACCGAGCAACTGCCCTACGACGCCCTGGTGGTCGGGACCGGCGCGGTCAGCGTCCTGCCGCCCATCGAGGGCCTGGGCGCTCTGGGCCCCAAGCAGGGAGTGCATCTGCTGCACAGTATGGGCGACACCTTCGAGCTGGAGCGCAGCCTCGACGAGCGGCAGCCCGTCAACGCCGTGATCATCGGGGCCGGTTACATCGGCCTGGAGATGGCCGAGGCGCTGACCACGCGCGGGATCTCCGTCACGCAGATCGAGGCACTGCCCGAGGTCCTGCCGACCGTCGACGCCGAACTCGGCGCGCTGGTACGGACCGAGCTCGTCGCCCACGGCGTCGATGCTGACCGGCACGACCGTCAAGGGCATCTTCCGCGAGACCGGCGACCGCCTCCGCGTGGAGGCCACCGGCGCGGACGGCAGCCCCCTGACCCGCGAGACGGACCTCGTCCTGGTCGTGGTCGGTGTACGTCCCGACACCGCCCTCGCCGCCGAGGCGGGCGCCGAACTCGGCTTCCGTGGCGCGATCGTGGTCGACGAGCGGATGCGTACGTCACTGCCCGGCGTGTACGCCGCCGGGGACTGCGTCGTCACCCACCACCGCATGCTCGGCACGACCTGGCTGCCGCTGGGCACCACCGCGCACAAGCAGGGCCGGGTCGCGGGCGAGAACGCACTCGGCGGCGACCGGCGCTTCGCCGGGAGTCTGGGCACGCAGGTGGTGAAGGTCTTCGACCTGGTTGCCGCACGCACCGGGCTGCGCGAGCACGAAGCCCTTGCGGCGGGCCGGAGTTGGATGCCGGTGACGACTTCCAGCAACCCCGACGACCACAAGGCGTACTACCCGGGTGCCACCCCGATCGCCACCCGCATCACCGGAGACCGCGGCAGCGGGCTGCTGTTGGGCGCCCAACTCGTCGGGCGGCGCACCGCAGAGATCTCCAAGCGGGTCGACACGTACGCGACCGCACTGTTCCACGGCATGACCGTGGACGCCGTCAGCGACCTCGACCTCTCCTACACGCCCCCGCTGGGATCCCCTTGGGACGCGGTGCAGTTGGCGACCCAAGCATGGGTACGTGAGCACGGGCGTAAGTAGGCTCTGAAATGAACCGGCGACGCGTGGCACCGCCATGCAGCCCGTCGGCCGGAGTCTGTCGACGCGTACCCGCGTTCAAGGGTCGGCGTCGGTGGGGCACAGGGAGATCAGGGTCCGGGCCTCGGCCAGGGAGCCCGCGGCGATGATCTCCATCAGAGTCCTCGGGTCGGTGGTGATGGTCAGCCACCGGGCCTGGCCTGTGGGCAGGAAACGGACGCGAACCTTCGCCGAGTACCACGGCTTGCGATGGCAGAGCATTCACGGACGGGCAACTGCAGCGAACGGCCGCGTACATAGACGTGAAAGCCCGCCGCATCAAGCTCGATGTCACCGACCACCAGCGGACCGGTCGGCTCCTCCCTGTGACCGGCCTTGAGCAGCGGGAGGATCTCCCCGGTCCGGTAGGGCCGGGCCACGAAGGCGATGGCGACGGCCGGGTCGAGGCCCCGGCCGGCCCGGTCGGGGCAGGGCGGCAACCCCGCGCAGGTCAGTTCCCGCTGAACGGCAGGTCACTGCGTTTTCCTCTCCTGGCGGTCGCGCCGACTGGGTCAGGGGACTCAGTCGGTATCATGCAGCCATGGCTCACGTTCCCGCGGCCGAGCGCCGCCCTCAGCTGATCAAAGCGGCCATCGACTACATGGCGAGGGAAGGGGTCGCGGCGGGAAGCACTCGTGCCATCGCCGCCGAGCTGGGAGTGGCCCAGGCCACGGTGCACTACACCTTCGGTACGAAGGAAGGCCTGTACCGCGCCGTCATGGAGCAGCTCAAACAGGATCTGATCGCGCAGGTCGAGGGGGCAGCGCCGGCCGGAGCCGGGTTCGAGGAGACGGTTGGCACGCTGGCTGCCGCCCTGTGGCGGACGGTCCGCGAGCAGCCCGCCAGTCATCAGCTCCTCATGGAGCTGACCATGTTCGCGCTGCGCTCCCCCGCCCTGAGCGAGGCTCTTGAAAGTCACAACCGGAGCGTGACCGAGGTGACGGCGAGGCTGGTGGCCGAGGCAGCCGAGCGCACCGGTCTGCCCCTTGCCCAGCCTGCGGAGACGATTGCGCGGTTCTTCCTCGCCGGCTTCGACGGGCTGACGATGCAACGCCTCTCGCACCCCGACGAGGAGGCCGAGCACGCCTGCCTCCAAGCGTTCGTGTCTGCCGTGGTGGCGATGGCCGGCGGCCGCCTGGATCTGGTGTCCGTACCTTCGAGCTGACAGCGGTCGGGCGCACTCGTACGGGTCCGAGTGCGCCCGAACTCGTTTGCCAGTTGCCCGGGTTGAGCACCTCTGAGCGGATCAAGATGCTCAGGTGAGGCAGCGAGATACGGATGTTCGCACGCACGCCCGGCGGCTGCGTCCGATCTCTCGGCCAGCCAGAACGGCTTGGCGTAGGCGGTTATGACGAAACGATCACCAGCACCACACACTCGACATTCTCGATTGACAATGTCGCCTCTACGCACAGGCGTCTGAGCGTGTCCGCGATCGTGGCCCGCCTGGTTGTGTCGTGCTGAGAATGCCTGGGCGGCCAAAGACACTGACACGGTGGTCGCCCAGGTCGAGCGGGAGAGACATCCCGCCTCGGCAAACGGCGCATGAGCAAGCGGTCAGGCGCTCACGCTGTTGCCACGGGAATCATGGATTCGGTCCCGTGAACTCGGGCTCCTTCTCCAGGGCGGCCGAAGCCCTGGTCCCTTCCCCGGACTCGGAATCACTCTCCGCTCCTGCCGCCGCAGTACGGTCCTTGCCGGGGAGCAAGAAGGCCACCGACACCGCCCCCACTCCCAGGATCGCCGCGCCCACCAGGCTGGTGTGAGCCACCGCTTCCGCGAAGGACGAGCCGACCGCGTCCGCCATCCGGTGAGCGCCGTCGGCGAGTTGGCCGGCCTGCTCCTGGAGCTGCGCGGCCTGCTGCGGGTCGGTCACCTGCGCCGCCTGTTCGGCGAGCTGCCGTGCCTGGTCGCCGATGCCCTGGGCGACCCCGTACCCGGCGGCGACCGAGTCCTGTGCCTGGCTCAGTGCGTCGGCGGGGAGTCCGCTGCCCGCGGTTGCGTCCGACAGGCCCGACGAGTACGAGGTCGACAGCAGCGAACCGAGGATGGCGATGCCGATCGCCCCGCCCAGCTCCTGCGAGGTGTCGTTGACCGCGCTGCCCACGCCCAGTTCCTCCTCCGGGAAGGTGCCCATGATCGCGTCCGTGCAGGGCGCGAGCGCCAGGCCCATCGCGAGCCCGAGAGTGATGAGGGGTGCCACGAAATCGCCGTACGACGACGCCTTGTCGATCTGGGTGAGCAGCGCGAGTGCCGCCGCGCCGCCGACCATGCCCGCGACGATGGTCACCTTCTGGCCGAAGTGCGGGGTGAGGTAGCCGGTCAGCACGGAGCCTGCGAAGACCGCGCCGGCGAGCGGCAGCATGCGCAGGCCGGTCTCCAACGCGTTGTATTCCAGGACGAACTGGAGGTGCTGGGTGACGTAGTAGAAGGCGCCGAAGATCGCGAGGAGGAACAGTACGACGGCGATGTTGGCACCCGTGAACGCGCGGCTCGCGAAGTGGCGCAGGTTGAGGAGGGGGTGCGGGTGGTGCAGCTCCCACAGGACGAACGCCACGAGCCCCGCGACCGTGACGACCGTAGCCGTGACCGTCTTGGCGTCCCAGCCGTGCGGGGCCTCGATGAGCGTGAAGACCAGTGCGGCGATCCACACCACCGACAGCAGGCCGCCGACGTAGTCGATCCGTGGGCTGTGCGTGGCCTTGGACGGCGGTACCAGGACGAAGGCGCCGACGATGGCGAGGGCGGTCACGGGAACGTTGATCAGGAAGGTGGACTGCCAGCTGAAGCTCTCCAGCAGCATGCCCGCGAACAGCGGTCCGGCGGCGATGGCGATACCGGCGGTGCCCGACCACAAGGTGATCGCCTTGGTCCGCTCGGCGCGCGGGAAGGTCGCGGCGAGGAGAGAGAGCGTGGCGGGCATGATGAGCGCCGCGCCGACACCCATGACGGCACGGGCCGCGATGACCCCCACCCCGCTGTCGACCAGTGAACCCCCTATCGCTCCCCCGCCGAACAGGACGAGCCCGAGAACGAGCGCGCCACGTCGGCTGTACTTGTCGCCGATCGCAGCGAACAACAGCATCAGGGCGGCGTAGGGGATGGTGTAGCCGTCGATGACCCACTGCAGATCCGTACTGGTCAGGCCGAGGTCCTGGGTCATGGAGGGAGCCGCGACCGTGAGAGCAGTGTTGGCCATCACGATCATCAACAAGCTCAGACAGAGCACCAGCAGAGCCCACCAGCGCCGGGCGTAGGGCCGGTCCATCCCCTCGACCGGTTCGTTCATGAATACACGCATGGCCAGGTCCGTCCTTCCGCCAAGGGGTCCGCGCAATCCCCCTGCGGACAGGGGCGGGTGCACGAACCGAAAGGCATGTGGCGCCTTCCGTTCGACAGACTTTATCACTCGACAAAGTCAAAGGATCGAGTCTGGTTCGCGTAGCCGTTGAGAGATGAGTCGCACAGCGGCTGGTCGCCTGGGCGCCCAGGATCAATGCGCCGACGACGCGCGCCACGGACACCCGCGATCGGACTGCGGGGACGGATCGGCGAATGCCAGATGGCGAGAGGAAGGCGGCGGCTATGCCACCGCTGGCGGAGCACAGCCATCCGCGCACACCTCGACCTAAGACCGTGTCCTACGTGGTGAGGCGGACGAGTCTCTTGTAACAGCACAGGGCTGCGGCGAGTCCGAGAAATGCCAGGTAGTTGCG
>NZ_VWMY01000077.1 GCF_008905045.1 Streptomyces albicerus
GCCGGCCTCCACCTCCGCGCCTCGATGATCTGGATCAACGACCTTCTGAAGGCAACCGGCTGATCACAACGCCACACAGGCCCTAGCTGTCCCGCGCATTCCGCCGCCCCGCCCTCACCCTCCCGTGATCCCGGCCACACCTCCACAAGCGATCAGGAGTGATCCATTCGCGTAAAGGATCTATAAGGTGTGGTGGCCATCAACACCATCCGAACGCAAGGGAACAGATGGGTAGACAGATACGGTGGACGGCGGCTCTCGCCGTCCCCCTCGCCCTCGGAGCGACGCTGCTCGCTCCGACCACCGCCCAGGCGGAAACGGTCGTCTCCGGGAACTACACCTCGGTCTTCAACTACCCGAGGCCCACGAGCGCCTACGACTACTCGATCAGCACCGGCGCGGGCGAACTGATCGATCTCGCCGCACCCGGTTCGACCCTGTACATGGGGATGTACTGGTTCAACAGCTCGGACCTGCGCGCGAAGCTCACCGCCGCCCAGGAGCGCGGGGTGAAGCTGCGCATCGTCGCGGAAGGGGCGAACCGGGGCTCCAGCGACCTGGACCAGCTGACGCTGACGGGCGGCTCGACCCTCACGTGGTGCAGCAACAGTTGCCTGGGCAACGGCTCGGGTGACACAAGGGCGATCAACCACGACAAGTACATGGTGCTCGACGCGCTCACCGACGGCCGCAAGAACGTCGTCTGGCAGAGCTCGCAGAACCTCGCGGGCGGCCAGGACGGCGAGATCAACAACGCCGTCGTCGTGGCGGGCAACGCGACGCTCGCCACCCGTTACCGCAACCACTTCAACGACCAGGTCGCGCACGCCGGCGACAGCCTGCACACGACGTACGACCACACCACGGGCGACCCGACGTCCCCGGTCGAGGCGTACTTCTCCCCGCGCGACACGGCCTCGGACGCCGCGCACTACGGCAACGCCGACATCCTGGCCTCGTTCATCGACCAGGTCGACTGCGCACGCGACGGCAAGATCAGGATCTCGGCGGCCGAGCTCGACCAGCGCTCCACCCGCCCCGCCGTCTACGAGGCCCTGGAGGCCAAGCGGGCCCAGGGCTGCGGCATCGAGGCGAACGCCCGCGACCTCAGCGACGGCGGCGGCAACAACGGCATCAACGAACTCGCCGGCCTCGACATCCCGGCCTACGGCAACCGCCCCGGCGGCTGCCGCTACAAGGCCTCGGCCACGTCGTCCTGCAACCGCGGCACCGTGCACTCCAAGTACCTGCTGACGGAGTGGAAGAAGGCCGACGGCACCCAGGTCCAGCATGTGTACACGGGCTCCCACAACTGGACCGCGGGCTCGCTGAAGACCAACGACGAGACGATCCTGCGCATCGACGACGCGGGCACCTACCAGGCATTCGTCGCCAACTTCAACAAGGCCCGCGCCCTCGTGGTCGACATCGACGCCACGAAGTACGGCTCGACGTCCCAGCACTACTCCCGCGTCAACGTGAACGCGAACGGCGACCAGCACTACAGCGCCGTCGCCTCCGGCGGCACCTCCTCGGTGTACACGGCGGTCGCGTACGAGCAGGGCGACCGGCACGACGCCTCGGACACCGAGCTGGGCACCGACGTGTACGTCCGCCTGTACAAGGACGGCGTTCCCCTGTGGGACGAGAAGCTGCTGAGCAACAGCGGGACCGGTACGACCTGGTCGCACCAGAAGCCCGACGTCGGCGTGGACGACCAGGGCAACGCGATCATCGTCTGGGCCAAGGACGACGACGGCAACAAGTACGCCGACATCGCCGTGCGCAAGGTGACCCCGGACGGCACGGTGACCACCCTGCCGCGCCCGCACGCCTCCGGTGACGGGGACCAGCTGCGGCCGACGGTCGCGGTGGCCGGTGACGGCTCCTACAGCGTCGCCTGGGAGAGCACGGCCGACGGCTCGACGCTCAACCAGGTGTACGCGAGCAGCTGGTCGCCGACCGGTGCCGCGCGCTACCAGGACGTCCAGGTCAGCACGATCAACTCGGGGGCGGCCGGATCCAACCGCCGGCCCGACGCGGCGATCGACGACGCCGGGAACACCGTGGTCACCTGGGAGGAGGACGCGGACGGCAACGGCGGACTCAACATCGGTGTGGCGAAACTGAACTCCGCGGGCGGCTTCGCCGTGGCCCGCAAGGTGGCCAACTCCCTCACGGACGGGCAGCAGAGCAAGCCCGCGGTGGCGTCCGCCGGTGACGGCCGGTTCGTCGTGGCGTGGACGGACGAGTACACCACGGGCACCGGCACGCTGGTCCGGCCCCAGCGGATCCAGCACCGCGTCTTCTCGGCGACCGGCACCCCCGCGGCGGCGGACCGGCGGACCACCGAGGACGCCACGGAGACCGGCCCCTATGTCGACGCCAAGCGGCCGATCTCCGACCAGGCCGACGCCGATGTGGCGGTCGCCGACGACGGCAGCTTCATCGTGGCGTGGAAGGAGGCCTTCGACGTGCTCGTCGGCAACCCCGCGACCCTGCGCCCCGGCCAGGACGACGTCTGGGCCCGCGGCTTCAACGCGGACGGAACGACGACCGGCCGGCTCATCCCCACCCGGATGAACGTGGTGACCGGCGGAGGCCAGGGCGGCGCGGCCGTGGCCCTCGCCGCGAACGGCCGTCTCGCGCTGACGTACTCGGACGACTACGACGGCAACGGCTTCAACGAGATGCGACTGCGGGACGCGTTCAAGAACGTCTGACCACGGTCCGACGGGACCACGGACCCGCCGGCGCGAACGCCCGAGGGCGGCACCCCTGGAGTGGGGTGCCGCCCTCGTTCGCGTGCTGCGACTGCGTACTGCGATGAACTACCGAGCCGGGGCTCAGAAGTCCATGTCACCGCCCGGCATGCCGCCGCCGGCGGGCGCGGACGCCTTCTCCGGCTTGTCGGCGATGACGGCCTCGGTGGTGAGGAACAGCGCGGCGATGGAGGCGGCGTTCTGCAGAGCAGAGCGGGTCACCTTCGCCGGGTCGATGATGCCCTCGGCGATCATGTCGACGTACTCACCCGTCGCGGCGTTCAGGCCCCAGCCCACGGTGAGGTTGCGGACCTTCTCCACGACGACGCCACCCTCGAGACCGCCGTTGACGGCGATCTGCTTGAGCGGGGCCTCCAGGGCGAGCTTCACGGCGTTGGCGCCGGTCGCCTCGTCACCCGACAGCTCGAGCTTCTCGAACACCGCGGAGGCCTGGAGCAGGGCCACGCCACCACCGGCGACGATGCCCTCCTCGACGGCCGCCTTCGCGTTGCGAACGGCGTCCTCGATGCGGTGCTTGCGCTCCTTGAGCTCGACCTCGGTGGCGGCACCGGCCTTGATGACGGCCACGCCGCCGGCCAGCTTCGCCAGACGCTCCTGGAGCTTCTCGCGGTCGTAGTCCGAGTCCGAGTTCTCGATCTCGGCACGGATCTGGTTGACGCGACCGGCAACCTGGTCCGCCGAGCCCGAGCCGTCGACGATCGTCGTCTCGTCCTTGGTGATGACGACCTTGCGGGCACGGCCCAGCAGGTCCAGACCCGCGTTCTCCAGCTTGAGGCCGACCTCCTCGGAGATGACCTCGCCGCCCGTGAGGATGGCGATATCGCCGAGCATGGCCTTGCGGCGGTCACCGAAGCCCGGAGCCTTGACGGCGACGGACTTGAAGGTGCCACGGATCTTGTTGACGACCAGGGTCGACAGGGCCTCGCCCTCGACGTCCTCGGCGATGATCAGCAGCGGCTTGCCGGACTGCATGACCTTCTCGAGAAGCGGCAGCAGGTCCTTGACGTTGCTGATCTTCGAGTTGGCGATCAGGATGTACGGGTCGTCGAGGACGGCCTCCATACGCTCCATGTCGGTGGCGAAGTACGCCGAGATGTAGCCCTTGTCGAAGCGCATACCCTCGGTGAGCTCCAGCTCCAGACCGAAGGTCTGGGACTCCTCGACGGTGATGACGCCTTCCTTGCCGACCTTGTCCATCGCCTCGGCGATGAGCTCGCCGATCTGGGTGTCGGCGGCGGAGATGGAGGCCGTCGAAGCGATCTGCTCCTTGGTCTCGACATCCTTCGCCTGCTCCAGCAGGGCACCGGAGACGGCCTCGACGGCCTTCTCGATACCGCGCTTCAGAGCCATCGGGTTGGCGCCCGCGGCGACGTTGCGGAGGCCTTCCTTGACCAGCGCCTGGGCCAGGACGGTCGCGGTCGTCGTGCCGTCACCGGCGACGTCGTCCGTCTTCTTCGCGACTTCCTTGACCAGCTCGGCGCCGATCTTCTCGTACGGGTCCTCGAGCTCGATCTCCTTGGCGATGGAAACACCGTCGTTGGTGATCGTGGGGGCGCCCCACTTCTTCTCGAGGACGACGTTGCGGCCCTTGGGGCCAAGGGTGACCTTGACGGCGTCGGCGAGCTGGTTCATCCCGCGCTCGAGACCGCGCCGTGCCTCCTCGTCGAACGCGATGATCTTGGCCATGTGAAGTGGTCCTCCCGGACTGGGGTGGGATCTCCAGGACCGCGCCCGCGCCCGCGACGGACGGCCTACCGACCTCGTGGTTCCTTGCCCCACCCGGCCTGCGGGCCTCACCGACCCGGTCCTCGTTGTCACTCTCACCTTCAGAGTGCTAACGCCAATGATTAGCACTCGACCCATACGAGTGCAAGCGGCTCTCGGGTTCTGGGCTCCCCGCCCGGGGCATGCCGAAGGGCCCGCACCCCATGGGGTACGAGCCCTTCGGAAGAAGAACGTCGCTGCAGTAAGTCGGCGCGTGCTTCAGCCGGTCGCCAGTCGGACCATGTCCGCCTGCGGCCCCTTCTGGCCCTGCGAGATCTCAAAATCGACCCGCTGACCCTCTTCCAGGGTGCGGTAGCCGTCCATCTGAATCGCGCTGTAGTGGACGAAAACATCCGCACCACCGTCGACCGCGATGAAGCCGTACCCCTTCTCCGCGTTGAACCACTTGACGGTGCCCTGAGCCATGCCTAACTCCCCTATTACTGGCCCTTGCACAGATCCGCACTTCGCGGATCCGGGTCAGACCTCACCCCCCAACGGTTGGGGGTGTGCGCCGGAACGCGTCGACCGCGGCTGAATGTATCTGTCCAACTGCCGTCTGCAACAGGTCAATCCGACGAGAATTCTGGGCACGGCCGATCGGGAATATGTGAAGAATTCACGAAGATTCAGGGCAAGTCGGGCCCCACAAAAGCCATGAACGGCTTAAAAAGGTAGGACACTTTGGCTGCTTCTTGTCGGGCTTCGGGCGCGAACTCATATGCGCCCGGCATGCGGAGCGAAGCAGGTTCCCCAACTGTACCGCGCTCAACCATACAGAATTGCCCCCTCCGTTTCTCTCACGGAGAGGGCAATTCGATGAACTCTCGGTAACTACCGTTACCGTCGGTAATGATCAGCCGCCGGCGACGGCCGGAATGATCGAGACCCCGGCCCCGTCCGGCGTCGCCGTCTCCAGCCCCTGCTCGAACCGGACGTCGTCGTCGTTCACGTACACGTTGACGAACCGCCGCAGCTTCCCCTGGTCGTCCAGGACCCGGGCGGCGATCCCGGCGTGGTTCTTCTCCAGATCGGCGATGACCTCGGCAAGGGTCGAGCCTTCGGCAGCGACCTCGGCCTTTCCGCCCGTGTAGGTGCGCAGGATGGTGGGGATACGAACGTTGACGCTCATGGGGTAAGACCTCCGTCGGAGTGGGTGGCCCCGTAAGGGGCGCGGGGAACTGCGCGACCAGCCCCCACCGGCCTGCAGCTTGAATACAGCCTTTCCCGCGAGGCGCCTAAGCGAGGCCGGCCTCTCGGAAAGAGTCCAGGCTGGGTCGGATCGTTGCGGTCAGGCCGGTGCCGGCCACCGCGTCGAGAGTCTTAAGGCCATCACCCGTGTTGAGGACGACAGTCGTGAGCGTCGGATCCAGCAGCCCGTTCTCGATCAGCTTCTTGGTAACCCCGACGGTCACACCACCGGCGGTCTCCGCAAAGATCCCCTCGGTCCGCGCAAGCAACTTGATCGCATCGACGATCTGCTCGTCGTTCACGTCCTCCACAGCCCCACCGGTACGCCGCGCGATATCCAGCACGTACGGCCCATCCGCCGGGTTCCCGATGGCGAGCGACTTCGCGATCGTGTTCGGCTTCTGCGGCCGTACGACGTCGTGTCCGGCCTTGTACGCAACGGACACCGGCGAGCAGCCCTCGGCCTGGGCGCCGAAGATCTTGTACGGCTTGTCCTCGACGAGCCCGAGCTTGATCAGCTCCTGCAGACCCTTGTCGATCTTCGTGAGCTGGGAGCCGGAGGCGATGGGCACGACCAGCTGGTCGGGGAGCTGCCAGCCGAGCTGCTCGCAGATCTCGTACGCGAGGGTCTTGGAGCCCTCCGCGTAGTACGGCCGCAGGTTGACGTTGACGAAGCCCCAGCCCTCGCCGGCCGGGTCGCCGATCAGCTCGGAGCAGAAGCGGTTCACGTCGTCGTAGTTGCCCTCGATGCCGACGAGCTCGCCGCCGTAGACCGCGGCCATGACGACCTTGCCCTGCTCCAGGTCGTGCGGGATGAACACGCAGGAACGGAAGCCGGCGCGGGCGGCGGCCGCGCCCACTGCACCGGCGAGGTTGCCGGTGGAGGAGCAGGAGAGCGTGGTGAAGCCGAAGACGCGGGCGGCCTCGATGGCCTGCGCGACGACACGGTCCTTGAAGGAGTGCGTCGGGTTGCCGGAGTCGTCCTTCACGAAGAGCTTGCCGGGATCGACGCCCAGCTCGCGCGCGAGGTTGTCGGCCTTGACGAGCTTGGTCCAGCCGGGGTTGATGTTGGGCTTGTCGGCCACGTCCGCGGGGACGGGCAGAAGCGGCGCGTACCGCCAGACGTTCGCGGGTCCCGCCTCGATCTTCTTACGGAGTTCCTCGGTGTCGTAGGCCGAGAAGTCGTACGCGATCTCCAGCGGGCCGAAACACTCCTCGCAGGCGAAGACCGGGCCGAGCGGAACGCGGTGTCCGCACTCGCGGCAGGAAAGCGCCGCGGCAGGGCCGAGGTCGACGGAGTTCGCGGCGGTGGTGGAGTTCGTGGTGCTTGCAACTGTCTGCGCAGCCATTGGAGGCGAGGCCCTTTCTCCTCATCTTCCTCACGACGCACTTCGCCGTGAGACGGATTTGGCACCTTCCCTAGCCGGGAGCCTCGCCGCGCTGATCGACGATGATCAGGACGAGACCGGCTGGAGGGTTGCCGGGGCTTCAACGGGCCGTATCCCTCTGCCCCTCTGGATGAGCGCTATTCGGTTGTTGATCGCTTGCTGATCTCTTGGTTGATCGCTTGCTGATCTCTTGTTGAACTGTGAAACACGTCGATGGCCCCCGACATGCGATGGTCATCAGCGTTGTTCAAGACTGTAACCGAAGGCCTGGATGGTGGAGAGAGCCGTCCGAACCGCGAGATGACAGTGACGCACCCGACACTGCCGAGCGGCGGGCACACGCATCCCAATGAACGCAAGGGAGAGCCGCACGTGCTGGAAGACGTCGAGCGCTGGCTGAGCACGCGCTCCTGGTCCGTCGAGGACCGCCCGCTCAAGAAACTCATCGCCGCGAAGCGTGCCACCGGCTCCGCGGTGAGCGTCGTACTGCCCGCGCTCAACGAGGAGGAGACCGTCGGCGAGATCGTCGCCGTGATCCGCCGTGAGCTGATGACCAGGAAGGTGCCGCTCGTCGACGAGATCGTGGTGATCGACTCGGGCTCGACGGACCGTACCTCCGAGGTCGCCGCCGACGCGGGCGCCCGCGTCGTGCACCGGGACGAGATCCTGCCCCGCATCCCGACCGTCCCCGGCAAGGGCGAGGTGCTGTGGCGCTCGCTGCTCGTCACCAGCGGGGACATCGTCGCCTTCATCGACGCGGACCTGAAGGAGTTCTCGGCCGACTTCGTCTCCGGGATCGTCGGACCGCTGCTCACCGACCCGGGCGTCGACCTCGTCAAGGCGATGTACGACCGCCCGCTGGGCGGCGCCGCAGGCCAGGGCGGCCGAGTCACGGAACTCATGGCCCGCCCGCTGCTGAACATGCACTGGCCGCAGCTGGCCGGCTTCGTCCAGCCGCTGGGCGGGGAGTACGCAGCCCGCCGCTCCCTCCTGGAACAGCTGCCCTTCCCCGTCGGATACGGCGTCGAGCTGGGCATGCTGGTCGACGCCCTGCACCTGGTGGGCCTGGACGCCCTCGCGCAGGTGGACGTCGGCGTCCGCAAGCACCGCCACCAGGACGGCCAGGCCCTGGGCCGCATGTCCGCCGCGATCTACCGCACGGCCCAGCTGCGGCTGGCCAGGGGCCACATGATCCGCCCGTCGCTGACCCAGTTCGAGCGGGGGGACGCCGGCTTCGAGCCGCGCACGTACTCGGTGGACACGGAGGAGCGGCCGCCGATGGCGGAGATCGAGGAGTACGTGGAACGCAAGGCCGCGTAAGCGCAAGCCCACGTAAGCACAAGGCCACGTAACAGCGCCCCGTCAGGGGCGCGGGGCTGTGACATTTGCGGCTCCGCCCGGGGCCGCGCCCGTCCCCGCCGCCCCGCTGGCGTCCCACGACCTCCTGTATACGGCCGGTGGGAACGTTTGAGCGTATAGAGGCTGGGCTAGATTTCGAGGCATGGCTTCCACGCACGGTGCCCACATCCTCGTCGCCTCCAACCGCGGCCCGGTCTCGTACGCCCTGGACGAGACCGGGGCGCTCACCGCCAAGCGCGGCGGTGGCGGCCTGGTCTCCGGGCTCTCCGCCATCGGGCCCGAGGCGGGCGCCCTGTGGGTGTGCTCGGCCCTCGGCGACGGCGACCGCGAAGCGGTGCGGCGGGGCGTCGGCGAAGAGGGCGTACGGATGCTGGACATCGACGCCGACGTGCACGCGGACGCGTACAACGGCATCGCCAACTCCGCGCTGTGGTTCGTCCACCACATGCTGTACCAGACGCCCCTGGAGCCGGTCTTCGACGCGGAGTTCCGGCGACAGTGGGCGGCGTACGAGACGTACAACCACGCCTTCGCCCAGGCGCTGGCCGAGGAGTCGGCGGAGGGTGCCGCCGTCCTCGTCCAGGACTACCACCTGACACTGGTGCCGCGGATGCTCCGCGAGCTGCGCCCCGACCTGCGGATCGGGCACTTCTCGCACACGCCGTGGGCCCCGCCGGACTACTTCCGGCTGCTGCCGGACGACATCGCGGCGCAGGTGCTCGGCGGCATCCTGGGTGCCGACCGGGCCGCGTTCCTGACGCAGCGGTGGGCGGATGCGTTCACGGACTGCTGTCACGCCGTGCTGGGCCCCGGCATCCCGTCGGGCACGCGGATCGGCGTGCACGGTCTCGGGGCGGACGCGGACTTCCTGCGCGAGCGCTCGCACCGGCCGGACGTCGACGAGCGGATGGCGGCACTGCGGGAGCAGATCGGCGCGGCTCCCGACGGCGGCGCCCGGAAGACGATCGTGCGGGTGGACCGGACCGAGCTGTCGAAGAACATCGTGCGCGGGCTGCTGGCGTACAGGCAGCTGCTGGAGGACCGGCCGGAGTGGCGTGAACGAGTGGTGCACGTGGCTCTCGCGTACCCCTCGCGGCAGGACCTCAAGATCTACCGGGACTACATGGACGAGGTGCAGCGGGTCGCCGACGACATCAACTCCCGTTATGGCACGCCCGGTTGGACACCGGTCCTGCTGCATCTGAAGGACGACTTCGCACGCTCGCTGGCCGCGTACCGGCTGGCGGACGTCGCCCTCGTCAACCCCATCCGGGACGGCATGAACCTCGTCGCCAAGGAAGTCCCCGTCGTGTCGGACGACGGGTGCGTGCTGGTGCTGTCCCGGGAGGCGGGGGCGTACGAGGAGCTGGGCGAGGACGCGATCACGGTGAACCCGTACGACGTCTGTGGCACCGCCCGCGCGCTGCACGAGGCGCTGACGATGCCGTTGGACGAGCGGGCCGAGAGGACCAAGCGGCTCGCTGCCGCGGCGACCGCGCTGCCCCCGGCCCAGTGGTTCCTGGACCAGTTGCACGCGCTGGACGCGTAGCGCTACCGCGGGGCCGTTCGAACGCTGCGGGTTCGTTGTGGCTGGTCGCGCAGTTCCCCGCGCCCCTTACGGGGCGCGCTTGTGGGCCAGCTCAGTTGCCAGTGATCCGAGGAGGCGTACTACTCCCTCCGGGCCGTCGACCACCAGGTCTGCGCGGTCGGCGAGTTCTGTTACCTCGTTGCTGCCGCTGCATACGAGGAGGCCCGGTACGCCGTCGGAGCGGAGCTTTTCCACGGCGGCGAAGGCGGGGAGGTCGCCCAGGTCGTCGCCGCAGTACATGACCGACTCGGCGGCGATGTCGCGTGCGTACTCGCTGAGGGCGACGCCCTTGTCCATGCCCGGTGGGCGGAGCTCGAGGACCATGCGGCCCGGTTCGACGATCAGGCCGTGCTTCCCGGCGAGCTCGGTGAGGGGTTCGCGGAGGGCCTCGAAGGCGGCCTGGGGGTCCTGGGCGCGGCGGGTGTGGACCGCGACGGCCCTTCCCTTCTCCTCGATCCAGGTGCCCTGCCAGGCGCCGATGGCGTCGAGGAAGCCGGGGAGTTCGGCGCGGGCCGCGGCCACGCCGGGGTGGGGAGCGGGGGCGTTGACCGTGCTGGTGACGGCGTCCCAGCGTTCGGCGCCGTAGTGGCCGAGCACGACGAGGTGCTCCAGCCCGGGGACGCCGGCGAAGCCGCCGTACCGGACCGCGACGCCGGCCGGGCGGCCGGTGACCACGGCGACGGACGCCACCTTCGGTGCCAGCGCTGCCAGCGCCGGTACCGCGTCCGGGTGCGCCCTGGCCTGCTCCGGGTCCGGGACGATCGGGGCGAGCGTGCCGTCGAAGTCGAAGGCGAGTACGGCCCTCTCGGGCCGCGCGAGGATGGCATCGAGACCGTCTCGGCCCGCCTGGGTCACGGGGGTCGGCATCGACGATGAGTCGGGTTGACTGGCCATGGTGTGACCTTATCCGCGGAGGGGGACGGGGTGGGGCCCGCGGCGAAGGCGCTCAAAGATGCAGTCGCCCCCTCAGCTGGATGCAGTCGCCCCCTCAGCCCTCCCTCTCGGCCCGGCGCACATCCCTCACCCGCCGCAGCCGGTTGACGGTGACCGGATCGTGGGCCAGGGCCCGCGGCGCGTCCAGGAGGGCGTTCAGGAGCTGGTAGTAGCGGACCGGGGCCAGGCCCAGTTCCTCCCGTATCGCACGCTCCTTGGCACCCGGCGTGGGCCACCCACGCCGCTCCAGCGCGAGGACGGCGCGCTCCTGCGGGGTCAGCTCCTCGTCGTCCATGCCCCGCACGGTAGCCGCTGCCACCGACAAGGCGCCCCTATAGGGGCGCGGGGCTGTGACATTTTGCGGCTCCGCCGCGTGGGCGCGATCAGCCACAACGGACCCGCACGCAACGAACCGGCCCGCAGACCTACGACGCGTTCTCCCGCGCGGCAGCGCTCCGCTGCAGCTGGCCGAGAATCGCGGCAGGATTCCCCTCAGGACTCACGGCCTTGCCGATCTGCTTCTTGATGTCCGCGCTCACCGACGCCCAGGACGTCTGGGCCACGGGATACAGCTCGGCATTGGGCAGTTCCTCGAGGAACTCGAGGAGATGCGCGTCGTCCTTGTCGGCCGCCATCGCGTCGGAAGCGGAGGTCGTCACCGGCAGCAGGTCGTACTCGTGCGAGAAGTCGAGCACGTTCTTGTCGCTGTACACGTAGTCGAGGAAGTCCCCGATCTGCTCGGCGTGCCCGTTCTTCTTGAACGCCATCATCCAGTCGGCGACACCCATCGTGGCCTTGGACCGCCCGTTGACCCCGGGCATCGGCACCATGCCGAACTTCACACCCTTCGCCTCGGCGGCCTTCATCAGCGTGGGGTGGCCGTTCAGCATCCCGACCTCGCCGCGCGTGAACGCCGCGAAGGCCTGCGCCCGGTTGAGCTTCGCGGGTGCGACAGGACCGGTGAGCCCCTTCTCGACCAGCTCCTCCTTGAGCCAGGTGAAGGTGTCGATGTTCTGCTCGGAGTCGATGCCGTACGAACCGACCGCGTCCGTGTACCCCTCGCCGCCGCTGAGCAGCCACATCATGGTCTCGGCCTGCGCCTCCTCGGGCCCGAGCGGCAGCGCGTACGGGTACTTCACGCCACGGGACTTGAGAACCTTCGCGTCGGCCGCGAGGTCGCTCCAGCTCTCCGGCGGGGTGAGGCCAGCGTCGGAGAAGAGCTTCTTGTTGTAGAAGAGCAGCCGCGTCGAGGAGGCGAACGGCATGCCGTACTGCGTCCGGTCGACCTCACCCGCCTCGGAGAGCCGCGACACGAAGTCGGACTGGGTGTCGATGGAGAGCAGCTCCTCGACCTTGTAGAGCTGGCCCTTGGCGGCGTAGTCGGCGTACGCGCCGATCTGCGCCATGTCGGGCGCGTCGCCCTCGGCGACCATCTTCTTGACCTTGGCGTCCACGTCGTTCCAGGAGTAGACGTCGACCTCGATCTCGATGCCGGGGTGCTCAGCCTCGTACGCCTTGGTGAGCTTGTCCCAGTACTTTTGGGAGCTGTTCGCCTTGGAGTCGCCGTAGTCGGCCGCGACCAGTCTCAGCGTGACGTTCCCGGATCCGGCTGAGCCGCCGCCGCAGCCCCCGAGGACCGCCGTCATGCCCAGCGCGGACACCACCGCGATCAGACCTGTCACTCGCCGCTGCACCGCTGTCGCCCCAACCTTGTCGTCTCGCACCTTGGTTCACACGGCCGATGGGCATGGCCGGTTCACTAGTGCGATCCCCCGCTTCCGATTCGCAATTTCGCTCTAAGGTCTACACCACGTAAGTGGACTAGACCTCTCATGGGGTCAGGGGCGACACTGTCCCCGTGAGACATGTCATCGCCCTGGACGTGGGCGGCACCGGGATGAAGGCCGCCCTCGTAGGGGCGGACGGCGAGCTGCTGCACCAGGCCCGCCGCGCAACAGGCCGGGAGCGCGGCCCCGACTCCGTCGTCGAGTCGATCCTCGCCTTCGCGGCCGACCTGCGCGCGCACGGCGAGCGCCACTTCGGCGAGCCCGCGGCGGCCGCCGGCGTGGCCGTGCCCGGCATCGTGGACGCCGACCGCGGCATCGCGGCGTACTCGGCCAACCTCGGCTGGCGCGACGTACCCCTGCG
This sequence comes from Streptomyces albicerus, assembly GCF_008905045.1. Lineage (GTDB taxonomy): Bacteria > Actinomycetota > Actinomycetes > Streptomycetales > Streptomycetaceae > Streptomyces > Streptomyces albicerus. The sequence goes on from NZ_VWMY01000077.1 coordinate 13,155, forward strand.
GGACCTGCTCAGCGAGCGGCTGAACGGGGTCCCGGTCGCCCTCGGCCACGACGTGCGCACCGGCGGGCTCGCCGAGGGCCGGATCGGTGCGGGCCGGGGCGCGGACCGTTTCCTGTTCGTACCGCTCGGCACCGGCATCGCGGGCGCGATCGGTATCGACGGCCGTGTGGAGGCGGGCGCGCACGGCTTCGCGGGCGAGATCGGCCACATCGTCGTACGCCCCGGGGGCATCCCGTGTCCGTGCGGGCAGCGCGGCTGTCTGGAGCGGTTCGCGTCCGCGGCGGCGGTCAGCGAGGCCTGGGCCGAGGCGTCCGGCGCCCCGGACGCGGACGCGGCGGACTGCGCGAAGGCCGTCGAGTCCGGGGACCCGCGGGCACTGACCGTCTGGCAGGAGGCCGTGGACGCGCTCGCCGACGGACTCGTCACCGCGCTCACTCTGCTGGACCCGCGCACGCTGATCATCGGTGGCGGTCTCGCCGAAGCCGGGGAAACCTTGTTCACACCGCTGCGGGCGGCGGTCGAGCGACGCGTCACCTTCCAGAAGCTGCCCACCATCGTCCCGGCAGCCCTCGGCGACACGGCCGGCTGCCTCGGCGCCGGACTGCTGGCCTGGGACCTGCTGTCCACCGCACCTACTGCCCCCTCGGAGGTAACCACCTGATGGCCACTAGCCAAGTGCTCGCCGGTGCCAGGGTGGTACTGCCCACCGGGATCGTGGACGGCGGCCGCGTGATCGTCGACGGCGCACGGATCGCCGGCAGCGCGCCCATGGACGCCCCGGCCGTGGATCTCAGGAACCACTGGGTGGTCCCCGGCTTCGTCGACATGCACAACCACGGCGGCGGCGGCGCGTCCTTCACCTCCGGATCCGTCGAGGAGATCCTCAAGGGCATCCACACCCACCGTCTGCACGGCACCACGACCCTCGTCGCCTCCACCGTCACCGGCGACATGGACGGCCTCGCCCAGCGCGCCGGACTGCTCTCCGAACTGGCCGAGCAGGGCGACATCGCGGGCATCCACTTCGAGGGCCCGTTCATCTCCCCGTGCCGCAAGGGCGCGCACTCCGAGGAACTGCTGCGCGACCCGGACCCGGCGGAGGTCCGCAAGCTGATCGACGCGGCCCGCGGCCGGGCCAAAATGGTCACGCTCGCCACCGAACTGCCGGGCGGCATCGACTCCGTACGCCTCCTCGCCGAGCACGGCGTCATCGCGGCGATCGGGCACACGGACGCGACGTACGAGCAGACCGTGGAGGCCATCGAGGCGGGCGCGACCGTGGCGACGCACCTCTACAACGCGATGCCCACACTCGGACACCGCTCCCCCGGCCCGATCGCCGCTCTCCTCGAGGACGAGCGGATCACGGTCGAGCTGATCAACGACGGTACGCATCTGCACCCCGCCTCCCTCCAGCTGGCGTTCCATCACGCGGGCGGCGACCGGGTGGCGTTCATCACGGACGCGATGGACGCGGCGGGCTTCGGCGACGGCCGGTACATGCTCGGCCCGCTGGAGGTCGAGGTCAGCGAGGGAGTGGCGCGCCTGGTGGACGGCGGCTCGATCGCGGGCTCGACGCTCACGCTGGACCGGGCGTTCAAGCGGGCGGTGACCGTGGACCGGCTGCCGGTCGAGGACGTGGTCGCGGCCATCTCCGCCAATCCGGCCCGTGTACTGGGCCTTTACGACCGGGTGGGCTCGCTCGAGCCGTGCAAGGACGCCGACCTCGTGGTGCTGGACGCGGAGTTCGGTCTCAAGGGCGTGATGCGCCGGGGCGAATGGGTGGTGGATCCCCAACTGGGCTGATTCACCCCGTTGTTGCCGTACGGCGGTTGGCCTGGAGGACTGGGCCGACCGCCGTTCTCTTTGGCATGATCAGGCCTCCGGAACAACCAGCAAGCGTTTTCGACCAACAAGCGTTTTCGACGCGTCTTCTTGATGAATCTCTTCGAGGGAGGCCGGCCCAGGTGATCCTCACGGTCACACTGAACACCGCTCTCGACATCACCTATCGCGTACCGGGTCTGCGCCCGCACGCCTCGCACCGCGTCACCGAGGTGACCGAACGGCCCGGCGGAAAGGGCCTGAACGTGGCCCGGGTACTCGCGGCCCTCGGCCACGAGGTGACCGTGACGGGCTTCGCGGGCGGTGCGACCGGGCGGGCCCTCCAGGACCAGCTCACGCACACACCGGGCGTCGTGGACGCGCTGGTCCCGGTGACGGGCTCGACCCGCCGCACCATCGCGGTGGTCGACACGGCGACAGGTGACACGACTCAACTCAACGAACCCGGCCCGTCGATCGCCCCCACCGAGTGGTCCGCCTTCCAGGAGGCGTACGAGGACCTGCTGCGCTCCTCCTCGGCGGTGGCCCTGTGCGGCAGTCTGCCGCCCGGCGTGCCGGTCGGGGCGTATGCCCAACTCATCCGCGCCGCACGGGCGTCGGCGGTCCCGGTGCTCCTCGACACCAGCGGCGAACCCCTGCGCCGGGGCGTCGCCGCCCGCCCCGACATGGTCAAGCCGAACGCCGACGAACTGGCCGAACTCACCGGCGCCCACGAGCCGTCGCAGGCCACGCGTGACGCGCGGCGGCGCGGGGCCCACGCGGTCGTGGCCTCGCTGGGTGCCGAGGGGCTCCTCGCCCGTACGCCCGAGGGCGACTGGCGTGCCACTCCGCCGCGCCGGGTCCACGGCAACCCGACGGGCGCCGGCGACTCCGCGGTCGCGGGCCTTCTCTCCGGCCTCGTGGAACATCTGCCCTGGCCGGACCGCCTGGCCCGCGCGGTGGCCCTGTCCGCGGCGACCGTCCTCGCGCCGGTGGCGGGCGAGTTCGACCGGCCGGCGTACGAGGAGTTGGTGGGGCGGGTGTCGGTTACGGGGGTGGCCGCCGCAGCGTGAGCGCTCCGCTTGGGGGCTTGGGTTGGGTGCGGGTTGGTGGGGCTGTTTGCGCCGTTCCCCGCGCCCCTTGATGGGCTGAGTGTCGGGTGCGGGATCGTGGGGGTTGATCGCGCCGTTCCCCGCGCCCCTTACGGGGCGTGGTGGGGGCGCGCATTTTCACAGGTCTGCGCCCCTTAAGGGGCGGATTCCTCAGTGGTCTAGTTCTTCCAGCCCTTTTCCAGGTAGAGCTGGTCGAGGTTGGCGTCGCACTGGTTGCCTTGGGCGCAGGAGATGGCGATGGTGTTGGTGCCCTTGTTGAGCTGGATGTTCGCGTATGTGTTCGTCCAGCCCTTCTCGTAGTCGCCCTCGGGACCCTTCGCGAAGTTCGCCAGGTTGAGCGGGCGGGTCTGTGCCTCGCCGTTGATCGTGAGCGTGGCGTTCGCGTCCTTGCCGGGCACGCCGTAGTTGACGAACAGCGTGTACTTGCCGCTCTTCGGGATGTCGCTGACGCTCCAGGTGACGGACGCGCCGACCTGGTTGAAGCCCGTCACATAGACACCGCCCGCGGCTTTCGCGCCGGAGATGTCCGCAGCCGTCGTCACGCCGGGACCCAGCTTCAGGGCCTTCGCGTCGATCTTCGGCAGCTCGGCCGGCTCCGCGGCCCCCTTGGTCGCCGACTGGCTCGGCTCGACGCTCTCGCCGGCCGACGGGGCCGGGCCCGCCGCGTCGTCGCCCTTGTCCTTGTCCGAGTCGCCGCCGAGCATGGCGATGCCGATGCCGATCACGACGGCCGCCACGACGGCGACGGCACCGATGAGGAGGCCCTTGGTGTTGGGGCCACGACCACGGCCGCCACCGCCACCGCTGTCGGGCAGCGGCTGGTACGTGGTGGGCGCGCCACCGGTGAAGGCCTCGGGCGCGGCGTAGGTCGCGTTCGGCTGGCCGTACGTCCCCTGCTGCGGGGGCACCTGCTGCCCGTACTGCGCGGTCGGGGCGGTGGGCTGGGCGGGCTGGCCGTACTGGCGCTCGCCTACGGGCCGCACCCGGTTGACCGAGCCGGGGTAGCCGTAGCCACCGCCGCCACTCGGCGGCTGGGCTCCGGCGGCCTGCCCGTCGGCGTACAGATAGCCGAACGGGTCGTCGTCCTCGGGCGTGCTCGCGCCGTTGTTGCCGGGCGTCATCCCTTGGTCTCCTAGCGGGTGCGGTACAGATGCGGTACGGGGATCGAAAGGCGAGCCTACCCGCTTCCGCTGCCCCAAACGGGTGACTCGGATCGCATCACCCCGCTGACCTGCGGATCAGCCCGCACGCCTGTGCGCTTTGGGACGAGACCGTTTCTCTACGTACATCCGCTCGTCAGCGGACTGCAAGACCTCGTCCGCCGTCATGCCGCAATGTGCCCACCCAATACCGAAGCTGGCACCGACCCGCATGGCGCGGCCGTCGACCCGGATCGGCTGGATGATCTCGTTCCGCAGCCGTACCGCGAGGTCCTGCGCGTCGGCCCGCCCGAGCCCGTCGGCGAGCACCACGAACTCGTCACCGCCAAGCCGCGCGACCGTGTCCCCGTCCCGCACGGCACCGCTGAGGCGCCGGGCCACCTCGATCAGCACGGCGTCGCCGGCGTTGTGCCCGAAACGGTCGTTGATCGACTTGAAGCCGTCGAGGTCGCAGAAGAGGACCGCGAGCCCCTTCGTGCCGTCGTCCCGCTCCCCCTCGGGGGCGATCGTGTGCACATGGTGGTCGTAGGCGTCGAACGCCTCGGGTCCCGGCCGGTAGTCGAAGCCGTGCCCGTTCATGTCGTACACGCCGCTCGCGCCGTGCTCGGCCACCGCGTTCCCATACGCCGCGTCGATCGTGGCGACGTCGCCGTGCTCCGTCGCCGCGGGCCGCGCACAGAGCCGGGAACCGAGCCGGGCGCGCAGCTCGGCGGAGTTCGGCAGGCCGGTGAGCGAGTCGTGCGAGGCGCGGTGGGCGAGCTGGAGCTCGCGGCGCTTGCGCTCCTCGATGTCCTCGACGTGGGTGAGCAGGAAGCGCGGCCCGTCGGCGGCGTCCGCGACCACGCTGTTGCGCAGCGACACCCACACATACGTACCGTCGCGGCGGCAGAGCCTCAGCTCGGCCCGCCCGCCCTCCGCTGAGGTCCTCAGCAGTGTGCCGATGTCCTCGGGGTGGACGAGGTCGGAGAAGGAGTAGCGGCGCATCGAAGAGGCGGGGCGGCCGAGCAGCCGGCACAGCGCGTCGTTCGTCCGCAGGATCCGGCCGTGCTGGTCGCCGCCCATCTCGGCGATGGCCATGCCGGACGGGGCGTACTCGAAGGCCTGCCGAAAGCTCTCTTCACTGGCGCGCAGTGCCTGCTGCTCCCGCTCGAGGCGGACGAGCGCGCGCTGCATGTTGGCTCGTAGACGCGCGTTGCTGATCGCGATGGCGGCCTGGAACGCGTACATCTGCAACGCCTCGCGGCCCCACGCGCCGGGCCGGCGGCCGTTGCGCGGGCGGTCCACGGACAGGACGCCGATCAGTTCGCCGCAGGAGCCGCCGGGGACGCCCGGGGTGTACATGGGCGCGAAGAGGCGGTCGGCGGGGTGCCACTCGTCCTCGAAGCGCGGTGCGGGCCCGTCGGTGTACCACTGCGGGACGTCGTCCTCGTCGAGGACCCAGCCTTCGGTGTGCGGTATGAAGCGCAGGTCGCCCCACGCCTCGCCCATGTTCAGCCGGCGGTCCCAGGAGGCGCGGGAGCCCACGCGTCCGGTGATGAGGGCCTCGGCGGCGGAGTTCCCGGCGAGCGCGGCGACGACGAGGTCGCCGTCGGGACGTACGAGGTTGACGCAGGCAAGTTCGTAGCCAAGTCCGGTCACGACTCCGTCGGCGACGGTCTGCAGCGTGTCGGCCAGGCTGCGGGCCGTGTTCATGTCCGCCATGACCTGATGCAGCTGCCGCAGGGTCGCAAGACGGACGTACGGCTCCGACTCGGTCTCCATGCTCGCTCTCCCCGAGACCTCGACAGCAACTCCAGAGTTATCCAGGCTTCTCGTCGGTACTCATCGCTTACTGATCACTCGCTGATCTTGCCTACTGATCGCCTACTGCTCGCAGCGTCCCCGCCACTGAATCACAGCGCGCTGCCCACTCGGTACACAGGGTCAACAAAATATGGCACCTGTGACTCAAGTCACAGAAGAAGATGAACAATTGAGTAGAGTTTCTGTGTTTTCGCCGTGCGTTTACTGAACGCAAATTGGTGGGACATGTGCGGGCTCCTGCCAAAGTGCGCGGCAGAGTCGGACCCGGGTCCTAGGACCCGGTTCGGGCGCTGGTCCGATGTGCCGCCCGGAGGGCGGAGAATAGCGTCTTCCCGTGCTGAACACTCCCTCTGCCGCTCCTCCCGTCCCACCCGTGCATGCTGAGGGGGTGAGCAACGACGAGTTCCGTGCCGCCATGTCCCGGCTGGCCGCGGGCGTGGTGCTGGTGACCGCGCACGAGGCACAGTCGGACCCGGACGGCCCGAGCGGCGAGGACGTCGGCATGACGGCGACCTCCTTCATGTCCGTGTCCCTGGACCCGCCACTCGTCCTGATCGGCCTGCGCGAGGGCTCCCGCATGGACGACCTGCTCGACGAGCAGCCCCTGTGGGCGGTCTCCGTCCTCTCCGAGAGCCAGCGCCACATCGCGGGCCGCTTCGCCATGAAGGGCCGCATCTCCGACCGCCTCCTCTTCGAGGACATCCCGTACGTACGCGGAAAGGCGTCCGGAGCGCTGCTGGTGAGCGGCGCCCTGGCGACCCTGGAGTGCCGGACCGAACAGCGGGTGACGGCGGGGGATCACACGCTGGTCATCGGGCGGGTACTGACGTCGTCGCTGCCGAGCGCGGACGGGGGGCCGCTGGCGTACTTCCGGGGGCGGTACCGGCAGTTGGGGTAGTGGGGCTTACGGTCGCGGGTCGCCTGTCGGTCAGGCCCGGTATGGCTGGATTGGTTATTGGTTTTCTGTCATCTGTTATCTGTCAGTTGTTATCTGTCATCTGTCAGCTGCCACTTGTTGGTTGTCAGTGCTGGTTGTCAGTCGTCAAGGAACGTGACGTCGAGCCCCGTCAGGCGCTCCAGGTCCCTGAGGATGTCGATGACGGCGATCCGGCCGTGTACGACTGTGAAGGCCACCACGCTGACCAGGCGCCCTTCGTGGACCACCACGACACCGGCGGCTCCGTTGACGAGGGCGGGCCGCGCGAACCCGGCGAAGTGCCGGAAGGCCAGCGCACCCGAAGCAACGGCTGTCGCGCCGGTCGTCACACCGGCCTCCGTCCGTACCACCACGTCCGGGTCGAGCACGGCGACGAGCGCGTCGAAGTCACCGTCACGCGAGGCGGCCAGGAAGGCGTCGACGGCCTTCCGCTGCCGGTCGAGGTCGGGATCGGGGGCGGGAGCGCCGCCCTGAACCCGCCGCCGGGCCCGGCTGGCGAGCTGACGGGCCGCGACCGGCGTACGCCCCACGATGGTCGCGACCTCCTCGAAGGGCACGGCGAACAGGTCGTGCAGCACGAAGGCGAGCCGTTCGGCGGGGCTCAGGGTCTCGAGTACGACGAGCAGGGCGAGGCCCACGGAGTCGGCGAGCAGGGCCTCCTGCTCGGGGTCGACACCGGTGACGGGGGCGAGGACCGGCTCCGGCATGCGTACGCCCGGCTCGTCCAGTGGCTGCTCGGCGCGCGCCCGGCGGGAGCGCAGCATGTCGAGGCAGACCCGGCCGACCACGGTGGTCAGCCAGCCGCCGAGGTTCTCGACCGCGCTGGTGTCCGAGCGGCTGAGCTTGAACCAGGCTTCCTGAACGGCGTCGTCGGCTTCGGAGAGCGAGCCGAGCATGCGGTAGGCGACGGCGCGGAGACGGGTGCGGTGCGCTTCGAACCGCTCGGCGAGGAATTCCTTGTCGCTGACGTTCTCTTGGGCGGCCGATTGTGTGTCTTCGGCTGCCGACTGTGTCTCTTCGGCTGCCGATTCTGCGCCCGTCGGCTTTCCTTCGGCTTCTTCTTGAAGCTTTTCTTCCGGCGTCAGGAATTCGTCCCCGCTCATGTGCCGCATCTCCTCTGCCGCTCCTCTGCCACGGTCCGTCAATGGGTTGACGGATCACGGAAGACGGATGTGACAGAGGGGTGGGGACGGTGGCCGTGGCCTACCCCCAGTCGCGCCCGGAGCGTCCACGCTTCGTGTCGCCCCGCTGCTTCTTCTCGCGCAGTCGGCGTTCGTTGATCCCGCGGGGAATACGGGTGGCCCGGCGGGGCCTGGGCGGCGGGGCGCTGGCCTCGGCGAGCAGCGAGGCGAGTCGGACGGCCGCGGTCTCCCGGTTGCGCCACTGGGAGCGGTGCTCGGAGGCGCGCACGCTGACGACTCCGTCGACGAGCCGCCCGGCCAGCTTGTCGAGGGCCCGCTCCTTCCAGACCGGCGGCAACGCCTCGGTCTTCGCGAGGTCGAAGCGCAGTTCGACCTGCGAGTCGGACGTGTTCACGTGCTGCCCGCCCGGCCCGGAGGACCGCGAGAAACGCCACATGAGCTCGGCCTCGGGCAGCGAGACGGAGCCACGGATGACGTAAGGACCGGACATGGCTCCATGGTCGCGTGTGTGTCCGGTCCACGTCACCCGCTTTTTCGAGGCCATTGGGGGGCGCAGTGCTTTCGGGGGCGCAGGAGCTGGTGATGGCGGCCGCCCTCAACTGCTGCGCCGCGTCACACCGTCGATCGGGCGTACGCGCAGCATGCGGCACAGGGGCGCACAGGACGCCCCCCACACGAGGACGAACCCGCAGACCGCGATGGCGGCCCAGGCCCACCAGGGCAGCCCTCCGATGGGCGTGCCGGTCTTGCCGCCCAGCGGGACCATCACCGCGCAGGCGGCGAGCGCGCCCGTGCCGAGCCCCGCAAGCGCCGTGACCGCGCCCTCCGCCGCCACCACGGCGACGACCTGCTGCTTCCCGGCACCGACCGTGCGCAGCAGGGAGAACTCGCGCAGCCGTTCCAGCGTCAGCATGACCAGCGTGTTCGCGGCCACGAGGCCCGCGAATCCGGCGTACAGGAGCGTCCCGAAGATCTCCATCCAGTCGGGGTCTCCGGCCCCGGTCAGCGACACGAACTTGGCCACCGCGAACGCCGTCACCAGTGCGATCGGCGTGATCGCCGCGGACAGCCGGCGCGAGCGGGCCCGGCAGCCCGCGACCGCCAACTCCCCCGCCACGCCACCGAGTCCGCGCAGCAGCGGTGCGGCGACCGCCGTGGCCAGCCGCCCGATCCAGGGACCGGCGAGGCCGATGGAGACGAGGTACGCCAGCAGCACGAGCGGGATCTCGGAGGCGGCGTCCTCGGCGGAGCCCGCGCCCGCGGCGACCGTGAGTGCCCCGGCGCCGACGAGGAAGACCAGGGAGGCGAACCCGCGCACGCGGCCCGGCCGTTCGCCGCCCTGCACGGTCGTGTCCGCGAGCGCCGCCCACGGGCGGGTACGGGACGCCCGCCAGGCCGCGATCATCCCGCCGAGCTGCGAAGAGACGACGAGTACCCCGGCGGCGGCGAACAGCGGGGGCAGTCCCACGCGCAGCGCCATGCCGTCCGGGATCATGCCCTGGCCCGCCATCCCGTCGTACCAGACGCGGGCCAGCAGCGCCCCGAGCCCGTATCCGACGGGCAGCGCCAGCAGTGCCGTCCACAGCGCCTCGGTCGCCACCATGCGGCGGATCTGCCACGGCCCGGCGCCGACCGCCCGCAGCAGCGCGCTCTCCCGCCGGCGCTGGGCGACGGCCAGGGACATCACCTGGCCGATGACGAAGACGGACATGTAGACCGTCAGCAGGCTGAACGCCACGCCCATGTCGGAGAGTTCCGCCTGTTCGGCCGACGCGGGCACGCCGGCGGCGGAGACCGCGACGGCCACGCAGGCGGTGACGACGGTCGCGGAGAACACGAGAGCGGCGAAGGTCCCGGCGAAGGCGGAGGGACGGGCCTTGACGGATGCGGTGGCGAGACCGTTGGTGGCGAGGAAGCTCATACGGGCGCCCCCGACCTGTCCGTGACGCGATGACGCGGACTCATACGGGCATCCCCGCCTCCGCCGTGTCCGTGACGAGTCGGCCCTCCGCGAGGCGCAGCACGCGGTCGGCGAGGGCGGTGACCGCCGGGTCGTGGGTGACGACGACCACCGTGGCCCCGTACGCGCTCACCGCCTCCCGCAGCAGCCCGAGCACCCCGGCCGCCGTCTCCTGGTCGAGCGAGCCGGTGGGCTCGTCCGCGAAGACGACGTCCGGCTCGGTGACGAGCGCGCGGGCGATCGCCACCCTCTGCTGCTGACCGCCGGACAGCTCCCCGGGCCGGGCGTCCTCGCGCCCGTCCAGACCGACCCGGGCCAGCATGCGGCGCGCCCGGGCCGGATCGCGGCGCTCGCCGGCGAGGCGCAGGGGGAGCAGGACGTTCTCCTGCGCGGTGAGGGTGGGCAGCAGGTTGAAGGACTGGAAGACGAAACCGATGCGCTCGCGCCGCAGCCGCGTCAGCTCGCGTTCCCCCATCGCGCTGATCTCCCGGCCGGCCAGCCGTACGGTGCCGGAGGTCGGCCGGTCGAGCCCGGCCGCGCACTGCAGCAGGGTCGACTTCCCGGAGCCGGAGGGGCCCGTCACGGCGGTGAGGGACTGGGCGTACAGCCGTGCGTCGAGTTCGCGCAGTGCGTGCACGGGGTGCGGTCCACGGCCGTAGGTCCGGCTCACCCGCTCCAGTTCGAGGACGGTGTTCATGAGTCGACGGTACGAAGCGGCAGGTCGGGCGCACGATGGGACAGGCACCCGGCTTCGCGGTTCGGTTTCCCGTACCCGTGTCTTCGCCTCGACGAACCCCGCCGCTACTAGGCTCTGGGCCGCAGGTAAAGAAAGTAAAGGGGTGCGGAACCCTAGGGACCCCCTTCGGCGTTCTTAGGGGTGCCGGTAGCTTCGTCCCGTACAAAGCCCGACGCGCAGCACCGCAGGACCGCACGACCCGTACGTACGTCAAACGAGGGAAGGACTCCCAACAATGGCTGTAAGCCTGTCCAAGGGTGGCAACGTCTCGCTCACCAAGGAGGCTCCGGGCCTGACCGCCGTCACCGTGGGCCTCGGCTGGGACGTCCGCACCACCACGGGCACCGACTTCGACCTGGACGCCTCGGCCATCGCGGTCAACCCCCAGGGCAAGGTCTACTCGGACGGACACTTCGTCTTCTTCAACAACAAGCAGACCCCGGACCAGAGCATCGTCCACACCGGCGACAACCGCTCTGGCGAAGGCGAGGGCGACGACGAGGCGATCAACGTCAACCTGGCGGGCCTCCCCGCCGACGTCGAGAAGATCGTCTTCCCGGTCTCCATCTACGACGCGGAGAACCGCTCGCAGAACTTCGGCCAGGTCCGCAACGCGTACATCCGCATCGTGAACCAGGCCGGCGGCGTGGAGATCGCCCGCTACGACCTCTCGGAGGACGCCGCCACGGAGACCGCCATGGTCTTCGGCGAGCTCTACCGCAACGGCGCGGAGTGGAAGTTCCGCGCGGTGGGCCAGGGCTACGCGTCGGGCCTCGTGGGGATCGCGCAGGACTTCGGCGTCAGCGTCTGAGTCAGATTCCGAACGGCAGTCGAGGAGCCCCCGGTCCGGTCACATCCGGACCGGGGGCTCCTCGATGTCCGCGCACTCCCGCGTACCCGAGGGCTCTTCGATACCCGCGTCTGCCCGTGCCCCGACTCTCTGCCCGTGCCCCGGCTCATCGGGCAGCCAACGGCTAGCGTGCGCCCATGCTTCTCGAACCCCTCGTCCCCGTCGACGGCGCCCTCCCGGGCGAGCTGCTCACCGAACTCACCGCCCTCTACGCCTCGAACCACGAGTTCTACGCGCTCAGCGGTGACTTCCCGGACCCCGACGACATCCGCCCGGAGCAGGTCGCCACCGCTCTCGCCGACGAGTTCGTCAACCCGGACGTGGAGGTGCTGCTCGCACGGAGTGCCGGGCGGCTGGTCGGGATGGCGATCACGCTCGCGCACCACCCGGATCCGGCCGATCCGGACCCGTGGATCGGCCTGCTCCTTGTGGACGCGAGCGAGCAACGCAAGGGATACGGGCGGGAGCTGGCGACACACGTCGAGGAGCGCTTCCACAAGGCAGGAAGGCACGCCGTACGCCTGGCCGCCCTCGACAACAACCCCAAGGCCCTCGCCTTCTGGACCGCTCTCGGGTACGAGGCCATCCGGCACCGCAAGGATCGTCAGCTGGGGCGCCCCTGCGCGGTGTTGCGCAAGGTATTGAGATAACCAGGGCGTACTGAGATACCAGGGCCGACTCCGCCGAAGGCGACGACCTGGTGCGCGCGCCGGCGGAGCGCTCAGGACTCCCCCGGCTTCCCTTCCCCGTACAGCCAGTCCTCCCAGATCTCCGAGAAGTCCTCGTCCGGCGCCTTCCCCTCCACGTATGCCGTGAAGTCGTCCGTGTCCGCGTTGCCGTGGCGGTGGGCGGCGGCCCAGCCCTGGACGATGTCGTAGAAAGCATCGTCGCCGACCGTCTCGCGGATCTTGTGGAGGACCATGGCGCCCCGCTCGTACACCGGGCTGTCGGAGATGTGCGCGGCGCTCGGCGGCTTCGCGGGCGGAAAGGCCCAGACGGCGTCGCTGTCCTCCCGGCTGTCGAAGTAGTCGTCTTCATACAGAGCATCGAAGACGTCCTGGGCCGTGTCGCCGCCGTGGTCCTCCTGCCACAGCCACTCCGCGTACGTCGCGAAGCCCTCGTTGAGCCACATGTCGCGCCACGACTTGGGAGTGACGGAGTTCCCGTACCACTGGTGGACCAGTTCGTGGACCAGGAGGTCGGTGCCGGGGGCGCCGGGGAAGACGGGCCGGTTCTGGGTCTCCAGGGCGTACCCCGCGTCGTCCTCGCGATCGACGATGGCGCCGGTCGAGGAGAAGGGGTACGGGCCGAAGTTGAGCTCCGCCCACTCCACGATGTCGGGGATTCGGGCCAGCACCTCGGCACTTGCCCTCGCCTGCTCCGGGTCGACGGCCACGTACACCGGCAGCCCGTCCGCGGTCTTCGAGCGACGCGTCTCGTACTTCCCGACCGCGACCGTCGCCACATACGACGCCATCGGCTCGCCGACATGCCAGTCGAACTCGGAACGCCCCCGCCGCGTCACCTCCCCCCTCAACTCCCCGTTCGACACGGCCTTCAGCCCCTCGGGCACGGTGATCGTGATGTCGTACGTCGCCTTGTCGCTCGGGTGGTGATTGCCGGGAAACCACGCCATCGACCCGGTGGGCTCGCCGAGTGCGAGGGCCCCGTCCGCCGTCCGCAGCCAGCCCTCCTCCGAATCGTCCGGATCGGTGATCGTCTCGGGAGCACCGGAGTAACGGACGACCGTGGTGAACCTCGCGCCCTTGTCGAGGTCGTCATGCGGACGGACGGTCAGCTCCTGACCACTGCGATTGAAGCGCGCAGCCTTCCCCTCGACCTCGACCGAGCTGACGTCCATCCCCTTGAGATCGAGGTTGAACGCACTGAGATCCTGCTCAGCCCGCGCCGCCACCTCCGCCTTCCCCATCAGCCGACGCGCCCCAGGGTCGTAGCCGAGGGTCAGCCCGTAATGCGTGACGTCGTATCCCCCGTTCCCCGACTTCGGGAAATACGGGTCCCGCACCCCGGACGCCCCGGCGCTCCCCCGCACCCCGCCGTCGCACGCTGTGAGGGCGAACACGAGCAGGACAGCGACAGGCACAACAGTCACAGATCGGGGCACGCTGGTGATCCTAAAACGACGTGACACCATCACCCACGTGCTCGACATCGGCTACGCCCTCTCCTCCCGCTTCCCGGACCCCCCGCAGACCGACTACCGCCGCGCGGACGTCCACGCGCTGCGGCACGACCTGTTCTGCGGGGACGTGTATCTCGCCGACACGAAGGCGGACCGCGAGTTGTCCACAGCCTGGGGATGGGTGCCCGTACTCGACTTCGCGTGGGCCCTGTGCGACATCGTCGAGCAACTCGACAAGGACCCCCTCGGCAGCCGCGCCGCCCGCCCCCAGCACGCCGAACTGGACTTCACCGAGTCCACCGACCGCATGCTCTTCGAGCGCCGCTTCGGCTGGGTCGACATCGAAGCGGAGTGGCTGCCGCCGGCCGAACCACCCCTGACCTTCTCCCACTCCGAACTCCGCCGCGAGTCCCGCGACTTCCTCCACGACCTCCTGGCCGACCTGACCGACCTCCACGAGACGCTCCGCGAAAACCCAGCAATCTGGACCCTCGAGGCCCGCTTCCCCCGGCTGCCCTGACCATGCCCGGCGCCCCCAGACCCCGCATCGGCCTGAACGCCTCGTCCTAAATCACCGGACGGGCTGGAGATGCCTGCACTGGGCCCGCCGAAGGCCACGGAAGTGGGTCCCGGAACCCCAAATGTGAACGCGAGAGCCCAGGCATGAGCCACCGGGCCGCGGCGGCGGACAGCTGAAGAAACGCACCCGCAGCCGCCCACCCACGGGAGGGGCCGTGCCGGTACGTCGCAGTCCGCCACGTAGAGCTCCTCCAGGAAACGTCACCCTCCAAAACCACAGCCGGATACCCGGTGGTGGCGGACTCGACGTACCGGCACGGCCCCGCCCCCCAAGACGGCAGGCGAACCACCCACAGGCGGCCGCCAAAAAGCGCACCCTCGCCCACCTCGCCCCACCTCACTCCCCCAGCCCCACCACCCGCACCCCCATCTCCGCCGCAAACACCCCCGCCAGATCCAACAACTGAGTCGGACTGATCACCGCCCCCGACAACCGATCAACCCCCCGAGCGATGTCGACCTCCGCCGCCCTCCGCAGATCGACATCCACCAACGACACCCCACTGAAGTCCGCCCTCTTCAGCACGCAGTCCACAAACTCCACCCGCTCCAGCCGAGCACCCCCGAAGTCCGGCTCGACGAGCACGCACCCCTCGAACACCACGTCCCTCAGCCGAGCCTCCCGCAGATTCAGATAGTCGATCTTCCCCCCACGAACAACCACCCGCTCCAGCACGGCCCCATGCACCTGCACCCCACCCAGCCGCGCATCGACCAACTCCACATCCCGGAGCGTCGCCGAGCCGAGATCGGTGCCAACCCCCCGTATCCCGGTGAGCACAGAATCCAGCACGCGCGCCCGATGCAGCCGCGTCTCATCCACCGCGCACCCCGTCAGCGCACAGTCCATGAACCGCGCACCCCCACCGTCCTGCCCCACAAAATCCACGTCACTGAACTGCAGCCCGTCGTAATCCCCGTCCGGCTCCAGCTCACCGCCCCCGTACGGCACAAGCGGCGGCAACCGCACCTCAGGCCGCCGCGCCCCCTTCACCCCTACTGCTCTGCTCGCCATGCCCCCCATCCTGCACCCCACCACTGACAACCCATCGACAACCCATCTGACCAGCCAAAACTCCCTCCATGTCACATTCCGAGGCCCTCAAAGAGTCATAGAGGAAAACCAACGGAACACAGGCACCCAGAACACCGAACGCAGGCCCGGAGCAGAGGGAGACCCAAAGCCATGCACCGCATCACCGTCGTCGGCGGCGGCTTCGCCGGCCTCACCGCGGCCATCACCGCCGCCGAAGCAGGCGCCAAGGTCACCGTGTACGAGGCCCACCACACCCTCGGCGGCCGCGCCCGCACCGCCGAGGGCCCGTACAAGACGAACGAGGGCCCGCACGCCCTCTACAAAGGCGGCCCCCACTGGACCTGGCTCAAGCAACGCGACCTGATCGGCGAACTCGCCCCGCTCCCACCCCTGGAAGCCGCCCGCCTCCGCCTCCGCCACAAGGGCACCCTGCGCCGCACCCCACCCTTCGCCATGCTCAAACTCCTGCGCCGTACGCCCGAACAGGCGCCCGTGGACAAGGACTTCATGACCTGGGCGACGGACATCGCCGGAGAGGAGGGCGCCATCGCGGCAGCCCACTACTCCGCCGTCGCCCTCTTCCACCACGACCCGGGCACCCTCTCCGCGGCCTTCGTACAGGAACGCCTGCGCCGCGCCACGAAGCTCCCGCCGGAGGCGCACTACCCGCGCGGCGGGTGGGCCAGCGTCATCGACAGGATGGCGGCCCGCGCCTGGAACCTGGGCGTACGCGTCGAAACGCTCGCCCGAGTGGACACGCTCCCGGACGACCACGGCCCGGTCATCGTGGCCACCTCCCTCGACGCGGCCCGCCTCCTCCTCAAGGACAGCTCACTGACCTGGACAAGCGGCCGTACGGCCCTGATCGACCTGGCCGTCCGTACGCGCAGGGGCGACGCGTTCGCCGTCTCCGACCTGGACGCGCCGGGCTGGATCGAGCGGTTCACGGCCCAGGACCGCTCCCTCGCCCCGGCCGGCGAGCAGCTCATCCAGGGCCAGATCCCGATCGCACCCCGCGAGTCCCGGGCGGACGGCATCGCCCGCGCCGAGCACCTGCTCGACCTCGCCTTCGCGGGCTGGCGCGACCGCGTCACCTACCGCCGCGAGGCGCTCGCGAACGGCCGCACCGGCGCCGTCGACCTCCCCGGCACGAGCTGGCGCGACCGCCCACGCGTCGACCGGGGTGACGGCGTGTACCTCGCGGGCGACCAGGTGGCGGCCCCCGGCGTGCTCTCCGAGGTGTCCTTCAACAGCGCGCTGGAAGCGGTGTCCCTGGCACTGAACATCCGCAGCAGGGCGGGCCTTGACCTCAAGCAGGCTTGAGGTCGGAGGCTGGATTCCACCACAGCGAACCGAAACGCACCGCCGAACCGATGAACCAGTAGCGGCACACAGAACTGACGGAACCAGAAGCGACCACACATCCGACGGAATCAGTAGCGGCACGCAGTACCGACGGAACCAGTGGCGGCACACAGAACCGATGAGAACCGATCGAGGAGCCCCGCCATGCGCGCCATCCGCCTCCACGCCTTCGGCCCGGCCGAGAACCTCTCGTACGAGCCGGTCCAGGACCCCGAGCCGGCCCCCGGCCAGGTCCGTATCGCGGTCGCCGCGGCCGGCGTACACCTCCTCGACACCGCGATCCGGTCGGGCATCAAGGGCCCGCTCCCGGAGCTGCCCGCCCTGCCGACCGTCCCCGGCCGCGAGGTCGCCGGCACCGTCGAGTCCCTCGGCGAGGGCGTCGCCGACCTGTGGCTCGGCAAGCGCGTCGTGGCCCACCTGGGCTACAACCCCGGGGGTTACGCCGAACTGGCCGTCACGGACGTCGACCGCGTCCACGAGATCCCCGGCAACCTGGACTTCGCGCAGGCTGTCGCGATGATCGGCACGGGCCGTACGACGATGGGGATCCTCCAGTTCGCCGACCTCACCCCCGACTCCGTGGCCGTCATCCCCGCCGCAGCAGGCGGCATCGGCACTCTCCTCGTGCAGTACGCGAAACACGCGGGCGCCACGGTGATCGGCCTCGCGGGCGGCCCGGAGAAGGTGGCACGCGTCGAGAAGAACGGCGCCGACCTCGCCGTCGACTACAAGGACCCGAGCTGGCCGGACCAGGTCAGACGATTCCTCGGCGACCGGCCGGCCACGGTCGTCTTCGACGGCGTCGGCGGAGACACGGCCCGCGAAGCCGTCGCCCTGCTCGACAACGCCGGCGGCGAGCGCGGGAAGCACCTCGTCTTCGGCTGGTCCGGCGACGGCCTGCACGACGGCACTCCGTACCTGGTCGAGGGCATATCCCAGTCGGTCCTCGGCCCCGTGATGATGCAGAAGACGGGCGGCCCCAACCCCATCCGTACGCTGGAACTCCGGGCCCTCGCGGAGGCCGCCGAGGGCCGCCTCGTCCCAGCCGTCCAGCGCTTCCCGCTCACGGAGGCGGCGGCGGCGCACCGAGCGCTGGAGAGCCGGGGAACGATCGGCAAGGTGGTTCTGGAGCCGTGAGTTCGCAGGATTGCGTGACTTTCGCACACGTGGGGCGTTACACCAGGCGACTGATGAAACAGTCGTTCCCGACCAGGGCTGCTGTTCGCGCGAGAGGGAGGTCGAGCCGGAGTGGAGCTGCGTTACACGTTCCGCCTGGAGCCCGGTCCCGGTGCGCGGATGGCGCTGGCGAAAGTGTTCGGGTGTGCTCGGGTGGTGTGGAACGACGCCCTTACCGCACGCAAGGTCGCGCACGAACGGAAGCTGCCGTTCCCGAAGACCGGGCTGCTGTCGAAGCTGCTGATCACGCAGGCCAAGCGGACCGAGGAGCGGGCGTGGCTGGCCGATGTGTCAGTCGTGCCATTGCAGCAGGTGCTGCGGGACCAGGACACGGCCTGGACGGCATTCTTCGGCTCACTCAAGGGCACCCGCAAAGGGCCGAAGATGAGCGAGCCGGTGTTCAAGTCCCGTAAGGACCACCGCCAGAGCGTGCGGTTCACCGCGAACGCTAAATGGAAGATCACGCCAGACGGAAAGCTCAGCCTCCCGAAGATCGGCACGATCCCAGTCCGCTGGTCTCGGCCGCTTCCCTCGGTCCCGTCCAGCGTCACCGTGATCAAGGATGCGGCCGGAAGGTACTTCGCCTCATTCGTCGTCACCACCAACCCGATCGAGGACTTGGTTGCCTCCCCCAGCGTCGAGGGTGATCAAAGCATTGATCTAGGGCTGACTCACTTCGCTGTCCTGGCCGACGGTTCGCGAGTGGCATCGCCGCGGTTTCTGCGACGGGCGGAGAAGAAGCTGAAGAAACGGCAGCGTGACCTGGACCGAAAACAGAAGGGCAGCAAGAACTGGAACAAGGCCCGACTGAAAGTGGCTCGCGCTCATGCGACCGTGGCCGATACGCGCAAGGACTTCCACCATCAGCTCTCCACCAAGCTGGTCCGTGAAAACCAAACGGTCACAGTGGAGACGCTGAACGTGAGAGGCCTCGCACGTGGCCGGTTGGCAAAGGCGGTCCACGACGCAGGCTGGGCGCAATTCACCGCAATGCTCGAGTACAAGGCGCGCAGATACGGCCGTGGCTTCACCCGCGTAGCCCACAACTTCCCTTCCAGTCAGCTGTGCTCAGCCTGCGGACACCGGGACGGACCCAAACCGCTGAAGATCCGTATCTGGACCTGCCCGGAGTGCGGCACAGTCCAGGACCGGGACTGGAATGCGGCCAAAAACACCCAGAACGAAGGCCGACGCATCCGCGCCGCGACCCAGCGAACCGCACCACCCACCCCCGGGCCGGGGGCCCTCACCCCAGCGTGAGGTAAACGCCTGTGGAGCGCACGTCAGACCCTGGTCGGCAATCAGGGCAGAGCGCGTCGAAGCAGGAACCCAACTCAAGCCCCACCGCCGCTCGGCGGAGGACAGGGAGGAATCTCCCGCCGCTTGGCGGGAGAGGGGGCCAAACGGTCGCCATCTGGTGGACCGCAGGGATCAGGCTGTTCACCGGACTCATCACGGGCGTGATGGTCACGGCGAAGGCGCCAAAGCACAACGTATCCGCAGACACGCCCATACTCGAATCAGTGCCCTGACCCCAACCGCGCGAGCGCCCCGTCCGTCAGCCGGTACACCGTCCACTCGTCCTGCGGTCGCGCGCCCAGCGCCTCGTAGAAGTCGATCGACGGCCGGTTCCAGTCGAGGACGGCCCACTCCAGCCGCTCGTACCCCCGCTCCACACAGATCCGCGCCAACTCCCGCAGCAGCGCCTTCCCGTACCCACCGCCGCGCGCAAGCGGCCGTACGTACAGGTCCTCCAGATAGATCCCGTGCACCCCGCGCCACGTGGAGAAGTTGAGGAACCACAGCGCGAACCCGACCGGTTCGCCCTCCGCGGACTCCGCGATGTGCGCGTAAGCGGCCGGCCGTTCCCCGAAGAGCGCCTCGCACAGCTGCTCCTCGGTGGCCCTGACCTCCTCCAACGCTTTCTCGTACTCGGCCAGTTCGCGGATCATGGAGTGGATCACGGGCACATCAGCGGGAGTTGCCGTACGAATCATGCGGGCAGGCTACGACAGCCACCCGGGCAAACCGGGTCGAGACCCACCCCCAGCAGCAGCGCCGCCCGGCGACCCGGATCAACGTCCCAGCAGCAGCCGTGCGATGGCGGCCTGTTCGGCGTCCAGCCCCTCCCCCTCCTCCACCAGCCACAGCGAGTTCTGCAGCACCCGCCCCAGCGTCCAGGCGCGTGCCCCCTCCCGGTCCACGCCCAGCGCCTCCGTCATCAGGTCGAAGCGGCGCGGCAGCTGCCCCTCCTCGAACCGGTTCCAGAGCGCGGGCAGCAGCTCGAAGCACGGGTCCCCGGCGAGCGGTTTCGGATCGATGACGAGCCACGGCTCACGGTCGGCCGCGAGGACGTTCTCGAAGTGCAGATCCCAGTGCAGCAGCCGGTCCCCGGGCTCGCCCGCGACCTCGCGCACCGCCGCCGCACAGTCCTCCAGCAACCGCCGATCGCCTTGGTCCTCAAGGGACTTGAGCACCGGCGGCAGCCGCTCGAACATGCCCGCGGCGATATCGCCCAGCCGCCGCATCCCCTCCGGCGCCGGCACGGCCGTGAGCCGCGCCAGCAACTCCGCCAGGATTCCGGTGGCCTTCATCACATCCGGTACGGCGGCCAACGGGCGTCCCTCGTCAAGCCGTTCGAGCAGCAACGTGCCGGTCTCCGCGTCCTCGTCCAGCAGCCGTACGACCCCGTCACCGCCCCAGGTCCGCAGCGCGAGCCCCTCGCCGGCCGTCTCGTCGTCGACGTCCTGCAGCTTCAGCGCCGCCCGTGTTCCGTCGGCGCGCACGACCGGCAGCACGACCGAGACCCGCCCGCTCATCGGCGCCCCCTCCTGCCGCAGATCCCATCGCTCCAGGAACTCCTCTCCCCGCTCCAGCAGCCGCGCGTACCGGACCATTCACCATCACCCCATGAGTCGTGCGCTTGCCCAAGGCCGTGGAAAAGCATGGAATCCGAAGGAGACACCCGCCACTCCGAGAAGCTAACGTCCCGCGCATGAGCAGCACGGAGAACGCGGGCAGCACCAGCGACGCCACCCGCACGACCGACGCGCCGGACGCCACCGACGCGACAGGCGCCACCGACGCGCCGCGCGCGGCCGACGCGCCAGGCACGGCGGACGCGCCAGGCACGGCGGACGCGCCAGGCACGGCGGACGCGCCAGGCACGGCGGACGCGACCGACCCGGCCCCGACAGCCCGCACGCCCGGCGCACCCCGCACCGTCGTCAACGGCGGCATATCGTTCTGGTACGCGCAGGACGGCCTCCCCACACCCCGCGAGCCTCTCCCCGGCGACGCGAGCGCCGATGTCGTGATCGTCGGCGGCGGCTACACCGGCCTGTGGACCGCGTACTACCTGAAGAAGGCCGCCCCTTTCCTGCGGATCACCGTCCTGGAGCAGAAGTTCTGCGGCTACGGCGCCTCCGGCCGCAACGGCGGCTGGCTCTACAACGGCATCGCGGGCCGCGACCGCTACGCGCGCCTGCACGGCCACGAAGCCGCCGTACACCTCCAGCAGGCCATGAACGAGACGGTCGCCGAAGTCGTCCGCGCCACCGAAGAAGAAGGCATCGACGCGGACATCCACCGGGGCGGCGTACTCGAAGTCGCCTACACACCCGCCCAGTTGGCCCGCCTGAAGGCCTTCCACGAGACGGAACTCTCGTACGGCGAGAAGGACCGCGAGCTCCACGGCGCCCGCGAGACCGCCGACCGCATCCACGTCGCCGACGCCGTCGGCTCCACCTGGACCCCGCACGGCGCCCGCCTGCACCCCGTCAAGCTCATCAAGGGCCTCGCGGCGGCCGTCGAAGCACTCGGCGTCACGATCCACGAGTCGACGCCCGTCACCGAGATCAGACCCAAGCACGCCGTCACCCCGTACGGCACGGTTCGCGCCCCCTACGTCCTGCGCTGCACGGAAGGCTTCACGGCCTCCCTGAAGGGCCAGAAACGCACCTGGCTCCCCATGAACTCCTCGATGATCGCCACCGAGCCGCTGACCGCCTCCCAATGGGAGTCCGTCGGCTGGGAAGGCCGCGAAACACTCGGTGACATGGCGCACGCCTACATGTACGCCCAGCGCACCGCCGACGACCGCATCGCGCTCGGCGGCCGCGGAGTTCCGTACCGCTTCGGTTCGCGCACGGACAACGACGGCCGTACGCAGGCGTCGACGGTCAACGCGCTCCGGGAGATCCTCGTCCGCTTCTTCCCGCAGCTCTCGGACATCGCCGTGACCCACGCCTGGTCGGGCGTCCTCGGCGTCCCCCGCGACTGGTGCGCCACGGTCACCCTCGACCGCTCGACCGGCCTCGGCTGGGCCGGCGGCTATGTGGGCTCCGGAGTCGCCACTGCCAACCTCGCCGCCCGCACCCTCCGGGACCTGATCCAGCGGGACTCGGGCCAGTCGGGCGCGACCGAGCTCACCGCCCTCCCCTGGGTCGAACACAAGGTCCGCAAGTGGGAACCCGAGCCTTTCCGCTGGCTCGGGGTACACGGCATGTACGCGACGTATCGAGCCGCCGACCGCCGCGAACTCACCACCCATGCCGCACAGTCGTCCCGGATCGCGCGTATCGCCGACCGGGTCGCGGGCCGCTGAGACAGGGGGAACCTCATGAGCACCGCAGTCATGGACACCGTCCGCTACTCGTCCGACGGTCAGCTCCTCGACATCCACCGCGCCGCCGCCCCCGACGCCCCCACGGTCCTCCTGTGGCACGGCCGCGGCCCCGCCGAACGGGACGTTCTCGGCGCCCTGGCCGCGACGGTCGCCCGCCTCGGCGCCACGGTCATAGTCCCCGACTGGCACCCGGACGCCCCCGACGGCGGACGCCCCCACCTCGAGGCGTCCCTCCGCTTCACCTGGGACTTCGTACGCGACCCGGCCGAGATCATCCTCGTCGGCTGGTCCCTGGGCGGCCGCGCCGCCATGGCCACGGCCCTGCAGCCGAACCCCCCGGAGGGCTGGCGCCCGGCCGCCGTGGTCGGCATCGCCGCCCGCTACAACCAGCCCGAGCCGCTCCTCGGCCTCCCTTCCCCCATGGCCGTCTGCGCCACCGCCCCGCCGCTGCCCATCCACCTGGTGCACGGCACGGCGGACCGGGTCTGCGACTTCGCCAACGCCCGCGAGTTCCAGGCCGTCCTGGCCGCCTGCGGCCGCCCGGCCCCCCTCACGGAACTCACCACGGACCACTCGGGCGCGGTCATGGCCGAGTACGCCTCCGAACTCGGCCGCTGCCGCCCCGCCCACTCCGGCTCCGCCCACCGCGAAGGCCTCCGCACGGCCCGCTTGATCGCTCGCGCAGCGGGCCTGCCCACACAAAAGGCCCAGGTCAGCGGGTGACCTGGGCCTGCAATGCGGCACGACGGGTTGTCCGTGCTGTCGGAGCCCCCTGTCGGATTCGAACCGACGACCTACGCTTTACAAGAGCGTTGCTCTGACCAGCTGAGCTAAGGAGGCCTGCACGCGTGCGTGCTTGCAGGCATACGTGCGCTGGGCGTGCACGCATGCGCGCCCGTGCAGTGTACCCACGTCACAGCGGGGTCCCGTCGAAAATTTCCTCGAACTTCATGAGCCCCGGAGTACTGACAGAACGCGTGAACGCGAGGTAGCGTCCTGACCCAGTCCGCTCGTGTGGACTACACCACTACGGGCCGTTCCGTAGTGGCTCACCACCTTTACAACGGATCGTCCGGCACGTTCCTGCCGGTGAAGGGGGCCCCTCACCATGGCCACTGTCTCGTTCAACAAGGCGACCCGCATCTACCCGGGTGGCGACAAGCCCGCCGTCGACCAGCTCGAGCTCGATGTCGCGGACGGCGAGTTCCTCGTCCTCGTCGGTCCCTCCGGCTGCGGAAAGTCCACCTCCCTGCGCATGCTCGCGGGTCTCGAGGACGTCAACTCCGGCTCGATCCACATCGGTGACCGCGACGTCACGCACCTGCCGCCCAAGGACCGGGACATCGCCATGGTGTTCCAGAACTACGCGCTCTACCCGCACATGACGGTCGCCGACAACATGGGCTTCGCGCTCAAGATCGCCGGCGTCAACAAGGCCGAGATCCGCCAGAAGGTCGAGGACGCGGCGAAGATCCTCGACCTCACCGACTACCTGGCCCGCAAGCCGAAGGCCCTGTCCGGCGGTCAGCGCCAGCGTGTCGCCATGGGTCGCGCCATCGTGCGTGAGCCCCAGGTGTTCCTCATGGACGAGCCGCTGTCGAACCTCGACGCCAAGCTCCGCGTCTCCACCCGTACGCAGATCGCGTCGCTGCAGCGCCGCCTCGGCATCACCACCGTCTACGTCACCCACGACCAGGTCGAGGCCATGACGATGGGCGACCGGGTCGCGGTCCTCAAGGACGGCCTGCTCCAGCAGGTGGACTCGCCGCGCCACATGTACGACCGCCCGGCCAACCTCTTCGTCGCCGGCTTCATCGGCTCCCCGGCGATGAACCTCGTCGAGGTCCCGATCACCGACGGCGGTGTGAAGTTCGGCAACTCCGTGGTGCCCGTCAACCGCGAGGCCCTCAAGGCCGCCGCCGACAAGGGTGACACGACCGTCACGGTCGGTGTCCGCCCGGAGCACTTCGACATCGTCGAGACGAACGGCGACGCCGCCAACTCCCTGTCGAAGGAGACCGAGGACGCCCCGGCGGGCCTCGCCGTCTCCGTGAACGTCGTCGAGGAGCTCGGCGCCGACGGCTACGTCTACGGCAGCTCCAAGATGGGCGACGACCTCAAGGACCTGGTCGTCCGTGTCAGCGGCCGCGCGGTCCCGGAGAAGGGCGCCACGCTGCACGTCGTACCGCGCCCGGGCGAGACCCACGTGTTCTCGACGTCCACCGGTGAGCGTCTCTCCGACTAATCCCGGAGATTTCACCCAGGTTGACGAAGAAGGCCCCGCAGGCCACTGCGGGGCCTTCTTCGTTGTCGACAAATACCCCGGCAGACCGGTCATTTCGATACCTGTGCGTCAACATCAAACTCGAAAACGGCGGTTTACCCGTCCCTCGAATTGATTACTAAATGTCGCCAAATCATCACCCCGCGCTACCCTCACTCGCGTGAAGCACTCCACTAACCACTCGACGCGACACGGCCGTGGCCCCGCCGGCCGACCGACACAGCACGGCCGCGGTCCGGCCCGCCGGATCGGCCGTACTCTCGCCCTCGTTCTGCCCGTCGTCCTGGTGCTCTCCGGGACGCTCGCGGTGACCCGAGTCAACTGGTCCGGGAACAGCTCCTCGGGCTCGGTGCTCGCCGCATCCGCCGAGGACGTCTCCCGGCGCGCTCCGTCCCGCGCCCCGCAGGACGTGCTGCGCGACAAGCTCCTGCTCGAACTCCAGGAGAAGAACCCGGGCGTGGCCCTCACACACCTCCAGGAGGCCGTGAACGGCCGCCCGTCGCTCGCCAGGCACTGCGCCTCCATCGCCCGCGCCCTGGGCCGCGCAGCGGTCCGCGCATACGGCCCGTCCCGCGCCCAGTCATACGCCCGCCCGGTCTGCGACACATCCTTCGCCACGGGCGTAGCCGCCCAGCACGCCTGAGCCGCCCGGCGGGCCCGTCAGGGGCCTCCGGCCCCGTAAGGGGCGCGGGGCTGGGACAATGTGCGGCTCCGCCGCGTGGGCGCGACCAGCCTCAACGGACCCGCAGATCCCCACCCCGCGCGGCCCGCACACCCCCACCCGCACAGCCCGCACATCCCCACCCGCTCACCCCGCGGGGCGCCACGTACAGTTCGGGCATGACCGATCCGAACGCCGCGTCGCGCCCCGTTCAAGCCGTCGTCCTGGCCGGCGGCCAGGGCTCCCGGCTGCGTCCCTACACCGACGACCGTCCCAAGCCGATGGTCGAGATTCCCGGCACCGGGACCCCGATCATCGGCCACCAGCTGGCCTGGCTCGCCGAGGAGGGCGTCACCGACGTCGTCGTCTCGTGCGGTCATCTCGCCGAGGTCCTCCAGCAGTGGCTGGAGTCGACCGACCTGCCCGTCTCCGTGACCACCGTGGTCGAGACGGAGCCGCTGGGCCGCGGCGGCGGCCTCAAGTTCGCCGCCAAGCACCTGCCCCACCCGGACCGCCCCTGGTACGCGACGAACGGCGACATCTGGACCCGTTTCTCGCTGCGTGAGATGGCGGACTTCCACACCGAGCGCGACGCGGTGGCGACCCTCGCGCTGGCCCGCCCGCGCATCCCGTGGGGCGCCGTCGAGACCGACGACTTCGGTCACATCACGGACTTCATCGAGTCCCCGCCGACCGCGTACGGGATCAACGCGGGCGTGTACGTCTTCTCGCCCGAGTTCGCCGCCCTGCTCCCCGACCTCGGCGACCATGAGCGCACCACGTTCCCGCGCCTGGCCCGCGAGCGCCGCCTGGCGGGCTATCCGATCCCGCAGGGCGCCTACTGGCGCGCCATCGACACCGCGAAGGACCTCACGGAGGCGGCCAAGGAGCTGGCCGCGCTGGGGCGTTGAGGACCTCACCTCGGTCCAGCGACTTGTCCCGTACGTCGATGGGGCCCGGCACCTGAGTGGTGCCGGGCCCCATCGTCGTATCGAAATCCACGTACCGGACGTCGTGGCGAATGAGCTGTCTCAGCCGAGCAGGCCGCCGACGAGCCCGTCCGAGCTTCCGGAGCCGCTGCCTCCCGAGCCTCCGCCCGCGCCGCCGCCGGTACCTCCGGAGCCGCCTCCCGAGCCCGTACCGCCGCTGTTGCCGCCCGAGGAGGACGGGCCCGCGCTGGTGCTGGGCGCCTGGGGCGGGGCCGACTGCTGGGGCGGGGCCTGGCCGGTGCCCTGTGTCTGGCTGGGCTGACCGGCAGTGGCGCCGGCGGTCTCGCGGGCCGCACCAGGCGTGGTCGCGGCGCCCGAGGGGCTCGCCGAAGTGGCGCCCTGCGTGGGCGAGTTGGCCGCCGAGGGGCTCTCCTTGTGGCGGCGCTTGCCGGGTTCCTCGGGGAGCGGGGAGCCGGGCAGTTCGTTGCGCGGGGCCTCGCCGGGGCCGGGGACGACCACACGGTCGGCGTCGCGGACGGCGCCGCCGAGCAACGAGCCGAAGAGCAGCGTGAATCCGACGACGACGGTCGCGACGAGCGCGCCGCGGCGCAGGACCCGGCGGCGCAGCTCCCAGATCTCGACGCGCGGCCCGAGCGTGCGCCAGGCCTCACCGGCGAGGCGGCCGTCGACGGAGTAGACGGGGGCGCCCGCGATGATCAGCGGGGACCAGGCGGCGAGGTAGATGATGTCGGGTGCGTCGTAGGCGGGGACGGACTTCCAGCTGACGGTGAGGAGAAGCGCCGCCGACAGCAGCGCGCCGACGACCGCGGCCACCCGCTGCCACAGGCCCAGGACGGTGAGGACGCCGACGATCACCTGGAAGAAGGCGATGAGGAGTCCGGCACCGACGGGGTGCTCGAGCGCGAACTGGCGCAGTGGCTCGGCGAGTTCCCAGGGATGCAGCGAGTTGAGCCACTTGACCATGGAGCCGCGCTTGCCGCCGTCGAAGTAGACGGGGTCGCAGAGCTTGCCCATGCCGGCGTAGATGGAGATGAAGCCGAGGAAGACGCGCAGCGGGAGCAGGACGACGCCGAGGTTCATCCGGCGGCCGGGGTAGTACCCGTGCCGGACGGGGTCGGCGCCGTGCCGCTTGGGAGCACTGCCGTCCTCGTCCCGGTACGAGTCGCGCTCGTAGGAGTCGCGCTCGTAGGAGTCGTCCTCGACATCGCCCCTCGTGTACGGGGGGTCGTCGATCTCCTCGTACGCGCTGCCCGCGCTGCGCATCTGGGGCAGGAGGCGGGTCCCGGGGCCGCGGACGCTCGGCGTCTCGACGGTGGCGTCGATGTCGAACCCGGAGGTGGCGCCCACGTCGACGCGCGGGATGACCTGGGTCGCGCCGCCGTCGCCCGCCGGTTCCTCGGCGCCGTGCCGCAGACTCGTGCTCCGCACGGCCTGCAGCAGCCGGGTGGCGCCGGTGTCGTCGGGGGCGGACCTCCCGCTCCAGACGACGGGCGCGCGGCGGCGGGTTCCTGCGGCGGTTCCGACGACGGGCATGCGCGCGGTGTCGTCGCTCGAGCTCAAGTACCGTGCGACGCGCGGGGACTGGGCCCGCGGGGCGGTGCCCAGCTGCACGCGGAAGCTCGCATGATTGACGATGACCTGCGCCGGATCGCTCGGCACCTTCACCATGCTCAGCGCGGGAGCGTCGTCGAATCCCAACGAGCGGTCCCCCGTGGGTGTGCGGGGTGTTCTGGTGTCCACACTCATCTAACCGAGCGGCGTGTGCTTAGGACACTGCTTTGACCGCCCCGATCTGTCCGGACCGCGTCAAGATCACCCAGCCCGTCCGTATCGCCCTATGGAGGCGCCTTACGGGGACGGCATTTCACACCGCCCCCAGTCCCCGCCGGACCACCCTCAGACACGCCGCCGAGAGGCCTCGTACAGCACGACACCAGCCGCCACACCCGCGTTCAGCGACTCCGTGCCACCCGGCATCGGAATCCGCACCCGGAAGTCGCAGGTCTCGCCCACGAGTCGGGACAGGCCCTTGCCCTCGCTGCCGACGACGATGACGACCGGGCCGCCGAGGGCTTCCAGTTCGCCGATCTCGGCTTCGCCGTCCGCGGCGAGGCCGACCACGACGAGGCCTGCCTTCTTGTAGGCCTCGAGGGCCCGGGTCAGGTTGGACGCGCGGGCGACGGGCGTACGGGCCGCGGCGCCGGCGGACGTCTTCCAGGCGCCGGCGGTCATACCGGCGGCTCGGCGCTCGGGCACGACCACACCGTGCCCGCCGAACGCGGAGACCGACCGGACGACGGCACCGAGGTTGCGCGGGTCCGTCACGCCGTCGAGCGCGACGATCAGCGGGTCCACGCCCTCGTCGTACGCGGCGGCGGCGAGGTCCTCGGGGTGCGCGTACTCGTACGGCGGGACCTGGAGGACGAGGCCCTGGTGGTTGAGCCCGTTGGTCATGCGGTCGAGCTCGGGGCGGGGGGCCTCCATGAGGTGGATGCCGCCGCGGTCCGCGGCGAGCTGGAGCGCCTCGCGCACCCGCTCGTCGTTGTCGATGAACTGCTGCACGTAGAGCATCGTGGCGGGCACGCCCTCGCGCAGCGCCTCGACGACGGAGTTGCGCCCGACGACCATCTCGGACGTGCCCTTGCCGCCCCGGCCGCCGCGCGGTGCGGGGCGGCGCACGGCCTGCTTCGCCTTGGACGTGGCGATTCGGTTCTTCTTGTGCCCCTTGCGCGCCTCGGCGGGCGGGGTCGGGCCCTTGCCCTCCAGGCCCCGGCGTCGCTGGCCGCCACTGCCGACCTGCGCGCCCTTCTTGCCGGACATGCGGCGGTTGTTAGCGGCCATGACCTACCTGTCTGTGTGAGAGCGTGCTGATGTCTTCTGGAACTCTGGAACGCGTACTTCTATGAAGTGTGCCGCCCGGAGAGCCGGGCGGCACAATCGATCAAGGAATGCTCAGCGCGGGCCGAGCGTCCACCGCGGCCCCTGGGGGCCGTCCTCGATGATGAGCCCGGACTGGTTGAGCTGGTCGCGGATGGCGTCGGCGGTCGCCCAGTCCTTACGGGCCCGGGCCGCCTCACGCTGGTCGAGAACCAGGCGTACGAGGCTGTCGACGACCCCGTGCAGATCGTCGCCGCGGTCGGACTCGCCGGCCCAGTGCGGGTCGAGCGGGTCGAGACCGAGGACGCCGAGCATGGCCCGGACCTCGGCGAGCCGGGCCACGGCCTCTTCCTTGTCGTCGGCGGCCAGCGCGCTGTTGCCCTGGCGAACCGTCGTGTGCACGATCGCCAGCGCCTGCGGCACACCCATGTCGTCGTCCATCGCCTCAGCGAACGCCGGCGGCACCTCGGACGTGGGCTCGACGACGCCCCCGGCCTTCTCCATCACCCGCTGCACAAAGCCCTCGATCCGCGCGAACGCCGACTCGGCCTCGCGCAGCGCCTCTTCGCTGTACTCGATGGTGGAGCGGTAGTGCGGGGTGCCCAGGTAGTAGCGCAGCACGATGGGCCGCCACTGCTTGACCATCTCGGACACGAGGACCGAGTTGCCGAGCGACTTCGACATCTTCTCGCCGCTCATGGTGACCCAGGCGTTGTGCACCCAGTACTTGGCGAACTCGTCCCCGAAGCCCCGGGCCTGGGCGATCTCGTTCTCGTGGTGCGGGAAGATCAGATCGATCCCGCCGCCGTGGATGTCGAAGGCGGAGCCCAGGTACTTGTGCGCCATCGCACTGCACTCCAGGTGCCAGCCCGGCCGGCCGCGTCCCCAGGGCGTCTCCCAGGAGGGCTCACCGGGCTTGACGGCCTTCCACATCGCGAAGTCCCGTGGATCGCGCTTACCGGTCTCCCCGTCCTCGGACGGCTGGCGCAGATCGTCCAGATCCTGGTTGGACAGCGACAGATACCCGGGCAGCGAGCGCACGTCGAAGTACACGTTGCCGTCGGCCTCGTACGCATGCCCGCGCTCGATGAGCGTGCGCATCATCTCGACCATCTCGGTGATATGGCCGGTGGCGCGGGGCTCGTACGTGGGCGGCAGGCAGCCCAGGGCCGTGTAGCCGTCGCTGAACGCGCGCTCGTTCTCGTAACCGATCGACCACCACGGCCTGTTCTGCTCGGCCGCCTTCTTGATGATCTTGTCGTCGATGTCCGTCACGTTCCGGACGAACGTCACGTCGTAGCCGCGGTACTCCAACCAGCGGCGCATGATGTCGAAGTTGAGCCCCGACCGGATGTGCCCGATGTGCGGGGCCGCCTGCACCGTGGCGCCACACAGGTAGATCGAGACACAACCCGGCGTGAGCGGGGTGAAGTCACGGATCTGCCGGGCGCTGGTGTCGTACAGGCGAATGGTCACCACTCCAGGGTAGTGGGCGGTGACCAGTGCCCCGCGACCCTTCTGGCACATGGGCCACTTATTCGTGACATCTGGGCGCCGACGGTGCCACCGTCCGGGCGTGTTTCGCCCCCGCCGCCCCTATCCGTCCCATCCTTCTGGGGCTCCGCCCCAGACCCCGTTCTCGGGGGCC
>NZ_VWMY01000078.1:0-31031 GCF_008905045.1 Streptomyces albicerus
CACAGCCTGACATCGTCAAGGTCCCCACCCATAACCACACCAACGACCGACCTGGCCAGCAGTCACGACAAGCACCGTTGCAGTACTAAGAAGCGATGTCGCTTGGGCGGGCTCCATGGCTTTGACCACGCTTACGGGCACGGATTGGGCACGGCCTCGACGTGAGCCGCTCGGCGGCACCCGGATTGCGCAACATGCCCGGTGTGGGCGCCGGGGGAAGCATCAGATCAACGTGTATGCAGCTCAACTCATCACTGTCAGGGAAAAGTTCGCTACTCTCCGGGCATGGCTCTCCTCGGTCGCCGGCGAATCACTGCGAGACTCGCCCCTGAACTCGACGACACCGACCTCGGCAAGGTGCGCAAGCGGCTGGTAGAGAGCCGAACCGCCGCGGGCCACAATCTCGTGGCGGCCATGATCGAGCAGTTGCTGCGCAGCAGCGGCCGGGACTGGGACCGCAGGGCTCACAGAATGAGTGTCCTCTCGGAGTCGACGGCCCCGGCGTTTCAGCACTCCTGGGCCGAGGAGCGGGCCCAGGACCCGGATGCTCAACTGCTTTACGCCTGGGGCGTCATGCTGCGCACGCGGTACCAGGAACAGCCGGACGCCAACGAGACGCACGAGGCGCTCGACGCCTGCGCACGGGCTGCGGGGCTGCGGCCGGACGACCCCAACCCCTGGGTGGTGCGCCTCGGTCTGCTGAGAGTGTGGCGACGACCGACAACGGAGGTCTTCCCGCTCTGGGCCGAGATCGTCAGACGCGACCGGTGGCACCGCGAGGCTC
Organism: Streptomyces albicerus; assembly: GCF_008905045.1. GTDB lineage: Bacteria > Actinomycetota > Actinomycetes > Streptomycetales > Streptomycetaceae > Streptomyces > Streptomyces albicerus. The sequence continues at coordinate 785 of NZ_VWMY01000078.1, forward strand.
ATCTCCAGATGCTCGGTTACCTGTCCCCCCAGGAGTGCGGTTCGTACAGACAGACGGTCGAGTTCCTCGACCGGGTGCGCGCGGAGGCCGCGCCCACCGCGCCCACGGCGGGGCTCGAGATTGCCTCCCTGGTCGACCACTACCACGGCACGCTCGCCCAGGGAGGGATCGAGGGTCTCACCGCGAGCCGTCTGTGGAGCCGCCCGGACGCCGAGGCGGCGCTGGACCGCGCTCTGGCCGACTGGCCCCGCTCTGGTTACCTGGCTCACGCAGCGGCTGTGGCCGATCTCAACGTGCTGGCGTACGCGCTCGTCCAGGCGAAGCGGGTCGCGCAGGCCGGCGAGGTGTTCCGGGCGATCCGCGGTCTGGTCACGATGTATCCCTGGGCTCTCGGTGAGGGCGGCGATCCGCTGGAGTCCTTCGGCAACTGGCAGCAGCGTGCGGGAATCTGACGATTGGCGGACCGAGCGCTCCGGCCCCGACGGCCGCTATCACTGAGGAGCTGGGACACAGGGCGGCGACGAAGCGCGGCCGGGAGACCCTTACTCGGGGCTCCCGGCCATGGCTTCCTCGGATTTCACCTCCGTGAAGGAACCCCTGGCTTGAGATCTAACCCAGCGGATTCCAATAGCTCTGCCCGGCGCTTTCAGGCGTGATCAACGCGCCCGCGACAGAGTCAAATCGGGCGAAAACTCCCAGTGGGTACGGCAGGGGGCAGTGTTCGAACGGCGAGGTCAAACCTCAAGCTAGCGCCCTCGGGACGCGCCGGACAGCCGGGGCATCGCGATGCCCGCCAGCAAGGCCCCGGGCACGGCCAGGGCCAGCCAGGTGGCGGTGGCCGTGTCGCCGCCGATGAGGGTGGTGAAGTTGGCGATGATCAGCCAGATGGCTCCGGCGAGACCGGCAGCGCCCAGGGTCGGGGCGATCAGAGTGTTCCACTTCCGGGTGTCGCCGACCTGGCGGAAGTACACGATGACCGAGACCGAGGTCATGAAGTACAGCAGCATGATCGCCAGCACCGCGAGACCGCTGAGCCAGGAGAAGAGGGTGAGGACGGGGTCCTTGCCGGCCAGCGCGAAGGGGAAAACCAGCAGCGCGGCGATCGCGGTCTGCGCGAGGCCCGCGATCCACGGCGACTGCCTGCCGTTGAGCGTGGTCAGCCGGTGAGGCAGCAGCCCTTCCCGTCCGAGGGAGAACAGGTAGCGGTTGGCGGAGTTGTGGAAGGCCAGGATGCTGGCGAAGAGCGAGGTGGCCAGCAGGATCGGCAGTGCGTCACCCGCCCACGCGCCGAGTTCGTCGGACACGGGCCCTGCAACGAAGGCCGCCCCGTCCCCGGCTTCCAGGGCCTCGCCGGCAGCGGCGGCACTGGCCGACGGTCCGTGCGCCGAGACCAGCATCCAGGAGGTGAAAGCGAAGAACGCAGTGACAAGAACGACCGCGAGGTAGGTGGCCCGGGGGACCGTCTTGTGCGCGTCGCGCGCTTCCTCGCCGTAGATCGCCGTCGCCTCGAAACCGAACATCGACGCCACCGCGAACATCAGCGCCACACCGGGCGCACCGTCGAGCGCCGCCGACAGGGAGAAGGAGGATCCGGGGGCCAGTCCTTCGGGGCCGCCGCCCTTCAGGAACATCACGACGCCGAAGACCAGCAGCAGACTGATCTCGGCCAGGACGAACACCGCGAGCATCTTGGCGCCCAGGTCGACCCCGGCCGCACCGAACGCCTGTACGATCACCATCGTGCCGACGGCGATCAGCCACCAGGGCACGTCCAACTCCAGGTACTGGATCGCCAGGCCGTTCATCACGGCTCCGAACAGCCCGTACACCGCGGCCTGGATGGCGTGGTAGGCAAGCAGCGCGACGCCCGCACTGCCGGCGCCGGCCGTGCTGCCGAGGCCCTTGCCGACATACGCGTAGAAGGCGCCCGCGTCGACCACGTGGCGGCCCATCGCGACGTAGCCGACCGAGAACAGCAGGACGACCACTCCGGCCACCACGTACATGGCGGGTACACCGGGACCGTTGCCGATGGCTATGGCGACCGGCGCCGCCCCGGCGATACCGGTGAGCGGCGCCTGCGCGGAGAGAACGAAGAAAAGGATCCCCAGAACGCCGAGCGCGTTCTGTTTGAGGGAGCCGCTGGACGTGTAGCCGTCGCCGGCTGCGTGCCGCATTCTGGACGCACTTGTAGCCATGCCTCACCTGTCGGGCGGAAGGGAAGGGGGGTTGTTTCTACTCAAACGAGATGCCCCATAGTTGCCTCAACTCGCTTGCCTGGCAAGGGATTGACGCGGGTAGAACCATAGATTGGTCGAGTTCGTGTGACTGCCCGAATCCCCTCGGCTCCCCCCGGCCGGTCAGGCATCCGCCATCACCTCAAAAGCCCCTACGGTGCTTGGTCGGTGAAGGGCTGCTCGAGCGTGCCGATTGCCTCGATACGGGCGCGCGAGGACCTCGCCGGGAGTCAGGTGGCGGGGCGAGTTGTGACCCGAACTCGTGGCCGGTGCAGCTCAAGCGGTGGGGAACTGCTGCCGTCGGAGGGCGTATTGCGTATGTCGAGGCACGCCAGATCGTATGGGGAACCATGGGGAACAGCGGGGACTGGCCACGGGGTCGACCAGGGCTCCAGCACCACTCCGCCGCAGGTCAGTGCAGCAACTACCGCCAGGTTTTCCCCACACCAGCGCGGCACCGAGATGCTCGAACAGGCCGAGCGCCAGGACGAAGTACACTCCGACGCGGGAAGGCAGGCTACGCAGTCGTTTGCTCGCGAGCCCCGGTGTCGTCCAGCACCGCATCCACCAACTCGGGCGGGATGACCTGCGTTATCGCGCCGATATGAGCGGGCGCGAACACGTCATCGGTTCCGCTCGTGACAGACTGAGCCACTGGGCCTCTGCTTTCTCAGGAAGATCTTGGTCGATCCCCTGGATAGCAGAGGCCCCTGCTGCCTCCCGCCACACGATCGGTGCTGGTCGAGCGCACCATGGCGACCAGCATCCGGGACCTGGCGGCACCGACCCGTAGCCGCTTCCGCAGGGTCTCCGCTGAGATCGGCCGCTGATACATCTCCCAATGCCGCGCATCTTCCTCACGGGCGCTTTCCAGGAGATGGTCCTCGTCCGACCGCAGCCCTCCCTGGTGATCACCAGAACCGGGAGCCGCGAAGAGTGGATCAGCGACACCGTCGTCGCTGTCTTTGGCCCTCGGCACCGCGTCGTGCACGGGATGGTGCGGGGCTTCCGGCATCGCAGGCGCTGCCGCCTGTTCGCTTTCGACGCCGCTGATGGCTTGCAGAAGGCCCGGTCCGACCTCGGCCCAGCCGATCAGCAGCAGCGGTCCGACCGCGTCAAATGCCGCCTTGCCCGTCTGACCGGCGAGCAGCGGATCCGCCACGTTCAGCGCCAAGGTCATCACACTGGAGAACACCAACAGTCGACGCGCGGGACGGAGTTGCTCCGGACGCGCGCCGTGCAGGGCAAGGTACCGGGTACCCAACAGCAGCCCCAGCACCGACAGATCCACCGCCGGAGCCACCAGGGGCGCCACCCACGGCGGCACGCCCAACCTCAAGGCCCGGGTCCACACGTTCCCGAACCCGAACAGGAAGGTCAGCCCGACCACTGCCGCCATGGTCATGGTGACAAGGCGAAGAGTGATCTCTCCTTCGAAGGAGGTGCTCGGACGCGTGCTCGTGGGCGTTGGCTGCCTGGCCATCTACCCCACCACCAGCCGTGTCCGCCGTGCCAGGGCGTAGGCGTATTGGTCGTGTCGGTCCTCGGACACAGACCGTATCCCCAACTTGTGCGGGTCGAGGCGAGCCTCGGCCCGCACGAGCTGTTTTCCGGGCTCGTAGGTGAGCCGGAGCCCGAGGTTCTCGTAGACGTCGGCCTTGTCCTGTGGTTCGGCTCTCGATCTTGCCTCTGACGCTGAGGCCCCGCGACCGCCCGTTATCTCTGACGTACGCAGGTTGGCAGTGACTCCGCCACATCCAGACGATCTGCACCCTGTGTCCGCATATCCATCTATATGTCGTATTGGGCATGCCAACATGGGGTGCAAACGGGGGAGTTACTTGGACTCTTCCCCCGCAGCGGCGCTGCTGGTGATCGCGTCGGCGATGGTGTAGGCGGTGCGGACGAAGGACTCTGCCTGCTGCGCGGAGAGGTTGCGTGCGGAGGTCTCCTCCAGGGCCTGCCACATGGCTGCGATGGGCTCGCGCATGGCGCGGCCCTTGTCGGTGAGGTGGACGACCATGACGCGTCGGTCGTGTTCGGCCGGCTCGCGGATGAGCAGGCCGGCGTCTTGCATGCGGCGTAGGGATTTGGAGACGGTGGAGTGGTCCAGGCCGACGCTGTCGAGCAGCTCGGACTGGGTCTGGCCATCACGGTCGAGGAGTTGCATCAGCAGCAGTTCCTGTCCGGGATGCAGGTCCATCTCGCGGAGCATGGCGCCGGCGCGGGCGCGGTGAGCGCGGGCGAGCTGGAAGATCGCGTAGCTCATCGGGCCCTCGCTGGCCGTGGTGGGGGTGCGAGGTGTGGGGGCGGGCATGGTGTGGTTCCTCAGACGGTGTGGGTGGGGTAGTCGGTGTAGCCGGCCACTCCGCCGCCGTAGAAGGTCGCCGGGTCGGGGGTGTTCAGCGGCGCGTCAGAGCGTAGCCGCTCGACCAGGTCCGGGTTGGCCAGCGCGAGGGCGCCGACGGAAACAAGGTCGGCCGTGCCGTGGTCGATGTCCCGGGCGCGGGTGGGCAGGTCGGTGCCGGCCCGGTTGAGGATCAGCGTGGTCGGCCACAGCGCGCGCAGAGTGGCCAGCAGCTCCTCGTCGCCCGCGTGCGTCACGTGGAGGTAGGCGAGGCCGAGCGGGCTGAGGGTGCGCAGGAGCGCCGGATACAGCTCGGCGGTGTCGGACTCGGCGATGTCGTTGTAGGGGTTGCCGGGGGAGATGCGCAGGCCGGTGCGGTCGGCGCCGATCTCGTCGGCCACGGCAGCGGCCACCTCGGCCGCGAAGCGGATGCGGTTGTCGAGGGAACCGCCGTAGCGGTCGGTGCGCTGATTGGTGTTGTCGGACAGGAACTGGTGCACCAGGTAGCCGTTGGCGGCGTGGATCTCCACGCCGTCGGCGCCCGCCGCGACGGCAGCCGCTGCGGCGCGGCGGAAGTCGTCGACGGTCGCCGCGACCTCCTGCGTCGACAGAGCACGGGGTGTCGGCATCTCCTGGGGTCCGGACGCGGTGAACATCGCGCCCTCCGGCCGGATCGCGGAAGGGGCGACCGGCCGGCGCCCGTGGGGGGTGTTGTCGGGGTGGGCGATACGTCCGGTGTGCATCAGCTGGATGACGATCCGGCCGTCGGCCGCGTGCACGGCGTCGGTGACCTTGCGCCATCCGGCGATCTGCTCGTCATTGTGGATGCCGGGGGTGAGGAGGTAGCCCTGGCCGTCGGTGGAGGGCTGGGTGCCCTCGGTGATGATGAGCGCGTGCGAGGCCCGCTGGGCGTAGTACTCGGCGTTCAGCTCGGTCGGTACGCCCTCAGGTGTGGAGCGGTCACGGGTCATGGGGGCCATGACCAGACGGTGCGGGAGGGAGATGTCACCGACGGTGGTCGGTGTCCACAGGGAGGTCAGCATGAGGGGGTCCTTCGGAGTGGTGATGACCAGGTGGTGATCGGCAGTGCGGGGCGGGGGTAGTGGACGGTGTGGTGGGTGTGATCAGTCGAGGGTGAGGACGATCTTGCCCCGGACATGTCCGGCGTCGCTGACCTGCTGGGCCGTGGGGGCCTGGTCGAGCGGGTAGGCGGTGACGGTGGTGACGAGCTTGCCGGTGGCGGCGTCCTGGGCCAGGGCGGCCAGGCGGGCGGCGGAGCGTTCCTGGCCACCGCTGGAGAAGGTGATGCCGAGTTGGTGCGCGCGGAAGTCGGCGATGGTGACGATGCGCTCGGTGCCGCCGCGCAGGGTGATGGAGTCCTCCAGGGCTCCCTTCCCGGCCAGATCGAACACCGCGTCCACGCCGTCGGGGGCGAGTGCCCGGACCCGCTCGACCAGGCCCTCGCCGTAAACGGTGGCGGTGGCGCCGAGCGAGGTGAGGTAGTCCTGGTTGCCGGGGCCGGCGGTGCCGATGACACGCGCCCCGCGGGCCGTGGCGAGCTGGACCGCCAGAGTGCCGACCGCTCCGGCCGCGCCGTGCATCAGTACGGTCTCCCCGGCGGTGACGCCGAGCAGGTCCAGGACCCGCTCGGCCGTCTCGCCCGCCACCGGCAGCGCGACCGCGTGCTGCCAGTCCAGGCCGGCGGGCTTGGGGGCGACGGTGGTGGCCAGCGCGTACTGGGCGTACGAGCCGGTGTCCGACCAGCCCACCACCTCATCGCCCACCTTGACGTCCTGCACGCCCGCACCCAGGGCGTCCACCACGCCGGCGAGCTCGTGACCGGGGACGGAGGGGAAGGCCGTCGGGCGGACGGCCTCCATCATCCCGGAGCGGATCTTGCCGTCAATCGCGTTCAGCCCGGCCGCCTTGACGCGGACGCGGACCTGGCCGGGGCCGGGCTGCGGGACCTCGATGTCCGCTGCGTGCAGTACTTCTGTGCCGCCGAAACGGTCGAACAGGATGGCCTTCATGACGACTCCTCTCGTGCCGCCACCCATTTAGGTGGCTGGACACATAATCAAGGTAGCACAACATGTGGCTAGCCAAGTATTGGTTGCCGCTCGGGCTGCGCAAGATCGGCCGCGGTCGCGTCGGTCCCCTTGGGACGGCGGTCGAAGCGGGAGAGGACCAAGAGGTGTCGTGCGGGGCGGAGTTGTGCGGGAGGAGCGTCGTGCAGGGCGAGGTAGCGGGTGCCGAGCAGTAGGCCGATGACGGACAGGTCGACGGCCGGGGCGACGAGCGGGGCTCCGCGTCGCCCGCCTGGGCGGCGGGCATCCTCGCACCCGCCCCGATCGCCTTGGCGGCGACAAGGCGTACGGCTCCCGCCGTAACCGCCGCTACCTGTGCAGACGCCGGATCAAGCACACCACCCAGAGCCGAGGGACTAGCGGGCCAGCCGCAAGTGCCGGGGCAGCAAAGGCGGTTGGCCCGCCGGCTTCGACAAGACGATCTGCAAGCGTGGGAGCGAGGCCGAGCGGACGATCAACAGGCTCAGGAACTTCCGGGCCGTGGCCACGAGGTGCGACGAGCGGGCTTACCTCTTCCACGGCACCGTCACCGTCGCCGCGATCTGGCTCTGGCTCTGGCTCTGGCTTCTTCCGTGATCCGCCGGATGGAACCTGGCGGTGAGGCGCTCGAAAACCAGTGGAGCAGCGCCGCTGTGCTGCCTTACCCTGCTGCCGAGCCAAGTCGTCTAGGCAAGGACGTGCCGTTGTACACCCTGTGAGACCTCCCGAGAGCTGATCTGTCGCGCGTCGCGCATGTGCGCCGCGCTCCTTTTTGCTGCGGACTTCTCACTGAAACCGGTGTACTTCTGTGCTCAATAGCTGGGTGGTCATGCCCACCTGCCTGCCGAACGTTCTCCGCCGTTGCCACGCGTGCGCGTCCGAGCGCTTCCGGGCGAACGGCAAATTTCGTGTCAACGCAAACCACAAGCTCCTGGACGCCTGGCTCCTCGTGCTCTGTACCGCTTGCGGGGACACGGCAAAGCTCACGGTCCTGGAGCGGATGAACGTGCGCTCCGTACGACCTGAGCTGCTGGACCGGATGCATGCCAACGACCCTGGCCTGGCAGCTGAGTTGCTCCAGGATCCGGTCTTGCGGCGCCGTAATCGCATCGCCCTCGACTGGGACAACGCCTGGCGCCTCGACACCGGCGGATCGGATCACCTGGACCGCGAGGTGATCGACGTCTCGGTGCGCTTTGCGGCGCGGATCCCTGTCCGGCCGGTGCGACTGATCGCTGACGGTTGCGGTCTCTCGCGGGCTGAGGTCGAGCGACTGATCACGGAGGGGAAGGTCGTTTCGGCAGTCCGGCTGAGCGGCAAGCTTTCCGGCGACTTCACCTTCACGCTCAAGCGCTGAGCCCTCGTCGGGACCACGGGCCTGTCCGGCGTGATCCGCCGGACAGGCCCTGGCGGAAGCCGGGTCTGCGGCCTTCCGCAACTCCCCGTCACTTGATAGCCGACATGGGGTGGAGCGGGAAGGCGAGGACCCTGCAACTGCTCTCCTTCACCCGGGCCGTCACGCCTCACCAGCTCCACGCCTGGCTGACGATGGGCGCGGCCGTGTGCTTGCGCGGCCTCTGCTGCCGTGCCACGGCCGTCGGCGCAGTACGTCCACAGCGGGGCGAACGGGAGCGTGCGGCGCAGCTCGTAGGGGCGCACACCGCAGATGGACCCGTAGGGCGGCTTCTCGTGGTCCCAGTGGTAGCGGCAGTCGAGCTCAACAAGGTCGCGGCTGTAGGACCAGAGTCGCGGCTGTAATGCCAGAGCGGTCTCGTCCGCTGCCTTGTGCGTATTCCGGTGTGTGCGACGACCGTTCCTTGTGGGGCAAACGACCGGCACACTCAGCGACCGGGCCGGGCTACTGTGCCCGTCGTGCGGGGCTGACACCGGCCGTGGCGAGCGCGCATGACCTCACTCTTGCTCTCCCGCTCATCACCCGGACCGCTCAGTGATCATCTACGAAGGGGATACTCGTGAAGCTGCCCAGCCGTCGCCTCGCCGGACTGGCCACTACAGGAGCCACTGTCGCCGCACTGATGGGGGCCGCGGTCGTCGCAGCTCCCTCTGCCTCGGCTCATGGCACTTACCGCCACTGCACCAACTCGACATCGTTCACCGCGGCCAACGTCAACGACTACAGGGCGTCGATTCCCATCGGCTACGTCAATTCCGCCGAGACCCTCAATTGCTACCTCACGAACGGTGATTCGGGACCCGGCGTGTCGGCTCTTCAGCGGGCCCTCAACCGCTGCCACTCGGCAGGGCTGGTGGCCGACGGCGTCTTCGGCGACTTGACGGAGGCCGCGCTGAGAAGCGCGCAGCGTGCAACTGGCGCGACCGTGGACGGCGAGTACGGCCCCAACACTCTGACGCACATCAAGTGGCCTGCCTTCCGCCAGAGCACAGGCCAGTTTGTGGCCTGCTACCGGTCGGGCCAGCTCGCATGGGTCTGATCACAGCCTGAGGCAGGGCGGCCTTCCGACCGTGCTACGGGCGTTCCATCGCCGTCGACTGCGCATTCGGGCCGGCCACGCGAGATGCCCTCGAGTACGCCCAGAGGCAGGAGGGGACCACCGTTGACGGCCAGTACGGCGAGCAGGGGTTCAAGAATCTGAGGTGGGCGAGGTACACGCAGGACGGGACGCGCAACGACTGTGCCAGCGACAGCTTCTAGCCAACACCGACGCCGGGGGCCGGAACGGCCCGCCGCTCCGTGCGGGTCAGGCCCCGGCGTACGCTCACGGGCGCACCGTCGAACGATGGCGAACACGAGAGGAAGACACCGTCCTTGCACGACGACGACCCGGCCTGGGGGCCGCTTCCCGTCCGTCCGGCCGCACTGCGCTGGCTGCTGCTTCTTCCCGCGACCCTGGTGTTCCTGCCGCTGTGGTTGGTGGTGTGGGTCTTCCTCGCGATCTGCCTCTACTGCGTAGCGCCGGTGGCCGAGCTGATCGTCTACATGGTGCCGCGTGCCGAGAACGGCGCGACACGGATGCTGGACGCCACGCTGGGCCGGGTGCCGTTCGTCCCGCTCTGGTGCGTGACCCCGGTGGCGCTGGTGCGGGAGGGTGACACGGCGTACTACCAGGCGCGCGTGGACCGGCGCATCGAGAAGCAGACCCGGCGAGTGGAGACCTCCCAGCACCGTCGCGAATACCACCGTGACCTGGAACTCGGAGCACACTACTTCCGGGGCGCCGGCGCCGGTTACGTCCTGCGCGTCGCCTCGGAACGGGGCTGGAACCTCCATCCGGTGCTGCGCTCGCACCCCCGGCGCCGGCTCCGGCTGCGCCACAACGGACGGCCACGGCCGGACTTCAGGAACTGACGGTCCCGGACGGTCTTCCTCAAGGGCGCCCGCCCCGCCCAATCGACCAACGGCGAACCAACCGACGCACTCCGTGCCACTGCGCGCGGACATCGAGACGGACTTTGACTCCCTGTCACACTCCGCCGTCATGGTGAGGCTCCGGCATCAGGTCAAGGACAAACGGTGCCAGGAGTCCTTGACCATCCGCACATCGTTCACCACCGTCCGCCAGTCAGGACGGAGTTGCTCCCTCCGCGCCGTCGCACGTGCAGAGGGGCACTGAGGCTGTTGAGCCGGGCTCCCGGCGTCGGTCTTGACGCGGATCCGCGTAGAAAGCGGTCATTGGGGAGCGCCAGTCTCAGGATGAGTCTCCGTAGCGGGTGGCGATCGCGGCGGCGCGGTTGCGTAGGGAGGTGCGCAACGACTGCGGGGCCAGGGCTTCCGCGTCCGTGGTGAGCTGCCACAGCGCCCATTCGGCGTGTCGTGAATCTTGGAAGGTCACCTCCAGCCGTAGCCAGCCGTCTGCGTCGGGTTCTTCCGCGCGGACGGCCAGCGCGGTGTCCAGCAGGTCCTCCCGCCGCGCCGGGTTCACCCGCACCAGCACGGTGATGTGGTCGCTGCCGGAGAGAAACTGCGCGGATCGTTCCCGCCAGATCCGGTCCAGATCGACCCGGTTCGGCCGCTGTGCCGATTCGGGGAGTTCCTCGGCCGCCAACACCCGCGACAGCCGGTAGGTGCGGTCCGCGCCGGATCTCGTGGCCAGCAAGTAGGCCCGGTCGCGCACGGTGACCAGGCCGATCGGGTCCACCGTGCGCCACTGTGGTGTCTGGCCTGTGGCCGCGTAGTGGATGCGCAGCTTGTGTCCGGCGAGCACCGCGCGCCGGACCTCGATCATGGTGGTGTCGGGTACCTCCTCGGTGACCAGCCGGCGTGAGAGCAGGTCGGTCTCCGGGTCGACGAGAAAGCGCTGGGCCGCGTCGCTCGCGGTGGCCCGGTGGCTTTCGGGCAGTGCGTCGACCACCTTCCGCATGGCCGAAGCGAGCGCCGAGCCGAGGCCGAACACCTGCTCGCCGCGCCCTGATCCGGCGGTCAGCAGGGCAAGGGCCTCGTCGTGGTTCAGACCGGTGAGCTCGGTCCGGAAACCGGGCGACAACGCGAAACCGCCGTGCCTGCCGCGTTCGGCGTAGACGGGGACGCCGGCCGCGGACAGCGCCTCGATGTCGCGCAACACAGTGCGGGTGGATACCTCCAGCTCGCGGGCCAGCGTGTCCGCGGTCAGCCGACCGCGCTGACGCAGCAGCAGCACCAGCGAGACCAACCGGTCGGCGCGCATACGAGAACGTTATCGGAATACGTGACCAAGGATGTCGTGATTTGTTGCGAGGCTCTCCAACACGACGTCGAAGCCGGCGGCTACCGAGCCGATGGCCGTACGTACTTCCAATGAATCGAATGGAGCTGACGTGGCAATGGAACGAACGGTGGTCAACCCGGTGACGTGGTCGGTGGAGATGGGATTCAACCAGGGTGAGGTCGTCTCCGGGCACACCCGGACCCTGTACATCTCGGGGCAGACCGCGATGAGCGGCGACGGCAAGCCCCAGCATGACGGTGACATGGCGGCGCAGTTGGCGCTGAGCATCGACAACCTGGAGGCCGTGCTCGGCGAGGCCGGCATGTCTCTCGCGAACCTCGTCCGGCTCAACGTCTTCACGACCGACGTCGATCTGCTTTTCCAGCACTACGGCGTGCTGGCGGCGCGGTTGGGCGCCGCCAGGGTGGCGCCGACCACCACGATGCTCGGGGTGACACGGCTGGCGATCCCCACCCTGATGGTCGAGCTCGAGGGAACCGCCGTCGCGTGATGCGACCTCGCCGCCTACGCCTACGCCTACGTCACCGGCGCCGGTTGAACCGGCACAACTAGCAGGCAGATGGGGGATATCCGGTGCTCAGAATGGTGACGATCGGCGTCTACGGCCTCGACGGTGAGTCCTTCCTACAACGACTGCGGCACGCGGACGTCCGCCTGCTGCTCGACGTACGTCAGCGCCGCGGTGTCCGTGGACCCGAGTACGCCTGGGCGAACTCGCTCCGGCTGCAGGCGGCCCTCGCCCACGCCCGGATCACCTACGAGCACCACCCCGAGCTCGCCCCGACCACCGAGCTACGCCAGCTCCAGTACGCCGAGGACGACCGCCAAGGGGTCGGCAAGCGCTCGCGCCGCGAACTCGCCACCGAGTACACCCGCCGCTACACCACCGAGATCCTCGACAGCGCCGACCTCACGCCGGTTCGTGTCGGCGCTGTCGAGTAGTGGGGTCGCAGCGTTGTTCTGTGTTGAGCGCGACCCGGAAGCCTGCCACCGCTCGCTGATCGCCCAGCGATTGGCCGAGCAACACCGCGTCACGATCGAGCACCTGCGCCCGTGGTGATGGACGAGTCGGATGCCACGCTGCACGCGGGCATCCCGTGCTCCTCGCCCGAGGCACAACGGGGTCTCCTCGGGCGGCTTGATCACACACACGTTCAGCCTTCAGCCCTCAACACCCCACCCATGCCCGGGGAATGCCCTGCTCACGGCCTTCTGCGACACGCTAGGGGCGACCGCCTGACGGACCGTCAGGGGACCTCGGCTTCGAAGAGGGCGGCGCAGCCGTAGACGGAGAGCTTGTGGGAGGGGAAACGGGCGGCCAGCTCTGTGCGCAGGTCGTCGAGGCTGTCTTCGGAATTGTGCATCACGCCGCGCCAGTTCCAGGTCGAGAAGCCGGCCCGGGCAGCCGCCCCCACCGGTACGCCTTTGCTGAGCACGGTGGCGCCGAAGAGGCGCCCACCCGGCCGTACGCAGGCCGCGACGTGGTCCAACACCTTGGCCTTCTGGCGAATGCTGCCGGGCACGCAGTGCAGCAGGAAGTTCATCGACGCTGAGCCGAAGGCCGCCTTGGGAAGTGGTAGCGGTTCCAGCGCGTTGGCCCGGACCGTATTGACGTCGAAGCGAGCCAGGCGACGGGCCGCGTGACGCAGCGAGTGCTCGTTCAGGTCGGCCAGGGTGATGGCCTGCTGCGGTGCGGTGCGGCAGTTGTCCAGGAAGTAGCCGGTGCCCACACCGACGTCCAGATGGTCCGGGGAGACGTTGCGGTCGAACATGGCGACCACCTCGGGCACCGGGACGCGGAAGAGGAACCGGCAGTTGATCTTGAACGCTACCAAGTCGTACAGAGGCAGCGTCCACGGCAGGTACATGGCCTGGCCGGCGCGCACCTGGTCTGAATGGGGCGAGGTGGTCACATGGAACCTCCGGCCGGAGGGGCGAATGCGTCTGGCCATGACTATACGTGGCGGAAGTGCCTTGCCCCGCGAGGCAGTTGGGCGGCCGCCGTACTCCGTCTGACCATCAAGGATGCGGATCAGACGGAGTACGGCGGCGACATGAAAGCGCGGGGTCAGGATGGGACCATGCCATCGACTCGGTCACGGAGCCATTCCACGATGTGCCCCGTCGGCGTTCCCGGGGTGAAGATCTCAGCCACTCCCAGCTCTTTGAGCGGCGCGATGTCGGCCTCTGGAATGATGCCGCCGCCGAAGACCTCGATGTCCGCAGCGTCACGTTCCCTCAGCAGGGCGATCACTTTGGGAAAGACTGTCATGTGTGCCCCGGACAGGACGGACAGCCCCACGAAGCCGGCGTCCTCCTGGATCGCGGTGCTCACGATCTGCTCGGGCGTCTGATGGAGACCGGTGTAGATGACCTCCATTCCGGCGTCGCGCAGCGCCCGTGCGACGACCTTCGCCCCACGGTCGTGACCGTCTAGGCCCGGCTTTGCCACGATGATCCTGATCTGGTCGTGCATTGTTGCGTCACCCTTTCTCACGGCGGGTTCAGAAGGCATCGGTGGGGGAGTAGGTGCCCCACATGTCACGGAGCGCGTCGCACACCTCGCCGATGGTGGCTCCGGCGGCGAGGGCGTCCTTCATCGGGTACAGGACGTTGTCCGTGCCCCCAGCGGCCTTCTTCAGCCGGGTGAGCGCTTCGTCCACACGGGAGAAGTCCCGCCAGGCGCGCAGCTTGCAGATGCGTTCGGCCTGCTGGGCCTCGATGGAGGGGTCCACGCGAAGGGGCTCGTACGGCTCCTCCTCGTCGAGCTGGTAGCGGTTGACGCCCACCACCACCCGCTCGCCGGAGTCCGTCTCCTGCGCGATGCGGTACGCGCTGCGCTCGATCTCGCCCTTCTGGAAGCCGTGCTCGATCGCGTTGACCGCGCCGCCCAGCTCCTCGACCTTGGCCATCAGCCCGACGGTGGCCGCCTCGATGTCACCGGTCATCTTCTCGATGACGTAGGAGCCCGCGAACGGGTCCACGGTCGCCGTCACGTCGGTCTCGTAGGCCAGCACCTGCTGGGTCCGCAGGGCCAGGCGGGCGCTCTTGTCCGTCGGGAGCGCGATCGCCTCGTCGAAGGAGTTCGTGTGCAGCGACTGCGTGCCGCCCAGCACCGCGGCCAGGCCCTGTACCGCGACGCGCACCAGGTTCACCTCCGGCTGCTGGGCCGTCAGCTGCACCCCGGCCGTCTGCGCGTGGAACCGCAGCATCAGCGACTTGGGGTTCTGCGCCCCGAACTCCTCGCGCATCACCCGGGCCCAAATGCGCCGGGCGGCACGGAACTTGGCGACCTCCTCCAGGATCGTCGTCCGCGCGACGAAGAAGAACGACAGACGGGGCGCGAAGTCGTCGACGTCCATGCCGGCCGCGACCGCGGTGCGTACGTACTCGATGCCGTTCGCCAGCGTGAACGCGATCTCCTGCGCCGGCGAGGCACCCGCCTCCGCCATGTGATAGCCGGAGATCGAGATGGTGTTCCACTTCGGCATCTCGGCCTTGCAGTACTTGAAGATGTCCGCGATCAGCCGTAGCGAGGGCTTGGGCGGGAAGATGTACGTGCCGCGCGCGATGTACTCCTTCAGTACATCGTTCTGGATCGTCCCCGTCAGCCGGTCCGCGCTGACGCCCTGCTCTTCGGCGACCAACTGGTACAGGAGTAACAGCAGCGCGGCCGGCGCGTTGATCGTCATCGAGGTGGACACCCGGTCCAGCGGGATCCCGCCGAACAGGATGCGCATGTCGTCGATCGAGTCGATCGCCACCCCGACCTTGCCGACCTCGCCCGAGGCGATCGGCGCATCCGAGTCGTGGCCCATCTGGGTGGGCAGGTCGAAGGCGACCGACAGGCCCATCGTCCCGTTCGCGATCAACTGCTTGTAGCGCGCGTTGGACTCGGCAGCCGTACCGAAACCGGCGTACTGCCGCATCGTCCACGGCCGGCCCGTATACATCGACGGGTAGACCCCGCGTGTGAAGGGGTACGAGCCGGCCTCACCGAGTTGTGTCGCGGGATCCCACCCCGCGAGCGCGTCCGGTCCGTAGACCGGTTCGATGGGAATTCCGGACTCAGAGTTGCGCGCCATGGTGCCTTGCCTCCATGAGTATTCCTCCCGTTGATGATCTCGATGTGTTTGCGTCGGTTTCGCAGAAGCGGAGAAGCAGAGAAGCGAAGAGCGCGCAGCGCGGTGTGCTGCGAACGCCCGTGAGCGGTACCGGCGCGTCCGGGCGGTGCGGTGCGCGGCGGCCGGCAACCGTTGGCGGCCGGCGGGTATGGGGAAGTCGAACGCGGCGCGGCGGGCGGTCGGCTCTGGAGGCGGCGGTGCGGCCGCGTTCGACGGGCTGTCAGTCGGTGACGAGCCGTGCTCGGCGGCGGGAGATGACGTTGGCGTGGGCTCCGGCGACCACGAACGCGCTTTCTTCGCTGGACCGACGCCACCCGGAATTCCATGTTCCGAAATTCCGGCACAGGAAATGGTATTCCGTGAATGGGAGGATAGAAGGCCGTGATCGTGCCAGTCAATAGGAGACTGGTTGCGAGGAAACCCGTTTTTAGTTACTCGTCGGGAAACAAGTTCGGTCTGCGGGCGTGCCGGCGGAGGCGCGACCAGGGTGGCCGGGGGTCGCCTCTACGTCCCGTGCAGCTGCTGGTGCGCTGCAACAGGGATGTAATAAATCGGCGACCAGTCCAAGATTGAACTTATTGGGCGTCGCAGCCTGCGCAAGGTCGGCATAGTTGAATCTCGGTCACCTTTTGATTGGTTGAATGATGAAAGGGGTGCGCTCGTGCCGTGGCTAAGGGCACATCCCGTCTTACGGAACGGGAAATTCCCTCTCAAGTTGCACGTGAAAGCGGCAGGTCACGGGCATTTCGCCGCTGGGTCTGGCTGACCTGGAGGCCTCCCGAACTCACCGTTCCGGTGCCGCTGTTGGCGGGGGAGCCTTTGACGGGATCCGGACTGTTCGACATACTCCTTTCGGCGTTGGCTTGTTTCTGGGACTTCGGTGAAGGAATAGGGGGCGGTGTGGGGCGGCATTGTCTTGGCTGAATTGTCTTGGCTGAATTGATTGATGATTCAACTCTTCGGGGGAGTGATGGTCGTCCTGGCTGAACGTGAGGTAATTCACACGCAATCAGTGAGGTTCATCTGCGTCACTGCGCGGCTCGGGAAGCGCTGCCGTCGAACGGGAGTCCTGCGCGCTCGGAGATCGTAACGCGATCTTGTTGAGGGGTGCTGATCGGGAGTGACTGGTGTGACGATTCTGCTCAGATCGAGCGGCTGCTGCCGCTGGAGTCAACACCATCATGCGGTCGGCGGTGATAAGGAAACTGAAAAACGGGGGAAATAGAAATATGCGTACGCCTACCCTGAATGAGCTTGTCGACGACTGCATAGCTGGGAACCAGGACAGTTGGAGCCGGATCGTAGAGCGATACACGCCGTTGATATGGGCGATCGCCAGGGGCCATAGGCTGAGTGCGGCCGACAGCGAGGATGTCAGTCAAACCACCTGGATGCGGGTGATCCAGCATCTGGACAAACTCCGCGATCCAGAGAAGCTCGCCCAGTGGATCGCGGTGTCAGCCCGCCGGGAGAGTCTCAAGCTCATCGAGAAGTCCGGTCGCAGCGTGCCGGTCGGGGACTCACCGGTCTTCGACCGCTCGGAGCCGTCGGAGAACCACCCGGAGGAAAGGGCGATGGCGAAGGAGCGCAACGACGAGGTGCTGCTCGCGTACTGTGCACTTTCGCCGAAATGCCAGGCGCTGCTTGGACTGCTGGTGACTGACCCGCCGATGTCCTACGACGAGATCAGCGCCACGCTGGGCATGCCGCGGGGTTCACTGGGACCCATGCGGGCGCGCTGCCTGGCCCATCTGGGGAAGCTTCTGGAGCGTGAAACGGAGCGATCGCAGTGGGCGGCGGAGCAGCTCAACGCGATCACGCGCTCCGGTCTGCGGACCTACGCGCTGGAGCAGCACCGCTGACCCAGCGAGCACCGCTGAACTGCGCGTTTCGCTGATAGTGCCTGCCGGCCCTGGGCGAGGGAGCCTGACCGGGCTTCGGCCGTTCCGGCAGGAAGGCACTTTCAGTGCGCACACCGCCGGGTCGCGTCCCTGGGTGGACGTCCCGGCCCGACGGGGGTGGGGTGGTATGCCACGCCGTGCGTCGACTGTCCTGGCGCCCAAGGCATTACGGCCCAAGGCATTACGCCTGTCGGAAGAAGGCGTCGGCAGGGGAAGCGGATCTCCGGAAACGGAGGCATCTGCCCCGGCCGACCAGACACCTGGGCGACGCTCGCCCTGGCCGGCCTGGCCTGACCCGGCTGACCGTTCACGCGCCTGTCGCGTTCGCGCAGGTGACCACCGCGGACGGCGACGGCGATCACCTGCGCGAACGCCTCAAAACCTGGAACCGGTACGCAATCAACCGATTCACCGACTCAAGTGAGTCTCTGGTTCTCGGTATTGATCCGTTTGAAGTGCACGTATAGCCTGGGTTTCTGTTTGATGAATGATCTAGCGGGGTGGAGGGTGGGTGGCATGAGCGAATCGAGCGAGGCAAAGGCGACAGAATCAGGTGATGAAACGCTGGCCAAGCTTGGCAGTGCCCTCGGACAGCCGCCACGCAGCATGCTGGACAACGCCAATGCACTGTTTGCGTTCATCTCCGAAGATGACGATGCGCGAAGCGCCGATTCCGTTTCCGCTGCGCCGGCGACTCCGGCCGACCAAGTGCGCGGCGACGAAGCTCTCCTGACGACCAGCGGCCTGCGGCCGCTTGCGCACCAGGGCGATTGACGCCGGCTCAGGGCTTGCAGAGCCAACTGGCTGCGTAGTTGAGGGTGTTGTCCCGTATCGGCATGTGCGGCAGCGTCGGCTGCTGACAGGGCCCAGCGAGTCACCGGCCAGGGAACGATCCAGGGGTCTACCGGCGCTGCCGCCTGCGCGGGCGTCGTCTGTGGCGCGTTCGGCGTGGCTTACCTTCTCCTCCGGACCCGGCCTGCCGGGCGACGGAGTCGATGTGACGTCTGCCATAGCTGCCGCGGAATCCTGCCGCGACTGTATCCAGAGCGAACCTGCCCGGATCTGTGACTCATGGCAAAGGGACATGCCAGCTCCAGGGGGAGAACGTGGTGGTCCCATCGGTCGCAAATGTCGGGAAGGAAACCCGTGACCGTTGAACGTAATCCATGGCAGGCTCTGGGCGCGCTGATCGTCGGCTTCTCCCTCATCGTGCTGGACATGACCGTCGTGGCGGTCGCCAACCCCGTGATCATGGAGGGGTTGAATGCCGGCGTCTCCGAAGTGATCTGGGTGACCAGCGCCTACTTGCTCACCTACGCGGCGCCGCTGCTGTTCACCGGACGGCTGGGTGACCGCTTCGGCCCCAAGAACGTCTATCTGACCGGCCTGGTGGTGTTCACGCTCGCCTCGCTGTGGTGCGGCATGGCGGAGAGCATCGACATGCTGATCGCGGCCCGCGCCGTGCAGGGCCTCGGGGCCGCGCTGATGACACCCCAGACCATGGCGATGATCACTCAGATCTTCCCCGCAGAAAAGCGCGGTGCCGCCATGGGTGCGTGGGGCGGCGCCGCCGGCGTCTCCATGCTGCTGGGCCCGGTCGTCGGCGGGCTGTTGGTGGACTCCGCAGGCTGGGAGTGGATCTTCCTGATCAACGTGCCGATCGGCATTCTCGCCCTCGCTCTGGCGTGGAAGCTGCTGCCGGCGCTGCCGACCAAGAACCAGGCGTTCGACCCGCTCGGTGTCCTGCTGTCCTGCGCGGGCATGTTCCTGCTGGTCTTCGGCCTTCAAGAGGGCAACAACAAGGACTGGTCGGCCGGTATCTGGTCGGTGATCGCCGCGGGGCTGCTCGTGCTGGCGCTGTTCGTGGTGACGCAGGCGCGCAGCAAGGGCGAGCCCCTGCTGCTGTTGAGCCTGTTCCGCGACCGCAACTTCGCGCTGGCGAACGTGGGGATCGCGGCCATGGGCGCGGCGGTGACCGCGATGACCGTGCCCTCGTACTTCTATCTGCAGGGCGTGCGCGGGCTCTCCTCGATGGAGTCGGCCCTGATCTTCGCTCCGCTGGCGATTCTGACCGGCGTCTTCTCCCCGGTCATCGGCAAGATGTCCGACAAGGCGCATCCGCGGACCTTCACCACCATCGGCTTCGTGCTGTTCGCCGTCACGATCGTCGCGTACAGCGTGCTGATGGTGGACCCGGACTCGCCGCTCTGGATGTTCTCCGCCACGGCCGCCCTGACCGGTATCGCCAACGGCATGGCCTGGGGTCCGCTGGGCGCCATCGCCACCCGTAACCTCCCCATGCACCAGGCCGGTGCCGGCTCGGGCATCTACAACACCAATCGGCAGATGGGCGCCGTGCTCGGAAGTGCCGCGGTCGGTGCGTTGTTCGCCAACCGGATCGAGGCGCACCTGCCGCGCATCGTCGGCGGTGGGGCGCAGTTCGAAGGCAGCGCCAGTGCGGTTCCGAGCGCGGTCCACGAGCCCTACAGCGAGGCCTTGAGCGAAACGGGCCTGCTGCCCGTCGCCTTCCTGGTGCTGGGCGCGGTCGCCTGTTCTCTGTTCCTCCGCTTTCCGCCGCAGGAGCCGGAGAGGGAGACCGAGGACGTCGCTTTGCAGAAGGTGGAAGACGCTGTCTGAAGTCAGCCGAAAAGGACGCGTCGGCCGACCTTTCCGGCCGGCCCGCGCCAGTTTTATCCGCAGCCTCCCGCTGCGGATGTTGTGCATGTGAACGGGGAGGGCGTCGTATGGGTACCGCAGAAGATTTTGGTCTCTGGATTCGCAAGCTGAGCTCCGCGGAGTCTCCCAGGGCCAGGCTGATTTGCTTTCCTCATGCCGGGGGATCGGCGAACTTCTACTTCCAGTTCGCGCGCCGCTTCAGCGATCTGGAAGTGCACGGGGTGCAATACCCCGGCCGGCAGGACCGTCGGCACGAGCGTTTCCGGGAGAGTATCGAGGAATTGGCCGGCGAGATCGCCGAGCTCATGGGCGAGTGGAACGACCTGCCGGTCGTCCTGCTGGGCAACAGCATGGGTGCGCTGGTGGCCTTCGAGGTGACCCACCGTCTGGAGGCGACGGGTAACGCGCCCTTGTCCCTCTTCGCCTGCGGCCGGGTGGGGCCGATGCTGCGCAAGGACGAGGGAACCCACCTCAAGGGCGATGACGCCTTCCTTCGGGAGATGGCGCTGCTGGGCGGCATGGGGAGCGAGTTGCTGCAGGACGACGAGATCCTCGACCTCGTCCTGCCTCCCATGCGCGCCGATTACCGGATGGCGGAGACCTATTCCTGCGCGCCGGGGATGCAACTCTCCGTGCCGATCCATGTGCACATCGGAAAGGCCGACCCCAAGGTGAACGAGGATGAGGCAGCCGAGTGGAAGCAGTGCACCACCGGGGAGTTCACCCTGGAGACACATGAGGGCGGCCACTTCTTCTTCACCGACAACGGCGACCGCCTGACCGATTCCGTCAACCGCTCCGTGGAAGACGCGCTGTCGGCAAAGGCGTGACCACTCTCCAGGGCCGTGGTCCGCGGCTGCGTTACATCCAGGTAAAACAGCCCGGACACGGCGTTGGACGTACAAGTCCCAAGAAAATATAGGGAATCCCTGTATCTGAGAGGGCCGCCGCGGGATCTAGCAGGTTGACCACATGGTTGCCGGCAAGAGCCCGAAGGTGGGGGAAACAGCATGGCCCTCGAGAAGCCCGACATCGTCGGAGCCCTGCGCAAGTCGCTGAAGGAGACCGAGCGTCTTCGCCGTCAGAATCAGCAACTGCTCGACCAGGCGGCAGAGCCCCTGGCCATCGTGGGGATGAGCTGCCGCTACCCGGGAGGGGTGACCTCGCCGGAGGCCCTGTGGTCGCTGGTGGCCGAAGGACGCATGGGGATCTCGGAGTTCCCCGACGACCGCGGCTGGGACCTGGACAACCTCTACGACCCGGACCCGGACCACACCGGCACGGCCTACACGCGCCACGGCGGATTCCTTGACGAGATGGCGGAGTTCGACGCCGAGTTCTTCGGCATCAGCCCCCGCGAGGCACTCGCCATGGACCCGCAGCAGCGGCTGCTGCTCGAGGGGGCCTGGGAGGCGTTCGAGGACGCGGGTCTCGACCCGCTGACGCTGAAGGGCAGCGACACCGGCGTCTTCTGCGGGCTCATGTTCTCCGACTACCAGTTCGTCGCGAGCCTCAGCGACCGGCGGCCGGAGATCGAGGGCTACCTCTCCATCGCGTCCTCACCCAGCGTCGCCTCGGGACGTATCAGCTACACCTTCGGCTTCGAGGGGCCCGCGGTCACGGTGGACACGGTGTGCTCCTCCTCCCTCGTGGCGATCGACCTGGCAAGCAAGGCCCTGCGCGCCAAGGAGTGTTCGCTGGCCGTGGTCGGCGGAGCGACGACGCTGGCCCGGCCCAGCGCTTTCGTCGAGTTCAGCCGCCAGCGCGCCCTGTCGCCGGACGGGCTCTGCAAGGCGTACGCGTCCGCGGCGGACGGCGTCGGCTGGGCCGAGGGGATGGGCCTGCTTGTCCTGGAGCGGTTGTCCGACGCCAAGCGCAACGGGCGCAGGATCCTGGCCGTCGTGCGCGGCAGCGCCGTCAACCAGGACGGCGCCAGCAACGGCCTCACCGCGCCCAACGGGCCTTCGCAGGAGCGGGTGATCCGGCAGGCGCTGGCCGGCGCCGGGCTGTCACCGTCCGACGTGGACGCGGTCGAGGGGCACGGAACGGGAACGCCGCTCGGTGACCCGATCGAGGCGGAGGCGCTGCTCGCGACCTACGGCCAGAACCGGGAGACCGGCCCGCTGTGGCTCGGCTCGATCAAGTCGAACTTCGGCCACACCCAGGCCGCGGCCGGCGTGGCGGGTGTCATCAAGATGGTGATGGCGATGCGGCACGAGACGCTGCCGCCCACCCTGCACGTGGACGCGCCGTCCCCGCACGTGGACTGGGCGTCGGGCGAGGTCGCGCTGCTGACCGAGGCCCGGCCGTGGCCCGCGGGGGAGCGGCGCCGTCGTGCCGGCGTGTCGTCGTTCGGCGTGAGCGGCACCAACGCCCACGTGATCCTGGAAGAGGCCCCGGAAGAGGAAGCGGCGACGCAGTCGCACGAGCCGACCGGCGTCCGGCCGCCCGTTCTCGTGCCGATCTCGGCACGCGGCGATGCGGCACTGCGCGAGCAGGCCGACCGCCTGCGGGCGCACATGATCGACCGCCCGGAGCTGGACCATCTGAACATCGGCTTCGCCCAGGCGACCGCGCGCGCCCACCTCGAACGCCGCGCCGTCGTCGTGGCCACCGACCGGGGCGCCCTGCTGACCGGCCTGAGCGAGCTGAGCACGGCCGAGCCGGCCGCGAACGTGGCGGAGGGCCAGGTCGTCGGCTCGGGTGTGAAGCCGGTGTTCGTGTTCCCGGGCCAGGGGGCGCAGTGGGTGGGCATGGCGGTCGAACTGCTGGACTCCTCGCCGGTGTTCGCGGCGGAGATCGCTGCGTGCGGTGAGGCGCTGAGCGAGTTTGTGGACTGGAAGCTGGAGGACGTGCTGCGTGGCGTGCCGGACGCGCCGACCTTCGAGCGGGTTGATGTGGTGCAGCCCGCGTTGTTCGCGGTGATGGTGAGTCTGGCGGCGCTGTGGCGGTCGTACGGTGTCGAGCCGTCCGCTGTGGTCGGGCATTCGCAGGGTGAGATAGCTGCCGCGTATGTCGCGGGTGGTCTGTCGTTGCGGGATGCGGCCCGGGTCGTGGCCGTGCGCAGCCGGTTGGTGCGTGACCGGCTTGCCGGGCGGGGCGGGATGATGTCCGTCGCGCTGCCGGTGGACCGGGTGGAGGAGTTGCTCGCTCCGTATGCGGGCCGTGTGTCGGTCGCTGCGGTGAACGGTCCGGCGGCGGTGATCGTTGCCGGTGATCCGGGTGCGCTGGATGAGGTGTTGGCCGTCTGTGAGCGGGACGGTGTCCGGGCGCGGCGTGTCAAGGTGGACTACGCGTCGCACTCGGCGCAGGTCGAGGTGATCGAGGCCGGTCTGCTGGAGGCGCTCGGGCCGGTGGAGCCGATGAGCGGGCGTGTGCCGTTCTACTCCACGGTCACGGGTGGTTTCATCGACACCGCCTCGATGGACGCCGGGTACTGGTACACCAACCTGCGCAGCCCCGTCGGGTTCGAGCCCGCCATCCGCGCGCTGATCGACAAGGGCATGGGCTGCTTCGTCGAGGTGTCGCCGCATCCGGTGCTGACGATGGCGGTGGACGAGACCGTCGAGGCGCAGGACGCGAGCGGCCGGGTGTCCGTGGTCGGGTCCCTGCGGCGCGACGAGGGCGGACTGCCCCGGTTCCTGCTCTCCCTCGGCCAGGCGCACACCGCGGGTGTGCGGATCGGCTGGGAGGCGGTGTACGCCGGTACCGGCGCGCAGCGCGTGGACCTGCCCACGTACCCCTTCCAGCGGGAGAGGTACTGGCTCACGCCGTCTGCCCAGGGCGGTGACGTCGGGGCGGCCGGCCTGGACCGGATGCGGCACCCGGTCCTGGCGGCGGCCGTACAGGTCGCCGACCGCGACGAGTGGGTGTTCAGCGGCCGCTTCTCCACCGAGTCGCAGCCGTGGGTGCGCGACCACGTGGTGTTGGGTGCGGTGATCGTGCCGGGCGCCGCGCTCGTCGAACTCGTCCTCGCCGCGGCCCGGCACCTCGGCTGCGAACTCATCGACGAGCTGATCTTCGAAGTCCCGCTGACCCTCGATGAGGGCTCCGCCCGGCACATCAGGGTCACCGTCGGCCGGCCCGGGGAGGACGGCCGCCGCGAGGTCGCCATCCACTCCCTGCCCGAGACCGGGACCGAACCGGACGGCGCACGGCAGACCGTCAGGCACGCGCGTGGTTGGCTGGCCGCAGAGGCCGAGCCCGCGGCGCCCTTCCCCACCCACTGGCCGCCGGTCGCGGCCGTCGAGGTCTCCGCCGACGCCCTGTACGAGCGGCTGGCCGACATCGGGCTCGACTACGGCCCGTTGTTCCAGGGCGTGCAGGCAGTGTGGCGCAGCGGCGCCGACGTGTACGCCGAGGTGGCACTGCCGGAGGACACCGCCGGCACCGCCGTCGACGGGTATGCCATCCACCCGGCGCTGTTCGACTCCACGCTGCATGTCGGCATGGTGGACAAGGACCCCGGCTCCGCCCCCGACCTGCCGTTCTCCTGGACCGGCGTGCGATGCGGAAGCCGCGCGTCGTCCCGCGTGCGCGTCCGCATCGGCGGCGCGGGCGAGTCCACGTTCCGCGTCGACGTCGTCGACGAGAACGGCGAGATGGTCGTCGCCGTCGACAGCCTCGCCGTACGGCCCGTGGACCCGGCGCAGCTGATGCGCGCCCGGGGCGAGCAGAACACCCTCTTCCAGCTGGAGTGGGCGCCGGTCACCGGCACGTCGTCGCAGGCCCGCGTCGCGGTCCTCGGCGACCAGGACGCGCAGGGCGAGCACTATGCCGATCTGCAAGCCCTGGAGGAGGCCCTCGCCGAGGGCGCCGCCGCCGTGGACATGGTGCTCGCCGAGATCGAGATCCCGGCCGGCGAGGACCCCGCGCACGCCGCGAACCTCGTCGCCGAGCGCACCCTCGCCCTCGCCCAGCGGTGGCTGGCCAGTGAATGGCTCGGCGAGGCCACCCTCGTCGCCGTCACCCGGAACGCGGTCGCCGTCGGCGCCGAGTCCGTCGACATCGCCCAGGCACCGGCGTGGGGTCTGCTGCGCAGCGCGCAGACCGAACATCCCGGCAGCTTCGTACTGGTCGACACCGACGGCGGCGCCCAGCCGGACTGGGCCTCGCTCGCCGACCTCGGCGAGCCGCAACTGGCCGTACGCGGCGGCGCGTTGCTCGCGCCCCGCCTGGCCCGCCCGGCCGACGGCCCGTCCGGGCAGGGCTGGCGGCTGGGCAGCACCGAGAAGGGCTCCCTGGAGAACCTTGCCGTCGTGCCGTCCGACGACGCCCGCCCGCTCGGCGTCGGCGAGGTCCGCATCGCCGTCCGCGCCGCCGGCCTCAACTTCCGCGACGTGCTCATCGCCCTCGGCATGTACCCGGGCGAGGCGCCGCTGGGCAGCGAGGCCGCGGGCGTCGTCCTGGAGGTCGGCTCCGGTGTCACCGACCTCAAGCCCGGCGACCGGGTGTTCGGACTGGTGATGGACGCCTTCGGCCCTGTCGCCGTCGCCGACCGGAAGACCGTCGCGCCCATGCCGGACGGCCTCACCTTCGCCGAGGCAGCCGCCATCCCCGTCGTCTACCTCACCGCGTACTACGGCCTGGTCGACCTCGCCGACCTGCAGTCCGGCGAGAAGCTGCTCGTGCACGCCGCCGCCGGTGGCGTCGGCATGGCCGCCGTTCAACTCGCCCAGCACCTCGGCGCCGAGATCCTCGCCACCGCCAGCCCGGCCAAGTGGGACGCCGTGCGCGCCCTGGGTGTACCCGCCGAGCGCATCGCCAACTCCCGTGACCTGGGCTTCCGCGACGCCCTCCACGAGGCCACCGACGGCACGGGCGTGGACGTGATCCTGAACTCCCTGGCGGGCGAGTTCGTCGACGCGTCACTGGAACTGCTGCCGCGGGGCGGCCGGTTCATCGAGATGGGCAAGACCGACATCCGCGACCCGGAGGCCGTCGCCCAGCAGTGCGCCGGCGTCCGCTACCGCTCCTACGACCTGCTGGAGGCGGGCCCGGACCGCATCCAGGAGATGCTCGTCGAGATCGCCGCCCTCTTCGAACGCGGCGTACTGACCCCCTCGCCGATCCGCGCCTGGGATGTCCGCCGCGGCCAGGAGGCGCTCCGCTACCTGCGCGAGGGCCGCAACGTCGGCAAGGTCGTCCTGACCGTTCCGGCGCCCCTCGACCCCGAGGGCACCGTACTGATCACCGGCGGCACAGGCGGCCTGGGCGCCCTGTTCGCCAAGCACCTCGTCACCCGGCACGGCATACGCCACCTGCTGCTGGTCAGCCGGCGCGGCCCGGCCGCCGACGGCGCCGCCGAACTGGTCACCGAGCTGGCAGCGCTAGGCGCCCAGGCACGCGTGGCCGCCTGCGACGTCGCCGACCGCGAGCAGGTCGCCGGCCTGCTCGACTCGCTCGAACACCCCCTCACCGCCGTGATCCACACGGCCGGAGTCCTGGCCGACGGCGTCATCGAGTCGCTGTCGCCCGAGCAGATGCGGCACGTCATGCGGCCCAAGCTGGACGCCGCGTGGCACCTGCATGAGCTGACCTCTCGCATGGACCTGTCGGCGTTCGTCCTGTTCTCCTCCGCCGCAGGTCTCCTCGGCAACGCGGGCCAGGCCAACTACGCAGCCGCCAACGCCGCCGTCGACGCCCTCGCCGCGCAGCGGCAGGCGGCCGGTCTGCCCACCCTCTCCCTGGCGTGGGGCCTGTGGTCCGACTCCACGGGCATGACCGGCGAGCTGGACGAGGCCGACCTCGCCCGCATGGAACGCACCGGCATCGGCGCCATCTCCAGCCACCAGGGCCTGGAACTGTTCGACCAGGCCCTCGCCTCCGAGGCCGCCCTGCTGGCCCCGGTGCACCTGGACCTGTCCGTACTTCGCAGCCAGGCCCGGTCCGGCATGCTGCCCGCCCTGCTCCGCGGCCTGGTACGAGCCCCCGCGCGCCGCGCCGACAACGCCCGGTCGCTGGAACGGCGGCTCGCCGGGGTGCCCGAGGCCGACCGCGAGCAGGCCGTACTCGACCTGGTACGCATCCAGGTCGCGTCCGTACTCGGCCACGCCTCGCCCGACGCCATCGACCCCGAACGCGCCTTCAAGGAACTCGGCTTCGACTCCCTCGCCGCGGTCGAGCTGCGCAACCGGCTCAGTCAGGTCGCCGGCATCCGCCTGCCCGCGACGCTCGTCTTCGACCACCCCACCCCGATCGAGACCGCCCGGATGATCCTCGCCGAGGTCGGCGGGGCCACCGCCGTCCAGGACTCCTCGCCGCTCGACGCGGAACTCCAGCGACTGGAGGCACTCCTGATCGCCCTGTCCGGGCACGAGCAGCAACTGGCCAGCGCCGAACCACGCCTGCGCTCCCTCAGCAACCGGCTGCGGACCCTGCTGAGTGCCACCGGCAACGGCCAGGACGACACCGACGACCACCTCGAAGAAGACCTCGACTTCGTCTCTGACAGCGAGATGTTCGACATGATCGACAAGGAGCTCGGATCCGCATGACCGGAAAGACTGACGACGGCCGAAGCGGATCGACGAGCGACGAGCAGAAGCTCCGCACATACCTGCGTCGAGTGACCGCCGAACTGCGCACCGCCAACCGGAGGGTGCGCGAGCTGGAGCAGCGTGACGTCGAGCCGATAGCGATCGTCGGCATGAGCTGCCGGTTCCCCGGCGGGGTGTCCTCGCCGGAGGAACTGTGGGAGCTGGTGGCGTCCGGCCGGGACGGCATGGGCCCGTTCCCGACCGACCGCGGCTGGGACCTGGAGGGCCTCTACGACTCGGACCCCGATCGCCCCGGCAGCGCCTACGCGACCGAGGGCGGCTTCGTCGACGGCGTCACGTCGTTCGACGCCGACTTCTTCGGGATCAGCCCGCGTGAGGCGCTGGCCATGGACCCGACGCAGCGGCTGACGCTGGAGGCGTCCTGGGAGGCGCTGGAGGACGCGGGCATCGACCCGACGACTCTGCGCGGCAGCGACACCGGCGTCTACGCCGGCACGGTCTCGTCCGACTACGGCCCGTCCACGCTGCCCGAGCTGGAGGGCTTCCGGGTCACCGGCACGCAGAGCAGCGTCATGTCGGGCCGCGTCGCCTACAGCCTCGGCCTGGAAGGCCCCGCGGTCACCATCGACACCGCCTGCTCCGCCTCCGCCGTCGCCCTGCACCTCGCGGCGAACGCACTGCGGGCCGGCGAGTGCTCCCTCGCGCTCGCCGGCGGTGTGACCGTGCTCGCCGGGCCCTTCCTGTTCGTCGAGTTCAGCCGCCAGCGCGGTCTGGCCCGCGACGGCCGCTGCAAGCCCTACTCGGCGTCGGCCGACGGCACCGGCTTCTCCGATGGCGTCGGCCTGGTCGTCCTGGAGCGCCTGTCGGACGCTCGGCGCAATGGGCGGCGCATCCTCGGTCTGATCCGGGGCAGCGCGGTGAACCAGGACGGTGCGAGCAATGGCCTGACCGCGCCGAACGGGCCTTCGCAGGAGCGGGTGATCCGGCAGGCGTTGGCGAGTGCCGGGCTGTCCCCGGTCGAGGTCGACGCGGTGGAGGGTCATGGCACGGGTACCAAGCTGGGTGACCCGATCGAGGCGCAGGCGTTGCTGTCGACGTACGGCCGGGACCGCGAAGGCGATCCGCTGTGGCTGGGGTCGATCAAGTCCAACATCGGTCATACGTCGGCCGCGGCCGGTGTTGCCGGTGTGATCAAGATGGTGATGGCGATGCGGAACGGCGTGCTGCCGCCGACTCTGCATGTGGATGCGCCGTCGCCGCACGTGGACTGGGAGTCCGGCCGTGTCGAGTTGCTGACGGAGGCGCGGGAGTGGGCTGCGGACGGTCGTCCGCGCCGTGCGGGTGTTTCGTCGTTCGGCGTGAGCGGCACCAACGCGCACCTGATCGTGGAGGAGGCTCCGCCGGAGGAGGAGCCGGCCGGGGACGCTCCGGCCCAGGACGTCCGGCCCGCAGGCGCGGTGCCGGTGGTGCTGTCCGCGCGGACGGATGAGGCGCTGCGGGCGCAGGTGGAGCGGCTGCGGTCGCATCTGGCGTCGCGGCCTGAGGTGTCGGTCGTGGATGCGGCGTATTCGTTGGTGACCTCTCGGGCGCTGCTGGAGCGCCGGGCCGTGGTCCTTGCCGGCGATCGGGACGAACTGCTGGCGGGATTGGGGGAGGTGTCGGCCGGTGAGCTGGCTGTCGCGGGTAAGTCGGCGTTCTTGTTTACCGGTCAGGGCTCGCAACGCCCCGGTATGGGGCTGGAGTTGGCTTCGTCGTTCCCGGTGTTCGAGCGGGCGTTGAGCGAGGTGTGTGCCGCGGTCGACCCGTTGCTCGGCCGTTCGCTGCGCGAGCTCCTGGCCGAGGACGGCGACGTGCTGGACTCGACGGAGTTCACGCAGGTGGCGTTGTTCGCGGTGGAGGTGGCGCTGTTCCGGCTGGCCGAGTCGCTCGGTGTGCGTGCGGATTACCTGATCGGGCATTCGGTCGGTGAGATCGCCGCCGCGTATGTGGCGGGGGTGCTGTCGCTGGCCGATGCGGCTGAACTGGTGGTGGCGCGTGGCCGGTTGATGGGTGCGCTGCCTGCTGGTGGGGCGATGGTGGCGGTTCAGGCTGCCGAGGCCGAGGTGGCGGGGTCGCTGGCCGGGTTTGCGGGCCGGCTGGAGATCGCCGCCGTCAACGGGCCGCTGGCCGTGGTCGTCTCCGGTGACGAGGACGCCGTGGAGGAGTGGCTGCCGCAGTGGCAGGGGCGTAGGACGACCCGGCTGCGGGTCTCGCACGCGTTCCACTCCCCGCGCATGGAGCCGATGCTCGAGGAGTTCCGGGCGGTCGCGGAGCGGTTGACGTATGCCGAGCCGCGTATCCCGGTCGTATCGAACGTGACCGGCGAGCCGGTGTCCGCCTTCGACGCCGACTACTGGGTGCGGCACGTGCGTCAGGCCGTCCGGTTCGCCGATGGGGTGCGCACCCTGTGGGATCTCGGCGTGCGCCGGTTCCTGGAGCTGGGCCCCGATGCGGTGCTGTCCGCGATGGCCCGGCAGTGCATCGAGGACACCGAGGCCACGTTCATCCCGGCCCTGCGGGCCAAGCACGACGAGAGCGACACCTTCGCCGGCTTCCTCGGCCGTGCCCACACCGTGGGTGTGGGCGTGGACTGGGAGGCGTTCTACGCCGGTACCGGTGCCCAGCGCGTGGAGTTGCCGACGTACGCCTTCCAGCGCGAGCGGTTCTGGCTGA
>NZ_VWMY01000078.1:31041-43504 GCF_008905045.1 Streptomyces albicerus
CTCGGTGCAGGCCGGTGATGTCGCGGCGGCCGGGCTCGTAGGTGTCGCGCACCCGCTGCTCGCGGCGGCCGTGCCGGTCGGTGACCGGGACGAATGGGTGCTCACGGGGCGGGTGTCCACCGAGACACAGCCGTGGGTCGCGGAGCACCTGCTGCTCGGCGTCATGGTCGTGCCCGGCACGGGTCTCGTCGAGCTGGCCCTCGCCGCGGGACGCCACACAGGCAACGCCGTACTCGACGAGCTGGTGCTCGAATCGCCGCTGCTCATTCAAGAGGGCGTCACTCGCCAACTCCAGGTCACCGTCGGCGCGGCCGGCGAGGACGGCCGCCGCGAGATCGCGATCTACTCTCGGCCGGAGCACGCCACCGGCGACACCGAGAGCACCTGCCACGCCCGCGGCACCCTCGGCATCGACAGCGTGCCCGCGCCCGCCTGGCCGGAGCAGTGGCCGCCGCAGGACGCCGAACCGATGCCCGTCGACGAGCTGTACGGCCGTCTCGCCGACCTCGGGTACGACTACGGCCCCCTTTTCCACGGCGTGGAGGCCGTCTGGCGCGACGGCGACGAGACCTACGCCGAGGTGACCCTGCCCGAGGGCCACGAGGGCTTCGGCATCCACCCCGCACTGTTCGACTCCGCTCTCCAGAGCGGAGTGGTGCTGCTGACCGGCAGTGGCGGGGCGGCGCACCTCATGCCGTTCAGTTGGAGCGGTGTGCGGCTCGACCGGACCGGCGTGTCCCGGCTGCGGGTCCGCTCCACCATGACCGGCGGCACCTCGCTGCGGCTGGACGCCGTGGACGAGAACAGTGACCCGGTGGTGTCCGTCCGTTCCCTCGTCGTACGTCCCGTGGACCAGGAGCGCATCGACAGCGCGCGCGGCGACGCGCGGCAGTCGCTGCACACCGTCGACTGGGCGCCGGTCGAGGCGGGTTCCGCCACCAGCACGCCGGTGCTCGCGCGGATCGGCGCGGGGGAGACCTACGCGGACCTGGATGCCCTGGAGAGGGCGCTTGCCGAGGGCGCGGAGGCGCCGCAAGCCGTGCTGGCCGTCGTGCCCACGGTGGGTGCGGACGCCCCCGACTCGGTGCATGCCACGACCGTGCAGGCGCTGGAGTTGGTGCAGCGGTGGCTGGCCAGTGAGCGGCTGGGCGAGGCGCGGCTGGTGGTGGTGAGCCGGGGTGCGGTGTCCGTTGCCGGTGAGGCCGCTGACGTTGCACAGGCGGCGGTGTGGGGTCTGTTGCGCAGTGCGCAGTCGGAGCACCCGGGCCGGTTCGTCCTTGTCGACGCCGATGGTGAAGAGCCGGACTGGGGCGCGGTATTGGGCGTCGATGAGCCGCAACTCGCGGTGCGTGGCGGGCGGGTGTTGGTGCCGAGGCTTGCGCGGGCGGCGGCCGTGGTGCCCGAGCGGGCGCCGGTCTTCGACTCCGAGGGCACCGTCGTGATCACCGGCGGTACGGGTGGTCTGGGCGCGGTGTTCGCCCGGCACCTGGCGACCGTCCACGGCGTACGGCATCTGCTGCTGCTCAGCCGGCGCGGCCCGGCCGCCGACGGCGCCGCCGAGTTGGTCGCGGAACTGGAAGCGCTTGGCGCCCAGGCGCGCGTGGCCGCGTGCGACGTGGCCGACCGGGACCAACTGGCCGCCGTGCTCGGCTCGTTGGAGCGTCCGCTCACCGGCGTGGTGCACGCGGCCGGTGTCCTGGACGACGGTGTGATCGACTCGCTGTCGCCGGAGCACCTCGCGCGTGTGATGCGGCCGAAGGCGGACGCGGCCTGGCATCTGCACGAGTTGACCGCCGGCGCGGATCTGTCGGCGTTCGTGCTGTTCTCGTCGGTGGCTGCCCTCATCGGCAGCCCCGGCCAGGGCAACTACGCCGCCGCCAACGCGGCCCTGGACGCGCTCGCCGCGTCCCGCCGGGCCGCCGGACTCCCCGCCACCTCCCTCGCCTGGGGCCTGTGGGGCGACGCCGGCGGCATGGCGGGTGAACTCGGCGAGGCCGACCTGGCCCGCCTGGAGCGGACCGGAGTGGGCGCGCTGTCCCAGGAGCGCGGCCTTGAGCTGTTCGACTTGGCGCTCGGCGCCGACGCGGCGCTCCTGGCGCCCGTTCAACTCGACCCGGCCGCACTGCGCGCCCAGGCCCGGGCCGGTCTGCTGCCCGCGCTGCTGCGCGGTCTGGCGCCCGTCCCCGCCAAGCGCACCGAGACCGGCGGCTCGCTCGCGCAGCGCCTCGCGGGCGTCGCGGAGGCCGACCGGGAGCGGATCTTGCTGGACGCGGTGCGGGAGCAGGTCGCGGCCGTCCTCGGCCACGCCTCCGCCGCCGCGATCGACACCGACCGGGCCTTCAAGGACCTCGGGTTCGACTCGCTGAGCGCGGTCGAGCTGCGCAACCGGCTCACCCAGAGCACCGGCGTGCGCCTGCCCGCCACGCTGGTCTTCGACCACCCGACTCCGGCCGCCGTGGCGAAGCTGCTGCTCTCCGAGATCGGCGGGGTCGCCCCGGCGCCGAAGAAGCCCGCCGCGCGGGCGAAGCGGGGCACGACGGACGAGCCGCTGGCCATCGTCGGCATGAGCTGCCGCTACCCCGGCGGGGTGACCTCGCCGGAGGAGCTGTGGGAGCTGGTGGCGTCCGGCCGGGACGCGGTGGGCGGACTGCCCACCGACCGCGGCTGGGACCCGAACATCTACGACCCCGACCCGGACCAGCCCGGGAAGATCAACACCCGCGGCGGTGCCTTCCTGGAGCGGATCGGCGAGTTCGACGCCGAGTTCTTCGGGATCAGCCCGCGCGAGGCGACCGCGATGGACCCGCAGCAGCGGCTGCTGCTTGAGGCGTCCTGGGAGGCGTTCGAGCACGCGGGCATCGACCCGACGGCGCTGCGCGGCAGCGACACCGGCGTGTTCGCCGGCGTGGTGACCACCGACTACGGCGGCATGGCCTCCCCGGAACTGGAGGGCTACCGCCTGACCGGCACCACGACGAGCGTCGTGTCCGGCCGTATCGCGTACAGCCTCGGCCTGGAAGGCCCCGCGATGTCCGTGGACACGGCATGCTCGTCCTCCGCCGTCGCCCTGCACCTGGCCTCCCAGGCACTGCGCACCGGTGAGTGCTCGCTTGCCCTCGTGGGCGGCGTGACCCTGCTGGCCGGGCCCTACCTCCTCACCGAGTTCAGCCGTCAGCGGGCCGTGTCGCCGGACGGCCGCTGCAAGGCCTACTCGGCCTTCGCGGACGGCACCGGCTTCTCGGACGGCGTCGGCGTGCTCGTGGTCGAGCGGCTGTCGGACGCTCGGCGCAATGGGCGGCGCATCCTCGGTCTGATCCGGGGCAGCGCGGTGAACCAGGACGGTGCGAGCAATGGCCTGACCGCGCCGAACGGGCCTTCGCAGGAGCGGGTGATCCGGCAGGCGTTGGCGAGTGCCGGGCTGTCCCCGGTCGAGGTCGACGCGGTGGAGGGTCATGGCACGGGTACCAAGCTGGGTGACCCGATCGAGGCGCAGGCGCTGTTGGCGACCTACGGCCGGGATCGCGGGGGTGATCCGCTGTGGCTGGGGTCGATCAAGTCGAACATCGGGCATACGTCGGCCGCGGCCGGTGTCGCCGGTGTCATCAAGATGGTGATGGCGATGCGCCACGGCGTGCTGCCGCCGACTCTGCATGTGGATGCGCCGTCGCCGCATGTGGACTGGGAGTCCGGTGAGGTCCGGCTGCTGACGGAGGCGCGGGAGTGGGCTGCGGACGGGCGTCCGCGCCGGGCGGGTGTCTCGTCGTTCGGCGTGAGCGGCACGAACGCGCACATCATCGTGGAGGAGGCCCCGCCGGCCGAGGCGCCGGTGACGGCCGGGCGGGCTGTGCCCGCCGCTCCGCTGCCGGTCGTGGTGTCCGCGCAGACGGACACGGCACTGCGGGCCCAGGCTGAGCGGCTGCGCGCCCATCTGGCCGCGCGGCCCGAGGTGTCGGTCGTGGATGCGGCGTATTCGCTGGTGACGTCAAGGGCGCTGCTGGACCGCCGGGCCGTGGTCGTCGCCCAGGACCGGGACGAACTGCTGGCGCGGCTGGCCGAGGCGTCGGCCGGTGAGCCGGCGGTCGCGGGTAAGTCGGCGTTCCTGTTTACGGGGCAGGGGTCGCAACACCCCGGTATGGGCCTGGAGTTGGCTTCGGCGTTCCCGGTGTTCGAGCGGGCGTTGAGCGAGGTGTGTGCCGCGGTCGACCCGCTGCTCGGCCGTTCACTGCGGGACCTGATGGCCGAGGACGGCGACGTACTGAACTCCACCGAGTTCACGCAGGTGGCGTTGTTCGCGGTGGAGGTGGCGCTGTTCCGGCTGGCCGAGTCGCTCGGTGTTCATGCTGACTACCTGATCGGGCACTCGGTCGGTGAGATCGCCGCCGCGTATGTGGCGGGGGTGCTGTCGCTGGCCGATGCGGCTGAACTGGTGGTGGCGCGTGGCCGGTTGATGGGTGCGCTGCCTGCTGGTGGGGCGATGGTGGCCGTGCAGGCCGCCGAGGCCGAGGTCGCCGGGTCGCTGGCCGGGTTTGCGGGCCGGCTGGAGATCGCCGCCGTCAACGGACCGCTGGCCGTGGTCGTCTCCGGCGACGAGGACGCCGTAGACGAATGGCTGCCGCAGTGGCAGGGGCGTAGGACGACCCGGCTGCGGGTCTCGCACGCGTTCCACTCCCCGCGCATGGAACCGATGCTCGAGGAGTTCCGCGCGGTCGCCGAGCGGCTGACGTATGCCGAGCCGCGTATCCCGGTCGTGTCGAACGTGACCGGCGAGCCGGTGTCGGTCTTCGACGCGGAGTACTGGGTGCGGCACGTGCGTCAGGCCGTCCGTTTCGCCGACGGGGTGCGCACCCTGTGGGATCTCGGCGTGCGCCGGTTCCTGGAGCTGGGCCCGGACGCGGTGCTGTCCGCGATGGCCCGGCAGTGCATCGAGGACACCGAGGCCGCGTTCATCCCCGCCCTGCGGGCCAAGCACGGCGAGAGCGAGACCTTCGCCGGCTTCCTCGGCCGCGCCCACACCGTGGGTGTCGGCGTGGACTGGGAGGCGTTCTACGCCGGTACCGGCGCCCAGCGCGTGGAGTTGCCGACGTACGCCTTCCAACGGGAGAACTACTGGCTGTCCCGTACGGCCGGTGCCGGGGACGCCTCCGCTGCCGGGATGGACCGGATGCGGCATCCGATCCTGGCCGCGGCCGTGCAGGTCGGTGACCGCGACGAGTGGGTGTTCACCGGCAGCATGTCGCAGGAGACGCAGCCGTGGACGCGTGACCACGCGGTGTTCGGAATCGTGCTGGTGCCCGGTACCGCGATGTGCGAGATGGCGCTGACCATCGGCAGGCGGCTGGGCTGCGACGTCGTGGACGAGATGGTCATCGCCGCGCCGCTGGTCCTGGAGGACGAGGTGACGCGGCAGATCCGGGTCACGGTCGGCGCGGCCGGCGAGGACGGCCGCCGCGAGATCGCGTTCTTCTCCCGGATCGAGGCCGGCGAGGACGTGGTCACCGAGCTGACCTGCCACGCGCGTGGCTGGCTGTCCACCAAGGCCGAGCCACTCGAGCCGCTGCCGGTTCCGTGGCCGCCCGCCGACGCCGAGCAGCTTGCCGTGTCCGAGCTGTACACGCTGCTCAACCGCAATGCCCACCTCACCGACGTGGGCTTCGACTACGGCCCGGCCTTCCGTGCCGTGGAGTCCGCCTGGCGGCGGGGCGACGAGGTGCTGGTCGAGCTGGCGCTGCCCGAGGCGGCCGGTCCGGCCGACGGGTTCGCCATCCATCCGGCGATGTTCGACTCCGCCCTGCACGGCGGGCTCGGCAAACTCGACATGGGAGAGAACAACCCGAGCGGGCTGCCGTTCTCGTGGTCCGGTGTGCGGTTGGAACGCTTCGGCCTCACGCGGCTGAGGGTGCGGATCACGCTGCCCGACCCGATGTCCCTGCGGCTCGACATAGCGGGCGAGGACGGTCTGCCGGTGGCCTGCCTGCGGCGGCTCGACGTGCGCCCCGTGGAGCAGGCGCACCTGGAAGCGGCGCGGGGCGACGGCGAGCGTCACCTCTACGAGCTGGACTGGGCGCAGGCGCAGGCGCAGGCCGCTGCGTCCCGGCCCGTCAGGCTTGCCTCGATCGGTGCGGTCGGCGGGGCGGCCGCGGACCGGTTCGCCGATCTGGGCGCCTTGGAAAAGGCCCTGGCCGACGGCGCGACCGCGCCCGACGCGGTGCTCGCCGAGGTCGTCTCATCCGCAGGCCCCCCGGCCGGGGAGACGGCCGGGGAGACGGCCGTGGCGACGGCGGGGGAGACGACCGGTGACGCGGCCGGAGCTGCCCGGATCGCTGCCGGTGAGGCGCTGGAGTTGGTGCAGCGGTGGCTGGTCAGTGAGCGGCTGGGCGAGGCGCGGCTGGTGGTGGTGACCCGAGGTGCGGTGTCCGTTGCCGGTGAGGCCGCTGACGTCGCTCAGGCAGCGGTGTGGGGTCTGTTGCGCAGTGCGCAGTCGGAGCACCCGGGCCGGTTCGTCCTTGTCGACGCCGATGGGGAAGAGCCCGACTGGGGCGCGGTATTGGGCGTCGATGAGCCGCAGCTTGCGGTGCGTGGCGGGCGGTTGCTGGTGCCGAGGCTTGCGCGGGCGGCGGCCGGGGTGCCCGAGCGGGCGCCGGTCTTCGACCCTGAGGGCACCGTCGTGATCACTGGCGGTACGGGTGGTCTGGGTGCGGTGTTCGCCCGGCACCTGGCGGCCGCCCACGGTGTGCGGCATCTGCTGCTGCTCAGCCGGCGCGGCCCGGCCGCCGACGGCGCCGCCGAACTGCTGGCGGAGCTGGAGGGCCTGGACTGCCACGCGCGGGCCGTCGCCTGCGACGTGGCCGACCGGGACCAACTGGCCGCCGCGTTCGGCTCGTTGGAGCGTCCCCTCACCGGCGTGGTGCACGCGGCCGGTGTCCTGGACGACGGTGTGATCGACTCGCTGTCGCCGGAGCACCTCGCGCGTGTGATGCGGCCGAAGGTGGACGCGGCCTGGCATCTGCACGAGTTGACCGCCGGCGCGGATCTGTCGGCGTTCGTGCTGTTCTCGTCGGTGGCCGCGCTCATCGGCAGCCCCGGCCAGGGCAACTACGCCGCCGCCAACGCGGCCCTGGACGCCCTCGCCGCATCCCGCCGGGCCGCCGGACTGCCCGCCACCTCCCTCGCCTGGGGCCTGTGGTCGGACTCCGCGGGCATGGCCGCCCAGTTGGGGCAGAACGAGCTGGCCCGCCTGGAGCGGATGGGCTCCAAGCCGTTGACGGCCGAGCTGGGCCTCGGTCTCTTCGACCAGGCGCTCACCTCGGAGGGCGCGCTGCTGGCGCCGGTCCGGCTGGACATCGCGGTGCTGCGCGCCCAGGCCAGGGCCGGCACCGTCCCGGCCGTGCTGCGCGGGCTCGCGCCCGTCGCGGCCCGGCGGGTGGACACCCCGACGGTGTCGCTGCGCGACCAGCTGGCCGGTGTCGACGCCGCCGACCGGGAGCGCCTCGTCCTGGACATGGTCCGCACCCAGGTGGCGGCCGTGCTCGGGCACGCCTCGGCCGCGGCCGTCGAACCCGACCGCGCCTTCCAGGAGATCGGCTTCGACTCCCTCGCCGCCGTCGACCTGCGCAACCGGCTCACGCAGGCCACCGGCCTGCGGCTGGCCGCCACGCTCGTGTTCGACCACCCCACGCCAGCGGAGATCGCGCGCCTGCTGCTCGCCGAGCTCGGCGGCGGCACCGCGGCCGAGCCACCGATCGAGAAGGAACTGAAGAAGCTGGAAGACATGCTTCCCGCGATCGCCGACACCGAACGGCGCCACGTGGCCGAGCGCCTGCGCCGCCTGCTGTCCGTCGTCTCCGAGGACGGAGAAGCGGAGAGCACGGCCGAGCGCATCGAAGCGGCCACCTCCATGGACGAGGTCTTCCAAATGATCGACGCCGAGTTCGGCGAAGCGTGACAAGGGGCGGGGAAATGGCAGAGAACACCGACCAGCAGGAGAAGCTCGCCCGCTATCTCAAGAAGATGGCGAGCGACCTCAACCAGGCCCGCGCGCGCCTTCGCGAGTACGAGTCCCGTGACGGGGAGCCCTTGGCGATCGTCGGCATGAGCTGCCGGTACCCCGGCGGGGTGACGTCGCCGGAGGACCTGTGGGAGCTGGTGGCTTCCGGTGGCGACGGCATAGGCCCGTTCCCCACCGACCGCGGCTGGGACCTGGAGAAGCTCTACGACCCGGACCCGGACCGGCTCGGCACCGTGTACGCCAGGGAAGGCGGGTTCATCGACGGCGCCGCCGAGTTCGACGCCGACTTCTTCGGCATCAGCCCTCGCGAGGCGACCGCGATGGACCCGCAGCAGCGGCTGGTGCTGGAGGCGTCCTGGGAGGCGCTGGAGGACGCGGGCATCGACCCGACGACCCTGCGCGGCACCGCCACCGGCGTGTTCTGCGGCGTCGGCCCGTCCGACTACGCGTCCATGCCCGCCGGCACCCTGCCCCAGATCGAGGGCTTCCGCCTGACCGGATCCACCACCAGCGTGGTGTCCGGCCGCGTCGCCTACAGCCTCGGACTCGAGGGCCCCGCGGTGTCCGTCGACACCGCCTGCTCCGCCTCCGCCGTCGCCCTGCACCTCGCGGTGACCGCACTGCGGGCCGGCGAGTGCTCCCTCGCCCTCGCCGGCGGTGTCACCGTGCTGTCCGGGCCGTTCCTGCACATGGAGTTCAGCCGCCAGCGCGGTCTGGCCCGCGACGGCCGCTGCAAGGCCTACTCGGCGTCGGCCGACGGCACCGGCTTCTCCGACGGCCTCGGCCTGGTCGTGTTGGAGCGGCTGTCCGACGCCCGGCGCAATGGGCGGCGCATCCTCGGTCTGATCCGGGGCAGCGCGGTGAACCAGGACGGCGCGAGCAACGGCCTGACCGCCCCCAACGGCCCCTCCCAGGAGCGGGTCATCCGGCAGGCGCTCACCAACGCCGGTCTGACACCGGCCGACGTGGACGCCGTCGAGGGCCATGGCACGGGTACCAAGCTGGGTGACCCGATCGAGGCGCAGGCGCTGCTGGCGACGTATGGCCGCGAGCGCGAGGGCGACCCCCTGTGGCTCGGCTCCATCAAGTCCAACATCGGCCACACCTCCACGGCCGCCGGTGTCGCAGGCGTCATCAAGATGGTCATGGCGATGCGGCACGGTGTGCTGCCGCCGACCCTGCACGTCGACGAGCCGTCGCCGCACGTGGACTGGGAGTCCGGCTGCGTCGAGTTGCTGACCGAGGCCCGGGAGTGGACGGTCGATGGCCGTCCGCGCCGTGCGGGTGTGTCGTCGTTCGGCGTGAGCGGCACGAACGCGCACATCATCGTCGAGGAGGCCCCTGCCGAGGAGCCGGCCGACACGGAGACGCCGGCCGAGGTGACGCGCCCTGCCGGTGCCGTGCCCGTCGTCCTCTCCGCCCGCAACGACGAGGTGCTGCGGGCACAGGCGGAACGACTGCGGGAACGCGTCACCGCCGACCCGGACGTGTCGGTGGCCGACATCGCCTTCTCGTCGGCGACCACTCGGGCCCTGCTGGAGCGCCGGGCCGTGGTCGTCGCCCGGGACCGGGATGAGCTGCTGGCGCGGCTGGCCGAGTTGACGGCGGGTGAGTCGGCTGTCGAGGGTAAGTCCGCCTTCTTGTTCACCGGTCAGGGTTCGCAACGCCCCGGTATGGGGCTGGAGTTGGCTTCGGCGTTCCCGGTGTTCGAGCGGGCGTTGAGTGAGGTGTGTGCCGCGGTCGACCCGCTGCTGGGCCGTTCGCTGCGCGAGTTGCTGGCCGAGGACAGTGACGTGCTGGGCTCGAC
Source organism: Streptomyces albicerus (assembly GCF_008905045.1). Taxonomy (GTDB): domain Bacteria; phylum Actinomycetota; class Actinomycetes; order Streptomycetales; family Streptomycetaceae; genus Streptomyces; species Streptomyces albicerus. The sequence goes on from NZ_VWMY01000078.1 coordinate 40,854, forward strand.
GGAGTTCACGCAGGTGGCGTTGTTCGCGGTGGAGGTGGCGCTGTTCCGGCTGGCCGAGTCGCTCGGTGTTCGTGCGGATTACCTGATCGGGCATTCGGTCGGTGAGATCGCTGCGGTGTATGTGGCGGGGGTGTTGTCGCTGGCGGATGCGGCTGAACTGGTGGTGGCGCGTGGTCGGTTGATGGGTGCGCTGCCGTCGGGTGGGGCGATGGTGGCCGTGCAGGCTGCCGAGGCCGAGGTCGCCGGGTCGCTGGCCGGGTTTGCGGGCCGGTTGGAGATCGCCGCCGTCAACGGGCCGCTGGCCGTCGTGGTCTCCGGCGACGAGGACGCCGTAGTCGAGTGGCTGCCGCAGTGGGCGGGGCGTAGGACGACCCGGCTGCGGGTCTCGCACGCGTTCCATTCCCCGCGCATGGAGCCGATGCTCGACGAGTTCCGGGCCGTCGCGGAGCGGTTGACGTATGCCGAGCCGCGTATCCCGGTCGTGTCGAACGTGACCGGCGAGCCGGTGTCCGCCTTCGACGCCGACTACTGGGTGCGGCACGTGCGCCAGGCCGTCCGTTTCGCCGACGGCGTACGCACCCTGTGGGATCTCGGCGTGCGGCGGTTCCTGGAGCTCGGCCCCGACGCGGTGCTGTCCGCCATGGCCCGGCAGTGCGTCGACGACACCGAGGCCGCCTTCATCCCCGCCCTGCGGGCCAAGCACGGCGAGAGCGAGACCTTCGCCGCGTTCCTCGGCCGTGCCCACACCGTGGGTGTCGGTGTGGACTGGGAGGCGTTCTACGCCGGTACCGGTGCCCAGCGCGTGGAGTTGCCGACGTACGCCTTCCAGCGCGAGCGGTTCTGGCTGACGCCGGGTACCGCTCCCGGGGACGTGTCGGCGGCCGGGCTCATCGCCGTCGAGCATCCCGTCCTGGCCGGTCGGGCGCTGATCGGTGACCGGGACGAGTGGCTGTTCACGGGCCGTATCTCCACCACGCACCAGCCGTGGACGCGCGACCACGTCGTCATGGGCGCGATCGTCGTGCCCGGCGTCGCGCTGGTCGAGATGAGTCTGGCCGCCGGGCGCGAGGTCGGCTGCCCCGTGCTCGACGAGCTGGTCATCGAGGCGCCGTTGACGCTGGACGAGACGGCCGCGCGCCAGGTGCAGATCGTCGTCGGGCACGCCGTCGAGGACGGGCGCCGCGAGTTCGTCATCTTCTCGCGCCCCGAGGACGACGACACGGACGAGCAGCGCGAGGCGACCTGTCACGGCCGGGGTCGGCTCGCCGCGGAGGCCGGGGCGGCCGTATCCGCGTGGGACGTCGAGTGGCCGCCGCAGGACGCCGAGTCCCTCTCGGCGGAGGCGCTCTACTCGCGCATGGCCGACATCGGTTATGACTACGGCGCGCTGTTCCAGGGCGTGGCCGAGGCGTGGCAGGACGAGGACGCCGTCTACGTGGAGCTGGCGCTGCCGGACGACGCCGACGCGGGCGCTTTCGGTATCCATCCGGGGCTCTTCGACTCGGCGGTGCAGAGTTCGCTGTTCGGTGAGAAGGCGGACGACACGCTCGTCATGCCGTTCTCGTGGAACGGCGTCCGGCTCGGCCGGACCGGTGTGTCGCGGGCCCGCGCCCGGCTCACCCCGGTGGGCGAAGCCGCCTTCCGCATCGACATCGTCGACGAGCACGACGAGCCGGTCCTCAGCATGGACAAGCTCGTGTTCCGTCCCGTCGACCGGGCCCAGTTGAAGCGGGCCGCCGACACACAGGGTTCGCTCTACCGGCTGGACTGGACGCCGGTCATGGCCGAGGCCGGTCAGGCCGCCCGTGTCGCGGTGCTCGGCGGGCTGCCCGCCGAGGGCGAGGCCTTCGCGGATCTGGCCGCGCTGGAGCAGGCCGTCGCGGAGGGCATGCCCGCGCCGGAGCTGGTCCTCGCGGGCGTGGAGGCTCCGGGGACCACGGCGGCCGCCGCGGAGGCGCTGGCGCTGGTGCAGCGGTGGCTGGCCGCCCCGGCGTTGAGCGCGGCCAAGCTGTCCGTGGTGACCCGGTGTGCGGTCGCCGTCGGCGGCGAGGCCCCGGACGCCGCGCAGGCCGCGGTGTGGGGTCTGCTGCGCAGTGCGCAGTCCGAGCACCCTGGGCGGTTCCTGCTGGTCGACCTCGACGACGACGCCGTGGTCGAAGGGCTGCACTGGGGCGGGTTGACGGAACTCGACGAGCCGCAGCTCGCGGTGCGGGGCAGCCGGGTGCTGGCGCCGCGGCTGGTCCGCGCCGCCGCCGGTGAGTCGGCGACCTCGTTCGACCCCGAGGGCACGGTGGTGATCACCGGCGGTACGGGTGGTCTGGGTGCGGTGTTCGCCCGGCATCTCGCCGCCGCGCACGGCGTACGGCATCTGCTGCTGCTCAGCCGTAGCGGCCCGGCGGCCGAGGGTGCGGGCGAGTTGGTCGCGGAGTTGGCGGCGGTGGGCTGTGAGGCCCGCGTCGTCGCCTGCGATGTGGCCGATCGGGAGCAACTGGCTGCCGCGCTGGGCTCGTTGGAGGGTCCTGTCACGGGTGTGGTGCATGCGGCGGGTGTCCTGGACGACGGCGTGGTTGAGTCCATGACGGCCGAGCAGCTCGATCGCGTCATGCGGCCGAAGGCCGACGCGGCCTGGCATCTGCACGAGTTGACCGCCG